>NZ_WJHU01000020.1:0-1658 GCF_033712365.1 Chryseobacterium sp. JV558
AAACCTGCTAAGATCAGCTATCGAACATCCAGATGCTGCCATTAAGGAGCTGAAGATATTATCAGATCCGGAAGAATACGAATTGTTAGAGGTTTTTAGCGGTACTAGCGAAGCCTATCCTCAGGGAGAAACGGTGATCAGCTTATTTGCGAAGCAGGCTATATCTACGCCAGATCATGTTGCCATAGTGTTTGAAGAAGAAGAGTTAACCTATAAAGAGCTAGACGAGAAATCCAATCAGCTTGCGCATTATTTAACTTCGCAGGGCATCGGAAAAGAGGTTTTAGTTCCGGTGTGTTTTGAGCGGTCTTTAGAGATGATCATAGGTATTTTGGGAATTATGAAAGCTGGCGGCGCTTATGTACCGATAGATCCTAAGCATCCGAAATCCCGTATAGAAACCATTTTAGAAGATTGTAATGCCGAAATTTTACTAACCCAGGAAAAATTAAAATCAGATTTGTTCGCAGATCAGGATATCAGATGTATAGCGCTGAATGCAGAACAAGCATTATGGGAAAATCTTTCTACAGATGGATTGGCTCATGAAATTACTCCCAACCAGCTCGTTTATATAATTTACACTTCGGGTACCACAGGAAAGCCTAAAGGAGTAATGATAGAGCATCATAATTTGTACAATTTTTTAAAGAGTTTTTCATCAAGAGTATTTGAAGATGGCTTTGTACGGCTATTGAGTATAGCTTCATCTACCTTTGACCCATCATTGCTTGAATATTTTATTCCTTTAACCCAAGGCGGGGAATTGATATTAATTCATGATGAAGATTTGGATGATGCCAATAAATTGGCATCTAAAATCAATTATTACAAACCAAATGTCATTGAATGTACTCCATCGAGATGGCAGACTTTAAAAGAAATTAATTGGTCCTGTGATTTTGACCTTAAGATTTTATGTGGAGCAGAACATTTATCCAATGATTTAAAATCATATTTATTATCGAATAGTACAAGTTGCTGGAATTTATATGGCCCGACAGAAACGACGATTTGGTCAACAGTTATCGAATTGAATGATGCAGTAAACAATGTTGGAAAGCCTATACCAAATACGGAGATTTATATATTGGATGCAGACTTAAAACTGGTTCCTAAAGGGATTTCCGGAGAAATATATATCGGTGGAGGTGGATTGTCGCGTGGTTATTTAAATCGTCCGGAATTAACCGAGGAGAAGTTTATCAGTCATGTTTTTAAGTCAGGAAAACAACTCTATAAAACAGGCGATTTGGGCCGATGGCTTGAAGACGGAAATATTGAATTTATAGGCAGAAGCGACAATCAGGTTAAAATCAGAGGTTACAGGATAGAACTTGGTGAGATCGAGTCTCAATTAGATCATATAAATGATGTGCAGCAATCTGCTGTAATTGTTGTAGGGGAAAATATTTCAGACAAACAGCTTGTAGCGTATTATACCTCAGATGAGGAAATTGATTCAGAATCCTTAAAATCGGGTTTAAAGTCTGTCTTGCCAGAATATATGGTTCCTAAAGTGTATTTGTACCTTGATAAATTTCCATTGACAGTTAGTGGGAAAATAAATAGAAAAGCATTACCAATACCTGATATCATTGCATATCAGAAGAAAGAATACGTATCTCCGCAAACTTCTACAGAGAAGATCCTGGTTG
>NZ_WJHU01000021.1:0-1566 GCF_033712365.1 Chryseobacterium sp. JV558
TGTATGTCTTCAAAAGAAAATGGACTTTCTCTTAGGGAGTGTTTGTTAGTTTAAAGTTATAATAAAAGTTGATTTCCATAAAATTTTTCTGAGCTTTGAGGCTCAAAAATTTTCCAGAACAACTTTTTTAGCGTTTTACTTTTTCTTTAAAGTAATTCCGTTTTCTGAGTTGCAGTGTTTTCTCTTTTATTTTCCTGCGCTCCCGGAGTATTTCATCGCTTCTTCCAAAATATACATCAGCAGGAGTTAGATTTTGCAGAGACTCATGATACCGCTGATTATTATAACGGTTTACAAATTCCTCCAGTGCTTTTTCCAATTCTTCAGGGCTGTAATAAAAATGAAGTTTTACCACATTTTTCATCGTTCTGTGGTACCGCTCGATCTTTCCCTGGGTCTGCGGATGAGCAGGTTTTCCATGAAGTTGATTGATTTGATACTTTTTCTGCAGATACTCTTTCAATTCAGAAGCTACGTAGCAGGAGCCATTATCAGATAAAAGTTTAGGAACCTGTCCTTTTTTAAGCCCTGACTTTATTACAGCTGAATCTACCGTTCTTTTTACATCATTCACTTTCATGTTTCTACAGAGCTCCCAATGAACAATATAACGGCTGTAATCATCCAGAACGGTACTTAGATAGTACCAGCCCCAACCGATAATCTTAAAATAAGTGAAATCTGTTTGCCACATCTCATGTACAAAATTGGTTTTATCTTTAAATTCATCAGCAGCTGAGAGCAGGATATGAGAAGGAGCGGTAATCAGACCCCGCTTTTTCAAAATTCTGTACACACTTGATTCTGAAATAAAAATACCCTGCTCATCGGTAATTTTGTAAGCCAGTTCTCGGCTGGAAAGTCCGGGATGCTCCAATGCGATCTCGACCACAAGGTTTTTTTGTTTCTCAGGAATGCTGTTCCATTGTTTTCTGTTAAAAGAAGGGGAGGAAAAAAATCCTTCATATCCTTTTTTCAGATACAGATTGTACCAATTGTAAAAGGTGCTCTTATGGATGCCGAGTTCCCTCAAAGTCTTATTAACACCTATTTCACTGCGCGTAACGAGTTCTATGAGCTCTAATTTTTCACCGGCGGATAACCTCATATATCTTCTATATTTCTGGGTTAGTCCAGCATGTCCAAGCTTTTTTTTACAATATCATACCGTAAAACGAGATCTGCAACCATTTCTTTTAGCTTCTTGTTTTCTTCTCGAAGCTGGCTGACTTCATCAGAAGTAGCCTCACGAACTACATCACCAGAAAGACGTTTCTTACCGGCCTCAAGAAATTCTTTGTTCCATTTGTAAAATGTGGATTCCTGAATGCCATGCTTACGGCAGAGCTCTGCTACAGAAGTTTCTGCACGAAGGGCTTCCATTACAATGAGGATCTTTTGCTCGGCAGTGAAGATTCTTCTGGTTTTTCTCCTGATCTCTTTAATGTAGGTTTCAGGAGTTGGTTTTTTCCTGGTGTTCATAATATCAAATTTAAAAATTAATCTCTTATGAAACACTCCTTAAGTTAGAGCCTAAATCAGTACACTTTTTGCTGACGATTTACA
>NZ_WJHU01000022.1:0-1531 GCF_033712365.1 Chryseobacterium sp. JV558
CACCAGGCGAAACTGTAATGCATTTGTTCGAAAAGCAAGCCGTCAGTACACCAGATCATATCGCTTTGATTTTCGAAGATAATCAATTGACCTATAAAGAGCTAGACGAGAAATCCAACCAGCTTGCCCATTATTTAATTACGCAAGGTGTTTCAAACGAAATGTTGGTGCCAATTTGTGTATCGCGTTCACTAGAAATGATCATCGGTATTTTTGCGATCATCAAGGCCGGCGGCGCTTACGTTCCAATTGATCCTAATCATCCCGAATCACGTATAGAAACGATATTGGAAGATTGTGCGGCCAAGGTGATCCTGACCCAGCAAACATTTAAATCGGGTTTGCTATCAGACCAGAAGATCCGGACTATTGCTTTGGATACAGAAGAACCGCTATGGGAAAATGCATCAAAATTGTCTTTAAACCGAGAAATCTTGGAAGACCAGCTCGTTTATGTCATTTATACATCAGGTACTACAGGTAAGCCAAAAGGGGTTATGATTGGGCATGGTGCTTTACATCATTATTGCACTTATTTTAAACATTATTTTGGATTAAAGGATTCTGACCGTATTTTAAACCAGGCAAATTTTTCTTTTGATGCATCGATAGAAGAAATTTTCCCTATGCTTTTATCAGGAGGAAGTGTGGTATTGTCTACTTTCGGAAACAATATTGAAAATCTGTTTTTCGAATGTGAGAAGCATTCGATAAGTATTTTGTCAACAAATCCCTATGTTTTGGAATATCTGAACAGTATGGAAGATTATACGAAGTATACCTTCAGGATATTGATCTCAGGTGGGGATACTCTAAAAGCAAATCATGTAAACCATATCAGGACTGCTTTTAATATTTACAATACCTACGGCCCTACAGAAAATACAATTTGTTCTACCTATTATTTTTTAGAGGAATCTAAAGAAATTATCCCTATAGGAAAGCCTTTAGCCAATACAGAAGCCTATATCCTTGATTCCGATTTAAAGCTTGTTCCCCTGGGCGTTGCCGGAGAATTATTTCTTGGCGGTGTGCAATTGTCGCGTGGTTATCTGAACCGTCCTGAGTTAACGGCAGAGAAATTCATCTCTCATCCTTTCAAAGAAGGGGAGCGTTTATACAGGACAGGTGATTTGGGCAGGTGGCTTGCTGATGGCAACATAGAGTTCATGAGCAGGAATGATGACCAGGTGAAGATCCGTGGTTATCGTATCGAGCTCGGTGAGATCGAATCACAATTGGACCGTATGGAAGGCATCCAGCAATCCGTTGTGCTTGCCGTTGGTGATGGTGCTTCAGAGAAACAGCTGGTAGCTTATTATGTCTCTGCGGCTGCCCTTGGTATTGACGATCTAAAGAACCATTTAAAGGCAGTGCTGCCTGAATATATGGTGCCTAAAATCTACATGCACCTTGATAGTCTTCCCTTAACGGTTAATGGTAAGATAGATCGCAGGGCATTGCCAATGCCTGATGCGAGAGCTTATGAGAAGAAAGAATATGTATCTCCGCAAACTTCTACAGAGAAGAT
>NZ_WJHU01000023.1:0-1488 GCF_033712365.1 Chryseobacterium sp. JV558
TTATCATGTATGCCTATTGGTTCAATACCTAATAATTCCTGCCAGATATCAACCAGAATCTTCTCTGTAGAAGTTTGTGGAGATACATATTCTTTCTTCTCATAAGCTCTCGCATCAGGCATTGGCAATGCCTTGCGATCTATCTTACCATTAACCGTTAAGGGAAGACTATCAAGGTGCATGTAAACTTTAGGCACCATATATTCAGGCAGCACTGCCTTTAAATGGTTCTTTAGGTCATCAATACCAAGGGTAGCCGCAGAGACATAATAAGCTACCAGCTGTTTCTCTGAAGCACCATCACCAACGGCAAGCACAACGGATTGCTGGATGCCTTCCATACGGTCCAATTCTGATTCGATCTCTCCCAGCTCGATACGGTAACCACGGATCTTTACCTGGTCATCGTTACGGCCAATGAATTCTATGTTACCATCAGCAAGCCATCTGGCCAAATCACCTGTCCTGTATAAACGATCTCCTTCTTTGAAAGGATGAGAGATGAATTTCTCTGCCGTTAACTCAGGACGGTTCAGGTAACCACGCGACAATTGCACACCGCCAAGAAATAATTCTCCGGCAACGCCCAGGGGAACCAGTTTTAAATCAGAATCAAAAATGTAGGCTTCTGTATTGGCTACTGGTTTTCCTATCGGAACTACATCTTCACCCTGATATACATTCAGATTAATTCTCGTGACATCGACTGCGGCTTCAGTTGGTCCATAGTAGTTGTAAAGATTGATCGATTCAAAATGTTTGGTGAACTCACGTTTTAATCCCAGCGGAAGAGCTTCCCCACTGCAAATAACATTCTTGAGGGAATTTAATTCATAGGCTTTTGCAAATTCTAAAAACACCGACAACATGGAAGGCACAAAGTGAACTAAATCAATACCATGTGTATTGATCACATCCACCAGGTAATCCGGTTTCTTATGACCGTCAGGAGTGGCTAAAACTAATTTACAACCGGTTATAAAAGGCATTAAGATTTCCCAGACAGACACATCAAAAACATAAGGCGTCTTTTGTAAAAGTACGCTTTGACTTGTGATCTGGATTTCTTCCTGCATCCATAAAAGACGGTTTAAAACTCCACCATGTATATTCATTACACCCTTAGGATTGCCTGTGGTTCCTGAAGTATAAATTACATAAATGAGTTGATCAGGTGTAATCTCAACACCTAAAGAGGTTTTGGGAAGGTTTTCCCATAGAGACGAATCTGTGTCTAATGAGATCGCTAAAAGCCCCTGGCTTAACTTAGACCGGTCTTTTAATAAAGATTTCTGGGTCAATACAAAACGCGCAGCACAATCTTCAAGGATAAAACCTATACGCGATTCAGGGTAGTCAGGATCTATTGGGATATAAGCACCACCACTCTTCAGAATGGCAAGTATCGAAATGATCATCTCCAAAGAGCGAACTACACAAATAGGAACTAATGTTTCTTTTGTAACGCCCAACGAGGTTAAATAATGG
>NZ_WJHU01000024.1:0-1459 GCF_033712365.1 Chryseobacterium sp. JV558
CTCTTTAAGACCCAGATGTACATGAAGGCGGTCGCTGATATGGCTGGATAAACGTGTCGCTTTCAAACTATGACCTCCCAAATCAAAGAAGTCATCATAAAGACCAATATTATCTGTATCCAGCGACAGAACATCACCCCAGATCTTAACCAGGATCTTCTCTGTAGAAGTTTGCGGAGATACGTACTCCACACCTGTATCGATGCCCATATCTTCTGGCATGGGTAGTGCTTTTCTGTCTACCTTTCCTCCGTTTGAAGTCAGTGGAAATTCAGCCAGTTGCATATAATATCCCGGGATCATATACGAAGGTAGACGTTCGGATAAATAAGATCGTAGTTCACGAATGCTTAACGAAGATTCACTCACATAATATAAAATCAGTTCTTTGTTCTCAGAGGAACCCTCAGTGGCATGAACAAGGCAGTTCTTGATCAGCGGATGCTGGCTCATAACCTGTGCAATCTCTCCAAGCTCGATACGGTAACCACGGATCTTCACCTGGTCATCATTCCTGCCCATGAACTCTACATAACCCTGATAGTTCCACCTGCCCAGATCTCCTGTCCTGTATAAACGTTCTCCTTCTTTGAATGGATGAGATATAAATTTCTCTGCAGTTAACTCAGGACGGTTCAAATAGCCACGGGCTAAACCGGAACCACTAACACAGATCTCACCAACTGCCCCTTTAGGCACTAATCTTAAATCTCCATCAAGGATATATAATTGTGTATTAGATATCGGACTCCCTATTGGGATGATTTCTTGCTCAAGTGTATCACAAAATGTAAAACTGGTCGAAATTACACTGTTTTCAGTTGGCCCGTAAGTATTTACCAACTTATAACGGTTGGTCGTCTTTGAAGTTAGCAAACGGTCCCCTCCTGTAAATAAATAAGACAGGGAGTGATTCTCTATCTGAATAAAAGGCTCACATAAAGCTGTAGGCAAAAACGAATGCGTAATACCATACTCTTCGTAAAAACTATTGAGCGCTTTTAAATCAAGACGCAAGGAGGTCGGAACAATATACAGACTCGCTCCTTTTAATAAATATGAAAATAATTCCCAAACGGAAGCATCAAAGCTATAATTAGAATATAAGGTCGATTTAGTATGCGGCCCTACATCAAAGGTTTCTATCTGCCAGAAACACAGATTCACAAACCCTTTATGCTCAACCATAACACCTTTGGGATGACCTGTGGTACCCGAAGTATAAATAACATACGCCAAATCATTCTCTGATATTGATATTTCTAAACCAGTATTCTCATAGGTTTCCTGGGTACTTGCAAAATCAGCATACAAAGCTGAATCAATAACTAAAATGCACCTACTGTCTTCAACAATATAATCAATACGATCCTGCGGATAATCAACATCGATAGGTACATAACCGCTACCCGTTTTAAGAATAGCCAAGATTGAAACTATCATTTCCAAAGAGCGATCC
>NZ_WJHU01000025.1:0-1337 GCF_033712365.1 Chryseobacterium sp. JV558
TTTGATATGACCTTTAACTTTGAAGAACGAGGAGATGTGCTCTCTCTGTCTTTGATGTACAATACGGATTTGTTCAGTGCTGAACGTATCTCGCATTTGGGAGATCACCTGGAGCATTTGCTTGGCAGTATCCTTGGAGATGCAGATTTGCAGCTCAACATGCTGGATTATATCCCGCCCAAGGAGGCTGCTTTATTGGAACACTACAATACCAGTCAGATCCGTGAAGTATCACCAATGAGCATTGTTAGCCTTTTCAGGTCGCAATGCAGGGATACCCCAGATCGTATTGCGTTGAGTTTCAACGGACATGATATGAGCTACGCTGAGCTTGATAGTAAGTCAGACCAGCTTGCCCATTACTTATTATCCTCGTATGAACTTGACGGTCCTTGTATAGGGTTGCTTCTAGACAAGAGTCCTTTGCTTTTGATCGGTATTCTGGGTATCTTAAAGTCAGGGCGAGGTTATCTTCCTATAGATATAAACACTCCGGATATCCGCCGCTCGGAGATTCTGTCAGACTCGGGCTGCAGTGTGCTTTTGAGCCATACTGATTACCTTATGGAACTCAGCAGCCTTGATGTTTCTGTGATGTACCTGGACATTGAGCTGGATAATGCCCCTGCAGGTTCAATTGCTTCTTTGGCAGATCCATCGTGGGATGATCTTGCGTATGTTATGTATACCTCAGGAACCACAGGCCGTTCCAAGGGCGTTATGGTCTCTCATGGCTCTGTCGTTAGTCTTGTTCGTGATGTAGATTATGTTAGCTTTACATCAGACCAGGTGATCCTCTCCACAGGTTCTGTATCTTTTGATGCTACGACTTTTGAATACTGGGGAGCGCTGCTCAATGGAGGTCGCCTTGTGTTGTGTTCCCGTGAAGTACTGTTAGATCCTGTAGAGCTTGAATCTCTGATATTGAGTCAGGATGTTACTATGATGTGGTTTACTTCGGGATGGTTCAATGAGCTTGTAGAGCATTCGCTGGGAATTTTCTCAGGGCTTCAGATCGTTTTGGTTGGAGGTGACCGCTTGTCACCGATTCATATTGCTCGTGTAGGTTCCGCTTATCCTGATCTTACCCTTATTAACGGTTACGGTCCTACGGAGAATACGACATTTTCTCTGACACATAAGATCAGTTCATGTGATCCATCAGATACCGTTCCTATAGGTCTTCCTTTTACGAACCGTGGAGTTTATATTTTGGATGCTAATATGAAATTGGTCGGTCATGGTGTTAGCGGAGAACTCTACCTTTTCGGAGCGGGTCTCTCCCAGGGTTACCTTGGCGATTCGGTTCTTACGGCAGAGAAATTCATTCCTAATCC
>NZ_WJHU01000026.1:0-1138 GCF_033712365.1 Chryseobacterium sp. JV558
AATAGGCGCTATTAAAGATTTCATTTCCTTTCATAAGTCCCCAAAAATTTTGGACAGATTTTAGCCGTTGTTTTTTGTAAATGTATAAAAATTGTAAGTCTCCCTAAACGCTGGATATTTTTTAAGCCATTGTTTTTGTAAAAATATAAAAATTCTCATTCCAATGCTGTTGGTATTGTAATTTTTTTTATTGAAAGGGAGGAAAATCATCACTGGGATCAGGAATTGGTAAGCTTTCCTCTTACAACAAATAATTCATTGGATGTAGATTTACTAATCTTTCATAGGGTCTATAGTTATTGTAATGTTCTAAACTATTTCCCGTACTTCTATCAAATTATTGAAGATCTTGCATCCAGAACTTTCGTTCTATAGATTCTTTTGAAACGTTCCAAAAGCATTTTGAACAGGTTTCTCTGGTTGGATACATCTTATCTCGATTCTATGTTCATGACACCAGTACTAGTTCGTAAAAACACTGCTGATAAACTCAGGACCCTTATATGTCTATATGATCTTGAGTTTATCAGCAGTATTTTTACCGTCTATTCCAACAAATCCACTATATGTATTGCTCCAATGGAAAACTCAATTTCAATACAAATTGTTTCCCTATTGTGGTCATCAATAATATTAAATATTCGAAAGCTTCTCGAATTGAACAATTGTCAAAATTTGATTCTCACTGAATTTACTTTTTTACCTTAAAATTATTTAATCATTCTTTAATTTTAGTGTCAAATTCCGTTCTGTTTTCCAGAGGAGGCACTTATAATTTTCTATAAAATTTTTAAACTTTTTATTTTTTGTAAAAGGCTATGCTAGCATGCTTTGATTAATTCAGGCTGCTATTAATTGGTTTATTTAATTGCAATCATAAAAAGTAAGTTTTTTATGATCTTCTTTTTTAGTCCTTGTTCTACTTTACTATTAAAAAAACAACACATCCTTTTCGTTATCGTCATCTTTTTCATTTGTAACTTCCTGTTTACTAGCAATTAAATCTAAATATTCCGCTATATTTTTCACATTATTCAGTTTAAAAGTCACTGATACATTCAAATCCAGGTTGAATCTTTTAACTATTATCGCTTTAAACTTAATTACTGATAAAGAGTTTCCTCCCAAATCAAAGAAG
>NZ_WJHU01000027.1:0-831 GCF_033712365.1 Chryseobacterium sp. JV558
TGAATCTCTTTCGTTTTTCAGTGGGGCAAAGATAGAAACTTCTACCATAACCCGCAACTTTATTTAACATAAAATCTCACAAAGTGGATAACTATTTATGTATCTGCCTATTTTGTAATTCATTAAGAGCAATTAACACTTATCCACAATGAAGATTTGTAAGTGTATATGATTAAATAAGTGTATCAATTTAATTACATAGTATAAATCTCCAGAATGATAAATTAAGAAAAATTGAGTCATTGCATTTACATGGACAAATTTATCATGGATTATGCATTTTAATTCAGTACATCAAATGAACAAAAAGTTTATGGAATATAATTTATATGTTAAGAATAAATTATGAAGATAATTAATTTGGAGTGTCAGAACTCGGACATGAAATTAATTGAAGAATGGTACATTATCTATATTCGAATTTATCTGCAATGCAAAGCTTGATATCATACCTGAAATATAGACAGAAAACTATGAAGCCTTATGGGATAAATATTATAAATGTCGATGCCTTTCTTGGTGTGTCTAGATTCTTATCCCTTGGCGATCATGACAGCTTAATTATAATAGTTATGAATGACGAATGATTCGGGTTGCGGGGATAGGGGCTGTAAGTATTTACATTCTAAGATCTACTATCCCCCAATTATGTCATTCCGTAGGAATCCAGCCACATTGATAAGCGATGAATGATGAGTGATTTTTGCTATTGGATGGCAATAGGAATAAGTATCCGTTAGTGATTACTCATTACTTATTATTCATTGCTCATTACTGATGTTTGAGATTGTATGGTTGGGATTGTATGGTTGTGCCTGTTGGGTATAAAAC
>NZ_WJHU01000028.1:0-815 GCF_033712365.1 Chryseobacterium sp. JV558
GCAGATATCTCGCAAGCTGGTTGGATTTCTCGTCAAGCTCTTTATAGGTTAGCTCATCTTCTTCAAACACTATGGCAACATGATCTGGCGTAGATATGGCCTGCTTCGCAAATAAACTCACAATATTATCTCCCTGAGGATAAGATACAGCAGTATCATTGAAGCTCTCCAGAAGTTCTATTCGGTCAGCAGCAGATAATATTTCCAGCTCTTTTATACTCATATCAGGATGTTCGATGGCCGATCTTAAAAGAGTGTCCAGATGACGGCACATACGCTCAATAGTAGAGCTGTTATAAATATCCGTGTTGTAATTAACAAAGAGGTACAATTCACCTGAGACCTCACTAAAATCAAAGGTCAGGTCAAACTTACTGATACCGTCATCCGGCTTTTCATAACCCTGAACCATCATCGGATCTGATTCGGAAGAAACAACTTCTGTCTGGGAACCGGAGCCTCCAATATCATTATTCTGCAGCACAACCGCAACATCAAACAAAGGATTGCGGCTGATATCACGTACCAGATCTAGATCTTCAACAAGCTCATCAAAGCCATAACCTTTATACCTGTAACCGTTCATTGTGGTATCCCGAACATCTGAAAGCAATTGCGTAAAGCTGTCATCTGAGGAGAACCTGCTGCGGATAGCTAGGGTATTGAGGTAAAAGCCAATCTGATTGTCAAGGTCAATATGGTCACGCCCTGTGATCGGACAACCCAAAATGATATCCGTATCTCCACTGTAGCGGTACAATAATACATTGATGCTACTCAGCAAAGACATATACAGCGTGGATCCTGAGCTTTTA
>NZ_WJHU01000029.1:0-725 GCF_033712365.1 Chryseobacterium sp. JV558
GTGCGAAGGGCTAAGGTATTGATGTAAAAACCAATCTGGTCTTCAAGATCAGGGTGGTTACGTCCTGCTACGGAAGTTCCCAGGACAATGTCTTTCTGACCCGTATAACGGTAGAATAGCACATTAAGCATACCCAGTAACCCCATGAAAAGAGTACTGCCGCTCTCATGGACAAGATCTTTAAGACCCTGGGTAAGATTTCTGGAAAATAATTTATTGTATACGGCACCGTTGTAAGTCTTTACAACAGGGCGGAGATAATCCGTCGGAAGATCTAAAACACCTGGAACCGAGGTGAACTGCTCCTGCCAGTAGCGCGCATGCTCCTCATAAGAACCATTTTGAAGATTATCCTGCTGCCATACTGAATAATCCCTGTACTGAAGATTTAACCCTGGAAGAACAACATCACGACCCTGGCTCAGACCATTGTAGAGTAACATAAGCTCCCGGACCATAACCTCCATAGACCAGGCATCACTGATTATATGGTGCATCACACTGTTAAGAACATAATCTTCATCTCCTAGACGGAACAATCCTAAACGAAGCAAAGGACCATGGGAAAGGTCAAAGGCAGCAACAGATTCACGGTAGATGTAATCACGGACCTGGTCTTCCTGAAGATCAATCCCACGCAGGTCACGGTAATCGATATTAAATTCAAAAGCTTCCGCAGATAAAATGTACTGACGTGCTTCTAGGTGCTCATCAAGACGGAAGAC
>NZ_WJHU01000003.1:0-771433 GCF_033712365.1 Chryseobacterium sp. JV558
ATGGGTTTGAGCGAAGGAAAGCAGGGCGTGAGGAGTATGAATGGATAGCAGGTAAAAGCTCCTGAAAAATATTCGTGTACATACTATATATGAAGGTATGTTTTCAAAGGTGGGCAAAAAAAACATTCCGTAAGAATCCTAAGTATGAGACTCCTACGGAATGGGTATAAAACGAAGTTATATTTTCTAGTTCAGAACGTATGATGTTCCGTCTCTTCCGTCTTTTAATTCGATTCCTTCTGCAAGCAGTTTGTCTCTGATCTGATCTGAAAGGTCGAAATTCTTGGATTTTCTTGCCTGATTTCTCAATTCGATCAAAACTTTTAAAGTTTGGTCAAGCTTTTCATTATTATTTTCTTCTACAGTCTGTAATCCCAGAACGTCAAAGATAAACGCATTCAAGGTTGATTTCAAATCTTCAAGATCTTCTGTTGAGATTGTTTCTTTCTCATCGTTTAAAGCGAAGATATATTTCACGGCCTCAAATAGGTGTGCAATCAGGATTGGAGAATTGAAATCATCTGTTAAAGCTTCATATGCTTTATCTTTCCATTCTTTCAGAATGAAACCGGATTGTCTGGTATCATCAGGAGTGATTGAGTTCAACACTTTTACGGCTTCCATCAATCTGATGAATCCTTTTTCACTGGCCATCATGGCATCGTTTGAAATATCCAGAACACTTCTGTAATGTGCCTGCAGGAAGCAGAAACGTACAATTGAAGGATGGAAAGGTTTTTCAAAGAAGTCATTATCACCAGTAACCAGCTGCATTGGAAGGATATAATTTCCTGTAGATTTGCTCATACGCTGAGAATTCATCGTCAACATATTGGCGTGCATCCAGTAATTTACCGGTGCTGCATCATTGCAAGCTTTCCCTTGTGCAATTTCACATTCGTGGTGAGGGAATTTAAGATCCATTCCTCCTCCATGAATATCAAATGTTTCCCCTAAATACTTCGTACTCATTGCAGTACATTCAAGATGCCATCCCGGGAATCCTTCTCCCCAAGGAGAATTCCATCTCATGATGTGAGCTGGAGAAGCTTTTTTCCACAATGCAAAATCCTGTGGATTTTTCTTTTCGCCCTGTCCGTCAAGGTCTCTGGTATTAGCGAAAAGTTCTTCTATGTTACGTTTTGAAAGTTCGCCATAATTCAATCCTCTTTTATTGTATTCTAATACATCGAAGTAAACTGAACCGTTGCTTTCGTAAGCAAAGCCTCTTTCAATAAGTTTTTGAGTTAATTCGATCTGCTCTACGATATGTCCTGTAGCTGTAGGTTCGATATTGGGTGGCAAAAGATTGAACATCTCCAATACTTTGTGGAAATCTACTGTATATTTCTGTACAATTTCCATAGGCTCCAGTTTTTCAAGTCTGGTTTGCTTTACAAATCTGTCATTATCAACATTCCCATCATCGGTAAGGTGACCTGCGTCTGTAATATTTCTTACATATCTCACTTTATACCCTAAATGCGTTAGAGTACGGTAGATAAAATCGAAGGAAAGGAAAGTTCTTACGTTTCCTAAATGCACATTGCTGTAGACTGTAGGTCCGCAGACATACATGCCGACATTTCCGTCTAAAATAGGTTTGAATATTTCTTTTTCCGCTGTAAGGGAGTTATATATTTTTAATTGCATTTATTTTTAAGTTAAAAGATTTAATAGTTTTAAAGATTCAAAAATTAGTTAAAAAATAATTCTGTCACAACAAATAATTGTTGTGATAAAAATCTTATTTGAAACTTTTTTAAATTTTATCATATTAAATCGCTTTTAAATGATGCTGTAAATGATCTACATAATCATTGATAATAAACTCCAATGTAAAAACCTGAGGTTCCGTTTTGGTTGTATCGCAGGTTCTCTGTAATGCTTCATCAGGGATATTTTCCACTACATGAACAATCTGATAGTTCAAAGACTTCCACAGATCAATAAGTTCCGAAGTAGGAACAATCTGATAGTTCTGAGCTTTTACCCAGATATTCTGATCATATACGATATTTTCGTTCTCTTTATACTGAATGACAACAAATCTACGAATATTTGTAAAAGCGCTGTCACAAAGATGTCCTATAATTTCTTTTTTAGACCATTTTTCCGGAGAGCTTCTGTATGACCATTCTTCTTCAGGGATATTTTGAAATCTCTGAAGCTCGGCATCAATAATATTTTTAAGGATTTGGTAATTCATTGTTTAGTAATCCAGTTTTGCGTGGCTTCCTACGTAATGCAGGAATTCCTGTCTTGTAATAGGGTTTGTTCTGAAAATACCACTTAATTCTGCAGTAATGGTAGAACTTGCTGTATCTTTTATTCCTCTGCAGTTTACACAAAGGTGTTTTGCATCAATAATGCAGGCTACGTCTTTTGTTCCCAAAGCTTCTTTCAAAGCATCCACAATCTGCATTGTAAGTCTTTCCTGAACCTGTGGTCTTTTCGCGTAGTAATCTACAACCCTGTTAATTTTTGAAAGACCTATTACTTCCCCGTTAGAAATATAAGCAATATGGGCTCTTCCTATTATGGGTAAGAAGTGGTGTTCGCAGAAAGAATATACCGTAATATCTTTTTCCACCAACATCTGGCGGTATTTGTATTTATTGGAGAAAGTGGAAATTCCTGGTTTATTTTCAGGAAGAAGTCCTCCGAAAATCTCGTTCACATACATCTTGGCAACACGTTTGGGAGAATCTTTCAGAGAATCATCTGTCATGTCCATTCCCAATGTTTCCATAATTTCACCAAAAAGCTCAGTAATTTTTTCTATTTTTTCCTGTGGCGATTTATCAAAAGCATCTTTCCTTATAGGTGTATGTTCTTTTCCAGTGAAAATATCATCGTCGTTATCAGTAAAATCAACCATTTTTATTTAATTTGCAGCAAAAATACGGATAATATCTATTTCTCTATTTCAAATAAGATAAAAAACATTATCTTTTATAGCCATTTCTGATTAAAAAGCCTATGATTATTGTCGAAGAAGTACAAAACCAACTCCATAAAAGGGAATTTCTTGAATTTCCGACACAGCTTTATCAACGCGACAAAAATTACATCCGCCCTTTAGATAAGCATATTGAAGAGATTTTTGATCCTGAAAAGAATAAATTTTTTAAAAACGGAGAGTGTAAAAGATTTCTGTTTAAAAAAAATGATAAAACGGTTGGTAAAGTAGCTGTTTTTATCAACGATTGTTATGAACAAAAACAACCTACCGGAGGAATTGGTTTTTTCGATTGTATTAATGATCAGGAAACTGCCAATTTTATTTTTGACCATTGTAAAAACTGGCTTCAGGAAAAAGGAATGGAGGCAATGGACGGTCCTATCAATTTTGGGGAAAGGGACAAATTCTGGGGACTTCTAATTGAAGGTTTTATTGAGCCTTTATTTGGAATGAATTATAACTTTCCTTATTACAAAGATCTTTTTGAAAATTATGGGTTTCAGATTTATTTTGAACAGCTTTGTTTTACCAGACCTATCTTTGCGGAAGTTTCAAGGATCTTTAAAATTGCCCACGAAAAGAACAGAAGAAATCCTGCAATTTCTGCGCAACCCATGAAAAAGAACAATCTGGCCAAGTTTGCAAAGGATTTTACTGAGGTTTACAATAAAGCATGGGCTTGCCATGGGGAAGGAAAACATCTGGAAGAAGCCAAAGTTCTGAAAATGTTCAATACGATGAAACCTATCATCAATGAGCATATCTCCTGGTTTGTATACGAAAATGAACAACCGATTGCCATGTGGATCAATATTCCGGACCTCAACCAGTGGTTTAAATATTTGAATGGAAAATTTGGAGCTTTTGAAAAACTCAAGTTCTTGTTTTTAAAACGATTTAAGAAGAATGAGAAAATGATAGGGCTTGTTTTCGGTGTGGTTCCAGAATGGCAGAAGAAAGGAATTGATGGATATATGATCTGGGAAGGAACCCAGCATTTGAGAAAGCACACAGATTTTAAGATTACAGAACTACAGTGGATTGGTGATTTTAATCCTAAAATGATCAAGATTGCAGAAACGCTGGATACTGCAGTAACTCGAAAACTGGCTACTTACCGATATTTGTTTGATCGAGATAAAGAGTTTGAAAGACATCCCATCCTATAAAATAAACCCCTGCCTTTTAAAGCAGGGGTTCCTTCATTTTTGGTACTTTTATTAGAATAGCTCACCCGCTATTTTTTTTATGTTGTCACTCTTCCCCATTGAGTAAAAATGCAGAACAGGGACTCCAAAATCCAGCAGTTCTTTGCATTGAGCAATTGCCCATTCTACTCCGATCTGCTTCACAGCTTCATTATTCTTTGCATTTTCCACTTCATTGATCAGTTCTTCGGGAAGATCTATTTTGAATACCTGTGGCAGTATTTTCAAATGTTTCTTTGTAGCAATGGGTTTAATCCCTGGAATGATAGGAACTGTAATTCCCATTTCTCTTGCTTTCTGAACGAATTCTATGTACTTTTTATTGTCATAAAACATTTGAGTAACGATATAATCTGCTCCAGCATCTACTTTTTGTTTCAGCCACTTCAGATCATAATTCATGGAAGGAGCTTCCATATGTTTTTCCGGATATCCAGCAACACCAATGCAGAACTTATTAAGCTCATCACAAACCTGTTCCTCATTGTGAAGGTATCTTCCTCTTCCCAGATTATTGATCTGATCTACAAGATCCATAGCACTTGCATGTCCTCCCTGAGTAGGCTCAAAATACTGATGACCTTTCATAGCATCTCCTCTTAGCGCCATTACATTATCGATCCCGAGGTACATACAGTCTACCAGCAGATATTCTGTTTCTTCTTTGGTGAAACCACCGCAAAGAAGGTGTGGAACAGTATCTACATTGTATTTATGTTGAATAGCAGCACAAATTCCTAAAGTTCCCGGACGCATTCTTGTAATACGACGTTCCATCAATCCATTTCCTTTATCCAGATAGATGTATTCTTCTCTGGATGTTGTAACATCAATGAAAGGCGGTTTGAATTCCATCAACGGATCTATATTCGTATACAGGTCTTCAATCCCGATTCCTTTCTGTGGCGGAACAACTTCTAAGGAGAATAAAGTTTTTCCATTTGCATTTTTAATGTGTTCTGTTATCTTCATATCAATTTTAATCTGCTAAATTTGGTGACAACCATTTTCTCGCTTCCTGGATGCTACAACCTCTTCTTGCTGCATAATCTTTAAGCTGGTCTTCTGTAATTTTTCCTAATCCGAAATATTTGGCATGCGGGCTTCCGAAATAATATCCGGAAACAGATGCTGTTGGGAACATGGCAAGGCTTTCTGTAAGGAAAACGCCAGTATTTTCTTCTACTTTTAAAAGATCCCAGATTGTTTTCTTTTCCAAATGGTCAGGGCAAGCTGGATAACCTGGTGCCGGACGGACTCCTTTGTATTTTTCAGCAATAAGTTCTTCATTGCTTAAACTTTCCTGATTGGCGTAGCCCCAATATTCTGTTCTGACTTTTTTGTGTAAGAATTCGGCATAGGCTTCTGCAAAACGGTCTGCCAAAGCTTTCACCATGATGGAATTGTAGTCATCATTAGCCTTTTCATACTCGCTAGATAGTTCATCGGTACCAAATCCTGTTGTTACACAGAAAGCACCCACATAATCGGTCTTTCCTGAGCTTTGAGGAGCGATGAAATCACTTAGAGCTAAATAGTCTTTTCCTTTTGATCTCTGCGCCTGCTGTCTTAAGGTTAAAAACTTCGCCTGTTCTTTATTATTTTCATCAAAAATTAAGATATCATCAGATTCATTGGAATTGGCTTTAAAGATTCCGAAGATGGCTTTTGCTGTCAACAGTTTCTCATCCAGAATTCTCTTTAGAATAACCTGAGCATCTTTGAATAATTCTTTAGCCTGAGCCCCTACCACCTCATCTTCTAAGATATTCGGATATTTCCCGTGAAGATCCCAGCTTCTGAAAAATGGTGACCAGTCGATGAAAGGAAGAAGTTCATTCAGATCCTGATTTTCGATTACTTTTATTCCTATCGTATTCGGAGTGAAGATCTCTTCGTTTTCCCAATCGATTTTAAAATGATTTTCTCTTGCCTCTTCAATAGATACATAATCTTTATCTACCTGTCTGTTCAGAAACTTCTCTCTGAAATCGGAATAGTCATTCTTTAAATCCGAAACATATTCTTTATTTCTGTCACCCAATAATGAACTTACGACGTTTACAGCTCGTGAGGCATCGTTCACGTGAACTACAGCATTTTTATATTTTAAATCGATTTTCACTGCCGTATGTGCTTTTGAAGTTGTAGCACCTCCAATGAGCAGTGGGAAATCAAGATTTTGTCTTTCTAATTCTGAAGCGATATATACCATTTCATCCAAGCTTGGTGTAATCAATCCGCTTAATCCTATAACATCTACTTTTTCAGCAATAGCGGTCTGGATAATCTTTTCAGCCGGAACCATTACTCCAAGGTCAACAATTTCATAATTGTTACAGCCCAAAACGACACTCACAATATTTTTACCAATATCATGAACATCTCCTTTTACTGTCGCCATTAAGATTTTCCCATTAGCAGGTCTTGCCCCGTCTTTTTCTGCTTCAATGAAAGGCTGTAGATAAGCCACCGCTTTTTTCATTACCCTTGCAGACTTTACTACCTGCGGAAGGAACATTTTCCCACTTCCAAATAAATCTCCCACAACTCCCATCCCTGTCATCAGGTTAATTTCGATGACATGAAGTGGTCTTGCCGCTGATTGTCTTGCTTCTTCTACATCTTCTTCAATAAAGCGGTCAATACCTTTTACCAATGCATAGGTAATTCTTTCCTGTAATGGATTGTTTCTCCACTCTAAGTCTTCGGTCTTTTCTTTTTTTACCGATTTGTGTTTTTCTGAATAATCAAGAAGTCTTTCTGTAGCATCTTCTCTTTTATCAAGTATTACGTCTTCTACCAGCCCCAGAAGTTCTTTATTGATTTCATCATAAACCTCCAGCATTGCAGGGTTTACAATACCAATATTCATTCCTGCCTGAATGGCGTGGTAAAGAAAAACAGAGTGCATTGCTTCTCTCACGGTATCATTTCCGCGGAAAGAGAATGAAACATTGCTCACTCCTCCACTCACGGATGCATACGGAAGATTTTGTCTTACCCAGCGCGTTGCTTCAATAAAGTCGATGGCATTTCTTCTGTGTTCATCCATTCCTGTTGCCACCGGAAAGATATTTAAGTCGAAAATGATATCTTCTGCCGGAAAGCCAAGCTGGTTAACTAAAATATCATAAGAACGTTTTGAAATTTCAATTCTTCGGTCAAAACTATCAGCCTGCCCTACCTCATCAAATGCCATTACAATAACTGCGGCTCCGTATCTTTTAATGGCTTTAGCATGTTTAATAAATTCGTCCTCACCTTCTTTCAAACTGATAGAATTCACTACACATTTTCCCTGAGCCACCTGAAGACCTGCTTCCAGGATTTCCCATTTGGAAGAATCTACCATGATTGGGATTCTTGCAATATCCGGTTCGGAGGCAATTAAGTTCAGGAATTTGATCATGGATGCTTTTCCATCAATCAATCCATCATCAAAGTTAACATCCAGAATCTGGGCACCTCCTTCTACCTGATGGCGGGCAATATCCAATGCTTCAGAGAACTTTTCCTCTTTGATCAGTCTTAAAAATTTTTTGGAACCGGCAACATTAGTCCTTTCACCAACATTGATGAAATTACTCTCCGGGGTTATGATAAGAGGCTCAAGGCCTGATAATCTTAAATACTTCATCGATTTTATTCTTCTAAAATATAGTAGGCATTATTTGCATTCTGCCTCAATAAATCTCTATGCTTGCTTAAAGCAGTCAACAGTGGAAATCTTTTATAGGCAAGATGATATTCTCTGGCAAATTTTTCAATCTCCTCTGTGATCTCATTGTAATACATATAACTGTAATTTGGAAATAGGTGATGGGCCACATGAAAATTGAAATTTCCCAGCATATTTCTTACCAACCAGTTATTTTCTTTTAAATCGTTCGTCACTTCAAACTGGTGACGAAGCCAGCTGAATGGAAGACCATTCTCTTTATTTAATTTTGGAAAAGCATTATCAGGAAGCGGATGTAAAGGCAGTAAAACAAACAATGCAAAAATGCTTGCTGAAATCACCTGTAAAAACCACGCTCCCAAAGCCAACCCTATTGATACTTTAAAGAACACAACAGGGATCGCAATCTGATAAAAAAAGTAGAACAGTTTATAACTTATCATTTTTACTTTTTCTTTAACAGGTATTTGTCCCTGAGTTTTTAAAATCACCCTTTCATTATCAAAGAAATCCCTAAAGTCTCTTATAAACATCCAGTTGAACAAATACAACGGATATACTAAAAAGAAAAACTTATCCTGATATTTCTGTACTCCTCTTGCCTTCACCCACGGTACGATTAAAAGCAGTCCGCTCTGTTCGATATCCGTGTCCCATCCATCCACATTCGGATAGGCATGATGGCTTGCGATATGTCTTTTCTTCCAGATATAGGAGTTGGCTCCTATAAAATCAAAAATGTGCAGAACTAAGCTATTCAGCCTTTTACTTTTATAGATGTTGTTGTGGGCAGCTTCATGGATTAGGTTTAAATAAATTAAAACCAAAGAAATCCCCATTAAAACATAACTCAGAATATAGACCCACTGCTTTTCGGCATTAAAAAGAGCCCCAAAATATAATCCCACGTAGACCAGTGGCAGAATAACCGCTTTGATCTGAATATAGATATCCCTGTTTTCAGGAATGGCTTCTACCCTTTGGTTCACTTTCTTTCTCAGCTCGTTAAATAACCTGATGTCCTCTGAATCTTTTAAGTAAATCGGCTTTTCCATTATATTAAGCTTTGTGGTTTATCTAAAGTTAATACTTATAATTCAGCCTTCATTCTTGATTTTAATTAAAAAAATCTATCAAATCAGACAAATTCTCTCAATTTTCTGGGTGGATATTTTTCCACCAAATCTGCAATCGCCTTTATATGCTCAGGAGTTGTTCCACAACATCCTCCGATAATATTGATCAATCCTTTTTCAACATATTCTTTGATCTGCCTTGCCATATCTTCAGGAGTTTCATCATATTTTCCAAAAGCATTCGGTAAGCCGGCATTCGGATATGCTGAAACAAAGAATTCTGAATTGTGAGCCAATGTTTCAAGATAAGGAGTCAGCTGATCTGCTCCCAATGCACAGTTGAAACCTACACTCAATAAATTCAGGTGGGAAACGGAAATCAGAAAAGCTTCCGCAGTCTGTCCGCTCAAAGTTCTTCCCGAAGCATCAGTAATAGTTCCTGATACCATGATTGGAATTTTGATTCCTCTTTCATCCTGCAGTTCATCAATGGCAAACAAAGCGGCTTTTGCATTCAGTGTATCAAAGATGGTTTCTACCAAAAGGATATCTGAACCTCCATCCAGCAAAGCTTCACATTGCTGTTTGTAAGCTACTCTCAATTCTTCAAAAGTAATGGCTCTGTATCCGGGATCATTCACATCAGGACTTAAACTCGCCGTTCTGTTTGTTGGCCCAATAGATCCTGCTACAAATCTTGGTTTATTTGGATTTTTTGCAGTGTATTCATCACAGGCTTTTCTTGCAATCTTCGCAGATTCATAGTTCAGGTCATATACCAAGTCTTCCATATGATAATCTGCCATCGCAATGGTAGTTCCTGAAAAGGTATTGGTTTCTATGATATCAGCACCTGCTTCCAGGTATTTCTTGTGAACTTCTTCAATGGCCTGAGGCTGCGTCAGGGAAAGAAGGTCATTATTTCCTTTTACCGGATGTTCCCAGTCTTTGAAACGCTCTCCACGGTAATCTTCTTCTTCAAACTTGTATCTCTGAAGCATCGTTCCCATAGCACCGTCAAGAATTAAAATTCTTTCGGATAGAGCTTTATATAATTGTTCTGAATTATTCATTTTGATATGTTTTGGCTAAAGCCGTTGGATATTTTGGTCTTCTGAACGGGCTTTAGCCGTTCTTATTGAATTAATCTAGAGCCTGTTTAAGATCTGCAATAATATCTTCCACATTTTCCAAACCTACTGAGCAGCGAACCAATCCTGCAGTAATCCCAACTTCATTTCTTTCTTCATCTGACAGTTTGGAGTGTGTAGTGGATGCCGGGTGAGTAACGATCGTTCTTGTATCACCCAGGTTAGCAGAAAGCGAACACATTTGTATCTTATCTAAAAAGTTTCTTCCTCCTTCTATTCCTCCTTTGATTTCAAATGCTACGATATTTCCTCCAAGCTTCATCTGCTTTTTGGCTACTTCATAACTCGGATGGGATTTAAGGAATGGATATTTTACTAAGTCTACGTTCGGATGGTTTTCTAAAAATTCGGCTACCTTCAATGCATTCTCACAATGCTTTTCTACACGAATTGCTAATGTTTCAAGGCTTTTTGATAATACCCATGCATTAAAAGGAGACAATGCAGGACCTGTATTTCTTGCGAAAAGATAAATTTCTCTGATCAGGTCTTCTTTTCCTACTGCTATTCCCCCTAAAACTCTTCCCTGTCCGTCAATCAATTTCGTTGCTGAGTGTACAACAATATCTGCACCATATTTGATGGGCTGCTGAAGATAAGGTGTTGCAAAACAATTATCTACAATGAAAATAAGATTATGTTTTTTTGCAATCTGTCCGAAAAACTCCAGATCCAGAATTTCAATAGCCGGATTGGTAGGCGTTTCAAGATATAAGATCTTTGTATTGGGCTTAATGTATTGTTCTACATTTTCTGCATCTCCCGCTTTAAAATAAGAGGTTTCAATATTCCATTTCGGGAAGTATTTGGTAAATAGTGTATGTGTGGATCCGAAAACTGACTGGCAGCTTACGATATGATCTCCGGCATTCAACAAAGCTGCAAATGTAGAATAGATGGCTGCCATCCCTGTTGCAAAAGCATATCCGGCTTCTGCACCTTCCATCTTTGCAATTTTGTCAGTAAACTCTGTCACATTGGGATTAGAGAAACGGCTATATAAATTTTTAGGTTTTTCTTCTGCAAAACTAGCTCTCATATCTTCTGCATCCTGAAATATAAAGCTGGAGGTAAGATACAATGGGGTGGAATGCTCGTCAAACTGACTTCTTTCAGTCTGGGTTCTTATTGCTGATGTTTCAAAATTTTCCATATAGTTTTAATTGGTCAATTTCACAGTGTAACCATCAGATTCTTCGCTATGCTCAGAATGACAATTGTCGTTAGGGTTACACTGCCAAATTGGTAGATTGTTACATTAAATATTATTTAGTTTCACTTACTCTTAAAATATCTCCGAATACACCTCTGGCTGTTACCTGTGCGCCTGCTCCGGCTCCCATGATAACGATAGGATTTTCACCATAGCTTTCTGTGTAAATCTCAAAGATTGAATCTGAACCTTTTAATTGTCCTAATGCTGAAGTTGCCGGAACTGAAATCAATTTCACATCCAATTCTCCTTTGTCCTGCTGTAGGTCACCGTGCAGATCACCCACATATCTCAATACATGCCCAGGTTCCTGATTTTCTTTAATTTTCTGATATTCTTCGTTAAGCTCCTCAAGTCTTGAAAGGAATTCTGATTTTGAAACCTCAAGTAAGCTTTCAGGAACCAGATTTTGAATCTTGATATCTCCGAATTCGTTGATTAGGTCTAATTCTCTGGCCAAAATCAATAATTTTCTTGCAACATCATTTCCGGATAGGTCTTCTCTTGGATCTGGTTCTGTATATCCTTTCTCCAAAGCTTCGTTGATGATGGTTGAAAATTTATCGTCCCTCAAAGAAAAATTGTTGAACACATAGCTTAATGTTCCAGAGAATACTCCTTTAATTCTTGTAATATTTTCTCCTGAAAGGTGTAATAATTTGATGGTATCAATTAATGGCAAACCCGCTCCTACATTGGTTTCGTACAGATAACGTCTGTTGTTTTTGCTCAACGTATATCTTAGTTTTCTGTACTCTTCAATTGGAAGGGTATTAAAAATCTTGTTTGAAGAAACCAGATCGAATCCGTTTTCTGCCAAAGCATGGTAATTCTTCACAAAATCCTTACTTGCCGTGTTATCCACAACGATAAGGTTTTCCAACTGGTTTTCGTTAGAGAAATTAATAAGTTCCTGAACACTTGAAGGATGCTCTGCTGTCAAAACCTCATCACTCCAATTCGCATCAAATCCTTTTTTGTTGAAGGCTATTTTCTTTGAATTGGCTACTGCTACGACTTTAAGGTCTATTTTTTTACGTCTTTTAATCTCTTCAGAAGATTCCAGTACCTGTTGTATCAAGGTCTTTCCTACATTTCCGTGTCCGATGATCGCCAGATGAACGGTCTTTGGCTTCTTGAAAATTTCAGATTCTATAATATTTTTTGTTTTTTCATCCTGCGAAGAAGTTACTACGATGTTTACTCTGTTTTCTCCTGCTACCTGATTCAGCAATAATGGGAAAACATTATTTCTAGCCAGTTCAGCAAAAACTTTATTGAAATCTTCTGCTACAAAACCAATCACAGAAACATTATTGATACTGTAGATCTGGGAAACTTTTCCAGATTTTCTTTCTGCTTCAAATTCATCGATAAGACAAGCGACTGCTTTTTCAGCATCATTTTCCTGAACCAGAATAGAAATTCCGTTTTCTATCGCCTGTTGAGAGATTACCCCCACACTGATACGCGCTAAAGTAAGCGCTTTAAAAATTCGTCCGTCAATCCCGATTTCTCCCAGGAAATCTTCTCCTTCAAATTTGACGATTGATCTGTTCTTCAAAAATTTTATTTCGTTAGCATTTTTCATTACTTCTGTAAAATATTTTTAATGATATTATTTAATTGTTGATATTCCATTAGGAAGGCATCATGCCCGTGTATAGATTGGATCTCGTGATAAGAAACATTCTTATTTTTCTCTTTTAAGTTTTCAAAACACATTCGGATTTCAGAAGCTGGAAAGAATAAGTCTGTATCTACGGAGATCATGTGCATTCGTGCTTCTATTTTCTCCAGTGCTGACTCATCAGCATTAATTTTCATCAGGAGATGATTCATCAGTTTGTATGCTTTTAAACTAAACCTTTCGTTTAATGCATTACCATGATAAACTAACCAGTCTTCTGATTCCAGGCGTTGTTTGTCCTGATTATATTGGTTTTGAAATCTATCGTTGAGTGATTGTGGAGTTCTATAACACAGCATCGCATGAATTCTCGCTTTCTGTAATGGTTCATCTTTATCATTCAATAAAAATTTTTGAACCAGACACTGAGCATGAAGCCAGTCGCGTGTTCTGTAATCACAGGCTATGGGGATAAATATTTCTGCAAGATCCGGCTGCTTGGCAAGCATTTCCCATGCAATTCCCCCTCCAAGAGAGCCTCCAATAATGGCATATATATTTTTGATATGTAAAGCTTCAAGTCCCTTCAGAAATATCATTGCGATATCTGAAGGCGTGAAGTCGTCATAATCTTCAATTAAAAAATCGTCATAACCGTTTCCGGGTATATTGAAACACAGAACTGTATATTGATCGGTATCAACAATCTGATTTTCTCCCACCAATTGTTTCCACCAGCCTTTTTCTCCGGATACCTCTGAGTTTCCGGTAAGTGCATGATTGATTAAAATGATGGGTGCTGTAAACAGATCCTTCCCAAAAAGCTGATAGCTTAACGGGATATTGTATTCCTTGTGGGAATTGGTTTGATACGAAAGATTAATATAGTTTAGTTCTGTTTTCAATTCTATTATATTTTTATACAAATACAATTGAAAATGCCACAGGAAATGGCTGAAAAGAACTTCAGTAAGTTATCTGTCCAAAATACTTTGGTAGAACGTAGCACCTTCTTTGCTTGCGCAAAGGGTTGCTAAGGTTTCATAGGGTCTAATCCCTCAACCTTTCTTGATAACATTTTCAATATTTAAATGAACGAATGGTGCAAAGGTAGTGCTTTTCTTTTAATTTCAAAAAAAAATTATTTTAATATTTAAAAAAGCCATTAAATACAAGTGTTTCAAGGCCATATTAATAATTATTCAGATGAAAAAAATTGGAATTATTTTTCAAAAAAACTAACTTCGTATGGAAAAATGATGAGATATGACCGCTGAAAAAGAAAGATTACAAGATACCAAATGGAAAAACTGGGGCCCTTATGTAAGCAACCGGCAGTGGGGAAATGTACGTGAAGATTACAGTACAAACGGGAATGCCTGGGATTTTACCAATCATAATAACGCTGAAAGTTATACTTACCGCTGGGGCGAAGAAGGCATCGCTGGAATTTCTGATGTAAAACAGTTATTCTGCTTTGCTTTTTCATTTTGGAACAGGAAAGATAAAATGGTAAAAGAACGGTTCTTTGGATTGAGCAACCCTCAGGGAAATCATGGTGAAGACATTAAAGAAATCTTTTATTATCTGGATAATACACCTACTCACAGCTATATGAAAATGGTGTATAAATATCCGATCAACGAGTTTCCTTATGATGAACTTCTTGCTGAAAATGGAAGACGCAGTAAAAAGGAACCGGAATATGAGATTTTCGATACCGGAATTTTTGACAATGATGAATATTTTGATATTTTCATTGAATACTGTAAAGCTGATCACAACGATATTCTGGCCAGAGTAACGGTCTGCAACCGAAGTCAGCATGATGCACCCATTATAGTAGCGCCTACTGCCTGGTTCAGAAACAACTGGAAATGGGGTTACAATACCTATAAGGGAGAAATGCATGCTTCTCATGACGGAAGTATCAACATTGGGCATGACAGCATTTCGATCAAAAAATTCTATTCCCGAAATTCAAAAGCACAAAGTGTATTTTGTGACAATGAAACCAACACATCCCGACTTTACGGAACTCCTAAAACGGAGAGCACGTATTTCAAAGATGGTATTAATCATTTTATTATTGATCAGAGAGATACTGTAAATCCTGAAAAAAAGGGAACAAAAGCTTCTTTTCTGATTGATGAAGTTGTAGGAGCGGGAGAATCTAAAGTTTTTGAATTCAGATTATGTCCTGATGAGACGGATGAACCTTTTGAAAATTTTGATACTATTTTCAGTACACGACAAGCGGAAGCGGAAGAGTTTTATAACGATATTCAGAATGATACGGTAAATGAAGATGAGAGAAATGTTCAGCGACAGGCTTTTGCGGGACTTCTCTGGAATAAACAATTTTACCACTACAATATCGGAAAATGGCTGAAAGGTGATCCCAATTTTGAAGCTCCGAGAAATTTCAATGAGTATGTAAGAAATACGGAATGGAATCATCTTCACAATAAGGATATTATTTCTATGCCTGATAAATGGGAGTATCCATGGTATGCTACCTGGGATCTGGCATTTCACTGTGTCCCTTTTTCTATTATCGATGCAGAGTTTGCCAAAGGACAGCTTTTATTGCTTACGAAAGAATGGTATATGCATCCCAACGGGCAACTTCCTGCCTATGAATGGAATATGAGTGATGTGAATCCGCCTGTACATGCATGGTCTTGCTTCCGTGTTTTTAAAATTGATGAAAAAAATAATGGAAAACCGGATTTATTATTTTTAGAAAAAGTATTTCAAAAGCTGCTGCTGAATTTTACATGGTGGGTGAACAGAAAGGATAAAAACGGTAAAAATATTTTCGGAGGAGGCTTCCTGGGTCTCGATAACATCGGAGCTTTTGACCGGAATATGGTTTTAAAGGACGGTCAGCATCTTGAACAGGCAGATGGAACAAGCTGGATGGCCATGTATGCGTTGAATATGATGCGTATCGCCATGGAACTTGCCCAATATTATCAGGTGTATGAAGATATGGCGATCAAATTTTTTGAACATTATCTTTATATCGCCGAGGCTATGGAAAACCTGGGTGAGGGAACGAAAGGATTATGGAACGAGGAAGACGGTTTCTTCTATGATGTATTGCAGCTTGGAAACGGAGATAGTGTTTCTTTAAGATTAAGAAGCATTGTAGGTTTGATTCCTATGTTTGCTGTGGAGATCGTAGACCATCGTTTACTGGAAAAGATGCCGAATTTCAGAAGCAGAATGGAATGGATCTTAAAAAATAAGCCGGAACTGACCAAACTTGTCTCTCACTGGGATGAGGAAGGACACGGAAGAAAACACCTTATGAGTATTCTCCGCAAAAACAGACTGACAAAAGTTTTATCCAGAATGCTTGATGAAAATGAGTTTCTAAGTTCTTACGGAATCCGGGCAATGTCTAAAGTATATGAGGAAAATCCCTTTGTATTCTCCGTACATGGTAATGAAAATATGGTCTATTATACGCCTGCAGAAAGTGACAGCCGGATGTTTGGCGGAAACAGTAACTGGCGAGGACCGATCTGGTTTCCTATCAACTTCCTGATTGTGGAAAGCCTGCAGCGTTTTCATTATTATTATGGAAATAGTCTGAAAGTAGAACTTCCAACGGGAAGCGGCGATAAAAGAAACCTTGATGAAGTAGCTCAAAATATCAGCAAAAGACTTTGTTCTCTATTTTTAAAGGATGAACATGGGCAGCGGGCTTTCAATGGAGGTAATCCAAAATTTAATTATGATGAGCATTTCAGAGATTATATTACGTTCTTTGAATATTTCCATGGAGATAATGGCCGTGGTGTAGGCGCTTCCCATCAGACAGGATGGACTGCCACTGTGGCGAAACTAATAAAACCAAGACTTACCTTTTAATGAGTAATAGGTAATGAATAATACAAAAGCCGGATGAATCATCCGGCTTTTTCTATTTTTAAAATAAGAGATTAAATTTTTTCTCCGTTCACATAGACTTCGTATCCAATTTCTACATTCGGTTCTAAGGTCTTTGATACAGAGCAGTATTTTTCAAAAGAAAGTTCTGCTGCTTTCTGTGCTTTTTTAGGATCAATTTCTCCTTCTAAAAGGAACTTAACGTTAATTGATTTAAAAGGTTTTGCATCATCTACCTGTACTCTTTCTCCTTCAACCTCTGCCTGAAAGCCTGTAATGTTCTGACGCTGCTTCTTTAAAATAGAAACCACATCAATTCCGCTGCAACCAGCGACTGCCATCAGTACACTTTCCATTGGAGACACTCCTTTTGCTCCCGGCTGGGAAGTATTATCCAAAAGAATAGAATTTCCCTGAGCGTTTGTACATTCAAATAAAAAATCGTCGTTTATTCTGTTAAGTGTAATTTTCATTGCTTATTTGCTTATTGCTTCTGCAAAGTTATAAAATTCCTCTCGCTTTTATCTCCAGATATTTATTGATAACATCAATATTCAAATTTTCCGGAAGCGTATATACGGTATAGATTCCATATTTGCGGAGTTCCTGAATGATCAGTTTCTTTTCAAATTCAAATTTTTCAGCAATGATCTCATCATATATTTCCTGCATATTTTCAGGATTTTTGTTGATCAGCGTCTGCAGCTCTGAATTTTTAAAAAATACAACGACCAGCAAATGATTTTTAGCAATACCACGAAGATATTTCAGCTGTCGGTTGAGTCCGTCCAGTGTTTCAAAGTTCGTGAAAAGCAGAATTAAACTTCTTTGATTGATGGAATATTTCACATCCTGATACAAACGGTTGAAGTCACTTTCGAAGAAATCTGTTTTAATATTATAAAGTGCTTCAGATATTTTTTTCAGCTGGCCGGATTTGTTATCGGCAGCAATTTTATTTTCAGCTTTTTTAGAAAAAGTCATCATACCGGCCCTGTCTCCTTTTCTCAAAATAATATGAGACAGCGCCATTGTTGCATTGATCGAGTAATCCAGCAGACTTAATCCGTTGAAAGGCATTTTCATGGTTCTCCCTTTATCAATCAGCATAAAGATACGTTGTGACTTTTCATCCTGAAACTGGTTGACCATCAAACGGTTTGTCTTCGATGTCGCTTTCCAGTTGATCGTTCTGATATCATCTCCAGGTACATATTCTTTGATCTGCTCAAACTCCATGGTGTGTCCCAGCTTTCTTACTCTTTTGATTCCTCCTAATAAAAATTCACTCTGAATCGCCATCAGTTCATATTTTCTGAGATGGATAAAGGACGGATAAGAAGGCAGCATAGCATCTTTCTGGAAAGTGAACCTCTTTGAGATCAATCCCAGTGGTGAAGAGGCATAAATATTAAGTCCTCCGAAATGATACTCACCTCTTTCTTTAGGCTCTAATGAATATTGGAAGAATGTATTTGCTCCTGAAGCAATCTGTTTTTCAATCAGAAAATCTCTTTTCTGAAACTGGAACGGAATTTCATCAATAATCTTAGTGATGATGCTAAAGCTGTAATTATTCTTGATATCAATTTTCACAAAATTCTCATCTCCATTGGACAATTTTTCCGGTAAAATTCGCTGAACCTGTAACGCATTCTTTTGGTTAAAAATCAACAGAAAATCTACCATTGCAGTCAGAAAACAGATCAACAGTGCAATATGGGCTACCCACATCAGCACCGGAAAGAAAAATGCCAGAACATACAGAATCCCCACTCCGATGAGCGCAAAAAAGAAACGTGTATTGATGTATAAGTTTTTCATTATTTAGGTTGCAGGTTGCAGACTCTAGGTTTTAGTTTATGTGGGCGTTTATTAGTTTTTTCACAATCATTACTATTGCAGTGAATTAATTAATCCGTTTAACATTTTGGATATTTCTATAATTTCTTGATTTAATTTCGAATAATCATCTTCATTTAAAAAATTAAGATTTTTGGAAATTATTAATTGAGTTTCTACTTCTGCACAACTGCCTCTTGATATTTTTAAAAACTGCAGATAATCAGGTTTGCTTCTTCTCGAATTTCCCTCGGCAATATTGGATGGTATAGAAACAGCAGCTCTTATTATTTGTGATATTAATCCGTAGATTTCGGTTTTGGGAAAAGTTTCAGTAATCCTATATATTTCAGTAACAAAATCAATAGACTTTTGCCAAACTATAAGTTCTTTAAAATTTGCCATTTGTAATATTTTGTACTTTAATTAAATTAGAGCTCTTCATCAGCTACTACCTGCCACCTATTAACTACTACCTATCTTGGAATCTCTATTCCTTCTAAAATCTGACGGATAATTTCATCTGCGGTAAGACCTTCCATTTCTCTTTCGGGAGATACAATGACTCTGTGTCTTAAAACAGCATAACTTGCTTCTTTAATATCTTCCGGAGTTACAAAGTCTCTTCCTCTTAGAGCCGCAAATGCCTTTGAAGCTGTAAGAAGCGCCAATGAAGCTCTTGGTGAAGCGCCCAGATATAAGAATTGGTTTTCTCTTGTATTGATGATAATTTTAGCAATATATTCCATCAACTGGGCTTCCACAATGATTTCTTTTACCAGATGCTGGTAGCTTTTCAGCTGCTGTGCAGTGATCACACGGTTGATCCCTTCTGTTTTATCTTCTTTTTTACTTTCGTGCTGATTTTTAATAATCGCGATTTCCTGCTCAAGATTAGGATATCCTACATTGATTTTGAATAAGAAACGGTCCAGCTGAGCCTCCGGAAGCCTGTACGTGCCTTCATGTTCTATGGGGTTTTGTGTAGCAATAACAAGGAAGGGTTCTTCCAAAACATAACGCGTCCCATCCATGGTAATCTGTCTTTCTTCCATGACTTCAAATAATGCAGACTGTGTCTTTGCGGGTGATCTGTTGATCTCATCAATCAGGATGAAGTTGGAGAAAATAGGTCCTTTTTTAAATTCAAATTCTGAATTTTTCACATTGAATATGGATGTTCCCAAAATATCGGAAGGCATCAGATCTGGTGTAAACTGAATTCTGCTGAACCCTACGTCAATTGTCTTGGCCAGCAATTTTGCAGTAATTGTTTTGGCTACTCCGGGAACTCCTTCAATCAGGACGTGCCCGTTTGAAAGTAATGCAGCCAAAAGATGTTCAATCATTTTCTCCTGCCCTACAATTACTTTTCCGATCTCAGATTTTACTTTCTCTAAGCTTGCCCGAAGCTCAATCATATCTATTCTCGACTGAAACTGCTCTTCCTGTTTATTAAGATTTATAGAGCTTTGGTTTTCTATATTTGGGTTATCAAAGTTTTCCATAATAAATTTTAATTTATCAATCTAACAATGGGTGGCTATCTAATAATCATATCTCTTCCTGGGAAAAGTCGTTATCAGCATTGGTAACCTGTTACATTGTTGTATTATTATATTGTTGTATTATTTAAATATTTCATCAAGAAGCTTATTAATCCTCGTAAGATCTTCCTTCATTACACTGGCATAAGGATCCTGAGCTTTTTTGACAAGCGTTATTGCTTCATTGATCATCTCCATGGTTTTCCCGGTTTTCAGCTGTAATTTTTTTGCAAATTCTTCATCTAAATTCTGGGTGTCTATCAAAAGATCCATTCTCACTTTGTTAAGAAAATACTGGGCTTTCTTTGCCATCATATCATGAAAATCACCTTCCTGAAGATACAGATTTCCAATACTTTTCACAAAATCCAGGGAAGTATTCCTTAGTGGCTCTGTTACCGGTACTATTCTCTGTTTTCTTTTGGCATTAAAGAAAATAAAAAGGACAAGTCCACCCAAAAACACCCACCACGCATACTTTAAAGCCGGATTTGATAATATAAATCTCATGAAGAAGCGTGATGTTGAACTTTTGTTTGATACAAACCAAAGAGTTTCTCTATCCGGAAGATATGAAAATACATCCTGTGCATATTTTACGTTCCCAGGTTTCAGAAGATAATAATTGGTCAGAAAAAGAGGTTCAGTATGAGCATAGATATATCCTTTCCCAAACTTCACCTTGATAAAGTTGGCCTGATCGGTATTCTTTTTTTCCACCGTTTTCCCAAGGACTTCAACTTTAGGTTTAATAAATGAAAATCCTCTTCCTGACGGAAATTTATCTAATTTAATAAAATCATTCTGATATTTTTTATCGGTAAGCTTCAGCACATTTTCCTCTTCAAAAGAAATTTCGGAATCATAATATCCAATACTGTCTGAAATTTCTTTCGGCATTTGGACCACCATCAAAAATGCATCTGAACCATTAGAAACCTCAGTCAGGATTTTATTCCAGGACTCCTTGTCAAGATTATTTTCAATAACGACAATATTGTGAGGGTTCTTTTTATGCTGGCTATAATATTCATAGGGAACCTGCTCAATCTTCTTCAGATTATTTTTAAAAAGATTTTTAGCTTCATTATTAAAAACAAACAAACCGAACGGAGACTTTTCATTGATATCAAAATTCTTACGCCAGTCTGTAGTTTCTTTTTTGTTAACTTCAAGCAATGCCAGAATAATCATCACAATGATGAAAATTACAGCATATGTTTTGAAAGTTTTATTCATGGTTACTATTGTTATGGTTTAAATGCCTGATACTGATTTTTAAATTTCTGATAGTTCTGTTCTTCAATACTGAACTCTCCATACCAGACATAATCAAAAATATAAGACAGATTAGAGAATTCACTTTTCAGATGAGGAGCTTTCAGCTCTGTGGCATAATCTTTATTCGTCTTTTCCGGATTCCAGTTGATCAGTTTTTTATCGCTCAGTTTTTTAAGAATAAACAGGAACTGATAACGAACTGCCGAACGGTAATCTCCCGCATGTTCAAATTTTGCAATACTTTCAGGAAAATTGATTTCATGGATATTCTCATGAAGTTCCTGCACGTTGAGATCCAGCTTTTTATTCTTTTTGCCAAAAAGAAAGTTTCCGTCTTTTCCCATGACATATTTAATGATAAAATACAACAGAAAACCGACAAGAATAATCGCAAACAGACGGATAAGAATTGTTGTAAATTCTCCTGACTTACTCAATGTTGTTTCCCCAAAAAGGCTCTGTATAATCTGATTGAGTTTCCGCATCAGCTTTTGAAAGAAAGATTCTCTTGGTTTTGATACGGAATAGTCAAATTCGTTTCCTTTATATCTTGAGGGAATATTTTCTTTGAATGTTTTAGGATAAACCTCGTTCTCCGATACCGGATTTTTCATCAACACAGAATCTGCACGCAGCATATTTTTGTAATGTCCGGTTGTATACAGAGAATCTCCCAGATATTCATCAGCAGAATTATCATCCTGAGCCTGAACCAGCCCAAGGGAGAGAAAAAGCAGTATGAAAAGGAATAGTTTATTCATTGATTCCGATAGTGTCTATTTCTGCAAGTTCTACTTTCTGGTGAAGATCTGTTCTGCTGTCATAATACATCAATCCGGCATTCACATACATCAGGTTTGACAGAAAAAATGAAATCAGCATTGAAATTCCATAGAATACAAAAAACAGAATTCCTATAGTTCCGGTAAAAGGGTTTTGCTCAAAATTTCCGCTCGGTGTAGACGTAAGAAGCGATCCATAAAAAAATATCATCGGAATAAATGTGAATATAGATGTTATCATATAAATAATAATAAACATCACAAATGCCGATCCCCAATATTTCCAGTACGGAGATTTTTCACTCCCGTTCGGATATGAAAACTGTGAACGTAAAGCATAACTCAAACTTCCCCAGAAACCTCTTTCCGAATTAAAATAATCATACATCAGAAAGGTAGTAAAATTAAATATCGTTGGATAAAGAAGCAGTATCAGGAACAATCCAATAACAATAAAGATAAGGATATAAGAAAATCCTACCACAAATAAAATCGCTGGTGTGACGATAAAGATCATTCCAAGACACAGCTTAGCAATTCTACCTGCATTTCTTTTAAAATCATTCAGAATTTCATCAGCCTTTATCTTTTCTGCCCCTTCTGCAATTCTTTTTAAATAAAAAACAGGGTACAGGTAATTGACAATCATCAAAATCATGAAAAGTAGGAAAGTCAATAATCCTACTGTAATTAGCATTCCGGCATTATCCGAAAAGTACTGCTCAAAATAATACGTTTCTCCGCCAAGATTAGATCCGAATATCTGAGAAAAAAGTTCTTTATATCCGAAAATCAAAACAGTAACCATCAGGATCAATAGCAGTCCATTGATTAGAATATAGTTTTTAAAATAATTCTTCCCATATAATTTGAAGAAATTAAAACTATCGCTGATAAAGGTTCCAAAATCTCTTTTTTTATAAAATTGTATCATTGATCAGTTTATTAGTTTTTTTGTAGACAACAGACGGATATACAAAATAGTAAAATCCTATAATTGCCAGTGAGCCAAAAATAATGACCAGGTTCATAAACAAAGGCATCTTCAAAGCGTGTCTTGTAACATAACCTTCTATAATCCCTGCACAAACAGTGAAAGGTATTGTACTTAGAAATATTTTAAATGAATCTTTAAATCCTTTTTTAAAAGAATTAAATCTTGAAAACGTTCTCGGAAATAAAATAGAAGCTCCCAGGATCAGTCCGCACATCGCTTCCACCACCATCGCAAAAATCTCAAAAACTCCGTGAAGCCATATTCCTCTCGCACTATCTTTCAGTGCTCCGTAATCATAGAAAAAATATTGGAAAGCCCCCAGCATCACACTGTTGGAAAGCAATGCGAATAATGTTCCCACTCCTCCGGCAATTCCGTAAATATACAATTTCGCTCCTACCTGAATATTATTAAAAATAATCCCAATTGTACTTCCCCATGTGCTGCCACTCTGATAAACTCCTACAGCATTATTATTTTTAATATTTTCCATTGTTTCATTCACATAGCCCTCACCCAGAATAATATTAACAAAGTCTTTATCATAAATGGCAGAAAGTACTCCTATTGAAGTAAACAAAATGAAAAAGAGAAAAGCATACATCAGATATCTCCTGTACTGATACATCAGCAATGGAACTTCAGTTTTGAAAAAATAAACCAGCCTGTTCTCCTCTACCCTTTTTGTTTTATAGATCTTTTGAAAAATCTGGGCAGACAGATGGTTCAGGTAAACTGTGGTGTTACTTTTGGGATAATAAGTCTGGGCAAAAGAAAGATCATTGATCAGGTTAATATACAACGAAGACAGGTCATCAGGATTTTTTTTAATTTTCCCTTGAATAACCTGTTCTATTCCCAACCATTTTTCTTTATTTTGTTTAATGAAATAAACTTCTCTCATAATTGTTAAGGCTAAAATAATAAAAAATATGTCTCAAATTGCGATAAATACCTCACAAAATGTAAATATTAATTTTAATATTGCAGGCGTAGGAGAAAGGATGCTTGCCTTCATTATTGATCTTCTGATCAGGATAGCCTATGTGGTGATTATCCTGTATTTGTTCTTCAATATTTTCGACTTGGGATATTTATTAGATGGCCTCGATGAATGGTCTATAAGAGCTGTATATCTTATCCTTACTTTTCCTATTTATATTTATCCGCTTGTTTTGGAAAGCTTGATGGAAGGCCAGACACCCGGTAAAAAACTGATGAAAATCAAAGTGGTAAAGATTGACGGTTACCAGGCCAGTTTTGCGGACTATATGATCCGCTGGGTTTTCAGAATTGTTGATGTATCATTTGCCGGGGTGGTAGGACTTATCTCTATGATTATTTCTAAAAATAACCAGCGTTTAGGTGACATTGCTTCAGGAACTGCGGTCATTTCTTTAAAAAACAACATCAACATTTCTCACACCATTCTGGAGAATATCCACGAAGATTATATTCCTTCTTTTCCTCAGGTTATTGCGTTGAGTGATAATGACATGAGAATCATCAAAGACAATTACACCAAAGCGTTGAAAGTAGACGACCGCCAGATCATCAGTAAGCTGTCTGAGAAAATTAAAAGTATTCTGAAACTGGAAATTGATGCCACTAAAATGACAGAAAGACAGTTTATCAATGTTGTTATTAAAGATTACAACTACTATACGGGAAAAGACAATTAGTAATATCAATGGTCAATTTTGCTTCGCAAGTGAATTGACAGTATCGTAAATTGATCATTCCCGATTGCTTATTGCTTATTGCTTATTGCTTATTGCTTATTGCTTATTGCTTATTGCTTATTGCTTATGCAAAGGTCGGTGCAATTTTTGTATGTTTAATATTAAAGTGTAGAATCATGAAATTTGAAAACAATAAATCCGGAAACGGTGGAGTTCTTACCCTAAATAACGAAATAAAAGAAGTAGGCAGGCTTACCTATACCATTTTCCCTGAAGATCATAAATTCATTATCTCTTTTGTATTGGTACATCCCGAATTTGAAGGAAGAGGATTGGGGAAATTTTTAGTGGAAGAAGCCATTAAATTTGCAAGAGAAAACAATTGGAAAGTATATCCGCACTGTTCCTATGCAAGATCTGTGATGATGAGAATGAGTGATGTGGAGGATATATTTTTAAAGAATTAAAACTTCATTCAATAGAATATCTTCAATATCATCCGGGTAATCTACTTTGAGATGATGATCAGAAGCAACCCATTCCATAATTTCCTGAAGATTTAAAACCTTAGAATTGGGTATTCCCATTTTGTCAAGAGCGCATGCATTACATTCCTGTTCATATTGATTATGGATAGGAATCACGAATAATTTTTTATCCATAAACAGTGCTTCTGCAGGAGATTCAAAACCTGCATTGCATAAAATCCCGTCACAACCTTCAAAGTATTTCAGATACTGGCTTTCATCAATAGGAAATACTTCCACATTTTTTACTTTGACCTGTACTTTACTGTATTTTGAGAACACTTTCCATTCAACAGGAATTTTTCTTAAAACCTTGATGATATTTTCATCAGCAAAACTCGGAAGATACACAAGGTAATATCCCTGTTTGTAAGGATTAAGATTTCTGATTTTCTTTCTGATCACTGGCTTTTTGATCTGGGGATGGTAATTTTCAAAATGGAATCCTATTTTCCTTTCACTGGGAACATAGTATTTTAAAATCATTTCTCCCAAAAAGTCTTTATTCTTTGGTTTGGGGGTTTCCGCAAAACTCATGGAAGCCTGGTGGCTAAGTTCTATCATCGGAAGCTTCTTCAGTTTGGCCGCCCATCCCGTCAGAGGTTCATAATCATTAATGATTAAGTCATATTGTGAGAGCTCCAATTCTCTGATTGTTTTGGCCGCTTCTAGGAATTTATTTTCAGTAAACGTTTTTCGGTAGGATAAACCGCCTGTTTTGTTATAAAGAAGGGAAATACCCCTGTATTGGAAATTGATGTCAAAATCAGCCTTTAATTGCGATTGATGCCCACTGATCAATGTATCAACGGATGCATATTTTTTGAGAAGAGGAATAATTTCCTGTGCTCTGGCCATGTGACCGTTTCCAGTACCCTGGAATGCGTACAAAATTTTCATTTAGGAAAAGTTGGTTACGATTTTTAAAAGAGCAGAATTATCCATTTCCGGAATTTCTTCCACTTCATCATCTTTCAGCAAATGTTTATGCTCATCATAATAAAAAATTGTCCATTCTTTATTATTATATTCTAAGGCTGAGAGATTTTCAATCCAATCTCCCGAATTCAGATAAGTACAAGATCCTTTTTTATTGACTACCTCACGAATCTGTGGCTGGTGGATATGTCCGCAAACTACATAATCATAATTATTGTCAATAGCCAGCTCTGAAGCCGTAAGTTCAAAATCCCCGATGTATTTTACTGCTTTTTTCACATTGTTTTTGATTTTTTTTGAAAATGAGTATTTCTCTTTACCCATTTTTTCTAAGAACCAATTTACAACATTATTGATAACAATTAGGAGATCATACCCTTTTCCGCCTAGTTTGGCGATCCATTTTGAGTGCTGAACGGATGCATCGAAAACATCACCGTGAAATATCCAGGTTTTTTTCTGATCAATATTCAGGCAGATTTTATTACAGACTTTAAGTTTTCCCAATTCAAAATCGGTGAACTTTCGGAACATTTCGTCATGATTGCCTGTGATGTAATAGACATCTGTGTTCTTGGTGGCCAATGAAAGAATCTTTCTGATTACTTTCAAATGAGGTTTAGGGAAGTAAGACTTTTTAAACTGCCAGATATCAATAATATCACCGTTCAAAACTAAAGTTTTGGGTTGGATAGAATTGAGATATCTCAACAATTCTTTAGCCTTACATCCATAAGTTCCCAGATGAACATCCGATATAACAACTAATTCAACGTTTCTTTTCATAGTTTTGTACAAAGAAACTAATTGAAAGTTAACTGTATATGAATGCTATATTATTTTTTATAAAGAGTCCATCAGCTCTTCTGTGATTTCCATATTGTGGTAAACGTTCTGAACATCATCATCCTCTTCGAAACGTTCAAGCATTTTCATATTAGCTTTGAACTGTTCAGCATTTACTTCTTTTGTATTATTTGGAATTCTTTGAAGTTCTGCACTTTTTGCTTCAATTCCAAGATCATCCAATTTGTGAGATAAAGAACCGAAATCTTCAAAAGCTGTTGTAATCATTACTTCATCTTCATCTTTTTCTACATCTTCCGCTCCACCATCAATCATTTCCATTTCGAAATCATCCCAATCCATTTTGATCTGAGTCAAATCAAGGGTGAAAATTCCTTTTCTATCAAAGATAAATGCCAATTCACCATTCTTACCAAGGTTACCGTCAAACTTATTGAAAACAGCTCTTACGTTCGCTACAGTTCTTGTTGTGTTGTTTGTAGTACATTCTACAAAAAAAGCAACACCACCCTGTCCGTAACCTTCATAAGTGATTTCTTCATAGTTCTCTGCATCAGCACCACTTGCTTTTTTGATGGCACGTTCTACGTTATCCTTAGGCATGTTTGCCCCTTTTGCATTCTGGATACATCTTCTCAGCGCCGGATTGGCTTCCGGATCTGTTCCACCCGCTTTTACAGCCAGTGCAATGTCTTTACCTATTTTGGAGAATGTTTTGGCCATTTTATCCCATCTGGCCATTTTAGAAGCTTTTCTATATTCAAATGCTCTTCCCATTTTAATTTTTAAATTTCCAACAAAATTACTCAAAAGTCAACAAAAAAAAAATACCTCCAAAAAAATTGGAGGTATTCATTATTTAGAAAAATTAATTATTTTTTCTTTTTAGCTGGAGCTTTCTTAGCCGGAGCTTTTTTAGCACCTTTCTTAACAGCTTTTTTAGCTGGTTTAACTACAGTTAAGTCATTTTTCTTGTAAGTTTCCCACTCAGCACCTGAGATCGCTCTTACGATAACTTTTCTGTCTTTTAATCTTTCAGCATCAGATGCAGTTGCAGGAACAGTAGCTTCCTGAGAACCGATACCAATAGATTTCAATGTCGCAGGGTTTACACCTCTAGCTTCTAAAGCACCTACTACAGAAGCAGCTCTTTCTTTAGAAAGTTTCAAGTTGTAAGCAGCAGCACCTTTAGCATCTGTCATACCTACTACTACGAAGTTCTCAGCATCAGCTTCTTTAATGATCTTAGCAGCGCTATCTAATTTTTCGTTAGACTGAGGTCTGATTGTAGCTTTGTTGAAATCAAATAAGATATCTTTTAATTGTTCAGTTACTACTACAGCTGTTGGTTTCTTAGGAGCTGGACATCCGTTGTATTCAGGAAGACCTGGAACAGTAGGACAAGCATCATCTTTATCTAAGATACCGTCACCGTCTGTATCTGGCCAAGGACAACCGTTGTTTTCAGCAGGACCTGCTACTGTAGGACAAGCGTCATCTTTGTCGATTACACCATCACCGTCAGTATCTGGCCAAGGGCATCCGTTGTTTTCAACTGGACCAGCCACTTCTGGACATTGATCGTCTTTATCTGGAACTCCATCACCGTCAGTATCAGGACATCCTTGGAATTCTGGTAAACCTGGAGTATCTGGACAAAGGTCATCTTTATCTAGGATACCATCCTTATCTCTATCTCTGTTTCCAAATCTGAATAAGATAGAAGCAGAAGCTTGCCAGAAGTTAGCAACTGTAGAGTTGTCACCTGGAGTTGATACATAATCCCCCTGAACACCAAGACCAAAGTTTTTAGTTACCCAGAAGTTAGCACCAGCACCTGTAGCCACAGTAAAGTGGTTAGCTTTACCGTTTTCGTTACCATCCTTACCATTAACAACAGCTTCGATTGGATTACCGTTAGCGTCAACAGATGTTCTAGGGAAAGTAAGAGCTGTATAGTCATGTCTTAAGTAGTTAGCACCAACTCTTAAATATGGATCAAACCAAGATTCTTCGTTCCATAAAAGACCTGCAGCGTGAGCCTGGAAACCAAGACCTGTCATTAGGAAAAATTCTTTCCCCATGTTGAATCTTTTGTTTTCAACATTCCCAACAGAAGTCTGCCAGTCAATTACTAAACCTTTACCAACATTTCTAGCAACTGTTAACTTAGATAATGGAGGTGTAATAGAAAAGTTGTTCACATTGAACATACTCTTCGTCAAATTGTTAGCAGAGAACGTATTACTGAAGTTACCTCTTGCTGCTACATGGTTTTCAGCATGAGCACCAACTCCGATTAACCACGGATTGTTGGTAGTCTGTGCGAAAACAGTAGAGGCAACAGTAAGCGCCAATGCTGAAATTCCTAATTTTAGATTTTTCATAGAATTAAATGATTAAATAATTGATAATGCAAAATAAATATAATTTTTCTTTATATACAAAGTTTTTCAAATGATTTTTAACTTTTCTTTAATATTCTGTCCAGGTTCCGTTTATTTTCTCTATCTTTTATCGCCTCTCTTTTATCGAAAAGCTTTTTACCTCTACCCAGCGCTATCAGCACCTTTGCTTTACCTCGATCAGTGATATATAATTTTAAAGGTATTATGGTGTTCCCAGCATCCTTTAACTTTTTTTCAAGTTTTTGTAATTCTTTTTTGTGCAAGAGCAATTTCCGTTCCCTTTTTGTTTTATGATTGTAAAAAGTGCCCAATTTATACTCATCAATCATCATGTTAATGATGTATAATTCCCCATCAATAAACTGACAGAACGATTCTGTGATAGATGCTTTGGATGAACGTAAAGATTTTATTTCGGTACCCGTCAAAACCATTCCTGCTTCATATTCTTCAAGAATTTCATATTCAAAGCGGGCTCTTCTATTTAATATACTAACTGTTTTCTCAATCTTCATCATTTTAAAATTTCGTTATTGAAATATATAAAAAATACCATACAATTAAAAACTTGACTATTATATTATTACAAAATACCCAAATTCTTTTTGTATTTTTGCGCCAAATTTACAAAACTATATGTTAACAGTATCTAACTTATCTTTACAATTCGGGAAAAGAGTTCTTTTTGACGAGGTAAATATTATGTTTACCAAAGGAAACTGCTACGGAATCATCGGAGCAAACGGTGCGGGAAAGTCTACATTCCTTAAAATATTAACAGGAAAGCAAGATCCTACAACAGGACATGTATCTCTGGAACCAGGGAAAAGAATGTCAGTTTTGGAGCAGGATCACTTTGCTTTTGATCAGTATACTGTTCTTGAAGCAGTTTTAAGAGGTAATAAGAAATTATTTGAGATAAAAGAGGAAATGGATGCGTTATACGCAAAAGAAGATTTCTCTGACGAAGACGGAATTAAAGCTGGTGAACTAGGTGTAATCTATGATGAAATGGGAGGTTGGACTGCAGAATCAGATGCACAGACCATGCTTTCAAACGTTGGAGTCAAAGATGATATGCACTGGCAGATGATGAGCGAACTTGAGAATAAAGACAAGGTAAAGGTTCTTTTGGCTCAGGCGCTTTTCGGAAATCCGGATGTATTGATTCTGGATGAACCAACCAACGACCTTGACATTGATACCATCTCATGGTTGGAAGATTTCCTTGCAGATTATGAAAATACAGTAATCGTTGTATCTCACGACCGTCACTTCTTAGATACGGTTTGTACACACATCGGTGACTTGGATTATGCTAAACTTAACCTTTACACAGGTAACTACTCTTTCTGGTACCAGGCTTCTCAATTAGCAACGAGACAAAGAGCTCAGGCTAACAAAAAAGCTGAGGAGAAGAAAAAAGAACTTCAGGATTTCATCGCAAGATTTAGTTCAAACGTTGCAAAAGCTAAACAGGCAACTGCAAGAAAGAAAATGATCGATAAATTGAATATCGACGACATTAAGCCTTCTTCAAGAAGATATCCAGCAATTATTTTCGAAATGGAAAGAGAAGTGGGAGATCAGATTTTAGATGTAAAAGGTCTTGAAAAAACAAAAGACGGAGAATTATTATTCTCAAACATCGATTTAAACCTTAAAAAAGGTGATAAAGTTGCTGTTCTTTCAAAAAACTCTTTAGCTATCACAGAATTTTTCGAAATTTTAGCTGGAAATATTGAAGCAGACAAAGGAACTGTTGCTTGGGGAGTTACAACAAACCAATCTCAAATGCCTTTAGACAACACTAAATTCTTCCAGGAAGATATCAGCCTGGTTGATTGGTTGAGACAGTTTACAAAAAATGACGAAGAGCGTCACGAAGAATTTGTAAGAGGATTCCTTGGAAGAATGCTTTTCTCAGGTGACGAAGCTTTAAAATCTTGTAAAGTACTTTCAGGAGGTGAAAAAATGAGATGTATGTTCAGTAGAATGATGCTTCAGAAAGCAAACGTTCTTTTATTAGATGAACCTACCAACCACTTAGACCTTGAAAGTATCACGACATTGAACAACTCACTGTCTAACTTTAAAGGAAATCTTTTATTATCTTCTCATGACCACGAGATGCTTTCAACAGTCTGTAACAGAATCATTGAACTGACTCCTAACGGAATCATCGACAGAGAAATGACTTATGACGAATATCTTGCTGATAAAAAAATTAAAGAATTAAGAGAAAAAATGTATTCTTAATCTACACAGCATTATAATGTATAGAAAACCCCTCAAAGTATTGCTTTGAGGGGTTTTTATTGAAAAATAAATTAAATAATTATTTCGTTAGTTTTGCAGTGGGTAAAGAGACCGTTCCTGGATCTTTCCACATCCCATCTTTTTCTGCTTTCTTTTTAATAGACTCTGCCCTTTTATTACTGTCAGGGTGAGAATTGAACATTTTCTCAAAGTTAGTTTGTGTACTTCCTTCTGAAAGTAAAGCTAATTTTTTGAAAGCTGTATAAGCTCCCACAACATCATATTTATTAGCTTTCATAAAGTCGTATGAATAGGTATCTGCTTCAGATTCCTGTTTTTTACTGTGTGAAGCATCCAAAAATGCATTAGCCATCTTTCCTACCTGAGTTTCATTCAGAGTAGCGACAGCAGAAGAAGCTGATGATGCTGCATCTAGTGCCGCTGCCTTCAGATAAGCAGATTTCATTGCATCTTTTGTGTCCTGATTTTTCACGTGGCCGATTTCATGTCCAATAACAGCAAGCAATTCATTGTCTGTCATGATATCCATCAGAGAAGAGAACACACGTACACTTCCGTCTGCACAAGCAAACGCATTGATATCTTTTACTTTATAAACTTTATAATTCAAATTCAGACCGTCCTGAGATTTGTGTTTTCCAAACAGTTTGTTCAGTCTCACAGTGTACGGATCTTTAGGTCCTGCTACGGCATTATTTTTATCCATCCAGTCTACTGATTCTTTGGATAATTTAACCGCATCTTCGTTCGTAAATGTTAGTGCTTTTGCTCCATTTGAAACCATTCCGGCAGCTTTCCCGAGGTTAATTTTTTGTGCATTGATCGAATACATAGCCCCCAATAGCGTAAGGCATAGCGTAATTTTTTTCATAGTCATTTAAATTTGGAGGACGAAGATAACCATTTTTCAACAATAATAAAGCTAAAAAAATAAACTCTATTTTTTTAATTTTAAAGGAAAAAATGAAAGCCATTTACCTGTTTACTCTATTCATCTTTTCTTTATTCACAGGGCAGGAAAAAATAAAATACAACATGCCCGATTATGAAGATGTAATGATGACCTCCAATACTTACAATCTGCCCTTTAACGTCAACTTCACATCATCAACTTACCTCCAAAACTTAAAAAGACTTGAACAGAAAAGCAATGGAGAGTATCTTAATATTTTAGAGTATGATAAAAATGGAAATTTGATTTATAAATATTATCGACAATATGTAAGTGAAAACTGGAGCGGAAAATATCTGACCATTATTGAAAGAAATATTTACAATGATAAAAACCAGCCAGTCAAAACCCTCATTCTTCACTCTAATGTTGGCGCAAGTTTAAATGAATATCATTATGATGCTTTAGGAAATATAATCCTTGTCAATAACACAGGAATTCCAATAATCGGGGGCAATGAAAATTCCTGGAGATATATTGAAGGCTTATTAAAAACCGAAGATTTTGACAAGGATAAAAATATTCTGAAGCTTAATAATAAAAAGAATAAAAGTTCTTATGTTTTTGAATATGATTTTAATAAAAAACTAGTGAAAGCATTCTCTAAGGATCTGCCGTCAAATCATGATTTCCATATTGTGTATCAATTTAGTGATTCAAACCAATTAATGTCAAAGACTGTTTTAGATCAAGGTAAAATCTTTTATGACAATTCTTATTTCACTGATTATAAAGATGATAAAAAGATCACAAAAGAATATGATGAGGAAAAGAATTTAAAACAAACCACAACGGAATATCCTGAGAATAAATTTACTGTTATCGAAACGGTTAATACTGAATATAAATTTGACCAGAAAAGAAAATACTTTGGAAAAACACTGATTTTTGATGATAGCTTTACTCAGGATAACAATGAAAAGACACTTGAAAAATATGATCTAGACAAGTATAATATTCCTGTAAAGATGACTGTAGAAAAGAATGGAAAAATAGATTCAACCGTTATTTTCACAAATAAGTACGAGTTTTATTAGACTTATTTCTGTTATTTTTTTAAATCTAATTTGCTGATTTTTAAAGAGGCTTTTAGAACTTTTTTCCTTATTTTTGTGAAATGAGTCAAAAATGGATTTACAAGCCTGAACCCGATGAGGAAGTTGTGGACAGACTAAGTTCGTCACTTGGTTTTGGTACTTTTGAATCTAAAATCCTCGTTTTAAGAGGGATTGACAACTATCAAAAGGCCAGAGAATTCTTCAAACCAAACCTTACCGATATACATAATCCTTTTTTAATGGCAGATATGCAAAAAGCTGTAGAGCGTATTGCAACGGCCATTGAAAATGGTGAAAAAATATTGGTATATGGTGACTATGATGTAGACGGAACCACAGCAGTTGCTTTAATGTATCTTTATCTCAGCAAGATTGTTGAGAAAAAATACTTAGACTACTATATTCCGGACAGAAATTCTGAAGGATACGGAATTTCTACTGAAGGAATTGATTTTGCCAAAGCAAACGGATTTTCATTAATCATTGCTCTGGATTGCGGAATAAAGGCCCTTGACATGATCAGCTATGCCAGTAATCTGGATATCGATTTTATTATCTGTGACCATCACCTTCCGGGTGAAGAAATTCCAGATGCAGCGGCTGTACTTGACCCTAAAAGAAATGACTGCCGATATCCTTTCAAAGAACTTTCAGGATGTGGTGTTGGCTTTAAGCTTTGCCAGGGATTAAATACAATTTATAAATTACCGGAAGCTGAATTATTTGAACTGACTGATCTTCTTGCCATTTCTATTGCTGCAGATATTGTTTCCATGACCGGAGAAAACAGAGTATTGGCTAAAATGGGATTAAAAACCCTTAGAAAGACCAGAAATCTAGGATTAAGACTATTAATTCCTGAGGACAAACTTTCTCATTTTGAAATTTCCAATATTGTTTTTGAAATAGCTCCTAAAATTAATGCTGCTGGAAGAATATCTCAAGGTAAAGCAGCTGTGGAACTTATGGTTTCCGACAATCTGAAACATGCAAATCAAATTGTAAGTGACATCATGGACCTCAACGATGAAAGAAGAGAACTGGATATGAATTCTACCCTTTCAGCATTGAACCAAATTATAGAATCTCAACAAGAAACCAAGCATACAACAATCGTTTATCATCCTGAATGGAATAAAGGAGTGATTGGTATTGTAGCTTCCCGCCTTATTGAAACCTACTATAAACCCACTCTGGTATTTACCGATGGTAATAACGGGGAAATGGTAGCTTCTGCAAGATCTGTTTCCGATTTTGATGTGCATGAAGCTCTTGATATGTGTTCCGAATACTTCCTTAAGTTTGGAGGGCATCATGCGGCTGCCGGACTTTCTATGGAGAAAGACAAGTTTGACGCTTTCAAGGAAAGGTTTGAAAAAATTGTTTCTGAAAAAATCAAAGAGCATCAGAAAGAGCCTTCTATTGCCATTGATACTGAAATTACAGTGGATGAAATTAACAGAGAGTTTATCAATTTCCACAGAAAACTGGCTCCATTTGGACCTCACAATATGAAACCTATTTTTACATTGACAGATCAGAAACTGTCTGGCTATGTGAAAACAATGGGGAAAGATAACAACCACCTGAAGTTTTATATCAAGCAGGAATCTACAGGACGAAATATCGAATGTGTGGGATTCAAGCTAGGACCATTTGTTGAAGATTTTAAAAATAAAAATTTCGACCTTGCTTTTACCCTTGAAGAAAATCACTGGAAAGGCAATGTTACTCATTATCTAAATATTAAGGATGTGAAGTTTAGGGATTGATGAAAGATGCAGGATTAGGTTACAGAGGATAGAAATCAGAACAATATCAAAGCCCGTTAACCTTAAAAAAGAATCCTGAGTCTAATATTTATATTCTAAATACTCTCACCCGCTATCCGCTACAAAAAATGAAAAAAATCGGTTTATTTTTCGGGTCATTCAATCCTATTCATATCGGACATCTTATTCTGGCGAATTATATTCTGGAAAATTCTGATATGGATGAGCTTTGGTTTGTAGTGAGTCCACAAAATCCGTTTAAAGACAAAAAATCTTTACTGAAAGATCATAACAGACTTGATATGGTACAGCTTGCGGTAAAGCATTATCCGAATATGAGAGCTTCTAATGTAGAGTTTTCTCTTCCGATGCCAAGCTATACTATTGATACACTTACCTATCTCCATGAGAAATATCCTGAATATTCTTTCAGCCTGATCATGGGAGAAGATAATCTGAAGAGTCTTCATAAGTGGAAAAATTCTGATGTTCTGATCAAAAATCATCATATCATAGTTTATCCAAGAGTATTTGAAGGAGAAAAGGCTGATGCTGATTATTTACAGCATGAAAATATTTCTCTCATAAAGGCTCCGGTTATAGAACTTTCTGCTACTGAAATCCGTACTATGATTAAAGACGGAAAAAATGTAAGACCTATGTTGCCACCTGAAGTTTTTGAATATTTGGATGGTAGCAGTTTTTATAAGTAATTTTGCAAATCAGAAATGAGAAGTTAGAGAAAGACTCTTTACTATTAACTCTCAACTCATAATTAAAGGAATGGATTTCATCGAAAAATTTTTCTCAAAATATTCTCAGGAAAAAATCATTAAATGGTTTAAACAGGTTTGTCTTGCAGAAGCCTTTTCATGTCTTTTACTGTACTGTGTTGCAATGATTTGGATACGATATGATGAAAATTTATATTCTATTATCTTCATCAGCGTCATTGGCAGTTTACACGGATTATTTTTTACGCTTTACCTTCTACTCTGCCTTCCTGCAAGAAAAATTTATCATTGGGATGATGAAGATTTTGTTTTTGCCTTATTATCTGCATTCTTCCCTTTTGCAACAGTTTGGGTAGACAAAAAACTGGCCCGTTTTGACAGAGAATAAATAATAAATATACCGCATAAAAAAAGGACCTTTTCGGTCCTTTTTATTTTTACGATGATTACAAATCTCGTTTTACATGTCCTGTTGCGGTGAAGGTATGATTTCCTGAACTATTGGTAAAAGTTCCATTGACTTTAAAATCAATATAGTCTCCTACAGCTCCAAAAGAAGTTACATTTACAACGAGGTTTCCATTATTTGTTGTAATAGCACCTCCTGAAAATTCAAATCCATAATTTGAAGTAAAACTTGCAGCAACTCCCAACATATTATTCTGAGTCATAGAAAAAAATGGCCCTGCAGGATTCATTGAATTTATTCTCAATTGTTTAGACTGCATATTAGGTGATGCAGGTATAAGACCTGTCCATTGTGCATTGATCAATCCCAACACATAAACAACTGACTGATTATCAATTTTATAACTTATAAATTCATTTAAAGAATTACAAGCCATGATATTCCCTAGATTTATAGTATTAGAGGTTGCAGTGAAAGTAATTTCATTGGTTGTCTGAAAATTAGTGGTATCAAATCCTTCATAAGTAAACTGTGGATTTACTGTACATGAATAGGTGTTGAAGGTAAAACTTCCATTATTGTCTACCGGAACTGACATATACTGGAAATAGCTTGTAGCCCCTACTGGTTTTAGGACTACATAACCGTCACTCACATTAGCATTGGCGCAAGTTTTCAGGATTCCCTGGATGGTATAACTGGTAGATGTAGGTGGATTTACTGTAATATCTGCTATAGTTGTTGTCATTCCAACCGGAAAAGGTCCCACATTAGATGTATACATTACATTATTACAAATATCATACACTTTTAAAACAAGAACCTCACCTGCCGGAACAATTCCACTCACTATACCTGCGTTGTCTGTTATTCCAGAAGTTTCATAGGTTTGAGAGATTCTCCTTAAAGTTACTTTAATATTAGGTAAAACCTGCCCTGCCGCATTTTTTACGGTTACTTTCATTGTTGCCTGCTCAAACTGTGCATCATAATTCCACCAGGAAAAATGGCTTACGGTTCCTACATAGCTATTTCCAATCTTTGTGGCAGAACCTTCTTCTTTCCACATTCCCGTGTCTTCATTATATGACCATAGCGGTATTGTGGCTGGTGAACTGGAAGTTTGTGCAGCATCTACAGGAACAGTGATTTCTGCGGAATGACTGTTTGCAATCTGAAGGTTTTGTCCCGCACTTCCCGTCAACTGTACATGCAGCATTCCAAAAGTTTCCATTATTCTTGCATTACCTCCTGAATTGGTTGCCAAAAATGAACCTGGCATTAATTCATTAAGGTATTGGTTAGATGGTGCCAAGTGAAAAACTCCAACACTCACATTTCCTGAATAGGCATTCCCATTTGCATCTTTGAAACTTCCGTCAAATTTTACTTTTGTTCCGTTGGGTAATGAAACGGTAGATGTAGAACCAGCGGAGATTGTAGACGTCGTTGTTATAGGGATCATCATAATGTTCACCCTATTTATTCCGTTGGTAGGCACCAAAACACGTGATGCATTCACATAACCGGATTTTGTCACTTTAATATGGGCAAAATTTTCTTTTACTGAAGCATTTTTGAATGTGAAGAAACCTTTAAGATTGGTTGTAACCGTACTTGTTCCAATGGTAACCGTTGCTCCTGAAACGGGAAGTCCGTTCGTATCAAGAACTACACCCTGGAAGTTCTTTTGTGCAGTATTCCCAAAATTGTAATTGGATGGAGGATTTGTTGGATTGTCATCTGTTTCTGAGAAAGTTTCATTTTTACATGAAAACATTAACGCAAACAACAATAATAATAGGTAAAATTTTCTCATATGGCATTAATTTTTAGTTTTCACTAAATTAATAATAAAAAACATTCATTACCCTTTTTTCCTATTTCTTATCAAATATTTTTAAAAATTTTCATCAATTTCATTCTATCATGTAACAAAAATCAACTTTAAATTGTCTAATTAAGTAGCAAGTTATTTAAATTGAAAAATTGATGTGAAATTTTAGTCACTGAAAATCAATTGTTTAAATAATAATCAAAAACATTTTAAGTACTTTGCATTGCATGATACTAAATTTATTACATATCTTTGCAATGTAAAATAACAAACCATACAAGCTATTAATTAAAAAATAATATCATGAAAACTCAAATTCTTATTGCAGCACTATTTTTCGGTGGCCTTGTAACTGCCCAGCAGAAAAAAGACAGTTTGAAAGTAAATGCTATTGATGCAGTGAATATCAAGAAGCAGGTTTTCAAAAAACAAGGGGACAGATTGGTGTACGATGTAGCTTCTTCATCAATCGCTAAAGGAACCAACACCTTTAATCTCTTGAAACAAACTCCGATGATTTCCAGTATAGATGGAAAGACACTGAAGATTTTGGGAAAAAATGATGCGGTGATCTACATCAACAATAAGAAAACGAATATGGATTCTGAGGCATTGATTGAAATGCTGAAATCCACACCATCAGAGGATATCCAGAAAATTGAAGTCATTACAGTTCCGGGAAGTGAATTCCAGGTTGAATCTAAAGAAGGCGTAATTAATATTGTAATGAAAAAAAGCAAGAACAACGGTTACAACGGAACGTTGAAAATGCAGAATGAGCAAGGATATTACAACAACCCTAATGCAGGAGCTTCTTTTAACTTCAGACAAGGTAAGTGGTCTGGTAATTCAAACTTCAGAACGGGAAGCTGGACAGACAGACAAAGATATACACTCTCTAACGGAGATTCTACTTTCAAAAATGAATCATTCGGGTTTAATGATGATCCTAACAAAAATTTTGGTGGAGGCTTCAATGTTGATTATGAGATCAATAAAAAGCACAGTCTTGGTTTCTCCTACAACATGAGATATAATAAAAGTTTCAATTCTGTTCTGGATATTACCAACTGGCAAAATGGGGTTTTAAATAACAGAACAGTCAATAATGAAGATGCACAAACCAGAAATCATTCATTCAATTTAAATTATGAGATGAAAACCGATTCTCTGGGAAGCAAACTTACAGCAAACGCTTCTTATCTATGGTTCAACAGAGATAAAGTAAGTTTTAATGAAAGTTTTCCTTTAACTAATGATACCATCAACAAATATTCAGCACTTCATCAATCAGTACCTCAAATTATTAACAACTATGCGGCAAATATCGACTATCTGAAAAAAACAGCTAAGGGAGCAACATGGTTAATGGGAATCAGCTACAATCATACGAACACGGATAATGATACCAAACAAGACAAACTAATAGGTGGTGATTTTGTGATAGATCCTAAACAAACCAATCACTTTATTTATAAAGAAAATATACTTGGAATTTATCTGAACTATGAGCGTAAACTGACTGAGAAAATATCAGGAAAAATAGGAGCCCGATATGAAATGACCAGAAGTACCGGAGAAATTCTGGAAAAAACAGGGTTTGAAAGAAATTACAACAATCTTTTACCTTATCTGAATTTAAATTATGCCATCAATTCTGATCACAATCTGAGCTATACTTTCTCCAGCAGAATCCGAAGACCAAGATTCTGGGAACTCAACCCGTCCAGAACGTACTTCACTCCTACGAATTATACACAGAACAATCCGTTTGTTCTTGCTTCAAAATTTTATAATCAGGAGCTGAACTATATGTACAAAAATGCATTCTACGCCAATCTTAGCTTTAATATGGTGGAAGATGCATCTGCTTCTGACATGCTTCCGTTACAGGGAACTTTAACAACTCCAGAAAGGGATAAAAATGGAAATATAGTCTATGGTCCAGGCGGAAATATGATCATGCGAACAACTAGATTCCTAAGATATATAAGAACCAATTACGGTAAAAACAGAGAGCTCGCTCTTACGCTGGGAATGAACAAATCATGGTTCAAAGACATATGGACAACCAACTATTCTGTCAACTTGGGTTATGTTACCTACAAAGGCGGAGTATGGGAAGATCCAACTTCTCAGCTAGGTCAGTACGAATCCGAGTCACTTGATCCTTATATCATTGATGTAAAAAACTACAATATGTCTGCAACCATCAATAACACTATCAGACTTTCATCTAAAAAGGACTGGTTCTTAGGAGTTAATTACTTCTTTGCAAGCCAGACCGCTATGGAAGGAGGTATGATAGGAGCAAGACAAAGCTTTGATCTCAGTCTTAAAAAAATTGCAGGTGACTGGACCATTGTAGCGGAAGTAAGCGATTTATTTAACCAAAGCTTCTACAGCGTGAGAGGAGTACAGCCCAACGGAAAATATAATAATATTACCAACTTCAACTATCCAAGACTAATGAGCATCGGAGTTACTTACAACTTCGGGAATCAGAAACTGAAAAAGGCAAGGGAAATGAAATCAGCCAATGATGCTGTAAAATCAAGAACCTAATCTATAAAAACTTATATCACCCAACCACTCTCAAATAAAAACAACATGAAACGTATAATTTTGTCAATGGCCATCGTATTCGGTACTTGTGCATTTGCCCAGGAGAAGAAATCTGATACAGCAAAAACAAAAAATATAGAAGGAGTTACTATTACAAAACAGGTTTTCAAAAAACAAAGTGACCGTTTTGTATATGATGTAGCAGCATCTCCTGTAGCTAAAGGAAATACGACTTTTGATCTTCTGAAGCAAACTCCTCTATTATCTTCTACAGATGATAAAACATTGAAGATTGCCGGGAAAAATAATGCCCTGATCTATATCAACGGAAGAAAAAGCAATATGGATTCTGAGTCCCTGGCACAGTTCCTGAAAAATACTCCGGCAGAAAATATCCAGAAAATTGAAGTGATTACGGTTCCGGGAAGTGAATTCCAGGTTGAATCATCAGATGGGATCATCAATATCGTTTTAAAGAAAAAAATGAGTGACGGTCTCAACGGAAATATGAGAATGTCCAACACCACAAGTAAATACAACGGAAGCCAGGCGAGCTTCTCTGCCAACTACCGAAAAGGTAAACTGGGAGTGAGCGCCAATCTTAGCGGTGGTGAAAATATAGAGGCACAAACGTACACATTAAGAAACGGAACTGCCAAAACATCTAACGAATCCACAGGAGATATTAATGATCCGAATAAAAACATCGGAGGTTATCTGAATATTGATTATCAGCTGAATGACAAAAGCAATCTGGCTCTATCATGGAATACCTGGGCCAATAAAAGTTATAATTCAACCGTAGACTTATTTAATACCATAAAAAAAGAAAGCGCAGAAAAACCGGAATATACCTGGTCCAAAAACAAAGAAGATGCAAGATCTTATAATAATTCTGTGAATTTAAATTATGAATTAAAAACGGACTCATTAGGCAGCAAACTGAATGTAAATGCAGCTTATCTTAACTACAGAAGATTTCAGTATACAGATAACAAAACCTTCGCTTCAGATATTGACAGAGTTGTAGGATCAAGAACAAGACAAGTCATTCAGGACCTTCCCCAGATCATTAATAACTTCTCCGGAATGGTAGATTATAATCAAAAGTTTAAAAATGATCTGACTGTTTCTGTAGGAGGAAATTATAACAAAACCAAAACAGACAACGATTCTAAAAACATAACATATTCTTTTAATCCCATAGAAGCTCCGGATTCAAGACCCAACCATTTTATCTATGATGAAAACATCTATGGTATGTATGTGACGGTGGAGAAGAAGATCTCGGATAAAATTTCCGGAAAAGTAGGCGCAAGATATGAGATCACCAACAGTCTTGGAACTTCTGACAATGCTCCTACAGACGAGCTTAAAAGAATTGAAAGAAATTACAGCAATATCCTTCCTTATCTGAGTTTCAACTACGCAATCAATGATAAAAACAATATTTCTTATTCCTTTTCAAGCAGGATGAGAAGACCGAGCTTCTGGGAAATCAATCCGGTAAGAAACATTCTTACAGATGATAATTATACTCAAAATAATCCATTTGTCAAGGCTTCATCCACTTACAATCAGGAGCTGACTTATATGTACAAAAACTCATACTTCCTGATTTTAAATCATTCTTATATTCAGGATGCTATCACACAGGTTCCACTGCAGGGATATCCGGTATCACCTGAAGGTAAAATAGGAGAAAATCCTGTTCTTAGATATATAAGAACCAATTTCGGAAATAAGCAGGAAATGTCTGCCATGGTAGGTATTCAAAAGTCTTTCTTCAAGCAATACTGGACAACCAATTTCAATATCGGAGTTCAACATAACATCAATAATGGAAGTCTTGATACCGATCCTACTACAGGAGACCGTTTTAAAGATGACAAAGGACCAAACGGAAATTTTATTACCTATACCAACAATATCAGCTCTACCAGTCTTCTGATCCAGACTAACAACACCATCCGTCTTGATAAAAAGAAAACATGGTTCTTCGGACTTAATTACTTCTTTGTAGATAAGCAGCAGATTGAGCTCGGTTCATTGAAAAACTTAATGAGCTTAGACCTCAGCATCAAGAAAGTGTGGAACGACTGGACTTTTGCAGCAAATGTGAATGACATCCTTAATACCAACATCGTTAAAATTGAGGACTTCCAGGAGAACGGCAATTACAATTACATCCACCAAAATCGTTACAACAGAAACGTAATGATAAGCCTTACCTATAATTTCGGAAACCAGAAAGTGAAAAAAGTAAGAGACATCGAAAGTGCATCAGATGCTATCAAAAGCAGAACAAGATAAAAGATTATCATTCTTCATATTCAATTAATTATTCTTACAGTATCCGCTGATTCTTTTCAGCGGATTTTTTATTATAAATTTCGCAAAAAATAACACGTTCTGATATTTCAAAACGTGTTATTCTTTTATATTTAAATTATATCTATTCAGATTTTGCAACAGCTGTCCTTTCAGAAACGCCATTGGCATTGAAAGCCTCAATCTGGAAATAGTAAGCATCTGTTCTGTCTGCTCCTGTAAAGAAATATTCATTCTTTCCGTATACCATAATGCTTCCGTACAATTTATCCGGAGACTTTCCAAAATAGATTACATATCCGTCTGCTTCAGGATTCTGCTGCCATTTCATCCAGATACTTCTTCTTTCACCGTACTTCTTAGGATCAGCTCTTAAAGGTACAAAACCTTCCACTTTGGCAGGCTGTTTTCCAGCTCCTTTTCCAAATACCCTGAAACCGCTCAGTGCAAATTTTCCTGTAGGCATTTTCAGGTTTTCCATTTTCAGGAAACGGGCTTTTGCAGGCTGCTCCAGTTCTACATAATCATGAGGAACGTCTTTCGTATTTTTGCTTTTATCCACAATTACATTCCATTTTTTCCCGTCATTGGATCCATAGATTTTGTATTGATGCATTTTCCCAAAGGTTTTCCCCATAAACTCAGCATCCTGATCAGCGTAATTGATCTGAATAGCATTAATGGTAGAAACCTCCCCAAGATCTGTCTGGAACCATTCACCGGAATTTCCTGTTTTAGCACTCCAATACGTTTTGATATCTTCATCTACAGCATAATTCGGTTGATATCCACCTAAAGTAGATGAAACCTGAACTGGTTTGTTATAATTCAGCAGCATCCATCCGGCAAAAAGACCTTTTGTAAAATCTTTTCCCTGCGCATATTGCGGAAGGTAGGTAGGATAATCCCCATAAGCCGTATTACAGTACATCACATCATCTTTATCAAAACCTGCAGGCCAGATTCCCAGCCTTCTTTCAAAATTATTTTTAGTAGAAATAAAGATGGTTGAAATGTGCCACCAGTTTTTGTAATTGTCTTCAAAAGTAGCTCCGTGGCCTGCTCCTCTGGCAAAACCTCCCGGTTTATAGGAAAACGGATTATGCTGTTGGTATTCGAAGCCTTCCAAAGGATTTTTGCTGACGTAGACTCCATCAGAATATCCACTGAATTCTGTTGCCGGAGCACCATACTGCATATAATATTTTCCGTTATGCTTCGTCATCCACGCCCCTTCTACAAAAGGCTGAAGAAAAACATTATCATTGTATTCCCCGAAACGTTCCCAGCCGTGGTCTTCTGGTTTCAATTTAATAATTGGCTTTACGAAACCTTCGGACTGAAGATTTTTCACTTTCACTTCTGTTCCCAGCAATGGCCATTCGTTACTTGAGCCCCAGTACAGATACAGTTTGTTTTTATCTTCATCATAATGGAATGCCGGATCCCACGCTCCTACTTTCAAAGTATCTACTGCAATTTTCCAGTCATCTTTGGTAGGATTTGTACTTTTCCAGATCGGGAAATCCTGCTCCCAGGTAGAACCATAAACATACAAAGTATCTTTCATAGCCCAAACTGCCGGAGCATTAAGGTCATGGGTATATTTATTGTCTCTTAGAAATTTCCTTTTTACAAATTTCCAGTCCAGCATATCATCACTGTACCAGTATCCTTCCTGATTGGTAGAAAAAAGAAACAGTTTATTCTTAAAATTAACAATCACCGGATCTGCCGTAGCACGGTGTTTTCCCTGTTTTGAAAAAACTTCAAAAGGCGTATAACCATAATCAATATTGATGGGATTACAGAAAGTCTTCTGCTGTGCTCCTGCAATGATTCCGAGAAAAACTGCTAATAACAGAAAGTATTGTCTCATTTTTAGATTTTAAAGATTACCGCAAAGTTAGCTAACTTTTTTTGGTTTTCTCCAAATAAAGCCATCCAGCAGATAATGAGTAAGCTGAGGAACAACTAATAATGGAACAAGAAATTGAAACCATTTTTCTGAGAGCATCACATTCAGGGAAAAATGCTCGTTCCAAACTAGCGTTTCCCACAAAAATTCTTCTACAAAGGCAAATCCTAAAAGAATGCCTACAAATAAAAAGATTCCGGAAAAAGATTTAAAAATCTGCATTCTGTTAAGCTGATTGTTTTCCTTTTGATGTATTTCCCGGATATAGATCAATGCGATATAAGGAATCCCATGGGAAACCACATTCAGAAAAGTAAAAAGAAGATCATTGTTGAAGTACACGATTCCAAAATACCAGGAAAGGAAAGTTCCTGTGATCAGTGTTGTTTTGGGGATATTAATATTTTTTGTTTTAAAAGCTTCAATTATAGTTTTAATGATCCAAATAATCAGAATTGCAAAATAGATTACGGTAATCAAAGGGACGTAATCCGGAAGATTTTTAAGCCAGTCAAACTCATTATTGACAAACCAGGTAAAGGCTCGTGGTGTACTGAACCAGTATAGCATGGGATAGATCGTTGCGGAATAAACAGCTACCTCATCTATTTTCTTGCTCCAGTTATTCGGTTCAAAACGAGCATAGATTCTCATAAACCCGTATTGTTGTCGTATAAAATGAAAAACTGCAACCAATGCCAATACCGACCAGAATGTCAGACTTCCAAATTGAAACAGAATAATCCCCAAAATCCAGCTTACAACAGGAATACCAAGGTACAGCAATTTATTTTTCTGTACTTCTCCTTTTACAAAATAGGTTTTGAACAAGGTAGAATACACGTGAGCTACATCTACAAAAACAATCAGGAAAAGCCATGTATAAAAGGAATAATGATTTTCCAGTCCCTGAATCTGTTTCTGAAAGAGAAAAATAATGAGCAATACCAGAAAAGGTGGTGATAAAATAAACCACCAGTCTGTTTTTGCATTATGTATCCAAGGTTGTTTCATATAGCCATCTTATATCATTTTTTCTGCAGTCCGGATTCCCTGATAAAAAGCTTCTTCAAAAATAGAGATTCCTGAAAGATCAGAATGGGCAAAGAAAATTTTATCTTCAATAGGTTCTTTCGCTATTTTGGTTTTTTCTCCAAAAATCTGATCAGGAACCGGAGCAATCATGGCATGCCCGATTTTATGAAACTGCATTTCAAGAATAAAATCCTCTATCAAAGGGTGTGCTTCCTTCAGATCATCCAAAACTAAAGTTTTCAGTTTTGCATCTTTCATCGCATACAGCTTTTTCCTTGCTTTTCTACAGTCTCCGGTTGAAAAACTCTTATAATGGGTAATCACTTTTTCACCCATAATCTGGTTCAGATTCTGATGCTGATCAAAGATATAACCTAATCCTGAAGATCCATAAATCACATTATCCCAGGCCAGCTCTTCATCTCCTCCGAATTCATTCTTCAGGGTAATGGTTGTTAAAAGCCAGGGAACATAATTAAATGATGATGCTCTTTTTTGATTAAAAATCCTTTCGTTTACAAACTGCGGTGATGCAAACAGTACTTTATCAGCAATGATTTTTTTTGTTTTTTTCTCGGTATTATCAAAACTCAATACCTCAACTTTATCATTTATTTTCACATCAAAAACCAGATTCCCGGACATATGTTTTCCTTCTGTATATTTTGAGAAATGTTTTGCGAGTCTGGCATTACCTTCCGGCCATGTGAAGACCTGATCTTTATATTTTGTACTCCAATTGTTCTTTCTTCCTGCAAAATAATGAATTCCTGCCCATGCAGAAACGTAATCTATTCCTAATCCGAAATCGTCTCTGCAGGAATAATCCAGCAACCAAAGGAGTTCTTCGGAGTGATACTTATTTTCTTTGAGCCAGTCTTTAAAAATGATTTTTTCGAGTTTCAAAACCTCATCACCTTTGCTGGAATCATGCACAGGAATAGCAAACCAATATTTTCCCTCTGCATCTTTCTTTACACGAAATTCATCCATCAACTTAAAAAAACGGTTAAGTTCTTGCTGGGTTTCTGCTAAAATTCCTCTCTGCGGAACAATATCGTTCTGCCATGAGTTTTTATAGAACAGTCTTTCCTGTTGTGGAAAAGTCATTTGATACTCATCAAGAATGGGTTCTCCATTACCTTCCGTTCCTAAACAGATTCCACATTCTTTCAGAAAATCTATGATTTCTATATTCTCTTTGTTCGGCAACGGTAAATAATGGGCTCCTAAAGGGAATTTTGAAAATACATTCTGTCCGTTGGAAGAGTTTCCTCCAAGATGGTTTTCCATTTCAACGAGAAAATAGTCCTGTTCATGATGCTGACTGAAGAACCTGCACGCTGAAAGTCCGGAAATACCACCACCCACAATAAGATATCGGGTGTGGATAACTTCTGAAAATTGTGGAAAATCTTTTGCCCACAGCCGATGCCCGAGAACATGATTAGTTCCGGTGATCTTCAAAAGCAACGATTTTACTTTCTTTCCGCAATACTGCAAAAAGGGAAGCATAAGACTACCTAAAAATATAGTTTTAAGAAAATGCTTTCTACTGTACTTTTCCCCACTCTTCATCGAAATAACGAACTAGTATCTGGTTATCCAGACGGTTAACTTCTACTTCTTTCACCTTCATATCTTTATTGAAATAAGACATTTGTGAAAAGTTATAATCATAATATTTCAAACCGGGAAGTTTTCTGTAAATCCTGTTGTTGATGGGTTCATATGAAGCCATAGAAAATCCCCATTCTCCAAAAGACGGCACATAGGTATGGTATGCTGCTGTGAAGGGAATAATCTGATTGATCGTTTTTTCTATACACCAGAAAGATTTGGGCGCGAAATAGGGAGATGTGGTCTGCACCACAATTTTGGTATCAAGGGTAGTAAGTCTTTCCAATTCTTTATAAAACTGCAGGGAATAGAGTTTTCCTAAGCTGTAATTGGATGGATCCGGAAAATCTATGATGATGACATCAAACTTTTTTTTGTTCTCTTTTACCCAAATATAGGCGTCTTTATTGACGACTTCTACTTTCGGATTGGAAAAAGAATTTTGGTTCAGCCTGCGCATGGTTTCATTAGTCTTAAAAAACTGTGTCATTTCCCCGTCAAGATCTACAAGCGTTATTTTTTTAACGTCTTTGTATTTTAATACTTCTCTGGCAGCAAAACCGTCACCTCCTCCCAGAATCAGAACGTTATCAATATTTTTTGCCATAGACATTGCGGGATGTACTAAAGCTTCATGATAACGGTATTCGTCAGTAGATGAAAACTGTAAGTTATTATTCAGATATAAGCGGAATTCGTGGGTATTTCTGGTGAGAACAATTCTTTGGTAAGGAGAACTTTTGGTATAGACTACATTTTCACCATATAGTTTTTCCTCAGAATAAGACAAAATAGTATCAGAAAAAATAAAAAGTCCTACTAATACAATAAATGCTGCAATAGATTTTACTTTTAATGAAAATGGTTTTGACAATTCTCTTTTAAGGTAATAGCATAAGAATATAGCGATCGAAATATTAATGAGACCGAAAAACAAAGGCGTTTTTACAATTCCCAGTTTCGGAATCAAAACCAGTGGAAATAGAATAGATGCCAGCAAAGCCCCGATATAATCGAATGCAAAGACATTTGAAACTAAATCTTTAAACTGTACTCTATCTTTCAGAATGTTCATTAAAAGTGGAATTTCCACTCCAACGAGGCATCCTGTAAAAAAGACAAAAAGGTAGAGAACACTTTCAAAATGTGCCAGTGTATTAAACAAAGTAAAGAGCACAACAGAGCTGATTCCGCCTACGATTCCCACCAGGACCTCAATCTCAATAAATTTATCGATCAGATTTCCTTTGATGAATTTCGCAAAATAGGAACCTACTCCCATTGAAAATAAATAAACCCCGATAATGAAAGAAAACTGCTTTACAGAGTCTCCTAAAAGATAGCTCGCCAAGGCTCCGGCCACCAATTCATAAATCAATCCACATGTAGCAATGACGAATACTGAAAACAATAAAAGCAGCTCAAGAGGAATCCTCTTCTTATCCATGAATTGCGGCACTTATAATCATTGAAATTCCGATGATAAATGCTCCGAAGACAATAGCCAGCGCTATATTTTTGTTCTGAGCGATCTCATGCCATGTTTTTTCTGGAGTAAGCTTTTCAATGATGAAATAGCATACTAAAAGAATCGCGATTCCTAAAAATGAGTAAAGAACCGAATTGAATATTGGTAATAGATTGATGTTGTCCATAGTTTTATATTTTTATTTGTGATAGTATCTGTAAAATCCTACTCTGGAATGACTTCTTGTAGTTCCGTCACGGTATGTTTCCGTCTTGGCGCAGTCGCAGACCTGATTTCCTCCGTAGGTAAGATATACAAACCATGTCAGGAAAAATCCTCCGAGCAAGCAGAGTATCCAGTTTTGTCTTATATAGTTTAAAATAGTAGTCATTATGATGTGGGATATGGGGTGTTTGAACTATTTTTCCATTTATTCACATTAAAGAAATGCTTTCCTATCCACATAGCTAAAAACAGAGCGACCATTATGAATATAATAAATCCGAAGTTCCAGAATGAAACGGGAAGCCAGGTTGCTTTGAGCTGCACATAGGTATTGCTTGAAATAGGATCTGTGGTGAGTTGAGGTGCTTCAGCATTAATCAGAGAATCCAGCTTTTGAGTTCCGAAAGATTCTTTAGTAAGTCTGGCAACTTCTGATGTATCTTTTTCCAGTGCCTTTCCATCTGTAAAGATTGTGGTCTGCCCCTTAAGCATATCATTAATTTCGACAGCTCCTGATTTATCCCGTGATATTATCACCTTTGAATCCGGAGACTGAAGGTTGGAAAAGGTAGGTAAAGCGCCATCTTTCTCTGCAGAAATAAGAAAGTGATACTGCCCGGAACTTACTCCACAAAGATTAAAATCTTCAGACTGACTTCCTTCTGACCAGCTTTCCCCATCTTCGTAACCATGATACTGCTCGATATCTTTGGAAGTATAGATAACTTCATTGGTTTTTTCATTCACAAGACTCAGCTGGATATTCGCCCAGGAATTATCAACTCCTGAAAATGCATTCACCTTTAATGGTGCTGAGCCTCCTGAAAGGGTAAAACTGCTGCTCACCATTTCTTTATCCTGTACATCTGTAAAATTGATGGTCTGCGCAAAAACAGTTTCGTTCGTTCGTGATGTGTAAACATACAGTTGGAACAGACATATCAATAATGCTGCTATACAAAAAATGTTTACCGTCTGCCTGATATCAAAATAATACGGCTGTACGATTCCTACTCCTGTATAATAGGGCATATGAGCTATTTTAAAAGCTGTTTTGACCTCATATTTTGAAATGTGAACTCCGTAGAAGTATTGATTTTTTTTACCCACCGTCTCCTGTGAGATCATACGGGTTCCGTTGACATATTCTTTGTAAGTAGCAAGATTGAAATCCAGGTGTTCATCAAAAAATCCGGCAGCAGCGTAAATACTGCAGGGAGAGTTTTCATACCAGCGGTAATTTCTTCCTTGATAAGTTCTTACGGTTGAACTTTTACCTTTAAAATCATCGGGGTGGATGGTCACCAGGAAAACCCAATGGCCATCACTTTCACTCAGGAAAGCATCACCTCCTTTGCTGTCTTTTAAATAGTATTCGCGCCAGAAAATATTAGTGCCGTATCTTTTGACAATAATAGCAGCAACGGTATATTCTTCACCTCCGATTTTTCCTTTTTGTCCGACCTCTAAAACAACGTTTTCCGTGGGGACTTTCAAATGTTTGATCTGTTTGTTTCCGGCTACATCAATGAGATGAGAACAGGTATTACAAACATATTCTTCAACAGGAAAAGTGAGATCTATTTTATTTTCTGATTCGCATGCTGGGCAGACATAGTGCATTTTTATCTGTAAATTTTGTGTTTTTGAATGGTATTAGCTTTAAAATACTGAACCACTTCATCTGCAATCTTCTCTACTTTTGTGGTATTGTCCTGGGTGTAATTACAAAGGAAAACATCAAAAGTAAGCTGTTTAAATTCCGGCCACGTGTGGATACAAAGGTGAGACTCTTTAAGGATCACTGCAGAAGTAAAGCTGTCATTCTCAAAAATATGATTGGTCACTCCTACAATTTCTACCTCTTTGGTTTTCAGAATTTCTTCTGTAAACTCCAGAAAACTTTTGCTGTCTAATAACAAATCTTCTGACTCTGTTTCCAAAGTCAGAAGAATATGTAAACCTTTACTTGATAATGGGTTCAATTAATTTTTTCGTAAATATATTATTTTTTTGGAAGAAAAACCTCAGCAAGCATACATCTTGCACTTCCTCCTCCATTTACTTCAATGGTATTCAGGTCTGAATAGATAATTTCGCAGTATTTTTCAATAGCTGCCACCTGTTCTTTAGTTAAAGACTGGTAAGCTGTCTGGCTCATCACCAGGAATTTTTCACCCTCTTTGTTCTGAACCTGAAGCATGTTTCCTGCAAACTGCTGCATCTGCTCTTCTGAAATTTCGATGATTTCTTTTCCGGAACCTTTAATAGTTTCAACTACTTTTTCTCTTTCCAGCTCATCGTCAATACAATCAAGACAGATTACTACAAATTGATCTGCCACACACATCATTACGTTGGTATGATAGATAGGAAGTCTTTCTGTTCCTACTGTCTGAAATGAATGGAAAACAACCGGAGTGAATCCGAATTTTGCACAGAAATCTCTGAACAGTTTTTCATCCAGTCTCAAAGAAACAGAACCGTAAGCAATTTTATTATCGTGATCGAAAATCATACTTCCCGTTCCTTCCAGGAAATGCCCCTGAGTTTCAGGAAAAGACCAGTCATCAATTTCAGCAACTTCAAAGCCCTGATCTTTGATGCTTTCTATAATATCGTCTCTTCTTTCTACTCTTCTGTTGGAAGCGAACATCGGATATAAAACCACTTTCCCATCTTTATGAAAACTCACCCAGTTATTCGGGAAAATAGAATCCGGGGTATGAGGATCTAGTGTATCTTTTATTGTGATCACATTAATTCCTTTCCCTCTCAGCTTTCCGACAAAGGTATTGAACTCAGCCAAAGCTTTTGACTGAATGTCAGAACCCGTCTGTTCTACCTGAAAGTAATTGTTTTTCGCTGTTTCAGCGTTGTAACCGAATGCAATCGGCTCTATCATTAATACTGTATCTGTTGTCTGCATTTTTTATAAGTTTGAGGGTGTTAGTGCATGAGAGTTTGAGAGTTTTGCAACGGCTCACAAATTATTTCCTTCTTTAGTAATCGGAGAAAATGAACACCATTTTTCAGACTGACTCATCATATTAACTAACATTCCTATTATTTGGTTATATTGTTTGTGCAAATGTTCATATTGCTCTTCATTTATATAATTACAAGCAATAGAAAACTGAAGCCATGTTTGGGTTTCTCTTGCTTCTCCTTCTGAGTCTGTAAGTTTAGCGATGAAGGATTTTTCATATTTCCTTTTCCCCCAGGCCTCGCTAATATTTGCTGTTACAGATCTCGATGATCTCCTTATCTGGTCTGTAAGAGAATAAAGTTCTTCTTTCGGAAAAGATTTTGAGAGTTCAAAAATTAGTTGTGCTGTTTCAAATGATTTTTGATAAACTTTCAGATCCTGATGAAATCTAATCGTTGACATATGCTAATATTTATTTAAAGTTAAAAAAATATTCAAACCCATCAACGTTCTCACTTTCAAACTCTAAAACTCTCAAACACTCTTACTCAATTATTCTCTCACAAGCGGCATTGTAGAGCATCTCAACAAACCACCCATTTTAGAAATTTCTCTGTATGGGATTTCTTCAACGGTCATTCCCCACTCGTTTCTCAAATGCTCATTCATTCTTGTGAATGCTTTGTCTGAAACGACTACATCCGGAGAAATGGAGAAAATATTCGGGAACATATCAAACATTTCTTCGTCATTGATATGGAAACAGTTTTCTTCTCCAAAAATGTCAATGATCAAACGGTAGTCACTTTCATCTACGAATCCGTTTTTATAAATGATACATTTGTCTTCACCCACCGGGTTGAATGTACAGTCCAAATGCAGAATCCCTTCAAAAGGAACTTTATCGTTTTTCTTCAGTTCAAGATCAATGATTCTTTTCTTTGGAAAATATTCTTTTAAAATTTCGATGGCATATTCATTGGTTCTCGCCGTCTTATAGTTTCTGTAATCTTCGCTGAAGCAGGTTCCAATAAAAATAAAATCATTCCATACAATAACATCTCCTCCTTCAATATGTGCTGTTTCCGGAAGGTTAATGATCTTTCTCCATGCTACTTTCTCAAAAACGCTTTTGTATGCCCCCTGCTCGTCCGCTCTGTCCGCGATCACATTGGAAATGATCATCTTGTCATCAATTACAAAGGCTACATCTCTTGAAAAAACCTGATTGTAGTCTTGGATGATACTTGGACGCAGTACTTCAACGTCATACTTTTTTAAAACTGCTTCAAAAGCGTTCATTTCATTGATAATATCCTCTTCTTTAGGATACATGTTGTGTTCGATTGAGTAATATGACTTTGCGTCATAACTTTCCTCTAGTGTGGGAACTGCTCCCAGTGAATTAGGCTGGCCTAGAACTACTGACTTCAGCCTGCCCGTTTCGTTTTTAATGTTTAGTCTCATAAAGATTTATGCAATACTACAAATATAAGTAAAGGTCTCTACCTATAAAACTTTTGGATTATTTTATGTATTAAATTTGATTTCCAAAATCACCACCCTTCAACAAAATTTCCTTGTATGTTTAGCTAACTGTAGTGAATAGCTCCAAAAACATCTACAACTTACTATTTTCCATCTACATAAGAACAAAAAAACAGATAATTATATTATTTAATTTCCTATATTAGTGATATAATTTTCGCGAAATTATATATCAAAAAACTTAACTATTAACACCAAAAATCAAAGTCATGAACAAAAACAATTCAGTGCTGAAAAACGCACAAAAATTAGGAAGAGAACAACAAAAATCTCTATTAGGAGGAGCTCCAATTTCAACAGCCAGAAGATGTTGTGAATGGGATGACACAGGAAAATGCTATATCTGGACATGCGACAGATGCCAATGCCCATAATAAAAAACGAAAACCTGCTTTTTCAAGCAGGTTTTCTTATCTCGCTCTGTTTTCTTCTTCTGTTCTCTGGTTTTCTTTTACCTGATATTTTGAACTTCCTATACTATAAACGAGTGAAAAAACCAACCGGCTGCTATCCCACCAATGGGTAAAACGGTTATCCATAATCTGTTTGTGCCGAAATTCTAATCGTTGCTCGTAGGAATCCAGGAGATTATTAAAACCTATTTTAGTGTTCAGTTTATTATCAAACCATGACTTTTGAACTGATACATCTACGGTATATCTTGGTTTAATAATATAAAGACTGTTCCCCGTTTTTGACTCATAATTGGCAAATACATTTACAGTAAATCCTTTTGGAAGGGAAAACACCTGGTTTAGCCTCACTTCATAGTTGTAGATTTTCAATGCAAAAACCTCATCCAGATAGGGTCTGAATTCGTAATTATAATATCCTGTAAACTGGCTGGTAACATTCCACCATTTTGTAATTCTGATTGGAAAGCTGGTTTCCAGAACAGCAAAGTTCCGATACGGAAGATTGGTTCCCAGATATTCCAATACGTTCGTTTCCGGATTGTAAAGCGGATAACGGGTCATAACGTCTTCTTCTTTTCCAACTGTAAAGCTTGTCATCCAGTTTTTATAGCGGTAGGTTGCTTTAATCTGGCTTGTAAAGGATGGAAGCAGGTAAGGATTACCTATCCAGTAATTTAGCGGACTGAAATAAAACCGGAAAGGGTTAAGTTGAGAGAAAACCGGTCTCGTTATTTTTCTGCTATAAGAAAGGGAAAGTTCACTGGATTTATTAAAAGTATAATTTGCACTTAAAGATGGCAGCCATTTCGGATAATTTCTTGAAACAATGGAATCTACGGTAATTGCATTGGAAATACTGTTTGTATTTTCAAATCTTAATCCTGCATTGATCTGTAAGTTTCCAAACTTCTGTCTGTATGCCAGATAACCTGCCCAAATTTTTTCTTTATATGAAAACACATTACTTCTCGCAGGATCGAAAACAAACTGATTTCCGGCAGATAATGTATCATACCTGATATTGTTATGGGTGTCTGAACTGCTGTATTTAATTCCTGCTTCAAAATCTGCATTATCAATTTTCTGTGAAACATCTATCTGAGCAGTATAAATATTAATTTTATTAATCAAATCAGATTTCCAGTAAGACAGAAGATCTGCTGTTGTCTGATCTTTATTGATAAAATCATCATTCTGTTTATTTTTAACTGAAAGAAAGTTTCCTAAAAAACTGATTTTAAATCCTTTGTTTTGAAAAGAATAATCGGTGGTAATTCCATAATTATCCTGTAAATAGTCTGTGGGACTTTCATTGGCGGTATTCAGTACCGTTTGGGTTTCACTTTTATTGGTAGTAAAAAGTGATCCGCTTCGTGTACGTTCATTAGTTCTGAAATTACCTCTCAGACTGATCCCCAGTCTGTTTTTATCATTCAGCCTGAAATCTGCTCCTGTCTGAATATTATACACCTTCCAAAAATCTTCCTGATAGGTATGAGTACGCATGATATTGGTATTTGCCAACCGTTGCAAAGCCTGATAACGATAGGTCGAGATACCTTCATTATAACCTGCCTGAAGGTTATACGTCACTTTTCCCGTATGGTAAGACGTATTGAATGCGTTTTCCCTGTAGTTGAATTTATTAATATACACATTGCCATTATAGCTTGCTTTCCAACCGAGGCTGGTATTCTTTTTTAGTTTAATATCAATAATCCCTTTAAATTCGGCATCATATTTTGAAGACGGATTGGTATTCACTTCTACAGATTCTACCATATCCGGAGATAAAGACCGCAAATAGGCCTGCAGCTCCTGATTACTCATGACAACAGGTTTTCCGTCAATAAAAACGGCTGGAGCAATCCTTCCTCCAATAAAAATTCCGTCTTCCTGATCTACTGTAACGCCTGGTGTTTTTCTTAAAACATCAAGAAGATGGGTAGAGGTTTTAAAGTCTTTGTTTCCGGCAACAGACATGACCATGTTTCCGTCATTTAATTTCATTTTTCGCGGAACTGACTGAAGAATGACTTCTGAAATAGCCGTGGTGGAAGATGTTGCTCGGGGCAGAGAATCTGATACTTTTCCTGTTACAATTTGTTGTGCTTTTCCAAAAAAAGAGACAAATAGCAGGAATAGGAAAAGCCATAATTTGATGATCATAGATTTTAAATTTTATGACATCAAAAGTATCGGCTTGTTCTAAAAAAGTGGTTTTGAAATTGAAATTCCGCAGTACTGAATTATAAATTTGAACTCTGAAACCTAGGCTCTGTGAGCGTTTGAGTCTGTTTATACAAAAGAGGTGTTGTATTTTTTATTTTTTTGAATGTTGAAAAGAAAGTTGATTTAGAATTGAATCCTACTTCATACCCAATCTCTTCAATTTTCAGATAAGAACCATTTTCAATTTTCTCACAGGCTTCATTGATCCTGTATTCATTGATACAAGTGGCAAAACTTTTACCCAAATTATCATTCAGCAGCTGGGAAAGCTGATGAGAGGGCATGTTCATCCTTGTGGCAAGATCACTCAATTTTAGATTTGGATTTTTATAGAGCTCTTCTGTATCCATCAGTCTTTCCAATCTTGATACAAAATTATCAGCCTGTTCTTCGGAAATCTTTTTATTGGAATATTTTTCGGTTTCTTTTATCGGAAGCTGCTGATATTTTTTATTAAATAAAATCAAAAAGTTGGCATACAGTACGAACGAAAACACAAGGCTTCCTCCTGCGCAATAGATTTGTACCCAGCCTGTCGAAAGCAGCTGATAGCTCAAAAATATAATCACATTGCTGGCCAGAATCGGAAGTACAAAGTTGTTTGGATTTTTATCGTTCTGCTTAAGCAAAATATAATACTGATAGACGGTAAGGAATATGAATACAGTCCAAACGCCATAGATAAACGTAGCAAAATAGTTATCCCAAGTAATAGGAAACACCAGATATAATACACCAACAACTCCTAAAATAAGGGTTAGTATCCCGAACCATTTCTGACAGTTCTTCCAATCAAACTGATCCTGCTGGAAGGAAGATTTCACATAATAATATAAGGCTGGTCCTGCAAAAAATAAGGCTGACAGTCCTAAATGCGCAATAATTCTGGGTAAATCAGGATAAAAATAAAAACATACAGAAATCGCTACTCTTGAGCTTAGCATTAAGAGAAGAATTCCAAGGAAAAAATCCGGAGGGTATTTCAGTTTTTTAACAAACAGCAGATAAATGCCAAGCAGAAGCCCGTTGAATGCTCCTACTGCACTGAAGAAAAATAACATCTGTTCTCCGAAAGTCATTGGGTATTAATTTTTTACAGTAGTAAATTTAATCAAATTATTATATTCGATTCTGCAAAATATCAAAATTTAATAATGAAGCTTATTCTATCTCGGTTTGAGATCTGTTTTCCAAAATTTTCAGGATCAGTGTCCTTAGAAGTTCTTCATGATCATCGTTCCATTTTCCCAATGCAGCAATAACTGAAATCACTCCTGAACTTTTATTTCAGAATGGAGGACAATCTTATTACAGCTTTAGTCATTACTGGATAGGTTCTAAAAATAAAAAATCCCAAAGCAAGCTTTGGGATTTTTTATTATGATAAAAGCAAATATTATCTGCTTGCAATATCGATGTAGTTTCTTTCCTGAGCACCTTGGTAAACCTGTCTTGGTCTTCCGATTGGGTCTCCTTTCATTCTCATTTCTTTCCACTGAGAAATCCATCCTGGAAGTCTTCCTAATGCAAACATTACTGTAAACATTTCTGTAGGAATTCCTAATGCTCTGTAGATGATACCTGAATAGAAGTCTACGTTTGGATATAGTTTTCTTTCGATGAAGTATTCATCTTCAAGAGCTACTCTTTCTAACTGCATTGCAATGTCAAGGGCTTTATCCTGGATTCCTAATGATTTAAGGATATCATCAGCAGCTTTCTTGATAATTTTCGCTCTTGGGTCGAAGTTTTTGTAAACTCTGTGTCCGAATCCCATTAGACGGAAGCTATCATTTTTATCTTTCGCTTTAGCAACATATTTAGATACATCACCACCATCTTTCTCGATAAGCTCAAGCATTTCGATTACAGCCTGGTTTGCACCACCGTGAAGTGGTCCCCAAAGTGCAGACACTCCAGCAGAGATAGAAGCGAAAAGACCTGTGTGAGCAGAACCTACCATTCTTACTGTAGAAGTAGAACAGTTTTGTTCGTGGTCTGCGTGAAGGATTAATAATTTATCTAAAGCATTTACAACTACCGGATCCATTTCGAAATCAGCGTTTGGTAATCTGAATGCCATTTTGTAGAAGTTTTCTACGTAGCTTAGGTTGTTATCTCCGTGGTTTAATGGTAAACCTTGAGTTTTTCTGTAAGTCCAAGCACAAAGGTGAGAGAACTTAGCGATCATCAGCTCAGCAGCATGATCCATTTCTTCTTTAGAGTTTACATTCACTGCTTTCGGGTTGAAAGCTGTCAATGCAGATGTCATAGAAGATAAAACTCCCATAGGGTGAGCAGAACGAGGAAAAACATCAATGATTTTTTTCATTTCGTCTGCGATGAAGTTATATTTTTTAATATTATTGTCGAATGAACTGAACTGATCCTGAGTAGGTAATTCTCCATGTAATAAAAGATACATTACTTCAGTGAAGTTAGATTTTTCAGCAATCTGCTCGATTGGATAACCTCTGTAGAGTAATTCTCCCTGATCTCCATCTAAGTAAGTGATATCGCTAATAGTAGCTCCTGTATTTTTGTAACCTAAATCCAGAGTGATCAAACCTGTCTGGTCTCTTAATTTCGAAATATCAATCCCTCTGTCTCCGATAGTACTATCCACGATAGGATATTCATATGAATTACCGTCGTAATTCAATATTACTTTGTTGTCTGACATTATTTATTTTTTTTTAAATATACTACTTTCCATAAAATACGGCAAACAAAAAATATCGCTTGCCGTTATTTATAAATTCAATTATCTTTTTATTTTAAATGCTTCTAAACCTGGGAAAATTGCTGTCTCACCAAGAGCTTCTTCAATTCTCAACAACTGGTTGTATTTTGCCATTCTGTCTGATCTTGAAGCTGACCCTGTTTTGATCTGTCCGCAGTTCATTGCTACCGCTAAATCAGCGATGGTAGAATCTTCAGTTTCTCCTGATCTGTGAGACATTACTGAAGTGAATTTGTTATTCTGAGCCATTTGTACTGCTGCCATTGTTTCAGAAAGGGAACCAATTTGGTTTACTTTTACAAGGATAGAGTTTGCAATGTTTTCTTTTACTCCTCTTGATAATCTGTCTACGTTAGTCACGAACAAATCATCCCCTACCAACTGTACTCTGTCACCAATTTTATCAGTTAACATTTTCCAACCTTCCCAGTCATTTTCCTGCATACCGTCTTCGATAGAAATAATTGGATATTTAGCAGCCAATTCAGCAAGGTAAGAAACCTGCTCGCTGCTTGAAAACTGAGCAGCATCTGGAGTCTGGAATTTTCTGTAATCATAAACTCCGTCTTTGTAAAATTCTGAAGCAGCACAGTCTAATGCCAACATGATGTCATCACCAGGCTTGTATCCTGCTTTTTCGATCGCTTGAAGTAAGGTATCCAAAGCATCTTCAGTTCCTTTGAAAGTAGGAGCAAAACCACCTTCGTCACCTACCGCAGTAGATAAACCTCTTGAATGAAGAATAGATTTAAGATTGTGGAAAATCTCAGTTCCTTTTCTCAACGCATGAGAGAAAGAATCTGCTTTTACCGGCATAACCATAAATTCCTGGAATGCGATAGGAGCATCTGAGTGAGATCCACCATTAATTACATTCATCATTGGAACAGGAAGTGTGTTTGCATTCACTCCTCCTACATATTTATAAAGTGGCATTCCCAATTCTGCAGCTGCAGCTCTTGCTACGGCTAAAGAAACACCAAGAATAGCATTAGCACCAAGATTTCCTTTGTTAGCCGTTCCGTCAAGATCAATCATAATCTGATCGATATAGTTTTGTTCAAAAACCGGCTGTCCAACTAAATTCTCTGCAATTACTTCTTTTACATTTTCAACAGCTTTCAGAACTCCTTTCCCCTGATATTCTGAACCACCGTCGCGTAATTCTACCGCTTCGTGTTCTCCTGTAGACGCTCCTGAAGGTACAGCAGCACGGCCCATTGCCCCGCTTTCTGTAAATACGTCTACTTCGATGGTAGGGTTACCTCTGGAATCTAAAATCTGTCTTGCTTCTATATAAGAAATTGCACTCATTTTTTATTTTTTTTAGTTTAGACAAATTTAATCAAAATTTAACTTTTAGGGGTATTTCGAGGGATTTTTTTGAGATAAATCCAAGTTAAATTTTAGTTAATTTATATTATGATAATTCCACAATTTCTTTGTGAAGAGCTGGAGATTTAAAATGGGGAAATAATGATAAAAAAACTCCAGATATAATAAAATACTGGAGTTACAAAAATCACTATTACTTAACTTTTCGTTTTGTACCGATACCACTAAAGAAAGACAGCCCAGCAATAACATTACCTTTTTTAATGAAACTATTGTCAAAATCTTTGCCTAGAGATAATGTCAAGTGCTGGTTAGGAAATATTGCATAATCTAAATTCAAAACGCATTTCCAGGTAGGCTTCAAATCGGAGCCTGAAATAAAACTTCTGTAAAGCCCCTCAAAACTACCTGTAAATTTTGAATCCTTTGGTGAATACTCATATTTCATGCCCGCATCAAATGTTGAGAAGTTACCTTGTGGTTTAAAGTCATCCACAGTCATCCAATCATTTTTAGGATTATACATATAACGCAAAAGGAAAAGAGGTGTTCCTGCTTTTTCAGTTGCATATCCTAAAACGGTCCATAAACCTGCATTGTAAACTCTTGAATTATCAAATTGTTTTTCTTTAAACTGAATACTTGTTCCCCCCGCGAAGTCCCAAAGGAAACCAGTCCTTGTAAAAGATAGATCTGTTACTAGCTTTTTAATATTTTCTTCATGATTGACTATTACATCATTGTCGCCCACTGTAAGGTTTTCAATCTTTAGTTTATTCAATCTTTCTTCTAGTTCTGTATACTCAGGCGTTCCTTTACTTCCCTTTTTATACATTATTTCTAACTGTTTTTCAAGTTTTTGTATTTCCTGGTCTCTAATCACAGAGTTATTTCTGGTTCTTAAATCGTCTATCATTTGTCCCTGTATTTCTTTAATCAACAAATAATTTCTTTTTGTTTTCTCAGAAACATCACCTCTGAAAAGAGAAAACTTAAATCCAAATGAAGTAAATACTGAATTGACCGGAAGTTTGCTTGAACTACTGTCTGTATTTTTAACAGCTACAGAAAAAACAAGAGTCTGATTTAAAACATTTAAAGGTTTAGTATCATTAATAATATTGTCTAAGCTTTTTGTCTTACTTCCAAATAACCAATACGGTGAAAAATCCAAGGCAAATCCCGCTTGATTATTAAATAGAGAGGTAAAATCCTGTAAATTTAGCATTAGATTTGCAACATCCGTAGGTTTATTAATCTCGCTGCTTGCAATTCCTAATAAGTTAGAAGCAGGAGAAGCCGGAGCTTTAAGTAGGTCTACATTTACAGAAAGTGTATCTTGCGCATACAAACTGCATATGGAAAAAATGCATATTATAAGTTGAGAAATCCTGGTTTTCATTTTAAATAAAATTTATTTGTTGAATTATTTCACCTGTTTCACCCTTATTCAAAATCATTGAAGCTGAAAATAATTTGCTTACATTTCCAGTTTTCAAAGTTACATTAAGAGCATAAGCTGTATTGTCCTTTATAGATGACGCAACTGAATATATAAAAATCCGATTTCCTTTTAAAGCATTGCTTGCTCCTATTCTGGTTGGGCAATCTATAACCTCAATTTCATTGGTATTATTCAAATAAACTGCATTTGTTACAATTAAGTCTTGTGAAATTACGGAAACACAAATCCCTACATTATTATCATTATCGAGACATTCGTAAAAATCTGTCTCATACTTGATCTTTGTTACTTTTTTATCATTAAATATTTCATTCCCTTTTAATAGATCAAGTCTTTCATTAATGCTTTTTTTGATTTTGTTTTTTTCTTGTGCTTTCATGATATAGTTTTTTAAGTAATTTATTTTCTCGGTGTAGGAGATAAAAGGCCAGCCAAAGCTCCAATAGCTCCTGATGAAATAGTTGCAAAGATTGTTACAAGCTGATTATTCTTACTTTCTCCATCATTCCAGTAAGCAATAAGAATAAGTCCTGCTATAATGGTAATTACTGCCAGCCCAAGCATAATTACGATAATTCTGTAGATCCAATAGTCTGTCTCTTTCGGGTTCTTTATTTCTACATTTTTAATAGCTTCTATAGGATTTGTTCTGAACTTCTCCTGAAGATCGCTGTTGTTTTTTAAAGCAGCTTCCAAATCTCCAATACTGTCATTAATAAGAGTTTTCATGGCTTTTAGTTTTATATATCAAATTTCCTTCTAAAAACCACACCAGTCAATTACACAAAGGGGTAATTTTTATACTGTTATTTTAAAAATCAGGCAGGTTGCAGAGTTTTCAGATACAATATGACATTCACCGGACAGTTCATTCATTCTTCTTTTCATATTTCTGAGGCCATTTCCCTTTGGTTGCTCATCCGGAATACCGATTCCGTTATCTGATATTTTCATAGAAAAGTTATTTTTTTCCTGTGAAAATGAAAGTTTCAATGTATCTGCATGGCTGTGTTTGTATACATTATTCACAGCTTCTTTTAAACAGAGAAAAAGATTACGTCTCATTTCGGTGGAAATGGGAGTTTCGGCAGTGATATCTTCACATTCTGAGTACACCACTATTTTTGTTTTCTTTAGAAAATTTCCGGTATATGATATCGCATAATCGATGAAACTGCCTAGCGTATCATTTCCTGAGTTCAGACTCCAGAGCATTTCCCGCATGGAAATATTCATTTCTTCTGAAGTTTTCAGAAGTTCATCAATATCGCTCTGCAGATCATCATCTTCTGATTTCTGCTTTAGAAATTCTGCCTGAAGTTTCAATGCAGAAATTCCTGCTCCCAGGTCATCATGCATATCGTGGGAAATACGTTCACGTTCCTGCTCAAGAACTTTTTGTTTTTCAAGCTCTTTCTGAAGGAGCTGATTCTGATGTTCGGCTTCTTTGAGCTGTTGTTCTTTCAGATATAGAAGCTGCTTTCTATTGTACATTAATACAACAAAAATTGTAAAAGCAACCAAAAGCACCACTAAAAGTAATGCGATTAAAAAAATAAGTTTTATTTCTGAAGGTAAAGACTTCATTTTTTTTCCATTGAGTTATATTTATGTAAGGCAATATAAAATAGACCACCACATACAATATTGATTATATTTAATATTTGTTTCAGCAGTTTTAGGAATGGTTTGTCAATTTCATTCAGCAGATACATGGGAATAATTCTGAAAAGAAAAAAACAGCTCCATAAAAGTATCGATGTTGAAACCCAAAAGATAGGATCGTCTGTAATTTTCGATTTATTAATATTGTTTAATTTATAACTGCACCAATACAATACCTGCAGTATATTGATAACACAATACATAATCGCAAGATTCAAATTATATTTATCAACATAAAAAAGTTCAATATTCAATATTATTACTATTAATACAATTGTAGATAATAGAACAACTGCCTTCTTGTTTTTAATATGCCGGAAATAAAAGATGATAAAATAAAAACTATTGAAAAGATTCAGATAATTATACTGAATTGATTTAGTTGAAATAAGATTAATTTCTGAAAAGAAATCTACAGCAAAATTGACAATTAAATACAACAAAAAATAGTCTTGAGAGGATAATTTTCTTCCTCTCAAAACTATGCTGCCTTTTATTAAAACAATAAAAGAAATTATATAGTAAATTGTAATAAGCATCTTATGGCTCTAAACTTCCCTGATCATAATATGGAAACTCTGCGCTAAGTAATTGTTTATTATTATCTGAAGGCATTGTTGCAAGATATATTGACTCTTTTAAACTTCCATCCTTCACTGTTATTTTTTTGCCAATACATGGTATAAAATCAAGCCTATCCACATTTTTTTTAAGACAGCCCTCCAAATACATATGTATTCTGTCAATATATTGTTTTACGAGAATCAAATCATAACGTATACAGTTTGCCACATAAGCATCACTTGATGCATTAATAAGAGTTCTGCCTAAACTTGTTCCATTAAAGTTTCCAAATTGATTAACGTTAAACTCATAATAGGTATCCAGGTTAAAGACAAAATAATGCTTGGCGGGTATTGTCTCTGGTTCAGTGTGGAAGGAAAGAGTTGCGTATAAATATTCTTTCATACTTTTCAACAACAATTGATTTTCTTCGGGCATCATTCTCGAAAATTCACTAACCGTACTATCAGTAATTTCTCTAAACGAGATCTTCATTATTGTATAGCCATCATTCAAATGGTTTCTAACAAGGGTTTCAAATAAGCGGAAGTTTATATATAGCTCCTGTGCAAGGTTAGGAACTCTTTGCTGAAATACTCCACTGTTTACTCTAAATTCATCATCACCTATAGGATGTGTCACAAAAAATTTCACACCATTCTTTGTAATATAATCCTTTATCCATTGTTCACGCTCTGTAAACTCCTTCATTTCATAGAAGTCTTTAATAGTTCCTTCCTTTTGCATCGCAACGATGGTTGCTTCCAGGGCACATTTAAAATCGTACAGTTCTTTTTCCATTGTTTCTTAGTTTTTTGATTGGTTAAATTTATTAATAGCCTCCACTTTATTGTTGACGTGAAGTTTTCTGTAGATATTTCCGACGTGTTTTTTTACCGTATCAATGCTGATGCATTTTTGATCTGCAATTTCTTTGTAAAGGAGTCCTTCTGAAAGAAGTTCAAGAATTTCCTTTTCACGCTCTGTAAGTTCATCGAAACCTTTAATTTCCGGAAGCTTTCTTTCAAAATGTTTGAGTACTTTTCGGGCAATGGAAAAACTCATAGGAGCCCCGCCCTGGTATACATCCCGGATAGAAGAAAGGATTTTATCCATACTTTCTCCTTTTACAAGATAACCCATCGCACCAGCTTTTAAAGAGTTAAAGATCTTTTCTTCATCATCAAAGCTGGTACACATAATAAATTGTGTATCGGGCATCTCTTTTCGCAGCTTTTCTATGATTTCTATTCCGAGCATATCCTGTAACTGGATATCCATCATTACAACATCCGGGGAAATAGCGGGAAGATTTTGCATGGCATCATTGCCGTCAAAGAACTGAGCAATTACTTTCATATCCTGTTGGTAATTGATAACTTTCTTCAACGCATTGTTGTAGTTTTTTTCGTCTTCTACTATGGCGATGGAAATGCTCATGACTTATTTTGTTTGTAGCAAATTTCAACAGAAAACAAATTGAAAACAATTACACCTTTGGGTAATATTGACATTTGAGTTGATCGTGGTGGTTTAGTCTTTTTAGTTTTACTAAATTTAATCAATTTTTCATTCCAAAACCAACATTAATTTAAATTAATACCAACATAATAAAACAAACAATAAACAAATGATAACCTAATGTTTGAAAACCAGATTTTAATCCAAAAAAAAAAATCATTTATTTGGATTGGATGCTGAATGAATATTTACTTATAAGAAAAGCCCCATCTTCATTCTTAAAATTATCAGTTGGAAAATCACGTTATAGAAAGAGAAAAAGAAGAGAATTATATTTCAAAATCAACAGAAATTCCTCATATTGTCAGGCATGATTTTTGTAAAATTTAAATAATAAAAATCATCGTAACTATCAAATAATATAATCATGAAAAAAAGTCTTTTAGTACTAGGTGCTGTACTTACATTAACTGTAATCAGCTGTAAAAAAAGTGAAAGCGGAAACAAAAGCGTTATCAAAACAGACAGCTCGGAAACTGTAGTTACAGACAACAACGGAAAAATAGATTCGGTAACACAAAGTTCTTCAACGGTAGATGTAAACGGAAAGAAAATTGAAAAAACAGATTTTGTTTATAAAGCTACAGACGGAACATTGGTGAAAGTAGTATTCAAAAATGATCCGAAAGAAAGTACAGTAGCCATTACCAGCAACAAGAAAACTTTTACATTACCTAAGACAGAATCCAAAGGTGATGAAACGGTTTACAAGAAAGATGATATGACCGCAAGGGTAAAAGGAGATAGTCTTCATCTTGAACAGGGTAATAATATTATTCAATTGAAAAGAACAAAGATCTAAAATAAAATGTCCTTCAATATTGAGGGACATTTTTTATTTTGTAATTACATTAAAGGAAATAAAAAAACCATCCGGAGTCCGGATGGTTTTTTTATATATCTGAATGAATATTATTCTTCAGTTTTTTCTTCAGTAGTATCAGCTTTAGCTTCTTCTACTTTTTCTTCTACTGCTGGAGCATCAGCAACAACTGCTGCTTTAGCTGGCGTAGATCTTCTGCTTCTTCTTGTAGCTTTTTTCTCTTCAGCATTAGGGTTGTAAAGCTCGTTGAAATCTACTAATTCGATAAGAGCCATATCAGCAGCATCACCTGGTCTGAAACCTGTCTTAATGATTCTTGTATAACCACCGTTTCTTTCAGCGATTTTAGGAGCTACAGTTCTGAATAATTCAGCAACCGCAAATTTATTTTGAAGGTAAGAGAATACTACTCTTCTGTTATGTGTAGTATCTTCTTTTGCTTTTGTTAATAGAGGCTCAACATATACTCTTAAAGCCTTAGCTTTAGCTACAGTAGTGTTGATTCTTTTATGCTCAATTAGAGAACAAGCCATATTAGAAAGTAAAGCACTTCTGTGAGAAGCTGTTCTTCCTAAGTGATTGAATTTTTTACCGTGTCTCATTATTAATTATTTATCAGCGTCTAACTTATATTTTGCAACGTCGAAACCGAAGTTAAGACCTTTTGAATGCACTAATTCTTCTAGTTCTGTCAAAGATTTTTTACCAAAATTTCTGAATTTCATCAAATCAGACTTACTATAAGAAACCAATTCTCCAAGAGTTTCTACTTCAGCTGCTTTTAGACAGTTAAGGGCTCTTACAGAAAGATCCATATCTGCTAATTTAGACTTAAGAAGTTGTCTTGTGTGAAGAGTTTCTTCGTCATATTGGATAGATGCTTTTACGGCTTCAGTTTCAAGGGTTATTCTCTCATCAGAGAATAACATGAAGTGATAAATTAATATCTTAGAAGCTTCTGTTAAAGCATTCTGAGGGCTGATAGACCCATCAGTTTCTATATCTAATACAAGTTTTTCGTAGTCTGTTTTTTGCTCTACACGATAATTTTCAATGCTATATTGTACTTTCTTGATCGGCGTAAAAATAGAGTCGATAGCAATAGTTCCTACAGGAGCATTGTTTGACTTATTTTGTTCAGAAGGCACATACCCTCTACCTTTTTCAATATTGAAAGTAATTTCGAAAGTTACATCACTGTTTAGGTTGCAAATCACTAAATCTGGGTTTAAAACCTCAAATCCGTTGATAGACTTTCCTAAATCACCAGCAGTAATAACCGTCTGACCTGAAACTTTAGCAATAACCTGCTCGTTAGCCTGGCCTTCTGCTGCAGCTTTTAATCTTACCTGCTTAAGGTTAAGAATAATTTCGGTAACATCTTCGATTACTCCTGGAATAGTTGAAAATTCGTGCTCTACACCTTCTATTTTGATAGATGAAATAGCGTATCCTTCCAGAGAAGAAAGCAACACTCTTCTCAAAGCATTACCGATTGTAAGCCCGAAACCTGGTTCTAAAGGTCTGAATTCGAATTGACCTTTAAATTCATCAGAGTTAAGTAAAATTACTTTATCGGGTTTTATGAATTGTAAAATTGCCATATTATTGGGTTGAGCAAAAATTTGATTAAAAAATTATTTAGAGTAAAGTTCCACGATAAGGTTCTCCTTGATATCCTCCGGAATTTGGATTCTTTCAGGAGCAGAAATGAAAGTACCTTCTTTCTTCTCATCGTTGAATTGTAACCACTCATAGTTTGACTTAGAAGCCAATGAATTGGTAACAACTTCAAGAGACTTAGACTTTTCTCTTACAGTGATTACATCACCAGCTTTTACCAAGTAAGAAGGGATATTAAGAATTTCTCCGTTCACAGTGATGTGTCTGTGAGAAACTAATTGTCTTGCACCAGATCTAGTTTTAGCAAAACCTAATCTGTACACTACATTATCCAATCTTGATTCACAAAGCTGTAATAGAACTTCACCTGTTACTCCTTTGCTTCTGTGTGCTTTTTCAAATAAGTTAGCAAACTGTCTTTCTAAAATACCGTAAGTATATTTAGCTTTTTGTTTTTCAGCTAACTGAACTGCATATTCTGATTTTTTAGCACCTCTTCTTTTATTAGGACCGTGTTGTCCTGGCGGTTGGTTTTTTCTTTTTTCGAAGTTTTTATCATCTCCGTAGATTGCAGCACCAAACTTTCTAGCAATCTTAGTTTTAGGTCCAATATATCTTGCCATAATGGGTAAATTCTAAAAATTAAACTCTTCTTCTTTTTGGTGGTCTACATCCATTGTGTGGCATTGGAGTCACATCAATGATTTCGCTAACTTCAATTCCTGAATTGTGAATAGTTCTGATAGCAGATTCTCTACCTGCACCAGGACCTTTCACAAACACCTTTACTCTTCTTAATCCAGCTTCATGAGCTACAGCAGAGCAATTTTCAGCTGCCATTTGAGCAGCAAAAGGAGTGTTCTTTTTAGAACCTCTGAATCCCATTTTACCGGCAGATGCCCAAGAGATAACCTCTCCACTTTTATTTGTTAAAGAAATGATGATGTTATTGAAAGAAGCTTGAATATGTGCTTCACCAATAGCTTCAACTTTTACTTTTCTTTTTTTAACTACTTTACTTTGTTTTGCCATAATTCCTAACGATTATTTACTTGCCTTTTTCTTGTTAGCAACTGTTTTTCTCTTTCCTTTACGGGTTCTAGAGTTGTTTTTCGTTCTCTGGCCTCTTAAAGGTAGTCCTAGTCTGTGACGTATTCCTCGTTGGCATCCTATGTCCATCAATCTCTTGATGTTCAATTGCACTTCAGATCTTAATTCTCCTTCTACTTTAACGTTTTCGGAGATATATGTTCTGATTGCAGCCAATTCATCGTCATTCCATTCGTTGACTTTCTTGTCTTCGCTGATACCGGCAGCTTTAAGGATTTCAGAAGAAGTATTTCTTCCGACTCCATAGATGTAAGTTAAACCGATAACACCTCTTTTGTTTTTTGGTAAATCAATACCTGCAATTCTCGCCATAATTTAATGTTAGCCTTGTCTTTGTTTAAATTTTGGGTTCTTCTTGTTGATTACGAATAGTACACCTTTTCTGCGTACGATTTTGCAATCAGCGCTTCTTTTTTTAATTGATGCTCTTACTTTCATTTTGATAGTATTTATTTTTTACAAATGCCAAATGGAAAGTGTATTCCATTTGGCTAATTGTTTTAATATCTAAATGTGATCCTCCCTTTCGTTAAATCATAGGGAGACATTTCTAGTTTTACCTTATCACCAGGTAAAAGTTTAATATAGTGCATTCGCATTTTCCCTGAAATATGAGCGATAAGAATATGCCCATTTTCAAGTTCTACACGGAACTGAGCGTTCGAAAGTGCTTCCGTTATAACGCCGTCTTGTTCAATATGTTTTTGTTTTGCCATAAATTAATATCCAGTCGTTCTAGACAGTTTAGACTGCATTAAGCCATCATAATGATGATTCAGCAGATATGTATTAATCTGTTGAACGGTATCTAAAATTACACCTACCATAATTAATAGTGACGTTCCCCCGAAAAATAGGGCAAACGCATCTGTCTGAACAAAGCTTCCATGCACAATTGCTGGAAGGACTGCAAAGATAGATAAAAAAATTGCACCTGGCAAGGTAATTTTTGATAAAATATCATCTAAGTAATCTGCTGTCTCTTTCCCTGGTCTTACTTTCGGTACTAAACCTCCATTTCTCTTCAAATCATCAGCCATCTGGTTCACCGGAATTGTAATTGCAGTATAGAAAAACGAGAAGATAATAATTAATAGCGCAAACAATACATTGTATTGCCAGCTAAAAACATTCTTGAAACCTGCAAGAAAAGTGTTAGACTCATCGAATTTTGTTAATAATCCTGGTACGAACATCAATGCCTGAGCAAAGATAATCGGCATTACACCAGCAGCATTTACTTTCAACGGAATCCATTGTCTTGCGCCCTGCATAAGATTTTTGTTTACACCTCCTCTTGCTTGAGCTCTGCTTACATACTGAATTGGAATTTTTCTAACAGCCACAGATAAAATCACGGCTAAAAGAACAACCACCATCCAGAATAATACTTCGATAAGGATCATGATAGATCCCATTCCTCCTTTTCCGTTCTGCACGGCCATCTCCTGTACGAATGCTTCAGGTAATCTTGAAAGAATCCCAACCATAATAAGGATGGAAATACCATTTCCGATTCCTTTGTCGGTAATCTTTTCACCTAACCACATTGCGAATACTGAACCAGCAACCAAGATTACAATACTTGGCAACCAGAACATGATAGAATTTGGCTCTACAAAATATGCAGATTGGAACTGAGCATACGGTAAGAATAATTGAGTAATAGAAGTTAAATAAGAAGGTGCCTGTACCAGACAAACTCCAATTGTTAACCATCTTGTAATTTGGTTCAATGTATTTCTACCTGACTCTCCATCTTTCTGAAGCTTCTGAAGATAAGGAATAGCCATTCCCATCAACTGAACAATAATAGAAGCAGAAATATAAGGCATGATACCCAACGCCATTACGGAAGCGTGGCTGAAAGCTCCCCCCGTAAACGACGAAAGCAAGCCAAGGAGACCTGCTCCTTGCTTGTTACCGCCTTGATTTTTATAATGCTCTAAGAGATCTCCCACCTCTGCAAGGTTAATTGCAGGAAGCGAGATATAAGATGCGAATCTATACACAAGGATAATACCTAACGTAAAGAGAATTTTATCTCTTAATTCCTTTAGGCTCCATATATTTTTAAGTGTTTGTATAAATTCTTTCATTAGTAAGTATTATAAGGTAATTGCTTTTCCACCTGCTTTAGCAATAAGCTCTTCAGCAGACTTAGTGAATTTATCAGCAGAGATTGAAACCGCAGATTTCAATTCTCCTCTACCCATAATTTTCACTAATTCGTTTTTAGTAACTATCCCGTTTGCTACTAAAACTTCTTTCGTGATATCTCCAGTGATGGATTTATTCTCGATTAAAGTTTGGATAGTATCAAGGTTAACTCCTACAAACTCTTTTCTATTTACGTTTTTGAATCCGAATTTAGGTAATCTTCTTTGTAAAGGCATCTGTCCACCTTCGAAACCGATTTTCTGAGAATAACCAGCTCTAGCTTTCTGACCTTTGTGTCCTTTTGTTGAAGTACCTCCTTTTCCTGTACCCTGACCTCTACCAATTCTCTTCGAGTTGAAAGTAGATCCTGCAGCAGGTTGTATATTGTTTAAATTCATTTTAATTCTCTTTTATAAAATTATTTTTGAACTTCAAGTAAGTGACTTACAGCCGCTACCATTCCTAAGATAGAAGGAGTAGCTTCATGTTCTACAACTTGGTGAAGTTTTTTTAATCCTAATGCTTCAAGCGTTCTCTTTTGGGTTTTTGTTCTACCAATAGCGCTTCTTACTTGTTTTACTTTAATTGTTGCCATTGTTTTAATATTAACCGTTAAACACTTTACTTAGAGAAACTCCTCTCATTCTAGCGATCTCTTCAGGTCTTCTGATATCTAATAACGCTTTGAAAGTAGCTTTCACTACGTTGTGAGGGTTAGAAGATCCTTTAGATTTTGAAAGGATATCGTGAATACCAGCAGATTCCAATACCGCTCTTACCGCACCACCAGCGATAAGTCCTGTACCGTGAGAAGCAGGTCTTAAGAAGATATCTGCACCACCGTATCTAGCAGTAGTTTGGTGAGGAATAGTATGGTTCATTACAGGAACTTTAACAAGGTTTTTCTTAGCGTCTTCAACCGCTTTAGCAATTGCAGAAGCAACCTCTTTAGATTTTCCTAAACCGAAACCAATGATCCCTTCTTCATTACCTACTACAACAATAGCAGAAAATCCGAAAGCTCTACCCCCTTTAGTTACTTTTGTTACTCTGTTAACAGCTACGAGACGATCTTTTAATTCTAATCCTCCCGGTTTTACTCTTTCTATATTATCTAGTCCTAACATATTTTCCGAAATTTAATGATTAGAATTTAAGTCCACCTTCTCTCGCACCATCAGCTAGAGCTTTTACTCTACCGTGATATACGAAACCGTTTCTGTCAAATACAATACTTCCGATTCCTGCAGCGATAGCTTTAGCAGCGATAGCTTTACCAACAGCAGCAGAAATTTCAGTCTTAGTACCTTTAGCGTCTACACCTTTTTCTCTAGAAGAAGCTGATGCTAAAGTTTTACCATTTTTATCGTCGATTAACTGAGCGTAAATTTCCTTATTACTTTTGTATACAGATAATCTTGGCAATTCAGAAGATCCAGAGATTTTCCCTCTTACTCTTCTTTTGATTCTTATTCTTTTTTCTAATTTACTTAATGCCATAATACTTATAATTTATTAAGCAGATTTACCAGCTTTACGTCTAACAATTTCTCCTACGAATCTTACACCTTTTCCTTTGTATGGTTCAGGCTTTCTGAAAGAACGGATCTTTGCAGCTACCATTCCTAGAAGTTGGTTGTCGTGAGACGTTAAAGTAATAATTGGGTTTTTACCTTTTTCAGTCAATGTATCAACTTTTACTTCACCTGGAAGTTCTAATACGATACCGTGAGAGAATCCTAAAGCTAACTCAAGTTTTTGACCTGCGTGTGAAGCTCTATATCCTACCCCTACTAGTTCTAGTTTCTTTTCGAAACCTGTATTTACACCAACAATCATGTTGTTGATTAACGCTCTGTATAAACCGTGAAGCGCTTTGTGTTGCTTAGAATCAGATGGTCTGTTTACATTAAGCTCACCATCTTTTTGTTCTAAAGTAATTCCTGCTGTAAGCTCTTGAGAAAGTTCTCCTTTTGCTCCTTTTACAGTTACTACACCGTTGTTTTCAGTGACTGTAACTCCAGCTGGAATTGTTATAATTGCTTTACCAATTCTTGACATTTTCCTCTGATTAAAAATTAATAAACATAGCAGATTACTTCACCGCCTACTTTCTCTTCTCTAGCTTTCTTGTCAGTCATTACTCCTTTAGAAGTAGAGATGATAGAAATACCCAAACCGTTTAGTACTCTTGGAAGTTCAGTAGAACCTTTGTACTGTCTCAAACCTGGTCTAGAAGCTCTTTGAATAGACTTAATAGCAGGTTTGCTAGTTTGCTTATCGTACTTTAAAGCGATTTTGATCACTCCTTGAACAGCGTTATCTTCAAACTTGAAGTTTAAGATATACCCTTGATCAAATAGGATCTTAGTAATCTCCTTTTTGATTTTCGATGCAGGAATTTCCACCACTTTGTGGCCTGCGCTTTGTGCGTTCCTTACTCTTGTTAGGAAATCTGAAATTGGATCTGTTACCATTTTTCTTTTATAAATTATTGGTTAAAGACAATCAGTATTGAAAAGACTTGAAGAGAAAAATATCAGACTTCAGAAAACTTCGGTCTGATATTATTGTTCTTTAGTATCCTGACAACTTAATTGTCTCGATTTTAATTAGTAATTATTACCAACTAGCTTTTCTTACACCTGGGATAAGACCGTTGTTTGCCATTTCTCTGAAAGTTACTCTGGAAATACCAAACGTTCTCATGTATCCTCTTGGTCTACCTGTTAGTTTACATCTGTTGTGTAATCTTACAGGAGAAGCATTTTTAGGTAATTTTTGAAGTCCTTCATAATCACCAGCTTCTTTTAAAGCTTTTCTTTTGTCAGCGTATTTAGCAACAAGTGCTTCTCTTTTGCGCTCACGCGCTTTCATTGATTCTTTAGCCATTTCTTAGTTCTTTTTAAATGGTAAACCGAAGTGAGTTAATAATGCTTTAGCTTCTTTATCTGTCTTCGCAGTTGTAACGAAAGTGATGTCCATCCCTTGGATTTTTTTCACTTTGTCAATTACGATTTCAGGGAAGATAATTTGCTCAGTAATACCTAAGTTGTAGTTACCTCTACCATCGAAACCATCTGCTTTGATACCAGAGAAATCTCTGATACGTGGTAAAGCAGAAGAAGTAAGTCTGTCTAAGAACTCATACATTCTGTGAGCTCTCAATGTTACTTTTGCTCCTACAGGCATTCCTTTTCTTAGTTTGAATGCAGCTTCATCTTTCTTAGAGATTGTACCTACTGCTTTCTGACCTGTAATGTTTGTAAGTTCTTCTACAGCATAATCGATAATTTTCTTATCTGCAGTAGCGTCTCCTAAACCTTGTGATACAACGATTTTCTCTAATCTAGGTACTTGCATAATTGACTTGTACCCAAATTCTTCCATCATTGCAGGAACAATTTGCTCTTTGTATATTTTTTTGGGTCTTGCTATAAATTCCATGTTAATTCAAATTATAAAGTTTCACCCGTTTTTTTGTTAACTCTCACTTTCTTATCTCCTTCGATTTTGTAACCGATTTTGATAGCTTTTCCGTCTTTACCAACTAAAGCTACGTTTGAGATATGAATAGAAGCTTCCTTTTCAGTAATTCCTCCTTGAGGATTAGAAGCTGAAGGCTTAACGTGTTTTTTAATGATGTTAAGTCCTGCAACGATTACTCTAGGGTCTTTTCCTTCTTTCTTGATCACTTCAATAACTTCACCAGTCTTACCTTTGATATCTTTCTTACCAGTAGTAATGATTACGTTATCTCCTCTTTTTATTTTTAACTTTGACATTTCTTTTAAAAATTTTTAAAATTAAAGTACTTCAGGAGCTAATGAAATGATTTTCATATATTCTTTGTCTCTCAACTCACGAGCAACTGGTCCGAAAACACGCGTTCCTCTCATTTCTCCCGCTGCGTTTAGTAATACACAAGCATTGTCGTCGAATTTGATGTATGAACCATCTTTTCTTCTTACTGCTTTTTTAGTTCTTACTACTACAGCTTTAGATACCTGACCTTTTTTAGCGTTTCCTGATGGTGTAGAATCCTTGATAGTAACAACGATTTTATCACCAACTGAAGCATATCTTCTTCTGGTTCCTCCCAGAACTCTGATAACTAGTACTTCTTTCGCACCTGTGTTATCAGCAACTTTTAATCTTGATTCTGTTTGTAACATTATTACTTAGCTTTTTCAATGATTCTTACTAATCTCCATCTCTTGCTCTTGCTCATAGGTCTAGTTTCTTGGATCAAAACTGTATCACCTTCTGTGCATTCGTTGTTCTCGTCGTGTGCAGTATATTTTTTCGTTTTCAAAACGAATTTACCATACATCGGGTGCTTTACTCTTGTAGTTTCACTAACAACAATAGTTTTTTCCATTTTATTGCTGGAAACCACTCCGATTCTTTCTTTTCTTAAATTTCTATCCATTGTAAAATGAAATTATTGTTTGTTAGTTAACTCAGTGTTTAGTCTTGCGATTGCTTTTCTCAAATCTCTGATTTGAATCGGGTTTTCAATTGGGCTGATTGCATGAGCTAATTTCAATTTAGAATATTGAGCTTTTGCTTCAGTTAATTGAGTTTGAATATCACCCGCGCTTAAATTTTTAATATCAGCATTTTTCATTGTATTCAAAGATTATAGAGGTTTAACAAAATCGTTAGCAACGATGAATTTAGTAACTACTGGTAATTTTTGTGCAGCAAGTCTTAAAGCTTCCTTAGCGATATCGTAAGGTACACCTCCGATTTCGAACATAATTTTACCTGGTTTTACTACAGCTACCCAATATTCTACAGCACCTTTACCTTTACCCATACGTACTTCCGCTGGTTTCTTAGTAATTGGCTTATCTGGGAAGATTTTGATCCATAGTTGACCTTCTCTCTTCATATATCTTGTCGCAGCAATACGAGCTGCTTCAATCTGTCTTGCAGTGATCCAAGCTCCTTCCGTTGCTTTGATCCCAAAAGTTCCGTAAGCAAGTTGACTACCTCTTTGGGCATTCCCCTTCATCTTCATCTTGTGAACTCTACGGAATTTGGTTCTTTTTGGTTGTAACATAATTTCTAAATTTTAGATTTTAGATTTTAGATTTTAGATTTTTTTTAATTTTAAAAAAGTAACGGTAATTTAAAATTCAAAATTTCTAATCTAAAATTTTAATTATTATTGTTATTGTTGTTGTTTTTTCTAGGTCTTCTGTTGTCTCTGTCTCCACCTCTGTTTCCTCTGTCTGACTGACCTCCTTTTTTCTGTTGTCCCACTAGTGGAGAAAGTTCTCTTTTACCGTAAACTTCACCTTTCATGATCCATACTTTTACACCTAATCTACCGTAAGTAGTGTGAGCTTCTGCCCAGTGGTAATCAATATCTGCTCTGAAAGTAGACAATGGAATTCTTCCGTCTTTGAAAGATTCTGATCTTGCCATTTCAGCACCGTTCAATCTACCAGAGATTTGAACTTTGATACCTTCAGCACCCATTCTCATAGTACTTGCCATTGCCATTTTAACAGCTCTTCTGTAAGAAATTCTGTTTTCAATTTGCTTAGAAATACTATCAGCAACTAGTACAGCATCTAATTCAGGTCTTTTGATTTCGAAAATATTGATTTGAATATCCTTACCTGTAAGTTTCTTCAATTCTTCTTTCAATTTATCAACTTCCTGACCTCCTTTACCGATGATAAGTCCCGGTCTAGCAGTAGTGATTGTAACTGTTACTAATTTAAGTGTTCTTTCAATATAAATTTTTGAAATTCCACCTTTAGATAATCTAGCCTCAAGGTATCTTCTGATTTTGTAGTCTTCAGCGATTCTGTCTCCATAATCTTTACCACCAAACCAGTTAGAATCCCATCCTCTGATGATACCTAATCTATTACCAATTGGATTTGTCTTCTGTCCCATACCTTGATTAATTTTCTTTTGTACCTAAGATTAGTGTAATGTGGTTTGATCTTTTTCTGATTCTGTACCCTCTACCTTGTGGAGCTGGTCTTAGTCTCTTCAATTGTCTTGCACTGTCTACAAAAATTTCTTTAACGATAAGATTTGCTTCTTCAATATCCGCACCTTCGTTTTTAGTTTGCCAGTTAGCCATTGCTGAAAGCAATACTTTCTCTAACTTGTTAGATGCGTCTTTTTTAGAATATTTTAGAATGTATAAAGCTTTGTCTACCTGCTCTCCTCTAATGATATCAGCTACTAATCTCATTTTTCTTGGAGAAGATGGGCAATCATTGTGTATTGCTTTTACTACATCTTGGTTTGTCAATTTACGTGCTAATGCACTTTCTCTTTTTCTTGATCCCATGATTATCTGCTTCCTTTGTTTTTGTTACCACCATGACCTCTGAAAGATCTTGTTGGAGAAAATTCGCCTAGCTTGTGACCAACCATGTTTTCTGTAACATAAACAGGGATAAAAGATTTCCCGTTGTGTACTGCAATAGTTTGTCCTACGAAGTCTGGAGAGATCATTGATGCTCTAGACCAAGTTTTGATAACTGTCTTCTTACCAGACTCTATATTTGTCTGAACCTTCTTATCTAAAGTATGATGAATGAATGGTCCTTTTTTAAGTGATCTTGCCATAATTATTTACGTTTAGATATGATATGACGGTTAGACGCTTTATTTTTCTTTCTGGTTTTGTAACCTTTAGCAGGCATACCATTTCTAGATCTTGGGTGACCTCCTGAAGAACGACCTTCACCACCTCCCATTGGGTGATCAACCGGGTTCATTACAACAGCTCTTGTTCTTGGTCTTCTACCTAACCATCTGCTTCTACCAGCCTTACCTGATACAGTTAACTGGTGGTCAGAGTTAGAAACAGATCCAATCATTGCATAACATTCAGTAAGGATCATTCTAGATTCTCCTGAAGGCAACTTGATGATTGCATATTTCCCGTCTCTTGAAGTCAATTGAGCTGAAGAACCAGCACTTCTTGCTAAAATTGCACCTTGACCAGGCTTCATTTCAACACAAGAAATAACAGTACCCAAAGGAATGTTTTTCAACTTCATTGCGTTTCCTACATTTGGCTCTACGCTGTCACCAGAAATTACTTTCTGATCAACTTTGATACCGTTTGGAGCGATGATATATCTCTTCTCTCCGTCAGCATATTCTAATAAAGCGATAAATGCAGTTCTGTTTGGATCATACTCTACAGTTTTTACAGTTGCTTCAACGTTTGCTTTGTTTCTTTTGAAGTCAATAATTCTGTATTTCTTTTTGTGTCCACCTCCGGTGTAACGCATGGTCATTTTACCAGTTTGGTTACGTCCACCTGACTTACTAATACCAACTGTTAGAGATTTCTCTGGTTTGTTGGTAGTAATTTCTTCAAAATTGTTTACAATTCTGAATCTCTGTCCCGGGGTGATAGGTTTTAATTTTCTAACAGACATTACTATTATTTATAATTAATAATTAATTTACAGCAAAAATATCGATAACCTCACCTTCAGCAAGTTTGATTACCGCTTTTTTCAATTTGTTTGTCTTTCCTACTTGAAGACCTTTTTTAGTGTACTTTGAAGAAACCTTCGGAGCATAAATCATTGTATTAACGTCTGCTACTTTTACACCGTAAGCTGCTTCAACAGCTTTTTTAATCTGGATTTTATTCGCCTTAGGGTTAACTAAGAAAGAATAAGAACCTCTTAAATCCGTAAGGTAGTTAGCCTTTTCTGAAATAACTGGTTTAATAATAATAGACATGACTTATTTCTTTAAATTTTCCTGGAATTTTTCAACTGCACCTTCTAAGAAAATAATCTCACCTGCATTTACTAAATCGTAAGAACTGATCTCGTTGAAGTTCATTACTTTAGTTTTAGGTAAGTTTCTTGAAGACAAATACACATTCTTGTTAGCTTCAGGAAGAACGAATAAAGATTTTTTACCGTTAAGTTCCAATGCATTTAATACATTGATAAAATCTTTAGTCTTAGGAGCACCAAAGCTCAAATCTTCTAAAACTTTAATGCTGTTGTCTCTCATTTTCTGAGATAAAACAGATTTCTTAGCTAATCTCTTAAGAGCTTTGTTCAATTTGAATCTGTAGTCTCTTGGCTTAGGTCCGAATACTCTACCTCCACCTCTGAAAGTTGGAGATTTAATATCACCATATCTAGCAGATCCTGATCCTTTTTGCTTCTTAAGCTTTTTAGTAGAAGCAGTAATTTCGCTTCTTTCTTTTGATTTATGAGTCCCTTGTCTTTGTGCAGCAAGGTACTGTTTAACTTCTAAGTAAACCGCGTGCTGATTTGGCTCAATTCCGAATACTGTTTCGTCTAGAGTTACTTTTCTTCCGGTCTCCTTTCCTGATGTATTTAATACTACTAGTTCCATTTTCTGATAATTACATAAGAATTTTTAGCTCCCGGAACAGCACCTTTTACTACTAAAAGATTTTGTTCTTGATCAACTTTTAACACTTGAAGGTTTTGAACAGTTACCTGCTCACCTCCCATTCTTCCAGCCATTCTCATCCCTTTGAATACTCTTGAAGGGTCTGAACCAGCACCGATAGAACCTGGAGCTCTAAGTCTGTTGTGCTGACCATGAGTTGCCTGCATTACACCTCCAAATCCGTGTCTTTTAACAACACCCTGGAAGCCTTTACCTTTTGAAGTTCCTGTTACGTCAACATATTCACCTTCGATGAATAAATCAACTTTTACTTCTTCTCCTACTTTCACATCAGCGAATCCGTGGTTGAATTCTACCAATTTAGCTTTAGGAGCAGAACCAGCCTTTTTAAAATGGCCAGCTAACGCTTTACCAACGTTCTTCTCACTCTTGTCATCGAAACCCAATTGAACAGCTGTATAGCCGTCCTTTTCCAAGGTTCTGACCTGTAAAATCGAGCATGGACCTGCTTGAATAACGGTACAAGGCATGTTTTTGCCGTTCTCGTCAAACAGAGATGTCATCCCGATTTTTTTTCCAATAATACCTGACATTGTTTATATTATAATAAAATTTATCCTTTATTCCTTATCATTTTTCCGAGTCTGAGGTAATTTCTACTTTTGATATAGGCATACCACGCCCGTAAAATGAGTGTGCAAATGTATGAATAATTTTACAACTGACAAATATTTCGGGTAAAATATTTTGATTTTTAATCAATTAGATGATTTTGAAAAAATTCAGAACAACTTTTCCAAAGATTTATTTTGATTTTAAAAAAGAAATTAAGATGAAGGCATTATTGGGCAATAACATTTACCCCAACTTCTTCCAATCCAGCTCTGTCTTCAGGACAAATACCACTGTCGGTAATCAGATAATCCACCTGATCTAATCCTGCAATCTTACCGAATCCCTTTTTATTCAGTTTTGAAGAATCTGCAAGAATCACTGTTTGATCTGCACATTCCATCATAATCTGGTTCAGATGAGCTTCCGCAGCATTGGAAGTACTGATTCCGAATTCAGGATCAATACCATCAACTCCCAGAAAAAGTTTATTGCATGAAAACTGCTTCAGAATAGCTTCGGAAATAGAACCTACTATAGAAGTAGAACTTTTCCGCACTTCACCTCCTAATTGTATAATATTAATATTAGGGTTATTGCAAAGCTCAATTGCCACCCTCAAAGAAGACGTCAATACAGTAAGCGGACCAAAATTCATCAGCATCCTGGCAAGATAATGCATCGTAGTTCCGGATGCCAAAATAATACAGTCATTTTCCTGAATCAATGACAAAGCAGCTCTTGCAATAGCCTGTTTCGCTTCCACATTGATACTTTCTTTTTCTACTACATTTTTTTCATAAGCATATCTTACCTGCTTACTCGCCCCTCCATGATTTCTGAAAAGAAGCCCCAGACTTTCAAGATAGTTCAGATCCTTTCGGATCGTAACTGAAGAAACGTTGAGTTTTTCGCACAGATCCTGAACAAGAACATGTCCTTTCTCATCAAGCTCTTTCAATATTTCATCCTGTCTTGGTATTAGCTTTTCCATTTTATTCGTTTCATCAAAAATACCGCTTTTTTTTCACTTCTTAAAATTTCATTTATTTTCTTTTTGCTTTCATTTTTAATTTATATATTTGAAAACGAAACATAAACGAAACATTTATGAAACGAAACGAAGAACTAAGTAAGTTAACCAATGTAAAAGAATGGGACTTTATTGTCATAGGAGGGGGAGCCAGTGGTTTAGGTTCAGCATTAGACGCAGTAAGCAGAGGATTCAAAACTTTATTGATTGAATCACATGACTTTGCAAAAGCAACATCCAGCAGAAGTACCAAATTGGTACACGGCGGAGTAAGATATCTCGCACAGGGAGATGTCGGATTGGTAAAAGAAGCATTAAAAGAAAGAGGACTTTTAGCAAAAAATGCCGCACATATCGTAAAAAATCAGTCTTTCATTATTCCAAACTACACATGGTGGGGAGGAATCTACTATAAAATAGGACTGTCCGTTTATGACTTCCTTGCGGGAAAACTGAGTCTGGGAAAAACAAGATACATCAGCAAATCAAAAACTGTTGAAAAGCTTCCTACTATTGAACAAAATCACTTAATGAGTGGAGTTGTTTACCAGGATGGACAATTTGACGATGCCAGACTTGCGATTAACCTTACCCAGACCATTATTGAAAAAGGCGGAAGTGCTGTTAATTATGTAAAAGTAATCAACCTTCTAAAAGATGCTTTTGATAAAGTAATTGGTGTTGTTGCAGAAGACCAGTTTTCTAAACAGCAATATCAGATTCATGGTAAAGTAGTCATCAACGCAACCGGTGTCTTTACGAATGACATTCTTAATATGAATAATCCTAAGCATGGTAAACTGGTAGTACCAAGCCAGGGAATTCACCTGGTACTGGATAAATCCTTCCTGAAAAGTGATGATGCCATCATGATTCCGAAAACTTCAGACGGCAGGGTTTTATTTGTTGTTCCATGGCATGACAGAGCTTTAGTAGGAACTACAGACACTCTTTTAAAGGATGAAAGCTTCGAACCACGTGCCTTGGAAGAGGAAATCAATTTTGTTTTAAATACTGCGAGACAATATTTAGCCAAAAAACCGACCCGTGAAGATGTAAAATCTGTTTTCGCAGGACTTCGTCCTCTTGCTGCACCTAAAGACGGAAGCAAAAGCACAAAAGAAGTTTCCCGAAGCCATAAAGTTATCACTTCGGAAACAGGACTGGTTTCTATTATTGGAGGAAAATGGACTACCTACCGTAAAATGGCAGAAGATACTGTAGACGAAGCTATGAAAGTTCACAGGTTGGGAAATAGCCCATCTAAAACGGAACACCTTTCCATTCATGGAAATGTAAAACCAGAACAGGTAGACAGAACCAATCACCTGTATGTTTACGGATCTGATATCCCTTCTATCAAAGCACTACAGGAAAGCAATCCTCGTTATGCTCAAAAAATTCATCCGGACCATCCTTTTACTGTAGCAGAAATCGTTTGGGCTGTAAGAACGGAGATGGCAGAAACTATTGAGGATATCCTGGCAAGAAGGGTACGTCTATTGTTTCTTGATGCAAGAGCCGCTATAGACAGCGCTCACAATGTAGCAAGAATTATTGCTGAAGAAAAAGGATATTCTGAAGAATGGGCTCAGCAGCAGGAAAATGAATTCATTGAATTGGCAAGAGGGTATTTATTAACTTCTTATTCACCTAAAGTTATCAACCTAAATTAGCATTATATACATGAATGAAAGACTAATTCTCGCTCTAGATCAGGGAACAACTTCCTCCAGAGCGATTCTCTTCGACCACAGTGGAGAAATAAAATATGTATCTCAGAAAGACTTCAGACAGATATTCCCTACCCCAGGCTGGGTAGAACACGACCCGAATGAAATATGGTCTTCACAGATCTCCGTAGCAGCAGAAATTATTGCTAAAGCAGGAATCTCCGGATTGGAAGTTGCCGCTATCGGTATTACGAACCAACGTGAAACAACTATTGTCTGGGATAAAGAAACCGGTGAACCCATCTACAATGCTATTGTATGGCAGGACCGAAGAACGTCAAAATACTGCGATGAACTGAAAGAACAAGGACACGCAGAAATCATCAAAGAAAAAACAGGACTTGTTCTGGATGCTTACTTTTCAGCAACCAAGCTTAAATGGATTCTTGATAATGTAGAAGGAGCAAGACAAAAGGCGGAAGAAGGGAAATTATGTTTCGGAACCGTTGATACCTGGCTAGTATGGAAACTTACCCGCGGAAAAATGTTTATCACCGACGTTTCCAATGCCAGCAGAACAATGCTTCTTAATATTCATACTTTAGAATGGGATAATGATCTATTAGAGTTATTCAATATTCCAAAAGCGATTCTTCCTACGGTAAAACAAAGCAGTGAGGTATATGGTGAGACTGCTACTACTCTATTCTCTACCAAAATTCCGATTGCGGGAATCGCCGGAGATCAGCAGGCTGCCTTATTTGGCCAGATGTGTACTACTCCCGGAATGGTAAAAAACACTTACGGAACAGGATGTTTCCTGTTAATGAATACCGGAACGGAAGCTGTTACTTCTAAAAACAATCTTCTTACAACAGTAGCCTGGAAAATAAATGGAGAAGTAAACTACGCACTGGAAGGAAGTGTATTTGTAGGAGGTGCTGCCATTCAATGGTTAAGAGACGGCCTTAAACTTATTCATTCTTCTGATCAGGTGAACGAACTTGCTGCTTCTGTAGAAGATAATGGCGGCGTTTATTTCGTTCCTGCATTAACGGGGCTTGGTGCTCCTTATTGGGATCAGTACGCCCGTGGAACGATTGTAGGAATCACCCGTGGTACCACAGATGCTCATATTGCAAGAGCAACACTGGAAGGAATAGCATTTCAGGTTTATGATATTGTAAAAGCAATGGAAGCTGATTCTGGAAGAGCAAGCCTTGAATTAAGAGTAGACGGTGGTGCCTCTGCAAGTGATCTTCTGATGCAGATACAATCTGATCTTTTCGGTTTCAAAATAACAAGACCTCAAACCCTTGAAACAACAGCATTAGGAGCCGCTTATCTTGCCGGTCTTGCTGTAGGATACTGGAAAGACATCGCTGAAATTCAGTCTCAATGGATTGTTGATAAAGATTTCCATCCTCAGTTGGAAAAAGAACATGTTGATAAAATGGTACACTCATGGAGAAGAGCTGTATCACGTTCTCAAAGCTGGATAGAAGATTAATTCACTTATCAAAAAAACTTATATGACCCCATTTATCGCAGAAGTTATCGGGACGATGCTTCTAATATTGTTAGGCAACGGTGTTGTAGCCAATGTTGTCTTAAAAGATACGAAAGGAAATAATTCCGGATGGATCGTTATTACTACCGCATGGGCATTGGCCGTTTTTGTGGGAGTAACCGTTGCAGGCCCAATAAGTGGTGCCCATCTGAATCCAGCTGTAACCATTGGACTGGCTGTTGCAGGGAAATTTTCCTGGGATCTCGTTCCGTCTTATATCGCCGCTCAAATGATCGGAGGAATGCTGGGTGCATTTTTGGTGTGGCTGTTCCACAAAGATCATTTTGCCATCACAGAAGATGAAGGAGCTAAACTGGCCTGCTTCAGTACTGGTCCGGCTATCAGAAAGACATCCTCTAACCTGATTAGTGAGATTATCGGAACATTTGTATTGGTATTCTGTGTTTTCTATTTTGCAGGACCCAGCATTTCTTTACAGGCAGATCCAACCGCTAAAGTAGGATTAGGCTCTATCGGGGCTATTCCTGTGACCTTTGTGGTGTGGGCAATTGGTTTATCGTTGGGAGGAACAACAGGATACGCTATCAACCCCGCCAGAGACCTTGCCCCAAGAATCATGCATGCCATCTTACCTGTAAAAGGGAGCAGTGACTGGGGATATGCCTGGATTCCTGTTGTAGGCCCAATCACAGGTGCTATAATCGCAGCAGTTATATATGGATTTTTAAAATAAACAAATGATGAAAAAAATCTTAAAGGGAATCTTCCTTCTCGCTTTGGGCACAGGAAAGCTATTTTCACAGGAAACAGGTGAAACCAAGGAAACTAAAGAAGGCAGGCTTGATTTTACAGCCAACATTCAGAATAATCACTTATGGAGAGGGCTTATTATTACAGATAAACCTGTTGTGATGGGAAATCTTTCCTATGCTTTGGATGCGGAGAAAAAATGGAAAGTGGGAATTTGGGGTGCTTCTGCATTAGCAGATGATAAAGACAATACTCATTATAAGGAAATCAATTACTATGTTCAGTATTCTAACGGACGTTTTTATATCGGATTATGGGATCTTTATAACTCAAGAAACATCAATACTGCAGTAGCCGCTGACGATATCTTCAGCTATTCACAGAGAAGAACAGCTCACATTATTGATTTAAGAACAAATTATACTTTTGGACCTTCTTTCCCGATCAACATTGAAGCTGACATTATGCTGTATGGAGGAGCCAATGCAGGAGAAGTCATTCTGGAAGCTGACGGAAGTTATAAGAAAAACAGATACTCCACTTACGTTCAGGCAAGCTACCCTGTCATCAGTGGACAGAAAGTAAACCTGGATGCTTTTGTAGGAGCCGGATTTGCCCTCAATGACAAAACCTTTTTGTATGGTAATGGCAAAAACAGCTTCGACATTGTAAATATAGGTGTAAAAGCAGGTAAGGTAGTTAAGATCACAGATCACTACAGCCTTCCCGTATCTATGATGGCCATGTGGAATCCTTCTAATAAGTATGCAAGAATTCAGCTTGCGGCAACCGTTTTTTAATCAGACTTTAACTAAATTATAGAAAAGCCACTCCTTTGGGGTGGCTTTGTTACTAAGCGGAGAAGCACACCGCCAAACTATAGAAACCTAAATAATAATCTTGAAATCTCTTATTCAATCACCGTGTTTTTACGGTGTCAGTTTTGGTTAAATATATTTACTTTTGAAAAAAAATAGGTATGAAAAAGTTTTTCAGTGTATTCATTCTGTGTATCAGTGTTTTTACATGGGCTCAGCAAGCAAAGCTACCTTTTACAGGACACAGAAGTTTTGATATCATGAAAGGATATAGCGGCACCGGTACTCCTCACTACTATTTGGATATAAAGAAGAATGGTGATGTCCATTTTGGATATGTTCAGGTGAATCAGGCTGATGGAAAAGAAACAAAGGAAGAAGTAAATGCCGGAAAATATGCTCCAAATAAAGTTATGAAAGTCGTTTTCAAAGAATATGATGAGACGTATTTGGTGAAATTTGACAAAGACAAAATCTACCTTACTGATGAAAAAGGCAACGTTCAAAACCTTGAAGGCTGCTGCTCTTCCAGTGAGAGTATTGATAAAGAGACCTGCAGATGCGAAAGTGAACTTTACAAGTAGTAAAATAATATATAGAGAAAGCCGCTCCATCTGGAGTGGTTTTCTTGTTGTGAAAAGCCATTCCATTAAATTAATCACCGAGATTTTACGGTTTATATTTTGCTTAAATATCTTTATTTTTGAAAAAACATATAGCTACAAGGAATTGTGGCTTCAAGAGTGATTTGTATCAATGAGACATTTTAAAATTTTATTTCTATTTCTTCTTTTCCTTGTTGTATCATGCAGCAGGAAAGAGAATCATCCATACACATTTTATTACTGGAAAACCAATCTGAAGCTGGATCATGAAGAAAAGAAAGCATTAGATCAGGCAACTGTTCCTTATTTGTACACCAGGTTCTTTGATGTAGATAAAGTGAACGGAAAATTTCAGCCAGTAGCCGTTATCACAAAAGACAAGAGTTTTCAGACAGATAAACAGATTGTTCCCACCGTTTTTATTACGAATCAGACTTTGCTGGGCATTTCTGCAGAAGAGATCAAATTTCTTGCGGAAAGTATCCATCTTTTAATTCAAAAGAAAACAGAAGAGTATCATCTGAAAACCAATAATGAAATTCAGATCGACTGTGACTGGACCGCAGGAAGCCGGAATGATTATTTTAAATTTCTCAAAGAGCTGAAAAAGATCTCCAGAAAGGAAATTACGTGCACTCTTCGCCTTCATCAGGTGAAGGATAAAAAGCAGACCGGAATTCCCCCTGTAGAAAAAGTATATCTGATGTGCTACTCCACTTCATCACCCCTGGAAAAATCTGACAAGAACTCGATTCTGGATGTCAGCATTCTAAAAAGCTATCTTTCAAAAATGGAAGATTACCCCATCAAAAAAATTGAAGTTGCTCTTCCTATTTATTCCTGGGGAATTGTCACCAATCATCTGGGCAAGCACAAACTGATCAATGCTTTATCCAAAAGAGACCTGGAAAACCCCAATTTTAAGAAAATATCTGATCATGAAAGTGAAGTTTTGAAAGATGGATTCTACTTTGGAAGTTATTTAAACAAGGGCTTCAAAATAAAGGCAGAAGAAATCTCTAAAGAACAGCTTGAAGAGGTTATCACTTTTTTACAGAAAAAAATACCGCATTTTAATATTATTTATTATCAATTAGATAGTAAATTTGTGTTAGATCGGAAATTTTAATCTCCCAGAGATAGAGGCACACCACCTGTCAAGACCAAACCATAAACTATTATAAAAATTAAAAAAACACTACGAACCCTATGAAAAAGTATATTCTTTCACTTGCGGTTGTATCACTTTTCTATACAAAATCTGACGCCTGTGCGTGGTCAGATCCTGATTATGATTACTTCAACCTTTTTACGCAAAGCATTATCAAAGATAAAGCTTACCTCCCTTTTCTGCACAACTATTCAAGCAGATTCTACGGAGGATACAATGCATCATTGATTCCTGATGACAATGTTGAAACCTGGAAAAAGTTCTTTAACAATCAGCTTAGCTATACTGAGACACAGAATCTGGTGTATAAGATAAGCATGAATGACCTGAATGCTTTAAAGAATGGAAGCCCAACAAATCCTCTTCTACAAAAGCTGGGTTCCGGGTTCTACCAAAAATACAAGGAAGGCCTTGATTATTTAATCGAAGCCAAGTATCTGGAGCCTTATATGAGCATCAATTATGTTGAAAATGAGAATTCATTTTATTACGACAGAGATGCCAACAGAAAAAATGCTACGGCTCTTGATTACAATAAAACCATTGCGGCTTTAACGTCTTTGTACAATGCGGCAAGAAACCCTGAAATCAAACAGCGTTACGGATATCAGCTGGTACGTCTGAATCATTATACAAGAAACTATGATTCTGCAATGCAGGCTTTCAAAACTTATGTTGCCCCCATCAAATTGAAGGGAACTGTTTACTTCATGTCTCTGGATCAATTGGCCGGAGCACAAAGAGGATTGGAAATGAACAGCGATGCCAACTGGAATTTCTTTCAGGTATTCATGAACAGCAAAGACCGCAAGGAATCTGCCTTTGTTTCTATGAAGCTTTCTGACACAGCATCTTTCAGCAATATCATGAAGAGAGCCAATACGAACGAAGAAAAGAATATGGCGTATTTCCTTTTAGGGTATGAAGACTTCAACAATCCGATTCCTACCATGGAAAAGATGTACGAGATCAATCCGGACTCTGAGATCCTGAAGGTAATGGCTGCAAGAAGCATCAATGAACTGGAAAGAAGTTATCTTCCTACTTATTACTACACTTCAGACGCTGCCAATAGTCCGTATATACAAAGAGGAAATGCCGATACCAATACTTCTTCAAAGGATACCAAAGCTACTGCTGCTACACCTGAAGTAAAAGAAGAAAAACTTTCTTTCTGGCAAAAAATTGTAAGATTCTTTAAAAACCTGTTCGGAGGTTCAAAATCTAAAGAATCTGCTGATGGAAAGAAAACGGATCAAAGTGATGATGAATTACTTGACAATCCAAACAGAATTCCATTCTACACAACTTCGGGCTATGGATATGATGATAAGATGAAGGACTATCTTGATGACCTTCAAAAGTTCACTGATAAAACGAAAGAAAAGTCTAAGGATGAATACTGGCAGATTGCAGATGCATATCTTAAATTCCTGAAAAAAGATTACAAAGGAAGTACAGAAATCCTGGAAGATATTAAAACAACAAATCCTGAATATCTGGAAGAGATTAAAAGAATGAAAGTTCTGAATGACATTGTTTCTCAGCCGAGAATTGATGCCGAGTATGAAGATCATCTGATGAAGGATTATACTGAATATTTCGTAGAGAAAAAGGTAGTAAAAGATACAGCCACTACAGATAATTTTGACTATTATGGTGAAGTACCGTCTACCGCCGATTTCCTTAAAGATGTTATGGCAAACCGTTATTTTCTTCAGGGTGAAGATGGAAAATCATTCCTGATGAATAATAAGCTTTCGGATCTTCAATACAATCCGAACTCTGGTCTTGTGAAAAGCGTGGAAGAGTTCTACAGAAAACCTAACAAAACCCAGTTTGAACAGCAGATCATTGCTAAAAACATGGACAGCGTGGGCAATATTGATGCTTTCTTCAGCACCATTTACGGCGACAGAGCAATGAGACTTGCCGATTTTGAAAAGGCAAAATCTTATTATGAAAAAGCAAAAAGCTTCGCTGGTATTCCAAGACAGAATTACGAATGGACTGAAAAAAATGGACAGACCATTACAACCAAACAATATACTCCTGCTGAATACAACGGATTTAAAAATATTTCAAACCTTGTATTCGGGCATAATGTCTGGGAAAGTTTCGGAAGCCCTGATGCAGAAAGTATGAAAGCTGAAAGCTACACTGATTTCCCTTTCATTAAAACCAGCATGGACAAACTTGAGCTGGCAGATGTGTTGATTCAGCTTAAAAAGATCGGAAACGGAACGGGTGAAAAAGCAGCAAAAGCCAATCAGCTTATCGGAAACCTCTTGTACAATACTTCTATTTTAGGATATTACCGTCAATTGTTTGTGATGGATATTGACAACAGCAATGGAGGTAAATATAATTTCTGGAATACTGACAGAAAGAATCCTTACAAGTATTATTATAAGAACTTCCTGGACACTTCTTATATTGAACCTGATAATTTTGATCTATCAATTAACTATTATCAAAAAGCTCTTAAGCTTTCAAACAATAAGGAAGAAAAATCAAGGATTTTATTCCAGATGGCAAGTGCTGAACAGGGTAAATATTACCAGTACGAAGCAAAAGCACCAAAAGATTTTGATTACTCTGATCCGAAGTGGTCTGAAAAAGAAGATGCCCGCCAAAAAGAAATGGACCATCTTAAAAACCAAAAATACAGAACCTATTTTGCTCAGTTGAAAGCTCAGTATTCCGATACTGAAACAACCAAAAACTTAATGGGAAGTTGTAGTTATTTCAGCTATTTCATGAAATAATATCATTCATAAAAAAACCTCTGATCGCTCAGAGGTTTTTTATTTTTATCTTTTATTGAACTATTTTTTAACAAACTTAGTTGTGCTGTTTTCGTCTTTATTATTAATCGTAATAAAGTAGATTCCTTTTACAAGAGCACTAACATTAATTTTACCTTCTCCTATAGTTCCTTTTGAAATCAACTGTCCTGGAGCATTGAAGATCTCATACGATGCGTTTGAAGAGACATTTAGAACATTCAATACATCTTCTACAGGGTTTGGATAGATCTTAACTGATTTTGCCTCATTTCTTGCTTCAGAAACAGCCATTGTACCGGATACTATAGCTTGTTTCACTGCATAAAATACATTTCCAATAGCTGACACTCTCAAATGAATGGTCTTACCCGCCAATGATGCAGGAATGAATACACTGGCTGATCCGTTATTCGGAACTGATGCTGCAAGGTTATTCCAGGTTAGTCCACCATCTTCTGTATAATCAATCTTAACATTGGCTGCATTGTATGGAGAAACTGCAGTTCCGGAAACCGTCCATGCAATAGTAGAATTTACATTAGGGTTAAGTGATGTTGTATTGACAGTAAATGCGGCTGCGGATCCTACTACAATAGTTTGTGTGGCATAAGCAGTCTGCGCCTGTCCTCCAGGTTTGTTATCTCTTACTGTCACTCTGAAATCTGTGGTTCTAGCCACCGTACTTGCTGCTTCAAACTCCGCCGTATTTTTTACAGCTCCTCCCAAAACAGTTGCAAGCTTAGGGAAGTATCTTGTAGGGCTGGCAGTAGGTGCCCATGATCTGAAATTGGCTCCTGTGGTTGTATTTCCGATATTGGATTTAGATACTCCATTACCTAATTTACTTGGATTCACCTGCTCCCAGCAGTACGTCAAAGCATCTCCATCTGGATCTGTGGCTGATGCTGTCAATACAAATGCGGTAGATTTGGGAATGGTATATGTTGTATTCATTGCTGTTACAACAGGTGTATTATTCACAATAGGTGTTTCTACGTCAGCAGTTACTGTTACAAGATTCGTCTGCACCTGATCAATACTCACACTATGAAAATAAACATCAGAATGTTTTTGAACATCTGTACTTGGGCCGGTAATTCCTGCATACCCCATAATTGTAGATCCTGAGCCTGGTTCAACTTCCTGATTTAAAAAGTTCTCGTAGAAGCTGTATGTGTGGGAATCCCCCAACTGGTGCCCCATCTCATGAGCTACAAAGTCAATATCAAAAGCGTCTCCACTTGGTGGTAATTGAGCTGTGCTGTTTTGGTCCCACGTTCCACTAACGTAATAATTAATTCCCGGAGAGGTATATCCACTACCCTTATAATTACCTGGAGATGGTGAATTTACACAATTAGGGTCAATACTTGTAGATATATCATTACTTCCTATGCATCCAATACAGCCGGCACTTCCACCACCTCCCGTTGCACCAAACAAATGCCCAATATCAAAATCTGCATCTGTTACACCATACGTTCCTCCATGCAATGTATTCATGAGCTCATAATTCCACTTACACATAAGATCCGATGTACTATAAGGATCATTAGCAGCGTCAGTAAATATAAGTCCTGGGGCACTGATTGCGTTGACGTGCACATTAAATTCTTTTTCAAATACACCATTTACTCTTGATAAAGTAGCGTTTATTTGTGTAAGAGCACCTGCTACTCCACCGAAGAAAGCAGTATATTCTCCTGTTACAGACATAGCCAGTCTAAGGGTATGGAATGTTTTGTTACTTGATTTTGCTGCAACTCCAGAATTCATAAGCTTCTGTATTCTATCAATAGCTTCTTTATCCTCTTTCGTGTTACATACAAATGCATGGCCGCTCTTATTAGTTTTTCCGTGTACAGAATAATAAGATTTGTCAGCAGTTGCAGGTTCTATAAATTCATATTTACCATCAGTACCAATGATCATCGATTGGAAATCATTGGGAGCGATACTGAAACGGATATATTTGGTAGGATCATCAGTTCCGATCCCTACATACGACCCCAGCTGATATTTGTTAGCCAAAGTCTCATCCATTACCGGAAAGCTGTTTACTGTAAATTTCTCAATTTTTCCTTCAAGAGTAGGAATACTGATCGTAATGGGAGCACCTTCACCTAATTTGGGAGCTCTCAGAAGTTGAGTTCTAATCTGATCAATATCGAGTTTATAATAAACCGAGTGATCACTTTTCTTGATGACTTTTTGTTCTGGCAGTCCTCTGCTCCATTGTGCGTTTGCTGATATTGCTAAAAACAATACCGGCAAACAAAATAATTTTGCTTTCATATATAATATTTGTTCAACAAATTTAAATATTTGTCAAAAAAAACACTAAAAAACAAACAAAAAATTAAAATTATACACAAAAACACAAATTACAATACTATAATCTTAAAAAAAATATCATAATAATTAAATTTTAAAGAATTTTTTCAATCAAAAGCTTATTTATTTTTTTGTTCCTGCTTTTGTATCCATTCTTCATGTTTTCTTTTGAAGAATTCGTATTTATAATCCTGATTTCTCTGTGCTGCGTCAATGGAATGAGAGGTATGAATATCCGCATCTTTTTTAGCAAGCTGAGCCAGTTTTTCATAATAGTGATGAAGCTGGTCAAGTTCCGCTTCGGTAAGGTCTTCAATATCTACAATTCTATTGCTGGCTTTTTCGTGGGCAGCTATAATTTCGTTCAGTTTGATCTGTATTGCTTTGGAATCTTTATTCTGCGCTTTCTGAATGAGGAATACCATCAGAAAAGTAATGATTGTAGTTCCGGTATTGATCACCAGCTGCCAGGTTTCTGAGTAATCAAAAAAAGGACCTGTAACTGCCCATATCACTACGATAAGAAAAGCTCCGATAAAAGCAATTGGGCTTCCCGTAAATCTTACAGCCCAGTTTGAAAATTTTTCAAAAAAATGATGACCTTTATGACCCATAACTTCTGTTTTTTACATAATAAATGTATAAAAATTAATCTGAAATCATGAAAAGGTTAAGAATATGAGGTATCTAAATACTTTGGATTGTTTCTATTTCATTTTTTTGAATCTATGCCACCATATCAAAAGCCCGGTCACCGGCAATGAACAACCGATAAGAGAAATAATAAAGTAGAGAATAATACTTGGCAGCCCCATAATCTCTCCTGTATGCAATGGTTTTGCTAAAGCTGTGAACTGTTTGTTTAAAGGTTTGTCCGAAAAAAGCTCTTTCGTTTTGAAAACTCCGGTTTTATCAAATGTCACTTCATCCGGAACCATCATTCCCAGGAAGTTTTGTCTATTGGCTTTGATAACAACATATCGCGGATTTTCTTTATTGGGAAGTTCTATACTTGTAACAGCAGTATAGGGAAGGTGATGGTCTGCCAGTTTTACAATCTTATCCACAGAAGCGGAAGTAACGTCTTTCAGATTTTTCTTTTCGTCCTGTTTCTGAAGCATATCTTCCAGAAGCCCGCCAAAGGCATCATCCTCATTGTCTTTTTCTTTTGAAATATGATCAATTGACGTTCCTCCCAAACTTATGATAATAGCATTCTTCATCCACGGATAGGTCACATACAATCCTGTAACGGCAATAAAGAAAAGCATCAGAAAAGTATAAAACCCCAGTGTATTGTGCAGATCATAGTTAACCCTTTGAAATTTTGCTTTGAACATGACAGTAAGCCCCTGTTTCAAAAACTTCAGTTTCTTCGGAAGCCAAAGAATAAATCCTGAAATCAGCAGAATACAAAACATAAGAACTGAAGCTCCAACAATTTGCCTTCCTGCATTTCCCATCATCAGATTCCTATGAAGATCAAGAACTGTTTCAAAGAATCTGCTGGAGCTAACATCCGGTTGTCCCAGAACTTCTCCAGTATACTGATTATAGTAGGTACTTTTGTCCAAATTATTTTCGCGGTATCCAATCACATAGCTTTTCCCTTTCTCATCCGGAATCATCAGGGAAGTAAGTTCTTTATTATGTTTTAATAACTCTGACTGGATCAGGTCAGCGTTCATCGCTTTTCCTGAACCCGGGTTGATATATATTTTATCCCTGTTGCTAAAATCACTAATCTGATTTTTGAAGGCATAGAGGCATCCGGTAAGACACATTACAAAAACAATACTACCTGATAAAAGTCCCAGCCAGAGATGAATAATCCACATCAGATATTTGGTAACTGATTCGTTTTTTCTTCTTTTCCTGTAAAGGCTTTTAAGTAATACTCTCATTGTTTAACAGCAAAAACATTAAGACAGTAATACCGCCTTAATGTTTTAAAATTAAAATTGATATGAATAAATTAAAAAAAGTTAATACAAATTCGGGCCGGGAAGCATGAAGCTTTTGATGGAAATATCTTAGTTCAAAAGATTACCACTTAACTTTAATCTACATTCACCAAATTGAATATGTTTTCTTAAAAGCAGTAAGAACTTTTAGCCAATCTCCTATCCAGCCTCCACTTCCTGCTTCCAGCCCTTATTGTATCAATGTTGTTATTTTCTTCCTTTGAACTGAACGTCTTTTACTATTGTTTCAAACTTCGTATAGTGTTCAGGACTTAGTACTTTCTGAATAGCAGCTTTTCTCTGGGTATCAAATTTCTCCCAGTATTCTTTGGCCAGATCATTATTCCCGTGATAGACATCATGTGCATCATTGAATGCTTTTTCAAAGGCATCATTGGCTGCATTCACTACTTTAAATTCATCATCAGAAAGCTGAGCTTCCGTTTTGATTTTTTCTAACAGTCTGTTGTCATATCTTGGTCTTTTTCTGGAATTTTCATCAACAAACTTATTGAACTTTTCCATCTGTGGATCGTCTAAAATAGTGGCCATTTCAATAGACTGCTGTGCTCTCAGTTCTTCATTTTTGATTCCTAAAGATACACGGTCCATATTTCCTCCCTGAGCTTTTGCTGCCTGAAAGTTCTGCTCCTGAAGCTGCTGATATTTCGCAGTGATTTCATTAAAGTTCTTTTCCTGTTCAGCAGTAAGTTTCACTTCAGTTTTGAACTGGTTGTAATCTATTCCTTTCTTTTTGTCTCCGGAGCACGAGACAGCCGCTGCACCAAGTGCCAATGCGAAGAATATTGTTTTAATACTTTTCATAATGAATGATTTTGTTGATTAGAATTTATAGTTTACCTGTACAGCAAAGTTTCTAGGCTGAATCTGATCGATATATCCTCCTCTGAAATAAGAGCTGTATCCTACACTATCAAAAATATTATTAAAGAACACTCTTATTCCCATTCCATTTTTCAAAGTATATCCTGCCTGGGCATCTACTGTAGTATATTCCGGCATATCGAAAGGTTTGTCTCCAGGCTTCACACTGTTCAGGTGACCTGCTGTAAATGTTTTCTGAGTCCATTCGTCAACCGGTCTTTTTCCAACATAATAAATTCCCGCCCCTACATCAAGTCCTGATAAAGTACCGTTATTAAATTTATAATTCAGCCATCCGTTTGCAGTATGTTTTGGAGCGTTCATTGGCGCAGATCCATTCATGTAAGCAGGACTGTCCTGATACTGAGCATCCAGATATGCCCATCCGGACATTACCTGAAGGTTCGGCAAAATTCTTCCAATAAGCTCTACTTCCACTCCCTTTCTTCTAAGGTTTCCTGCAAGGCCATACATTGTTTGCTTATCTATTACAACAGGGTTATAATTTTCGTCAAGAATCGTGAAAGAAAGATGATCTGTTTTAATATCAAATACCGTTACATTAAATCTTAAACGCTCATTAAACCAGTCTGATTTAATACCAGCTTCCCATTGTTTAGTCATTGACGGGCCTACTCTTCCACCATCTAAAAGGAAATTATTAGAAGATCTTAAAGATGTTGTTGTTGTATATGATCCAAATACATTAACATTTGGAAGTGGAGAAACAATCAATCCGAAATTAGGATTCCATGTATCTACAGATTCATTGGCGGAACCATTGAGTCTGCTATAACGAAGTCCCAAATGAGCTTTTACATATTTCCCTATCGTCATCACATCCTGAGCCATTGCACCGATACTTGGTGTCAATACAGCGTTTGATCTTCCCAGATTTTTATAGATAACATTTACCGGAAGTTGATTAGGAATAGTTCCGTTCACTACATCAACAATATCAAGTGGATTAGCCGCATAGGTTGTAGTTCCGATTTTTGTAGCACGTGCAGTAATTAAATTCCCTGGTGCAATTGAGTTTTTATATGCTTCAAAGGTTGTAGAAGATGTTTCTGTTTCTCTCCAGTCAAAACCAACCTGAAATGTGTGGTTAATAAATCCTGTCTTTATTTGCTCACCAATGAAGTCTAACTGTAATACTTTGTTGATATCTTCTCCCTGTGATTTTCCTATAGTACGCTGTCTGACATTGTAATTGGTTTCACCAGCCGGCAATGACACAGATGAAGCTTCAGAATCTGTATTACTTACGGAATTTACGAAAGCTGCTCTCACTTTTAATTTATCTGTAAGGTTACGTACAATTGTAGTCGCAAAGTTGTATGCTTCAGTTTTTGAATAATCAGATGTATATCCTAAAAACTTTCCTTTTGGCATGTGGTATAATGCTTCAACAGTTCCCGGTGCAAGGTTTATTGTTCCTCTGTCCGGCGTTCTTTTATCATGAAGATAATCCATTTCCACATTGATTAATGTTTTATCATCCGGACGGAAAGCGACAGATGGGTTTACATAAATCCTTTCCCCCTGTACATGACTTCTGAATGAATTATTGTTTTGGTACGCTCCATTAAATCTCACAGCTACTTTTCCCTGAGGGTCCAATACTCTCTGGAAGTCTACGGTAGGTCTATAAAAATCCCAGCTTCCGTAACGGAATCCTACATTAGTCTGATCAATAAACTGAGGTCTTTTTGTAACAACATTGATAACACCTCCTGCAGATCCCAAACCATTTCCTATTCCCTGACCAATAGCAGCAGATCCTTTGATAACCTGAATACTTTCTACTCCCTGCATATCAGTGATCATTCCTGCGGTACGAAAATCTGAATCCAGCTGAACTCCATTTTTCAGTACAGGAACTCCACGATAACCTCTGATGGACATACTTTCGTTTCCACCTCCATAGCTTGAAAACAGGGTTACTCCAGGAACGTTTTTGGCAACATCAGTGACTGTAAGTGCTCCTAATTCTTCAATTGCTTTATGGGAAATGATAGAAATACTCTGAATCTGATCTCTGGTTTTCAAAGGCAATCTTGTAATTGCGTCCAAGCCTTGCGGCTGTTTCTTTTTTTCACCAAACAGTTCTACTTCTTCAATTTTCTTGTGTTTAACTGAATCATTTACTTTCTGTGCATTGGCCAGAACTCCACCCAATAACAGCAGAGAAAAGGATACTACTTTATTCATCTGATAATTTTTAGCAAAATTATTATTTTTATTCATTCTAAATAAATAAACAAGAGTGACATATGTCACCTGAAAAAGAAGTATTAATATCAGATCATTAATCTCTGCTAAAGACTCTTTTCAATCCCTAAACAGATGTACACTATCATTAATAGTAATTCCCTGAAGGGTTTTTATGGTTGTAGAAAGTTCAATTCAAAAAAAATCAGATTTGATGATGTATCAAATCTGATTTTCAAATAATATAAAAAAACCGTCCCTTAAAAAGGAACGGTTTCTATAATCATTGCAAAGTATGCAGTTATCACACTTTAATTTCAACGTCTACTCCTGAAGGAAGTTCTAATTTCATTAGAGCATCAACAGTTTTAGAAGAAGAAGAGTAGATATCCATTAGTCTCTTGTGAGCTGATAATTGGAACTGCTCTCTTGCTTTTTTGTTTACGTGCGGAGATCTCAACACTGTGAAGATTCTCTTATTCGTTGGCAATGGAATAGGACCGTTTACAACAGCACCAGTAGCCTTTACCGTTTTTACGATTTTCTCAGCAGACTTGTCTACCAAGTTGTAATCGTAAGATTTTAGTTTTATTCTGATTCTTTGTGACATTTCTTTAATTTAAAAATTAACCTTTTGCTTTAGCTATGATATCTTCAGCAACGTTTTGTGGAGTAGCTTGATACTTCTCTAATTCCATAGAAGAAGTAGCTCTTCCTGATGAAAGTGTTCTTAGAGTAGTTACATATCCAAACATTTCAGAAAGTGGAACAGAACCTTTGATTACAACAGCTCCATTTTTCTCTTCCTGACCACTGATAGTACCTCTTCTTTTGTTAAGGTCACCAATGATGTTACCCATATATTCTTCCGGAGTTACAACTTCCAGTTTCATAATAGGCTCCATAATTACTGGCTTAGCAGCACGTCCCGCTTCTTTAAATCCTAATTTAGCAGCCATTTCAAATGAAAGAGCATCAGAATCCACCGCGTGGAAAGATCCGTCTTTAAGAACAACTTTAATACCTTCAACTTCGAAACCAGCCAAAGGACCGTTTTTCATTGCAGCTTTAAAGCCTTTTTCAATTGCAGGAACAAATTCTCTAGGAACGTTACCACCTTTGATCTCATTGATGAATTCTAAACCAATTTTACCTTCGTCAGCAGGTCCTAATTCAAATACAATATCAGCAAATTTACCTTTACCACCAGATTGTTTTTTGTAAACTTCTCTGTGTTGAGCAACTCTTGTAAGATTTTCTTTGTATTCTACCTGAGGTTGTCCTTGGTTAACTTCAACTTTGAATTCTCTTCTCATACGATCTACGATGATATCTAAGTGAAGCTCACCCATACCAGAGATAATCGTTTGTCCAGAAGCTTCGTCAGTTCTAACCGTAAACGTAGGATCTTCTTCAGCCAATTTAGCTAAAGCGTTACCCATTTTATCCTGGTCAGCTTTAGTTTTAGGCTCAACAGCGATACCAATTACCGGATCAGGGAAAACCATCGATTCAAGAACGATTGGATTTTTCTCATCACACATAGTATCACCAGTTTTGATAGACTTGAATCCTACCGCTGCACCAATATCACCAGCTTCAATATATTCTACTGGGTTTTGCTTGTTAGCGTGCATCTGATAGATTCTAGAGATTCTTTCTTTATCTCCTGAACGAGTGTTCAAGATATAAGAACCTGCATCTAATCTTCCAGAGTATGCTCTGAAGAATGCTAATCTTCCCACGAATGGGTCAGTAGCAATCTTAAATGCTAAAGCCGCGAAAGGCTCGTTTACGTCTGGTTTTCTTGTAATTTCAGCGTCAGTTCTTGGATCAGTACCTTTGATATCATCTTTATCCAATGGAGAAGGCAAGTATTTACATACTGCATCCAACATAAACTGTACTCCTTTATTCTTAAATGAAGAACCACAAGTCATTGGGATAATAGATAAATCGATAGTAGCTTTTCTAAGAGCTTCGTTGATTTCTTCTTCAGAGATTGAATCTGGATCTTCGAAGAATTTCTCCATCAAAGTATCATCGTAGTCAGCCACAGCTTCTACTAATTTCTCTCTATATTCAAGAACTTCATCTTTCATGTCTTCAGGAATTGGAACTACTTCGAAAGTAGCACCTTGTCCAGCTTCATCCCAGATGATCGCTCTGTTTTTAATTAAGTCAACAACACCTTTGAAATCTTCTTCAGCACCGATTGGTAAAACGATTGGAACTGCATTAGATCCTAACATATCTTTAACCTGGTTTACCACGTTAAGGAAGTCAGCACCTTGTCTGTCCATTTTGTTTACGAATCCCATTCTTGCTACTTTGTAGTTGTCAGCAAGTCTCCAGTTTGTTTCAGACTGAGGCTCTACTCCATCTACTGCAGAGAAAAGGAATACCAATCCATCTAATACTCTCAAAGATCTGTTTACTTCTACAGTGAAGTCAACGTGTCCTGGTGTATCAATGATGTTGAAGTGGTAAGGCTTAGTATCTGCAAGAGGTTTTCCCTGGTCTGTTGGAAAGTTCCAAGAACAAGTAGTTGCAGCAGAAGTAATTGTAATACCTCTTTCTGCCTCCTGCTCCATCCAGTCCATTGTAGAAGCACCATCGTGAACTTCTCCAATCTTATGGTTAACTCCTGTATAGAATAAGATTCTTTCTGTAGTGGTAGTTTTACCAGCATCAATGTGAGCGGCAATACCAATATTTCTTGTAAATTTAAGATCTCTACTCATTTCTAAATTAGAATTTAAAGTGTGAGAAAGCTTTGTTAGCTTCCGCCATTTTGTGAGTATCAGATTTCTTTTTGAAAGCAGCACCTTCTTCTCTTGAAGCAGCTACTACTTCATTAGCTAATTTCAAAGCCATAGACTTATCATTTCTCTTTTTAGAATAGCTAATTAACCATTTCATTGCCATAGAAATTTTTCTATCAGCTCTGATTGGCATAGGAATTTGGAAGTTAGCTCCACCTACTCTTCTAGAACGTACTTCTACATGAGGCATTACATTTGTAAGTGCATCTTTCCAGATTTCAAGTGCAGTTTTCTCTGTTTCTCCTTTTTTAGTTTCTACGATTTCTAATGCATCATAGAAAATTTTGAATGCGATTGACTTCTTACCGTCAAGCATTAAGTTGTTTACGAATCTCGTTACCAATTGATCATTAAACTTCGGATCTGGTAACAACGGTCTTTTTTTCGCTTTTGTCTTTCTCATTGCTTCTGTACCTTATTTAATGATTATTTTTTCTTTCCTTTTGCAGGAGCAGCAGCTGCTTGTCCTGGTTTAGGTCTCTTAGCTCCGTACTTAGATCTTCTCTGAGTTCTTCCATTTACACCAGCGGTGTCTAATGCACCTCTTACGATGTGGTAACGTACTCCCGGTAGGTCTTTCACCCTTCCGCCTCTAACCAATACTATCGAGTGCTCCTGTAGATTATGTCCTTCGCCCGGGATATAGGCATTCACTTCTTTACCGTTAGAAAGTCTTACCCTTGCAACTTTTCTAAGTGCAGAGTTAGGTTTCTTAGGTGTAGTTGTATATACTCTCGTACATACACCACGTCTTTGTGGACAAGAATCAAGGGCAGCCGATTTGCTCTTCTTGGCAAGCGTGGCTCTTCCTTTTCTTACTAATTGTTGAATAGTAGGCATTTAATTGCTTTTTATTTTAGGGTGCAAAAATACTAATATTTTTTTAATTGACAAGCAGTTATATATATTATTTCTTTCGATAATCTTTCCATTTGTTCTCTATACCTCTCCAAAACCCGCATCATTTATATATTATTGAATCAATTTCAAATCAGAAGATTATGTGAAAAAAATTATTTAAAAATATCTTTAATTACTTTTCCTTTTGTATACTGCATAGGAACTCTTAAAAGCTCCGCTATTGTGCTGGCAATATCAATCTGTTCATAATTTCCAGTATTAATAGTGACATTCTTTTTAAAATCCGGTCCCATTGCAAAGAATTCAATGTGCCTGCACCCAGCGCAATCATCACCATGTTCAGCAAAACCACCGTTGGCATCCAAATGTCTTCCGTGGTCATTGGATACAATTAAAGTTGTTTTATCCTTATAAGCGGGAAGTGATTGAATATAGTTCCAGATTTCTTTAATAGTAGCGTCTGTAGTTTTGATGGCTTTAATGTACTCATTCCAGTTGTTTGCATGTCCGTAAGAATCTACATCTTTAAGATTGATCACCATAACATTCGGGCTGTATTTTGCCATTACTTCTTTGGTCTTCGTCATTGTTACAAGGTCATCACGATATCCTGATCCGTTTCCACTCACTCCACAATCTACACTCGGCTGAAATTTTCCTTTCCAGTCTGCCAGTTTACAATCGTTTAAAACCTCCAGTTTATCTTTAGAAGCAACAACCCAAGCCTTTGTTTTATCAGCTCCTGTAAACTTCAGCCATTGCTGCATCACAGATGGAAACCCAGGTAATTCTGTTCCGTTATTTTTAATATTCTCATAAACTCCTGAACACATAGCACTATGTCCCGGATTGGTATTCGTAGTGCCATTATTTTTAAAATTACTGATGAAAACACCCTGGCTCAATAAACTTACTCTGTTGGGTATATTTTCTTTATTGGCCGCTTCCCACGTTTCTGAAATACGGGCTCCGTCAACAACAAGGAGAATCACATTTTTAGTCTGGTATTTACTTTCAGTCTTTGGATCCGTTATAATCTGTGCATCGGTATCATTACTACTGCATGAAAACAAGAGGAATGATAAAACGAAATACAAGAAGGGTTTTTTCATAATTTTTATATTATTTTTTTATGTGAATTTCGAATGCAAAGCTAGAGAAACCAACTACGGAGAATATTAACAAATTATTATCTATTCCTTAATTATTCAACAATACGGGAATAATAAGTGATCATTATTTGATATCAACATTTTTAATACATCCAAACTATTTTAAAAAACTTTCGTATAGTTATCATCTATTAATAATCAGGGGATTTCGGCACGATATTTCGTAAATTTGGGGTATACAAAATGATAAACAACAATCACCATGATGGAGGTTCACAGTATACTTAACTGACCCCGGTGATTGTATCTGATCTTAAAAAAATAAATATATACATATGAAAAATGCTAGTATCATTGGCCTTAAAGAAGCTGATTGCAAAAAGATCTCAGAAAAATTAAATGCACTGTTAGCCAACTATTCTGTATTTTATCAGAATACAAGAGGTTCTCATTGGAATATCAAAGGAGAACAATTCTTTACCCTTCATCCGAAGTTTGAGGAATTGTATAACAGTCTTGTTTTAAAGATTGATGAAATTGCAGAAAGAATCCTGACATTAGGAGCTATTCCTGCGCACAATTACTCAGACTATTTAAAGATAGCGACCATTAAAGAAAGTAAGGAAGTAACTGACGGCACCAAAAGTGTAGAGCAAATTCTAAGTTCGTTCAAAGTAGTCATTGATCTGCAGAGGGAACTTTTAGATATTACAGATGAAGCAGGAGATGAAGGTACCAATTCGCAAATGAGCGATTATATTACCGAACAAGAGAAGGAAGTTTGGATGTACAATTCTTATCTTGGAAAATAACTCCATTAAAAGCATTAAAATATTTCAAAAAAATCGCCTTACATTTAGGCGATTTTATTTTTTATATTTATATTTGCGTTAAAATTACACATATTATGAACGACGTAAGACTAAACTCTATCCTAGATAATGATTTTTATAAAATAACCATGCAGAATGCAGTGGTAAAACTATTCCCAAGTTCTATTGTAAAATATGAATTTATCAACAGGGGGAAGCACCACTTTCCGGAAGGATTTGACGTTGCTTTAAGAGAAGCCGTTAATAAAATGGCTGAACTTAAACTTACAAAAGACGAGAAAAAGTTCATGGCAAGAACATGTCCTTATATTGATCTTCCCTATCTGGATTTTTTAGAAGGGTATCATTATGATCCGTCTGAAGTAAAAATACACCAGGAAGGAGGCGACCTTTCCGTAACTGTGGAAGGGCTTTGGTACAGAACAATTCTTTGGGAAGTTCCATTGCTGGCCCTGATCAGTGAACTGCATTATGAAATGAACCACATGGAAAGAGATTCTAATGAAGTGGTAATGAACAAAACCCTTGAAAAAGCAGACTCATTAGGCAGACTTGGAGTAACTTTTGCAGAATTTGGAACGAGAAGAAGACATTCTTATAAGGTACAGAATTTGGTGATGGAAGCTTTGACTCAAAAAAGAGAATCAACTTTTATCGGAAGTTCTAATGTTCATTTTGCAATGAAATATGGTGTAAAACCTATCGGAACACACGCTCACGAATGGTTTATGTTCCACGCTGCTGAATACGGATTCAAAATGGCCAATGAAATGGCTTTGGAACATTGGGTAGATGTATACAGAGGTGATCTTGGAGTGGCTTTGTCTGATACCTATACCACAGATGTTTTCTTCCAGCAGTTTGACAAAAAATTTGCAAAACTATTTGATGGTGTTCGCCATGACAGCGGGGATGCTCTACAATTTGCGGATAAAACAATTGCCCACTATCAAAACAACGGCATCAATCCTATGTTTAAGTATATTATTTTTTCCGATGCCTTAAATCTTGAAAAAGTAGAAGAAATCACCAATTACTGTAGAGGAAAAATTGGTATTTCATTCGGAATTGGGACCAATCTCACCAATGATGTAGGAGTAAAACCAATGAATATTGTAATGAAACTCATCGGTGTACAGGCTCCTAATAAAGAATGGATTCCTACGGTAAAGCTTTCTGATGAACATGGTAAATATACAGGAGATCCAAAAATGATCGAACTGGCGAAAGAATTTTTAAGAATAAAAGATTAAAATAAACTTATCTGTACAATTAGATATAACCTCGTAACCATCGAGGTTTTTTTGTATCCTATCATTTTTTGAAATTCAATGCTCAGAAATCTTTAAGGTTTTTATTATATTTATCAAAATAAAACAAGATGAAATCAAAACCATTACTAGCCGCATACCTCCTCATATCAGCATTGTCCTTTGCGCAGGAAAAGAAAGCAGAAAAACCTAAATATAATCAGGAACTGGCAACTTCATTAGGAGCTGATCAATATGGAATGAAGGCATATACTATTGTCATGCTGACTACAGGTTCCGTTAAGATTGAAGACAAATCCAAAATGAGCGAACTCATGAAAGGTCATATGGCCAATATTGGCAAACTGGCTGATGAAGGGAAAATAGTTGTAGCCGGGCCTTTCCTTGAAAAGAATAAAGAAAACTACCGCGGAATGTTTATTTTCAACACCAATTCTAAGGAAGAAGCTGAACAATGGGTAAAAACAGATCCTGCTGTTCAAGCCGGAGTCTTTAGTTATGAGATCTTCCCATGGTATGGATCTGCAGCTTTACCATTGTACCTTAAACATCATGATGAAGTTTCAAAAGAAAATCCTTAAGAAAAATAAAGTACGAATTTTATTTGTGCTTTTCTCTTTATTATTAATGACAAGCTGTACAAAACAGCCATCCCTTTTTGAATTTACAACAGAGAAGGTCGACAGAGATGTTATTAATGATTTAAAAAAATTAAAAGACTTACCCCCTCAGGGGCTACTTTATAATGATACAATATATGAAGTATGGAAAACCTGTTCAGGAGAATGGGGAGGAACAATTTATTTTAAAAATAAACAATCCGGAAAAATATACTACGCAAAAGCAGACTGTCCAGTTTCTGTGAGTAAAATTAATAATAGATATTATATCTCCAATTCAATGTCACATGGTTTTGGCAGTTCGGATATTTTAGAAATTACTGATCCCGAAAAAATGGAGCAGGTCGATAAAATCCCGATTTATCACCCTAACATTATTACAAGAGAATATGAATCTCATTCTTCAAAAGGAACAAAAAAAATGGTTGATTCCAGCGGAGTGCTTATTATGTCAAGTTTTGTATATAAACAAAAACTATATTCAATCTTATCAGACTATCACAATGCAAAAGCTACAATTTCAGAGCTCAGAAACAATAAATTCTATACCATTCAGGAAATTGACAAAGATCTCTTTTCCGACAACCCCTACATTATAAAGGAATCAGAACCCATCAGAAGATTTATCTACAGCATCCCAAGCCGGGGATTCTTGAAATTAAGGAAAATAAAATCAAGTTTATTTCTTATACAAAAAGTAAAAAATAAAGAGACTGCCTTCAAGGCAGCCTCACATATTTCTTTTTAATCAATACAGATATATGGTTTTCTTGGTGGATAACAGCAATAAGGATTGCTGCAGAAAATATATCCTGCCTGTCAGCCTCCATCAACAGGTATTTCACAGGGTAATGCTGCACTCATGTGAGGAACCTGTTAACCGGCAGCCATGCGCAAACCATTGGTTCTTGCACCTTTTCCAGATTCGATTATAATCATCCATAATCTGATAAAAAAATAAATAAAGTGAGCTTCTGGCTAACATTTTATTATCTTTAAATAAACAAAATTAACCATGAAAATAAGACTATTCGTTATACTGTTTTTAGCATCAGCAAAACTGTTCTTCGGACAAACTGTTCCCAAAGAATACACTGATAAAGTAAAAGCGGCTGAATCATTTTACCAATCCAAGGATTTCAAAAACTCTGCGAGCAACTATTCAGAAGCATTTAAATCTAACGGCTGGAAAGCATCTCTAAATGACAGGTATAACGCAGCATGCTCTTGGGCAATGGCATCAGGGCCAGACAGTGCGTTTTCCCAACTTGACAGGATTGCAGTAAAATTCAGTAATTATAACCATATCACTACGGATACAGACCTTAGCTCTTTACATAGTGATAAACGATGGAAACCTCTCATCGAAAAAATCAAACAGAATCAGGAGAAAGCAGAAGCAAATTTGAATAAACCCTTGGTCGCAAAGCTTGGTGACATTTATAATGAAGACCAAAAGTACAGACAACAAATCGGTGATATTGAAAAAAAATATGGTGGGAACTCAAAAGAAATGAATGAGCACTGGCAGCTTATCAATAAAAAAGATTCAATAAATCTTATTGAGGTAAAAGCCATTCTTGATAAATATGGCTGGGTGGGTCCTGACGTTGTGGGTGGACAGGGAAGCGTTACATTATTTCTTGTTATCCAACATGCAGATCAGGCAACACAGGAAAAATATTTACCCATGATGAGAGATGCTGTAAAAAATGGTAAAGCACAAAGCAGCAGCCTGGCCCTTCTCGAAGACAGGATGGCTTTGAGACAAGGTAAAAGACAAATTTACGGCAGCCAGATAGGACGTGATCCTGAAACACAAATATATTATGTATCCCCATTAGAAGATCCTGAAAATGTAGATAAAAGACGCGCAGATGTTGGGCTTCCTCCATTGTCAGAGTACGTAAAGAATTGGCAAATGAAATGGGATGCTGAACAATATAAAAAAGACTTGCCTAAACTGGAGGCAAAAATAAAACACAAATAAACAGCAATCACATCACTATACTATTCATCGATTTCAAATCTAATTGACATTCTTCTATTTTAAACTTGGCATTTAAAAAAAATCTAACCTTCATTTTAAAATTTATCATCAATTAATTCAATCATCATAGAATAATTTACTATTTTAGTTCAATCTTTTTAAACCTACTTATCTAATTATAAGAGAATTAAGAATAAATCAAATTACTAAACAAAAAATTAAACCATGAAAAAGAACTTAACAAAACTTTCAAGAACAAATTTAAAAGATGTATTTGGAGGAACACTGTATCCTGCACAATGCCCAGGAGGATGCCATGGTGAAGGCATGATCAGATGTCCTGACGGCACTACCACGATGACTAATTTTATATGCATGGGAGGAACCTGCCAACCGGCAGCCATGTGTAAACCATTGGTTCTTGAACCTTTTCCAGATCCGATTATCATTACCCCATAATCTGAATGAATAAAAATAAAAAGAGACTGTCTTTGTGACAGTCTCTTTTTTTACAATTATACTTTTAAATTAAAAAATATCGCTCCCGATTATATAACCGTTTGTTCCATTTATTTTTTTAACCGCATTATTATTAAATCTATATTTATTATAAATACCAATATTTGGAATATATCTTAAAGTATTACCTTCTCTCATGTATATCTTATTGGTAAAATTATCCTGTTTAAGATCATTATCAGGTGTTAAGTCAGCCCCACGTTCTACTGTTGACAAATTACTTGGACTAATAGTCGCGATTTCACCACTGGTAATATTAAATAATCCGTAAAGTGTCATAGGACTTTGGATATATCTCAGTTTGTTTTCAAACATAAAAAAGATCTGGTTGGTAGCAGGATTTCTAACAAAATTACCATTCACAAGATTTGCCGTATTTGTATAATCCAGCCTCACCTGATTGTCAATTAAATATTGATCTATATAAGCTTTTAACTGAGCTTTCTTCACAGGATCTTTAACAAGTTCATAAAGTGGTATCAAACCATTACTCCCAAATTCTACCAATACAGCATTAGTAGGTGTTGAACTGTTCTGCCAGGTGGAAATATTAATTTTAGGATTCGTTTGATCAAGGTTTAGCTCTCCCACTAAGCCCTTAGATGGATCTCCTCCTCTGGTTTTAAAGGATAATTTTCTAGAAAAGTTCTTATTTGATTCCGAAGTATCTACGTCATTATCAACATTTGCATCAAAAATACTTTTCACTCCTACTTTAACACCAATTCTGGCTGCCTTTTCACGACTTTGATTCGTTGTTTCAGATTGGAACATAACATCTAACTTCGCTCCGGTATAAATATCTACTGCAACGTGAGTACCATAATCGTTGACAATCTGCGCAGGGCTATTGGACTGTAAATCGCTAGAGAACTCAGGAGTCAAATAATCAGACAATAAGACAGGAGTAGCATTAAACCTGAATCTTCTTTGTTTAATTAAAAGATTATAGCTACCATAAATATATTTAGCGTCAAATTTATTGGTAGTCGTGTTACTAACCGAAGAACTAAAACTAACTGAAATAAGCTTTTTAAATAAAGAGAATCCAGCTGTCGCTCCTACCTTCGTAGATACCATTTTTGAATAGGCTTCTGCACTTTCACCATATTCTTCAAGATATTCCTGAGAAAATACATTATCAGTAATCAATCTTCCGGTCTGTTCGTTTTTGAACCTTTCAACATCAATTACCTGATATCCGGAGGAGTTAGAATTAGCATATTCTCCTGTTGCATTATAACCGTACCCCAAGACGTCATAAATTCCATCCCCGGCACTTTTAGCAAAACTTCTCCCTGAATTTTTTTTTGAGTTTTCATTTAGGTTAGGATTTTCAAGCTCTTCAGTAGAGCAAGAAGTTGCAAGCAGTAAAATAATACTTGCAAAAAAGAAACTTAGTTTTTTCATATTTTATTTTAAGTCTACAAACTTAATTCTTTGCGTACAAAGCTAAAATGACATAAATCATAAACAAGGGAATTAATTAAAATACAGGTACATTATAGTGTGATAATCTATTTCTCGATATCTTTAAACAAAAAACCATCATGAAAACCATTGAAGAAGTTCTTAAAAAACTGGATGAAATTATTATCTGGTGCAAAGAAAACAAGAGTCCGGCAGGATATTTTGCCTGTACTTACAGAATCATGACCGCACAGGTTCTGAAAGGCATTCAACAGAAAAAATTTGAAGACAATCTAAGAATGACTTTACTTGATCTTGCTTTTGCACAAAGATACCTGCAGGCATGGGAAAGTTATAGCAAAGGAGAAAAATGCACAAATTCATGGTATATCGCCTTTGAAGCCACTAAGAATAAAAACCTGTTGATCCTACAGCATATATTTTTGGGCATGAACGCTCATATCAATTTGGATCTCGGTATTTCTGCAGCTTCAATCATGCCTTACCGGAAAATAAATCCGTTGAAAAAAGATTTTGAAAACATTAATACTGTCATTGCTTCCATTAATCAGAACGTCCAGAATTCTTTAAACAAAATCTGTTATCCCGTGGATCTTATTGACAAACTCTCTAATGGACAAGATAATGCTGTACTTGATTTTGCGATTTCCAAAGCAAGAGATACTTCCTGGGCAACCGCAGTCATTGCATCCAACACTCCGAATTTTTTAAGAGAATCAGTAATCGGTATTGTAGATTATGCGGCCGCAAAAGTTGCTACACAAATACTAAATCCAAAAATACTCACTCCTGCCCTTTTAAAAGAATTAAAAAAATGTGAAAGCAATGATGTAGTGAAAAATATTGAGATTTTAGAATCTACAAAAAACTCATAAAAAAGCCGGGATCTTCCTCAAGAATCCCGGCTCATAATGAACAAAATAAAAGAAACTATATTGCTTCCTTATGCTTTTTTACGATAGGCATAATGGAAAATAATTGGTAATACAGTAAATGACAGCAGCATACAGATAATTAATCCTCCAACGATCATAATGGCTAAAGGTTTCTGAATTTCGGAACCCATTCCATTGGACATTGCTGCCGGAAGAAGTCCCATAGATCCCATCAGGGCAATCATAACCACCGGACGAATTCTACTCTTCACTCCCTGTGCAATGGATTCTTTAAGAGATAGCCTGTTTTGTAGATTTTCTTTCATGACTCCAATCAGAACGATACCGTCTATAGTTGCTACTCCGAAAAGGATGATGAAACCGATTCCTGCTGAAATTCCAAAAATGGTTCCCGTAAACCAAAGGGATAAAAATCCTCCGATAAATGCAAATGCAAGGGTAATAGAAGAGATCAGCGTATCTTTTACGTTCCCAAAGTTGAAATACAACAGCATCAGAATTAGAACTAAAGAGATCGGAACTACCATTGCCAGCTGTTTTGCGGCTCTTTCTTTGCTCTCAAATTCTCCTGCCCATGTCATTTTATGATTTTTTGGAAGTTTTACTTCTTTATCTACTTTAGCTTTGGCTTCTTTAATAGTACTTCCAAGGTCACGCCCTTCAATATTAAATCCAACTCCAATGTACCTGCTGTTTCCTTCACGGTAAATAAATGACGGTCCGGTGTGATAATCTATGGTGGCTATTTCTTTCAATGGCACTTTTTTATTATCCTGAGTTGGGATAAGAATATTTCCCATTTTTTCCGGCGTGTCACGGTATTGTTTTTCAAACCTAAGCATTACGTCAAACATTCTTTCTTCTTCGTAAAATTTCGTAGCAGCCTGTCCTCCGATCGTCATTTCAATCACGGCTTGTGCATCTGCTGTGGAAACACCATATTTTGCCATTTTAGAATCGTGAAGCTGTATTCTCAATTCCGGAAGTCCGATATTTTTGAAAACATTGACATCTGAAATCCCAGGAACTGTTCTGATAGAATTGGCTACTTTATTGGCATAATTTTCAAGCTCAAAGAGATCATTTCCAAAAATTTTAATAACCAGCGGAGCTTTTACCCCTGCTACATATTCTTCCACATTATCCTGTATCGGCTGGCTGAATCCAAAGTTGATTCCCGGATATTTTTCAAGGGAAACTCTCATTTCTTCGAGAAGTTCGTCTTTGGATATTTTTTTCTTCCATTCATTTTCCGGTTTCAGCTGAATATTAAATTCGATATTAAAGAAACCTGTAGGGTCGGTACCATCATTCGGGCGGCCTGTCTGGGTCATGACAAATTTCACTTCATCATATTTCATGAGAATCTCCTTCATTTCTTTGGTCAGCCTTACAGATTCATCCAGATTAACACTATTCGGAAGGGTTGCTCTTACATAGATGGCACCTTCATTCAGCTTGGGTAAAAATTCGGAGCCGTAATTGGAGAATCTCCATCCGCAAAGAGCAAGCAAAGCAATAAATCCAATGATGAATCCTTTTTTATAACGGTTACTAAATTCATAGATTCTATAGATATTTACTCTGAAAAATCTTGAAATAAAGTTTTCTTTCTCTTCAATATTTTTAGTCAATAAAAGCTTACACATTGCCGGAACATAAGTCAAACTTAAGATCAGTGATCCTAATAATGCATACCCCAGCGTAAATGCCAAAGGAGAGAACATTTTACCTTCTACTTTCTGGAAAGAGAAAATAGGCATCAAGGCAACAATAAGAATCAATAGGGCAAAGAAAATATAACTGGCTACGCTTCCCGCACTTTTCTTGATGATCCCCAGTTTTGAGATTTTATTGAATCTCTGCAATCCTATTTTCCTGGCTTTAAGTTCGAGAGCGACAAAGACATGTTCTACAATGACCAGTGTTCCTTCAAGAAGCAGCCCGAAATCCAGCGCTCCCATAGAAATAAGATTAGCGGGTAATCCCTGAATTTTCAGCATAATTATAGCAAAAAGAAATGCTAAAGGAATGACTGATGCTACAATAAAGGTTGTTCTCCAGTTGTACAGGAATATAAATACAATAATGGAAACAAGAATGACTCCTTCAATAAGGTTTTTGGAAACGGTATGAACAGTGGTGTTCACCAGTTCTGTACGGTCAATGATCGGAACAATCTGAACATCTCCCGGCAGTTCTCCTCCGTTCAGTTCTTCTATCCTGTCTTTCAGTCTTGCTATTACTTCACTAGGGTTTTCGCCACGAAGCATGATCACAATTCCTTCTACAACATCATTTTCTTTGTTGTATCCTACCTGTCCTAATCTTGGTTTTGCAGAAACTTTCACTTCAGCAACGTGTTTTACCAGAATAGGCGTAGATCCTTTTACCTCGATCTGAATATTCTCAATATCTTCTTTTTTCTCCAAAAGACCAATCCCCCGCACTACATAAGCCTGATCTCCTTTTGCCACTACATCTCCTCCTACATTGATATTACTCTTCGAAACTGCTTCATACACATCCAGGGGGGAAAGGTCGTAATTGTGTAATTCCGTAGGATTAATTTTTATTTCATAGGTTTTTTCTTCTCCACCAAAACTTACTACATCCGCCACACCGGGAACAGCCAGTAATTCTCTTTCCACTACCCAATCCTGAATGGATGTAACTTCTTTGATCGGAAGTTTACTTTTAATAATATATCTGTAAATTTCACCCGTAGCCCCGGAAGGAGGTTCAATACTGTATTCTGCTCCTGCGGGAAGGTTTACATTTCCTAATTTATTGGATGCATATTGCTGAGCATAGAAATCATTGACATGATCATCAAAAATCACGGTGACCACAGATAATCCAAACAGGGAAATAGAACGCACCGATGTTTTATTCGGAATGGCATTCATTTCCTTCGAAATGGGTAATGTGACAAATTTTTCTATTTCTTCAGCACTTCTTCCCGGCCATTGAGTGATTACCCTTACTCTTGTGTTGGTAACATCCGGAAATGCTTCAATAGGAGTATGTATGTAGGAATAGATTCCTCCGGCAAGCAATAGAAAAGTTCCCAAAAGAACAATCAATGAGTTTTTTAAAGAGAAGGAAACTATATTCTGTACAAATTTTCGCATTACTTCGTGGAATTATTTAATTGGTTTTTCAGGTTTTCATAGATCAGCAGTCCGTTGGAAGCGATGATATTTTCACCTGATTTTAAATTACCTTCTACATAGATATACTGGCTGTTGGAAGCTATTTCCGTCACCGGTCTTATCTCAAGCTCACAGTCTTTTTTGTAGACCACAACATAACTTTGATTATTATCGAAGATTAACGCTTTGGCAGGAATAGCCAGCGCACTTTTATTTTGTGAATTAATTGGTAACACTACATCAGCAGACATGCCCGGTCTTAGCTTCATTCCATTATTATCCATAATGATTTTCGCTTTAAGTACTCTTTCATTTTCATTGAAAACCTGGGAAATATTATCAATCTTTCCGGAGAAGCTGTCATCCGGATAAGCAAGAGTCTTCACCATTACCGGCTGATCTACATAAACGTGTCTCATATTGGTTGCATATACATTCGCCATTACCCACACTTTATCCAGATTGGAAATGGTAAAAAGCTGATCTCCGCCTGCTGTTACCGGCATTCCTTTGGAAATATTCTTTGAAATAACATATCCGTCCGCAGGTGCTTTGATCTGAATGGTGCTCCCACCTGCTGAATACAGCTGCATATTTTTCTGTGTCTTGGAAATGTTAGACTGCAAAATGGCAACTTCAGATTTTGCTTCCTGCAAATCTTTCTGAGAAGCAATATCATCTTTATACATCGCTTCTACTGAAGACAGCTTTCTTTTTGCTACTGCCAGCTGTGCCTGTAAAGTTTGGGTATCATCCTGCATTTCGTTAACAGCTGTACTTTTTACACTCGCCAGCGTTTGCCCTTTTTTCACATAATCTCCTAAAGAGAAATAAGTATCCGTAACCACTCCATCCACAAGACTTACAAAAGGAACTGTTTTATCTGAGTTACTTTCTACTTCTCCGGTGAGCGTGATACTTTCTTCTATAGGAAGCATTTCAACTTTAGCAAATTTGATATCTTTTTTAAGTTCTTTACTGATGCAGTATTTTTTTTCGGCTTCGGTATTTTCCTTTTTTTCTGCACAGCCCGCAAGGATCACCAGCGCAGACATATAAATGGCAGCAATATATTTGGTAGTATTCTTGTTCATATCTTATAAGTCTTGTCCTACAACATACTGCAGGTTTTCGTAGTATTGATTAAGTTCTTTTTTAGTATCCAGTATGATCATTTTATTTCCGATGTAGGTATCCAGAAAATCCATGTATTCCAGCATGCTGATATTTCTTAGTCTGAAATTTTTCTCATGGCTTACCAGCAATCCATCCAATGTAGATTCATAGCTTTCATCGATTTCTTCTGAAACCTGCTGTGTCCGGATATAGTTTCTAAAAACGGAGACAATTTCGTTCTCAGATTTCAACATATTTTTACGGGTTTCTATTTTACTTTTTTCAATTTCAAGTGTGGCTTCCTGGATATTTCCTTTATTGCGGTCGAAAATGGGAAGGTCCACAGATACTCCCAGCCCTATAAAGTCTTTCATAATATTCCCACCACGGTCATACCCTATGGAAACAGCCACATCGGGAGTTTTCATAGCATTTTGTATTTCGAGATTTTTGGCTGCGTGTTTCTCTTTATTTTTCGAGATCAGAATATCGGGGCGGTTTTCTTTTGCCTTCTCCATCCATTGGTTCACTTCCAGTTCTGAAAGTTGTTTCTCCGGCATGACAAATGAATCCGAAATCACCAGATACGTTTGAGAAGGCAGCATCAATAAGGCTTTCAGCTCTACCTGCTGATCTTCAATTTCCTGTTTTAAAGAAATCAGTTTTTTCTTGAATTCAATTTCCTGTGCTTTCAACCGGACATATTCAGCTTTACTGATATTCCCAAGGCTTAATTGATTATTATAGGATTTTGTCAGTTTCTCAATGGAAGCAATCTGCCCTTGGTAGATTTTCTGCTGTTCCTGATTGTAAAGAATTTCAGTGATCGTATTTCTCAATGTTTTCTTAAGCTCACGCAATACTTCCTGCAATTCATACTTCTCTCCTTCCACTTCTATTTTCTGCAGTTCAATATTTTTCCTTCTCTTTCCGGCAGTCTGAATCACCTGTTCTATCTCGGCAGAGATCTGTGTATTTTTCCCCCAGTTTCCTATCAATGCAGGCTGCTCTTCTATATCATAGGTTCTCCATAGATTCACTTCACTGATACTTAATTTGGGATTGGGCCAAAATTTAGCCTGAACAGCACGAGCTTCAGCTTGTGAAATTTCAAGCTTCTGTGCAATAAGGTCAAGGTTTTTAGCCAGAAAAATAGTTTCAGCTTCCTTTCTGCTGATTTTCATAGTATCTGAAATCTGCGCTGAAAAGAAACTGAAACAGGGAATATAAAATAGGGTTAAAAATAGCTTCTTCAAGGGTCTTTTATTTAAGACTACAAAGCTATTTGTCTAATATTAGAGGGAATTTTAAACAAAATTAAAATTCGGTTAGTTCAACATTAGAGTTTGATTAGAACTTTTAAAACACGAATAATTTCACCAATAACACGATTATGAGTGAATCGGAAATTTAAGAAGGACAGTAGTTCCAACATTGACAACAGAATCAATCTTCATTATAATATGATGATGATCGAAAATACTCTTCGAAAGGGATAAGCCTATTCCACTTCCTTTAACGGTATCTACATTTTTTCCTCTGTAGAAAGTTTCAGATATTTTTACAAGATCATCTGACGGAATCCCTCTTCCTTCGTCTCTGACTTCAATATACAATTGATTATCTTTCTCGGACAAGATAAGCACTATGGGTTGATCATAGGAATACTTGATCGCATTTTCAACAATATTATATAACGCTAAGTACAGCAGCGTTTCGTTTCCTGGAAATTCCAGCAAAGCAGGATTTGTTACCTGAAGCTGTATTTTAATGGATGAGTTCTTTTCTTTTGCTTTAGTATCCAGTTTCTCGTAAATTTTCCAGATCAGTTCATCCACTCTCATTGGTTGATGAGAAGATTCAAGTTTGGTCATTCCGGACATCAGTAAAAGATTGTTGAGAATATTTTCAATCTCATATACATTCTCCAATGATTCTTTTGCTACTTCCTTATACTCTTCCGGAGTTCTATCCTTTTGGGCAAAAACTTCCAGATTTCCGGAGATTGCTGCCAGAGGAGTTTTAAATTCATGAGAAACATAATTAATAAAGTTTTGCTGCAAGAGTACATTTTCGGAAATTCTGCCCAGCAGTTTATTATAGGATTTTATCAGATCCTCAATTTCATCATTCGTATTGGCAGATGTTATAATTGCGGTAGAAATATTATTATAATCCACTTTATTGATGCGCTCCACTACATTGGAAATAGGTTTGTAAACCACCTTTGAAAGATACCTGCTCAGAAAATAAATCGCAAGCAGCCCAATCACCAATACAGAAAGCATAATAATAGCAAGCCTTAATATCTGCGACTGAAATGAATCATTAGGGGATTTTACAAAAACCACAAAGTCTCCCTGGTTATCCGGATAGAAAATCCCATAGTAGAATTGGTTATCCGACATAAACTGCATGCCTTTATTAGCCCGGACTGCCTGCAGGTGAAAAGGTTTGATATTCTTATCATTAAGGTTCTGTCCAAAAGTAACCTCATTGTTCTGGTTGTAAACAGCTACTCTGTTATTCTGAATCAGATGATTGTATTCTTTTTTGATCTGGGCATGGCGGTCTTTTGGAAGTTCATCTTTATCAAGATAATAAATAGCAGAAATTAGAGCCGTATTCCTTAGTTTTTCAAAATAAAAAATCTTGGTACTGTCATAATAGGCAAAGAATATCACCGCAGATGTGATGATAGAAACAATGCCGAATGAAAGGCTTGAAATAAGAGTAAACCTGCTTCTGAGAGTCATTTTCAGTCTTTAATTAGATATCCGGTTCCTTTTACCGTATGAATAATTTTCTGTTCTGTTTCGTCAATTTTATTACGCACATAGGAAATATAAACATCTACTACATTCGTTGTATTATCAAAATCAATTCCCCATACTTTATGCAAAATCTGGGTTCTGCTCAGCACCTTGTTTTTATTCTCCATCAGGAAAGTAAAAAGTTTGTATTCTGTGGGAGAAAATTCAATTTCCCTGTTGTCCTGCGTTACCTTGTGAAGGTCTGTATCAATCGTAATATTGCCGCATGACAGGTATTGATCTTCTTTCTGATAACTTAATTTATTTCTTCTGGTTAAAGCCTTAATCCTGGAAATAAGTTCCTCAAAATGAAATGGTTTTGATAAATAATCATCAGCTCCCATATCCAGCATCTTGATCTTATCATCCGGACTATTTAGGGCACTTAAAACCAAAATCGGTGTATAATTTCCTTTAAATCTTATAAGCTGCGTAAGCTGCATCCCATCCAATCCCGGAAGCATAATATCCATTAAAATAAGATCAAAATCATAGGTATGAAGAAGTTCACGTGCCTTTTCTCCGGAATCTGCAAGGGTCAGATTGTAACCAGCCTCGGAAAGGCCTTTTATCAGGAAATTGCTGATTCTTTGATCATCTTCTACCAACAAAATATTCATAAGTCTCTGAAATTTCCCATAAATATAGGTAATCTTTGGGAAAACATAGAGGAAACAAACCGTAAGCAACCTCATGAAAGTTGAAATATGTTTGATAGTAACTTCCACCCTTTTTTCATAATTTTGGAAGATGGAGATGATATATTTAATTATTGGGTTTGTTGCCGGTGGCGTGCTGGGAGCGGTGATATTGTATTTTGCATTGAAATCATCAATGGTTTCGAGAAGCTCTTATGACGGGCTGAATACCTTATCTATTAAAACTCAGTCTGATCTTGAAAATTCAACCCTGAAAATTCAGGAACTTAATCAAAATCTCAGCAAAGAGAAAGAATCCAATATGCTGCAGCAGGATCTTCTGGATGATCTGAAAAATGAATTCTCTAAAATCTCCGCTGAATATTCTTCTTTAAACATCCAGTTTCAGGAATTGAAACAATTCAATCAGCGACAGACCTCTCAAATAGAAGCACACATCATTGAAAAACAGGATATCTTCGCCAAAAACTCAGAACTTTCTGCAAAAAATGAAGGGCTACAGAAGTCTCTGGATACTCAAAAGGAAGAAATTGTAAAAATCCAGGAAGAATCCAAACTTCAGTTTGAGAATCTGGCGAATAAGATTTTGGAGGAAAAAACAGAAAAGTTTACTGCTTTAAATCAAAATAATTTAAAAAACATCCTTGAACCTTTCCAGGAGAAAATTGCCGACTTAAAAAACAAAGTCAACGAAGCCTATGAAAAGGAAAATAAAGAACGTTTCTCCCTTGCCGAAAAAGTAAAAGAACTGGCAGAGCTGAACCAACAGATTTCTGAAGATGCAAAAAAACTGACCCGCGCTTTGAAAGGGGAAAGTAAAACTCAGGGGAACTGGGGCGAGATGATTTTGGAAAGTATTCTTGAAAAATCAGGGCTTGTAAAAGGAAGAGAATATTTCCTGGAGCATGAATTGCGTGACGAAGATAACAATGCTTTATTCTCCGAATTTTCAGGAAAGAAAATGCGCCCGGATGCCGTTATAAAATATCCGGATGAAAGAAATGTTATCATTGATTCTAAAGTTTCTCTGACTGCGTTTACCGAATTGGTAGACGAAACCGATGCTGATGTATACGCTATAAAACTGAGCCAGCATCTTGGATCTATCAAGAATCATATTAATCAATTGAGTCAAAAAGCATACGATGACTACGGAAAATCATTAGATTTCGTGATGATGTTTATTCCCAGCGAACCGGCTTATATTGCAGCCATGCAGGCTGATCAGAATCTTTGGAACTATGCCTACGAAAGAAGAATCCTGTTATTGAATCCCAGTAACCTGATCACCTCCCTTAAACTGATTGCTGATCTTTGGAAACGTGAATACCAAAACCGAAATTCCATAGAGATTGCTGAGCGGGGAGCAAGATTGTATGACAAATTTGTAGGTTTTGTTGATAACTTAGAGAAAGTTGGGAGAAATCTTGACCAGGCGAAAAATGTATATAATGATGCTTACAAACAGCTTCATACCGGAAATGACAACCTTGTCATCCAGACTCAGAAGCTGAAATCGTTGGGTATCAAAAACAAAAAAGATCTGCCTCAAAGTCTTATTGACAATAGCAATCTTGTTGAACCATCTGAAATCTAAATCCGGATTTCATGGGTTTATTTTAAATCAGAATATAATCTTTGGACAGCCATATTTCTGCAAATCGCTATAAATTAATTTCCATTGCTGCTATTATATCCTTTGCTATTTATCTAAAAAGAAAAAATAAACTCCCTTTCAAGATAACCTGGAAAAGTCTTTTTATCAAAACCAGAGAAGTTCAATCATAAATTTTGCATAATTTTGCGGAATGTTGATAGAAAGTTTTCAAAACGAAAAAATAAAAAATGTCACTAAGCTCCTTACTGACAACAGATTTCGTAAAAAATCAAAAGTTTTTGTAGTAGAGGGCCAGCAGGAAAATGAAAGAGCCATGCAGTATGATTTTGAACCGCTGGAATTCTTTGTCTGTGAAAATATCTTTAAAGGAATCCTTCCCGAGGGAAAAATCCATTATGTGAGTGAAAAAGTATATGAAAAAATAGCTTACAGAGGAAGTTCCGAAGGAATTATCGGGATCTATCAGGCGAAGGAGACTCTACTTTCATCATTCGCTCCTAAAGAAAATTCTACAGTAATTATTGTTGAAGGAGTAGAAAAACCGGGAAATCTTGGAGCTATTTTAAGAAGTTGCGAAGCATTTGGGGTAGATGCATTGATTGTAGCTGACGGAAAAACTGATTTTTACAACCCTAATGTGATCAGATCCAGTGTAGGTTGTCTTTTTGGTATGGAAGTATATCAGGCTGAAAATGAAGAAACATTGGAATTTTTGCAAAAAAACAGCTTCAATATCTACACTACATTGATGGACGAAAGTGCTGAAGATCTTTATAAGAGAGATTTCAGACAGCGTTCTGCAGTATTATTTGGAACGGAACATTCGGGATTGAGTGATTTCTGGATCGGAAAAGGAAAAAATACGCTGATTCCTATGGCCGGAAGTATTGATTCTTTAAATCTGAGTAATGCAGTAGCTATTACCTGCTATGAATCTTTAAAACAAAAGAAAGGATAAAGGCTATTGATAAATAAGGCTGAACTTTATTTTCAATGAGATTGCTTCGCCTTCGGCTGGTAATGACTAAGCATAAAAAAACCGTTTCACTGGGTGAAACGGTTCTTTTATTGTTAAGCTTATGCTAGAATTATTTCTTAGCAGCATCTTTAGCAGCATCAGCAGCTCCTTTAGCAGCATCAGCAGCTCCTTTAGCAGCTTCTCCAGCTCCTTTAGCAGCATCTTTAGCAACTTCAGCACCAGCAGCAGTAGTAGCAGCAGCAGCATCTTTAGTAGCTTCTACAGCAGTAGTTGCAGCAGAATCAACAACTTTAGCAGCAGAGTCAGAAACTACAGCAGCAGAATCAGCTACAGTAGCAGCAGCAGAATCAGTTGTTCCTTCAGTAGAAGTAGCTTCAGTTTTTTTACAAGCAACTAGAGAGATTGCAGCGATAGCAGCTACGAATAATGACTTTTTCATAATAAATTAAATTTAATTTTGTTAATATTGTTTTATAAAATTTTCTTCTGTTCTGTTATTTGAACAAGACAAAGGTATAGCAGTTAGAAAATTTGTTTATGAAAAATAATTGTAATACCTTTGTAAAATAGTTTTACAAAAAAACATAGCTGATAATCAACAATTTAATTATTTTTTGAAAAATTGACAGATTTAGATCTATTACACTTTGAGCAGCTAAAAAAGGATGTTCAGGGTCAATACTTAAAAGAACATACCCCTTCGCAGGATGATATATCCAAGTGGAAGGGTATAGATATTATATATTTTCAGGAAGACCTACGCAAAAAGGCAAAAGGCAATATCAGTGAAAAGTCATTTTACACCTATTTCAAAAGTTCACCGGTTACGAAATTACCAAGGATAGATATGCTCAATTTATTGAGTATCTATACGGGTTACGACTCATGGTACGAGTTCAAGAAACTGCATCTTTTTGCAGGCGAACTGCTACAGGAAAATGAAAATCTGGAAGAAGAAGAAATCAATGAACTTGAAAAAACAGTTTCTGCAGCTCCTGAACTTCCAAAAACAGAATTTCAACCTAAAAAAGTCGAAAATACACCCACACAAAACGTTGATTTACAAAAATCAAATACTGAAAATCAACAAGTTAACCAAAACATAAAAACAACGCAGGAAATTGAAATTTCTCCTGTTCCGCCTAAGAAAAATTTCATCAAAAAGAACGCCTGGGCATTGGTTACTTCGGTTTTGATTACAATTACCGGTCTTTTGGGATTTAAAGACGTACTTTTTTCAAAAACCTATAAATATTGTTTCATTGATAAAGACAGAGGAGTTTCTGTCATCAACACTTTAGAAATAATGGTGGTGAAAGAAAATGAGTCTCCATTGATGTATAAAATAAAACCAGGGGAGTGTTTTTATTATTCTACTAAGGATAAAAATTTAAAAATGCGCATCAGTGCTCCTTTCTATGAGCCACTGGAAGTCAACAGAAACCTTGAGAATGCACCTGAGGAGGAAAAAATAGAACTAAAGCCGGATGATTATAAGATGGCAGTGTACTATTTCTCGATAAAAGACATCAAAGGAGGAAATCCGGACGAACAGGTTGCTCTCATTAAACAGAAAAGAAATCAGCTGGAAAATTTAATCAGCAGCAATGCCGTGATCTACCAGGTATACGACAATGATACCTACGGGATAGAAAGACTGGATAAGCAGAAATACATCACTCTGGTAACCACTCCAACGACTTCACTGAAAAACCTGAATGTAATAGAAATGAAAAAGGATAACAAAGGTAAGATTGTATCCATCAAATTTAAAATTGCTACCACAAATGAAAATAATAAGTAATTTTTTAATTTTCGCCGTACTTCTGACATTATTTATTGCCTGTAATAATAAAACCTCAGAGGTAAGCGACCTCGATAAACTACGAAATAGCAACAACGAAAAGAGCTATCCGGCAGTACAGATGGACAGCATGCAGGCGATCAATTCCATTACCAAACAGAAAGTTCAGGAACTTTTTGACCTGTCTACTCTATATCTATCCGGAAATAGAAACACGGAAATAGACACCGTTATTTATTCACAAATGGAAAGCTACTTCCACAAACCGGATTCTTTGACGTTTAAAAGATTACTGAAAGAGCTGGATAGTATGAAAGTAAAAACAGCAAAGGTCAGCAATCTGAATGTATATAAAGAGTTTTATAAAAAAGACACATTAGACTATGCTAAGTTCAGTGTAGAATATTTTGATAATAAAAACAAGTCGTTGGGAAGCTTTGAAAAGAATGCACAATACATTTTGTTATCTACTTCCAAACTCAAAAAGGAATTTAAGTTTTACTTTTTAGATTTTTATTCCAAGCCACTTAAGAAAGACAGTACTTCTGTAGGAGTAACCAAATAGTCCACGGGAATATCATTTTCCCAGACATCATCCACATATTCATCGGGGTCAAAGTAATTGACTCCGATTTTTTTGGTCTCAACTGATATGTTTTGGAATAATCTATCATAAAAACCTTTCCCATATCCTACTCTATTCCCTTTTCTGTCACAGTACAGCAATGGCGTAATCACATATTGAAAGTTATTTTCACCTGAATCCTCATTGGAAACAGGCTCTGAAATTCCCCAGCTGCTGATTTCAAAAACAGTATCTTCAAAGATTTCAATAGTAATTAGCTTATCACCCACAATTTTAGGAACATAAACGCGGATATTTTGAGATAAAAAATAGTGAATAAAGATTTGTGTATCAATTTCTTTTCTTGCCAGAATCGGGATGAAAACATGTACTTTTTCTCCACCTTTAGGATTGAAATGATGAATGAAATTTTCAAAAATCTTTTCAGATAACAAGAAAGCCTCATCTAGAGACAAGGCTTTTCTTTTTTGGGTATATTTTTTTCTAAGCTCAGCTTTTAGCATAATTATTAAGTTATTTTAACTGAAATAATTTTTACCGGACAAGCTTTTGCAGCTTTATCGCTTATTCCTGATTATGCGTTTTGCACAATTCTATACAGTTTATCAGATGAACGAACTCTGAATGGAAGTTCAAAAGTAATCTGATCTCCAGGTTTTGCAGTTTCACAAGGACCGCCATCTACATACATTTCAGTAACCGCCACTTCCTGTTCTCCGGTTGTAGGCCCTGAAATTAATACTTTATCTCCTACTGACAGATCCTTAAGTTCAATTAAGAACTGTGCAATTTTCGATTTTGAATAATAATGTTCTGCTTTACCAATCAATTCTTTTTTGACAGCAATTTTTTGGCGGATATTTTTTGTTTCAGCTTTTGCTAATGGCGCATCTGGTAAATCTCCTGAGTTTTTGAATTTCAAGGCATCAGATTTTCCTTTTCTGAACACTTTATTTCCTACCTGTAGTCCTTTTCTTAATTTCACCTGCTCATCCCAAGACAAATGTATAGTGTCCAAACATTCTGTAGAACAACAGTTTTCCATTGCTGCCTTACATTCATCACATTGGATAAATAATAAATGGCAAGCATCATTAGCACAGTTGGTATGGTTATCACATGGTTTTCCACACTGGTGGCATTGTGAAATAATGTCATCTGTAATTCTCTCTCCTAAACGGTGGTCAAATACGAAGTTTTTACCAATAAACTTACTTTCTATTCCTTCTTCTTTAATCTGGCGGGTGTATTCAATGATTCCGCCTTCCAACTGGTAAACATTTTTGAAACCCTGATGTTTGAAGTAAGCACTGGCTTTTTCGCAACGGATTCCTCCGGTACAGTACATCAAAAGGTTTTTATCTTCTTTAAAATCCTGTAACTGCTCGTTGATAATCGGTAAACTTTCTCTGAAATTTTCCACATCCGGAGTAATTGCCCCTTCAAAGTGCCCTACTTCACTTTCGTAGTGATTTCTGAAATCTACTACTATGGTATTGGGATCTTCAAGTAAATTATTGAACTCCTGAGCTTTTAAGTGAATTCCTTTATTGGTAACATCAAAAGTTTCATCATTCAAACCATCAGCAACAATTTTATTTCTAACCTTAATTGTCAGCTTTAAAAAAGAATAGTTATCCTGATCAACAGCGACATTCAAACGGATTCCTTGCATGAAGTCATACATTTCCAGCGTATTTCGGAAAGCCTCAAACTGATCCGCAGGAACACTCATCTGAGCATTAATTCCTTCTTTTGCTACATAAATACGGCCAAGTGCATCCAGTGCATTCCAGGCTATAAATAATTCGTCGCGAAATTTTTTAGGGTCTTCAATTTTGGCATACGCATAGAAAGACAAAGTAAGACGGTCTTTACCGGCTTCATCAATAAGTTGAGCTCTTTCTTCTGCGCTTAAGGTGTTATACAGTTGCATGCTATAAACGTTTTAAGTGAGAATAAAATTTTTGCAAAGATAATCATTTTCGAATTAAGTATCTTTATGACACAAATCACAGATTATGAATAAGGAGCGGCTGATAGTGACTATCTGACAATAAAAGATGGAAAATACAGCATACTTAGACTCTAAAAACTGACATATTTTCTTTAATTTTTTTTTAAGTTTTGTTAACTCTGACATTAACAATTATGACATAAGGCATAAAATGATATAATAGCCGTTAAATTTTAGTTAAAATTGAAACATAGCATACTAATTGCTTACTTATTTAACATTAAATTTGTTTACTCAAAAACATAAAAAAGAAATTAATTAATAAACAAGAAAGATATACAATGAAGAGTACTTTAAAAAAACTATTACCATTTGCAGTAGTAGGAGTAATTTCCGGAGCTACTACCGTTGGAGCCATACAATATTTAGGACACAACTCCAACAATGGAGATCAATCTTACTTCAGAGCATCAGCACCTAATACCTCATTCGCAGGAATGAATACAGGGGCAGTAGGTGACGATTTTGTGAAAGCAGCCAAAACAACCGTTCCGGCTGTAGTTACCATTAAAAATTACCAAAGCAGAACAGCAAGCAGAGCTTCTGAGCAGGATTTATTTGACTTTTTCTTCGGAGATCCTTTCGGGGGAAGAGGCCAGGGCCAGCAGAGACAGAAGCAGCAACAGGCTCCTGACAACATGCCATCAGGAATGGGTTCAGGTGTCATCATCTCTCCGGACGGTTACATTATTTCCAATAACCACGTGGTAGCAGGTGCTAATAAACTGGAAGTAGTATTGAGCAACAAAAAATCATATATCGCTACTTTGGTAGGAACTGACCCAAATACAGACATCTCTCTATTAAAGATTGAAGAAAAAGGTCTTCCTTATTTAAATTTTGCAAATTCTGACAATATCGACGTAGGACAATGGGTACTTGCGGTAGGAAATCCATTGGGATTAAACTCTACGGTAACAGCAGGTATTGTTTCGGCTAAAGGAAGAGGTATCGGAATCTTAGGAGGCCAGGGAAAAGCAACTAATCCTATTGAAAGCTTTATCCAGACGGATGCTGCGATCAACCCAGGAAACTCGGGAGGAGCTTTGGTGAATACGAATGGGGAACTTATCGGAATTAACTCTGCAATCCAGTCTACTACAGGATATTATCAGGGATATGGATTTGCTGTTCCTTCTAACTTAGCCAGAAAAATTGTTGAGGATATCAAGAAATTCGGAATTGTACAGAGAGGATTCTTAGGAGTACAATCTTTAGATCTTTCGAATGATCAATTGGTAACTTCATACAACAAACAGTTCAAAACGAGTCTGAAAATAGGTTCTGGAATTTATATTACAGGATTCGGCGAAAACAGCGGTGCTGAAGATGCAGGATTGAAAAAAGGAGATATTATTACTAAAGTAGATAACTACGATATTACTGATTTTGCTGATCTTTCTATGTCAATCGGAAGCAAGCGTCCTGGTGACAAAGTTCAGGTAACGTATTCTAGAAATGGTAAAGACGGAACTGCTACAGTAACACTTAGAGACCAGAAAGGAGGTACTTCTACAAGAACTAAAGCTGATCTTAGTGTAACTGAAAAAATAGGAGCTGAATTTGACCCGCTTACAGAGCGTTTCAAAACAGAATATGGACTGAACAGTGGTGTTGTTGCCAAAAGCGTTTCTGAAGGCAGCGAAATGGCTAAAATAGGAATCGTAGACAACTATATCATTATTGAAGTAAACGGCAAGCCTGTGAATTCTCAGAAAGACGTAGAAAAGATCCTGGATAAATACCAGGGAAATGTACAGGTGAAGTTTGTAGATGACTACGGAAGAATTTACACAAAAGGATTCAAAATGCCTTAATCAGAAAACAAAATTAGTTTTTCATATCAACAAAAAACGCTGCAGAGATCTGCAGCGTTTTTTTATTATTTATTTAGGTTTATTCATTTTTTCAGCAATTCTTTTCTGTTTGTTCCGCTCATAAATAATTTCTACAATCTTACCTCCAATCCAGGAAAACGGAAAGAATGTAAGGAAAATAGAGATCTTATAAAATGTAGGGTGATAAGGAAATATAATCACATCCAGCATCGCAATAAAGAGCATAATAAAACCGATCAGAATAGCATAAGCTACTTTAGCATATTTAACGATGATCGCTGTTGCAACGCCTCCAATAGTAGTTCCCAATCCGGAAATAAACAATAGGAATCCGAAAAACGCCTGATCATCTTTCATACTGAAAAGAAACCTCTGCCAGTGCTCAAACGGAGCAAAAGCATCAAAAGTTATCCATTGCGGAAAAACCCTTATACCAAGAGTAATAATAAGCCCTGCAATACCAAGACCTACCAGAACCGCAATTGTATTTCTTATAAAATTCATTAATCCTGATGTGCGATCATAGAAATTTCGATATCCACATTTTTAGGCAGGCAAGAAACCTGTACTGTTTCACGGGCAGGATAGCTTTCTGAATCTAAGTAAGATGCATAGATATCATTCATTACAGCAAAATCATCCATACTCTTAAGGAAGATTGTTGCTTTTACAACGTTTTTGAAAGTCATTCCAGCTTCAGTAAGAATTGCTTCAAGGTTTTTCATTACCTGGTGCGTTTCTTTTTCAATTCCTTCTACCAATTTACCAGTTGCAGGATCTACAGGAATCTGTCCGGAGATATACAAAACTCCGTTTGCCATATTAGCTTGTGAATAAGGACCGATAGCTGCAGGTGCATTAACTGTGTTGATTATTTGTTTCATAGCGGATATTTATTTTTTTCTAAGGTCATATGCCATCACTTTTGTCAGTAAGAAAATTTCTTCAGCAGTGATTTCATTAGAATTTATTTTGGTTGCAAATATAAAATTTATATTATCAAATGCCAATCTGATATTAGAAAGGTGCATTAGGCTGGGTAAAGCTTCTGTCTTTGTACTTCAATGCATCACTTAAGATATTGGCTTTGATCCCGATAAAGAAGTCATACACTTTATACTGTCCGAAAGGAACCCAGTTGAAATTGATCGTAAAACTTCGCTGATCTCTTGAAAAACCAATTCTCGTATACGCCAATTCTTTAGTCACCATATCATAATGAGTACTTCCTGTGATATTCCAGAAAGGTGTCAGCTTAAGACTACCGTCTAATCCTATCGATGCAATTTTGTTGGCAAATTTGCTCAGTCCTTTTGAGTAGGCATAGTTCGCGCTGATATTTAAAGTCCATGCCTGGTCAAAATGGGCATAATGATCATCATCAAAATAATAATTTTCATTTCGGACCTCTCCTTTTGATGAGTATTTCTTAGCATAATCTGTTTTCTCTCCAAAAATTTCGCTGCTTAAAGGATAAGACAGCTGAACATTGAATCCTTGCACACTAAAGTGTCCGAACTGTTCTGTTCTTACCCCAGTATCCTGGCCTGAAGAGAAATCTATTTTATAAGGTTCCAGCGCAAGACTGGTATTTACCGTAAGTTTATTATTAAAGAAAGAAGATTGTCCGTTGATTGAGAACACAGACCAAGGGTGATCCTTAGCAGCGAAGTTGTAGCTTCCTGAAAGGTTCAAAGATTCAAATATCTTGATTTTTTTCACTCCTGTAGAATCGCTCTTAGATTTTACTTTCATCTCGATATTGTTACCAATATTGAAACCTAAAGCTCCCTGCATTCCACTTGACGGGCTTCCTATGATTCCTTTTTCAAAAATAGAATAAGGAGTAAGCGCTCCGGTTGCATTGTAATAATTTTTATAATATCCGAAATTAGGACTTGAAAAATCCGGAGAATAGGTAAAGCTGACACTTGGTGTCATCATATGTCTTACTGCTTCTACTGCAGATCCTTTTTTAAATTTCATCATTCCGAAAAGTGTGGTCTGAAGACTGGCTGAAGTAGAGAATGTAGAATATCCTGTAAAATTCTTATTGATCTCATCTACTGTTACGTTCTTTACCGGATCATAGAATCTATTCAGTGTTTTTGTCGTCAATGCATTGTCGATATTCGCACTTAAACTGAAGGTAAAATATTTTGCCACTGTGGTATTGGTAGCCAATGCGATATTGTTTTTAAGCCCCGTCTGCATTTTGTCCCACATTTCTTTTTTAAACAGTTCGTTTTCCTGAGTATTAACGAAATTGGTAAGATTGAAACCTGTATTCACTGTAATATTTTCAAGAAGTCCCTGTCTTATTCCTGTTCTTGATTTAAACAGATAAAACTGGTTAATCGCTACGTTCATCTGTGGAAGACGAAGGTCTGCCAATCCTGTTGCAAAGTTCTGTGAATATGAAGCCGTTCCTGTAATTGTTGCCGGAAGTTTCAGAAATCTTTTGGTAAGAGTTACCGTAGAGTTCTGTTGGGTATTCAATACATTCTGGTTGAAAATATAGTTGTTGTTAAGCGGATTATTGTAAAACTTCGTACTTACAATGTCCACAGAAGCACTGAAGGTAAGGAAAGGATTCGCTTTAGAATCCTGAGAATGCGTCCAGTTGATTCTATAGGTACTGTTTTTTGTATAATCATCCAGCCCTTTAATACCTCTTACCATGGTTCCGATATCCGCCGTAAAGTTTCCGGAGTAACGGTATTTCTTCTGATAATTTACCTGAGGACGTAAATTCCAGCTTCCTTTGGTATAGATATCAGCAAGAACTTTAACGTCAAAGTGTTCTCCAATTGGCTGGTAATATCCTATTCCGTTAAGGAAAAATCCTACATCTTCCCTTTCTCCGAAACTTGGAATCAGAATACCGGCCGCTCTTTTATCTGAAAACGGTAAAATGGCAAATGGAAGGTAAAGAGGGGTAGGAACCTGCTCTATAAACATCTGGATAGGTCCTGTAACGATCTGAGATTTGCTTTTGGTTTTAATCAGCTTAATATTATAAGCTCTCATAAAATAATCCGCGGCCGTATCTTTTTTCTTAATGAAATAATCATCCGTTGTATAATCCGCTTTTCTCATCGCGAATACGGAGTCATTATATTTTTTGGTCTTCTGCGCTATAATTACCCCTTCACTTTCTTCTGTTCTCGCATTGAAAGCAATAGCCTGTTTGGTTTTTGTATTATAGCTGAATTCGTTGGTTTCGTACTTTTTCCCGGCCTGTGTGGTAATTACGGGCTCAATAATTTTCCCTAAAGAATCCTGTTTTCCTCTGGCATAGATCAGATTTTTATTATCATCAATTGAAATATAGTCTGCATCAATCTGCATATCCTGGTACTTCACCTGGGCATTTTTGTTCAGAAAAGTCATCTTTTTAGGGATGTCTCTTCTCTGATCATCAGCTTTTGTGCGAAGAACATCATCTAAAGTTTCTTTTTTTACAACTATGGTATCCTTTTTGGAAATAGTATCATTAACCGCATTTTTAGGCAATTTTTCAGGAGTTTTCTGTGCTAAAAAATTGTTAAAAATTAGGATAATTAAAATTTGTAATATATTTTTGAGGACGGTTTTGGCCAATTTTATTATATATAATTAAGGCCCAAAATTAATATAATTTTTATAACTGTAAGATGCACAAACAAAATTTTAAAATAATTTTATCATTTCTCCTTATCCTTACGAGCAACTTTATTTTCTCTCAGAAGAAGTTTACTATCGTTCTGGATGCTGGACACGGAGGAAGTGATCATGGGGCCAACAGGACCTATTCCGACATTGGAAGAGTGGCGGAAAAAGACATTACACTTGCCATTACGTTAAAAGTAGGCGCAATGTTAGAGAAAAACAGAGATTTCAAAGTCATATATACCCGTAAAATTGACGAATATCCTTCTCTATCTGACAGAACCAACCTGGCCAACAGGAGTAAAGCAGATCTTTTTGTATCCATTCACTGTAATTCTTCCCAAAGACCTACAGCATATGGTACAGAAACCTATGTACAGGGACCTAACCAGAATAATGAAAACCTTGAGGTAGCCAAAAGAGAAAATGATGTGATCTTCCTGGATGAAAAAGATAAGCAGACCTTCGGTTCTTACAATCCTGATTCTCCGGAGTCATTAATTGCCTTAAAACTTCAGCAGAACAAATATCTGGAATCAAGTCTTCTTTTGGGAGGATTGGTAGAAGACAACTTTGTGAATAAAGACAAACGTTCTTCAAGAGGTGTTTTCCAGAAGAACCTTCACGTTCTCCGTATGAATGCCATGCCATCTGTACTGATAGAAACAGGTTTCATCAACCATCCGGAAGAAAGCCACTATATTGCGTCAGACAAAGGACAGACTGAGATTTCAGAAAGTATCTATAACGCAATCATAGATTACAAAAAAGCGGTTGACAGAAAATCCGGAGGTTCTATTGCGATCAAAAAGCCAGAACCGGAAAAACCAGCTGAAACTCCTCTGAAAAATGATTTCAGAATTCTATTGATGAGTTCGCCTACGAAATACAATGAAAATGATCCTGCTCTGAAAGGATTGAATTACATTCTTACTCTTAAGGAAAACGGACAATACAAGTATTACTATGCTGTAACGAATATGGCTTCTGTAAAAGACATTAATCTTAAAACAGCTAAGGATGCAGGCTTTAGAAATGCTTTTGCCGTTGGATTTATGCCTAATCAAAGGATTAATATGGGGTATTACACCATAGAAGTATACTCCGGAGATAAGCTAAACGGTAATTCTTATATCCTTCAGAATCTGAAAGACGTAGAAAGAGAGAAAGACAATGGCGTTTTTTATTATACCTATGGAAAAGTGTACACGTTGGAAGATGCAGCAAAGCTTCAAAAAGAACTTGAGGCTAAAGGTGTCAAAAACACGGTGATACAAAAAGTCTATAAATAATTAAAAAAAATAATTTTGAAGTTAAAAAGTTAATGATTACTTTTGCAACCTCAAAATTTGGCCTATTCGTCTAGTGGTCAGGACTCAAGATTTTCATTCTTGCAACAGGGGTTCGATTCCCCTATAGGCTACAACTTACAAACCTTTAACAGATCTGTTAAAGGTTTTTTTATGGATTAAGGTCTTCTATACTTTGCGTTCAAAATCAACTTAGGTATTAAAAAAAATGCTGTAAAAGGTAAAGATCTTACGGATTTCCATAGTGAACCTGAGAAAATCATTAAAAATTACAACATCCTAACAACCTGAAATTAATATCATTATAATATAGAGCCTTTACTTTTGTTGTAAAAATTCATTCCATTTACGTTATATGTCACAAAAGCATTATATTTGCAAAAATTTTAGTCATAGTTGGTCACCCGGATATGGCTGCACTGATGAAAAATATTATTGATAAATCATTGTCTGTAGTTTTCTACAGGCTACCAAATTTTATATCATGCCGGATTTAAAAATACAAGAAGCAAAATTGCTTTTTAAGAAAATCCACTCTAACCCAAAAAGTTACGATTTACAAATCAATGAAGACGGGATTACAGGCAGAGATGATAAAATCAGTTTCAGACTTTACAGGACTGGAGAGAGGGTTGCTTTTGAAGTAACAATTGATGGACTCACTTTCACCAACACCACTGGAGAATGGAATAATGCATTGATCATGCTGGGAAATACGATCAAAAAATTAGAAAAAGAACAAGAAAATTTAAAAATAGAACAAGCAATAAATAAACTAAGAAAGTACCTTTCAGAAGAAAATTAAAATTTTTGAAAATAAATTTGGTAGTTTTAAAAAAAGTTTATAGTTTTGCACTCACATTTAAACGATATGGCAAATCATAAATCAGCACTAAAAAGAATCAGACAAAACGAAACTAGAAGACTTCGTAACAGATATTACCACAAGACTGCTAGAACAGCTTTAAAGACTTTAAGAAATGAAGAGAACAAAGCTGCTGCTACAGAACAACTGCCAAAGGTTATCGCTTTATTGGATAAATTAGCTAAGAAAAATATTATCCACAAGAACAAAGCGGCTAACTTGAAAAGCAAATTGACAAAGCACGTTAATAAATTAGCGTAAAAATATAGCTGGCCCGTTCGTCTATCGGTTAGGACCTCAGATTTTCATTCTGGTAAGAGGGGTTCGATTCCCCTACGGGCTACTTAAATCTTATAAAACCACTGATAAAACAGTGGTTTTATAAAGACAAAGTAGGAAAGCTATTTTTTACACAATCAATCTAACCGGCCCGTTCGTCTATCGGTTAGGACCTCAGATTTTCATTCTGGTAAGAGGGGTTCGATTCCCCTACGGGCTACAAGATTAAGAGTTGATACTTATAAAAACAAAAAACTAACACATTACTTTGGTAGTGGAAGATAGAGGGCCCGTTCGTCTATCGGTTAGGACCTCAGATTTTCATTCTGGTAAGAGGGGTTCGATTCCCCTACGGGCTACAAAAGGACTTTTTCGAAAGTCCTTTTTTCGTTTCTATATATACATTCAGACAATTTTTATCTGCAGTATCTTTATTCATTTGATCACTGCATTACCTGAATTACCACACTCCCCTTCCATTTTGGGAATTATTCATTGAATTATACCTGACAATACCTACAGAAAAATCCTCTTAGTTTTCCTTCTATCTATTATACAATCCAAATTGAATCAATAGGGATCAATCTCAAAGCTTGGGAAGGAACAAAGGTTTCAATTCATTTGAATAGAAAAAATGATTTCATAAATTTCATTGAGCCCTATACAAACAATACTCCGTTTCCCAACTTTTACGTTTGATCTATCAATAGTCTATGCCCCTCATAACAGAGGTATATTAAATTTTATTAAAAATATCACCAATAATGGAAATATTATTTTTTACCTGACTATTAATCCTTAAATTTGACTAAAACTATTCACACTAAAATAAATAACATGAAAATTAATTTACTTATGGGAAACTTTAAGGCTGGATTAATGGCTTTATTTCTATTTTCAGCCAGCACCTTATCTTTTGCACAAAACAGAATTTATGCACACGCTCAAAGCTCAGGTGTATTTGGAGTCGCTTGCCTGGGATGCCGTATAGACAATCCTTTAAATGCAGTTGGGTACAACGAAGATGACTATTCAACAATGGTATTGGGAACAGCTTTGTTAGGAGGAATTCAACAAACATTGATCTTTCCTGACCTAAGATCAGATACAAGACTGGTCGTAGGAATCGGAACTGACAACATTCCATTATCTGTACAGTTATTAAGTGGAGTAACTCTTGAAACCATGAATGGAGGAACTTCTAATGAAGACCGCAGAACGATAGACGTAAGTCTTCTTAAACTGGGTGCCATTCCAAACAGAGGAACAGTAGAATTCAAGCCGGCAAAACCTTACGACGGGATAAGAATAGGTTTAACAGGAGGTGTATTAAGTCTTGGCGGCGGATTCAGAATTTATTATGCATACCAGGATCCATTAATCAGTATTATGGCTCACAGCCAAAACGGCCAGGTTACTCTTGGAGGAAATGTTCCGGTAGAAGGTTCAGAGGTTGTATTGTTCAACACTTCCGGAAAAGAAGTATTCCGCTCTACATTAAAATCAAACACTTTTGAACCCAGACAGTCTGAGGGTATTTATATAATGAATATACAAACTAAAGAAGGAAAAACATATTCCAGAAAAATTTTAATTAAGTAATTAAATAAGCGATACAATAATGCGGCAGACTTTTAAGCTGCCGCATTTTTTTTGCATTCACGCTCAGAGAAATACAAGAAAAAAAATAATAAAAACAAATTCATAATCATAAATATCAACAAATTATTAACAAATCACATAAATATGAAATAAAATAAGCAACATAATTATTTTATTTATAAATTTACAAAAAGCTAAAACCCAAAATTTTTCTACATATGAAAACTTATTTATTACTTGGCCAACGCACAATGAAAGCTGCAGTTTTGGCATCATTCTTATTTTTAACAAGCACAACGTCTTTTGCACAGATTGTAAAAACCTATGCAAGCAGCCAAACCAATCAGGTATTGGGAGTATGCTTGGGCTGCGGAGTATTGAATCCTCAAAATGCAGTAGGAAGTAACGAAACTGACTACTCTACGATCCAGGTTTCAGTAGGTCTTTTGGCAAGAACGGAACAGACATTGATCTTCCCAACTACCAACATCGCCAACAACACCAATAAGCTTGTCATTGGAATTGGTTCAAACGGTACTCCACTATCTGCTCAGATATTGGGAGGTGTATCTATTGAGACATTCAATGGAGAGGTGTCCAACAATGATCGTCAAAGCCTTACTACCAGTCTGCTCAACCTTGGAGCTGGCGACCCAAGCAAAGGTGAGATTGAGCTTACCATGAACATTCCTTTTGACCGTATCAAAATCAATGTGAACTCAGGGTTATTGAATATTGGTGGTGAGCTTAGAGTATATTATGGATATCAGTACAAAGATCCGTTCATCAATTTCATGGCTCACAGTCAGAATGGACAGTTTACTCTTGACAAAAATATTTCGGCACCAGGTTCCGAGGTTAGTCTGACCAATACTTCAGGAAAAGAGGTATTCCGTTCTAAGCTGACATCCAATACATTTGAAACAAAGCAGCCACAAGGAGTATATATTATGAACCTTACTACAAAGGAAGGAAAAACATACTCTAAAAAGGTGATCATCAAATAAGAAAGATCCATTACAGATCAAACGCGGCAAGCTTTTCAAGCTTGCCGCGTTTTTTATAGGAATAATGTATTCCCATTCTTCATGATAAACCTCTGTCACTTCATTAAAAAACCCTGACCAAGACTGGCCAGGGTTATATTAACAAGATTTACTATCTAAAATAGTATTAGTTTTTAATTACTTTTTGCTGGTATACAGCTTTATCTGTCACAGCTTTCAGAATATAAATACCTTTTGGAAGAGCACTTACATTGATCTGTCCGTTGTTCAGCTGTGCATTAACCACTCTGCCTGAAGCATCATACATAGAAACAGTCTGGATTTTCTCCTGAGTTTTAAGAGTAAGAATATCGGTAACCGGATTCGGATAAATACCAAACTCAAGCTTCTTCACCTCAGCAGTTGCCAAAGTAGCTCCTAAACTGTTTACACTCACTGTTTTTTCTACAAGCTTACCATTTGAGTTAAAGCTGATCACAATATCAGAAGTTCCTGAAACAAGCGGTGTCAGCACCAATTCATCATTATCGTTAATCACTGCAGAAACTGCTGTAGGATTACTGTTTGATTTTATAGATTTCACTACAGATACCGCCATATTATCAGCATCGGAAACGATTGTTTTCAGATCAATTGCAGTAGTACTTCCGGCTGTAAGCTGTGAAGGTAAAGTATTGCTTACCACAGGAACTGAATTATTGGTAAATACCGTCAGTGATGGGAACCAATAGTAATCATTCAAGGTTTTTGTATTGATAAGAGTTCCGGTCATATTATAAGTATGAATCCAGTTTTTCTGATAGTGTGCACCATATCCGCTTTCTGTTGTATTCAGAACAAGTTCACCCGTAATAGGATTTATACGAAGAGCCGCCCCGTAAGGGATTTGCTTAAACTGTCCTGTTTGTCCCGGAATGGCAGCAAAGTTTTCGTTAAATGTTTTAGTGGTTACATCAAATCTTACAATCTGCGTTCCTGAACTCCAGCTGCTGATTGAATTGATCCAGTATAAAGCATTTTCCTTGTTACTTGCTGTAAATCTACCTGCATGCCATGCTCCCCAGTCTCCCATATATTTGGTAGTAGGAATATTATAAACCTGCGTTGCAAAAGTAGTAGGATTGATGTTGATCAGCTTCTGATCCTGAATTCCCCATACACTTCCATCTTTAGCCTGAACCACTGAGTAAAAACCTCCAGCTATCGTACTGATCACGGTATCTGTAGCAGGATTAATAACCAAAATTCCTGCTCCTTGCTTCACTGCAAACACATATTGTGAAGTACGGATCATATTTCCGATCTGTCCGTTACCTCCTGTTCCAGCAATCAGAGAACCTACCTGCAGATTGTCAATATTGAAAAGAACAATTCCGGTAGAAGTACCAATGTAGCCTTTATGTTCATTTACTCCTACAAATGATCTTCCGTCTCCGCCACCGATTGTATTAAAACCGGCAATTTTCTGCATAGTCTGCGCATTGGCAACTACTAGTCTTCCGCCTGGAGTATATTGAGTATCTCCTCCATCGGCAGCCTGTTTTGATATGAAATAGAATTTATCTCCATAGATTGTTCCGTATTGTGTAGTCGCTCCGAAAGCCTGGTTATTGTTTGCGTTGCTGTACACACGGTAATTGATCTGACCGTTATTGTCAATAAAATTAACAGAACCGTTGGTGTGACCAAACCATTCTTCATTCACCATGAAATATCCGTTCGTAAAGTTATTGGAAGCTACATACGGTGATACAGGAGTGATGGTAGAAGAGACAGGTGTTTGATTAAATCCTACATTGAAATTCCAGACATCCCATGAACCGTTTTCCAATGCACGTGAAGAAGCTCCAACGCTAGAATATCCAAAATCAGCATCTGCAGGATTCTTTACCCAATAAGACCAATATCCGTTCACGGTCCATCCGGACTGCCAGTGATCATTAGCAGCATCTACAATGGTATAGCTGTCAAAATCATAAGCCGTTGTATTAACAAAACCATTCACCGGATATAACGGATAAGTGGTATTTCCACTTTTGATCAGTGCATTGGTCCCTTGACCGTTCAGGTCAAAACCTATTCCTCCTACTGCTGATCCAAATTGTGTTCCCTGATACAGCAATGTGTATAGTCTGTGGTCTGCTTTAGCAATCGCTTTCAGCATGTCTTCTCCTGTGGCATTTCCGTCCCATTTGAATCCCCAAACCATCGCATCAGGGTTTTTGCTGTCGTTCCACTGTACTACAAAAGCAGCCTGGTTCGCTCCGGATCCTACCCAATACTGAATATCAGAAAAACTGATCGTAGTGGTATTAAGATTGCTGATCCCTGAAATATCATTTCGGGGTACACCTTGAACCTTTATCTGTGCATTCGATACGCATGCAAACAGAAAAAGCATCATAAAAAGATAAAACTTTTTCATTCTTTATTAATTTAAATAGATTGTAATATTATTTGAAATGTAAATCGTAAGCTCCTGCCACTTCTGTGGAAACTTCACCCAGCCAGCCAGCTTCCTGATTGACTCCTGTATATATTTTCATAAAATCTACTCCGGGAAGTTTCACATATTTCCCACTTCTGTCTACGGCCCAGGAAATATCAATATTGGAAGCTTCATCATTATTCGGGGCATTATCAGCATATCCGAAATCATATGACTTTCCTACCCAATATGACCCGTCTCCGTTCTGATCGTAAAAATTATTCGCCAGTCTTGTTCCCGAAAAACCGTAAGAACTATCTGTAAACCATAAAGGATAATAGCTCTGTGCATGGAAAGTATTTTTTGTTTTAAAACCCTGATTCCCCAGATTGTCATTCCATTTGATATATTCTACATCGGTCTGCCAAAACTCAGTTCCGGCTACAGGGGTTTTATTTTCATCAGGTTTATGGTACGTTATACTGTACTCTTTTACCGTTGTATTTTTAAAATATTCACTGCCTGCAATTTCGTACCACTCATCATTATCAGGTTTTCCGTTTTTGTTTCTGTCGTAGGCCACCATGATAATTCCCGGTTCACAAGATCCTGAACGCTGATCACTGGCATCATTTCCAAAGAATGCATTTCCAAGCACTTTAAAATCTCTTCCATTCAGGTTCGGAACAGTATGGTCAAAACCAAAAACCACATATCCACCATATCCTCCCAGACTGATCATACTGGAATTGCCTCCCACTAACGACTCATTTGCTTTTTGAAGCATATTTGCTGCGGTATTTCCGGGTAAATATTCAGGAATTTCATTCATAAACTGTCCTACGGCAGGACGGAATTCCAATACTTTGGCGATATATTTACTGTAGGGCGTTTTTTCTTTGGTAACGATGATTTTAGAATGATATACCTGTTCTTTCCCTTTATTATTAATTTTTAAAGTCAGAGGATAGGCATCTGCCGTGGGGCTGATAAATTCAAGTTCTGAATTTTGAGAGATAATAGAATCATTGACACTCCATGTTACAGATCCTGATGCATTGGTTGGGATACTCAACACCTTAAAACGTTCAATGGAATAAGAATCGTCAAGACCATTAAAGGTAAACTCATCTTCATCATCATGTTTACAGGCTATCACTCCTACCAGGAAACATGATAATACTCCGATTTTTAAATAAGTAAAGGTATTTCGTTTCATTTCTTAAAGTTTGATTATTTGTATAAAAAAGCGAAGTGAGCCGGGATATTTCCGCCCTCCGTTTTCCATTTAAAATGTCCGTTTTTATCAAAGCAATACACAAATCCCAGGGAAACATAATTCCTTGCATCTGTAATATAGATATCTTCTGTAATGGGGTTTACTGTAATTCCGTAAGGTGTTTTAATTGCGGCTTCATATTGTTGGTCAAAAATTCTGTTGGCAATAATCTGTTCTGTTTTTACATCAATGATCCCAAAGCTTTTTTTGTAACTGTGGGTGTTGTAATTGAATTCGTTTCCATAGAAATAAAGCTTATCGTTCACAATTGTCATTTCACTCACTGCGAGATGAAAGTCTTTTTTGACAGCACCTGTTGCTGCATCTAATAAATATAAACTGGAAGCAACTTCATAATAATTCCCTCTTGAACTTACATACAGATCACCGTAGTTGTCTTTTTTAATGTGATGAAGATTGATAGCTACATCCAGTTTTTTGATCTCTGTAAAGCTGTTCAAATCTATTACGGAAACGGTCTTGTCATAGTTGGGCGCCCGGTATCCTCCGGAATTGGCAACAAAAAGCTGGTTTCCAACAATCTCCATTTCTTCCGGCTGATATCCTACCGTTACTTCACGATTGATAGAAAGGGAGGTGGTATCAATTTCCACTACTTTTCCCTTGGGTGCTTTAGGGTTAATATCTACCGGACCTGCATAGCTGCTGGCATACGCTTTCCCATCTTTGAAGGCTAGATATCTGCAGTTTTGCAGCGGAATAGAAGTAATTCGTTTGGCTGTTTTCGCATCCAGAACTTCAATTTTGTTGGAAACATTGACCACGATATACAGTTTGCTTCCGTAGACTTTGATATCATTTCCTACATCTCCCAGTTCTTTTACCACGTTGGGGTTAATTTCCGCATAGATGTTCCGGTAGTAGGTTCCTTTGGTATAATCAAAAAAATCCAGTGTACATTTGTTGCTTCCCATATTCCCTTCGTTCAGCATATAAAAGCCTTTTATGGCTGTATTTTCTGAGGGAAGTCCTTCCACCACTTCCTGACGGACAATGACATCATCTGTACGGCATGAAGTAAGAAAAGCTAATACAAGAAACAGAAAATAAAAGTTTAGTTTTCTCATAAGGTGAAGTTTAGAATAAGTTTAAAGTTTCTTCCCGGCATTGGATAGTTGATGACCACATCATAATATTGGTTGAAGATATTATTCATCTCAAGGCTTACTTTAAATTGATGATTCGCCCAGTTGATTTTTTTCTGAACAGACAGATCATGAGTGTACCAAGGCTGTACATAATTGTATTGGATATTATCCTGGTTCACATCATAGCGTTTTCCTACATACATCGCACTGTAATTGAAACTCCAGTCTTTGTAATCTGCCATCAGGGTAAATGAACCACTGTGCCATGGCGTATAAGGAATCTGATTTTTGTAGAATGTATCTTCCGGATCTGTCATATCTCTTGCACTTTGGTAGGTGTAAGAAAATAATGGCCTCAGTTTTACTTTTCCTAACTGCATTTCTGCCTGAACGTTTACATCAGTACCAATGATTTCTACCAATCCAAGGTTCATCATCAGCCAACGGAACATACTTCCGTTAGGAGCTGCGACAATTTTGTCCTGTACTTTGTTGTAGTAGCCGTCTACTTTAGCATAAAAGGATTTAAAGAAATGGTCATTATAATTCTTCTGGTAAGTAAATCCAACATCATACTGATTGGTAAATTCCGGTTTCAGGTAAGTATTTCCTATATTGGTATAATAAAGGTCATTGAAAGTAGGCAGTCGGAAAATTCTTTTATAGAAAGCTCTGAGGGTAAGCTCAGGAATGATTTCAGGCTGATAGCTCATAAATACTGCAGGTGTCCATTCTCTGCTGTCTCCGGGCCTTTTGTTTTTTCTTACTTCTTCAAAGGTAAATGTTCCTAAAAGGCTTCCCAGAATTTTCAACCTGTTCCACTGGTAAGTTGTAGCTAAAGCGACTAATGTTGTATAGCGTGTAGGATAAGAAAAGTTATCCAGGTTGGCATCCAGATTATTGTACTGAAAATCTCCGCTCAGGCTGACATCCCAATTGGGAGTGATAGAATAGACATTGGATGAGGAAAGATAAACCTCTCTTTGGATGTACACATTATCTGTATACATAATAGACTGAGAACGGACTGTATCCATAAAATGGGTATAATCGTAGGCAAATTTTGCTTTCAGCTGTGTTTCAAATTTTGGGAACAACTTTTTTCTCAGGTTGGCCTGTATAAAATAATTCTCATCGGAAAGTCTCGCTCCTCTTCCACCAAAACGGCCATTCACAATAGGAGCCGGCATTCCACGGTCTGAAATATAACCATAACCTCTGATGTTCCAGCTTCCGTTATTTAAAGTTCCGTTTAAGGAAGTTTCAAAGCGTTTTGCTTTAATATCCGAATCCTGTCTTTTTGCAATGGTATCATAAGCCTGCTGCCCATCAGGATATTTTTTAGCATATCGAAACCTGTAGATTCCATCACTTTGCATAAATTCGGCACTGAAACTGGCAGAAACCCTGTCTGATACTTTCTGCTCTAATCGGAATGATGGATTAAAAAGATCAATGGAGGCACTTTTGGCTCTTATCACAAGGTTGGTTTTCCTTGTTCCTTTAAATACTGGTATTTTAGGCTGTAAGTAGATAGATCCCGAAGAGCCGAAATCTTTTGCAGGCTGGAAAATCTCACTTTTCTGACCATTATACAATGATATTTCTTCAAGATCGTCCAATGAATATCTTCCGAGGTCAACAAGCCCATTCTGTGCATTTCCCAGTTGAATTCCGTCATAGAAAACACCTACATGCTGGCTTCCAAGACTTCGGACGTTAATGGTTTTCAGACCACCCATACCACCGTAGTCTTTGATCTGAACTCCGGAAAAATACCGAAGAGCATCCGCAACGGAATGACTGTTCAGTCTTTCCAGCTCTTCTCCCTGTAATGTTTGTGCCGGAACGATTTCCTTAAAGTTCTTTTTGTAGAGACTGATCACCTTGATGGATTCTTCCTTCAGCGTATCATTTTTCTTTTTTTGGGAATATAAAAGCTGAGATGCGATCACCAGTATTGTGAAAACAGCTTTATGAATTGTAGAAGTAGTCAGTTTTGCCGCCATTAGCTCATTTAGGATAATGATGACGCTAATGGATGTAAGAAAACAACGACAAAGCACAGCTGTCACTGCACAGAATCATTGATGTCCTAAGCTTTATTCCACGAAAGCGTCAAACGATTATGGTCTGGCAGGTCTTCTGACTTACTCCATTTTTGAAATCCTTCCCATTAAAAAACAGTGGATATATTTTTCAAAAACTTTGGTGTGGAGCTTACAGCAGCGGGTCTGTTCCGGATTTTCACCGGATTCCCTTTTAAGAGCTTTTTAGGGCTCACCAAATTTCGGCAAAGATAAAAAATTATTCCTAACCCCCAATTAAAATCATGATTCAGAAACAATTAAAGCCCCCGAAGGAGCTTTAACAGTATTAAAAAGAGAGTTTATTTTAAATTCCGATATTCAGGAAAATACTGAACCTGGATTTTGCTTCAATGTCTCCTCCTGCCAAGCGGGTGTACATAGGAAGCATGAGTTCACTTCCCAAACTCAGTTTTTTATAAGAAGCTTCAAATCCTAATTTCCCATACAACGCACTTCCTGCAGTATTGGGTAAAGCTTCATCGAACTGTTTATTCTGAGCATAGACTTCTCCCTGAACTCCTGTTTTTACAGAAAAGATAGATTTTTCATTTCCTGCAACCTGATAAAAACCTGTTGCAGCATAGTTCCACTGATTTCCGAAACGGTAGTTTTTCTTATTTTCCGTTTTTATGGTATAATCTGTATTGACCAATACGGCTACTTTATTTTTCTGAAATTTATAATTCAAAGCAGCCTGATAATCCCAGCTTCCGGTTCCGAGCTGAAAACTCGGATTGACACCGGAGATTCCTTTTTCGTCAAATTTTCCCAAAGGAATTTTTACGCCCAAACCTCCACTCAGGTGATGGGAATTATCTTTAGAACTCATCAGCTGGTAAATTCCCATCAGGTTCAGATCGCCAATTCCATTGATTTTAATATCTCCCTGCATGGTTTTCTTTTCATGGAAATGGAAGGGCAGACTTGCATATACACTCAGCTTATTAGTTAAGGGAATTTTCCCCCAAATCTGCAGGGTATTGAAATACTGATCCTGTGTAAGGTCTTTTACAAATAGGTTCTCCTTTGCTTTGTAATGCTGTGCAAAGTATTTGATCCCTATAAACTGTGGATTCAATAAAGACTCGAAGCCGGATGATCCGTTTCCTGCAGCACAACCGCAAGCGTCACAATCATCATCAAAATCAAACCTGCTAAAGGTTTCCGGAGAAATATAAACGCTGTCTCTAATGGTCTTCGCCTGATACTGATTAAACAGGATTAAACTTAGTATGAATATAATCTTCTTCATGTTTTCTATAAATTATTCTGCAAATTTTGGATTGGATATAAAACTTTTATCAGACAGGGTTTTCAGGAATGCTATAATTGATTGTTTTTCCTGACTGTTCATGGCAATTCCTATATGACCGTTCTGTTTCAGCTGTGGGTCAAGATTGGTATTATCTTCTACCTGATCTGAATAGAAGTTGAGTACCGCATCTAGGGTGTAAAACCTTCCATCATGCATGTAAGGAGCTGTATATTCTACATTTCTTAGACTCGGAACCCGGAATTTCATCCAATCTACCTGATTTAGGGTCACTCTGTAACGCCCTGCATCCTTGAATTCCGTATTATAATACATTCCTGTATTCCGGAAACTTTCATCAGTAAACAGTTCTCCGCTATGACAAGAGGCACATTTTTGCCCGAATAATGCCATTCCCTGAGATTCGGTTGAAGTCAATTGTTCCTTTCCCTGTTTGAATCTGTCATATTTTGAATCTGCAGAAATCAGTGAAGCCATAAACTGAGATAAAGCTTTCAGAATTCGTTCTCCGGTAATGGTTTCGTCTCCATAAGCTTCTCGGAAAAGTCTTTTATACTTCTGGTCATCTTTTATTTTCGAAATCGCTTCCGGTATGGAGCTGTCCATTTCATTAACGTCTGTAATAGGACTAATGGGCTGTTCATTAAGATTATGAATCACTCCGTCCCACATATACCTTTTCAAAAAAGCCATATTCTGAATGGGTGGTGCATTTCTGATTCCGATTCTGTCATCTACGCCATGGCTTACAGTATGCCCGTGGTGGGTAAAAGCATTTTCCTGAATATGGCAGAACCCGCATGAGATGGTATTATTTCTGGAAAGTCTTCCTTCATAGAATAGTTTCCGCCCCAGTTCTACTCCATTTTTTGTCACCGGATTAATGGATTTATCGAATGTCATTTCGGGAAAATAAGAAGGAAACTGCAGATTATATGCTTCATCTTTTTCCAACGGCTGTATCACCTCATCAGAGCATGAAATACAGCTCAACAGAAATACAAGCAGAACCAGTATCGTTTTAACAAAAAAATTAATCATTGTGAACGTGGTCTACTTTAAACATTTTCTTAAGATTGTTGGTAACATCTACCAGGTGCTGGTTTGAACCCATCAGCATATCATTGGCTGTTGTAAGAGTAAGTGCTTTATCTCCACTCAAGAACTGGTTAAGATCTGCCAGAATATGAATAGATGGACGAATCTGTCCTGTCACTCTTGCCGTTGTTGGAAGGTTCAATGTAATTTCACGGTATAAATCGGGCTGTTCGTTAGCTATAACATTTCCCATATTTCCGGTATGATTCATGAATTCTTTAGAAGGAGAATCTGCACCATATTTCCCTTCCAGTTTCACAAAAACATATCCTGCAGCCCATGACCACGACATCCCTTTCTGCTTAGCTTTCGTCCAGAATTCAGCTTGCCCGTCTTGTCCCAGCAAGTAAGCTTTCTGGCTGATTCCCAACCCGAATCTTATTTTTTTATAATTATTTTTCTGAATACCATCCAGATTCAGATAGACCACTCCAGCTACAGCATCTGCCTGATCCACAATAAATGCTCCTTTATCAGGATTGTTTTCGTTGTATTTAAATTCATTTCCGTTCTCATCAATCAGTGTAATATTACTGATGACATATTTTAATGCCGAAAAATTATGTTTCTGTCCCTGAGAAGAAGTCTGCACTGTCTGATTTAAAATAACATCTCCTACATTATTAAATCCGTTTTGAAATTTGATCTGAAGTTTTCCAGGTGTAGTATCTTGTGAATTATCGTCATCCCTGCTGCTGTCGCAGGATACAAAAGAGAATAAAGTAAAGGCAATAAAGAATAATGATAAAAATTTATAAATTTTCATTGTTGATTTTTTAAGTTGAATTATATTTTTGAAATGTGAAAACATTCTTTTTTACCACAAAAGGCACAAAGTTTTTACACTTAAGTTTATTAAGTGACTTTTATGGTTGAATCATGATATGAATAACTTAAAAAACCGGCGGTTTGAAAATATGGCTGAGAAACAGAAAAGAATAGGCTGTTTCGTAGATAAAGTTGAAATTGAAAAACGGGCGTTTTTCAGTAGTCATGATCTCTGCAGTTTCAGGCAGGATATAGGTATCAAGGATCTTCTGTCCTGAGTTTTTGAGTTTCTGAAAAGGGGAAGTTTCTGAATCATTGGTCTTGGCCAATTCTTTACTCAAGTAACATTTCCCGTTGCAGTGTACCTCCGGCCTTGCTTTATTTATACAAAGGACTTTGGTGATATAATCATAATTTACAGCATACTCTACCAATGGCACCAAAGGTCTTAGCACCATATAAAAAGTAAAAAGTATGCTGTAAAGTAATTTCATCAGATTATTTTTTGCTTACAGCTTCTTCATATCTTCTGCTGATCTCCTTCCAGTTGGTAACATTCCAGATAGCGGTAAGATAATCTGCTCTTTTATTCTGATATTTTAAATAATAAGCATGTTCCCAGACATCAATCCCGAAAACAGGTGTTCCTTTCTCTTCCACTACATCCATCAAAGGATTATCCTGGTTAGGAGTAGAGGAAACAAACAATTTCCCATCTTTTCCTACAGAAAGCCAAGCCCATCCTGAACCGAAACGGTCTGCTCCGGCTTTAGCCATTTTTTCTTTAAAAGCATCCATACTTCCGAAAGTTTCAGTGATGGCTTTTGCTAATTTTGCAGAAGGCTGTGTATTTTTCTGAGGAGTAAGTACCGTCCAGAACAGTTCATGGTTGTAATGTCCTCCCGCATTATTTCTCACCGCAGCAGGCAGTTTTGAAACATTGGAAAGAATCTGAAACAACGTTTCTTTTTCCTGTGGAGTTCCTGTAATAGCCTTATTCAGGTTGGCTACATATGCTGCAGCATGTTTTGAATAATGAATTTCCATAGTCTGGGCATCAATATTTCCCTCCAGAGCATTATAAGCATATGGCAGAGGTGTCTGCTTAAACTGAGCCAGTGCAAACTGAGCCGCGAAAACTGCACTTAAAGCAGCTATTTTCATAATCTTCATAACTTTTTTGTTTATGGTTGAACAATGTTTTTCTTTCATCAGCAACGGGAATGAAAAATCCGTTACTTCAATAACTTTTTAATATCTTCTATCAGGATTTCTCTGTCAGGATGGTATTTCCCGGTCAGCTTGGGAGTTTTTCCTTCCGGATCTTCGTAATTTAATCCTGAATAATACAGAATAGGCATATTCTGTTTGTTGTACCTGCAACGGATATTTCCGTCCTGATCTACGAGGGCAATCATTCCGCTGTGGTTCAGACTTTCTCCTTCATTTTCTTTATCACCAACGTAGATATTAAATTGATCAGCAAGATCCCCAATGTATGTACGGTCTCCGGTCAGAAAATGCCAGTTGGGAGATTTTGCCCCTATTCTTTCAGCATGTTCTTTAAGAGCTGATGGAGTATCATTTTCCGGATCAATACTGATAGAGATAATCCCGAAGTTGGGATCATTGACCTGATTCTGAATGGCCTTCATATTGGTATTCATTACAGGACATATGGTGGGACATTTGCTGAAGAAAAATTCTACCAGATAAACCTTTCCCAACATATCTTTATTGGTGATTTTTTTACTGTTCTGATCGGTCAGTTCAAAATCAGGAACTTTCATAACGGTATAAAGGTTCTTTTTAAAATACCCCATTCCTATACCGATTCCTACGAAAAGTAATGCAATAACCGCAATGGGTATAATTACTTTACTTTTATTGTTGGTCTTATTATTTTTGGGCATATTTCTCAGGGCTTTTTTTGAATTCATCTTTACAGTAAGAACTGCAAAAACCATACGTTTTACTTTTATATACAGCAGTATCTTTTAGAAATCCGGCAGTTTCCATATGGCATATCGGATCTTTTTCATTCACTACCTGTACATTTTCTATATTTTTTGCGGAAGAACTCATGTGGCTTTTATGCTTTACCTGAGGAGTTTCCTTTGCACAAGACCATAGTGATATTGACAGCAGAGCAGTCAAAATAATAGGAGATTTCATTTTGATGTTAAATTGAAATTAATAATGTTAAATAAGATTATGATGCAAAGCACAAGTCTAAAATTCATGAACAGTAAGCCTAGCAACACAAGATTTCTGAAAACAAATTCCTGTGTTTTTTACAGCTTACAATTATTGATTTTAATTGTCCAGCATATCTTGAACGACTTTTTAATGAAAGTATAAGAACGCTCATTTTACAAACTAAAATTATAGTTTAAAATAAAAGTTAAGCTAAAGGAGGATGGAATATCCTGGAGAAGTATTCTGAAGAATGAGAATTAAAGTAGCTTGAATCCGGAACTTCAGTATGTAATTCGGAGTTTGGCTGAGCTGAAAAAGAAAGAATATCGTGAGAAATAAAGACATCCAGGCCGGCAATCTTTATCGTTTGAGAGCTATTGGATTGTTTTTCTGTTTTGGCCAGTTCTTTTTCCACATAGCACTTTCCTTTACATGTTGACTGTGGTACATTTCTGTTCTCACAAAGGTTTTTCACAATATAATCATAGTTCACAGCATAATTTACCAGTGGCAAAACGGGACGTACTGCAACGGTAAAAATGATGAATATGGAAATGAATAACCTCAACGATTTAATTCTCTGTTACAAATATACTACTTCAAAATTGTTTTATAACAGATTTATGATGAATGTCATTATGCTTATCTACTGTTACCTATAAAAATCACAAAACTGTGCCTGTCACCGGTATAATATTATTCCGACCTTTGAGTAAGACTTTAGACCTAAATAAAAATTTAGTTCTTTATATACAATTTAATCTTGTTGATAAAAGCTCTGCTGATGTTTTTGGCAGAGCTTTTTCTTATTTTGTTGGGACTCTCAAAGGTGCTCAAATACTTACTGTTTTTGAATGAGACTGATCATTAGATTCCTATAGAATGACAGACTGTGTGTATCATTTTTATACTCGTTGTAATTGTCACTCTGCAGGAGTCTCAATAGCATATGAATTTTAATAAAATGACTGGCATGATGTGTAATTTAAAGCAAAAGCTCCACTGAAATTCAGCAGAGCTTTTATTGAATATAATTGAGTTGTGTTTATTATTTGCTTTTTAAAATTTCATTCTCTGAATTCTCACTGCATTTAAAATAGCCAGCAACGCTACTCCTACATCGGCAAAGACGGCTTCCCACATTGTTGCCAGCCCTCCTGCTCCGAGGATCAGAACAACGGCTTTTACAGCAAAGGCAAGAATAATATTCTGCCAAACGATCTTTTTCGTTTGTTTTCCGATGTTGATAGCCATTGGGATTTTACTTGGTTTGTCATCCTGAATTACCACATCTGCCGTTTCAATGGTAGCATCACTTCCTAAACCTCCCATCGCAATTCCTACATCACTTAATGCAACTACGGGTGCATCATTTACTCCGTCTCCTACGAAAGCTACGGTCTGGTTTTTAGCTTTGATCTCCTTAACCTTATTTACTTTATCTTCAGGCAGCAAATCTCCGAACGCATTGTCTATTCCCAGCTGATCTGCTACATATTTTACAACGGTACTTTTATCTCCGCTCAGCATCGTGGCTTTTACATTCATCTTGTGGAGATTGTCCACGGTTTCTTTGGCATCTTCTTTTATGCTGTCAGCAATGGTGATATATCCTGCAAACTTTTTATCATAAGCTACTGCGATCACCGTGTACACAATATTGGCGTGGTTGATATCATAACTGATATTGAACTTATCCATCAGTTTAAAATTTCCTACCAGAAGTTCTTTCCCATTAATGGTTGCTTTCAGCCCATGGCCTGCAATTTCTTCTAAATTTTCTAAAGGGATCGCGTGATTAATATCTCCTACATAATTGTGAATAGCTGTTGCAACTGGATGGGTACTTTTGCTTTCAAGAACATTGACCATCTGAAGAATTTCTTCTTTATTAAATTCAGAGCTCATGCTCACTTCCTGCACTTTGAATACGCCTTCCGTCATGGTTCCTGTTTTATCCATCACTACATTCTGAATCTCTGCAATGCTGTCCAGGAAATTACTTCCTTTGAATAATATTCCGTTTCGGCTTGCCGCGCCAATTCCTCCGAAATATCCTAATGGGATTGAGATAACCAAGGCACAAGGGCAAGAAATTACAAGGAATATCAATGCTCTGTACAACCAGTCTCTGAACTGATAGTCACTTACAAAGAAATAAGGCAGTAAACAGATTCCTATAGCCAGAAATACAACGATAGGGGTATATACTTTCGCAAATTTTCTGATGAATAATTCTGTAGGCGCTTTCTGAGCCGTGGCATTCTGAACCATTTCTAATATTTTACTCAGCTTGCTGTCTTCATAAGCAGTAGTTACTTTTACCAAAGCAATACTGTTCATATTGATCATTCCTGCAAGAACCACTTCGCCTTTATTTTTAGTATCAGGTTTACTTTCACCTGTTAAGGCTGCGGTATTGAATGAAGCAGAATCTGAAAGCAGCTCACCATCCAGTGCCAGTTTCTCACCGGGTTTCAGCTGAATAATATCTGCTATTTTAGCTTCTTTGGCTTTCATTGTTTTTGGCTGATTATTTTCCATAATCGTCACCTCATCAGGACGCTGATCCAATAACGCTTTTATATTTCCTTTGGCTCTGGTTACCGCCATAGACTGGAATACCTCTCCTACTGCGTAAAACAGCATTACTGCTACTCCTTCAGGATATTCCCCGATAGCAAAAGCTCCGATAGTTGCTATACTCATCAAAAAGAATTCTGAAAACACATCTCCTTTGATGATACTCTTATAAGCATCCTTTAATACAGGAAACCCTACAGGAATATAAGCTATCAGGAACCATACTAAGCGAACCCAGCCCGTAAACCATGCGGGTTTTATATAGTTATCAAAAGCAATTCCCAATAATAAGATGGCAAAGGATATAATGGCAGGAAGGAACATCTGAAAGACCGTCTGATCTCCGGAGTCATGGGAGTGATCATGGCCGTCATGGTTATGACCATCACCTTCTGTATGATTGTGTTGGTGTCCTTTTGTATCTGGTTTTTCCGGGGTTGTACTACAGCATTTTTCCATAACTGATATTTTTATACAAATTTAATGGTGAGACAGGTGCAATGCTATTGCAAACTTTCAAGACAGTTTTCGCAGATTCCTTTGGCAAACAAACGTATTTCATCAATCCTGAAATTGGTCTGTATGTTTTCAGGGAAAGAAATATCTTCTTTACAGGTGGTTTGCTTGCATATTTTGCAGTAGAAATGCAGATGCCAGTCTTTATGTGTTTTTTCATCACAATCATCTTCACATAGTTTGTATTTTGTGGTTGTATTTTCCTGAATGCTGTGAACAATTCCTTTTTCTTCAAAGGTTTTCAATGTTCTGTAAATGGTAATCCTGTCAGCATTTTCAAAATGATTTTCTATTTCAGAAAGGGATAAAGCTGCTTCCTGAGAGCTTAAGAAATCATAGACCAAAATCCTCATGCTTGTAGGCTTGGTATTTTTATCAATGAGTTTGTGTTCTATATCTTTTTTCATTGTACGCTTTTAAAAATTTACAGATGGACTTCCTTTTCTTCATATCCTTCGTCTTCTATCTGAAAAGTGGTATGACTTATTTTAAAGTTATTAAGAGTGGTATCCGTCAATGTTTTTAATAATTGATTCTGAGAATATCCGGCTTCTTTTACCACATGGGTACTCATTGCATTGACGCTGGATGTAAGTGACCACACGTGGAGATCATGAACATTTTTCACGCCGGGAGTTTTTTCCAAAGATTGACGAAGCTCTTGAATATCCACATCTTTAGGTGTTCCTTCTAATAAAACATTAATGGCTTCTTTCAATAGTTTCCATGTTCTTGGGAAAATTAATAGTCCAATTGCTGCTGAAATCAATGGATCTGCGTAATACCAGCCTGTTGTCAGCATAATTACTCCGGCAATCATTACTCCTACTGAAGTAAGCATATCTGAAAGTACCTCAAAATAGGCGCCTTTCATATTCAGACTCCCTTCAGAATCTTTTCTTAGAATCATCATTCCGATAATATTGACGATCAATCCTATTCCTGCTACAATCAGCATTGATTTACTTTGAACTTCGGGTGGATTCTGAAAACGTTTGTATGCTTCAAATAAAACATAGATCGAAATCCCCAGTAAAACAACCGCATTGATTACTGCTGCGAGTATTTCAGTTCGGTAATAACCGTATGTTCTGGAAGGATCTGCTTTTCTTTCTCCTATTTTTATTGCTATAAATGCCAGCAGCAATCCTACTACATCTGTCAGCATATGCGCTGCATCTGCTAATAACGCAAGACTGTTGGTAACAATACCTCCTATCACCTCAGCAATAAGATAGGTACCGCTAAGGCAGAGTACGATCAGGAGGTTCTTTTTATGTCTGCTTCCTGCAGAAACGGTTTGTGTTGGTGTGTTTTCCATATTGTATGTATGGTTTAATTACATTTCGTAATAGGATGTATTTTCTTTTTTGGGTGGAACATTTTGTTCACCAATCATTTGTCTGATGTTGATTTCTATAGTCTGCGCCAGAGAAGTCATCGGAGTATCTACAGGACCATTTTCAAACGGATCCTGCATGATGATTGATGTTTTTTCAATCGCAATGAATGTAACCGGAACCAGGAAAGTAATCGCAATTTCTACGGCCAGCTGTGAATCATCAAGTCCAAACGGAAGTATAGCGGCAAAAACATAGATCAAAATATGAACTAAAACACTGTAAGAACGCGGGAAAACCGTATTCTTGAGTCTTTCACATTTTCCCATACTGTCGCAAAGCCTTGTGATGATATCATTGAGCTGCATCTGCTGAAAATCTGTCAATCCTTTGGAAGCAGCAATTTCTTTCAGCTGTCTGGAATGTTCGTCCAGAATAGCATTGGGAATATTTGCTCCTTTGATTTTATGTTTATCCAGATATGACTGAACTTTCTCAGAAAACGGAAGTTTTCTCAGAGCTTCTCCAAGGGCATAGGTCCAGATAATCTGTCTTTCGGCAAAATCTTTTACCGTGCGATCATTTCCTGCAGGCATAAACTGAATGATCAGTCTCACAAAAGTTCGGGAATCATTCACAATAGCTCCCCAAACGGTCCTGGCTTCCCACCATCTTTCGTAGGATTGGGACGTCCGGAATGCCAACAGTAAGGATACCGCTGTTCCCAGCAATGCAGGAATATTCAACGGCAATGAAATCTTGCGAAACCATGGCAATTCGTCCAGAAGACCAATAGCTATGGCAAATATTCCGATAAACAGAATTTGGGATTTTATTTCACGGATGAAATACCAGACTGATATTTTTTTGTTTAATAACATAATCAGGTTATTTATTAAAATTCGGTGAGATAATCTTTACTCTTTCCAGCCGCTTTTATTCAATAAAACAATTCCGTAAACAGCTCTAATTTAAGGATAAAAATCGACATTTTACTGGTTCCGGCTGCTTTCATTAATGTTCGTGTTCGCCTGAATTCACCAGTTTAGCATTCACAAAAAAGGCACCTTTCACCACGATTTCTGCATTGTCAGGAATATTTCCTACAGATGTTATGGCTGTATATCCCATATCGGATGTTCCTTTTACCACTTCTATTTTTTCAAAGTTTAAGGTCTTTGGGTGTGGTTTTCCTTTTTCTTCGTGTTCTTCTTCCGCTTTTTTATCGGTCTGAACAAATACAAAATATTTCCCATCTGCTTCTACAATGGCTTCTGTAGGAACTGCAGGGGTTGTACTTTTATCAAGGCTTACAATTCCGGTGATATTCATTCCGTCAATCAGACCAGATTTATTTCCGATCACTTCACAATGCATAGAAATGGTTTTACTTTCGTTCTCAAAGGAAGATCCGATGCTGTAAATTCTTGCATCATATTCGGTTTCCGGATTGTTGGTCAGTTTAAAATGAACAATCTGCCCTACTCTCATTTTAGGAAGATCTTTTTCAAATACCTGAAGGTCGAGATGGATAGAACCATTGTCAATCACTGTAGCGACAGGAGAAGAAATGTCAACATAACTTCCAATTTGCGCTGTAATACTGCTGATCGTTCCGCTGATAGGCGCAGTGATCACCAAACCGGATTTCATATTTCCGTTGCTTACTTTTCCAGGGCTTATTCCCATCATCTGAAGCTGTTTCAACAGGGAAGCTCTTTTTGTTCTTAAGGTTTTAAGTTCAGCATCGGCGCTCTGAAGGTTTTTCTTGGCTCCTGCATCATTATCAAAAAGTTCTCTCTGTCTTCTGTATTCCTGTTCCGCGTAGGTTATTCTGCTGTTTGTAGTCAAATAATCTTCCTGAAGCTGGATGTATTCCGGATTGGCAATGGTTGCTATCACCTGTCCTTTTTTTACAATACTACCTACCTGAATATTGATGGTTTTAATAATTCCTCCGTACAGCGAAGTAATGGTTGCTTTATTACTGTTCGGAACACTCAGCAGACCATTTGCTTTTATAGTAGAGGTCAGTTCTTTCATTTCTACCGTTCCCAACGCAACTCCTACAGATTTCATCTGATCTTCCGTGAGAGAAGCGATAGTTTGTGGAGCTTCTTCACGTGCCTGCTCTTTCTGTTCTGTTTTTTCAGGAGCTTTTTCTTCCGAAGCTTCTTTTTTTCCACAGCTTGTTAGTAAGATTAAAATCAGGATAAGGGGTATGATATTATATTTGAGTTTCATATGTAAGAATGTATTTTGTCTGATACTGTATTTCAGCACTTTCATATTATTTATTAATGATTGAATTAATGGTCACTACAGATTGATTCACCTGCTGAATAGATTCCAGATATTTCAGCTGAATATTAGTGGCAGTCTGCAGGGCAAAAAGATATTCCACATAAGAAATCTCTCCTGTTTTATATCCTAGCTGAGCTGCTTTTACGATTTTCTCAGCATTCGGCAGTGCCTGACTTGTATAATAATCATACTGCTGAGTATCCTGCTGATACTGGCTGAAAGCATTTTCCAACTGTGTTGTAAGCTGCTTCTGCTGCATTTTCGCATTGGTTTCAGCTACCTGTCTGTTATATTCCAATGCCTGAATTCTTGCTTTTGTAGCTCCAAATGTCAATGGAATAGCCACTCCTACTGTTGCTGACTGAAACCGTTTCCCTGAGTTATAAAAATTCTCCTGTCCGTTGATGGTATGAAGACCTATCAAAGACTGGTTGGTATATCCTAAACTGAAATCAGGCAGTCCGAGAGATTTTTCAACCTTTTTATTTTTTTCAGCAATTTCCATTTCCTGATAGAAAGCCTTTACAGACGGGTTATTAGCCACTACAGCGCTGTCCAGTACATTTTCTGCTTTTAAAGGTTCATAGTTTTTATTAAACGGAACTTCAATATCTTCCGAAGTATTTATAAGGGTCTTTAAATTCTTATAAGCATTATTCAAAAAGACTTCATTTTGCCTCAGCAGAAGATCAATTTCTCCTTTCTGAGTTTCCGCTGTACTTATTTCAATCTTCTTTATATCTCCGGCTTTAAATCTTACGGTTGCAATTCTGATAAATTCTTCATAATAACTGTCAAGACTGGTCAGCTGTGCTTTATTATACTGAAGATATTCAATCTGATAATAATAAGTACGCACCTGTTTTATCAGTTCATTGGCCGTGATTTCTTTATCAATCTGCCTGCTTTTGATATTCTCATTAATCAAATCTTTTCTTGCTTTAAAAAGTGTAGGAAAAGGAATGCTTTGGGAGATCGCAAACGACTGGTCAAACTTCGGACTGTTGTACTGACCGAGCTGTGCTTCAAAACTTAACTTGGGAAGTTCTTTTGCTGTTGCCCTCAATGCTTCAGCAGATTTAATACTTAAGTCTTTTGACTGTAAGGTTAAGTTATTATTTACGGTTTGTTCTACTGCCTGCTCTACTGAAATGGGTTTGGACTGTGCCTTAAAAGTCTGTCCCAGCATCATAAATCCCAAAACAAGAACGGCAGTAATTGTTCCCGTATTATTATTTTTTCTTTTCAAAATCTTTGTGTTAAAAATGATATATAACATCGGCAAAACAAATAACGTAAGGAATGTTGCCGTTACCAGACCTCCAATTACTACCGTGGCAAGAGGTTTCTGTACCTCAGCTCCCGCTCCAGTGGAAATAGCCATTGGTAAAAATCCTAATGAAGCTACTGTAGCGGTCATTAATACAGGTCTCAATCTGGTTTTTGTTCCTTCAAATACTCTTTTTAGAATATCCGTTTCACCATCTTTTTCTAATTGGTTGAATGTGCCTATCAAAACAATTCCGTTAAGAACCGCTACTCCGAAAAGGGCAATAAACCCAATCCCTGCACTGATACTGAAAGGCATATCTCTTACCAGAAGTGCGAATACTCCGCCAATGGCACTCATAGGAATCGCTGTAAAAATCAATGCAGCCTGTTTGAATGAGCGGAAGGTAAAATACAGCAGCATAAAAATAAGAAGCAGTGATACCGGAACGGCAATCATCAGACGTTTGCTCGCTTCCTGGAGGTTTTCAAACTGTCCGCCATAGGTAAAATAATATCCGGAAGGTAGTTTCACTTTATCCAGTTTTGCCTGAATATCTGTCACTACACTTTCCACATCACGTCCTTTTACATTGAATCCAATAACAATTCTGCGTTTTCCCTGCTCACGGCTGATCTGTGCAGGCCCCAGTTTGTAACTTATATTCGCTACCTGTGACAATGGAATCTGCGCTCCCGTGTTGGAAGTAATCATCAGGTTATTCACATCTGAAATATCGGTTCTGTGAAGACTGTCCAGACGGACAACCAGATCAAAACGTCTTTCATTTTCAAAAACCTGCCCGGCAGATTTCCCTGCAAAGGCTGTGCTTACTGCATTGTTGACATCTTCGATATTTAATCCATAATTGGCGATTCTTGTTCTGTCATATTGAACGTTGATCTGTGGAAGACCGCTTACTCTCTCAATCTGAGGTGCCGTAGCTCCATCAACAGTCTGAATAATCTTTCCAACCTTATCTGCATATACCGCCAGGGAATCCAGGTTTTCTCCAAAGATCTTTACAGCAACATCCTGTCTGATCCCTGTCATCAGCTCATTGAAACGCATCTGAATAGGCTGGTTTTTTTCAAAGAATACTCCCGGGATAGTTTCCAGCTTTTCACTGATCTCATCTGCCAGTTCGTTATAGGATTTTTTGGTTTTCCATTCGCTTTGCGGTTTTAATACTACGATCATATCCGTAGCTTCAGGCGGCATCGGGTCTGTAGGAACCTCAGCAGATCCTGTTTTTCCGACCACCATTTTCACCTCATCAAACTGCTTGATAATTCTTGAGGCCTGCATAGAGGTTTCTATACTCTGGCTGAGTGAACTTCCCTGTGGTAAAATACAGTGAAATGCATAATCACCTTCCTGCAGCTGCGGAATAAATTCACCGCCCATATTTTTAAAAATAAAAGCAGAGATAAGGAAAACTACAGCAGTAGCTGAAACAATAATATATTTTACTTTAACAGCTTTATGCAACAATGGCTGATATACCTTTTGCAGACTGTTCATCATTTTATCAGAGAACGTTTCTTTATGGGATATTTTTTTAGATAAAAACAGCGCGCTCATCATCGGAATATAGGTCAGAGATAGAATCAAAGCTCCCAGAATTGCGAATCCTACAGTTTTTGCCATTGGGGTAAACATCTTGCCTTCTACACCTGCCAATGTAAGAATTGGGATGTAGACGATAAGAATGATAATCTCTCCAAATGCGGCACTGCTTCTGATCTTTGATGCGGAAAGGAATACTTCTTCATCCATTTCAGACTGCGTCAACGCGCGGACAGATTTTCTTACTCCCAAATGGTGTAATGTGGCTTCTACAATAATGACGGCTCCATCCACAATCAATCCGAAGTCTATGGCTCCAAGACTCATCAGATTGGCACTGACTCCAAAAACATTCATCATTCCCAGCGCAAACAGTAAGGAAAGCGGAATGGCAGAAGCTACGATAAGCCCGGCTCTTAAATTTCCAAGGAAAACGACAAGAACGAAAATCACGATTAATGCACCCTCGATGAGGTTTTTCTTAACGGTGCTGATAGCTCTGTCTACAAGGTCTGTTCTGTCCAGGAACGGTTCTATAATGACATCATTAGGAAGAGATTTCTGAATGGTTGGAATTTTTGCTTTGATGCTGCTAACCACTTCATTACTGTTGGCACCTTTCAACATCATGACTACTCCACCTACGGCATCAACTTTTCCATCATATGTTAATGCTCCGTAACGAACGGCACTTCCTAAGCGAACATCAGCAACGTCTTTTATAAAGATAGGGACACTTCCTGTTTCGTTTTTAACCGCAATATTTTTAATGTCTTCAAGAGAGGTTACCAATCCGATTCCACGGATGAAATAGGCGTTGGGCTTTTTATCAATATAAGCACCTCCTGTATTCTGATTATTTTTTTCAAGGGCTGTAAATATTTCGGTAATACTTGTTCCCATTGCTTTTAAACGATTGGGATCAATAGCCACTTCATATTGTTTTAATTCTCCTCCAAAACTGTTGATCTCAGCTACTCCTGGAGTTCCGTTTAGCTGTCTGCGAACAATCCAATCCTGCATGGTACGGAGTTCTTTGGCATCGTATTTTTTTTCACTCCCTTTTTTAGGGTGAAGAATATACTGATACACTTCTCCTAGACCTGTACTTACAGGAGCCAGCTCAGGAGTTCCCACTCCTTTTGGAATTTCTTCCACAGCATTTTTCAGCTGTTCATTAATGAGCTGTCTCGCAAAGTACACATCTACATTTTCTTTGAACACCACTGTAATTACAGAAAGTCCAAATCTCGAAATACTTCTTGTTTCCTGAATATCGGGAACATTGGCAATACTCTGCTCAATAGGAAAGGTAACCAGCTGTTCCACTTCCTGTCCCGCCAGTGTAGGACATACGGTAATGATCTGCACCTGGTTGTTGGTGATATCCGGCACGGCATCTATAGGTAATCTGGTAGCACTCCAAGTTCCCCAGATAATCAGTACCAGGGTCATAATACCAATGATAGCCTTGTTTTTGATACTGAATTTTATGATTTTATCTAACACGATTGATATTTAATTTTTATTGAAAATGAATGCACACAGCATTACAATGCTGCAGCAAAAATATCCTGAAAACCTCTGCAATGGTATTGCAAAGTTTCAAGCACAGTTAAGTATTAGAAAGCAAAACTTTCTAAAGTTCAATAAAAATTAAATTTTAGGAGGCTGCCAGATAGGATCGTAAATCTGGTAAGCAAAGTCGTTTTTATGAAATAAGATCTTCTTTGAAAAGTAAGCTGGAATCTGCTCAGGAATCTCCAATAGAGGATCCATTTTAAATGCTGAAACTGTTATCTGACAGCAGCTGCATGCACACAACGGAGAACAGATATCTCCTTTTTCTGTAGAATGAGCACTATTAATGCTTAATGCAATCTTATTATCTCCTGAATTCAGCGGATGGGACGTGTCTTCACATGGCATCAATGATAATGCCATGAAATAAAATGCAAGTATCCATCTTAAGAGTTTCATTGTTACAAAGGTAGAGATTTTTTCTAAAATAGGGGAAAGCTTAATTATTTAATGCATCTCATTTATTATAATCCCTAATAAAATACATTCCAGCTATTATTTATTAGCTTTGTACTTCATAAAACCGTTATATCCAATATCATCATTACTCTTAATGAATCTGCTTACATCAAAATTACTTTTTACGGTATGCCTTTGTTTCATCATATTATCATGTGAACCCAAAGAAGTAGTGACCAAAGACATTTCCATTGCTACCCCAAACAGGAATCTATCAACTCTCAAAGGCACTGACATTTACATGACCTTATCATACACTGAACCGGACACTTCAGATACCCTCCGATTTAAACTTACAGAGTACGATTGGATTATTTTAAAAAAAAGTTTTGAGAAAAATCAGCTCTATCTGATTAACAACACTACAAAAATTGGGGAAAGAGTACATTCCATCTATATGCCGCATAAGATTAAAATCAAAACCAACAAAAGGCTTTTATCTGTACAGTATCGGTTCTTCATTGATGAAAAGGAAAAGTTTGATAGTATAAAAAGTGAAAAATGTAAAAAGTTCTTGAAGACTTTTGATTCTTTGGTATATTACCGATCAGAAAAACACTTCAATTAAGATTATGAAAATTAAACATGTAACAAAAATCATCGCGATATTTCTATTTTCATTACACATCTGTTGCTCAAAGGAAAAAGACCAAAATAAACCTAAGGATATCCCAATAGAAAAATATAAAAAAGAGATTCTGATGAATGGTAATATTGATGCTTACAAACAACTAACACTATATTATCTTAACTCACCATTTCATAATGAAACTTTGCCCTACTCAATTTTAATGGCAGATAAATATAATAACGGAGATGCCTGTCATGAGATCTTTGTACAAATAATTGGACTGAAACAGGCTCCAGGAACTCAACATTATGATCTATCAATTTTTAATAAGTTGAATAAGGGCGAAAAGGAATATGTTTTATTTTATTTGAAAAAAGGAGCTAAACTCAAAGATATAGGATGTATAGTAGCTCTTAGAGACCTTGGTATTTCTGACAAATAGTATAACCATTGTAACAAATACCCTTTATTCATAAAAACAAACCCGTTGCTAAAAAGCAACGGGTTTTTATTAAAAAACCACCGCAATCGCAGTGGCTTAAAAAATCAAATCTAATTATAAGTATGTCTCCTTATAAGTTTGGGTTATTTTCAGCTTCTCTCTGTGGAATGCTGAATAAATAATAATTGCTATTTGGAGTGAAAGCAGATTTATCTGGAAAATCAAGAACAGAGTGTCCTTTACCGTCTACAGTTTTCACGGTACCGTCCGGTGTAGTGATCTGAACTTTTATAGGTTTACCATCAGCATCTACAAATGGTTTTCTTACCACTGTTCCCTGCGTTCTGATAATATCTGAAAGGGAGAATCCTTCTCCGAATAATTCTTTTCTTCTTTCAATCAGAACTGCATCTACTACCGCATTCTGTGATAATGATCCAGCGTAAACATTGGCATTTCTGGCCGATTTCAACTGGTTCAAGACTGTCACAGCCTGAGAGACATTTCCGTTTCTCGCTTCGGCTTCAGCTTCGATCAGATACATTTCTGCAGCTCTCATGTAAACAATATCTGCAATAAGAGTTGGTTTAAATTTAAACTTAGCATATCTCAGCAATCCTTCTCTTCCCTTCTGTCCATCCCAAGAAAACAGCTGCGATCTGATATCATTGGTATCAAAAAGATCTTTAAAATAAGGATCTGCCATAAAGCTATAATAATAACTTCCTGATGAAGACACATCCAGATAGTGGAAAGCATAACTTTCATCAGATTGTTCCTGTGTTTGACCGTGTCCCCAGATCCATTCTGCATTGTTGATATCATTAAAGCCGTCTTTGTATTTTTCCGGAACCATTAGAGGGAAACCTTCTCTTGCAATTTTCGCAGATGCTGAAGCCTTACTCCATTCCCCTGTATTCAGGTAGGTTCTTGCCAAAAGTCCGTTCACAACGGAATGGTTGATCTTATCCTTATTGTTCCTTGTATAATTTTTCAACAGGTTGTCTGCATCCGTAAGATCACTTTTAATCAAAGTATAAATTTCTTCAAGGCTTGCTCTCTTCTTCCCTACTGTACTTGTTGTGGAAGGCTCAGTATAAATTGGAGCTGTCAACGCCGACTTGTCTTTCAGATAGCTGAACTGATAAAAGCTTGCCAGATTCAGATAACAGAAAGCACGTAATGCTTTGGCCTGTCCTTTCACCTGATCCTTTTTCTCCTGGCTGCCCTCCGTTCCATCAATTCTTGCAATAACATTATTCATATTATTGATCGCAGAATACAGCATCGTCCAGATAAATAACGGGCGGGATGCCGTACTGTTCACCATTTCCGTAAAGGCATAAGTAGAAGCAAATCCATACTTGTTGGTTAGCACCGCTACATCACTTCCCATTGCATCACTGGCTCTTAAAACAGTGGAATACCCGATATTAGCATAGGTTGTTCCGTCATTATTAAATTTTGCCCAGGTACCGTTCACCACGGTTTCAGCATTTTCTGCTGTTTTGAAAACTTCTACGCTGCTGGCCTGATCAGTCGGAGCAGTGTCCAGTTCACTTTCACAGCTTGTCAGCGATAAAAATCCGATGAGTGCAAACGATAGATATATTAATTTTTTCATTGTTTCAATTTTAAAGATTAAAGTGTGGCCTGAAGACCAAAAGTGATCGTTCTCATTGCAGGATATCTGTAATACGTTGTTCCATCCAAAGCCTGCTCAGGATCCATTCCCTTATGTTTATAGAAGGTCAGAAGGTTTTCTGCCTGGATATAAATTCTGAACTTCTTCAATCCTATTTTCTCAAAATAATCTTCTGGAAGCGTATATCCTAAGCTTACATTTTTAAGCCTTGCATACGTTCCGGAGTAAAGAAATCTTGAAGAGGTAGATGTCCAGTTATTCGTTGTTGTACTCAGTCCCGGAACATCAGTATTAGGATTATCCGGAGTCCATCTGTTAAGCATTTCTGCGCTCCATGCCCGTCCGCCGGCACTTCCGTTGTGCATGATAGAAGTATAATCGGTATCCAGAATTTTTCCACCAATTTTGAATGTCAGTAATCCTGAAAAATCAAAATTCTTATACGTAATGCTTGTACTGATTCCTCCGGTCAATTTTGGCAACGCAGAACCTTGCAATAGTTTTGTTGCTTTTGAATATTCTGAAGTAGTTCCTTCTACTGAATTTCCGCTGGCATCTATAGAAACCGTTTTCCACAATGGTTTTCCATTGCTCGGATCTACACCAACCCATTCCGGAATGAAGAAATCATATACAGAACCTCCTACCGTCAATAACTTACTTCCTACCACAAGAGAACCACCAGGCAACTTGGTCACTTTATTGTTTAAAGTACTCAGGTTTACATCTACATTCCACTGGAAATTATCATTCTTAATTGGTGTTGTGAATAATGAAAATTCAAATCCTGTATTCTGAATCGTTCCGATATTCGCCGGATAATCACTGATTCCCAAAGACGGCGCAACCGGCATATTAAACAAAAGATCCTGGCTTTTTCTTTTAAAGTATTCAATATTTCCTTTAACTCTGTTATTCAGAATAGCAAATTCCAATCCTACATTTAAGTTAAGGTTGGTTTCCCACTTTACATTATTGGTAGACGTTTTTTCAAGTGTAGTTCCCGGCTCTCCACCAAGACTGATAAACCTGTACAACTCCTGATAAGCATAATAAAGCGGCTGTCCGTTAGGTCTAAGTAATTTATCATTTCCTTGTCCTCCGTAGCTGGCACGCAATGTCAATTGATTAAAGACATTCAGGCTTTTTACAAATTCTTCATTGGATATTTTCCATGAACCTCCAACTGACCAGAATCTCCCCCATCTGTTATCCTTCGCAAATCTTGAAGAACTGTCTGCTCTTCCTGATGCAGATAAAAAGTAAGTATTGTTATAATCATACTCTACTTTTCCAAGGAAACTCAATAAGCTTAATGTATTACTGTTCCCACTGAAACTTCCCAATAAAGAAGCAGCATCCGGCTCATAGTAATAAGGCAGAGAAAACTGACTTCTTGTTCCTGAAATAGTTTGATAATCATATTTATAGAATTCATGTCCTGCTAAAGCATTTACGTGGTGCTTTCCAAATTTCTTATCGTATGTCAGAATATTGCTAGTTGTATAAGAAAGTGTTCTGGTATTGGTTTTCGTTACCGAACCTCCAATCTCAGCGCCTTGTCCCAGCAATGGGTTTGAGTAATAATGACCGTTATAATTCACCAAATCAACAGAAAAACTCGTCTTGAATTTCAACTCTGGTAAGAAAGTGAATTCCATGAATCCTTTTCCGGAGAAGTTATCTTCTTTATTTTCGTTTTTGTCTAATGGCAGTGTTGCAGCGGCATTCTGATTCTGAAGTGCGTTGGTAGGTCTGTATTTTCCAAAATCATATATAGGGTTTCCATCAGCACCCAAAATATAATTTCCATCGGCATTTCTTTCATAATAAGGATAGAATGAAGGAATGAATCTCGCGGCATTGATGATGTTGCTTGCCTTGGAATCCGAAGAGGTCGGAGCCTGCTGAATACTGTTTGTATAGCTTAAGTTCACCCCAACATTCAGCCATTTTTTCACTTCAGAATTGATCTTTAATCTTGTATTATACCTTTTAAATCCTGATTCAATCGCCATCCCTTTATCATCCAGATATCCTAATGAGAAGAAATAATTACTTTTTTCACTTCCTCCGCTGATATCAAGATCTACCTGATTTCTTGAAGCCACTCTCTGCAGAATATCTCTCCAGTCGTCATTCCAAAGTGGTGATGCACCAGGTAATAGCTTTCCATCGGTTCCTACCGGTTTTGGATAGTTCGTTCCGTAAGGATTGATCCCCAGTGTGGAAACAAGATTGTCTGTTGCCATCTGAGCTGCCTGCTGAGAAGACACTTTTCCGGATTGGTATCCATTTCTCAAAGCTTCCCAATATAATTGAAAGTATTGGTCTGTATTTACCTGTTCGTAATCTTTTACCGCTCTTCCTGAGAATCCCTGACTGATATTAAAATTAACCTTTGCTTCACCCTTCTTACCTGATTTCGTGGTAATGATGATAATCCCGTTTGCTCCTCTGGAACCATACAGTGCACTTGCTGTAGCATCTTTCAAAACACTGATGGATTCAATATCACTTGGGCTTATAGAGTTAATATTTCCGTCAAAAGGAATTCCGTCTACTACATAGAGCGGATCACTGGAAGCACTTATTGAACCAACTCCTCTGATTCTGATGGTAGAAACGGCACCAGGCTGTCCTGACGAACTGGTAGTCTGAATACCGGCAACCTGCCCTTCCAGCGCTTTGGTAACATTGGTTACAGGTCTGTTATTGATTTTATCGCTGGAAATTGTAGCAACAGAACCGGTATAGCTGTTTCTTTTAGCCTTACCATAAGCAACTACTACAACTTCATCAATCTCTTTTTCATGAAGGCTATCCTTTTTCGGATTAGAATTCTGTGCTTTCACACTGGTAATTCCCAGAAAAAATGCTGCAACCGGAGGAATCCAAGCTTTAGAAGTGAATAAATTATTACTAATCATAATCAATTTTATTTGTCGTATATTAAAATTTTGCCCTTTGCAGAAAAGTCAGCAAAGGGCATCGATAAATACGATAAACCAAATGCTTATTTTTCCTTTAAAGGCTGAACGTAACACCTTGCCCTTCGGGGTAGGTTGTCAAGATTTCATAGGGTCAGTTCCCTCCATCTTTCTTTATAAGCCGATCGAAATATGGTTGCAAAGCTAAAAACTTTTAGTCTATAAAACAAGTAGACTTATAATTTTTTCATGATAAATTTTCAAAAATTAACATAAGATTTTAATAAAACTCATTACTATAAGGAGTTGCAACCATTATCATTTTAACAGACATGACAAATATCATTGTCAATAATTTAATTGAACCAAAGAAAATTTGTGCGGAAATTTTTGATCATTAATTAAAAAAAGTTTTTAATTTTATAGTATGAAAGTTTTGATTATAAACGGGCCTAACCTCAACCTGTTAGGTACCAGAGAACCGGAAATCTATGGAAATGTCTCTATGGAAAACTATTTGGAAATTTTAAGATCCGAGTTTCAGTCTTATGAATTAAAATATTATCAGTCTAATATTGAAGGCGAGCTTATTAACAGGCTTCAGGAAGACGATTTTGATGCAGTCGTGATCAATCCGGGCGCTTTTACCCATTATTCTTATGCTATTGCCGATTGTTTAAAAAACATTCGGAAACCAAAAGTAGAAGTTCACATCAGCAATATCTACAAAAGAGAAGAATTCAGACAGAAATCTGTGACAGCAGCTAACACTGACGCAGTTTTATCAGGTTTTGGGATGGATGGGTATAGATTGGCTTTATTAAGTTTAAAATAATTCCGGTTAATTTTCCTACAGATAATTATGGATAAATTTATGAAGATAAATGATAAAATTTACTGTAAGGATATTGGAGTATATTCCGGTCAATTAACGAAAAGAAAATCTTATATCATCGAAGAAATAAACGATGAGAATATAAGGATTCAAAATAACGAAGAAAAACTGAGATGGTATTCGAAATTTCATTTTAGTTTAAACAATGAACCGGAAATAATTTCTATTAAAATAGATGATAAAATAGGAAATATTGAATCTGATGCTATAGAAGTAACGATTATGTTTTCTAATAAAGTAAAATATTGGATGACCTTCACAACTCCAAAGTATTTAGATAAAATATTGGACGAAGCGTCTTACTTTTCTTCAAAACATTTTATGATCATAAAACATCTAACTGAAGAATCAATCAAATCAACAGTCCTAAAACTGGATGAACAGAATGAGTTGATTGAAAACTGTCAAAAATATTAATAAAAAAGCCTCATCAGTGATGAGGCTTTTCTTTTCTGTATATTTTGATAACTATTAGATAGTTTGTTCCTGTAATTGAGGTCCTGAAGCAACTAATTTCTTACCTTCTTCAGTATCGCAGTACTGCTCAAAATTCTTGATATATCTTGAAGCAAGATCCTTTGCTTTTTCTTCCCATTCTGAAGCACTCTCATACGTATCTCTAGGATCTAAAATACCTGTAGAAACGTTTGGTAATTCAGTAGGGATCTCAAGGTTCATGATTGGAACCTGAGTTTTAGGTGCATTATCGATAGAACCGTCAATGATTGCATCAATAATTGCTCTTGTATCTTTCAGAGAAATTCTCTTTCCTGTACCATTCCAACCCGTGTTTACCAAATAGGCTTTAGCACCGTGCTCTTGCATTTTACCGATCAATGTTTTAGAATACATTGTTGGATGTAATGTAAGGAATGCTTCTCCAAATGCTGGAGAGAAAGATGGCTGAGGTTCTGTAATTCCTCTTTCTGTTCCGGCTAATTTTGATGTATAACCGCAAAGGAAGTGGTATTGAGCCTGATCTTCATTCAAGATAGAAACCGGAGGAAGTACCCCGAATGCATCTGCTGAAAGGTAAACGATCTTCTTCGCATGACCAGCTTTAGATGGTAATACAATTTTGTTGATATGATAGATTGGATAAGAAACTCTTGTATTCTCAGTGATAGATCCGTCTGTATAATCTGCTACTCCATTGTTTACTACAACGTTTTCAAGAAGTGCATCTCTCTTGATGGCAGCGAAGATATCCGGTTCTTTTTCTTCTGATAAATCGATAACTTTAGCGTAACATCCACCTTCATAGTTGAATACTCCATTGTTATCCCAACCATGCTCATCATCACCGATAAGGTATCTTTTCGGATCTGCAGACAAAGTAGTTTTTCCTGTTCCTGAAAGACCAAAGAATAAAGCTACATCACCTTTTTCACCTACGTTAGCAGAACAGTGCATTGAAGCCATCCCTTTTAATGGAAGGTAATAGTTCATCATTGCAAACATCCCTTTTTTCATTTCACCTCCGTACCAGGTACCTCCGATGATCTGTAATTTTTCAGTAAGGTTGAACATGATGAAGTTTTCAGAATTCAATCCCTGAGCTTCCCAGTTAGGGTTTATTGTCTTAGAACCGTTGATTACTGTGAAATCAGGCTCTCCAAAGTTTTCAAGCTCATAGTGAGAAGGACGAATGAACATATTAGTAACAAAATGCGCCTGCCATGCTACTTCTACGATAAATCTTACTTTAAGTCTCGTATCTGCATTCGTTCCGCAGAATGTATCTACTACATAAATCTTTTTAGATTCAGCAAGCTGGTTCAGCACTAGTTCTTTACAAGAACCGAAAATTTCTGCTGATGTAGGTAAATTTACTTTACCATCCCAGAAAATAGTATCTCTTGTAACATCATCCTGAACAATATATCTGTCTTTAGGTGAACGACCTGTGAAAATTCCTGTTTTTACTGATACCGCGCCCGATTCCGTAAGTTCCGCTTTCTCAAACCCCTGATTTTCAGAAGAAACTTCAGCCTGGTATAATTCTTCATAAGAAGGATTGTACACTACTTCATAGTTCCCTTTAATCCCTAATTTCTCTAAATCCTGGATGATTTTAGTGTTTTTCATTTTACTTATATTTTCTATTTCTTTATTGACTTCAACAAAAATAATATTAATTATTTGTTAAAGGTGGTTTAAATATACTGATATAAGTCAGAATGACAAATAAAAAAACAGGATCGTAAGGGTTTGATTATAAATTAATTATATTTTCCCAGTCAAAAATAGTTGTAAAACCTTTCTCCCAAAAATAGTCTTTAAAGCCCCCAAATTTGGCACTCATTACAAAATCTCCCCCCCATGCGCCCAAACTTTTGACAAAAGAAGGGCAATCTGAGAAGAACTTCTCCTTAACTGTGGATATTTCAAGAAAATCAGCAATTTTACGCTCATGAATCATCATTAATTCGGAAAAATTTTCCAATTCACTGCATAACAATATTTTTTTTGTGATATCTGAAAATTCACCAACCAATTCCGGAGACTTCTTTTTTGATTTATAAAAGTTGATTCCTTCTCTGCTATCCTGTTTCTGATTTAAATGAATAAAAATCAATTCATTTTTAAAAGAAGGATTGAAATCAACCTTCTCATATTTAATCTCAGGTTTACTTTGGAAAAGGACTGCAGATTTTTCTTTTGCAACGGCAATATCATATCCACTGCCTCCCAAACTGATTGTATTAAGATAAAAAGGATCTATTTCAGCCCATTCTGCAAGATTGTTCATTAAAGTAGAACTGCTTCCAAGGCCATAGTCTGCAGGAAACTGAAGATTGGTCTTTAAATGGTAAGTAAGATTGGTCTTGAATTTAGTAGTAGAAAGCTGCTGAACATTTTTTAATGTTTTGACAATAAACTCAGCGCTTGATGGAATGTTGGTTTCTAGGATCTGCCAGTTTTCATAGTCAATGACAGCTTTCAACCATAATGTATTCTGATGATAGGCTTCCCAAAGAATAAGTGACTTGCCATCTTCTTTTTCTTCAAAGAAAAACTCTTGTCCCAGCTTGGTAGGTACCGCTAAGACAAGAGCTCCATCAATTGCGAAATATTCTGAAGTAAGCATAAGCTTGCCCGGTGAAAATATCGCGTTCATATATTTTTAATTAGATTGCAGAAACTGCATCTACTGATCCGTCAATTTTTTTGATCAATCCCTGAAGAGTTTTTCCTGGTCCTACTTCTACAAAGTTGGATGCCCCATCTTTAATCATATTCTGAACAGACTGAGTCCATTTTACAGGACCGGTAAGCTGAGCGATCAGATTTTGTTTGATCTCGTCAGGATTCGTTACCGCTGTTGTAGTGATATTCTGATATACAGGAATAGTTGCTTTTCTGAATTTTGTTTTTTCGATAGCGGCTGCCAGTCTTTCCTGTGCAGGCTGCATCAATGGTGAATGGAAAGCTCCGTTTACCGGTAATAACAATGCTCTTTTAGCTCCTGCTTCTTTCAGTTTTACACAAGCTTCTTCTACTGCTGGTGTTTCTCCTGAGATTACCAATTGTCCTGGGCAGTTATAATTTGCCGGAACAACGATTCCGCTGATCTGTGCACAAATTTCTTCAACCTTAGCATCATCTAATCCTAAGATAGCAGCCATAGAACTAGGATTGGCATCACAAGCTGCCTGCATCGCTTTTGCTCTTTCGGAAACTAATTTCAAACCGTCATCAAAGGATAAAACTCCGTTGGCAACCAAAGCTGAAAACTCTCCTAAAGAGTGTCCTGCAACCATTTCAGCACCAAGACCGTTTACGGCTTTTAATGCTGCTACTGAATGTATAAATATTGAAGGCTGGGTAACCTCTGTTTTTTTAAGATCTGCATCCGTTCCGTTAAACATAATGGAAAGAATGTCGAAACCTAAAATTTCATTGGCAGATTCCATCAGATCTTTAATATCTTTTCTAGAATCATACAATTCTTTTCCCATTCCTACGAACTGAGAACCCTGCCCTGGAAATACAAGTGCTTTCATGTATTGAATTAAATATTATGCAAATATAACTATAATGTTAACAATATTCTTTTAAAGAGCTATAAATCATGTTAAGGTACCAGCCTGATTACTCTGTAACCGGTGTTTACATAAGCACCATTAGCTTTAGATTTTACAAACTCAAATTTTGTAGCAAGCTGAGTCTGAACTTTATTCATCTGCTTAAAGATCTCGCCTTTTTTATTTTCTCTGGTTAACATGTCGTTTACTACATCAAAACCTACGATAGCATATTTTGGAGGAGTTTTACAGTATTTGCTTTTGTAAGCAGCCAGAATTTCTTTTTCAAAACCACCTTCTGTATTGATCTTTCTGTCCATCAGATATACCAGACTTGCCTGGCTCAGCTCGTCAACTTTCTTCTCAAAAGTCGGAGAATAGAACATACTGAATGCTTTCACGCCTTGTACTTCCTTAGAAATAGCAATAATTCTATTAGCAAAAGCATCTCCTGCTGCATTATCATCATTAGCCAAAATAGCAATAACCGGTGCAGACTGACCTGTCATCATATTCTGATCTGGCTGAATATCTGCCGGAGAATTAACAATAATGACATTAGGGTTTTTCACTGCTTTTTCAAGCCCTGCTTTGATATAATTGGCATTTTCTTTCTTAGCATCTGCCACTACATATATTTTCTGATCAGAATAAATTCCTTTTACTTCTTCTACAATCTTATCAGCATACGTCTGATTGTTGGTTTCAACAATAATAAGATTACTGTAGTTATATAATTCCGGAGTGTTGGCAAATGGTGCTACAATCGGGATTTTCTGATTTTTGGTAAAATCAAGAACATCAATTACATTAGATTTAAAGAAAGGCCCGATAATAAGATCTGTATTGTCCGGATTGATTTGCGTCAAAGAGTTTTTGAATGACGCTTCATTTCCTGAATCTACGATTTTAATATCCAGTTTTTGTCCGCCTCTGGCATTTCTTTCAATAGCAAGTTTAGCTCCTGTTAAGAAGTCAAGTGCCATTGTTCTGTACTGGGTTTCGTTTGTACTGTACCCGAATGGAAGCATTAGGATCACGCTAAGAGCATCACCGTTTTTCTTAATGTATGCTGCATCCTGCTTTTTGATCTTTAAAACCATTCCGGTTTTCAACCCATGAGAAAGGTCCGGGTTAAGAGCAATAAGTTCATCTATAGAAACACCGAATTTATTCACGATGGAAAATACAGTATCTCCTTGTTGAACGGTATAGGTTACGTAATCGTCTCCTGCAGCAACATTGGAAGAGGCAGTCGATTTTTCGTTACCTGAATCCATTTTTGCTTTTGGATTTGCCGGCTCAGCAACGCTATCCGTATTTGTATTAGTATTGGATGTTTTTATTTTAATGGTTTCACCAGGTTTAAGTCCTTTTTCTTCCAATCCTGGATTTAAAGCATAAAGATCCTGCTGGCTTATTCCAAACTGTTTTGTAATTCTGTAATAATTATCTTTAGTCTGAATCACATAAGATTCTCCTTCTACAGCTGTTGTAGGAGTAGTGGTTGTTATTGTTTTTTCAACAGGAGATTCAATATGTTTTTCTGTTGTTACAGCCTGTTGAGTCCCTCCATATTTTTTAATACTGGCAAGAGGTAATGCAATCTCATCTCCGATTTTCATATGAGAATCCAGTTCAGGATTCAGTTTTCTCAAATCAGTTTCAGAAATTCTGTATTGTTTTGTGATGCCATAGATCGTTTGCTTTGGCTGCAAAACAATTTTCCCCACAGAAGAAGCACTTGTGTTTGAAGTTACTTTTTCTACTGGAGCTGGTTTGGTGGCAACCGGAGTGGCAGTTTTTTCTGATTTTATAGTTAAAACATCTCCGATAGCTAGTTTACCATCTTTATTTTTTGGGTTTAGCTTCAGCAATTCATCTACAGTCATTCCATACTTTTTGGCAATGTTGTAAGGATTATCACCTTGCACAACCGTATGTGATTTCTGGGCTGAAACTCCCAAAACCATACATAAACTGGATAGAATAAAAAACCTCTTTATCATATTCGATAATTATAATTTACAAAAATACTTCTTTAAAATTAAATGGCAACAATTATTAATTTGGAATCTTGAACCACCATTTCTTCCAAACAATTTTCAAGCCATGAATAGCCATAATCTGAAAAGAATACACTAAAATTATAGACTCTCTCCTGCCATGTTTTGGCTGGGTGAACATCTAAAAACAGATTTTCAAGCCTTTCCAGCAATTCATTTTGTTTTATTTTCTCAGCATGAAGCAGACGTTTTTTCATCCTTTTAAATGATTTTAATTGTCGTACTTCTTCTGCTTTTACCATATTTCCGAAAGATTTCTCAGTAGTTTCTGCTGAAGTTCTCAACGCTGAAAAATTACTAATCAACAGTTCTTCTTTCTCATCAAGTAATTGTAAAATCGGATTGTCTTTTAAAATTTTATGATTGGTAAGTACAGTGAAATTCTGGAAAAAATCTTCTATTTTAAGATCCAATTTCTCAATCTTCCCTAATGTTTTCTCTTTCAGGAAAAGCATGGAGTTTCTTGGAATCAGTATAGGGAAAGGAATATTAATTTTTGAAAAGTAGTCTTTCAGTTCCAGCCAGTACATGATTTCGGCATTTCCTCCAATATAAGCCAGGTTCGGAAGTACATTTTCCTGATATACCGGACGCATTAATGCATTGGGACTGAATTTTTCAGGGTGATTTTCCAATTCAGCCAGGATTTCTTCTTCTGTAAACTGAGTCGTTTTATCTACGATGATATATTTCTGTCCGTTAAATTCTATTCTGTCTCTGGTTTCAGAAAGATAGAAAAGGTTAATCTCGCGGGGATTCACCTGAACTTTCCCATATTTTTCTGTCAGAAAATCTACTTTATTCTTAGATGCTTTCTGTAAACCAAAGTGAAGAAGTTCATCTTTAAAGATCTCCTTCATTTGATTTTTAAGTTCTTTAGAGTCTCCATCTAAAATCAAAAGCCCAAATTCTGAAAAAAGGCGATTAACAAGAATCTTAATTGCCTCCGTTAAAGTGTTTCCTACTTTATAAGCTTCTTTCATCATTAAGATCAGCTCGGTTCCAAAAATAGAATCTTTGAATTCTTTTTCAAATTCAGAAATAAAATAGGTATCACTGATCTGAATTCTTCCAACCGGACCTCCTGATTTCTCATTGGTCTCGTAATAATTATTCTCGGTTTTAAAATGATTGATCTCTGCGAAATCATGATCTTCTGAAGCCATCCAATATACCGGAACGAAATTAAAATCCGGGAAATTTTCTTTCAGATAGGTACATGTCTTTATTGTCTGAAGAATTTTATAGACAAAGAAAACAGGTCCCAAAAACAGATTCAACTGATGTCCCGTTGTAATGGTAAATGTATTGGGTAGTTTAAGATTTTCAAGATTCTCTCTCTGCTTTGAAGATAGGGACAAGCTTGAAAGCTGTTCTTCGAATACCTCAGATAAAACTTCTCTCTTCTCTGATGAAAAAGAGTCTTTTTTCAAATGTATCTGTTGTTTAAAGTGATCTAAAGAAAATGTATTATTTTCAAAACCCTCAATTTTCTGATTTAAAAAATCTTTTACTAACTGAGGAATACTTTCTATATCGTTGAATGATATTTTATTTATTGTTTTCAACTTGTACAGTTTTTAGTTGAACAAATACCACACGATTCCGATGTTCAATCTGAAATCATATACCGGATAATGTGGAAATGCATATGCTTTGTTATTGGAAATAACAGTTCCTATCTGCTGACCTTCTATGAAAAAGAACATTTTTTTCACTTTCATATTAATATAAATATCGGCGATAGGCTGTCCTCCAATTGAAAATGAATCTGCTCTGGGAAGGATATATTCATTAAGAACAGGGAAATAATCTCTTGATGCAAACTTAGAGAAGTAATATACTTTAATACCTGCCTGAATTTCTGCTGCTTTTTTGAATGCCTGTGTCTGGTAGAAGAAATTGGCTCTACCAATAAAGCTTGGCATAGGAAGCAGTTCTTTATTCGTTAAGGTATTTTGGAAATGTACCCTTGTATTCAGATGGAATTTATTGAAGCTGAATGTAGCATCACCTCCGATCTGAGAGATATTCACAGAATTATCACTTTGCTTCGGATTTCCGTTGCTGTCAAAATAAGTAAAGTTATCTATTCTGAAATAGTTGGCGAAAATCTCTGTTTTAAACCATTTCAAATTGATGCTTCCTCCCACTTCCATTACAGACTGGTTCTTTGCATTTTCAAGATAATAATTGAAATTATTGTAAACAGAAGTATTCAACAAATAATTGAATGAAGGATAAGCACTTTGAAAGTTTACTTTGGCATTAACAAAATAATCCTTAATAGGCTCAAACTTCAGGTTATTGGTTGTTTTAAGGTAGCTTTTAAATTGGCTTCCGTTTGAAAATTCAAGGAATGAGTTCAGCTGGATTTTATCCCAAAGTTTTACATGTAAATTTCCCACGGCTCCAATTCTGTTTTCTTTAAGCTCGCCAGGAAAAGGAACATTATTAAGAGCAACAACATCTCTTATTCCCAATTTGATCATCTGATAACGTACACCGGCGTCCAGTTTGAATTTCTCATTATTAAAAACCAAGCTTACCGTATTGCTAAAGTTTTCAGAATATTTTTTTGTAGTCAATGGAAAACCATCAACCAATTCAGTAGGAGCATCATACCAATAGGACTCCAACCCTGACTGGTTATAATAATATTTATTTCCCTGATGAGAAATAATATGTCTTATGCTGAAAGGAAATTTCCCGGAATTGAATGGAGTGAACTGGTGGCTCAGGTAGTATCTTCTGTAAGAAAACTGCGAGCTGCTGGATACCAGATTCACCTGTGCATTTTGCCTGTTGCTATAATTACTGTCACCATTCATAAAAAGATTATCTTCAGTAATACCCCCACTTTCCTGATTGTTTACATTCTGGTGAAGATAATGAGCGAAGATTTCATAATTTCCACTTTTTGAAATATAGTGCCCTGAAAATAAAGTATTGTTATTCGCTGCTAATGAGTTTCGGTAAAGTCCCTGAGAACGAAGTCCCATATATTCAAGAGCAAAATTGAATCTTTTTCCGATATTCTGGGTGTAAGTAGATGTTAAAGCAGCCCCGTTTCGCATTGCATTATGATAAACAAATGTAGCGGTAGGTGTTTTTACATCATAGTATTTCACATCATTTGCCCCAATGATCATATAAGATTTATTGGATGGCAGTAAAGAAAGGTTCTGCTCATCATTCACCTCAAACACAAGAGGATTGAATCCTGATCCTATATTGGCAGTCTGTACTCTCCCGAAGTTATCTTTATTATTTTGTTGTGAAAAGATATAGGTTTTATCAAAAGTCATTACGGTATCAAAAACTTTCTTTTCAGAAAACTGAGTCTGATACAGGTAATCATTAATAGTGGGCTTGAAAATTTTCAGGGAATCTTTTTTCCCGGAATCTATTACAAGAGTGTCTTCTTTTTTAGATTGAGGCTTTGTATCAGCTTTATTAACGACCTGAGCCCTGGCTACAAAACTTAAAGAGAAGAGTATGAAAAGGATGTACTTCATTATTCATTATTGTACAGCAAAAATAAGAAATAAAAGGACACAAAAAACCCCACAAAAAATGTGGGGTTTGAGATATTTTTATTAGAAAAAATTTTAGTTTTTCACTAGGACCAATTTTTGACCACTAGCAGTCCCAGCAGGACCTGAGAAAGTAAGAGCAGAAATATTTATACCACTAGTACAAAAGTTAACTGTCCCTGTACCCGTTAGTGACATACTACCTGTCGGCGCGTCATAAAGAAAAGGTTGATTGGAAGCTACTGTGATATTACCATTATTCTGAACAGTAACAAGCATGTAAGATGTAGTCGGGTTGCTAATATAAGGATTGTTGGTTGACAATATCTTAAATTGGTTAGCAGCAGGACCTGGCTGTATAGTAATCATGTCTCCTGGTGAATAATCTTCCCAAGTATCTGTTACAACCTTATACGTTCCTGTGAAACCTGACATATTAAATGGACATTCTAATGAATAGCTCAATGTATGAGTTTGATTGAACGTAGCATTAGGCACTGACGAAGAAATCTTAAAAGTAATCTTTTTTTGTGTTTCCAGAGCACCACTTTCTAATAATTGAATTTTAAAGCTTCCAACCTTTTGTCCAGCAGGAAGATTATCCGTTTTATTTAGAATCTTAAAATCAACACCTTCTACTGCTGTAGAATTAGCGGCATCAACAGCAATTTTCACTTCTGTATTTTGCCTTGCTTCACTTAAAGTGGTATATACTACTGCAACCTCTCTAGATGTTGTTCCTTTTACTACTGTTGCCTCAGAGCTTTCAGCACCAAAACTCACAAAATTATCACCGTCATATACTGCATCGTCTCTCTCTGAACAAGCAGAGATCATTAATGCAAAAAGGGGAATACTTAAATATTTTAAAATTTTCATAGCTAAAATTCGCTTTTAATTATTAATAACCAGGGTTTTGTTGCACTTGAGGATTTAAATTAATCTCTTGAACTGGGATAGGCAATGTATACTTATGACTATTGTTCGGAAGGTTGGTAACCGTAACAACATCATCTGTTTGGTTTCTATCCATAGTAACACCTGCTGCAGTAGCCAATCTTTTTAAATCTATATATCTGTGCCCTTCTAACGCAAGATCTACTCTTCTCTCTTTCAAAATATCAGCATAAGCAGCTGTAGATGAAGCATATACCGGAAGAGGAGCTGTTCCACTGTTATATCTTTTCGCTCTTACTTGTTGAATTAATGTTGCTGCACCTGTAAAATTATTAGCAGCTGTTTCACATTCCGCTAAGATGAAATACATTTCTGACAATCTAAATACTTTTAAATCATTTCTTGTAGCAGCACTTGTTTTACCAGGGTATTTATCTACTACCAGTTGATCAGTATCTCTAGGAGAAGTACTTGTTAAATAATTAGGATCAATTAGAGATGAAGGATCAACATATACTGATCTTCTAACATCACCTGGAGTTGTATTAATGATATTAAATAGGTTTCTTCCTAAAGCCCACATTGGATTTCCTGTAATACTAGAACTGTTGGTATTCCATCTTGTTCCAATTGAACTTCCGTTTCCTGTAGCCAACCTGTTTAACGCAAAAATAATTTCTCCTCTTGCAGTATCATTCCACATTGTTGGATATGCTGAAGCAGCTGTTAATGACAACCCAGCATTAGACACTACATCCTGTGCATATTGCTTAGCTAAAGTTGTATTCCCCCTATAAAGATTAAACCTTGCAGAAACAGCATTTACAAATCCCTTATCTACATAATATCTACCTGTTGGAGTATTATAAGCTAATATTCCTCTCGCATAGTCTAAATCTGCATTAATAAAATCATAAACATCTTGATTTTTGCTTCTTGGAAGCTTTACGTCAATCAAGGGAACATCTTTTAGAAGCAAAACACCTAAACCGTTTGCATCTTTCATATCCTGAGCGAAATAAGTTTCCAATTGAAGATAACAGAAAGCTCTTATCGCTCTCGCCTGCGCAATTATTGAATTATATTGAGCTACTTCACTAGCAGCTGGAGTAACTTGTGCTGCACCAGCAATTAACCTGTTTACACGATTAATTACCAAATAATGCTGTGCCCAAATTCCAGTTGTCAAGCCTGTTGTAGGATCTATAAAATAACGGTGTATTTCATATTCCTGACCACCACTACCTGCTCCTGGCTTTACTTCGTCAGTAAATACTGCAGAGAAATAGATATCATTATTGGTATCCATGTTGGCATACACAGATCCAACTAAATAATCATTAAGATTCGATACACTTGTAAATAAAGTTGCATCATCCAGTAACCCAGGCTGCTCTATATCAATGGCATCCTTACAACTGTTTAAAGTAAAACCAACTGACGATAGACATACTGCTATCACTAATGCTTTTTTATATATTTTATTCATTTTTTCTTTTTTTAAAAATCTACATTAACCCCTATAGAATATGTTTTTGGATTTGGATATACGTTAAGTGAATACGTTGTAATCGGCTCCACATCAAAACCTTTCCATCCTGTGAAAGTATATATGTTCTCAGCTTGTGCAAAAACCTTAATAGAATTAATTGGCAAATTACCTAATATTTTTTTGCTGAAAGTATATCCAACGCTTACATTCTTCAATCTAACAAAATCAGACTTGAAAAGGAATCTATCAGAAGAACCTTCTAATGTTGAATTCACAGCTGATAAACTTGGCACTGTGGCGTTCGTATTGTTTGGAGTCCAAGCATTTAGCAAATCAGCTGAAACGTTAAGTCCAGAAGCTGCATAAGAAGGATTCATTACCCAAGAATATAAGTTATCATAGATATATCCTCCTTTCTGATAAGAAAATAAGGCGTCTACAAAGAACCCATCATGTTGGAAATTAAATCCAAATCCACCTGTATATTTAGGCATAGGGCTTTTTCCTGTAAGTCTTCTATCACCAGCAGTTGGTGTTTGAGTTACATTTCCATTGATATCTAAGAATAACTGTTCTCCGTTAGCTGGATTAACCCCTAAATAAGGATAAAGCTGCCATTGATCTGCAGGCCCTCCAACACCGTCAACAAAATCACCTGTAAGGTCATTAGCTTCCATGCTGATAATCTTGTTAGAGTTATAACCCATATTTGCAAATACAGATAATTTAGTACTACCTTTTCTTAATACATGGACTCTTAAAGATCCTTCAACTCCTTTATTATCCATTACACCATTATTACCTCTTAGAGAACCTTGACCTGTAACATAAGTTACTGGGATAGAATTGAATAATCGCGATGTTCTTTTGTGATAATAGTCAAATGTACCTTCTACTAAACCTTTGTAGTTGAAATCTACTCCCAAATCAAGTTGTTTCACCTGTTCCCATTGTAAATTCTTGTTACCAAGGTTTGCCAAATAATATCCTGGTAAGCTTTGGTAAGCAGGCGCTGTAGTAGGGTTTGGTCCATTATAATCTAAATATGAAGAAGGGCCTACTGTTAACACATTGGTATTATTAGCTACAGTAAATAAATTTTGATTACCCGTTGTTCCAATAGAAGCTCTAAGTTTTAATAAATTAAATCCTGAACCTTCCATAAAGCTTTCCTGATCAACATTCCACCTTCCTGCTACAGACCAGAAAGTTTCCCATCTGTTGTCTTTCGGGAATCTATATGAACCGTCTCTTCTTATAACCCCAGACACCCCATACTTTCCTTTGTAGTCATAATCTACAGTTCCAAAATAGGCTAGCGTTCCTGCAGTAACTTTCAACGCACTTGCAGAAGGGCGGTAGATATTTGGTGTAGCTGGGTTGAAAGGAACATAACCGGTTCCTGCACCGAATTCCCAAACTAAAGGATCAAGACCGTTCTGCTGTTGAGTATAACTTTGCCAGTTTACTTTAATATAATCCAGATAAGCAGCAGCAGTAATAGTATGATCACCAAATGAATGGTTATACGTAATATTTGTAGTAGTATTAAAAGTTAAATCATTTACAGTGTTAAATTGTTCAAATCCACCATATTTTGCTCCTTGCCCTGCAGCTACAACTAAAGATAAATAACCGTTTGCTGCTCTTGCAAATTGTCTTTGATAATTTTTATAATCAACACCCGTTCTGTTTCCAATACTCAAATCTGATGTAAGTTTGTAATTAGCACTTACGTTAGCTGTTAAGCTGGTTTCCGTAAACTGGTTTCTAATACCTCCCATGATATTATCATAAAGAATATATGCTCCGTTTCCGTTACCACTTGCCTGTCCAATCTGATTGAATAACCCTAATCCGTTGGTAAATGTAGGTGCCGCTAAATAAGGTGCGGAAAGCACTGTTCCAAATAGAGGATTTTGTACAGTATTTCCATTAATAGCAGTATTGGTTTCGTCGTCTAACTGATTTCTTTTTGAAAATCCTAGTCCTAAGATTGCACCAAAGGTTAATCTTCCATCGCTACTTTTTCCATTAAGGTTATTTCTTAGAGTAAATCTTTTGAAATCCGTTCCACGAATGTTACCTTCACTATCAACATATCCTAAAGAAACAAAGTTGCTTATATTTTCTCCACCTGCACTAACAGAGAGTGTATGTTGCTGGCTCATTCCAACTCTGGAAAACAGGTTTCTCCAATCTGTATTAGTAGTATAATTATCTATATCATTTTGAGACATAGTAGCACCTTTTCCTCCACCTGCATTCTTCTGAACCTGTAATAGTTCTCTTCCGGAAGACATATTGTAATCCGTTTTTGGCAAAGCAGAAAAGGAAGTTAATGCATCGTAGGAAATTCTAAGCTTTGAATTGAACTTACCTCCTTTAGTAGTGATTACTACAACTCCGTTCGCAGCTCTGTTACCATAAATTGCAGTAGCCTGAGCATCTTTTAGAATACTAAACGTGTCAATATCATTAGGGTTTAAGTTTCTAAACTGTGACCCCGATGTAATGATCCCGTCAATAACATACAAAGGATCTGTAGAACCATTTAATGAACTAAGTCCTCTGATGATAATATTGAACTTACCAGAACCTGGGGATCCAGATGCTGAGTTCGCCACAATACCTGGTGCTGTACCCTGTATAGAGTTAAGAACAGAAATATTTGGTCTATTCTCTAATGTTTCAGAACCAATGGTTACTGAAGAAGCACTAGATTTAGCCTTAGTAGATGTCTTGCTATAACCTAACACAACAATTTCTTCAATTTTCTGTTCTTTGTCTTTTTTAGAACCTGTCGTATCTTTTTGAGCAAATACTACCTGCCCTGTGAAAAATAACACACCGGCTGTCAGTACACGTAATTTAACATTCATATTAACAAATTTTAATATATTTAATGGGCAAATATGTTAATAAATATTAACATCTACAAATTAAACCTCCGTTTAAACTATGCTTTTTTTTAATATTTCATTTAAATTCTACACAAATCAAATAAGATTCCATAATAATAGATAGTTTTTATTAAGTGAAAATTATTTTTTTCACGCTTTAAATTCATTTTAACAAATTATTAATAAGTTAAAATTTATTATTTAGAATAATTATAAATTAAATAGGTTTGAAAAATAAAAAATACCCTTTATAAAAAAGTGGTTTTCACCTATTTAGGATATAATTATTTATTTTTTTATTGACAGTTATTTTTTTTTATTAAACTTTAAAAATATCTCAAATTTTGGTGTTATGGTAGCCTTCCAGATTTAAACCACATCATAAACCTTTAGTCATCCATTTAATAATATCTTGAAACATTCCAAACTTTGAAACTTTACACAAAAATTTAATTATTATATTTCTCAGCTCTTAAAGTTTCTAAAGTCTATTCCTGAAAGAAATATACATCCGGCAGTTGGTCCTGTTTTAGAGATTTAAATATTTATTTAATTTCTAAAAATTTAACCATCTATGTCAATATCATAATAATGAATAGCAAATTCAAAAAAAGAAAATCAAGTATTAAAATTGTATAAAAAAGTTAAATTTGGCTAAAACCCTTTATTAATTTAACTTTCCTGACTCTGATGTTTTAAAGCGTATGAAACTGTACATTGCCAATGGAATTATCTTTTTCGTTGATAGATCTATCTACAATGAGATTTATATATGACATAAAAATAATTTAACAAAACTAAAGTCTATCTGACAGTATTCATCATTTTTTATTAACTTTACAATAAATAACTAATTAACCGTAAAAATATTTAGAAATAACTTAAAAATGAAAAAAATACTATCTATCGCTCTATTTTTACCATTTGTATTTGTAGATGCTCAACAATCTTTAAATATAAATAATATAACCGGCAGTCAATCCGTCTTTGAAAGTGTAGCTTCAGGAACCGGAGCTCCTTTAAAATATGAAGATATACAAGGTTCTCCGTATCAATCACCATTGTTCCAAAAAGCTTCAGTTGGAGAAAAATACGGAAATATAGATGTAAGATATAACGCTTACACTGATGATATAGAATTTCTAAACAATGGAAAGACTGAAGTTTTACCTAAACAAGATGATTTTACCAGAATTGAGGTACTTTCGTCTAAACAAGCTTTTGTTTACTTTAAAAGCAGTACGGAGCCGAAAGGTTATCTTACTGAAATAGCAAAAGGAAAAAATTCGGCATATAAAAAAGAAAAAGTTACTTTTAAAGATGCTACTGTTGCTTCTAATGGCTATCAAACAGGAAAACCTGCCATGTTTATAAAACAAGATCCTATTTATTATCTGAAGACAGCTTCAGGAAATATGAATAAAGTCTCATCATTAAAAAAGATAACAGAACTTTTCCCAGAAAAAGAGAAAGAGTATAATACATACATTAAGTCTAATAATTTAAAATTTAATGATGCTGATATAGCTAAACTAGTAGCTTTTATCAATCAATAATTAGAAATTAATTTTCAATACAAGAGTTTTTCTAATTCTCACAACTTGTAAATAATTTAAGTAATACTATAAAAAAATCCATCTCACAAGTGAGATGGATTTTTTTATAGTTACGAATATTTAGTTTCAAGACTAATACTCATATTATTTCAGTTTCTTCTTAACCGCTACTTCTTCGTATACCTCAAGAATATCTCCGATTTCGATATCATTATAACCTTTCAGGTTCAGACCACATTCGTAGCCTTTTGTGACTTCTTTAACATCGTCTTTGAAACGCTTCAAGCTTTCAAGTTCACCATCAAATTTAACAATACCGTCTCTCAACAAACGTACTCTCGACTGTCTTGTAACTTTTCCAGTAAGAACCATACATCCGGCAATTGAACCAACTTTAGAAATCTTGAATACCTCACGGATTTCAACATTACCAATTACCTGCTCCTGAATTTCAGGAGAAAGCATTCCTTCCATTGCTTCTTTTACCTCATCAATTGCTTTATAGATTACAGAATATGTTCTGATCTCAATTTCCTCACGATCTGCAAGCTCTTTTGCATTAGCTCCAGCTCTCACGTTGAATCCAATGATAATAGCATCAGATGCTGCCGCCAAGTTGATATCAGACTCCGTAATCTGTCCTACACCTGAGTGAAGAATTTTTACGCTGATTTCTTCTGTAGACAATCTTTGTAACTGATCAGAAAGTGCTTCCACAGAACCATCCACGTCACCTTTAAGAATAATATTCAATTCCTTGAATTCTCCTAAAGCAATACGTCTACCTAATTCTTCAAGTGTTGTATGTTTTTTCGTTCTAATAGAAAGTTCTCTCTGAAGTTGTTCTCTCTTATTTGCAATAGCTTTACCTTCACTTTCGTCAGCATATACACGGAATTTATCACCAGCTGTAGGTGCTCCGTCTAAACCTAAGATTGTTGCAGGAATTGAAGGACCAGCCTCCGTAAGGTTTTTCCCTCTTTCATCAAGCAAAGCTTTTACTTTACCATGATTTTTACCTGCTACCACATAGTCTCCTACTTTTAAGGTTCCAGTTTGTACCAACATTGTAGCAACATAACCTCTACCTTTATCCAGAGATGCTTCAATAACAACACCATTTGCAGAACGTTCAGGGTTCGCTTTTAGTTCAAGCATTTCAGCTTGTAATAAAACTTTCTCCAATAATACGTCTACATTATTACCAAACTTAGCTGAAATCTCCTGAGCCTGAACATTTCCTCCCCACTCTTCCACTAAAACCGGAGGGTTTAAACCTGAAAGTTGTTGACGGATATTATCAGGGTTTGCATTTGGTTTATCAACCTTATTGATCGCAATAATCATAGGAACTTGTGCAGCTTGGGCGTGAGCAATAGCTTCTTTTGTCTGTGGCATTACATCATCATCAGCAGCAATTACAATAATTGCAATATCTGTGATCTGTGCACCTCTAGCTCTCATTGCCGTAAAGGCTTCGTGACCAGGAGTATCTAAGAATGTAATTCTCTGACCGTTTTCCAGTTTCACATTATAAGCACCAATGTGCTGGGTAATACCTCCGGATTCACCGGCAATTACGTTAGTTTTTCTAACATAATCCAATAATGAAGTTTTACCGTGGTCAACGTGTCCCATTACAGTAACTACTGGCGCTCTTGAAACTAAGCTTTCTTCAGTATCAATTTCATCTTCGCTGTCTGTCTCTTCAAGATCAGCATCCGAGAATTCAATTTTATAACCAAACTCATCTGCCACCAATAATAAAGTATCAGCTTCAAGTCTTTGGTTCATGGTAACCATTACACCTAATGAGAAACAAGCAGAGATTACTTCAGTTGGAGAAACATTCATCAAACTTGCCAATTCACCTACAGTGATGAATTCTGTTACTTTAAGAGTTCTGTCTTGTGCTTCAAGCTCCTGCTGACGCTCATCCTGCTCTCTACGGAAAGTTCTTTTGTCCTTTCTATGTTTTGCAGATTTAGATTTACCTCCTTTGTTAGTAAGTTTTTCTAATGTTTCTTTAATCTGATTTTTAACTTGCTCGTCAGTTAGCTCAACTGGCATAACTCTTTGTCCAGGTCTGTTGTTAGGGCCTCCTTTTTTGAAGCCGCCACCACCTTGACCTTGAGGACGATTTCCACCCCCTTGGTTATTCCCAAAACGGTTTCCACCCTGACCTCCTTGACCTTGAGGGCGATTTCCTTGTCCTCCCTGACCTTGACGGTTACCACCTTGTCCACCATTATTCTGCGGACGGTTTCCTTGGCCTTGACCTTGTCCACCTTGGTTGTTATTATTTCCTGAGTTTTGATTATTCCCCTGACCTTGTTGGTTATTTGGGCCACCAGGTTTTTCAATTCTCTTTCTTTTCTTTTTTGCTCCAGAACCTGGTTTTGGTGCAAATTGAGTCAAGTCAATCTTTTCCCCAACGATCTTAGGACCGTCAAGTTTTTGATAAACTGTCTCAATTTTCTGAGGCTCCTGAGATTCAGGCTCAGCCTCTACTTTTGGAGTTTCCACTTTTTTCTCCACTACAACAGCGGGTTTAGGAGTTTCTTTTACTGGTTCCACAGGTTTAACTTCTTCTTTTTTCTCCTCCATTTTTGGCTTGTCTTTTTTCACAGGTCTGTTTCTAGATTCTATTTGAGACAAATCAATTTTATCCAAAACTTTGAATTCCTGTTTTTCAGGAGCTGCTTTCACTTCCGGTTGTTCTTCTTTCACGATTTCTTCTTTCTTTTCTTCAACCGGTGTAGCAACAGGAGCCACAGGAGCTGCAGGAGCTTCCTCAACTTCAGGCTTCTTAGGTTCTAAATCTATTTTACCTAAAATTCTAGTTTCTGGTTTATTTGCTTTAGCTCTTATCACTTCAGGGGTTTTCTTTTCTTCAATTTCCAGTTTTTCTTCCGGAACTTTAGTGATCACCACCTCATGGGAAGCCTTTCTTTGTTCGCCATCCTTAGCAAACTCAGCCTCCAATGCAGAATATGCCGATTCTTCCAATTGAGCGTTAGGATTGCTTTCAACCACGAAACCCCTTGACTGTAAAAATTCTACTAATCTGGACATCGAAATATTGAATTCCTTAACCGCTTTATTTAATCTAATTTTTGGCATCTATATTATTTACTGTTTTTTAATTTTTAAAATTAAAGTATTTCCTTTTTACTGTTTATTAAAATTTATTTAAATTTTAATCTTCAAATTCTTCTCTCAAAACACGTTTCACCTCTTCGATTGTTTCTTCTTCAAGGTCTACCATATTTAAAAGACTTTCAGTTTCTTTATCTAATACTGATTTTGCAGTTGTAAGTCCTACTTTCTTAAACTCATCCAAAATCCACTGCTCGATATCGTCATTAAATTCTCTCAATTCAACATCGTCATCCTCGCTGGACTCTCTGTATACATCAATTTCATATCCTGACAACCAAGAAGCCAGTCTAATATTCTGTCCTTGTTTTCCAATTACTTTAGAAATCTCTTCAACAGGAGTATATACTAATGCATAGTTTTGCTCCTCATTGATGTCAATTTTATTGATGGTAACATTTCCTAAAGCTCTCTTCACCAAAATCTCAGGGTTTTTAGACCACTGAATAACATCGATGTTTTCATTTCTCAACTCTCTTACAACCCCGTGAATTCTAGATCCTTTAACACCTACACAGGCACCTACCGGATCAATTCTGTCATCATAAGCATCTACTGCAATCTTCGCCTTTTCACCAGGAATTCTTACTACCTTTTTCAGCATAATTGTTCCGTCCTGGATCTCAGGAATTTCCAGCTCTAATAATTTCTCAAGGAATTTAGGTGCAGTTCTGGAAATAATAATCTGTGGTTTAGAACCTTTAAAGTCTACTGTTTCAACAATAGCTCTGATATTCTCACCCTTTTTAAAGAAATCGGATGGGATCTGGTTTTCTTTTGGTAAAATAAATTCATTTCCTTCATCATCCAACAAAATCACGTGCTTGTGACGGATATGGTGAACTTCCCCTACAACAATTTCCCCAATTTTATCTCTAAACTGCTCATACAGCATTGCATTATTGTGCTCCTGAAGTTTCGTAGCCAAAATCTGCTTAAGGGTAAGAATATTTCTTCTTCCCAATTGTGCCACAGGAATTTCCATTGTAAAGTCCTCACCTACTTCGAAGGTAGGGTCAATCTTCTTTGCTTCAGAAATTTCAATTTCCAAATCATCATCTTCAGACATTTCGTCCTCTACAATTGTTTTATTTAAAAATATCTGAAAATCTCCTTTATCCGGGTTTACAATCACATCAAAATGATCATCTGAGTCAAATCTTTTTCTCAAAAGAGTCTTCAGTGAATCTTCAATAATTGCCATAAGATCAATTTTACTGATCCCCTTTTCGTCTTTAAAATCACCAAAGGATTCAATCAACGCTATATTATCCATCTATTCTTTTTTCTTTTTAAAATTTAATTACTACTAACGCTTTTTTGATCTCGGAGTAAGAAATCTCTTTCTCCTCTTCTACATCTACTTTCCCTTTTCCGATATCTTTCGGCTTGCGGTAACGTAAAGTAAGTGTGATCTTCTCATCATCTACTTTTGACAATTCTCCTTCTATTTTAGAAGAATCCTCCAGCATCACCTCAATTTCTCTCCCAATATTTTTACCGAACTGTCTTGGTGTGGATAATGGCTCGCTCAATCCAGCAGACATCACCTGAAGGCTGAAGTCATGCTCTTCACGATCCATATTGAATTCTATTGCACGGCTTGCATCAAGGCAGTCCTGCAGTGAAACTCCATTATCACCATCTAAAATCACTGTAATATCATCCCCTGCAGAAATTTTAAGATCTATCAGAAACAGATCTTTTCTGGTCTCAAGGAATTCATTTAATAATTCATCAATTCTTTTTCTAAACTCCATATAATTTTATCTTGATTTACAGTACGAAAAAAGGCTTTCTTCCGAAGCCTTCCCATTTTTTCCCGTAAATCCATTGCAAATATACGCATTTTTTCTAAAAACACAAAATTATCTTAAGTATCAAGCAAATAGCGCCAGATTCATTTACAATAAATTAAAGGAATATGTCACAGGATTTTTATTACTTTTGTCTCTAGAATTTAAAAACAAACATTTTGAATATAACGATTGTAGGAACAGGTTATGTAGGATTAGTTACAGGAACTACTCTGGCAGAACTTGGCAATTCAGTATACTGTGTTGATATTGATGAAAAAAAAGTAGAAGGTTTGAAAAACGGCGTTGTTCCCATCTATGAGCCGAACCTTGAAGAAATGTTTTTAAGAAACATCCAATCTGAAAGATTATTTTTCACGACCGATCTTAAAGAAGCCTTAGACAAAAGCGAAGTCATATATCTTGCATTACCGACTCCTCCAGGAGAAGACGGTTCGGCAGATTTATCTTATGTACTTCATGTAGCCAATAATATTGGTGAGCTGATGACAGAATATAAAGTTATTGTCAATAAAAGTACCGTTCCCGTAGGAACTGCAGACAGGGTAAGAGAAACAATTTCATCTAAAACCCAACTCCCTTTTGACGTAGTTTCAAATCCTGAATTTTTAAGAGAAGGTTTTGCCGTGGAAGACTCTATGAATCCCTCAAGAGTAGTTGTAGGCGCCAGCTCAGAAAGGGCAAAAGACATCATGTCTAAAATTTACCAGCCTTTTACCAATACAGGAATCCCGATCATCTTTATGGATGAGAAATCATCAGAACTTACAAAATATGCAGCGAACTCTTTTTTAGCAGTAAAGATTACCTTTATGAATGAAATTGCCAACTACTGTGAAAAAGTAGGTGCAGATGTAGACAAGGTAAGACTCGGAATGGGTAGTGATGACAGAATTGGGCATAGGTTCTTATTCCCTGGAATAGGATATGGAGGAAGCTGTTTTCCTAAAGATGTAAAAGCTCTTATAAAATCCGGAAAACAGGAAGATTTTAATTTTCAGATTCTTGAAGCTACTGAAAATGTAAATACCACTCAAAAAGTAATTCTGGTATCTGAAATTGAAAAATATTTCGGAGGAAATATAGAAGGAAAGAAAATTGCCATGTGGGGACTTGCCTTCAAAGCAAATACAGATGACATCAGAGAAGCTTCATCTTTAGACAACATTGCTCTTTTATTAGAAAAAGGTGCTGAGATTATAGCGTATGATGCTGTTGCAGAAAGCAATGTTCAGAAACTTATTGGCGACAAAATACAATATGCCAAGGGAATGTATGATGCACTGGAAGATGTTGACGCATTATTTATTGCTACAGAATGGCCTGAGTTCAAAAATCCAAACTTTGAACTTATGGCGAAAAAAATGAAAAATAAAGTCATTTTTGACGGCAGAAATATGTATCCGCTGGAAATCCCTGAACAAAATGGATTTCATTATAAAAGTATAGGAAGAAAGACCATCTCAAAATAAATAAATGAAAAACATTATCATTACAGGAGGCGCCGGCTTCATTGGCTCCCATGTTGTAAGAGAATTTGTAAAGAACAACCCGGATATTACGATCATCAACCTTGATGCTCTTACCTATGCCGGAAATCTGGAAAACTTAAAGGACATAGAAAATGAGCCTAATTATGTTTTCGAAAAAGCAGACATCACGCAACCTGAAGAACTTAGAAAAGTTTTTGAAAAATACAATCCTGATGCTGTAGTACATTTAGCCGCAGAAAGTCATGTGGACAGAAGTATTACCGATCCAATGGCGTTCATCAACACCAATGTAAACGGAACAGCTAATCTTCTGAATCTTTGTAAAGAGTTTTGGACATTAAATCCTGATCATACTCATGGCAGATTCCCAGATGAAAAAAGAACAAACCTTTTTTACCATATTTCAACTGATGAAGTATATGGAAGTTTAGGGGAAACAGGATTCTTTTTAGAAACAACTTCATATGACCCTCAATCTCCGTATTCTGCGTCAAAAGCAGCTTCTGACCATTTGGTAAGAGCTTATGGAAACACATATGGAATGCCGTTCATCGTTTCCAACTGTTCAAATAATTACGGACCCAATCACTTTCCTGAAAAACTGATCCCTCTTTGTATCTCAAATATTATCAACGAAAGGCCTCTTCCTATTTACGGTGACGGAAAATACACCAGAGACTGGTTATTTGTAATTGATCACGCCAAAGCGATTCATCAAATCTTTATGGAAGCAAAAACTGGTGAGACTTATAATATCGGAGGATTCAATGAGTGGCAGAATATTGATCTTGTAAAGGAACTCATCAAGCAAATGGATGCTAAACTTGAAAAACCGGAAGGTTATTCTGAAAAACTGATTACGTTTGTAAAAGACAGACCAGGCCACGACAAACGTTACGCTATTGATGCAACAAAACTAAATAAAGATTTAGGATGGAAACCGTCAGTAACCTTTGAAGAAGGATTGGGTAAAACAATTGACTGGTATCTTGAAAACAAAGAGTGGCTTGAAAATGTAACTTCAGGAAACTATCAGGATTATTATAGCAAGCAATACAACTAATCACCCAGCTATTGAGAGAAAATAAAGAACACTCTTATTCTTTAATGATCATCTATAAATAGCAAAAGAAATTCAACTTACAACACAAAAGAAATAAGCGTAATACGCACCACCAAATGAAAGGAATAATATTAGCCGGAGGATCCGGAACAAGACTTTACCCTCTAACTATTGCAGTAAGTAAGCAACTGATGCCTGTTTACGACAAACCCATGATCTACTATCCTCTTTCCACACTTCTTTTAGCAGGGATCAAGGATATTCTTATTATCACGACTCCACATGACCAAGCTGGTTTTATCAAGCTTCTGGGCGACGGTTCTCAAATCGGCTGTAATATAGAATACATTGTACAGCCAAGCCCCGATGGTTTAGCACAGGCATTTATTTTGGGTGACCAGTTTATTGGCAATGATTCTGCCGCACTGGTACTGGGCGATAATATTTTCTACGGTTCCGAAATGGGAACTTTACTAAAAAATAAAACCAATCCGGATGGAGGAGTTGTTTTTGCCTATCACGTTGCGGACCCGGAAAGATATGGTGTTGTAGAATTTGACAAAGACTTAAAGGCTGTTTCTATTGAAGAAAAACCTCTAAACCCAAAGTCAAATTATGCCGTACCTGGTCTTTATTTTTATGATAATAATGTAGTAGAAATCGCTAAAAATATCCAACCTTCTGCAAGAGGCGAACTGGAGATTACTGATATCAACAATGTCTATTTAAAAAACGAAAAGCTTGAAGTTGCTGTTCTGGACAGAGGTACTGCATGGCTGGACACCGGAACTTTTGATTCTCTTCATGATGCTTCAGAATTTGTAAGTGTTATTGAAAAAAGACAAGGATTTAAAATCGGATGCATTGAAGAAATTGCATTCAGAAATAAATTCATTAATGAAGAGAAACTTCTTGAAACCGCTGCTAAATATGGCAAAAGTGGCTATGGTGAATACCTGAAACAACTTATTGGTAAATAACAAATACAATTCATAAAAATCATAGACTATTGGCTTTATAGCCAATAGTTTTTGTTCATACCACCAAATATCAATATATTAGTTGTTGCTTTTTAGTTTTATTTATCATGAAAATTTATAAACTAAAAGATATGGTAAGAATTAATTATTATAAATTTGCAAAAACTTACACAGATGAATGAACCACAACAGAAGTGGACTGAGACGATTGATGCAGATCATTCGTTATTTGACTTGAAGCTAAAGGAAGTCTGGAAATACAAAGATCTTGTTTATATGTTTGTAAAAAGAGACTTTATATCCAGTTTTAAGCAGACTATTTTAGGACCTATATGGTTTTTTATCAATCCCATTCTAACAACAATCGTATATCTGGTTATTTTTGGAAGAATTGCCAAGCTCCCAACAGATGGAGCACCACCTCTTCTTTTTTATCTGGCTGGGGTCACTCTTTGGAATTATTTTTCTTCTTCTTTACTGGCAACATCTTCCACTTTTACTGGAAATGCCGGAATTTTCGGAAAGGTTTATTTTCCAAGACTGGTCACTCCACTTTCTATTGTCATTTCTAACCTTATGAGGTTTGGAGTGCAGTTTATTTTATTTATCCTTGCCTGGGCTTATTATTACTATAAAGGTGAAGCTCATCCTAATATCTGGATCCTTGCAACTCCATTTCTCATACTTCTGATGGCACTTTTCGCATTAGGTGTTGGAATGATATTTTCTTCACTTACTACAAAATATAAAGATTTGGCAATGCTGTTAGGTTTTGGGGTAAGTTTATACATGTATGCTACACCTGTGATTTACCCGGTATCTTCATTGCCAGGGTTCTTTAAAAAATTAGCTTATTACAACCCATTGACAGGTATTTTTGAATGTTTCAAATATGCGTGGATCGGTGTGGGAGATTTCTCCCCTGCCATGCTTGGAATCAGTACCGGCATTATTCTTATCCTTTTAATGATAGGAATTGTTATCTTCAATAAAGTTGAAAAGAGCTTTATGGATACTGTATAGTGTTTACTAGTACCTTATTATTAATTTTAAATCAATTAAGAATATGCTGTCTTTAAAAGCAGAAAATATATCTAAACAATACCGTCTGGGACAAGTCGGAACAGGAACTCTTTCTCATGATCTCAACAGGTTTTGGCATAAAGTAAGAGGAAAAGAAGATCCTTATCTGAAAATTGGAGAAGCCAATGACAGAACTACAAAAGGTCAATCTGAATACGTATGGTCTCTTCAGAATATCAATTTTGAAATTGAAAAGGGAGATGCCGTTGGAATTATTGGAAGAAATGGCGCAGGAAAATCAACACTGTTAAAGGTATTGAGTAAAGTTACAAAACCTACAACAGGACAGATTTATACCAACGGAAGAATTGCCTCTTTATTGGAAGTAGGAACAGGGTTTCATCCTGAAATGACAGGGCGTGAAAATGTTTTTCTTAATGGAGCAATCTTAGGAATGACAAGAAAGGAGATCAAGAGAAAATTCGATGAAATTGTAGATTTCTCAGGCGTTGAAAGATATATAGATACTCCTGTTAAAAGGTATTCTTCGGGAATGTATGTCCGCCTTGCTTTTGCTGTAGCAGCTCACTTAGAATCTGAAATCCTTATTGTAGATGAAGTATTGGCAGTAGGAGATGCAGAATTTCAGAAAAAATGTCTTGGTAAAATGAATGATGTAACGAGAGGAGAAGGCAGAACTATTCTTTTTGTTAGCCATAATATGACTGCTATTAAAGAATTATGTACAAAAGGAATTCTTTTAAACCATGGAAAAATTGATTATCAAGGTGATATCCTTAATACCATCATAGAATATCAAAAAAGTAGTGCAAGAGAAAGCTCTTATCAATATAATGGAAATCTGGATGAAGCAATAGGTAATGAAAATATCAGAATAAAAGAGTTTTCAGTATCTCCTATCAATGGAAATTTGTTAGATATAGATTCCGGGGTGCATGTAAAGCTTACTTTTTATAATTACTGCCCTGATATTACACTTGACACCACCTTTGAATTGAAAAATTATGATGAGTTGGTGATATTCCATGTTGGAAAATTTGTTTCATCAAAAGGAGATTCAAAAGTAGGTGAATACACTGTAGAATTTGATATTCCGACAGGACTTCTGAATGCAGGAAACTATTATTTCAAACTTTACTTTGGAAAAGATCAGAAAACACTTCTATACGGAATTGATAATTTTATCGGATTTGAAGTAGAAAATGTAAAAGTAGGAGACATCATGTATGTTTATCCTGGAATAACCAGACCTCAATTTGAATATAAAGTACAAACACCGTAATTGCTTCTAACATTCGTTTTATCATCTTATCAAAAACAACTTTATGACAGGCCCTCATATAATAAATTTGAATAAAATAGGTTCTCCCGAACTCGGATATATTACTATTTCTGAAACACAGAAAGATGTACCTTTTGATATTAAAAGGGTATATTGGACTTATTACACGCCACAGGATGTCAGCCGGGGAGGACATGCCCATAAAAACCTTCAACAGCTAATTGTTGCCGTAGCAGGAACAATTACGTTCAATACAGAAGATAAGAATGGTAAAAAAGAGGTTTTCGTATTAGACAGCCCCAATACAGGTTTATATATTCCTAAATTAGTATGGAGAGATATAAAGTTCAGCCACAGTGCTGTATTATTATGTCTGGCATCCGAACTATATGACGAGGATGACTATTTCAGAAATTATCAGGATTTTAAAAATTACCCAAATGAAATTTAACAATAAGAATGTATCCATAAGCGATAAAGCCAGAATAGGCAAAAACGTAAAAATTGGTGACAACACCGTAATTTATGACAACGTTATTATTGGTGATAATTCTATTATTGCGAATGACTGTGTCATTGGAGAGCCGCTTAATGATTATTATTTTAAAGATGATTATGTAAATCCTGAAACTATAATTGGTGAAAATGCATTAATAAGAAGTCATACGATCTTATATGCAGGTTCCCGTTTTGGTAATAATTTTTCTACAGGACACAGAGTTACGATAAGAGAAAACTCTGTTTTCGGCAATAACTGTAGATTAGGTACGGTAACAGACATACAGGGATATGTTACTTTTGGTAATAACTGCTGGCTTCACAGCAATGTTCATATAGGTCAAAAGTCTACCATAGGAAACTTTGTTTTTATTTATCCTTATGTAGTGCTTACTAATGACCCTACTCCTCCTTCTGATGTGTGTATAGGTGCTACCATCGGGGATTTTTCTCAGATAGCAGTAGGCACTGTTTTACTTCCGGGAACAACAATCGGGAAACATTGTCTGGTAGGAGCTCAATCACTGGTAGGAGGTAATTATGAAGATTATTCCCTAATTCTTGGAAATCCTGGAAAAAAAATCAAGGATGTCAGAGAAATGAAATCGAGAGACACAGGAAAATCACATTATCCGTGGCCTTATAATTTTTCAAGAGGCTTGCCTTGGGAAAATGAAGGATTTGATGTGTGGAAAAAAGAAAACGGATACGAAAACGATTAAGAAAACAATTGAAAACCAATAGTTTCAGATATGATATTTCTTTTCTGCGTGCATTTTCTGTACTCGCAGTTCTTTTCTATCATTATAAATTTCACTGGTTTAAGTCAGGATTTATCGGTGTTGACATATTTTTCGTTATTTCAGGTTTTTTAATGACCAAAATTATTTTGTCTTCTTTTGATAAAGGAAGCTTTAATATTTTAGATTTTTACAGAAGAAGAATTATCAGAATTATTCCCGCACTTTTGGGATTAGTTGTTACTTTCTCATTAGTAATATTCTTTTTTCTTCAACCGCAGATTGTCAATTTTTTCAGAAGTGCTTTTTCCAGCGTTCTGTTTTTTTCTAATATCAATTATTACTTAAACAACGGATATTTCGACTCCTCGTCTCAATACAACTTTCTATTACATTCATGGTCACTTTCCGTAGAATGGCAGTTTTATTTAATTTATCCGCTCATATTACTTCTCTTAAGAAAACTATATACAACTAAAAAGAACAGCTTTATTGCAGTCTTTTTAGCATTAGCCTTTATTTCATTTGGTGCTATGCTAATTCATAGCAGTTATGATCCTGACTTTTCTTTTTATATTTTTTATCCCAGAGCCTGGGAGATGATGTTGGGTGGACTTGCATTTCTGTTGGAAGATAAAATGCATCATATTCCGAAAAAAGTAAAGCTAGTCTTGGCTTTGACTTCTCTTTCGGCAATAATATCTTTTATTTTTCTCTTTCATGCATCTTCATGGCCTTCGTTGTATACCATCATTCCAGTATTCTTTACAGCATTGCTTATCGGCCTGAACTATGAATTCATAGCATACAAAAATAAAATAGTTACCTATCTTGGAAATATATCTTATTCCCTGTATCTGTATCACTGGCCATTGTATGTATTGATCCTGTTTTTTGAAGTGGATGTCAGTTTGAAATATCGTGTTCTAGCAATATGTGTTTCATTTATTCTTGCTATACTCTCCTACGAGGGGATTGAAAAAAGAAATTATTCTAATAAGGCTAAATTAGTTCTGACAGTCAGTCTGATTATATTCATTTTTTCATTCTCAATTACAAAAGTAGATGCTGAGAATTATACGGATGAAAATAAAAATCTGATCAATACTACCTCAAACTATAAGTATAGTAAAAAAGCTGAAGATCAATATAAAATTGACACAAAACACCTTACTCATAAAAAGGATTATAAAACGATTCTCAAAAATTTAGATATTCCTATTCCTAATAAAAAAAACATTGTTCTTTTAGGAGACAGCCATGCAGGAATGTTTTCGGAAACAGTACATAATATCTTTGCTGATACAAAAGATGTTAATCTCATTCAGATTACCGCAGATGCTACCTATCCGATGGAAAATTCTAAAGGGATTTATCCTAATCCTATCAACTATTTCAATTATATATTCAGGGAATATTTCCCAAAATATCATAAGGATATAGATCTTATTATCATTAATGCCAATTATTCAGGGTACCCTGAAAAAGAGATAAAAAATAACCTAAAAATAACCGAACAGTATTTTTCAAAATATAATATGCCTACTATTTATATAGGCATGACCGATATTTATGTGATCGATTTTCCAACGTATTACTACATCAAGAAAAAGTATAATGCAAATATGTATACGGAAGCAAAAAAATCCAGTGAAACTGAAAAATTCAACACCTTCTTAACAAACTATTTGGGGGATAAGTATATTGATTTGCTCAACACAAATGTTAATCAAGTATCTTCAGAAAATTTTCCGTACATCTATGATACCAACCATTTAACACTGTTTGGAACGGAACAATATAAAAATATCATATCACAGAAAATATACAAAACACTGAATTCCAACACAAATACACATAATTAAAGAGATGATTAAATTTTTAGACTTACAAAAAGTTAATTTAAACCACCAAGAAGAAATTGAAACCAAGCTTTCACAGGTTTTCCGTTCCGGATGGTTTCTTATGGGGCAGGAGCTTTCATCTTTTGAAAGTAATCTTTCTCAATATATAGGAGCTAAACATGCTATTGGTGTGGCCAATGGTTTAGATGCTTTACGCCTTATTCTGCGTGGATATATTGAAATGGGAATTATGGATCGTGGAGACGAAATTCTTGTACCATCCAATACTTACATAGCCTCCATTCTTGCAATTTCAGACAATGGCCTGATTCCGGTTCTTGTAGAGCCTGATATTAATAATTATAATATTGACATCACAAAAATTGAAGAAAAAATCACTTCAAAAACAAAAGGAATCCTGATTGTTCATCTATACGGACGAACTGTTTTCTCAGATCAGCTTAAAGATTTAGCAGAAAAACATCAGTTAAAATTAATAGAAGATAATGCTCAGGCTATCGGTGCAATATTGAATGGAAAAAAAACAGGCAATTTAGGAGATGCGGCCGGCTTCAGTTTTTATCCTGGAAAAAATCTGGGTGCTATTGGAGATGCTGGTGCTATTACAACCAATGATGATGATTTAGCAAAAGTAATCAGAGCATTGGCCAACTATGGATCTAATCAGAAATATGTCAATATTTATCAGGGACTCAATTCAAGATTAGATGAAATTCAGGCAGCAGTTCTGGGCGTTAAACTAAAATACATCGACGAAGAAAATACAGTAAGAAAAAATATTGCTAAAAAGTATATTGCAGAAATATCAAACCCAAAAATAATTCTTCCAGAAAACCCAGCAGATGTAAATGAGCATGTTTGGCATTTATTTGTCATCAGAACAGAAAACCGTGATGAACTTCAAAAGTATTTAACTGAAAATGGTATTCAAACATTGATACACTATCCGATCCCGCCTCATAAGCAGGATGCCTATAAAGAATGGAATGATCAGTCTTTCCCAATCAGTGAAAAAATCCATGAAGAAGTATTAAGTTTGCCTATCTCCCCTGTAATGACAGAGGAAGAAGTTGAAAAAGTAATAGAAATTGTAAATAGATTTTAAAGTTTTTTGATCAAAAAGCTTGAATTCAAAAGTAAAAATATCATGACAGAATTGCCTCTGGTTTCGATTTTATGTCTCAGTTACAACCAGGAACGGTTTGTAGTAGAATCTTTAGAAAGTTTCAAATCTCAAAATTACACAAATATTGAGATCCTGATTTGTGACGATTGTTCTAAAGACAATTCTGTAGAAATCATCAGTAATTGGATCAAAGACAATCCCCAACTGAATATCCAGTTTATTCCTCATTCTCAGAATAAAGGAATTTGTAAATCTTTGAATGAACTTCTGAATATCTCAAAAGGTAAGTATATTATTACGATAGCCCTTGATGATCTTATGGAGCCTGATAAAATTGAAAGACATGTAGCTATTCTTGAAAAATCGTCCCCTAACGAAGCTCTTGTATTTTCAAATGCCCATATAATAGACGATAATTCTGTACGCTTTCAAAACACTTTTATTCCTTATTTTCATAGATATCTGAGTATTGAATCAGGAAACTTTTACAAAAGGTTGCTTGAAGATAATTTTCTTCCCGCAATGTCATGTGTCACAAAATCTTCTTTGATAAAAGAGATTGGAGGATGGGATGAAACATTAACTTTTGAGGATTACGATATGTGGCTGAGATTAAGCCAGAAATATGACTTCATTTATGATGACACCAAATCCTGCAGCTATAGAATGCACGCCACGAATTCTCATAAAAAGAAAAACTTTTTAGATGTCTCATTCTTTGATATTTATCTGAAACACAAAGAAGAGCCTGAAATGAAAAAGAAAATTCTAAAACTTATTCATGAGGCTTATAAAGAAAACAAATTGACAGAAAGTCACAAAAAATACCTTAGAGAACTTGATAATAAAACACTTAGCGAGAAGTTAATTCTGAAGAATGTAGGAAAGTTTACTTACAACACAATGCATTATCTTCAAAAAGTTTATTATAAAAGTTGGTAACATTATTCTTAAATCAATGATAAAAAAAATAAAGCCCCTTGCATTTTATCTCCCTCAATACCATCCTGTCCCTGAAAATGACGAATGGTGGGGAAAAGGATTCACAGAATGGACGAATGTAGGAAAAGCCCAGCCTTTATTTGAAGGACATGAACAACCTATATATCCGGGAGATCTGGGATATTACGATCTACGGGTTCCCGAAGTAAGAGAACAGCAGGCTCAGATGGCAAAAGACTATGGAGTACACGGGTTTATCTATTATCACTACTGGTTTGGTAATGGCAAACAACTATTGGAACGTGTTGCAAACGATGTTTTAAAATCAGGAAAGCCAGATTTCCCGTTTTGCTTCTGCTGGGCCAATGAAACATGGTCAGGGATATGGCATGGATTATCAGAAAAGATACTGGCTAAACAGGTTTACCCAAACGAACAGGACTTAATTGCCCATTTTGAATATCTTCTTCCTTTCTTTAAAGATGAGAGGTATATAAAAGTGGACAACAAACCTCTTTTAATTATCTATGATCCTAACCATTTGAACGATGGAGATCCGCACTATATCTCCAGATTCCGCGAGCTTGCAAAGCAGAATGGATTTGATGGTTTATATGTCATGGCATCCAATAAACTCCGTGATGACCTTGATTTTCAGTCTATGGGATATGATAGTAAGATTTCTAATGCTTTTCAGAAAGCATGGATTCCTCATATTGATAAAAAAGAATACATCTCCCATTCTCAATATTATAAAAACAGAATCAAAGGATTAATCGGAATTAAGAAAAAAGAGCAGCCTAAAGTAAGAATCCAGGATGCCAAGGCAGTTGTCAATGATTTAAAGTTTGAAGAAAGCAACGTTCCTACCTACCCTTGTATCCTGCCCAATTGGGACAATACTCCAAGAAGCGGCTACAGAGGCATCATACTTGCTAATAATTCCCCGGAACTATTCGAACAACAGGTTGAAAGGGCCGCAAAATATCTTGAAGATAAAAAAGACTATCCGGAACAGTTTTTAATCGTAAAATCCTGGAACGAATGGGCAGAAGGAAATATCCTGGAACCTGACAGAAAAAATGGTTTCGGGTATTTGAATGCATTAAAAAAAATCTTGAATAAACACAGTCGAAATGAGTAAATTCAGTGTACTTATTGCCAACTATAATAATGGACATTTTTTTGAAAAATGCTACCAAAGCTTAGTTGCTCAGACTGAAACAGACTGGGAAGCTGTAATTCTGGATGACGGCTCTACGGATAATTCACTGGAGGTTATTAAAAAAATAATCGGTGATGATCAGCGTGTTAACATACATCAGAATGATCAAAACAGAGGAATCGGATATACAAAAAGGAGATTAATAGATCTTGCAGAATCAGAAGTATGTGGTTTTCTGGACCCTGATGACGCTTTGGCTCCTCACGCTTTGGAAATTGTTTTAAAAACACATTCCGATTATCCGGAAGCAGGTTTGGTTTATTCAAATTTTGTCCGTTGTGATGAAAACCTTAATCCTCTGTCTGTTCATAAAGCAAAACAAATCACAGAACTGGATCAGTCTTACTTTAACTTCAATGCAGAGATTTCGCATTTCGTTACTTTCAAAAAGAAGATTTATGAAAAAACGTCCGGCATTGATCCTTTCTTAAAAATTGCTGAAGATAAAGACTGGTACATGAAAATGTGCGAAATAGCCCCGGTTAAATATATTGATGAAGATTTATATTTATACAGAATCCATGATAGTGGGATTTCTACGACCAAAAATTCAGAAAAAGCCTTGTTCTGGCACTGGGTTGCCCTGATCAAAATGGCGGAAAGAAGAAACATAAGTGTTGAAGATCTTTTTCTTCAGAGCTATGTTCCAAAAAAGAAATATGACCAGGCACTTAACCAATTGAATCATGTAAAAAATTCAAGATGGGCAAAATTGGGAAATACAATTGGACTTTTTAAAATCTTTAAAAAACTTTAAATCTATTGATGTACCTAAAAGATTTAAAACTAACATCTTAATTAGAAAAGAAGCATATGATTATTGGTAGTGGAATTCTGGCAAATGCCGTAAGACTTTATGATAAAGAGGATGTTATTTTTTTTGCATCAGGAGTTTCCAATTCGCTGGAAAAAAATCCTGCTGAATTTGAAAGAGAAATATCCCTGCTGAAATCGGTTATTAGCCAAAATCCGGATAAAAAGCTGATCTATTTTTCCACATGCAGTATTTATGACCCCACCAAAACAGACAGCCCTTATGTTGTTCATAAAATTACGATTGAAAAAATAATTGCTGAGCAATGTTCCAGCTTTATTATTTTCAGGGTAGGAAATGCTGTAGGCCGCGGAGGAAATCCTAATACACTGATCAACTTTCTTAAAAACTCAATTCTATCAGAAAATAAGCTTACCATTCACAACAATGCAAGAAGAATCCTGATTGGTACAGATGATATTGCATCATTTGTCGGGAAGTATATGCAAGACCTCAACAATGAGATTGTCAATTTGGCCTATCCTTACCAGTATTCATTACCGGAGATTTTGTCTCAGCTGGAAAATCATCTTGCAAAAAATGCAGATTATGAAACAGTGGATGAAGGTTCCTTTTATAATATAGAATTCAACAGTCTTACAGAAGATTTTTTCGCCGGTCTGTCTCCTGATGAATACTTAAAAAAAATCTATTCATCTTATTTATAAAAGATCTTATATGATTGCTTCTGAAAGATACCATTCTGTGCCGAAAAAATAATTTTGTACCTTCGACCAGAAAATTTCGGAGATCATTAAAGCCGAAAAAGCGGAGGTTTTATTACCAACTGAAGAATAAAAAACACATTAAACCTATTGAATAAAAAATGAAAATGAATCCCAAAATATCCGTAATTGTCCCTTGCTACAAACAGGCTCAGTTTTTAGATGAATGTCTGCAGTCTATACTGGATCAGACTTATGAAAATTGGGAATGCATCATTGTCAATGACGGATCACCCGATAATACTGATGAAGTAGCTGATAAATGGGTAAAAAAAGACAATCGTTTTAAATATCTTTATAAAGAAAACGGCGGCTTATCTTCTGCAAGAAATGCTGCTCTGGAAATCGTTACCGGAGATTATATACAGTTTTTGGATTCCGATGACCTGATACACCGTGAAAAGTTTTCAAAGAGCTTTGCAGGAGACAAAGAATACCCGCTGATTGTAAGCCAATATACTATTTACAGGAACCAGACCCATCTTCCGGGCTATAAAGATGTGGAACAGAGTTTTCTTACATTTGATGGAATTGTATATGGCTGGGATCTCAGATTTTCCATTCCTATCCACTGTGCTTTGATACATAAAAAGCTTTTGGAAGGATTCCTTTTTGACACCACTCTTACCAGCTGTGAAGACTGGGTAATGTGGATTTATATCACCAAAGACAATCCTGATGCTCTTCTGATTAATGAACCCCTCGCTCATTACAGAAAAGATGTGAATGATAATATGTCCGCTGATCCGCTTAAGATCATGAAACAGCGTCTTAAAATTTTACCGACATTAAAAAAGCTTTACGGTGAAGAAGTTCATGACAAGCTGGCCTATCAAATCATAGAAGTTCGTACAACACAACTTGTACAGCAAAGAAAGGAATTTCAAAAAATGATTCCGCTGTCTGTAGTTGCAAAATATCTTTCTTTTAAAAGATTTTACTACAAGCTTTTCAGAAAGAAAGTAGATGGCTAAACCTGACGTTCAATGTACTTCAGACAACTATATTTCCATAAAAACTACACAAATGAGCTGGGTACTGCCAAACAGATATAAGCAGAAACCCTTGTAAAATTATATAACTTTAAATAAATTTATTTAGATGAGTCAATTTGTACACGTGATAATGACCAGATTCAATGTTCCTACAAAAGGCTGGAACGAAACACGTTCAGGATATAAACCTCTTACTGAAGAATGGCTGGATGACCGTTTCAGGTTATTCAGAACTTATGTACTTCCTTCTTATCAAAATCAAACCAATCAAAACTACGTCTGGCTTACATTTTTCGATACCAATACATCTGATAAGTTTAGAAAAATCATCAAAGAAATTGAAACAGAATACCCTACTTTCAAAGCAGTATTTGTAGAAGATTTTGATGTTATGAAAACGAAAGCTGTAGAGATAATCCCACAGTTTTTTACTCCTGATACAAAATTTGTGATTACCAGCGAACTGGATAACGATGATATGCTTCATCAGGATTATATAAAAACGGTACAAGAGCATTTCAAACCCATCCATGATCTGGTAATAGATTTAAGAAGAGGATATCAGCTTACCATGCTTCCGGATCGTAAAGCAGTTGTGAATGTCTATAATGAGGCAGTAAACCCTTTTGTAAGTTTAGCAGAAAGTGTAGATAATTTCAAAACAATGCTGAAAGAAAGAGCGCACAACAGCTATCGTCATTATCCGAATTTTTCTGTGGAAGACAGTAAAGAAATGTACATCCAGGTGATCCATCAGTACAACTTAATGAATGTTACCTTTAAACATAAAGCCGTTCCTGAAGTAGATTTTTCAGAATACGGGATGACAGAAGATACCAAATTTACAATAGACGGGTTCAAGACACTTCAGCATAATATTGCCAGAGTACCTTTTGTAATGGGACTTATTTTGAAAAAGATATTAAAAAAATAAGACTCATTCTGTCATGAAACTTAACAACCTCCAGATATTAAGAGGGATCTCCGCCTTATTGGTCTGTTGCTTTCATTTCCGTGAAACAATAAATCTGCCCGGGCTGGATCTTGGTAATATTCTCTTTAAAAAAGGGAGTATTGGTGTTCCCGTATTCTTTATTATCAGTGGATTTATCATGGCTTTCACCACTCAAAAAATAAATTTCAGTAAAGATTCTTTTCAGCAGATTACTTTGTTTTACAAAAGAAGGGTGATCAGAATTGTCCCGCTATATTATCTTTTGACATTCGCTGCAATGATACCTGGCGGCAGTTTTCTCCTGTATTTTCATGGAGCAGGACTCTATGAGCTTATCCATTCACTACTATTCCTTCCCACAAAGAAAGAATTTCCGGTGCTTTTCTTAGGCTGGTCCTTAAATTTTGAGATGTTCTTTTATCTAATATTCGGACTCTCATTATTTTTTAAAGAAAAAAGATATTATTTCATTGCAGGTTTCTTCATCCTTACTTCAATATTGGGATATTTTATCCATTTTGAAAATCCCTATTTACGAATGGTAACCCATTCTCTGAACCTCTATTTTGTTGTGGGAATCCTTTTTTCACTTTTACTGAATAGATTTACAATTCCAAAGAATTGGGCAGCATCACTTACTGTAGCAGGAATCGTATTATTTATATTGGTACTGCTTAGCATTATTCCTATAGATAATGATATGATAAAGCTGGCCATTATTTCCCTGTTTGTCTTTTCTTTCTTAACTTTTGATTATGTATTTCGTTTTAAAGGAAACAAGGCTTTAATATTTCTGGGAGACATCTCCTATTCATTATATCTGTCACATCCTTTTGTAGAAATTGTTCTAAAAAGATTTAAAGTTGAAGGCTACCTCAGCATTCCCTTTTTCCTTTTTAAAATTGTTATAGTCATTATAGTGGCATCACTTCTGTATTATTTTGTTGAGAAAAGAGTAACCAATTATTTAAAAATTAAATTAAAAGCATAATCCGATACAAATGAAAATTTCAGTAATTATTCCCGTTTACAATGCAGAAAAATATGTTTCACAGGCTGTAGATTCTGCTCTCCAGTTTGAAGAGGTATATGAAGTGGTCTTGGTAGAGGACAAATCTCCGGACAATGCATTGCAGGTCTGTAAGGAACTTGCTGAAAAACATGATAGGGTAAAACTTTTTCAGCATCCTGATCAAGGAAATCACGGAGCGGGTGCCAGCAGAAATTTAGGACTTGAAAAAGCGGAAGGAGACTTTATTGCTTTCCTGGATGCGGATGATTACTACCTTCCCAACCGGTTTGATGCAGAAAAAGAGTTATTTGTCAATAAAGATGTAGATGGAGTGTATGGTGCAATTGGGGTTCACTATTATTCTGAGAAAGCAAAAGAACAATATTATAAGGTCTTTGGTGACCGTCTGACTACGGTTTACAAAAAGCATTCCCCAAAAGATGTATTTCCGGGACAGCTTAATATGAGAGGAACTTTCGGACTTTTCAGCATTGATGCACTGACCATCCGTAAAAGTTCTTTGAGAAACATGGAGTATTTCTTTAAAACTCATTTAAAGCTTCATCAGGACACTGAGTTTCTTTTCAGACTCTCTTACTATCTGAATTTATATCCGGGGATTCTTGATAACGCAGTAGCCGTAAGAGGAGTTCATGAGAATAACAGAATTACCAAAATAGATTCCAGAGAAGTTAAGCCAGCCTCCACAAGAGTTGTATTGTGGAAGGAGGTCAACCGTTGGGCAGAGAATGAAAATACTATTCCTGATGATGTTAAGATTCATATCAAAAGAGTCTACAGAAGTTTCCAAATCGCCAATGCTCCGTTTTTGAAAAAATGGGGAATGATTACAAAATATCTTCTTACGGATTATAAAAGTATACGTTCAGGGCTTTATAATATAAATTTTAGAAACGATTTATTCTAACAACAGAATTAAACTAAGTATTTAGTTTAAAAATAAACCTTTAATCTTTTATCGTTTGCCAAAATGAATCTTCCGTAAAAGATCCCGCATTGGTTTTTCGATAAACTGATAAAAAACCGCAGAACTGAACAGCATAACAATAATGTAAATCATAAATACAATATCAATGCTGAACGTATATTCCTGCCATTTTAAAAACTCCCTTACCAGATAAAGAACAGGGATATGAGTAATGTATATTCCGTAACTTATTTCTCCCAGATATTCCATCGGCTTTAGCGAAAAGAGCTTACTTACTTTTCCATTGTTAGCCGAAATCAGAAGAATAGCAGGTACAAAGAGTAAAGCCATCAACCCGTTGTGGTAAAAAAGCGGAACAAACATCAGCGATACAAGGATCAGTAAAAAGACTGCAATCACCTGACGATCGTAATTTTTCTGCTTATAATTTCTCACGAAAAATATTCCCGCCAGATTTCCGATCAGAAATTCATTAAGATGCCAGAAAGGGAAATAATAAAGAAACTCATGACTTTTCGTGTGTGGTCCTTCATACGCCCCATACATTTGATAAAGGTTTGAAAACACCTGAGTGATCAGCCAGAGTCCAATGGCAAATACCCAGATCATTTTATTTTTCTTCGCGTAAAAATAATTATATAAAAACGGAAAAAGCAGATAAAAGAAAAACTCTACAGAGATAGACCATCCCGGAAAATTGAGAATCATAGCTTCTCCCGGTATCCAGCTCTGAATGCCCAATCCGTATAAAACCAGCTTATACCAATCAAACATTTCATATCTTGTCATAAAATATAACACAAGCCCCAGCATATAAAGCGGATAGATCCTGGCAAACCTGTTTTTATAAAACTCAAGATAATCTATCTTATCCTTTTTATGATAAGCAATGATCATGATAAACCCTGAAAGAATAAAGAAATAGCTTACCCCTACATTCGCTCTCAAAAAAAGATTGGAAATGTAATCTATCTTATATAAAAACAGATCTTTATTGAAATGAGAAATGACAATTGCCATTGCGGCAACAAACCTGGTAAATGTAATCTGACTTATCTTCACAGAATCGCAAAATGCTTTACTTTATCAAAACACGGCAGACTCAACGTTAACCGCTGCTTTTATTTGATATAAAGTATTAATTTTAAGGCACAAAAATAAGATTTATTATTATAATTATGTAAAACAAATTATATTTGTAGGCTACAAATGTGAAAATAGATTTAGGTATGCTTCATGAAATTTTAGCAAAACTTCAACGGAAAAGCCAGATTTCTATCCTCAAAAAACATCCTCATGTTTCTTTCAAGGGGATAAAACTTGGGATCAGTGATCATTTTATCCTGCATGAAAATATAAAGAAGGTGACCATTGGTAATGGCGTCAGTTTCAGAAATTATGTACATGTTCTTGTGCAGCAAAATGCCACTTTAGAAATCGGAAACAATTTTTTCATGAATAATTTCTGTTCCATCAACTGTTTGGACAGTATTTCAATAGGTGACAATACGTTATTCGGAGAAAATGTAAAACTGTATGATCATAACCATGCGTATCAGACCCATCCGGATTTTAAACTGTCTCACGCTGAATTCACCACAGCTCCCATCAAAATCGGAAGCAATTGCTGGCTCGGAAGTAATGTTACCGTCTTAAAAGGAGTTACCATTGGGGATAACTGTATTATTGGGGCAGGATGTACCATTTACAAAGATGTGCCTTCCAATACAACCGTGATCAATCATCAGGAATTAATCTTTAAGGAACACTAATGAAGTTTTCTATTCTTATAGCCCATTATAATAACGCTCATTTTTTCAAAGACTGTTTTGAAAGCATACTTCAGCAGACGTATACAGACTGGGAAGCCATTATTCTTGATGACGCCTCCTCTGAAAGCGAAAAGAAAATGATCCTGGAAATCATTTCAAATGATAAAAGATTTAGATTTTTTGAAAATGAAAAAAATTCCGGTGTAGGAGTCACAAAAAGTAAACTGATTGAGCTGGCGGAAGGGGAAATCTGCGGATTCCTGGATCCTGATGATGCTATACACCCGACGGCCATTGAAAAATGTATGGAGATTTTTCAGACTAAAAAAAACACAGTACTTACCTATTCAAGGTTTATGACCTGTGATCAGAATCTGAAACCTATTTCTCCGTTCAGATCTGCAATGCAGGTCCCGAATGGTGATCCTTATTTTTTTAATTTTCCGATTCAGATTGCTCATTTTGTTACTTTCAGAAAAGCAGTATATGAACAGACTGAAAAAATGAATCCGGATTTAAAAATCGGAGAAGACCAGGATCTGTACCTTAAGATGTATGAAAAAGGGAAAGTTCAGTTCATTAATGACACCAACTACCTTTATAGAACCCATCAGGGAGGAATTTCCCAGAATGACAATAAAAAGAAATCCCATGAGTATTTTGCGCAGGTGATTTTCAATACCATGAAGCGCAGAGGGCTTACAACCATCAACGGCCAGAAAATTCCTGATCATTATACAGGTGCAGATGAAATATTTGGCCTGCTGCAATATCAGCACAAGCTTCCTTTCCGCATCAAGAAAAAAATAAAAATTACTTTACAATCAATCTTCGGATAATGGTAGAAAAAAAAATAAAAATTTTGTTCAGACACCGCTCCATGGAAATGGGAGGCGTAGAAAAAGTATTGTTGGGACTCCTCAACAACCTGAATCCTGACAAATTTGAAATGACGGTATGCCTTACCCTCAACCAGGGCAAGCTGCGTGATGAACTTCCGAAACATATCAGAAAAATATATCTTACTGATGGAAAAGAGGACTTTTCCGACAACGCTCTCTTACAGAAACTTCAGCTTGTCAAGAGAAGGTTAAAACTTCGTAAACTGAAAAACAACCCTTCCATTGCAGACAAACTTATCAATGATACTTTTGATATAGAAATCGGGATGGATTACAGGGATTATGATGCGATTCTTAGTTCTACCCATAAGAATTCAAAAAAAATAGGATGGTTTCACTCTGAAATCAATGTTCCAAAATTTCAGCCTTTGGTTCCGGATATTTTAAAGAGTTTTCCGCAGTTTGATCATATGGTGTATTGCTCTCATAAAATAAAGGATATGATGCATCAGTATTATCCGAATCTCAATTATCCCGCTGAGAGTGTTATTATCAATCCTATTCCTATCGAAGAAATAAAACGCAAGGCTGAAGAAAAACTTGACAGTTTCCCTGAAGGACCTGTTTTCGCTTCTATTGGAAGACTTCATTCAAGAAAAGGATATCATAAACTTATTGAAGCCCATACAAGGCTTATCAACGAAGGATTTCATCACAGCATCATCGTCATTGGTGATGGCGACGAAATGAAGAACCTTAAAGCTCAGGTCGCAAAAAATAACGTTGAAAAGACATTTATTTTGGCTGGAAATCAGATGAACCCTTATCCGTACATCAAAAAGGCCGATTATTTCATCCTTTCTTCGGAATCTGAAGCATGGCCTTTGGTAATTGCTGAAGCATTAATCCTCCAGAAACCTATTATTGCAACGAATGTAGGTGATGTAGGGCTGATGATCAAAGACCGGGAAACGGGGTACCTCATCAGTTATGAGGTGGATGAAATGTATTCGGCAATGAAGACATTCTTTACCGATCCCAGCCTTGTTCTCCATATCAGAGAAAATCTTAAAAATATTGAAAGTCAGTTTGACAATAAGAAAATATTTGACAGCGTAGAAAATATTATTGAAACGCTGTACAAAAAATAAATTACTGTGCGGAATATCCTCCGTCGACTACAAGATTAGTTCCTGTAACCCATCTTGAGGCGTCAGACAATAGAAAAATACAAGCATTCGCTACATCTTTAGGATCACCTATTCCCAGCGGATGCTTTTTTATGATTTCTGATGAAGCTTCTTCACCAATATCTTCAAACATTTTTTCCAGAATCGGGGTATTTACCATCGCAGGGCTTATACTGTTGACACGGATTTTACTTCTGGAAAGTTCCATAGCCAACGAACGGGCTCCTGAAATCACAGCTCCTTTACTTGCAGAATAAGCAGCCTTTCCAGCCTCTCCTACCATTCCCGCAACGGAAGAAATAAATACAAAACTGGACGTTTCGTCTTTATATTTTTTTAGAGATAAAATTTTAGCAATTTCAAGTCCAGCGATAACATTTATTGAAAATATATCCTGATATAACTGAGGATTGTGCTTTTTTAATGGTAATGTTTTTTCGATACCGGCACAGTGTATAAATCCTGAAATCTTACCTAAAACTGAAACTTTATCAGCAATGATTGCTTCAAGATTGTCAGATTGGGTAATATCTTCAGCAATGATCTCAACTTTGGTTTCAGGATTCAGCAGAGAAACGGTTTTCATCAGTTCTTCCTGGTTTCTTCCCACGAGAATCAGATCTGCACCGCTTTGGCTGCATTCTACAGAACAACTTCTCCCGATCCCGGAAGAAGCGCCTGTAATGAGAATAATTTTATTTTTTAATGAGAAAGCAACCATTAATCTTCAAAATTTTCTTTTCCTATAACATTCATCAGATCTGAAACGGTTTCGATATCTTTAAAGTGCTTGGTATCAATTTTTTTGCTGAAATTTTCGTCTACAAACGCAATAACAGAAAGCAAACTGATAGAGTCATAGCTTTCCAAAGATTTTAAATTCGTTTCAGTGGTCAATGTTTCATCTTCCTCCAATTCTTCTTGTAGTTTTTCTAAAAAAACGGATGTTTTCATATTTTATAATTTTAAATGTTTGTTATCTTAAATTTCCATAATGGTAGCTCCCCATGAATATCCTACCCCAAATCCTGCCATTAAAACTTTATCACCTTCCTTCAGTATTCCTTTATCCATCATATTTTTAAGAGCAATAGGAATGGTTGCAGAAACGGTATTCCCGGTTTTTTCCATATCAATATAGAACTTTTCAGCCGGTATTTTTGTTTTCTTTCTTAAATAATTCAGCATAAAAGAATTGGCCTGATGAAAAACAAAATGATCAATATCATCCATCGTCATTCCGTTTACTTCAAGGGTTTCTTTTACCAATCCCGGGATATTTTCAATTGTAAAGTTAAAAATCTCAGGACCATTCATATAAATATTTTCAGGACTGAATTCATGCTCAGGATTCAGTTCAAAGTCTTTTTTGAAAGCCCCTTTCTTCACGATAAGGTTTTCGGCACCGCTTCCATCTGTTCCCAGGCAGAATTGGTAGTCATTACCCTCTGCTTTTTCAACAATTGCTGAAGCTGAAGCATCCCCGAATATACTTCGGTTTCCTTTATCATCGGGATGAATATGTTTAGTGTACGTTTCTGAAGTAACCAAAAGAATGCTCTTTGCAATTCCTGCAGCAATCAATCCTTTCGCAAAAGCCAGTCCATATACAAATCCTGAACAGCCAAGATTAAAATCTATAGCTCCGATATTTTTTCTAAGTCCCAGTCTGTCCTGCAAAATACAGGCCGTTGTAGGCAGAAAATACTCTGGACTTTGCGTACAGAACAAAATAAAATCTACTTTATCCCGGTCATAGTTTTCGAAAATTTTTTCTGAAGATTGTACCGCCATATCCAGCACCGTTTCGTTGTCTGAAGAAATATGACGTTGGGAAATACCTACTTTCTCCTTGATGCGTTCTGAACTCCATTCGGGGAACAATTTTTCAAGCCCCTCGTTAGTTAACACCTGCTGAGGCAGATAATATTCTATTTTTGAAATTTTCATCATATTAATAAATTCTCTTTCTTTGCAAAAGTAACGAAAACAACTTTACACTTGTGATGATTTTTATATTCAGAATCCTATTAAAAATAGACGCTCTCTATCAATCTTTTTTGAATAGAGGCAGTCTTGAAGTGGCTAAATATAGAGGTATGAAGGTAGGAAAAAACTTCAATATGCCTGATAAAGTGTATTTTGGAACTGAACCTTACCTTATTGAGATTGGTGACAATGTAAATATTGCCGGAGACGTAAGATTTGTAAATCACGGGGGAACCACTACCCTGCTGAGAAGGCTTCCCGGATATGAAGATGCAAGGATTCTTGGAAGAATAAAGATTGGAAACAACTGTACAATTGGTCTCAATGCTGTAATCATGCAGGATGTACAGATTGGAAACAACTGTATTCTGGGAGCCAACTCAGTGTTGTCACAATCTATGCCTGATAATACGGTTTTTATCGGGAATCCAGCGCAATTTCTCTGCACCATTGAAGATTATGGTGATATTGTTCTTAAAAACAACCCGGAATATCCCCGTGAATTGGAGAAAGACAGAAAAAAACTGGATGCCTATATCAAAGAAAATCTTCCTCACAAGTATAAAAAAGCAAGAAAAATTAAATAAATTTAATCTTGTAAAATCATAAAAGAAACAAATTGAAAAAGAAAAAACTCCTCATTCGTATAGGTTCATTACGTCATGGCGGTGCAGAAAAAGTATTAATCAACTTTTTGAAAAATCTCCCTTCCGATAAATATGAAGTAGACCTTTTGGTCAACCTTTATTCGGGATTATATATTAAAGAGGTTCCGTCATGGGTAACTTTATACTATCTGACAAAAGGAGAAATGATAACAACCAACAGGCCTCAGGATATTCCTGTGAAGGCTTACAGGGTTCTTTATCAGAAAATGTTTCTTTGGTTTCCTTCTCTACTTTATAAATTTGTTTTAAAAAATAAACAATACGATGTAGAAATTGCTGCCATCCATGCCATGCATCAGGAAATACTGTCCAGCCCTCAAAAAGATTCTAAAAAGATTATTTGGGTACAGAATGACATTTTCAATTTGAAAGAATATACTCCGGAAGTCATCAGACAGTTTTTCAAGTTTGACAGAATCCTTGTGATTTCCAACAAACTGCAGGAAGGAATGCATAATCTCGCCAAAAATGAGGCGGAAAAAGCTTCTGTGATCAAGATTTTTAATCCAATTGACAAAAATGATACCTTAAGAAAGGCAGATATTGAAATCACTGATTATCCTTTCAACAGTGATCTTCCTACTTTTGTAACGGTAGGAACTGTATATCCACAAAAAGGCTACGACAGATTATTGAATGTTCATAAAAAACTGATTGATGAAGGGTTAAAGCATCAGCTTTTGATCATTGGTGATGGTTATGATTTTGAGAAAATTCAGGATCAGCTCAACACACTAGGGCTTCAGGATACAGCAAAAATGCTGGGCTTCAGCAGTAACCCATACCCGTATATGAAAAAAGCGGATTTCTATATAATGTCATCAAGGCATGAGGGATTCCCTACCATCATAGCGGAAGCACTTATTCTCAACAAACCTATTTCTGCAACGGATATTTCCGGCATCAGAGATCTCCTGCAAAATGGAAAACTGGGCAATATTACCGCAAATTCCGAAGAGGGAATATATGAGGGAATGAAAAAGTTTCTTACTGATAAAAATGTAACTGAAGAATACAAAAAACAGATCTCAGTAACCGAGCTGCCGTTTGTGCTTGAAAAATCTGTGGAACATCTTCAGAAAATAATTGATGAAGTATAAAAACACTGACAATGGCTGATTATTCTATCATTCAAAAAGACTTTTACCGGGAAAGCGGAAAGTGGCTTTCAACCTTTCAGATCTGGAAAAAATGTATTAATCCCAATCTTCATTTTGTTTACATTTTGAGAAAGGCTCAGAAGTATCAGAAGAATCATCTTTTGAATACGTTCTGGAGAATTGTATTAAGACATTATCAAATCAAATATGGATTTCAGATTTATCCTGAAACCCAGATTGGCGAAGGATTTTATCTGGGTCATTGGGGAAGTCTTGTCATCAATCCGAAAACAGTCATTGGTAAAAACTGTAATATCGCACAGGGAGTTACCATTGGCCAGCAAAACCGAGGAAAAAATGAAGGTTCCCCAATCATTGGGGATGAAGTCTGGATAGGTACCAATGCCGTTATTGTAGGGGCAATCACTATTGGAAATAATGTTTTGATTGTTCCAAATTCTTATGTCAACTTTGATGTTCCCCCTAATTCTGTTGTCATAGGAAACCCGGCAAAAATCATCCCTACCCCTAATGCAACAATGGATTATATCAACCGTAAAGTGTAGTAATTCCACCACTTATAGTAAAAGTTCTACTTGCATTTATCGGTAATTTCGTGTACATTTGTAAAAAAGGCATTGTTTGGTTATGAAATAACGATACAATCAATCGGTTTTATAAACAATAGTAAGTTTTATGATCCGGATGGCCTCAATCCATCAATGTCACTTGTTCTGATAAAAATCGCTTAATATTAAAAACACAACCCAGGCTTAATTAATTTAAAAAATAATTTTTGATGAAAGAAATACATCCGCATTTTCCCCATTCCCTATCTGCACTATCAGCTCTATAGTTACATTTTCTACCATCATTGAAAATCTAAGCGGACAGAAATAACTCTCCGCCATGCAACTGTAACAATTATCTTTCAAAAGTTTCTTTTTGAGTTGATACAATATCTGTAACACCTAAGAATTATTATCTGACATTAATTCTTCTCATGCATACATGATTCTGATATTTAGCAGACTCTTACCCGAAAGACTCTTAAGAAAGATTATTAAAAAATGATCTTAACAGCCCTGAAAATATATATACAACCATGCTCAAAAAAATAATTCCGATTTTTCTTATTTTAATCTATCTCACAGGTTTTCTACTTTCCTTCCCTTATATCTTTGATAATCTATTCGGGGCAGAAAAGCTGGAAAGCATCCGGAATATTTTTGAATATGGAATTATGTTTTGTTCTTTCCTTGTATTCAATGCACTTCTTTTTAAGAATAAATATACCACTGCCATCGCCGTCATTTTATGCATATTATTAAGTATCAACTTTCTGATATCCGTATCTTGTTTTTTCATTTACCATTCAGGGTTTAATGTGGGAATGGCTATCAGTATTCTGGAATCTAATGTGAATGAGGCTATGAGTATGTCTTATATGTTTATTCTGCCGGGAATTTTATTTTTTATCTTTCTGGGGTTGTTACTGTACTCTGTCAATTACCTGAAAAAAAATGTAGTTACATTCAATATCAAATTCATCATTATTGCACTATTGTGGCTTCTCATGCCGTTTACTTTTTACCTTAAACACAGATATGTAAGCAATAAAGGAGGTGGAAAAATGATCAAAAGTGTATATTATCATTATTCTGATTTCAACACAGCATTGAAAATTCAGGAAGATATTAATGAAATCAAAAAAAACGTTCCCGTTTTCAACATCAAGAAAATACAGCCGGGAATAGAAAATGTAATTCTGATCATTGGAGAGTCTGAAAGAAAGCAAAATATGTCACTGTATGGTTATTCTAAAAAGACAACTCCTTATACGGATCAGCAGGCTGAGAACATGATGATCTTTGACAATGCCGTTTCTCCTGCAGGAATTACCAATCTGAGTGTTCCTTTAATGTTGTCCAGCATTCATCCTGATGAATTCAGATATCGTTATGACAAGCTATCCTACAATATTATCAATCTGGCCAATCAAACCGGATACAATTCTTTTTGGCTCAGCACACAGGCGAGCGCAAGAGGGATAACAGCCATCGCTTCGATGTCTAAAAATAAAAAATGGGTAAACGGTTATGATGAAGTAATTGTTCCGGAATTGGAGAAGGTCATTCAGAAGAAAGAGGATAAATTTGTGGTTCTTCACATCATGGGAAGCCACCCAAATCCATGCAACAGACTTCCTCCCAACTGGAACTCCGAGGATCTAAATTGCTATGACAGCTCCATAAAATACACTGATTATGTATTCAATAATATTTTCCGCACGCTGAAAAACACCAATTCCGTAGTCATCTATGCATCAGATCATGGACTTAAAATACAGGGAGACAAATTACTGCATGTAGACTCTAAAGAATCTACCCAGGTTCCATTCTTTGTATGGTATGGAGATAAAGTTCCTGCAGCATATAGAATTACTGGACATGAAACCAAGCAGACCCAGACTACTTATATCTATCCTCTGATTATGAAATATATGGGTCTTGAGGTTCCTCAGCATTATAAAAATGAAGGAAATAAATATTTAAATTTAGAGATGAAGAGTATGGAATATAGACAGCTGCCGGAGTAAAATATAATCTCTACTGAGAAAGAAAAACTATATCACAGTCATTCTTTTATTGATAAAATAAGCAATCAATAGATTAGGGACCCAGCACAACCATGCAACAGCAATATAAGAGTTCTCAGGATCTCCGGTAATATTAGTTAGCAAAGGATACCACAATCTCAGTGTCACCGCAGCAAAAGTACAAGCGTAGCTATAAATCATGAGCTGTTGGTGCATTACAACACTTCCTTTTCTTATCTGCCCAACTGCAGCAAGAGTTGTCATGAGCCAGGTACACCCTAAACTGATAAATCCTATTGCGGAAATGAGTCCACCATTAGCGTAAAAACCCATATAAATAGCAGAAACAGAACTTATGATCACTGCAATTACGTAGAAACCTCCAATTTTCCTATGAATCTTGAAGTATTTATTCCGGAATGAACTGCCAAACTGCCGCCAACCGATAAAAAGCGCCAGCCCTCCGAAAATAATATGGGCAAAAAAGGCTGTTTTCCAGATGATATTATGAAGTATTTCAGGAGATTTAGATCCTAAAAAGGTATGTTTATGCTCCACAAAAGCATAAATAAGAGGATAAGCACCAATAAGCAATGCTAACACACACATGATTACAAATAATAATTTTCTCATAAAGATCTGATTCAATTTTTCTGTAAAAATGAGGAATATAAACGCTTCATCTGTTCCAAAATGAAAGGTGGAACAAATGAATGAGCCGCTATAAAACAACAACTTACGCTTAAAAAAAATCAACTAACAGGTTATTCCATAATAATACTCTGATTTTTTAGAAATTCTCTAGGTGAGCAGTCCATGTATTTCTTAAAATTCCGGTTAAATGACGTTTTTGAATTAAACCCACTCTCAAATGCCAATGAAAGAATCGTAAACTTTCCATTTTCAGGTAATACTGCTATCCTTTTAAATTCTTCAATCCGCTGACGGTTGATATAATCGTAAAAGTTTTTGTTTTCAACAAAATTGATGGTTTGGGAAAGTATATTGGGATGAACATCCAAAAGCTTAGCAACATAATTCAGGTTCAATTCGGGATCTTTATACAGCTTTTCCTTTTCCATCTGAATGACCAGCTTATTATAAATCTCCTGTATTGCTTCTTCTCCGGCAAAGGTTTTCTCATATTTTGGAACTTCAGAAATATTTTCAACCGGAACATTTTCCATTGTGTCCTCTATCTTTATTGCTGAATAATCCAGAATTCCAACCCCGCTGATTCCGAAATAAGCGGCAACCAGGATAAACAAAACTACCATAGAAAAAATAAGAATATTATTTCTTATAATGACAGCCACCCATATCAGTGCTATACCGATAATAAGATAATACACCCAATTCAGGTTGATTTTCTCAGTATTTGAATATTGGTTAGAGATCTCTCTTTTGTATTTTCTGACAGCAAGAAGACTTAGTCCTACATATAGAATTCCGGAGATAATCATAAGAATTTTGATCACCTGGCTCAATGTTTCATATCCTTTACCTTTATTCTGATAAACAGCTAATCTCTCCTGAGGAGAAAGCATCAAAAACTGAAACAAAGCGATATAAATGAACAGAACCGGAATCCAATGCACCAGCCAAATCTTTTTGCCGGAATTTTGGTTGGTAACACACAAAATATATACATACAGCATCGGCCCATGCATGAAAGGAAAAGGAATCTCGAAACCAATGAGAGCAGGAAAATGCAAATAACCTTCTGCGCGAAACAAAACAAAAAAAATGAGATGCACCCCTATGATCATAAACCATATCGCCAACACATAATCTGCTGTCACTTTTTTGGATTTTCCCAATATCAGAAAAGATGAAAAAAAGGCAATAAAAATTCCTGCCCAGTAAAATAGTGGTGATAAGGATTGCAGACCAAAATCAGACATCAGATTGATAGATTAATAGGGTATTAAATTATTCATTTTTTCAGATATATAACAGCTTTTTTAATTAGCCCTTCCAAAACAGTTCGATTATCTGACAATAAATTAAGAATATTTTAATTCACAAATATTGAATTTTAATTTATACTTCGTAATTTTATCGTGGTTTTTGAGCGTTTGGATTACCCTATATAAAGCCTAATGGCTGTAAAGCAAAGTATATCGGAATATGAGATATGATTTTAAGCATATTTTAATATTAAACTTTGTTAAAAGTGATTGATTTTTTAACAAAAAGTATATTTTTGTACAATTATTGATTCAGTCTATTGATTTTGGAAATAATTTAAACGAAATAAATAATTATAAGCTTTTAAAAATTTAAAATTATGTCACAATCGTACGAGGTTATTTTTGAAAACAATAAAAAATGGGTAGAATCCAAAGTAGCTGAAGACCCGAATTTCTTCAAAGAACTTGCAAAAACTCAGCATCCTGAATTCCTTTATATCGGATGTTCAGACAGCAGAGCCACAGCAGAAGAATTGATGGGAGCAAAGCCGGGCGAAGTTTTTGTTCACAGAAACATTGCCAATGTTGTCAATACTTTAGATATGAGTTCCACAGCGGTTATTCAATATGCTGTAGAACATCTGAAAGTGAAACACATTATTGTATGTGGACATTACAACTGTGGTGGTGTAAAAGCAGCGATGACTCCTCAGGATCTGGGATTATTGAATCCCTGGCTGAGAAACATTCGTGACGTTTACAGATTACATCAGGCAGAGCTGGATTCTATTGAAGACGAAAACAAGCGTTATGACAGACTTGTAGAACTTAATGTTCAGGAGCAGTGCATCAACGTGATCAAAATGGCCTGCGTACAGGAAAGGTATATTTTAGAAGAACAACCTATTGTACACGGCTGGGTATTTGACCTTAGAACAGGTAAGATCATTGATCTGAAGATTGATTTTGAGAAAACCTTAAAAGACATCCAAAAGATCTACAACCTTACAGGTTCAGATTGGGTAATGAGCAGAAAGACCAAGTAGTTTTTCTAAAAAGAAGGTAAAATGAAATTCTGGAGTATTATTGTATTAACGTTTTTTCTGAATTTTACAGCGCTGCCAGGCATTGCTGCGGTAGCGGGCTGGGATATTGCAAGAACGAATATAATAATCAACGAAGAAGAACCACATTCTCACCCATCCTCATTCATTGTTTACGAAAAGACTATTCCGAAACCTTTGGACGTTTTCGACTACCTGAAGTTTTCCGAACCTGATTTTCAGGGCGTGTCTTTTGTACTGATAGATGATTCTTTTCATCTTTCACCTTTACTTACTATATTTTCTCCCCCTCCGGAAGCGTAACTCCTATCATTAGATTTTTTTGATACTATTTCCATATCATTTTTTGATATCGGATACACACGTACTTTAAAAATTATTTTTTTTCTCAACTTTTTATAATTGACTTATTTACAATGAAATAAGCCGGTTATACTTTACAGCTTCACATTATGAAAAAGACATCATTAATAGGAGGAATCAAGGAGAATTTTCCTTCAGGACTCGTGGTATTTTTAGTAGCACTTCCGTTGTGTTTAGGAATTGCTTTAGCATCAGGTGCTCCCCCATTATCCGGTATTATTTCCGGTATTATAGGCGGCCTGGTAGTAGGAACACTCAGTAATTCTAATATTTCAGTTTCCGGACCTGCAGCAGGTTTAACGGCAATTGTTTTAACCGCTATAACAGATCTTGGCGCATTTGAACTTTTCCTTTGTGCAGGAATTATTGCAGGACTTATTCAATTGATTTTAGGATTTGTAAGAGCTGGAAGTATTTCCAACTATTTTCCAAACAATGTGATTGAAGGAATGCTTGCTGCTATAGGAATCATTATTATTTTAAAACAGATTCCGCATGCTCTAGGATTCGATAAAGACTATGAAGGTCATGAATCTATTTTTGACAATGGTTTAAACTTCGGATATTTTACAGAATTATTTGGGGCTATTCATCCTGGAGCTATCGTGATTACTTTAGTTTCAGTGGCAGTTCTTATCGCATGGGATAAAATCCACGTTCTGAAGAGGCTGAAAATGCTTCCCGGAGCTTTGGTTGCGGTAATTGTAAGTATTCTTTTGAATCAGCTCTTTAAGATGTCCGGAAGCTCTCTGGCTATCGAAACCCAGCATTTGGTTTCTTTACCTGTTCCCAAGTCTTTTGATGATTTCAAGAACCTGATTACCACTCCTGACTTTAATGGTTTCACAAATCCTAAAGTATGGATCGTAGGAGCAACAATTGCTATTGTAGCCTCTATTGAAACGTTACTTTGTATAGAAGCATCAGACCGATTAGACAGACAGAGAAGAATTACGGATACCAATCTTGAGCTTAAGGCTCAGGGAATCGGAAACCTTATCAGCTCATTTATTGGAGGTCTTCCAATGACATCTGTCGTGGTAAGAAGTTCTGCTAATGCTAACGCCGGCGCAACTTCTAAAGCTTCAGCTATTATTCACGGGATATTCTTATTGATCTGTGTACTTTCTATTCCTGTTATTCTCAACTTAATCCCATTAGCTACTTTGGCGGCGGTATTAATTTTAGTGGGATATAAATTGGCAAAGCCAGCTACGTTCAAGCATTTCTGGCATTTAGGAAAATTCCAGTTTATTCCGTTTGTAGCAACGGTGGTAGCTGTTGTGGCAACAGATTTATTAAAAGGAGTAGGAATTGGTCTTACCATCTCTGTTTTCTATATTCTTCAGGGGAATATGAAAAGAGCTTATTACTTAAGCAGAGAAAGGCTGGATGATGCAGATGGAATCAATATAAAACTGGCTGAAGAAGTTTCATTTTTAAATAAGGCGGCTATCAAAAAAACACTTAAAAATATAAAACCAAGCTCAACGGTTATCATTGATGCAAGAAGCACTTCATACATTGCCACGGATGTATTGGAAATGATTCAGGATTTTGCCAATATCCGCGCAAAAGAACAGGACATCAACGTAGAACTTCTAGGCTTTAAAACTTCATACAGAGATTACGAAAGAAGTGAGGATTCCCATATTCTGGTTACTCACAAAAGAGCCATGTAATCTCCATTTACAATTAATTTTTTTTTTAACTTTAAATTCGAAAACAATACATAATATGAAAGCACATACATACGAAACACAGTCTACTATCACTCCAGAGAAAGCATTAGAATTCTTAAAAGAAGGAAACCAAAGATTTGTAAACAACCTTAAAGCAAACAGAGACCTTCTTGAACAAGTGAATGCTACCCGTGAAGGACAATGGCCGTTTGCAGTAGTTTTGAGCTGTATAGACAGCCGTACTTCTGCGGAACTTATCTTTGACCAGGGATTAGGAGACGTTTTCAGTATCAGAATTGCCGGTAATTTTGTTAATCAGGACATTCTTGGATCTATGGAATTCGGCTGTAACGTTGCCGGTTCTAAACTTATTGTAGTTTTAGGACACACAAAATGCGGCGCTTTGAAAGGAGGCCTTGATGCTGCACAGATTGAAGGATTGGGAATGGATAATCTTAACCACCTGATCAATCATTTCAACCCTATCATCAATGATATTATTGAAGAAAATGAAGAGCGTTCATCAAAAAACAGTTCTCTATTGGAAAGGCTTAATCAGCAAAATGTAAAAAATGCAATTGAAGATATCCGTAAACAAAGTTCAACACTTAGAAACCTTGAAAACGAAGGTAAAATTAAAATTGTTGGAGCCAACTACGATGTTGAAACAGGTGCAGTAAGCTGGTTATAAAGATAAAACTCATTAAATTTCAATTATAATTTACAGGAATGCCACCGGAATCCGGTGGCATTTATTTTTTATTATGCAATGGTGCAGAGACAAGCCAGAATAAAAAACCGTCACGTCCCTATCACCTGACACCTATAATCTATTACCTCTCAACTATTTCCCATTAAATGCAGACATTGTATTATTCAATCCTGCAAATACGAAAGAAAGGCTTGCCTTTGAAAAGGTTTCAATTCTCTCAGTAAGTGTTGCCACTTCTTCTTCATTCCAGGTTCCTAATACATAGTCTACCTGTCTCCCAGCAGAAAAATCAGCAGATATTCCAAAACGAAGCCTTGCGTAATTCTGAGTCTGTAATACTTCATTAATATTTTTAAGCCCGTTGTGGCCTGCATCAGACCCCTTTCCTTTCAATCTCAACGTTCCGAAAGGAAGGGCAAGATCATCTGTCACGATCAGTACATTTTCCAAAGGAATATTTTCTTTTTGCATCCAGTATTTCACTGCATTTCCGGAAAGATTCATGTAGGTATCTGGTTTAAGGATAAAAACTTTTCTGCCTTTATGCTTCCCTTCTGCCAACCATCCAAAATTGGAGGTATTGAATGGTACTTCAAGAGTTTCGGCTATTTTTTCAGCTACTTTAAAGCCTATATTATGTCGTGTATTTTCATATTCTGAGCCTTTATTACCAAGCCCAACAATTAAATATTTCATCAGAAATTTTTTGCAAAATTAAGGGATAAAAAATAAAAAACTCAATCTTATGAAAGATTGAGTTTTAATATTGTTAAAAAAGTCTTCTATTGTGGTTTGTAGATGTAATTAACACCATATCCTTTGGTCATATAAGTCTGAGGATCATAAACGTAATTGGTACTCTTCACAATCGGAGTTGGAATAGGTGGCGAAAGATCTGTCACCGACCATCTCTTAGGATTGTTTGGAGATAAAATAAGGCTTTCTTTATCATTGATTACCGTAGATAAAAGTCTTGAAATCTTATATACGTGTGGCAATAATGTGAACGGGCTTACCTGATCATCATATGCATAATATTCATAACTATACTTTCCTGTAACCGCACCAAATGCACCTCCTGCCATTGTTCCATAGTATCTTGCCACCTTAGATACATTGTCTCCTACATATGTATACGCTGTTTTAGAATAATCTGTGAAAGCAAGCGGCACTCCTGCTACATCCGGACCATTCTTCATGATGATAGAATCCAGTTTTCCAGTAGCTGTGCTATATTTAATACTGTAAAGACTCTTCTCTTTTTTCAGTAATGTCTGTGGTCCCGGAGGATCTCCTGGTATTACTGGCGGAGGTCTTCTGAAAATAGAACGGTTTTCAGAAATAGTCTGAAGCTTATTGTTATTGACGTAAGTAAATAATTGAGTGTATGATACACTATCCTTATCAAGCTTTCCGTTTCCGTCAAGATCCAAAAAGCCGTTGAAATTAATCTGGCTGATCTTATCTCCACTGTACATAATATTAGTAACTGAAGCACTGTCTGTAAGCACTTTAGTTACCAGAAGCCCGCTGTACTGATATTCTGCGATAGTATCTTTATCTGTAATTTCTCTGTATAATGCTCTGGGACCGCTTAATCCTCCTGTATTATTAAGATCCAATAATGGATTCCCATCTTCATCTAGTAAACTCTTGCAGGAATGTATTGAGGAAAAACCTGCGATTAATAAAATAAAATAGAAAATTTGCTTCATTTCCTTGTAATTGATTATTTTTTTGACAAATATAATTTTTTTTACCTAAAAATTATATGATTATTTTATATTCTGGTAAGATTAGTAATTATCTCCTTCTCCTATAAATTTTTATAGGTAAAAGTAACATTCTGATTTTTCTCAACTACTACATACCCTTGATTATCATAAGAATAACTCTGAGCTGTATTAACAGGAGCAGCTGGTGAAGGCAATTCTATAAACATTGAAGTAGGATTATTCGGAGAAATTTTATAGAATTGAGCCGGGTTTATCAGACTTCGTGTAATGAAATAGACGGATGGAAGTGTAGAGTAAGGACTTTTCTGAGCATCATAGTTCTGAAAGCTGTATTTGCTTACTACTGCAGTACCCATATTCGGGCTTCCGTTGATATCCAATATTCCTTTGGAACAAACTACCTGAATAACATTTTCTCCACTATACACAAAAGTATAGTCTATAAATTTGTTATAAGCACTGATTCCACCTTCTTTTCTCTTCTCAAGAATCTTGGTAAGTTTATTGGTAACTGAGTTATAAGTAAAAGTATAGTCACTTATAACAGAGGCCGAAGGAGTGGCTCCTGTAGTTGTAGAAGTGGCATTATAAATCTTTTTACCTGTAGCATCAGGAACAATATTAAATTCATAAACAAGACTGGATGTTGCAGAGCTTACATATTTAACCTTCGTGATATTCTTGTTGGTATACGTTACCGTTCCGGTATAATAAGCACTTCCCCCAGCAGATTCATCTTTAGAGATTGCAGCCTGTAAATCTCCGGTTCCGGCAGTTGTAATATATTCTTCCTGAGAAACATTGTTTGCTCCCACCTTTGATAACACTCTTTTAGGCGGTGCTCCATCATCCGGATTCGGGATAGATTCTGTAGGATCTGAGGTAGTATTACATGCTGTCAGCAGCCCAAGAAAAGCAATACTGGCAAACATTTTAAAAAAATAGTTTTTTACCATATAGAATTTTTTTAGCTTGCCCAAATATAATTCAATTTTCGATAATACACTTCACTTTATCTGGACAAATTCACAAGAAATAGAGTTAATAATCAAAAAAAATCTAAAAACATAACGTTTTTAGATTTATAATTATTGTATTATGATAAAAATTAATAAGGCTGCAATATAGATGTTGTCAAAACAGATTGTGACATATCACTATTAAGATAAGTAGCATCAACAGCTTTTCCTATTCCCAGAGTTGTTCCTGAGATGGCTCTTTTGATGCAAGCCACTTTCACACTATATTGGTTTTTAGGAGTAAGGTTTGCAAGAGTAGCATTAAGATTAAAAATCTTATATGCACCACTATCTCCTAATAAAACATCCGTTCTTACTGCTCTAAGTTTGTCATCTATAAAAATACCGCAGGCAAAACTCGCAGAGTTTGTTCCTGTTTTTTGAACCGTAGTCTGAAAGGAAAATGTAGCTTTATTCACCATATTGGTTACAGAGAACGTATCTACTGCCCCTGGAAGCACGGTCCAGTTCCCAGCTAAAGCATCTCCATCGCTATAAGGAGTAGTAGCCCCGTTTGGTGCAACAAAAGTAACTCCCGTTTTATCAGCAACTGTATTGATTGAAAAAACAGACATACTTCCTTGCCCATCTGCAATTTTTATCGCCTTCCAGTCATTGGTAGTCAGGTTGGCATTATTGTGAAATATATCACCTGCTGTTCCGGCAGATCCTCTCAATACATCTGTACCTCCTGTCCTTAATTCTTTTCCAACATTCAGATCTCCGTTTACATCCAGCATATTAGTCGGATCAGGTGTATTAATACCCACTTGGGCAGAAGCTGCAACAGTTAACAGAAGTGTTGTTACAAATAATATTTTTTTCATAATCTGCATTAGTTTATAATCGTGTTAAACACTTCTGGAACTTCATACACATCTACTTTGAGAGATGATTGTGAAATAAATCCATTAATATTAGTATATACATTAGTTCCTATCGTAAGGGTATTGTTGGACGCTCCGTAAGAACCCAATCTTGTACAGGCAACATCAACGGTATGATTTCCTTTCGCAAGATTATCTACAATACCAATCTGAGTATGAGTAAGGAAAGGATATGAAGTACTGATTGCTTTTAAGTTTCTCTGTCTCAAATTCACCAGTTTATTGTCTACAAAAATACCACAGGCATAATCTATTGAAGTATCTGTAGAACCCACACCTCCGAAGTCTGCCTGTACAACCGTTTCAAACTGAAAGTAAGCTTTACTCTGAGTACTGAATACACTGATCACTTGCGAAAGATTGTTTATTTTTTTAAAATTAGTAAGACTGCTGATATCTTTTCCTTTGGTAAAAGTTCCCCCTCTAGAGGCTAAACCTACCGATGAATCATCAGAAGAAGTAAATGAAACCCCTACTTTATCTGAAAAAGAGTTATTGTAGATCAGGTAAAATTTATTAGGCTCATATTCAGGAATACGAAGCGATTTCCAGATCGGGGCATAGCCTTCTCCCTGAGAAACCAGCAATTGGTCATTATTTCCCTGAGAAATTGAGTTATCGGTAGTGTTAAGAACTGCAATTTTATTTCTGAAGTTGACATCTCCGTTTACATCAAGAGTTGCTTTTGGAGTATCTGTTTTTATTCCTACCTGAGCTGAAACCAAAAGTCCTATGGTCAGAAACAGTGTTGATAATAGTTTTTTCATCATTAGTTGGTTTTATAGCTCACGTATTCAATAACGTCCATTTTCATTGTAGATTCCAAAGTAAATGCACTGGAAGCTCCGTTTGAAGCCTGTACATTACGCCCGATAGCAAATTGTGAGGTAGAATTTGAAGTATCAATCTTTCTGCAGGCAATCTCAATCGTATGAGCTCCAACGGGAACGTTCTGTTCGGTATAATTAAGGGTAAAGATATAGTCCTGAAGACCATTTTTTCCACTGTTATTATTAGAAGCAATTCTATCCGGGCGTACAGCTACCAGAGTTCCGTTTCTGAAAACACCGCAGGTAAATCTTACACTTTCTATCGTTGTAGAGGTAGGTGCTTTGATTTCAACCCCTGTCTGGAACTGATAGGTAAGTCTGTTTTTACCATTTTTGATGGTAAAGGTATTTTGAAGCCCATCAATCTTTTTCCAGGCTCCTTTAGCAGCATCAGTAATATTATCTCCAACACTATTTTTATAAATACCATCACCAGCAGTACCATTGGTAAGTGATATAATCCCTGCTTGATCTGACGACAGATAAGAGTTGATCAACTTATACTGTCCCTCTTCCATAAAGGAAATGTTCAAAGATTTCCACACGGGAGGTAAACCCTCACCCTGAGAAACCAAAACCTGGCCGTTCAACCCGGCATTTCCAGCCTGAGTTGAAGTACCGCCTACTCTAAGTTCTTTTCTTAAGGTGGTTTTTCCATTCACGTCAAGAACAGATTTAGGTTTTGCAGTACCTATTCCCACCTGTGCGTTAGCGCAGAGTGAAAGAAGTCCAGCCGCGCAGCAATATATAATTTTTTTCATAATAAGGACTGCAAAGGTACGCAATGAAGTCCTAAAAATTCCAGTTATACATCCATAAACCTATAGAAATAAACACATTACAACATAGAATTAATCACACATAAAAGTAGAATTATTTCTACATAACTCTACTTTTCAGATTTTAAATTTTCAATTAAGGTCTCAAACCCTTACTGTACGGGGATTTGCAGAATATTTTTACTCATTAAAAAGTGATTTTAGCCCCCTTAAAATGGCCTTAATTCCCATCTCAAGGAATATTACCCAATAAAAACATGATAACAATCACAAAAAAGCGTATAAAAATCTAAGATTTTTATACGCTTTTTACATCTTTTACAAATTTGTTTATAACAAACAGAATCTATAATTTAATTATGTTCAATAATAGCTTTCAGTAACATATTGACCTCATCTACATTTTTCACTCTTTCTTTCCTCATCATCAATTGATTACCTTCTTTTCCGGACTTCTCTTTAAGTTGGGCTTCAGCAGGATTTCGGGTTAAATAATTAATGATATGTCGGAATCTATCCGTCTGGTAGAATTTATCCTGAGGATTCCCCGGGAAGTATCCTAAGAACACCCCATTTTTCATAACAATTTTCTCAAAACCTATATCCGCAGCAAGCCATTTCAGAGAAACACTTTTCAACAGATTGACGGCTTCTTTAGGCAATGCTCCAAAACGGTCAATCAATTCAAGTTCAAACTGATGAAGATCTACTTCATTATTAATCTCTGCTATTTTCTGATACAGCAGCAGTCTTTCTTCTGTATTCGAAATATAGAAATCAGGTAACATTAATTCAAGATCAGTATCTATATTGACATCTTTCACAGATTTGAAAAGTTTCTGCCTGTCTTCTTCATTTTCAAACAGGTTTTCAAAATCAGCATCATCTTTAAGTTCTTCAAGTGCTTCCTGCATTAGTTTCTGATACGTTTCAAAACCCATTTCATTGATGAATCCACTTTGCTCAGCACCCAAAAGATCACCGGCACCACGGATCTCAAGATCTTTCATTGCAATCTGGAAACCACTTCCCAGATCGGAAAACTGCTCAATGGCTTCCAAACGTTTTCTGGCATCTGAAGTCATCATATCATAAGGAGGAGTGATCAGGTAGCAGAATGCCTTTCTGTTACTACGTCCTACCCTTCCTCTCATCTGATGCAGATCTGCCATCCCAAACCGTTGTGCGTCATTGATAAAAATAGTGTTCGCATTCGGGACATCCACCCCACTTTCTACAATGGTAGTAGATACAAGAACATCATATTTTCCTTCCATAAAATCCAACACATTCTTCTCCAGCTGTCTGCCTTCCATCTGCCCATGCCCTGTAATGACTCTTGCATCTGGAACCAGCCTCTGGATAAGTCCGGCAATATCCTTCAGGTTTTCAATCCTGTTGTTGATGAAATACACCTGTCCATCTCTCTGAAGCTCATAAGAAACGGCATCACGAAGAATCTCTTCATTGAATCCGATTAATTGTGTATCTACAGGCTGTCTGTTGGGTGGTGGTGTTTTGATAACAGATAAATCCCTTGCAGCCATTAATGAAAACTGTAAAGTCCTTGGAATAGGAGTTGCCGTTAGGGTAAGCGTATCCACATTATTTTTAAGTGTTTTCAGCTTATCTTTTACCGAAACCCCAAACTTATGCTCTTCATCAATGATCAGCAAGCCCAGATCTTTAAATTTTACAGAACTGCTTACCAACTGGTGTGTTCCAATGATAATATCTACTTTTCCATTCTTTAAAGCATCTAAAGTTTCAGATTTTTGCTTCGCCGTTCTGAATCGGTTGACATAGCCAACATTTACCGGAAAATCTTTAAGTCTTTCTTTAAAACTTCTGTAATGCTGAAAAGCAAGAATGGTTGTAGGAACCAATATAGCAACCTGTTTACCGTCTGTTGCTGCCTTAAATGCCGCACGGATTGCCACTTCCGTTTTACCGAAACCAACATCACCGCAAACCAGCCTGTCCATCACAGTATCGGCTTCCATATCTTTCTTTACATCTACTGTAGCTTTTTCCTGATCCGGCGTATCTTCATAGATAAAGCTGGCTTCAAGTTCATTCTGAAGATAAGAATCCGGTGTATAAGCAAATCCTTTTGCCGTTTTTCGCTGGGCATATAATTGAATGAGGTCAAAAGCAATTTGTTTTACCTTCGCTTTTGTTTTCTGTTTTAAGGATTTCCAGGTCGGAGAACCAAGTTTGCTCAAAACAATCTCTCTTCCATCTGGTCCGTTATATTTCGAAATCTTATGCAGAGAGTGAATACTTACATACAATAAGTCTCCGTTTTTATAAGTCAGTTTAAAACATTCCTGAATCTTACCGTCATTATTTACTTTTACCAACCCCATAAATTTCCCAATTCCATGATCGATATGGGCAATATAGTCTCCAATTTTTAAAGACATCAGGTCTTTCAGGGTAAGCTGCTCTGATTTTGCAAAAGTATTCTTCGCTTTATATCTCTGATAACGGTCAAAAATCTGGTGGTCTGTATACACAAGCAGCTTGTGTCCGTTGTCTACAAATCCTTCATGCAGTTCAGACTTAAAACTTTTAAAAGGAAGTTCATGTTCGAGTTCTTCAAAAATAGACTCCAGTCTTTCTCTTTGTTTTTCCGTTGAAAAGGAAATCCAGGTATCAAATCCGCTATTCTGCTTTTCTTCAATATCTTCAATCAGAAGTTCAAAGTTTTTATGGAAAGAAGGCTGTGGAAGCTGTTCCATTCTGACTTCAGTAATTTCTTTCAACCCTTCAATCACTGACCCTCCAAAATCAACAGTTTTGAATTTTTTATAATCGAATAAAAACTCCTGATCAGAAATAAAAAGTTCCTGGGGAGTTCTGTGTGCAATATCTTTACTTAATGTATCATATTTTTCCAGGGACTTTTCATAGAATGTCCTAATCTTCTGCATTCCTATCATTCCATTTTTAGAAACTACAAAGCTTTCATTTGGCAATAGCTGCAGTAATGAAACTCTGCTTCCTGTAACAGAGAAGTTCATATTGGAAACCAATTGAAAGTCCTTTACTTTAGCTATAGAAAGCTGGGTTTCAATATCAAAAGTTTTAATGCTTTCCACTTCATTCCCAAAGAATGTAATCCTGTATGGTTTCTCATATGAATAAGAAAACACATCCACAATTCCTCCTCTTACTGAAAACTCTCCCGGTTCTGAAACAAAATCAGCCTGCTGAAAATGGTAATGAGTGAGCAGTTCGTCTACAAAATCAAAGTCCAGCTGGTCTCCTACTTTTATATGATGAGAGATGGCTTTAAAATCTTCTTTCTTCAGCACTTTTTCAGATAAGGCTCCGGCATAGGCCACAATGACTTTCGGAGATCTTCCGGAATTGATTTTATTTAAAACTTCAGTTCTTAAAACCAGATTGGCATTTTGTGTCTTTTCTACCTGATAAGGCTCAAGATGGGTTGCAGGAAAATACAGCACTTTTTCTTTACCAAGAAGATCTTCCATCTCCGTATTGGCATACAATGCATCCTCTTTATCATCTACCAGATAAAGAATATTTTTCTTTTGAACCAAAAAAAGCTCAGCCACAAAAATAGAAACCGAAGATCCTGCACTCCCTTTTACGGCAATATGCTGGCTGTTTTCTAGCTGGGTGAAAATTTCTTTCCCGAACTCTTTCTGCATCAGATCTGGAAGAAACTTTTCGTTGATGGATTTTAATTGCATAAATAGTATGGTATAAACGACAAAAGCGATTTCGGGAGTTTTCCGAAACCGTTTATGATGTACAAAGGTACGGATATTTTTTTCTTCCTTTAAAAAACTGAATGACTTTCGGATTTAAAATGAATGACTTAGCATAATAAATCTTAATTTTTTACAAATTTATTTAAGAACCCGTTAAAAAAAACCAATTTTTCCCTCATGGCATAGTGTTTGGGATTTTAAGCCTAACCAAACATTTAAGTATTATGAAAAAAGCAATTAAAATCTTAGGAGTTATGATGCTGTTGGTATTTACAGCATTATCTTTTTCGTCGTGCAGCAAGGATGATGACCCGGTAAACAACGAATTCTTTGCAGGAACATATAAAGGCAGTATTTCTTATAACGATGGCGGATCTACTAATGTAAGTACAGATAACGGAAGTGTTTTTGTAACGAAGATTGCCAGCGGCACCAAGTATAATTTCGCTTTCTCAAACAGTATTCCGGATCTTAACGGAATAGAGTTTAATCAGGAAGGAGATCACACTCTTGTTATGATTGGTTCTACAGCAACCTCTTATATCAGAATTGACAACAATACATTAAAAATCCTATACGCAAAGGATGGTAAAACGTGGACAGCCAACTGTACACGTTAGCCTCCTGTCTATTTATATATTATTGCAAGCCTGTTTTCCTCTGAAGACAGGCTTTTCTATTGTAAATGAAGTGTTTTAATTTTTTTTTAAGCAGTAATAAACTTTAGTTAAGGTTGAAAATCTAAATTTTCTAGCCTGCTTTTTGTATATCTTTATTCAACAAAAAACAAACAGTAATTCTTATGAAAAAATTATTATCTGCAATGTCATTGATCCTGGGATTAGGACTTGCAACTGCTCAGCAGACTGCTCCCGCTACAAGCGCTCAAGCTCATCCTCCTGTAAAAACTACAGTGAAAGCTGCTAAACCTGCAGAAGTAAAAGCTGCTAAACCGGCAATGGATGCAAAAGCAGCGAAGCCTGCTGCTCCGGCTGCCAAAATGAAAAAAGACGGTACTCCGGATAAGAGATATAAAGACAACAAGCATCTTAAAAAAGACGGTACTCCGGATAAAAGATACAAAGCAAACAAATAAGCATAACATTAACATATAGTTGTTATTTTCATAATCAAATTTCGAAAAAGCCGGTGGAACTTGTTCCATCGGTTTTTTTATGTGAAGCTTCGTAAAAAATGATTCCAGATTCTCTAGTTATTTATAAATTTGACCCATGTTAAACTTCTTCAAGAAAAATGCAGCGCTTATCTGGGCAAAGAAACATGTTCAAAAAGCGGAGGAATTCAAAAAAAATGCAGAGAAAAACCAGGAAGACTTATTACTTTCTCTAGTCAATACAGCTCAAAAAACACTTTTTGGGCGGGAACATGATTTTGAAAGCATTCATTCTGTAAAAGAATTTCAGGACAGAGTTCCGGTAGCAGACTATGAAGATCTGAAACCTTATATAGAGCGGGTCAAAAAAGGTCAGGGCAATATTCTATGGACGGAAACGCCTGAATATTTCGCCAAAACATCGGGAACAACATCCGGATCTAAATACATTCCGATTTCCAGAGAAGGAATGCCACTTCAGATTGCAGGTGCCCAAAGTGCTCTATTTCATTATATCAGTAAAAAGAACAATGCTGATTTTGTAAACGGTAAAATGATTTTTCTACAGGGAAGCCCTGAACTGGAAGAAGTTTTTGGAATAAAAACAGGAAGGTTATCTGGTATTGTAGCACATCATATCCCCAATTATCTTCAAAAAAACCGTCTGCCAAGCTGGGAAACCAATATTATGGAAGACTGGGAAGCCAAAGTAGATCAAATCATTGGAGAAACAGAACATGAAAACATGACCCTGATCTCAGGAATTCCGCCATGGCTGATCATGTATTTTGAGAAGTTAACAGAAAAACACGGCAAAAAAATCAAACAGCTTTTCCCGAATCTGCAGCTTATTGTTACCGGAGGTGTCAATTACGAACCATACCGGGACAAAATGGAAGATCTGCTGGGAGGAAAAGTGGATATTATTCAGACATTTCCAGCTTCTGAAGGCTTTTTTGCTTTTCAGGATGATTATACAAAAGAAGGTCTCCTATTATTGACCAATCATGGAATTTTCTATGAATTTATTCCTTTGGAAGAATATGGCAAGCCTGGAGCAAGAAGATTAACATTGAAAGAAATTGAGCTTCATAAAGATTATGCCCTTATTCTTACTACGAATTCCGGACTGTGGGCTTATTCTATTGGAGATGTTGTAAGATTTATCAGTAAAGATCCTTACAGGGTTCTGGTAAGCGGCAGGACCAAACATTTTACTTCTGCATTCGGGGAACATGTGATTGCTTTTGAGGTAGAAGAAGCGATGAAAGCCACTCTTGAAAAACACCCTGCACAAATTACAGAATTCCATCTTGCCCCTCAGGTAAACCCAGGTGAAGGACTTCCATATCACGAGTGGCTGATTGAATTTGAAAAGGAACCGGAGAGTTTAGAGGCATTCAGAGATGAGCTGGATCTGCAGCTGAGAGCAAAAAACACTTATTATAATGATCTTATTTCCGGGAATATTTTACAGAAACTGCATATCACGGGACTAAAGAAAAATGCCTTTCATGAATATGCTAAATCTCAGGGTAAATTGGGAGGGCAAAACAAGACTCCAAGATTGGCTAATGACAGAAACATTGCAGATCTCTTAGAAATTTACAAAAAATAATCACATTTTTTCAATTCCAAAAACGTATATTCGAAAAAAATTATAAATTTGAAAAACTAAAAGAAAATAATGAAAGCATCTGTACTGTTAAAATCATCTTTACTAACCTCTTTATTTGTTATCACGTCTTGTGCAACGACAAAATACAGCGAAGATATTTCAAAAAACAACTATTCTAATCTTGAAGCCGGAAAAGTATATAAAGTAACTATGAGAGACGGCTCTCCGAAACAGACCATCTTATTCAGAAACATGGTGGGTGATAATCTTGTAGGTACAGCAGGTAAGAAAGACAGTACGGAAGTGGTCATTCCTAAATCGAATGTAGCGGCTGTAAAAGACAGAAGAAAAGCAAGAATTGCTGCCGGAGCTACTATTATTGGGGCTGCAGGTGTTGCTGCCATCGTAATCAGTTCTTCAAGAGCTGACTAAAATAGATTTTATCTTTTGAGATATATTTAATATATCTTTCAAAAATTGTCATATGGATAGTCCTAAATAAATTTTTAGGGCTATTTTTGTTCATGATTTCCTTTACCCCGTTACAAACATTGCAAAATGTTGAGTTCAGAAATCTTCTCACCGGGAGATTTTTTATTGTTTTAGCTTTCAGAATGCTGGCCACTTTATTAGGATGGTGGGTATATCAATTAACAAAAGATCCTTTTTCTATAGGCCTTATCGGGCTTTCGGAGGTAATTCCTGCTGTAAGCTGCGCGCTGTATGCCGGACACGTTATTGATATGAATGAGAAAAAGAGATTGCTCCTTATCTGCAATTACGCTTATATTTTTCTGATCGGACTTCTGCTGGTTCCCGCATTCCTTGATGTAGAAATGCACTTCACAGGCCATCAGATTACTTATTATATCTATGGAGTTATCTTTTTTACCGGAATAGCAAGAGCATTCATTGGCCCTATTGTACCTTCTATGATTCCTAAAATTGTAAAGAAAGAAAACCTTCCCAACGCAGTTACGTTGAATCAGGCCACTTTCCTGATATCTTCTGTCTGCGGACATGCGGTAGGCGGTATTCTTATTGGGTTCATAGGTGTAAAATGGACATTGGTCGCAATTTTAGCATTAATATTCGTTGCTTCACTGTTTTTCTGGCAGCTTCACAAACAGTATTCAGAGTACAAAAAGGAAACTGTAAATGTAGCGGAGAGTATGCGTGAAGGAATTTCTTATATTTTTAAAACCAAAGAGATTTTGGGAGCATTGTGTCTTGATATGTTTGCTGTGCTTTTTGGTGGTGCAGTCGCTATGATCCCGGTATTTGCTACCGACATTTTAAAGTCAGGGGCTGAAGGTTTCGGATTGCTGAACGCGGCATCTGATATCGGTTCCATGTGTATCATTACTATTTTATCCATTGTTCCTCTTCGAAAAAATCAGGGAAAAATTCTTCTTGCTGTTGTTACAGGATTCGGGCTTTGCATTATTGGTTTTGGCTTATCCAAATTGTATTGGCTGTCATTCATGTTCCTTGTAATGAGCGGAATGCTAGATGGAATTTCCGTAGTTATCCGAGGTACCATTGTACAGTTAAAAACACCTGATCATATAAGAGGACGTGTCCTCAGTGTCAACTCAATCTTCATTATGTCCAGCAATGAAATGGGACAGTTCGAAAGTGGTGTGATGGCCAAATTACTGGGTGTTGTCCGCTCTGTGGTATTTGGAGGATGTATGACTGTTTTGATTGCTTTACTTGTTGGAAGCACCAATTCTAAACTAAGAAAAATGCAATATTAACTTATTATTTATCAATCCATTTCAAATTTAATATTAAAAAAATCACAATCCGAAATACTTAAAATCAGAATAGAACGTTTTCTATTCTGATTTTACTTTTATAGGCATTTTTTCAAAACCATTCAAAGGATTAAATCCCAAATATTCAGTGAAATCATTAATATCTTTACGATCTCTGTATAATTTCACTTAAATAATAAAATACAATATTAGAAATCAATATATTACTTTCATTAAATATATCTCAAAATCTTTAATTTAACGTTAATAATTTTTTATATTTGCTTGATAAAATATCCCCCTATGTATAAACTTTTACTAATTTTGAGTTTTTTCGTCACAGGTTCGCTGATGAATGCTCAATTTTTTTCAGATCAATCTTTACAGCAATCTGTTTTGCAACTGAATAATGCAAAAACAAAAACCGATTATGATACTCTTTTTTCTAAGTTTTCAGAGGCTAAAACTTCAGAAAAATGGCAGGCTAATTATTATGCGGCTGCAACCTTGTATCTTAAAACAAATTTCCTTTTAAAGAACAGCCCGAACAGCCCTCTTGGAGAATCCAATGAATCTGCAAGAAAACTGGCTATGCAGGCACTTGCTTCTGAGAAGAATAACGGAGAAATCAATATTCTCCTTGGTCTTATCCACTTTCAAAAAATCAGGATAAAAACAGCAGCAGACCCTAAGATAGAACTAAAGACAGCTACGAGCTTCATGACGAAAGCGGAAACAACTCTAAAGAACAATCCAAGACTTTCTTTTTTAAAGGCCGAAATGGCTGAAAAGCAAGGTAACAAAACGGAAGCTATCAAGTTTTACCAAAAAGCAGTTAAAGAATTCGAAACATCAAACGTCTCATCCAGTTCACCTAACTGGGGAAAACAGCTGATCGGAACAAATTAACAGTAAGAGAATGCATGATCATCTGAGTAAATCGGGTGGTCAGGTTGCTATTTGATATAAAGGTTTTAAAATTATTTAATGTTCAGAGAAACATTATTTTGTATCAGATAAAGCACTGCATTTTTTTAGTAATTAAACAATTTTACTATTTGTTTTTAAAATCAACTCTTATGAAAAAAGCATTACTTGTTTTCTCAATTATATTTTCACATTTCTTATTTGCCCAATCAGACTGTAATAGTGCAATGGCAGTTTGCGGTAACTCGGATATTTCATATACTCCGGGCGGGCACGGAGATATTGCCGAAGACCTTGGCGGATGTTTAAGTTCCGATGAAAAATACTCTGTATGGTACTCGTTTACGGTAGCTACAGCCGGAACCCTAACTTTTGAAATCATTCCTAATGATCAGACCGATGATTACGATTTCGGTGTATATGGTCCAAATAAATCATGTGGTAGCCTTGGAGCTCCAATCCGTTGTTCTTATTCCGGAGCAGCTGGAAACACAGGTCTTAATATGACCGCTACAGATCTTAGTGAGGATGCCTCAGGAGACAAATGGGTGAAATACCTTGACGTATTACCTGGTCAGACTTATTATTTAATTGTAAATAACCACAGAGAAACCGCTAACGGATTCAAATTGTCATGGGGTGGAACAGCTACTTTATCTTCACCTTTCACGGATCCGAATATCCAGCCTCACCCGTTCATTCCACCGGGAATTCCAGGAGCAACGCCTGCAGATCCTAGAGAAGTAGTGGTGTGTGCAAACCCTGCAAGTTTTGATTTCTCTTCATTAACAGCAGGAATCCTTAATGGAAACCCGAACTTCAATATCACTTACCATACAAGCCAGAATGATGCATTAACAGGCAACAACCCTCTTGTTGGTCCTCAAACAGTTACTCCTGTAGGTGTTTATTTCTACAGTATCAACTACACCGATCCTACTAACCCCAACAGTCCTATTAATAAATGTAGACAGACGGGTAAATTTAAATTTAAAGATGGTACGATCAAGGCAACGAACGTTACTTTAACAAGCTGTAATAACAACAATGCAGGTACAGCAACTTATGATCTTACAACAGCAGATGTTTTTGCAGATCCTACGGCTACAAAAAAATATTATTATACTTTATATGATCTGAATCACTCAATCAATGAGATTACCAACATCTATCAGTTTGTTTCAGCTGAAGGTAAAATCTATGTAAAAGTAACCTCCGTATTTGGATGTTCTGATATTGCAGAGATCACCCTTAAGTTCTACCCTGCCATTATTGCAAAAGATGCTGAATTAAGATCATGTTTTATTGAAGCAAATCCTTCTACAGCATTATTTAACCTTGATAATGCAGCTGTCATCACACCGCAAGCTGGTATTACTAAGAAGTATTTCCCTTCATTAACAGATGCTGTGGATGCAACTAATGAAATTTTAAATGCAAATTATATTGCACCTAGTGGTCTGGTATACGTAAGAGTATCTGATACCAGAGGATGTTTTGTAGTTGTAAAAATTGGTTTAACAGTCCTTGCACCTGTAAAATCTAATGTACTGAAAGACAAAATCATATGTATAGAAGACACAACAACTTTAGATGCAGGACCTGGATTCAAAAGCTATGAGTGGAGCACTGGAGCTACAACTCAGTCTATCAAAGATGTAGGAGTTGGAATCTACTGGGTAAAATTAAAAACAGGAGAATGTATTACCACTCAAACGGTAACAGTATATCCTTCTGATCAGCCGGTTGTAGCAAGCATTGATGTTTCTAACACTACACTAACAATCAATGTTATAGGAGGAACACCGGATTACCAGTATTCTATGGATAAAATCATATGGCAGCCTTCGAATACATTCTCGAATGTAGCAAGAGGAACATACAAAGTATATGTAAAAGATGCTTACGACTGCGACCCTATTGAAGTTACGGTAGTAGTTCCTAACCTGATCAATATGATTACTCCAAACGGAGATGGTGTGAACGATGTTGTAGATTATTCTGCCATTGCTGACAAACAAAACCTAGTTTTGAGTATCTTTGACAGATACGGAACAAAAATCCACCAGGGAGACAAATCCAATGGATACAAATGGGACGGGACTATTGCAGGAAAGAAGATTCCAACAGGTACCTACTGGTATTCTGTAACATGGAATGAGAATGACAAGAAGAATACTCCGTTCAAGTTTTCAGGTTGGATCGTTGTAAAAAACAGAGAATAACCCTTATATAATATGAAAAAGCCGCTTTGGCGGCTTTTTCTTTTAACTAAACCATGAAAAATTAATTGATCCCAATTTTGTTTAACAAAAATCGTTTTAACAATGAAAAAAATACTACTTCTTTTTATTTTATTGATAACACAGATAGTCTACTCACAGTCAGATTGTATCACAGCCATTCCAATCTGTGGTAACTCTGACATTTCTTACACCCCTTCAGGACCTGGAAATATTATAGAAATTCTTAATGCAAACGGAGGGTGTCTTGGCACCAATGAAAGATATACCGTTTGGTACACTTTCACTGTATCTACACCAGGTACACTTGCATTTAAAATAAAACCTAATGACCAAACTGATGATTATGACTTTGCAGTCTATGGACCTACAACAAACGGTTGTGCCTCTTTACAGAATGCAGATCACGTCTTCATACAGCCTATAAGATGTAACTATAGCGGTACTCCGGGAGATACAGGACTTGATCTTACTCTTGCTCCACCTGCAGTATTCCCTACCAATCCTCCTGGTACCACAGCCAGTATGAACAATGGTAAATGGAGTCCTTATATGGATGTATTAGCAGGACAAACCTATTATTTGGTTATTGATAACTTCAGTAGATCCGTTAATGGCTTTTCTATGGAATGGTCAGGTACTGCGAGTTTAAGTTCTGCATTTAACGATCCTCTCCTTTCTCCTAATCCATTCATTCCACCTGGAATTCCTGGAGCAACTCCTAATGACCCAATGCAGGTAATGGTTTGTTCATTGCCTTCACAATTCGATTTTACAACCCTGTCAGCAGGAATCATTAATGGTAACAGTTCTAACTTCAAGGTTACGTATCACAAGACAACCAATGATGCCCTTACAGGAGAAAACCCTCTTACAATAGCAACTGTAGATGGGACAACAATATACTATTACAGAATTGTATATAAAGATCCGAATAACCCAACGAACCCTATCAACGGATGTTTCATAACCGGGAAATTTAAATTTGTGAATGTAGGCATCTCAGCCAATACTGCCACTTTATATTCTTGTAATAACAATGGAGCCGGTACAGCTAAATATGATTTAACAACAGCCAATATCTTCGGCGGAGGTGGAGCAACGATTAAGTATTACACTACAGTTGATGATATGAATGCAGAAGTTAACGAGATTACTGACCCTGTTAACTATATTTCTCCGGAAGCAACTGTATACGCAAAAGTAATTTCCACTTTTGGATGTAAAGCAACTACTACTATCAGACTATTGTTCTACCCAACAGTAGTATTAAAAGATGCTGTACTTCAAAACTGTTATATTGATAATGATGTTACCCGTTCAACTTTCGATCTTTCTAAAGCTGATATCGGAGTACCTGTACCAACACCTACAGGAACTATCATTAAGTATTATACATCGATAGCTGATGCTAAGGCTCAGACCAACCCAATTTCGGCAGCGCTTAATTATCTTTCAGAAAGCACAACGGTATACGTAAGAGTAAACAATGACAAACAGTGTTATGCAATTGCTAAGATTGAACTGAAAGTATTACCTCCTGTAAAATCTGCAGTATTAAAAGATAAAACGATTTGTGCTGAAAGTAAAACAACATTGGATGCAGGACCTGGATTCGACAGCTATGAATGGAGCACAGGAGAAACTACACAATCTATCAATAACGTAAGTGTAGGAGTTTATTTTGTAAAACTTCAGACTGGAAAATGTTTCACTCTTCAGGAAGTACGTGTACATGCAAGCCTTCAGCCAGTGATTTCAGGAATAGAGATCTCAAACAACAACATTACTGTTACCCCTACAGGTGGAGTTCCTCCATATAAATTTTCTGTAGACGGCATCAACTGGCAGGATTCAAATACATTTACTGGACTTCCAAGAGGTGAGAATACAGTATATGTAAAAGATACTTATAATTGTACACCTACTCAGGTGACGGTTACTGTTCCTAACCTTATTAACGCGATCACTCCAAACGGAGATAACGTAAATGATGTTATCGACTACTCCGCACTGGCATACAAGAAAAACCTTATCTTCATTGTGTATGACAGATATGGAAACAAACTTCATGAAGCCAACAAAATGAGAAACTTCACTTGGGACGGAACTGCTTTCGGTAAGAAAATCCTAACAGGAACTTACTGGTACACGATCTCATGGAACGAAAACAATAAAGACAATACAGAAACCAAATATTCAGGATGGGTATTGGTAAAAAATAAAGAATAAGTTATACTCAATCTTTTTGAAAAAATCACCTCAGACCGAGGTGATTTTTTTTATCAACAAGATCAATCTCCTGTTTACAGCATTTTCCGAAAGACTGCTAATAATTTGTTGAATACTATTTTTTTATTATTTTTTAAATAAACTATCTTTGCACCATGGCGCAGAAAGAAACATTATCATCCCTGACACACGGAAACTTTGCAAAAGAATTGTCTATTGCGGATGGAAAAATGCCTCCCAATGCAGTGGATTTTGAAAGACTTGTTATCGGAACTTTTTTGATTGACAAAAAAGGTCTTGACCACTCCATTGACCTCCTTACTTCAGAAGTATTTTATGATCCAAGACATCAGGTTATCTTCTCTACCATTTTAAAGCTTTATGAAGGCAACCATCCGGTAGACTTAATGACCATTATTCAGGAATTAAAAAAAGAAGACAAACTGAGCCAGGCAGGTGGTGACCACTATATCATCGATCTGACTATGGGAGTAAGTTCATCTGCCCACATTGAATACCATGTACGTGTCATTCTTGAAAAATATATTTTAAGAAGCCTTATCAATGTTTCTGCCAATGTAATAGATTCTTCCTATAAAGAATCTACGGATGTTTTTGAACTTCTGGACAAAGCAGAACAATCTTTCTTCGAAATCACCAACGGAACGATTAAGAAGGGATTTGACACGGCCAATTCATTAGTAAAACAGGCAATTGACACGATTAAATCTTTAAAAGATAAAGAAGGACTTTCAGGTGTTCCTTCAGGATTCAGAGATGTAGATAAGGAAACCGGTGGATGGCAGAATTCTGACCTTATCATTATTGCTGCCCGTCCCGCGATGGGTAAAACAGCATTCCTTCTTTCCATGGCCAGAAATATTGCAGTAGGACACAAAATTCCTATGGCTCTTTTCTCTCTCGAGATGGCGTCTGTACAGCTTATCACCAGAATGATTGCTTCTGAAACAAGAATTTCTTCTGAGAAATTAAGAAAAGGAACCCTGGATGATGAAGAATGGCAGAGACTATTCTCTAATGTATCTGAGTTGGAAAATGCTCCTTTATATATTGATGAAACGCCTTCCCTTTCCATATTCGATTTCCGTGCAAAATGCCGAAGACTTGTCATGCAGCATGGAGTAAGGGTGATCATGGTCGACTACCTTCAGCTGATGACAGCAGGAAGCAGCGGAGGAAAAGGAGTTGGAAACCGTGAACAGGAGATCTCCATGATTTCACGTTCATTGAAAGCCATTGCAAAAGAACTTAACGTACCGGTAATTGCACTTTCGCAGCTTTCAAGAAGTGTGGAAGCACGTCCAGGAAAAAGACCTCAGCTTTCTGACTTGAGGGAATCCGGGGCGATTGAGCAGGATGCGGATATCGTATCTTTCATCTTCCGACCGGAATATTATAAAATTACTGTTTGGGATAATGATGAGGAAGGACAGGAAACTTCTACAGAAAACCAGGCCGAGCTGATTATTGCAAAACACAGGAATGGTGCTACTGCAGATGTCAGATTATCTTTCTTAAAACATTTTGCAAAATTTGCTGATATTGAAGCAGCAATGGAAGGAGCCGGAGGAGGATACCCTTCCAACTTTGGAGAACCAAGCGGCTTTGACAAAATAAAAACCACCATTCAGCCAGGAGCAGCATTTGACCTTCCGGACAGCTCAAAACTCTCCGGATCATCAATGAATGACTTTGATGATGATGATGATTTTCCGTTTTAAGTTGAAAACTGAAGCTTAAACTAAATTCAGCTTAATTCCCAAACCATAATTCAATTTTTTAAAAAGCAGATTTGAGAATCGAAATTTATACCGACGGAGCTTGCAGCGGAAATCCCGGAAAAGGCGGATATGGAATTCTTATGCGCGTTCCCGAAAAAAATTATCAGAAAACGTTTTCCAAAGGATTTCGAAAAACCACCAACAACAGAATGGAGCTTCTGGCGGTCATCACCGCATTGGAAAAACTGAAATCAACAGAAAATGACATCCATGTGTATACCGACAGTAAGTACGTATCTGATGCGATAAACCAAAACTGGATTGCCGGATGGATCAAACGAGGCTGGAAGAATGTAAAGAACCCTGACCTCTGGAAAAGATTTGTTGAGTTATACAATAAACACACCCCTAAAATGCATTGGGTAAAAGGCCATGCAGGGCACTTTGAGAACGAACTTTGCGACAAATTAGCGGTTGCAGCCGCCAGCTCTCCTGATCTCGAAATTGATACTTATTTTGAGGGTTTGGATAGCAATTCCTTATTTTAATTTAATTCATATAAATACGTAATCAATACTGCAACATTCACCATTACCTCATAATAAGTATTATTTTTTTAAAATATTATTAAAATTTTAGCAAAATTAACACTAAATACATATTATTTAATCGGGATTTAATATCTTTACACATTAATCAAAGTCCCATTTAAATGAATAAAAATCTATTATTGTATTTATCTGTTTTTTTACTCTGCATAGCCGGGAAGTCCTTTGCCCAGACTTATCAGCTTATCGGAAACCCAGTGACGACTACTGGATGGACGATGGTTTCCCCTACCCAGGTAAACACAGATTTTATTCAGCTCACCCCGGACACCAACAACCAATCCGGTTCTATCAGGCTGAATGACCCCATCAACTTAAAATATTGTGACAAATGGAGAGTAGAATTTGATTTCAGAATGGATTCTAACCAAACCTCCAACGGAGATGGAATCGCCTTCTGGTATCTAGCTAATCCACCTGTCGCCAGTGTATTAGGATCCGGACTCGGAGTATCTCAAAACGCAGTTGGACTTATCGTAGGACTGGATACTTACAACAATACAACCACTGCTACCATGAGCAAGGTTCATGTTGCTTACGGACAGGTTCAAAATACAACCGATAACAATAACGTTGAATTTTTCAATGTTGCAGGAAGTTCCTTTCACTCACCTGATTTGAACACTACACAACCTTTTCAGGGTACCACCTTTAAACATGTTGAAGTAACCGCACAGGTAGATCCCGCAGCTCCTACAAGCTGGATTTTAAAAATAACAATAGACGGTAATGTAATTTGTAATCAGTCTTTTGCTCCTGCCGGAACAGCTGCTGCAATGACCGTAGGATATTTTGGATTTTCAGCTTCCACAGGAGGCGCAAGATCAAGACATTCTATTAAAAATGTAAAAATTTATACTGATAAAGTTCCTATTTTACAAAACTCGGCCACGCAGTCTTTCTGTCCTAATCCCACTACCGGATACGGATCTGTAAACCTGACTTCGTTCAATTCGCAGTTTGTCAACAATACTTCAAACTATACATTTACCTATTATCCACTGGGAAGTTCAACTCCTATTGCTAATCCCGCCAATTACCAATTCAATGCGAATACAACGGTTACTGTTGTTATTAAAGATAATGCAGGATTGCTCTGCGATAATCCAGATGGTAAAATATTACTGGTTCTTGCTCCTTTTAAAGCTGAGGACAAAACCATTACGGTATGTAATAATAACAAAGCCGGAAGTGCCGCTTTCAACCTGAATACAGCAAATGTAACAGGTGTTCCGGGAGCTATTAAAAAATATTATAAAACATTAGCAGATCTCAACGCGGATACGAATGAAATTCAAAATCCCGGCAACTACTTATCTGCTCCGGGAGTAGTGTATGTAAAAGTAACAACTCCTCAGGGATGTACAGGTACAGCAAAAATCACGCTGGCCTTTTATGCCGACACTCCTGTGCAAGAAGCTACACTTAGATCATGTTTTATTGAAAACAATGTTACCAGTGCTATTTTTAATCTGACCACTGCGAATGTTACCACATTAACCACCGGAGCGACAAAAAAATACTACACCTCCATTGCTAATGCTTTAGACGGAACCAATGAGATCATGAATCCTCTTCAGTACTTATCCACGAGTACTGCCGTGTATGCAAAAGTAACGGATGCCAACGGATGTTTTAATATTGCCAAAATCAATCTTATTGTATTACCGCCTGTAACATCTTCTGTCTTGAAGGACAAAACCATTTGTATTGGTGAAAAAACAGATCTGGATGCAGGTCCTGGCTTTGATGGATATGAATGGAGCACCGGAGCAACTACCTCATCTGTTAAAGATCTGGGAGTAGGTGTTTATTGGGTGAAGCTTAAAACAGGGAATTGTATCACTACTCAGATTGTAAAAATAAATGCATCTGCAAACCCTGTGATCTCCAGCATTGATATTGACAACAATACCATCACAGTAAATGTTGCCGGAGGAAAACCTCAGTATCAATTCTCTCTGGATGGAGTCAACTGGCAGACCAGCAATATATTTACCGGACTGGCAAGAGGGGAAGTAAGAGTGTATGTAAAAGACTTCTACAACTGTACTCCTATTGAAGTTCAGATCACCGTACCTAATCTGATTAATGCCATCACTCCAAACGGCGACAACGTAAACGACTTCATTGACTATTCAGCACTTGCTTATAAGAAAAACCTGGTATTCATCGTCTACGACAGATATGGTAACAAATTATATGAGGCTGGAAAAATGAGAAACTTCACATGGGACGGAACTGCTTCCGGTAAAAAAGTTCTTACAGGAACTTACTGGTACACCATCTCATGGAACGAGAACAATAAAGACAATACAGAAACCAAATATTCAGGCTGGGTATTGGTTAAAAACAGAGAATAAATTTAGTATCCGAAACTACCTCATATGGGGTAGTTTTGGTATTAAAATAAGCATTCTCGCCTCCTGAATTTGAAATTAAATATTGCTTTTATAATCAAATTAAACATGTAACAAAATCAATTTTATATCAAAAAAAACAAATAACATCACAATCCATCCACTATGAAAAAAGATATACTCATTTTTTTACTGACTATCTTATTATGCTTGCCGGGAAGGGTATTTTCACAAACATACCAGCTTACCGGAAACCCTGTAAATACAACAGGCTGGGATCTGGTCTCTGATGCTGTGGTAAGCGGAGACTTTGTAAGACTTACAACCGATCAGACCAGCAGATACGGGGCTGTAAAATTATCCACCCCTATCACCTTGAGCTATTGCGATAAATGGAAAGTGGAATTCGATTTCAGAATTGACGGAAACGGAACCGCACAGTTTGGAAAAGGAGACGGCTTTACCTTCTGGTATCTTGCCAATCCACCTACAGGATTCGTTTCAGGAGGAGGACTTGGTATCCCGGCGAATGCTTCCGGGCTAATGGTTGGTTTTGATATCTTCAACAACACTACCGAGGGTCAGATGAGTAAAGTTCATATTCTTTACGGCACCAATAATACAGCTGGTAACAATATCGAATACAATACTACCGCAGGAAGCACATTCCATTCTCCAGACCTTATTGCCACTCAGCCGTTTGTAGGAGATACCTACAGACATGTTGAAGTAAATGGAGAAACAGACCTTACCAATCCAACAAACTGGATTATCAAAGTAAGAATCAACGGTGTGCTTATCGCAGATCAGTCTTTTGCTCCTTCTGGAGGCGCAGTAGGAATGTCACAGGGATATTTCGGTTTTTCTGCAGCAACAGGAGGTGCCAGCGCAAGACATTCTATTAAAGATGTAAAAGTATTTGTAGATAAAGTTCCTATTTTAAGCAATACGGTAAGTCCTTTCGTATGTACAAATCCCGCTACCGGAAATGGTGTAGTGGATCTTACTTCTTTCAACTCTCAATTTGTAAATAATCCTGCAAACTACGTTTTCACTTATTATGTTTTGGGAAGCTCTACGCCTATTGCCAATCCTGCAAGTTTCCAATATTCAGGAAACACTACCATTAAGGTCATTGTAAAAGACCCTACTTCCACTCTTTGTGATAATGGTGATGGGGTTATTCAGCTTAATCCTACTCCATTTGCTGCAACCGATGCCAGTCTTACAGGCTGTAATAATAACAATGCGGGAACGGCAACATTTGATCTTAACACTGCCACTGTAACGAACGTAGCAGGAACTACCAAAGAGTTCTATCCCACTTTATTTGATCTCAATAATGGAACCAACCAAATTACTAACCCTTCAGCTTATGCTTCTGCAGCAGCTACAATATATGTAAGGGTAACTACTCCTCAAGGTTGTGTAAGTACAGCTAAAATTACACTTAACATCTATCCTGTTGTGGTTGTCAATGATGTTGAAATAAAATCCTGCTTTATAGAAACCAATCCATCTATGGCATCCTTTAATCTTACAGGAGCCATTGTTTCTCAAGGCGGACTTACAAAAGAATATTACCCATCATTAGCTGATGCAATCAGCGGAACTAATGCCATCTCTACTCCGGCGGCATATATTGCTCCTAATGGGGTTGTTTATATTAAAGTATTCAGTGCAAACGGATGTTATTCAATTGCTAAAGTTACCTTAACTGTCATTCCACCTGTTTTCTCAAGAACATTACTTGATCAGACCATCTGCATAGAAAATACAACAATATTAGATGCAGGGGCCGGCTTCAAAAGTTATGAATGGAGCACAGGAGCTACCACTCAATCAATCAAAAATGTAGGAGTAGGAACCTATTGGGTAAAACTTAAAACCGGAGATTGTATTGCATTACAAAAAGTAACGGTATATCCTTCTGATAATCCGGTTGTCACTACTGTTGATATTTCAGGAAGTACGGTTACAGTATTTGTAAACGGCGGAACTCCTCCTTATCAGTATTCTATGGATAATATCAACTGGCAGGATTCTAATATCTTTACCAATATTGCCAGAGGTGAAGCCAAAATATATGTAAGAGACGGATATAATTGTATCCCTGTTGAGGTTAATATTACTGTACCTAACCTGATCAACGTGATCACTCCTAACGATGACGGCATTAATGATTTTGTTGATTATTCTGCTCTTGCCAACAAACAGAATCTGGAAATAGGAATCTTCGACAGATATGGTTACAAAATGTTCCAGGCTGATAAAACCAATGGCTACAAATGGGCTGGTACTACTAATGGAAGCAAAAAAGTTCCTACAGGAAATTACTGGTATTCTGTTTCATGGAATGAAAATAATAAAAACAGTACTCCGATAAAATTCTCAGGTTGGATTGTTGTAAAAAACAGAGAATAATTACACTTTCCATCACATCAAAAGAATCACCCCGCCAGCCGGGGTGATTTTTTGCATTAACAGGGCGGAGATATTTCATTTTAAAGACTCTTTATTCATATTCAATTCTTAAATTTGTCCTATGAATTATTTGGAAGCTTTAAGCAGAAGATATTCTGTAAAAAAATTCAATCATCAGATTATTCCTCAGGAAACTCTTCACAATATTCTTGAGTCAGGAAAGCTGTCTGCCAGTTCTCTGGGACTTCAGCCCTATAAAATAGTTATTGTTGAGAGTGAGGAAATGAAGCAGAAATTAATTCCGGCTTTCTATAATCCTTCTCAGATATCTACCTGTTCTCATCTTATTGTCATTATTTCAAAAAAAGTCATTGAGGAGAACTATATCCGTGGATATTTTAATCACATATCTGAAGTAAGAGATACTCCTGTTGAAAAACTGGATCCTTTCAGAAACAGTATCAGCCAGCATATCAATCAGAAAACACAGGATGAAATTTTCAATTGGGCAGAAAAACAATCTTATATCGTATTGGCCAATCTTATGTATGCCGCTGCTATTGAAAGTATAGATTCTTGCCCTATGGAAGGCTTTCGCCAGAATATTATAGAAGAAATTCTGAATATCAATCCTGAAACAGAAAAAGTAACCGTCACCCTCGCTTTAGGCTACCGTTCTGAAGAAGACCATTTTCAGCACATGAAAAAAGTAAGGAAACCAAACGAAAAATTGTTTAAATTTATTTAATCGTTTTCAAACGATTGTACCTAAAGCAAGCATATGATAAAAGCGGATGTATTAGTAATTGGTTCCGGCATTTCCGGACTTTCCTATGCCATTAAAGTTTCTGAACAGCTCCCTGATGCCAAAATCATTATCGTAACAAAATCTGACGAAGACGAAAGCAACACCAAATACGCACAGGGCGGTCTGGCTGTCGTTACAGATTTTCAGAATGATAATTTTCAAAAACATATTGACGATACGATGCGTGCCGGAGACGGAGAAAACAAGCGTGATGTTGTAGAAATGGTGGTAAGAGAAGCTCCTGCAAGATTCAACGAAATTGTAGAATGGGGCGCTCAGTTCGATATGAAAAACGGCAAATTTGCTTTAGGAAGAGAAGGCGGCCACACCGAAAACAGAATTGTACACCACAAAGATATTACAGGCTTTGAAATTGAACGGGCATTACTGACAACAGCCAATAACAGCCCGAATATTGAAATTCTCGACCATCATTATGTAATCGATATCATTACCCAGCACCATGTTCCCGGAAAAGAACTTAACGAAGGAGATATTCACTGCTATGGCGCTTATATTCTGGATGAAAAGTCCAAGACCATCAAAAAAATCACTTCTAAAATAACACTGGCTGCAACAGGAGGCGCAGGACATGTTTATAAAAACACAACCAATCCTACCATTGCTACAGGAGACGGAATAGCTTTCGTGGCCAGAGCAAAAGGAAAAGTTTCCAATATGCAGTATTATCAGTTCCACCCAACAGCTTTGTACAGCAAAATGGATGGAATGTTGTTTTTAATTTCTGAAGCCGTTCGTGGAGACGGAGCAAAATTAAGAACAAAAAGAGGTGAAAAATTCATGCATAAATATGATGAGCGTGAAGAATTAGCATCCAGAGATATTGTGGCCAGAGCCATCGATGCCGAAATGAAAATTACCGGAGACGAATTTGTCGGTTTAGACTGTAAGGAAATGAACCATGAAAAATTCTTAGAACATTTCCCCAATATTTATAAAAAATGCAGAGACGAAGGAATTGATCCTTTCACTCAACTCATCCCTGTTGTACCGGCCTGCCACTATTTAATGGGCGGTATTGAAGTGGACAGAGACGGACAGTCTTCCATCAGAAATCTTTTTGCTGTAGGAGAATGTACCAACTCAGGACTTCACGGAGCCAACAGACTGGCATCCAATTCACTACTCGAAGGTTTGGTTTTCGGACACAATGCTGCCATGAAAACAGTAGACCTTCTGAATGAAAACAATTTCAACTTTGATGATCTGAAAGCCGTTCCGGAATGGAATGAAGAAGGAATGAAAATCATGGACGAAATGGTAATCGTAAGCTATCTCAGAAAGCAGCTCCAGGAAATGATGAGCGATCTGGTAGGTATTGTAAGAAGTGACAGACGTCTGAATATGGCTTTGCAGAAACACCAGGAAATTGCGGCTGCCGTAGATGAGATCTACCACTACTCTATTCTTTCTCCACAATTATCGGAATTAAGAAATCTTACAACCGTTGCCCACCTCATCATTACCCAATCCATGGAAATGACAGAGAATAAGGGAGCATTTTATAATAAAGATTTGGTTTAATTTTAATTAAACAAATGAAAACCCTGAATTTAAATATTCTTACAACAGTCAATATTTTATTCTATTCAAGAATGATCCTTTCATTGACTTGTGGTTTAGTATTATTGAGTTTTGGGAGCAAGATAAAAAAATTGATACTTTTTCAAATATAGCCATCCTTGCAGGAGTAATACTTTTGGGCCTTTTTTTCGGATTATACGGAATCACATTATTAAAAAAGATTATTGTTCCCAGATCCAAATACCCTTTAGCTTTAAATCTTTTATGCAATATGCAAGGGTTGGGAAAACCGAATTATTATGGAAGTCTAAAATTTGATTTAAATAATATCATTAAAGATAATAAGTTACGCTTAACACTATACTATATCAATAATCCTCAATATCCGATTTTAACATTCAATAGAGAAAAAATCACTTACTACACTCAGGAATATAATTGGGATCATTTTAAATGGAATTATAAAATCATACCACAAGGACGAAACGAAAAACGAGTATTAGAGTTTCAAGGTATTAATCAAAACAATATAAATATAAAAGACAATATAGATTTTGAAAAAATAGATGCAAAGGAAAATGAAGTCCTTTTACTCTTCATTATTCACGATTTATTATTCGGAAAAAGATCCTCCTTTTATTATTAAAATCAAAATTATGAAAAGACCAGCATACGTAACAGATAAAACACTAAAGACATTTATAAAAAACGCTCTTGAAGAAGATATTCAGGATGGAGACCACTCTACCCTGTCTACCATTCCGCAGGATCTTATACAAAGTGCTAAGCTTTTAGTAAAACAGGACTGTATTCTGGCAGGTGTTGAGCTGGCGGAAATCATTTTCAATACTTTTGACAAAAATCTGAAAGTGGAAGTTTTCATTAAAGATGGAACGCCTTGTAAATTCGGAGATGTAGCTCTTGTTGTAACAGGAAGCGCAAGATCCATACTTTCTACAGAGAGATTCGTTCTTAACTGTATGCAGAGAATGAGTGGTATTGCCACCCTTACCCATGACTGGGACTCAAGATTGGTAGGGACAAAAACTAAACTTTTAGATACAAGAAAAACGACTCCTAATTTCAGAATGTGTGAAAAATGGGCGGTTGCCATAGGCGGAGGAACCAATCACAGATACGGTCTTTATGACATGATCATGCTGAAAGATAACCACATTGATTACAACGGAAGCATTACCAATGCGGTGGCAATGGCGAAGGACTATGTTAAAAAGAATAAGAAAAAGTTAAAAATAGAGGTTGAAACAAGAAACCTTGAGGAAGTTCAGGAAGCGATCAATGCAAAAGTTGACAGAATCATGCTTGACAATATGGATGTAGAGACGATGAAGCAGGCTGTAAAAATGATCAATGGTTCATGTGAGTCTGAAGCTTCAGGTGGAATTACCCGTGATATGCTGAAAGAAATTGCTTCCACAGGGGTCACATTTATCTCTGTAGGAGCCCTTACACACTCTGCTGAGAATATAGATTTGAGTCTCAAAGCAGTGAAATAGCGTTGAATTTTTAACAAAAACACCCCCACTTTGTTAAAAATTCAATAACATGACTTTTTTCATATAAAAACCCGGTTTTTAGTTACAATACTGAATTTCAACACATTAACGTTATTGAGAATAATTAAAAATTAACATTGAGTTAATAATAGTTAAATTTTATTTTGCGAATTTTGCAGAAAATTAAATCTAATTATTACTAATTATTACTAACGATTATGAAATTAATCAACAAATCGATACTAACTGCGGTTATTACTTTATCTACAGCTAGTGTTTATTACGCTCAACAAGTTCAGGACACAGTACAAAAGTCCAAGGATATTGACGAGGTAATCTTAAGAGGTGTAACGGATATCGCTAAAGATAGAAAGACACCAGTTGCTGCTTCTACCATTAAAGCAGCACAACTTGCAGAAAGATTAGGTAACCAAGAGCTACCTGAGATTTTGAACACTACTCCATCTGTTTACGCTACAAAATCCGGAGGTGGTTTTGGTGATGGAGGTCTTACAATCAGAGGTTTCGAATCAAGAAACATTGCTGTAATGGTAAACGGTATGCCAGTTAACGATATGGAAGGTGGTGCTGTTTATTTCTCAAACTGGACTGGTTTATCTGATGTAACAAGCACATTACAGGTTCAGAGAGGTTTAGGTTCTTCTAAATTAGCTATTGCTTCTGTAGGAGGAACAGTTAACTTCCTTACCCGTTCTGCTGATATGAAAAGAGGAGGGGTAATTAGATTAGGTGTTGGTAACAACGATTATTTAAAAACTTCCTTTTCTTACAATACAGGAAAATCTAAAGATGGTGTTTCAGCATCATTCTTAATGAGCAGACAAGCCGGAGGTACTTATATTGAAAATACAGATTATGAATCTTATGCATATTTCTTTGCATTAGGTTATGAAATCAACAAAAAACATAACTTACAGTTTACTGTAACTTCTGCTCCTCAATGGCACGATCAAAGAACTTTTGCTCCAACAATTCAAAATTACATCAACTATAATCCTGACCATGATGGAACTCCTTATAGAAGATATAATTCAGATTTTGGATACTATACGGATGCAAACGGAAATAAAGTTGCCTTAGCAAACAGATCAAACTACTATGCTAAGCCGGTAATGATGTTGAACTGGGACTGGACAATGAATGAAAAGTCTAAGTTAAGTACGGTTTTATACATGTCCAATGGTAGAGGTGGTGGAACTGGTGAACTTGGTAGAGTAGGTGGAAAAGGAATCACTGATTTCTATGATACAGCAGGTCATTTCAACTATGATGCTATTTTTGCAGCTAACGCAGCAGTTAACTTAAATACTGCAGGTGCAGGAAGTACTTTGGTTCGTAGATCAAATATCAACTCTCACAACTGGTATGGTATCTTGGCTAACTTCCAACACAAAATCAATGACAACTGGAACTTCTCAATAGGTACAGATGACAGATATTACTATGGGTACCACTATCAGGTTCTTACAGACCTTTATGGAGCTTCAGGATATAAAGATGCTGCTAACAAAAACATCACTGCACCAAGAATCGTAAATGCTCTTTATGATTACAAAAAACTTTCTTGGAATCCTTTCGGAGGTAAAATGGCTCCAGCTGAAGATCAGGTAGGATATAGCAATGACGGAGAAGTACTTTGGTACAGTGGATTTGCACAAGTAGAATATACTAAAGATAACTTATCTGCATTCTTGCAAGGTTCCGTATCTAACCAAGGGTATCAGAGAATTGACAACTATGTTGTAGACGGAAGTACATTAAAAGGTCAGACGGTAAATACTAAAACAGGGTTCAAAAACCTTTTTGGATATAATATTAAAGGGGGTGCTAACTATAACATCAACGAGCAACATAACGTTTTTGCAAACTTAGGTTACTATAGCAAACAGCCTTTCCTTAACACAGTTTATCCAAGTAACCAACAGCTTATCAACCCAACTCTAACTAACGAGAAGATTTCTTCTGCTGAAATTGGATATGGATTCAGATCTGCTAAATTCAGTGCAAACGTTAACGTGTACAGAACACAGTGGAAAGACAGATGGTTAAGAAAAACTAACCAGACATTTACATTGCCTGATAATTCAACAGTTACAGGTTATGCTGAAATCAACGGTATTACTGAAGTTCACCAGGGAGTGGAATTTGACGGAGTTTACAAACCTAACCGTTTCTTAGAAATTCAAGGAATGTTCTCTTGGGGAGATTACTACTATAAAGGAAATGCTTCTGTAGCAGCGTTTGATGACAACAACAACCCAGTAACTTTAGCTGGTGCGTCTGGAAACGAATTATACCTTGATAAAGTAAAAGTGGGTGGATCGAGTAACAACAGTATTCCTCAGATGACTGCATCATTAGGACTTACTGTAAAACCAGTAAAAGACCTTAATATCTTTGGAACGTGGAGATATGTAGGTAAACTATATTCTACTGTTGATCCTGGAACATTCACAAATGTTTCCGCACAGGAAAGAGGTGTATTGAAATTACCAGATTTCAACTTATTTGATGTAGGCTTCTCTTACAAAATCAGATTACAGAACGAAGCTCAGTATTTCACTATTGGAGCTAACGTTTATAACCTGTTTGATAAAATTTATATTTCTGATTCTGCAACAAGCATCTTTGGAACAGATAAAATTACAGCAAACAACGATCCTGATAAAGGAAAAACTTACGAAGAAGCTGGTAGAATGTACAATGGTGTAGCAACTGGTAACCGTGCTTATTTTGGTTTCGGAACTACTTGGGCAGCAACATTATCATTCAACTTCTAATAATATCACAATATTAGATTTTATAAATATCAATCCCGGCTTTGAGCCGGGATTTTTGTTATCTTTGTGTACAAAAAAATAGGATTATGGATTTTTACAAGATTTTTCTTAGTGCACACAAAGGATTCGGGTATTTAGAACTTCTTTTAGTTGCATTATTTATCATTGCACTTTTAGCTACCATGTTTGGCTTCAGTGGAAAAGTGAACAAATTTTTAAAGAAGACTACTCTCTTTACGATGATTTTCTTCCACGTTCAGTTTTTAATAGGAATATGCTTGTTATTCATATTTTCTCCAGGTTTCAAAGCTGCTTTAGATGCAGGAACATTAATGAAAGATGCTTACAGCAGACAGACATTTGTTGAGCACCCTTTCTCTATGTTAATCGCAGCAGTATTAATGACCATTATCAACAAAAAAGTAAAATCCAACGACACAATCTCTCTGGGAGTAGTTATTATGGGATTGATCGCGGCAGGTTTATTTGCATTCGCTTTCCCTTGGCTAAGAGTCTTTGGAGCTTAAAAAAGACAAAGAAATTATATGCGTTATAATTTATAAATAGTTTAATCTTAAATTTTTAATTAAATCAATGAAAGTAGCTGTAGTAGGTTCAACAGGAATGGTTGGACAAGTTATGCTTAAAGTTTTGGAGGAGAGAAACTTCCCTGTAACAGAATTAATCCCGGTAGCATCCGAAAGATCTGTAGGCAAGAAGGTGAAGTATAAACAGAAGGAATTTACCATCGTAAGCATGAAGGACGCTATAGCTGCCAAACCGGATATTGCAATCTTCTCTGCAGGTGGTTCTACTTCTCTTGAATTTGCACCCTTATTTGCAGAAGCAGGAATCACAGTAATTGATAATTCTTCAGCATGGAGAATGGATCCTGATAAAAAATTAGTTGTTCCTGAGATCAATGCTGATGTTTTGACAAAAGAAGATAAAATCATTGCAAATCCGAACTGTTCTACCATTCAATTGGTAATGGTCCTGGGACCTTTGAACAAAAAATATGATTTAAAAAGAGTAATTGTTTCTACTTACCAATCCGTAACAGGAACAGGTAAAGCTGCTGTAGACCAACTAAACGGTGAAATCAGCGGAGATGAATCTACTGAAAAAGTATATCCTTATCAGATCTTCAAAAATGCATTACCACACTGTGATGTATTCTCTGATGATGATTACACGAAAGAAGAAATCAAACTGATGAAGGAGCCTAAGAAAATTTTAGGAGACGATACCTTCAACCTGACAGCAACAGCAGTAAGAGTTCCGGTTCAGGGAGGACATTCTGAAAGTGTAAACATTGAATTCGAAAATGAATTTGAACTGGATGAGGTAAGAAAAATCTTATCCGAAACTCCTGGGGTAATTGTAATGGATGATGTGAAAAACAACCAATATCCAATGCCTTTATATTCGGAGGGAAAAGATGAGGTCTTCGTAGGAAGAATCAGAAGGGATCTGTCACAGCCCAAAACGCTCAACCTCTGGATCGTTGCAGACAATCTGAGGAAAGGAGCAGCAACCAACGCTGTACAAATTGCAGAATACCTTGTAGCAAACAACTTAGTATAAACTAACAAAATAAAAAAGAGTCTCAAAATTGAGATTCTTTTTTTTATCAAACTTAATATGAATACCCAGAAAAATACCCACAAAGAGAAAATAGGATTCCAAAAGCTCATAGCTATATTTGGAATCATCCTTTTTATCGGAAAGATTATTGCCTGGAAACTTACCAACTCTGATGCTGTATTTTCCGATGCCATGGAAAGTATCGTCAATGTCATCAGCGCATTCATGGGACTGTATTCACTCCATCTTGCAGCCAAGCCTAAAGATGAAGATCATCCATACGGCCACGGGAAAGTAGAATTTGTGACTTCCGGTATTGAAGGAGCTCTTATCGCTATTGCCGGTGTTATGATTATCTATGAAGGGGTTCATAGTCTTATCGTAGGAAAAACTCTGAGTAAAATAGATCTTGGGATATGGATCATTGCTGCAACGGCAATTATTAATTATTTATTGGGATATATCTCTATAAAAAAAGGAAAAAGAGAAAACTCTCTGGTTCTTATTTCATCCGGTAAACATCTTCAGTCTGATACCATTACAACCCTTGGAGTAGTTGCAAGTTTAGTGATTGTTTATTTTACTAAAATCTATTGGCTGGATTCAGCAGTAGCACTATCTTTTGGGCTTTATATCATATTTGTAGGCTATAAAATCGTCCGAAAATCCTTAAGTGGTATTATGGACGAACAGGATCCTGAAATATTGAATCAGGTCATTAGAATTCTTGAAGGAAACAGACAAATAGAATGGATTGATGTACACAATATGAAAATACAGCAATTCGGGTCTTCTCTGCATATTGATGCCCATATTACCCTTCCCTGGTATTATGATCTTCGTGATGCCCATAGTGAGATGGAAAAAGTAATTATCCTTCTTGCCAAAAATATGAAGCGCAGTATTGAGTTCAATTTTCACATGGATGATTGTAAACCGATTTCATGCCCGGTCTGCCAGATCAAAGACTGCCCTGTCCGCGAAAAAGACTTCGTCAAACGTGTAGAATGGACTCCGGAAAATGTAACCAGTATAGATAAACACACCGTAGAATAGATAAGCTTGCTTATTTCCCTTCCTTATCCATCATCTGTTTTCTGTAATAAAACATCGGGACAATCAGCAGTATAATCAAAGGCTGGATCACAAACCTTCTCATATAAAAAGAAAAAAGATATCCTATTTCGAATTTATCATGAATACAATACAGATAAATAGGCAGAGAGATCACAAACACAATAACCATCATCACAGCACCCTGCAGTGCCCATTGTTTGTTTTTGAATAAACCATAAATGATCAGGCAGGAAAACAAAAGATTTAAAACAAATCTAAACAGATGCCCACCAAGCAGTTTCCCCCATTCAAATGAAGGGAATTCAATATGTTTATTCGCTTCATGGAAGTAACCAAGGAAAGGATCATAAAAAAGAGTATTCTCCAGAGCCCTCACCCCTATTAATCCGCAGATGCCAGCTATAACCAGAAGCCAATTAAGAATTTTCATGTTTTAAAGCAAAAAATTTAATCCAGACCAACCAAAGTACAACGACACTTCCATAAATAATAGCAGGAAAAATGAAATCATGGAACATTTTACCATACTCCTTATAATCGGTCATGACGATATTTAATCCTACGATTCTCAGAAGATTCATTATGTACAGTATAACCAATCCTACTCCAACAAAGACAAAAGTCCTCATCCCTTTATAAAAAGCAAAAACGAAAGAGACAAACAGAATGATAACAGAAACCGCATTACAGCCCTCCACCATTCTCGTCTCATAACGCTGTTTTACATAAAACCAAACCTGCTCATTCTTTACATCATCATAAAGTTCCGTAGGATAGCCTATCGTATTCTGCAGAGCAGCCACCTGATTGGCAATTATTCTTGAAAAAGAATCCAACCCGGAATCTTTACCGCTATTCAGGTAAAACTGATAGGCAAAAAGCAGTACCAGGTAAATAATAATGAAACGCAATAAGATACCTAAAACAGGTTTAAAGTCTTTCAGCATACTGCAAAGATAAAAATTAGCCTCTAATATCCTGAATTTGAATTAAGAAACTTAAAAATCATCCATCAGATCTATCGATTATTGGTTATAACAGTGAAAAATTTTCTTTAAAATACTTAGTAAAACAAATATTCAACACTTCTTTTATACCCTCATTACAACAGTCTCTTCCCTTCACATTTTCACTTATTTAAACAATAATTCCCAACTCATGTTAATTTAGTATATTTGTTTCCATATTATGACTTCTGAAAACGCAAAACGATTTTTTGAAAACCATTTGGGTAAAAAATCTTCCGAATTCGTCACATTAGCTCAAAGCGGCTCTGCGAGGGTAAATTTCCTGGCCACTGCCGGCACTGAAAAATACATCATCACCTACAATGAAAATATTCCGGAAAATGAAAGTTTTCTTTACTATTCGGGGCTATTTTCAAATTTGAACCTTAATACTCCTTCCATTCTTGCTGTTTCTGATGACAGAACAATGTATATCCAGGAATTTTTGGGACAACAAACCCTTTCGGAGGTGATTACAAAAGAACAGCAATCTTCTACTGTAAGATCTTTGGTACAGCAGACATTGGAAAAACTTTTCCAAATGCAGACACAAACACAGGGGAAAATTGATTTTTCAAAAACCTTTGAATATGAAAGTTATGATGAACTACCTGTGATTCATGATCTTTATTATTTTAAAAACTTTGTGGCTGATGTCCTGGAGCTTGAATACAACAAATCGACACTTTTAAAGGAATTCAAAAAGATTGCTTCACTCATTGAAAGCATTGAGCCTAAAGGAATTATGATCCGTGATTTTCAGGCAAGAAATATCATGGTGAATGAAAAGAATGAAGTTTCTTTCATCGACTACCAGTCTGCAATGAAAGGCCCGTTAATGTATGATGTCATCTCTTTTCTTTTTCAGGCAAAAGCAAACTTCACCGATGATTTTAAACAGGAAATGCTTGAATTTTATATTCAACAGTTTGAAAATCCTGAAACAAAGATTCAACTAAAAAATGCGGTGATGCCTATTCAGATGATGAGATTTTTACAGGTTTTGGGAGCTTACGGATTCCGGGGATTAATTCAGAGAAAGCAGCACTTTATAGCCAGTTTGGAAAAAGGAATTCAGAATATTACACAATTTGCTTCTGCATGGGAGCCAATGAATGATTATCCGGAACTGAAAAAAGTAATTCAGCAATTAGAATCAGATAAAGCCCAAGAAAAAATTAAAGAAATATTGAATCCTTAAGTCTTTAACTTCACTCAGATGATAATTGAGCAAAATAAAAAGACCCTAATATCACTAAATAAACCTTAATGGTTTAAAAATTTAAAAGAAAGAATATGCTACACATCGAGATACACAGTTTTTCATACAAGAAAGGAGGAATTCCTAAAGACAATTCAGGAAACGGCGGAGGTTTCGCTTTTGACTGCCGTGGAATTTTAAATCCCGGAAGAATTGAAGAATATAAAATTCAAACCGGAAATGACATCGGAGTTCAGGAATATCTGGAAACAAAAACAGAAATGCCAAAGTTTTTAGAATTGGCAAAATCTCTAGTTTCTATCAATATTGACAATTACCTTGAAAGAGGATTTGAGCATCTTCAGATCAACTTCGGATGTACAGGTGGACAACACAGATCGGTATATTCTGCTATAAAAATCGCTGAATTTATCCGAGAAAAATATCCTGAAGGAACCGAGATCACTCTTCATCACGACGAACAACCGCAACTGAATTCATAAAAGATAAACGATGATTGATAAATGATTATTTTCCAATGTTATTTTAATAATCATTTATTAATTATAAAAGTTTTATCATTCATCAACTATCATTTATCAATTATAAAAAAATGAAAGCTCTAATTTTCGCAGCAGGAAAAGGCACCAGATTGAAACCGTTTACCGATCACCATCCAAAAGCGTTGGCAAAAGTAAACGAAATCCCTCTTCTTGAAAGAAATATCACTTACCTGAAAAGTTTCGGAATAAAGGATTTTGTAATCAACATCCATCATTTTGGAGAACAGATTGTTGATTTTTTAAATAAAAACAATAATTTCGGATGTAAGATTGAAATCTCTGATGAAACCAACGAACTTCTTGAAACAGGAGGTGGCTTGATTTTTGCGAGAAAATTCCTTGATCACGGAGAAGATTTTTTAATCATGAACGCTGATATCCTCACCGACTTAAATATCAATGCGTTGGTAGAATACCACAAAAAGATAAAAGATTTTGCTACTTTAGCGGTTTCGGACAGAGAAAGCTCGAGAAAACTCCTTTTCAATGATGATATGGTTTTGAGAGGCTGGCTCAATGTACAGACTGGTGAACAAAGGCTGGCAGAATTCAACAAAGGCTTTAAAGCTCTTGCTTTCAGCGGAATTCATTGTATCAATCCCAAGATCTTCGAAAAAATAAAAAGAACAGGCAAATTTTCTGTTATGGAAGAATATCTGGACCTCATGCAGACCGAGCATATACACGGTTTTGTACATGACAGTATTCTTATTGACGTCGGAAGACCGTCATCTGTAACAGAAGCCGAAAAACACTTTAAATAAATTTGCAATGGAAATTGATGGAATTAGGGATGAGAGTTTAGTAAATCCGGAACTTGATATTAACGAAACAAAACTGCATAACAGTTTCAGACAAAAAACCTGGGACGAGACAATCGCCAAAGACAGCTGGATGGTCTTTAAGGTCATGGCTGAATTTGTAGATGGCTATGAAAAACTGGCCAGGATTGGACCATGTGTTTCTATATTTGGTTCTGCCCGACTAAAGCCGGAGAACAAATACTATGAAATGGCTGTAGATATTGCTGAAAAGATCACCAAATTAGGCTTCGGAATTATCACCGGAGGCGGCCCGGGGGTTATGGAGGCAGGAAACAAAGGAGCTTTCAACGCTAAAGGAAAATCAATCGGATTGAATATTGATCTTCCTTTTGAGCAGCACTTTAATCCTTACATCAATAAATCCTATTCCATGAATTTTGATTACTTTTTCGTGAGAAAAGTAATGTTTGTAAAATATTCTCAGGGGTTTGTAGTAATGCCCGGCGGTTTCGGGACATTGGATGAACTTACTGAAGCAATGACCCTTATTCAAACCAACAAAATAGGAAAATTTCCAATTGTTCTGGTAGGAAGCGAATTCTGGGGAGGATTACTAGATTGGTTCAAGGCAACCTTATTAAAAGAAGGTATGATTGCTGAAGATGATTTGGATCTTTATCGTGTGGTAGATACCGCTGACGAGGCCGTAGCACATATTAAAGCCTTTTATGATAAATATTCTGTGAATGTAAATTTTTAATTGGCATATTATTTGTGACTTATAACTAACAAGAATGATTGTAAATCTATTAATTAAGATGAAAAAACTTTTATATATATCAGGTATTTTAACATTTTTTGTGTTAATGAGTTTTATGTATGTAGACTTTTTCTCTTCAATGACCAAAGTGGATTATGTTGATGGAAGCAAGACATTGAAGTTTACCACAAAAATGAATACAAGCCACATCTCTGATGCGATCAAGATCAACCCCAACACGGCTGGATTTGAAGCGGAGGTAAAAAAATATGTAAACAATAATTTTGATGTGTTTGTTAATGGTGCTCCTAAAACGATAACCTTTACAGGAAGTCAGGTCAGTGGAGAAACTGTATGGGTGTATTTTGAAACCGGAGGCGTTTCAGATATTAACACCTTAAAGATTAAAAATACGATTCTTTTAAGCGCTTTTCCTAAGCAGATCAATCTGGTGAATATTGCCTATAAAGGCAGCCAGAAAACAATGAACTTTCAAAGAGGAAAAGAAGTGAATGAGGTTTCTTTTTAACGTGAATTAGATTTAACCATTATAAAATGAGTACCCTGGAAAGTAAAACTTTTTAGGGTATTTTTTTGTTCATACCCAAAAACAAATCACATTAAAGAGACTAATTACGTACAAATACTTAATCATTAATTTCAGCATTTACACCATAACATATTAAAATACAGCAATGTACATTTGTATTGTAATTACAACCACAACGTGAAGCCGGAATCACTTAAATAACGGGGCAGAATCTGAAAAGCCAAATGAGTAAGAAACCACCAAACTAAAACCAAATATCATGGACGACGTAACACTTAAATCATCGAGTCAGGCAATAGATGTCCTGATCGTAATTGACACGGATTATGTACGAGCAAATTATAAAAACCCCAGTACGGATCCAAATAAACCTGTAGGGATTGACCATAACAGTCAGCATATGATTGTTTCCAATGCCAACGCTATTTCAGGACAAGGTTCTGCTGACCTGAACTTCAGCGCAAGAGCCGGAGATACAGTTTCATTCAGAGGAACTTCAATCTATCAGAATTCGGATGACGCAGTTATTATTTATAATATTAAATACTGGTCAGGAGATCAGGTTTTTAATAATTTCGTATACAATTCTGTGAGAAGAAAGCAAGCTGCTGTACCAGATGTAAATTCTTTAAACGGCCTCCCTGCCACTTCTGCAGATATCAGCTTTGCCAGTATTGACTCAAAAGTAAGATCTACTGGAAAAGAGAACTTCTATGTACAGTTTGGTCTTTATATTTTAGATCCGAATGACAGTAACAAACAGATTCTGTACGGTTACTTTTACTGGGATCCAACAATTACGGTTAAGTAAACGAAAATAAATGAAACCACTGCTGATGCGGTGGTTTTTCTTTTTTAAATGCTCCCAAATCCACTGCTCCATAAAAGTACTGCAAGATCCAATTCACTGATATCAAAATCATCATGGTGATCTTTAAAGCCAGGTTTATTTTTGAGTTCTTCAATAGCTTTTTCTGCTTTTTCTAAAGATGAAAATACTCCGATATATCTTTCGTCATCCAGAAAGGTGTGTATTGTATAATAATGACTGACACTAAAGACAGTACTTAAACCTAATTCTTTGATTGAAATATGATTTTCATCTATCTCATCACCTTTTTCAATATAATCACGTCCTATTTCACCAATTACCTTTTTAAACCCATCATTCCAATGTATCTTATCAAGTATATAACAATCTGTAACAAAACAATCCGGATAATCCCTGAATCCAGGCATAAGAATAGCTTTTGCTTTTAGCTCTTCCAAATCCTCAAGGCTATTTGAAAAGCCCAAAAACTTGGTATCCGTATGAGACTCATCGGTATAGGTATGATTCAATGCATAAATGAAATATTCCATGTAAAATATAGCTTCTTGGTTTAAAACTGTTTTTAAAAATATAAAATTCTTTGATTTTTGAAATCAAAAAAGTATTAAAATAAACTCGGGCAGCTCTTACGAGCTGCCCGAGTTTTATAAAGTATATTAGAACTATATTCTATCCTAATGTATTACTCAATTTTGATATTATCAATCTGAAGATCATATATTCCGTCTTTTCCTGTTTTTAGGGCAAACATTGGTTTTCCAGCGGTAGTATTAAGATCGGTAAGACCTGTAAGGGTAAGCTCAATCAGTCTCCATTGTCCGTTCGTATTGATAGATCCTGTATATGAATTAGCACTTTCCGGGCTTAAAGTAGCCCCTGTAGAGAATGTTCCTAAATTGAAGGTATAGAAAGCAGATGTATTAGGAGCCAGTGGCGTTGCTCTATATACATTGAAAGAAAGTGATTTTCCTGATACAGTCCCTTTGATATACATTGTAATTCTCTTCGGAACCGCTGGCACTCCTGACGCAGCATTGGCTGTAAATACATAGTCGTTATTGGCAGGTGTACCTTTAATCTGAAGGGAATTTGTACCGTTATATCCCAAACCAATACCCTGAGATGCATAAGGCATAAGCCCGAAGCTATTTAAACTTGATAGGAAAGATGGCCAGTTTTCAAAATCAGAGCTCGGGAAAAGATTTACGGCATTAGCAGATGGAAGTTCTGGCTCACCTGGGGTGAATCTGGCGTTAGGGAAGTTAATATCATTAAGATCTCTTATATAAGCCTGATCTGTGAAAACCGTAGCGTTATTTGAGCTTGTAAAACGGCTTAAAACAAGAACGATATCACCACTTTTTTCATATTTAGGAGAAATTGGAGATTTTCCAAAAGTTGAAAAGTTACTGAAACGAAGATCTAATCTGCCTGCTTTTTTATCTGTAATATAACGATCCCCTGTTGCTGATTCGTCAGCAAAGTTCTTTGTCAATTCAGGTTCTTCAAACTGAACATTTTTAATTTTCACAAGCTGGTTAATGTGCGCACCGTTTTTCAGAGCATCAGAGATAAAGTTGAACTCTAATGGCTTCATTGCGGCTACTACAGGCTTCTGTCCGTCACAAACTCTTGCCATGTAATTTGAAACTTTATTTGGGTTGATTCTACCGATAGGATAGTTCGGATCATAAGATCCTACTTTAATATTTCCATTAACTCCCTGAACGATCAATCCTTTCAGATTGATTCTTACTAAAGCTCCTACCGGGTAATCAAGATATTGGTTTCCTCCATCAATATCAATCTCAATACCTTGTGTTGGGTTTTCAGGCTTATCCTGAAGGAACATCATTTTGTAAAGGTTTGAAGATTCATCACTTGAAGAAACATAAGCTTCTACGATGAAATCTTCTTTAATAATATCAGCTTCAACGGGTTTTGCTTTTGCAACGGTTATAATTTCAGATAACTGGTGATTAGCTGCTGCAAATTTGTTGGTACATTTGATTTCCGGCACATCATAATCATCAGTTTTTACACAAGACGAGATTGCCAGCATTGAAATGGCACTAAAGATCGCTGCTTTAAAATATATATTTTTCATTGTTTTCGATTTTTAATTTTAATTTTTTTAGAATCTGAATTGAAGGTTAACAAAATAAGATCTACCTTGGTTATACCAATATTTAGGAGCGAATACCATGTTTCCGCTGTCATAATCCTTAGCATAGTCAGTATAGTTAACATTTCTCGTCTGCTCAAAGCCACCTGTAATAAAGTTTCTGTTATTAAGGATATTATTTACGGATCCGGAGACTAATATATAATACTTACCAATCATCCATGATTTACCTGCATTCACATTGAAGAAGAATGCTGAAGGCAATTTCGTAGGAGTCAGAATTCTTGCAAGTTCTTCCTCGGTTACGTTATCAGAAGGTACACCCGGTGTATTGGGGTTCGTATAGAATCTTTCTGTTCTTGTTACCGGAGAAGGATCAAGGAAAGAATGTCCGAAATAGTTCCATGTAGCTCCTACCCACCAGTATTTTGGACTGCTGTAACGAAGGCCTAAAGTATATGCCTCCTGAGGAGTTCCACCTTGTCTGTAGTTTTTTAGGGTAGCCTCTCCCATGTTAGTATAAGATCTTGATATAATATTTCCGTTTCCGTCAAGCTCTCTGAATGTTCCTACAGCATCAGATGCAAAATAAACAGTAGGATTGTTTGTATATGTATATTGTCCTACACTTAATAATCCACTTGCTGTCAAAGTAGGAGTAAGTTTCACCTGCGCACCAAGTTCGATCCCCATGTTTCTCTTATTAGCGCCTGCCAATACCTGTGTAATGAAAGCACCATCCTGAACAGGAGTCTGATCCCCGCTTTCAGTCAGAGTAGTCAGCTTAACTCCCTGTGCGAAGTATCTTTGTACACTTGTTTCATTCTGAGTATTAACAAGGTAACCCGTCAATCTAAGTTTAACTACCGGAGTAGAAATCACATAACTCAAATCGTTTGCATCTACAACAACGTTTTTGATTCCCGGAGTTGTAACACCACTTACTCTGGTATTAAAATAAATATCATTTAAGAAAGGAGATTGTGAAAAGTAAGCTCCGTTATAAACCAGGAAGTTTCTACCATTGATTTTATAGGTAACCTGACCTTTAACCCCTGCATTCCAGAAGTTTTGGTCTGCTCCTTTTCCGTAAGAAGACTCATACAGATAATGTTGAAATAATCCTTCCCTGCTGTTCGTTGTATAACCGAATAATCCGGAAATAAAAACATCAAATTTCCCTGTTGAGAATTTGAAAGCAGGATTTACTTTAAATTCCTGTCTCCTGAAAATATAGCTATATCCTATTTTATCACCTTCTCTTTTGGCAACATCAGTATCATTTTCTCTTGTATTAAATTTACCCCAAACGCTTCCTGCCGTTGTATTAGATGCAAACGGGTCCATATTCAGGGCAAAATCAGCACCCAAAAGATCGTTTACTTCTCTGTACTGTTCGGATCTGTAGTTTTGGTAAGATAAGTTTAAAATGAAACGGGATGTGTCACTAAAGTTATAAGTATAATGTGTCGCCAGATTCCATACTTTATCATCTTTTACATCATCCACAAGATAATAAGCGGCTCTTCTACCACCAAACATAGCATTATACGCTACATTTCTGTTGGCATTATAAAGATTATCCCAGTTGATCTGTGTATGTGACTGATCATCATTCATCCACCAGTCTCTTGTAATTCCGATGTTGGCCGCCTGCTCCGGAGCCGGGTTTGTATAATTTAACCAATAGCTTGGTAAATTACGGTAGTAAGTTGGTGATGGGTTATTGGCTCTGTACCAATCTAATCTTGAACTGTACTCTTTACCAAACTGGTAAGAAACAGATGTCCATAACTGAGAATTTTTATTGATTTTCCAGAAGTCCTGCAATTGAATCATTGGTTGGAAACCTCTTTTTACTCTCTCATTTCTTTTATCTCCGTTTTGCCATCCCCAGTAAGAGTTGTAGTGAACTCCCCTGAAATCATATACTTCCTGAGTACTTGGACTTGAAGAACTTCTTGAGTATTTAGACCCAATAGCATTTAAAGTCATCGTATGACTGTCACTGAATTTCTTCTCAATACCAATATATCCACTGTATGCATCATAAGCTGTACCATCCTGAATCCCTTCCTGTGCCCATCTTCTCGCAATCATTCCTGTAAATGCCCATCCGTTCTTATTCATTCCGGAAGAGAATCTGTAAGACAATCTATTGGTATAGTTTCTGTTGGTCAGAGAATACGTCAGCTGACTTCCTTTTCTGTACTCGCTGGCTTTAGTATTCTTATAAAATACTCCGGTAGTTCCTCCGAAAGCATATTCGGAAGGTGCATGATTAGCTGAAATTTCCGGGTAACGGGTAATTTCGTTCAATCCTCCCCAGGTACTGAAGTCTACGTCTCCATTATCTGCAGCAGCCATAGAAATCCCGTTGATCATATTCTCACCTGTTCTGCTATCAATTCCTCTTGGGCGGAACCAGTATGGTCCTAAATCGAAACTTGCAATTCTGTTGAATACATCCTGAGAAGACTGTAGTAATCCTACAGTTGCCGTTTGCTGTGCACCACCGCTGTCACTTTCTCCCGAATCCTCTACAATAGCAAGACCCTGATCTGCACCATTCAATGCAGAATAAAGAGTAATTACTCCAAGATCCTTTCTCTTCTCATTAGTAGTTACGTCAAATTCAAAAATTTTAGTTTCAAAATTTGGTTTTGTAACCATAATCTGATAATGTCCTGGCATCAAATCCGTAAATTGGAAATATCCGATTTTGTCTGCCTTTGCATCATTTCCTGCTCCTTTTAAATCTACACTTGCTTGCTCAACAGGTTTTCCTTCCGCATCCTTAAGATACGCAAACACAGTTGTCTGCGCATAGTAATATGACGCAGGCAGCAAAGTAAATAAAGAGATCAATGATAATTTTTTAATCATGATTATATTTATTTTTTTAATACTTTTCTTGTTAATTTTCAACAGTTTAAAAGTTGGGGGCACAAATTTAATCAAATTTTGTAATTCACAACTTTTTTAACAATATTTTTCCTTAAGGCTGCAAGCTTTTAAGAATCATTATATAAGTGACGCTAAGGCAATTGCTCTTAAATTTACAAATATTTAAAACGTAGTGAATTAAAAAAAGTAAATTTGTAAATTAAATAGTATTAATAATAACTCAAAGAGGATGAAGAGATTTTCGAGTCTGTTTGCCATCATTATTTCGATCATGGCATTCTCACAACAACAAGGAAAACTGAGAAAAGTAGCTACTGTAGGTTTTTTAAACGTAGAAAACCTTTGGGACACTATTCGTTCAGCGGATTATATTGATGGAACCAAAGACATTAAAAATCCTGCTTTTCACAGAAGTATCCCTATAGATTCTATTAAACTTCTGGAAGCTGAAAAATATGACGGACCATGGAGTGACGGTGCTTTAATTGGTAAAAAAGCAGTAAGAGAACAAAGTGGTTCCGAAGAGTTTACCCCGAAAAGTGCAAAAAACTACGGAACTAAAATTTATAAAGCAAAATTGGCCAACGAAGCCAAAGTAATTTCTGAAATGGGAGCACAGTATACCAAAACAGCTCCTGCAGTAGTTGGTTTAATTGAGGTTGAAAACAGACAGGTTATTCAGGATCTGATCAACGAACCTGCTTTAAAGAAATATGATTACGGAATCATTCATTACAATTCTTATGACTACAGAGGAATTGACGTCGCACTGATCTATCAGAAAAGAAGATTCACTCCTACCAATTCATTAAAAAAAGAACTGAAAATTTATGGTGACAATGGCAGAAGAGAATATACAAGAGATATCCTTGTTGTAACAGGATTTCTAGATAATGAAAAAGTGGCATTCTTTATGAACCACTGGCCTTCCAGAAGAGGAGGTGAAGCAATTTCTTTACCTAAGAGAAATGCCGCAGCAGCTTTATTGAAACAACAGATGGACAGTGTAAGAGCTGCAGACCCAACGACGAAGCTTTTTGCAATGGGTGACTTTAATGACGATCCTGTAAGTCCAAGTTTAAAAAACCACCTGAAAGCTCAGGCTGCGCCTAAAGATTTAAGCGATGAAACACCCTACCTGAACTTGATGTATCCTTTATATAAGAAAGGTGTGGCATCTCTTGCTTATCAGGATGCACCCAACCTGTTTGACCAGATTATTGTTTCTAAAAACGTCATTTCAGATCAGGTAACTAAAGAATATTCTGTGTACAAAACAGAAATTTTTGCCCCGGCTTATTTAGTCAATAAAGAAGGAAATTATAAAGGTTATCCTTTCAGATCCTGGAATGGAGACCAGTTTACAGGAGGCTACAGTGACCACTTCCCGGCATTTGTAGTTCTTCAGAAAGAACCATAAAAAAGTTAGGCACTCTTATTGGAGTGCTTTTTTTATGTAAATACCTACATCATGAAAAATATTATTTTATTAGTAATGATTGCATTAGTTCCTTTCAGCTGTTTTTCTCAGGAAAAAACAAAAAAAGACAAAGAGCAGCATGAAATGAAGCCTTATAAAAATGAAGACGGAGAATGGGAACTTACAGTCATTGATACACAATTCGATTATTTTTTGAGCGCTGTTGCCAAACCTATCAGCCAGTATTCAGAATTCTATCTGAAAACAAAAAATACATTCTTGGTCAATGAGTGGAATAGCTATTACAATTCCGGCAGATACAGAAATATAATAGAATCCGGGATAGATTATGATCCTCAGGAAAATTACGGGATCAAATTTGAATATAAATTATACCAGGTTTTCGCCTATGTCAACTGGAAGTACAAATTAAAAATGAATGGGTTATCCGGAAGCGATGCCATAAGGTAGTTTTACAATCACACCCAATAAAAAAGGTTCAGAGTACTTCTGAACCTTCTTATTTTTATAATAGCTGAAAATTATTTATTGAATAATTCTTCTACTTTATCCCAGTTTACGACTGCAAAGAAAGCAGAAACATAATCAGGTCTTCTGTTTTGGTAGTTTAAATAATAAGCATGCTCCCAAACATCTAATCCTAAAACCGGTGTTCCTTTAACGTCTGCTACAGGCATTAATGGGTTATCCTGGTTTGGTGTAGAAGAAACAGATACAGAACCGTCAGCATTTTTTACTAACCAAGCCCATCCTGAACCGAATCTAGTTTTAGCAGCATCAGAGAAGTCAGTTTTGAATTTCTCAAGACCTCCGTAATTTTCGATAGCAGCTTTTACATTTCCTACAGGTTCATTGCTTCCTCCCGGAGTTAAAATTTCCCAGAATAAAGAGTGGTTGAAGTGTCCTCCTCCATTGTTTCTTACTGCTGGCTTATCAGTTCCTGTCTGGCAGATTTCTTCAATAGTTTTTCCTGCTAGTTCAGTTCCTTCAATTGCTTTATTTAAATTGTCAATATATGCCTGGTGGTGTTTTGTATGGTGGATTTCCATAGTTCTTGCATCAATAGTAGGCTCTAATGCATCATATGCATATCCAAGTTTTGGTAATTCAAATGACATAATCTTTATTTTTAATGTTATACCTCAAAATTAGCCAATATTTAAGGGATTATCAAGGATTGAAGATTACTTTAATAAATCTTTAACATTGACACATTGATTTAGAATGAATTACGTTTTTAAATATTTATCCACATGACAACAAAAAGCACGAACCGAATGGCCCGTGCTTTCTATTTAACAATAATTAAATTTATTTATTCATAGACATCAGGAATTCTTCATTATTAAGAGTTCCTTTGATGTTTTTATTTACAAATTCCATTGCTTCCACAGGATTCATTTCAGAAAGGTATTTTCTAAAGATCCACATTCTCTGAGAAGTTACTTCATCCAGAAGAAGATCATCTCTACGGGTGCTTGAAGAAATTAAGTCGATAGCAGGATAAATTCTTCTGTTAGCAATTTTTCTGTCTAACTGAAGCTCCATGTTACCTGTACCTTTAAATTCTTCAAAGATCACTTCATCCATTTTAGAACCTGTATCAATCAATGCAGTTGCAATAATCGTCAGAGATCCTCCTCCTTCGATCTTTCTTGCAGCTCCAAAGAATCTTTTCGGCTTGTGAAGAGCATTGGCATCTACCCCACCGGAAAGAACCTTACCTGATGCAGGCGTAACAGTGTTGTAAGCTCTTGCCAATCTCGTGATTGAATCCAGTAAGATAACAACATCGTGTCCGCACTCAACCATTCTCTGTGCTTTCGCCAGAACAAGGTTAGCTACTTTCACATGTTTTTCAGCGGCCTCATCAAATGTAGAAGCAATCACTTCTGCATTTACACTTCTTTCCATATCAGTAACCTCTTCTGGACGTTCATCAATAAGAAGAACCATCATATATACTTCCGGGTGGTTAGCTGCAATAGAATTGGCGATATCTTTAAGCAACATGGTTTTACCTGTTTTAGGCTGTGCCACAATCATTGCTCTCTGTCCTTTTCCGATAGGTGCGAATAAATCAACAATTCTTGTAGAAATTGTAGATTCGCTTCCTGCAAGATTGAATTTCTCTTCAGGGAAAAGCGGTGTAAGATATTCAAAAGCTACACGGTCTTTAATGAACGCAAGGTCACGTCCGTTAACTTCTGTAGGTTTTAGTAGTGAAAAATATTTTTCTCCTTCTTTCGGCAGTCTTACAATCCCTTTTACGGTATCTCCGGTTTTTAAACCATAATTTCTAATCTGTGCTGTAGATACATACACATCATCAGGAGAAGAGATATAACTGAAATCTGAAGAACGTAAAAATCCGTAGTTATCTGGTAAAATTTCCAAAACCCCTTCAATACTCACCAATCCATCGAAATTAAATTCTTTTTTATGGTCATGCTGCTCCTCTGCCTTTTCAGAATGTCTGTTCTGATTTTGGTTTTGATGCTGCTGATGCTGGTTTTGATTCTGGTTCTGGTTCGGGTTTTGGTTTTTATGTTGGTTTCCACTGTTCTGTGGATGATTGTGTCCTTTTTGAGGTCTGTTAGCCTGTTGTTGAGGGGGATTGTTCGGCTTTTCTTCAGCCTGAGCAGGCTCTTGAGATTCTGTGTTTTTTGGAGCTGCTGCAGCTTCCTGAGATACTTCTGTGTTACCTGTATTGGTAGTAACTCTTTTTCTTTTCTTTTTAGCTTGAGCTGCGGCTGATACATCTTCTGTAATGGCTGCTGCTTCCGCTTTAGGTTCTTCCTGTTTTATTTCTTCAGGAGCCGGCACCTTTTCTTCTACTTTTTCCTCTGCTTTAGGTTCTTCCGGAGCTTTCGCATTTGTTTTTGGTTTTGCTGCTGGTTTTTTCGGAGCAGCTTTTCTTACCGGGGCTTTAGCAGTTTTCTCTGCTGGGGCCTCTTCAGTATTTATACTGGCGGGTTCTGTGGCGTTGAAATAATCTTTTGCAACTTTAGGGTTAGAAGCCTGAAAGTCAAGAATAGCAAAGATCTTGTCATTGTCATTGCTTGTTCTTGCAACTTTAACGCCCAAATCTTTTAAGATTTTAGTCAGTTCCGTTACGGATTTTGACCTTAACGTTTCTATGTTAAACATATTTATGTAAAAATGTAATTAATTGTGAGTAAGAAAAGTAAGTCCGGTGACTATTGTTTTCAAGTACATTGTATAATGCAAATCTACACTTATTTTTGAATTGTGCAAAATTTATGTTATTTTTGCCAAGAATTTAATATTCAATGCTACAGAGAATACAAACTATATGGACGTTATTGGCAGTTTTAGCCGCAGTTTTCCTTTTCATAACGGGACAGGATGTTGTCATATCTGACAGTATTCCTCTACTTAATATAGGCAGTATAGTGCTTGTTATCATTGGAGCATTAAGTATTTTTAGTTTCAAAAACAGAAAAAGACAAATTTTGCTGAATACCATCAGCATCATTATAAACGTTTTGTTGATTGGTGTATTGGCGTACTGGTTACTAAACTTATCCGGAGGAATTCATTTTCCTGAGAAGGGTATTGAGCCGATTTTCCCATTAATTGCGGTAATCTGTCTGCTTATTGCAAACATGTATATCCGTAAAGATGAGAGGCTCGTAAAATCTGTAGACAGACTTCGATAACCTTACAACGATTTTTTGAGTGAGAACAGCTTCTTTTAAGGAGCTGTTTTTTATTTGTCTATCCTTAATTTATAAAGCCTTCTCTGTCAGATAAATTAATTTATGTAAATTCATTGCAACTTTTTAATCAAAAACGCGACAGATCATATAACTTTTAATAAAAGACAATGAAAAAGCTCACCTATCTTACTTTATCACTATTCTCCATATTTACCTTTGCACAGGAAGTTTCCAATGAAAGAGTAAAAACTGTTCTTTCCACTCTCGCATCAGACGAAATGAAGGGCCGTGAAATCGGAACTCAGGAAAATGAAAATGCAGCCAACTATATTGCTAAACTTTTCAAAGAAAATAATCTGGAATACTGCACCGGAAAATCTTATCTGGTACCATTTGATTATAATGGGAAAACAGTATATAATGTCTGTGGTGTAAAAAAAGGAAAAACAGATCAATATCTTGGATTTTCAGGGCATTTTGATCATATCGGAACCAGTGATAAAAGCGGTGACAATATTTATAACGGAGCGGATGATGATGCCAGCGGAATAACGACTCTGGTAGGTATTGCCGACTATTTTAAAAATAAAAAGCCTGAGTTCTCAATGGTTTTTATGGCTTTCAATGGAGAAGAAAAGGGAATGCTGGGTTCAAGAGCAATTTCAACAGATAAAAACCTGGATCCTATCTATAATAAGATGACCGCTCTTTTCAATTTTGAAATGGTAGCTACAGAATCACAATGGGGAAAAAATGCATTATATATGACCGGAGACGGATTCTCAGATCTTGATGAACTTTTCAATCAAAATGCAGTAAACCGATTAAAAATCAATGCAGATCCCTATGCGAAACAGCAGCTTTTCTACCGTTCAGACAATGTCAGCTTTGTAAAAAAGAAAATCATTGCCCATTCATTCTCTACCGTTGATATGACGAAAGCGTCTCATTATCACCAGGAAAATGATGATATCCATGTTGTAGATTTCGATAATATGACACACATCATCAATAACTTTGGAAAAACGCTGGATAAACTGAATCCTAAAAATTTTACTCCAAAGTACAATGATCAGGTAAAATTTTAATTAAACCAACATATAAAGAACCGCTGTTTCAGCGGTTTTTCTCATTAAACAAACAAAGTCTTTTATCTCATCATTTTAAGTACTACCCTGCTTATTTATTTTAAAAATAATTCAAAATACCCCTAAGTTGTAACAAAAAGAACTTTTTTGAAACTTATCCATTAAAGTAAAACAGGATTAAGAACGTCTTATCTTTTAATTTTACGTAATTTTGCTATCCAATTTTTTCATTGAATGAACCAATATATTAAAATACTGAAGTTCGCAAGACCTCACCAAAAATACATCTACGGAAGTTTGTTTTTCAACCTTATGTATTCTGTATTTCAGATTGCTTCCTTAGGAACTATTCTGCCGGTTTTGGGAATGCTTTTCGGAACCATTGAGGCCAAAAAATACAGCAAACCACCTGTTTATTCGGGTGAGATTTTAGATTTTTTCTCTTATGCAAAAGAATATGCCAATTATTATGTTCAGAGTTTAGTAACTGAGCATGGAGCCCTTAACGTTTTGGCGTGGCTTTGCGTGATAACGGCTTTTATGTTTTTACTGAGAAACCTTTTCAGATATTTAGGTTCGTTTTTATTGATCAATTATCGTGTAGGTGTTACTAAAGACCTTCGTGGAGCAATGTACAGAAAGATTCTTGCTTTACCTGTTTCCTTTTTTACAGAAAGCAGAAAGGGAGATTTGATGTCCCGTATGTCCAATGACGTGGGTGAAGTAGAAGGTAATATTCTGGGAAGTTTAGTGGAATTGATTAATGCACCTTTTATGCTGATAAGCACATTGGTGACTCTTTTCTTTTTAAGTACAGAGATGACTCTTTTCTCACTTCTGGTATTGCCGGTAATGGGAACAATGATTGCTTTAATAGGAAAAAGCCTGAAAAAAGACTCTCACGAAGCTCAGAATGAGATGGGAACTATTTTCTCCATTGTAGATGAAACATTGAAGTCTACAAAGGTGATTAAGATTTTCAGTGCAGAGAAAATAATGGATAACCGTTTTATGCAGTCAATGCAGAAATGGATCAACAGTTCCATAAGATTAGGAAGAAAAAAGGAACTGGCATCTCCAATGAGCGAATTTTTGGGTTCAGTTACGTTCTTAATCATTGCCTGGTATGGTGGAAAACAAATCATTGTAGAACAAAGTATTTCACCAGCGGATTTCTTGGTTTTCCTTGGAATTTTCTTCCAGATTTTACCTCCTGTGAAAAGTTTGTCTCAGTCTATTTCCAATGTACAGAAGGGAGAAGCTTCTCTTGAAAGAGTGTTAGCCATTCTGGATGCTGATGTAAAAATTGATGAAATAGCAAATCCTGTTTCTATCTCAACATTAAATAATTCAATCGAGTTTAATAATATTGGCTTTTACTACGATAAAGATCATACGATTCTTAAAAACTTCTCACTTTCTATTCCAAAAGGAAAAACAGTTGCTCTTGTTGGGCAAAGTGGAAGTGGTAAAACAACGATTGCCAATCTTTTAGCCAGATTCTATGACGTTTCTGAAGGAGAAATCATGATTGACGGCACCAATATTAAACATTTAAAATTAAATGAATACCGTAAGCTTTTGGGTATGGTAACACAGGAATCTGTATTATTCAACGATTCCGTTTACAATAATATCCTGATGGGTAAACCTGATGCTACAAGAGAAGAAGTGATTGCTGCCGCAAAAATTGCTAATGCAGATGCATTTATCACAAGACTTCCTGAAGGATATGATTCCAATATCGGAGATGATGGCGGTAAGCTTTCCGGAGGCCAAAAGCAAAGAGTTTCCATTGCAAGGGCAGTACTGAAAAACCCTCCAATTATGATTCTGGATGAAGCAACTTCTGCTCTGGATACAGAATCTGAAAGATTTGTACAGGATGCACTGGAGAAAATGATGGAAAACAGAACTTCTCTGGTAATCGCCCACCGTCTTTCAACCATTCAGAAAGCAGACTGGATTGTAGTGATGGAAAAAGGTGATATTGTAGAACAAGGAACACATCATGACCTGATTGCTAAAAAAGGAATGTATAACAAGCTTGTTGAACTTCAAAACTTTGACTAACATTTTAATATCATAAAATGAACCCCATACAAGAGTATTTCTACAGAATTGAAGAGCCTGAAAGAAGTACTCTTTTATTTTTACGCAATGCTATTTTAGCTTCAGATCCGGAACATATTACAGAAACATTCAGTTTCGGGCTTCCGTTTATCAAGTACAAAAAGAAAATGCTGTGTTATTTCTATTACAGCAAAAAATACAGGAAACATTATATCAGCTTTTACCATGGTGATAAACTGGATTACCCGGAGCTGATTATGGATGGCAGAAAGAAGTTTAAAATCCTCTTAATTGATCCTAAAGAAGATCTTCCCGTAGAATTCATATTAAGCCTTACAGAAGAGATTAAAAAGTATATAAAATAAAAAACTCCGGCACGAATCATCGTACCGGAGCCCTCTTTAAAAAACTTTATCATTGTGTGTTTATTCCGCTGAATTCTGCTTGTTTGATAGCCCAGGCAATCATATTGGCAAAAAGAATCGAATTCTGAACCTGCATTGATCCTGTTGCATATCCGTTTCCAGCATATCCATAAGAAGATTTTTGAACCGGAAAATATCCTCCCGAACTCGGTGCTACAAAAGGTTCAATGGTATTACTTGCATATTGATTTCCATTCGCATTTTCATTACTTAAAAAACCACCGTCACCAAACCAGATAAAATTCAAACTGGTGTTTCTTAATCCTGAAATTCCTGTTCTCGCCGTTGTACTGTTGATAGGCTGTGCATAGCTGTAAGGAACAAATCCACTTGTCAATCCGGAAATATTTACGGTTGTAGAGGCATCTTCACCCCAGTTTTTACCTCTTACATCTCCAAAAGGTCCGTTAAGGATAGGATCATTAGAATTGGTAAGAGCATACACAGAACCTGCACCACCTCCATAAGAAGCTGAAATTGTAGGATCAGAGAATATTCCTCTGAATAAATTCTGCGCTGTGCCTGTATCATCTGTCATGGCAATTACAACTCCTTTTTTATTAAGATAAGAAGCAATATAACCTGCATCGGTAGCATTAGGGGTATAGTTGTACCCAATGACAACAATATCAGGTTTGTTATTAAGAGCTGTCTGAAGAGCCGCAGATGAAGGTGAGTTTCCTAAAGATATATGGGTAAAACCTTCATATTTAACAATACTTGAAGCAGTTGTTCCAAAGTTCGTAGGGGCATCCATCAGACTTCGTGAAGGGCCGGTGTAAGCACTATAGCCATAAGCTGTTTCTAATCCGATATGAAGCACTGTCTTCTTCGGAATTACAACCACTACATTTACTGAACAGGTTGTAGATACTCCTCCCTGACTGTCTGAAGTAATAGTAATTGTTTTCACTGATGTAGAAGATGGTGTTCCTGTTCCGCCTAATGTTATATTTTGATTTCCTGTAGCAGTAAATGTTCCTGACCCACTGAAAGATATCCCGTCAACCGTATTGGATGTAATGGTGTAGCTTCCCAATGTTGAAACATTTACAGGCAATGTAATCGTATTGGAAGCTGTAAGAGCTGTGCCTACTTTGTACACGCCATTTACCGTTGCACTTCCGCAACTCATGGTATATGTTCCTGCAGGACTTAATACTGTAATAGAGATCGCCGGAGTACACGTAACAGCAGTTCCATTGGCTTCAAGTGATACATCATCTGTCTGGATATTCTGAGGAGTTCCCTGCCCGGGAATCTGTATCGTTTGTGTTCCTGTATTCAGAAATACTCCTGTTCCGTAAAAGTTATACCCGTTTGGAGTAGTTCCGGAAATAGTGTAGTTACCCACTTTCGTGACATTGACTGCAATGCTCAGATAATTTGAATTGGTAAGCTCTTTTCCTTTTACATAGCTCCCCATCGCCTTGGTAGAGGAACAATCTACCGTAAAAACAGCTTTTCCCATTTGTCCGCAGACACTTTTCCATTCGTTATCTGCAAGACTCCAGTAATTAAAACAATCTTCTGTGGTATTATAAATTGTCAGTCCGTCATCTTTGGACTGATTAATTACAATAGCATTTCGCTGTGCTTCTGTAAGCCTTGGAATCAGCACTCCTTTGTTATTATTTCCTGAGATGACATCCAAAACAGAATTATCATTCGGTGTAGTAGTGTTAATTCCTACCGCACCATTATTGGCTTGTGAATAAAATTTTCCAAAGGCAAAGAGCAGTGCTATCAGCAAGACTTTGATTGGGGGAATTGTAAATTTTGTTTCCATCATTTTAAAGTTATAATTGTTTAATGATTAAAATTTTCGACTAAGTCATTTAACCGTCACAAAATTATCACCCTCAGACAATTACAAATTAATTCTCACTACGCAATACTACTCACGCGTAGTAAAACTCACAAAACCACAGCAAATTAGGATTACATGGAAATACAGATAGAAAGTTGAGTTATTTCATTTAATTCAATAATAAATTCAAAAAACTACAACCAATCAAACACAAAAACCATTATTATTTATTTATCAAAAAAAATAATTTAATTAAACCCAATGAAGTACAATGTCATTTCATATTTTAAAAACAGTTTTCCATTTGGCAATTGTATTTCTGCTTATTTTAAAATGACAGCCAAGCTGAAAATTGCTAAGTCCGTTTTTTTTCTGATATCTGAGAATTTCCAAAATAGATTCTTCATCATAAGAACGGAGTCTTTGACTCTTGAACCCAACTGCATATTCCGGTTCACCAAAAATCAATTGATTAAACTTCAGAACATCAATTGCTGAATGCAATCTTTCCAACTTATTCTTGATGCTTATATCTATTAGTTTTTCCGGAAATTTTTCCTTAAGAATATCAGTATAGATCTGCTTATAGTCAGGTATCATATTATAATTTTTTCATCCATTTGTATAAAGTTGTTTTGGGAATATTATATCTTTCAACAACTTCATTGGCTGTCATTGCTCCCATTTCTATTTTTTCAAGTATGAAATTCTTTACCTCCTGGGTATAAATACTTTTCCTGAAAATTATGGTACTTCCCTTTTCTCTGAATTCATTATCAATTCTTGACTGCGGAGCATACAAAATAAGGTGACCGGTATAAAATCTAAAAAAATCAAACTTTAATAGCTTACACCATTTCATCAGTATATCCGTATCCATACTTTTTGCCTGATACATCATTTCTACATCATCTTCTGTCCTGTCTAAAAATCGGGAGATTCTTTCTATTGAAATCTGATGTTCCTCTACTTTGGATCTTAACAGGCTTCCAATATGAATGTTCTTAATATTCATCACAATATTTTTAAGTAAAAATATTGACAAGAAAAACAAAAAATACCATCAAACGATACTCAACACTACGTATAAGTAACAAAAATCGGAATTTTGTTTAAATTTTAATCAGAAAGCTGTTGATATTGATCTCAGAGGATATATTCAGTTTTTTCCGGATTCTGTATTTTTTACTTTCTACCGCCCGAATACTGTTATTGGTGCACTGTGCAATTTTTTTGGTATCAAAATCAAGCTTCATCAATGCACAAAAGTACAGCTCTGAATGAATAAGATTAGGATTTATTTTTAAAATACCCGGAATAAAATGAGGAAAAAACACTTGGAATTTTTCAAAAAACATCGGTGAATTATTACCTGCCAGATTTAAAATCTCTTCAATATTTTCTTCTGAAAGATGGTTGATAAGCATCTGGTGTTTCATCAGCTCCGTATTGGTTTTTACCAGATCTTTAATGGTAGAATCTTTCTCTTTTTTATCAGAAATTAAACCATGAATCAGCGCGTCTTTTTGAGTAATAAAAACAATATCCATTAGGAAAGAGGTAACGGAAAATAAAATATTCAGCAACTTTATTGTTTTAAAATCCCCTGCTTCTATAAATCTGCTCTTCGGCAGGAAATCAAAATCAAAATACAGACATACAATAAAATTAATGCTGATCATAAAAGTAATGAGAAAGATAGAAAAAGCCTCCTTTTTATAGTTCAAAAAGAACGGGACTGCAAATAAAAGACAGAAATAGAAATACTCTACTCCCGCATTTTTATACGTATAAATATTAAAAAAACTTACTATAAAAGTCAGCAAGACAAATACAAAGAGAATAGAATTTTTCAAGACCTTCCTGAACCGATTCATCTTTCCTTTCAGTGCCATTAATAACAGCCAAAAAAAAGTAATTACTGTAAGAAATGTTGAGATCAACATATCCCCAAAAAAAACAATAATAAAAATGGAATAAAACAGGAATATAAGAAACAATAAAAGCAAATAACGGTTAATGAGATTGAGATAGTTACTGTCAAAATCATCATCCATTTTCTCTGCTTCGTCATTGATCATCTTAAAGAAAAACTTATAAATCATCGTGTTGTTTTTTATGTTTTCACAAGCTCAAGTTGGCATTTGTACTACTTATAGCATAAATTTTCCAATATTAATAGCTTTTAAATAAAAACTCACAAAACAAAATATAGGTCTGTAATTTTTAGTAATAAAAGGATATGATTCGTGTTTTTCAATTACAATTTACTAAAATCTGACATTAAATCATCAAATAAAAAAGCATTTTTATAAAAATTAATATCGATTTGTTTTATCTCATTTAAAAGTATAAATAGCATGTGTTTTTTCAGCAAACAAAATTATTAATACAAATAAAAAATACATCTTTCCCTGATACGCAATATTACTCACGCGTAGTTAAACTCAAATGAGCAGAACATCCTTCTTATTCTCCAAATAAAAAAGAGAGCCTTTATGGCTCTCTTTTTTATTTAAAACTATAAAATTTTTTAATTTTCTTTCAGTTTGGCAATAACATCCAAACCTCCTTTTGTAATATCTCCGATCTTACAGATAATCTCAGTGTCCAAAGGCAGGAATACATCCATTCTGGACCCGAATTTAATAAATCCAAACTCATGCCCGGCTTTTGCTTTATCACCTTCATTACAGTAGAAAACAATCCTTCTTGCCACATATCCGGCAATCTGTCTGAAAACTACTTTATGATTGGTTAAAGTTTGTACCGCTAAAGTGGTTCTCTCATTTTCTGTAGAAGACTTTTCATGCCATGCAACCAGATATTTTCCTGGATGGTATTTTTTGTAAATCACTTCACCCGAAACCGGATATCTACAGATGTGAACATTCAGTGGAGACATAAAAATAGAAACCTGGATGGCTTTTCCTTTTATAAATTCATCTTCATCCACTTCTTTGATCATTACCACTTTTCCGTCCACCGGAGCTATCACGTTTTCTTTGTGCTCAAGGATATTACGATCCGGAACTCTGAAAAACCAGAAAACTAAACTGTAAATAACCAACAAAGGCATAATGATCAGCAGGGACCACATTTTAAGGAAATAAATTGCTAAAACACCCAGAATGATAAAAAGCAGGGTTGCAACGGTAATTGTTCCTTTTGATTCTCTATGTAATTTCATGAGACTAAATAAATTTTTCTAAAATAAAGTACAAATATACGACAGGAACGCAGATAATAAAACTATCCAGTCTATCTAAAACTCCTCCGTGTCCCGGAATGATGTTTCCACTGTCTTTCACACCGAAATTTCTTTTCAATTGACTTTCTACCAAATCCCCTAGCGGAGCAAAGGCAGCAATCAAAAATCCTACGATCATCCAGTTCCCTCTCAATTCAAGCTGATAATGTTCAATAAAGTAGGATAAAACCAATGTTAGCACTACGCCACCTGCATATCCTTCCCATGTTTTTTTAGGTGAGATTTTAGGTGCCATTTTATGCTTACCAAAGAACTTTCCTACCAGATAAGCAAAAGTATCACTACTCCAGATCAGGATAAACAGGAAGAGAACCTCCAGTGAGAAAGTATCATTAAAGCTGGAAAACTTTGGCAGTCCCAGTGCAAAACTGAATGGGAGCGCTACGTAAATAACGGTAAAAATAAGTTTTCCGCTGTCGAAGTATAATTCGTTAGGATATTTGAATAAAGTAACCACAGCAATCCCAATCAACGCCAGCGCCAGTATTTCACTGAGTCTGAAATCAAAAAAGAAGTCGTGATTAAAATATCTTTTGGAAAAAATATAGAATATAAAAATGACCAATGGATATACCACCCACTTTTCATATCCGTTTCCAAATTTCATGATTTTGACACATTCCCAGGTACCCACAATCAGCAGCAGACTCATTAATCCGTAATAAAGATACTGTTGCTTTACAAGACCAGGAACAATGCTGTTAAGCAACTGAGCTCCCAACGGAGTAGAACAAAGAATAATGATGGCTACATAGACTATACCTGATAAGGTTCTTTGAATGAGATTTTTGTCCAAAATTTAAAATTTAGAAGTGGTTGCTTAATCTTCAAGCAGCAATAAAAACAGTTTTGTATTGGAATTGGAAGAACTGTCCATTTTTGACTGGCTTCCACTGATGGAAGTAAGGTTCTTGATATTTCCGTTTCTTTTTATTTTTCCCATGGCATCATTCAGGTTGTTTACAATCTGAGAAACATTGGCAATGATGATAATTTTATCGGGAAGTCTTGAAGAATGATAATGAAGAATATTATTGTGTGAAAGCATGATTCTGCCGTCATAGGCAATCAGGTATTCACAAGTGATGAATGCGGCATCATTAGACTGCTGCAGTTCTGACGTGTAAGAAGTCCTCACAACGTTTAAAAAGTTCTGAAGTTCTTTGTCCCAACAGAAAAGGTTGTGGGTACCTTCTATTTTGATAATTTGATTTAAAGTTTGTAGAGCTTCCGCTTCATCTGCACAATAATTAAAAAATCCCCCCGAATGCGTAAATAATTGCGCAAACTTATAGTCAAGATCCGCATTTTTCAGCGAATCCCCAAGCTTCTCCAGGCTCTGTTTGTCCTCTTCGTCAGGCTGGTTGGTAAGTTTGCTTACAATCCTCTTGAATAAATTCAACTTAATCTATTTTTAGTCAACTTTATACAAAAATAGAAAATAAATTACAATAGAGTCCAAAATATCTCTTTAAATATGAAAAAACCTGACAATTTTGAGGTTGTCAGGTTTTTGTAAGGTTTATTTTTTAAGAGTCTTAAAGCTGTGTTGGGCTTTCTGGAGCCTGTATTTCGCTTTCTTCTTCTTTTTCTTTGATCTGAGGTGTTTCCACTACTATCGGCTGATCTTTTTCAGGAATAGTATTGGTAACGGGTTTCTCTGTCAATTCAGGATCCCATGCTCTTTTTCCGAATATATCTTCTAAGTCTTCACGGAAGATCACTTCTTTTTCTAATAATTTATTAGCCAGAGCATCCAGTTTATCTTTATTTTCTTCAAGAATCCTTACCGCTCTTTCATACTGATCTTCGATAATCAATTTGATCTCTGCATCAATTTTAGTAGCTGTTTCTTCAGAATAAGGTTTCCCAAAAGAATATTCAGACTGTCCTGAGCTGTCATAGTAAGAAATATTACCAATGTTTGGACTCAAACCGTAGATTGTTACCATGGCCTGAGCTCTTTTCGTTACCGTTTCAAGATCAGAAAGTGCTCCAGTAGAGATATTGTTGAAGATCACCTGTTCTGCTGCTCTACCTCCCAATGTTGCACACATTTCGTCCAGCATCTGCTCAGTAGTGGTAAGCTGTCTTTCTTCCGGAAGATACCATGCTGCCCCTAAAGAACGTCCTCTTGGAACAATCGTTACTTTTAAAAGTGGTGATGCATGTTCTACCAACCAAGAGATTGTAGCGTGACCTGCTTCATGATAAGCAACTCTTCTTTTTTCAGATGGCTTGATGGCCATATTTTTCTTTTCAAGTCCACCGATAATTCTGTCTACAGCATCCAGGAAGTCCTGTTTTGTAACGGAAGTATGGTTATATCTTGCTGCGATTAATGCTGCTTCATTACAAACATTAGCAATATCTGCCCCACTGAATCCAGGAGTTTGTTTTGCTAAGAAATCTCTGTCTACATTATCATCAAGCTTGATCTTTTTCAAGTGAACATCAAAGATCTGTCTTCTTTCGTGAAGTTCCGGAAGATCTACATAGATAGAACGGTCAAAACGACCTGCTCTCATTAATGCTTTATCAAGAATATCCGCTCTGTTGGTAGCCGCCATTACAATAACATTGACATCTGTTCCGAAACCGTCCATTTCGGTAAGAAGCTGGTTCAATGTATTTTCTCTTTCATCATTTCCGCCAGAGAAGTTATTTTTTCCTCTTGCACGTCCAATAGCATCAATCTCGTCAATAAAGATGATCGCCGGAGATTTTGCTTTAGCCTGAGCAAAAAGGTCTCTTACTCTGGAAGCTCCTACCCCAACAAACATTTCAACAAAATCAGAACCTGAAAGTGAGAAGAACGGAACTTTAGCTTCACCTGCAACGGCTTTTGCCAGTAACGTTTTACCAGTTCCCGGAGGGCCTACTAAAAGGACACCTTTAGGAATTTTACCTCCCAGTTTTGTATATTTTTCAGAGTTTTTCAAGAAATCCACAACTTCCTGAACTTCTTCTTTAGCTCCTTCCAATCCTGCAACATCTTTAAATGTCACCTGAATTCTTTCTTTTTCGTCAAAAAGCTTCGCTTTAGATTTACCAATAGAGAAGATTTGTCCGCCAGGACCTCCGCCTCCGCCCATCTTTCTGAAAAGAAGGAAGTAGAATAATCCCAGAATAGAAATCCAAACCAGCGCAGGAACTAAAATATCCATTAATGCGCTTTTGCCTGTTCCGTAATCTTTCGATGTTTTAATAACCGGATTGCTGGCTTTCACCTGCTCAAATTTCTGAAGGAAAAGTTGAAGGTCTCCATATTTTACAGAAAAATCTGCTTTAGGAGCCATTTCGAAGGCAGAAAGAGGGTTATTTTCTTTTCCGGCTTTGGAAACCATTGCCGATTTTGCTTCTTTTGTTAGGAAAACATCAGCTTTCTCTATGTCTTTGTATATAATTATATTCTGGACTTTTCCCGCCTGCATTTCTCTAAAGAAACCATCTTCATCAATAGATTTTGCGCTATCACCTCCAAGGAAATTGGAGCCAAAGAAAAGCAAAAGTGCTATGATTGCAATTGGAAAGAACCAGTTGAATCCTTTATTATTCATTTAGACTTTTTAAATTTTTATTATTCATTTTCAATTTTGGTAATGACTGCGTCACCCCAAAGCTCTTCTATATCGTAGTACTCACGTACTTCTTTTTGGAATATATGAACTACCACTGTAACGTAATCTACCAATACCCACATTGCATTTTCAGTACCTTCTACGTGCCAAGGTCTGTCTTGCAGTTCGTTTCTTACTTTCTTCTCAACACTTCCTGCTAATGCAGCAACCTGTGTATTTGAGTTTCCACTACATATCACGAACGTTTCTGCTACGGAGTTTTCGATGTTGGAAAGATCGAAGATCATAACATCTTCTCCCTTTACATCCTGGATAGCTTCAACGATTTTATCTATTAACGCCTGTTTTTCTGCTGTTTTATTCATTAAAAAAATACTATAATCTGCAAATTTATTGTTTTTTCTTTACTTTAACCTTACTTTTACCCTCTTAATGTCTTAAAGTTTTCTTAAATGAGCCAACTCTTCTATCTGAAAGAATGTTCTTCTACTAATGACGAAATATCAAAGTTTTTACTTTATAAAAATTCAGATTTTATTGGACTGCATACTTTTAATCAAACTAAAGGGCGTGGTCAGTATGGAAATGTCTGGACTCAAACTGCCGGAAAAAACCTGGCTTATACGCTGGCAGTAAATACTCAGAACATCCTGTGCTCTGACTTTATACTCAATTATTATACCGCAATGGTTATCCGGGATTTCCTTGCCAAATTGTCTGAATCTGAGGTGAAAATCAAATGGCCGAATGACATTATCCTTAAAGGTAAAAAAATCGTTGGGATTTTAATAGAAAAGAAAAAAATTAATCAAAATAATTATTTCATCATAGGAGCAGGAATCAATATTCTTCAGGACAAATTTGATGAAATATCTAATGCGGGATCACTTCTAACGCAAACAGGCCTTGTATTTGACCTTGAAAAAGTCTCATTAGATCTTCATGAATACTTGTCTGAAAAACTGAAAAACATTCCTTCTGATCAGGAAATTCTGGATAGATTCAATACAAACCTTTTCAGAAGGGATCAGATCTCTGTCTTTGAAATTGAAAAAGAGCGACAAAATGGCATTATCCGAAATGCAGACGAGAAGGGAGAACTTTGGATCGAACTGGAAGACGGAATGCATTCCTTTTATCACAAGGAAGTAAAATTGCTTTACTGATTGGCTCTTTTGATATAAAGATATAGGGTAAGCGGCAGAAACACCATATTAGGCAGCCACATAGCTACAGCGGGAGACAAACTTTTATTTTCCGAAACCACTTTCAAGGCTTCAAATGAGAACACGAAAACAAAGGCTAATGAGATCCCTATGGCAAGGTTAACTCCCAACCCTCCTCTTTTCTTTTGTGAAGACAGGGAAAGCGCCAGAAATGTCAGAATAATGATAGAAGCAGGCATTGATGTTCTTTGATGAAGCTCATTCAGATAAGAGTTCAGATTACTGTTTCCTCTTGCCTTTTCTCTTTCAATAAATTTTAAAAGTTCTGGAGTGGTTTTATTTTGCCCCAAAAGCTCATTAGGGAAAAGTTCTTCCGGTGAATGCCCGTAGTTTTTCCTTAATTCTATCCCGTTACTCAGCTTTTCGGTATTGTCTTTATTGATTGTTTTTTCTAAATAATTATTTAAAACAAACTGCTTTTTAGCTTTATCCCAATAGACTTCACTAGCTTTTAGCTCGTAGATCATTTTTCTGTCTTTATCATATTTCTGATAGACAAAACTTGACCCTCTTTTTTCTCTTTTATTCCAGGAATCAACAAAGATATATTCTGTTTTGCTCAGCTGTGAAGAGGCTGGAGCTGTTCCTAAAATCTTTTCTTTATTGGCTGCATTATAGGTATAAGCTTCCAATTCATTTTTCTTGATATTAGCCCATGGCAGCACCATATGATACACCACAAGGGCAATCAGACCAATAAAAATGGATGTATACAGATAGGGTTTTGAAAATCTGTGAAAACTTGCTCCACTACTGATAATGGCTACAATTTCAGTGTTATTTGCCATTCTGGAGGTAAAATAAATCACCGAAATAAATACCAGAATGGAAAGAAAGGTCACTACAAGATTAATAATCCAGAAGGGATAAAAATGTACAAGGAAGTACATCAGATCCAACTTTGGATCAATGGCTTTGGCATTTTCTATCCTTGGAATCTTTTGCTGAACATCAATTACAAGTACGACTATAGACAATAATACCAACATGAAACTGAAGGTTCCCAGGTATTTTTTAATGATATATTTGTCTACAATTTTAAGCATAATCTCTTACAGTCTTTGTCTAAGAACCGGTACTACAGAGTTTTTCCATTGGTAGAAATCACCTGCAATAATATGTTCTCTGGCTACTTTTACTAAATCAAGATAGAATGCAAGATTATGAATCGAAGCAATCTGTTTTGCCAGATATTCTTTAGATACAAACAGGTGGCGAAGATACGCTTTTGAATATTCACGATCTACAAAACTGGTTCCAAATTCATCCAAAGGCGAAAAGTCGCGCTTCCATTTTTCATTTTTAAGATTCATCACCCCCTGCCATGTGAAAAGCATTGCATTTCTTGCATTTCTTGTTGGCATTACGCAATCCATCATGTCAATTCCCAGTCCGATAGATTCCAGGATATTCCATGGAGTTCCTACTCCCATCAGGTATCTTGGTTTTTCTTTTGGAAGAATATCTGTCACTTCATCTGTGATTCTGTACATTTCCTCTTCAGGCTCTCCAACAGAAAGTCCACCGATGGCATTTCCTTCTGCTCCCGATTCAGAAATTACTTCAGCAGAAATTTTTCTAAGGTCAGAATAGGTAGATCCCTGAACAATTGGGAAAAGTCTTTGCTTGTACCCATATAATTCAGGATTATCATTAGTCCATTCAATACATCTTTTCAGCCAACGGTGTGTAAGCTCCATAGATGATTTTGCCTGGTTATATTCACAAGGGTAAGGAGTACATTCATCAAAAGCCATGAAAATATCGGCTCCGATCTGTCTTTGAATTTCCATTGATCTTTCCGGAGAGAACATATGATAGCTTCCGTCGATATGAGATTTGAATCTCGCTCCTTCTTCTGTCATTTTTCTGTTACTCGCCAGTGAAAACACCTGAAAACCTCCTGAATCGGTAAGAATAGGAAGATCCCAGTTCATGAATTTATGTAACCCACCTGCATCCTGCATCGTCTCCATTCCCGGACGAAGGTAAAGGTGGTAAGTATTTCCCAGAATAATCTGAGCTTTAATGTCTTCTTTTAATTCTCTCTGATGAACTGTTTTTACACTTGCAACAGTTCCCACAGGCATAAATATAGGAGTTTGAATCTTCCCGTGATCTGTGGTAATTTCCCCTGCTCTTGCTTTTCCTTCAGAGGTTTTTTCAATATTAAAAAATTTCATCTCTCTACTTTTTTAATTCACCTTATTATCAGTGATTTCTTATAGGTTAGAAACTCTGGTGATGTTTTTACCTTACCAAAGGTATTACAGCTCCATTTTGTTTCAGTTTATCCTTTATATATTTATCTGCTTTGGGATCTTTTTTCACCAGTATTTCCTGTGCATCATTGGTAATCCCATCCATTTGTTCTTTGATCACATAGTATTTGAAGCTTTCTACAAAGTCATCAGATTTTACTTTATGTGATTTCAGGACAGCCCTTGTACCGGCTTCCATATTTTTATCAGGATACACATAGATAGCCTGATCGTTGATCGCAAGATCTGCAATGATTTCTGCCATCACATCTTTATCGATCAGATTTTTGGGCTTATCAATATAATCGCTGCACGAAAACATGCCCAGCAAAACGAAAATAAAGATTAGCTTTTTCATCAGTTTATTTTTATATTTTTTAATGGTCTGATAGAACTCTGCATATACATATTCCTCTATGTGAGAAGAATTGCTTATACATTGTTTCACAGTCTATTGATGATTGATTTCCACTTTAAGTTTAACACTCCAAAAACGGCTTCATGAATAATTCCGCCGTTCATTTTGCTTTCTCCTAAAATTCTATTGGTAAATATAATAGGAACTTCTACAATTCTAAAGCCTTTTTTAAATGCTCTGAATTTCATTTCTATCTGAAAACCGTAACCTTTCAGTCTCACATTATCCAACCCTATTTCTTCCAATACTTTTTTTGAAAAACAGACAAATCCTGCGGTAGTATCATGAATCGGAAGACCTAATACGAACCTTACGTATTTTGATGCAAAGTAAGAAAGCAATACTCTTCCCATAGGCCAGTTGACCACATTTACTCCTTTCGAGTAACGGGACCCGATGGCCATATCTGCATTCATACATGCTTCAAAAAGTTTCGGCAGGTCGTTAGGATTATGGGAAAAATCGGCATCCATTTCAAAAATATAATCGTATTTATTTTCGATAGCCCATTTAAAACCATGAATATATGCCTTTCCCAACCCGTCTTTTATGTGTCTTATTGACAGATGTAAATAATGGGGATGTTTCTTCTGCAATTCTTTTACAACCTCTGCTGTTCCATCCGGAGAAGTATCATCCACTACTAAGATATGAAAGTCATCCTCCAATGCAAAAACCGCGGAAATAATATTTTCAATATTTTCCTTTTCGTTGTATGTGGGGATAATGACGAGTTTTTTCATTTCAGTTTGCAAAGATAGTTTATTTAACCTTTTTATTTTATACAAAATAATCTATAATTTTGCAAAAATATTTCTCAGGGATTGGGCGGATGAAACAGAAACTTTTATTTAAAAGATCTGAACAACACGTAAAATCGATGAGAGCAAATATTTTAACTACGGATAGCTAAATCAGGTGATAGGAAAATCTGTGCCGGATTGTGCTATAGGAAGTTAAATAATAAATAATAAAAACTTAAATTTTGCCATCATCACAACACTTCATCAATCATGTAAGAATACCTGAGAACAATGACTGGGTAATCTTTATCCTCGTGGGCTGTATATTTTTATATGTTTTTATGATGAACGTCATAGAAAGAGATGCCAGTCTCAAAGATTTTCTGCTTCAAAAGTATTTTGATGCCAGTAACAACCTTCCCAGCTGGATCATTACCTCATGTGTGACTACCCTCACCTTATCTGTTTTGATTTCGCAATACATTCCTATTGTACCAAAATTTATTGCCGATCTTCAGCTTTTTGGATATCAGCTTAATAAATTCGGGTATACTTTGCTGGCTGTATTGTTTTTTTATTTAATAAAATCAACATTCGGGTTTTTATTTTATCAAAGTATAGGAGACGGAAAAAAATGGACTATTTTTTATTTTACCTCCACAAAATTTTATTTCATTCTTACATTTTTGCTAATAATTCTGTGTGTAACCCACTATTACTTCCCTATAGACAGAAATAAAATGTTTTTGTATTACCTGTCTTTCTTTTCTTTTGTATTCATTTTCAAAGTCTTTTTCTACTTATTTCACAAGAACAAGATTCTTCCTGAAAAATGGTATTATAAATTTTTGTATATTTGCACCCTCCAAATCGCACCATTATTATTGCTTTGGAAGTTGTTATTTTTTTAATAAATGTCAATGATGAGAATAAAGTCTATATTGGTTTCTCAACCAGCGCCTAGTGAATCTTCTCCATATTTGGATATAGCGAAGAAGGAAAAAATAAAGATTGATTTCCGTCCATTTATCCACGTCGAAGGGGTTGACAATAAAGAGCTCAGAACACAGAAGATAGATCTGACGCAGTATACCGGTATTATATTTACCAGTAAAAACGCGATTGACCATTACTTCAGACTTGCGGAAGAACTTCGTTTTGCCGTTCCGGATACAATGAGATATATCTGCCAGTCGGAAGCAATTGCCAACTATCTTCAAAAACATATTGTATACAGAAAAAGAAAAATCAGCTTTGGGGAGAAAAATTTCTCAGATCTGCTTCCTCTTTTCAAAAAATTCCCAACTGAAAAATATCTGTTGCCATCTTCAGATGTTCTAAGTTCGGATACTGTAAAAACCATGGATGCGTCTAATGTAGACTGGACAAGAGCGATCATGTACCGTACTGTATGCAGTGACCTTACTGATATCACTGTCAAAGATTATGACATGTTGATCTTCTTCAGCCCACAAGGAATAAAATCACTACAACAAAATTTCCCTGACTTCAAGCAGGATGAAACCAAGATTGGTGTTTTCGGAAACACGACTTTGGCTGCTGCAGAAGAAGCTGGATTAAAAGTAGATTTAATGGCACCTACGAAGGAAACTCCTTCCATGACAATGGCCCTTGAAAAGTATATTAAAGCACTTCATAAATAGTCTTTAATTATAAAAATACCATCAACCATCTTTTCAATAAAGGAAAGATGGTTTTTTTTTACCTAAATTTGAACGAAAATTAACATTGAATGAGACGTCTGCATAAAAAGTTGCTTACTTTCAGAAGAAAAGTATAAAGACGAGCTCTGCTCAATAAAAAATCAAAATATCCGGATGAAAGCTCCACAGGCAAAAAAAATAGAAAAAATATTAGAAACCCACGGCGATAGAAGGATCGATAATTACTTTTGGCTGAATGAAAGGGAAAACCCTGAAGTCACCCAATATATTGAGGAAGAAAATGCCTACGAAGAATTCATCATGAAAGATACAGAAGCTCTTCAGGAAGAACTTTTTGAAGAGATGAAAGCGCGTTATAAGAAGGACGATGAATCTCTACCTTATATCTTTAATGAATACTGGTATATTGTACGCTATGAAGAAGGTAAGGAATATCCTATTTTCTGCAGAAAGTACAAAAGTCTTGACAATGAAGAGGAAATCGTCCTTGACGTTAATATTCTGGCGGAAGGCAAAGAATTTTTTGAAGTAGGAAGTCTAGCGGTAAGCCCTAGTAATGAATTAGCTTCTTTTTCTTCAGATGATGTAGGAAGAAGAATCTATACGCTAAATTTTAAAAATTTAAAAACCGGAGAAATTCTACCGGACACTATTCCTAATACAACAGGAAAAGCAGTTTGGGCAAATGATAACCAGCATGTCTTCTATATCAGAAAAGATAAAAGCCTGCGTGCATTCCAGGTATATAGACATAAGCTGGGAACAGATTCTTCTGAAGATATTCTGATTTTCCACGAACAGGATGAAACTTTTGATGTCAATGTATTTAAAACAAAATCCTTACAATATATTTTCATTGCGAGCTCAAGTACTATTTCTGATGAACACCGCTTTATTCCTTCTGACAATGTATTTGCAGAATGGAAAATAATTCAGCCAAGAATAGATGACCTTGAATATTCTGTAGAGCATTATGAAGATGAATTTTACATCATTACCAATGCTGACGATGCGATCAATTTTAAAATTGTAAAAGCGAAGATTGACAACTGCGGTATGGAAAATTGGGTAGATGTTATCCCTCACCGTGCTGAAGTTTTGTTGGAGGGCTTTGAAATTTTCAAAGATTATTTGGTTCTTGAGGAAAGAGAAAGAGGATTGCTTCAGATCAAAATTATTGATGAGAAGACGCAAGAATCTTATTATTTACCTTTCTCTGATCCAACATATACAGCTTATATTGGAATCAACCTTGAATTTGACACTGAGATTCTTCGTTATGGCTACACGTCTCTTACACAGCCGAGTTCCACTTACGAATATAACATGAAAGACAAAACCACTAAGCTCCTGAAACAACAGGAAGTATTGGGTGGGAAATATTTTCATGAAAATTATATTTCAGAAAGAATCTGGGCAGACTCCAGAGATGGAGAGACAAAAGTGCCCATTTCTTTAGTATATCATAAAGACACCAAAAAATCAGCTGATACTCCACTTCTTTTGTATGGATATGGAAGTTATGGACATACCGTTGATGCCAGCTTTTCAAATGTAAGATTATCTATTCTGGACAGAGGCTTTATTTATGCTATCGCTCACATCCGTGGTGGAGAATACCTGGGAAGAGAATGGTATGAAGACGGAAAAATGCTTTTCAAGAAAAATACATTCTTTGATTTTATTGATGCTGGAAAGTATTTAATCAAAGAAAATTATACGTCATCTAGACATATGTACGCGATGGGTGGAAGTGCTGGAGGTCTGTTGGTAGGTGCTGTGGTCAATTATGAACCTCAGTTATTCAATGGAATTGTAGCGCAGGTCCCTTTCGTAGATGTAGTTTCCACAATGCTGGATGATACGATCCCTTTGACTACCGGAGAGTATGATGAGTGGGGAAATCCTAATGATGAAGAATACTACCATTATATGAAAGACTATTCTCCTTATGACAATGTAGAAGCTAAAGATTATCCACATATGCTGATCACTACAGGATTCCATGATTCACAGGTGCAGTATTGGGAACCTGCAAAATGGACGGCAAAACTTAGAGAATTAAAAACAGACGATAATATTTTAGTCTTTAAAACTGACATGAGCTCCGGACATGGAGGAGCAAGCGGAAGGTTTGAATCTCTAAAAGAAGACGCATTAGAATATGCCTTTTTATTAAAGATTGATAAAAAATAATTTTATTCTTTTCTTCACTAATTTTCAAATACAGCGTATATGTTATTATTAGTTTTTATTTCAATCGCTATCATCTATTACCTGATCCAAAAACAGAAAATTACCAGAATAGAAAAGAGAGAAGACTTTAAAGCCAAACAAGAAGAAAAAATACAGGATCTGCTGAAAAAAGCAAGAGAAGAAGATATTAAAAATAAAGAAAGTAACAATTTATAAAAGACACTGTCATGATAAAATGGCAGTTATAATCATATGAACGAGTCCGAATATTGGAAAAAAATAGAACAGTTCTTTGAAGACAATTTCCAGACTGAAAAGAACCCGCCCATTGAAACCCTTTTATTTTTGATTGGGTTGCAGGAGCTGGGAAGCGGCCAGCAAAAATACACTAAAGAAGACAAAGTAAACCTGATTCACATTGCAGTCTGCAGACTGCTTGAGCCGTTTGGATATTATAAATTCACACACTATGAAGATGGATGGCCACAGTTTGATAAACTGGAAGGACTTCCTGAATTAAAGCCCAACGAGCAAACTTTGCTTATGAAAAAGGCTATTATTCAATACTTTCAGGAAGAAGAATTGATTTAATAAAAAACAGGATGTCTATTCAGGCATCCTGTTTTTTTATTATAAAATGTATCCGCAACATCATTTTTCACTTCAGATTTTTCCGATGCTCAATTTTTATGAGCTGATCAATTCTTCCAATTGGGTCAGTCCCATTGTAAATCCTTCTTCAAATCCCATATCCATGATCTTCTTCATAATTTCCTCGGAATGGTAATGAATATTGATCGTGACTTTGGTTCCCTCTTCTACTCCCGTAAAGCCGATCAGCCATTTTGACCTGGGAAAATCTTCATTGATATTTCCTTTTTCATCACAAAAAGCACTCATCCAGTCCAGGCTTCTGTGCTCCGTAATTTCGCCATATTGAGACTGAGCATACATAGGACCTCTTTCACCGTTTGGCCCTACCATCGCATACATCCAGATTCCTCCTTCTCTGAAGTCCTGGCTTACTGTTTCGCATTTCCAGGGTTTGGGCCCCCACCACTGATCCAATAATTCAGATTGAGTAAAGTGATCCCATACTTTTGAAACATCAGCCTTGTAAATCTTCATGACATATGTACTTGCCGCATCAAAATCTTTGTTGAAAATGATATTAGATTCCATATATTTTTATTTTTAATAAAGTTAGCACTTTATTTATTGAAAGGGACTTTTCATATGACAAGTAAAAGATAATTCATAAATAATTGTTAAAAAACAGTCTTTTAAGAAAAAAAAAACAATTATTTGGCTCGTTTTTTGTTTATGTAGTCTTAAAACAATTAATTTTAACATTCATTTTTCCAAAACATATATAATTAAATAATGAATAACAAATTCATCCCAATAATTTCAGTGTTTATGACGATCTCACTGATTGTCTTTGTGACGCTCCAATTTTATTGGTTGAAAGGCTATTACGGCGTACTGGAACAGGATTTTTCAAATAAAGTATATGCAGTTTTGGAAAGTACTTCAAAAAGTATTGAAGAGATTGAAGCCGATAAATACCTGAACGAGGATTATAAAGATTTCAGAAAAAATATTCTTGCCAACAGCAAACAGCCGTCTTTAACTACTATTCAACAGGTAGAAGACTCCGGTACTCAGAGACAGATTATTTACTCTAAAAATATTATTGAAAAAACTCAGCTGCCCATTTCTCAAAAAGGAGATTCTATCAAACTGACAACCTTATATACAGACGAAGCAGCTTATAAAATAAAAAGAGATACCACTAACCGTGAACTTCTTACCACAGATATCAATCAGGAGATTGAGACTGGAGATTACTCCATGAAAGAATTTGTGAAAGTATATGGAAACAATCTTCCTATCACCAAAAGAGTGGATCCGAAAACACTTGATTCCGTAATCGCTAAAGAACTTAAAATCAGAGGGATATCCGCCAAGTTCGGATATGGAGTTCTAGACCGCAACAACAAGCTTACAAGCATTGTAAATAAAGCTTATAAGGAGAAAAAAGACAGTAATATCTACAGCTTTCCTCTTTTTGCAGACAAAAAAAACACATTGTACAGCCTCGCATTGGTTTTCCCTAAAAAAGAATACTCACTGGCGATGAACAACTGGCCAATGCTTTTAGGAACATTTCTTTCTCTTCTTACCATTCTTGGAATTTATATTATTTCCATCAATTATATGATGAGACAGAAAAAGCTTGCTGAAGTAAAAACAGACTTCATCAACAATATGTCTCATGAGTTCAAAACACCATTGGCAACCATTTCTGTAGCAACGGATTCTTTGGCGAATGATAAAATTGCCACCAATCCGGATAAGGTAAAATATTACTCAGAACTGATCAAGCAGGAGAACTTAAGGATGAAAAAGCAGGTAGAAAACGTGCTTAATATGTCTAAACTTGAAAGAAATGAAGTAGAACTGTTTTTAAGAGAAACCAACGTAAGGGAACTGATCAAAAGAACTACAGAATCTTTCAATCTGATTGTACAGCAAAGAAACGGATCTCTTACCCAGAAATTTAATGCCACTCATTATAATTTTAAAATAGACGAATTCCACATCTCGAATATGCTGGTCAATTTACTGGATAATGCGAATAAATATTCTCCTGAAGCACCGGAAATACATGTGGAAACAAGAAATGAAGGACACTGGTATATTATTGAAATTTCCGATAAAGGAATGGGAATGGATACTCAGAATAAAACCAAAATTTTCGAAAAATTCTTCAGGGAAGAAACCGGAAATATTCACAACGTAAAAGGACAGGGATTAGGCCTTTCCTATGTGAAAAAAATTGTAGAACTGCACAAAGGGCTGATTATCGTAGACTCTCATAAAGGAAATGGAAGTACGTTCACGATAAAACTGCCAATGGGCTAGAAAAGAATATCAATGATCGATGATAAGCCATAAATGATCAAAGGACGATTTCAAAATCAACCATCATTTATCATTCATCAATTATAAAGTTTAAACCAAATATCAAAATATAGAAGATAGAGTGAGGAAGTTCATTCTTAATTGTTAATTATTAATTATTAAAAAGTTATGAGCAACAGAATATTATTAGTAGAGGACGATCAGAGTTTCGGGGCGGTGCTTAAAGATTATTTGACGATCAATAATTTTGAAGTAACGCTAGCCACTGATGGGGAGCAGGGACTTAAAGAATTTACAGAAAATGAATTCGACATCTGCATATTTGACGTAATGATGCCTAAAAAAGATGGGTTTTCATTGGCTGAAGATGTAAAAAAGATTGATAAAAATACACCGATCATATTCCTTACAGCAAGAAATATGAGAGAAGATATTTTGAAAGGATACCAGTTGGGAGCTGATGATTATATCACAAAACCTTTCGATACTGAGCTTCTTTTATACAAAATAAAGGCTATTTTACAGAGAAGTTCTACACTGGAAAATGAAGAACAGGAGCAGTTTAAAATCAGCAATATTTTCTTTGACTCTATGCTGAGACAACTGAAAGTAGGTGATAAAGAATATAAACTTTCTCCTAAAGAAAATGAATTATTAAAGCTTCTTTGTATTCACAGAAACGATTTCATGCCTAGAGATCTTGCATTGAGAAAGATCTGGAAAAAAGAAAATTACTTTACAGCAAGAAGTATGGACGTGTATATCGCAAAGCTTCGTAAGTTATTAAAAGACGACGAAGGATTGGAAATCATCAACGTTCACGGAGAAGGATTTAGACTTTTGGTAAAAAATTAATCCAAAAATCTTATTATAAATATAAAATTAGCAAAACAATTGAAAATGTTTTGCTAATTTTGTTTCATACCCATGGATATGAAGAATACATTTATAGGTTTGATCGCCGTATCACTATTAGCTGCATCTTGTAAAAAGGATGAAAAAGCCACTTATTTAAAAGAAGAAGCCAATGCCGGACAACCCAGCGTAGCCCTTAATACAACCTCAAAAACAACACTCATGGATCAGGCTGGCATTCAATCTGCCTCTACTCCTGCTCCAATGGCAACTGCCCCAGGGATGAATCCTCCACACGGACAACCTGGCCACCGATGTGACATTCCGGTAGGACAACCTCTGAACAGTAAGCCTGCAGCCGCAGCTCCTGCCACACAAAATATAAATACAAACGGAAATAATATTGTTCAGATTGATCCTAATGCAGTATCACCGGGAAAAATCACTCTTGATAATAACGGGAAGCAGGCAAAAACTGCTCCGGGGATGAATCCTCCACACGGACAGCCAGGACACCGATGTGACATTCCTGTAGGGCAGCCATTAAACAGCAAACCTGCACCAGCTCCTCAACCAGCTCAAAATGTAGTACAGACTACCCCTGCTCCAGCACCTGCGGCACAGAATCTGGCAATGGGAGAAAAACCTAAGTTAAACCCGGCACATGGAGAACCTTGGCACAGCTGTTCTCTAAAAGTTGGTGATCCTTTGCCATAAATTTCTTATTTTTGCAGATATGAAGCTGTTTCATCTACTTGCAATTGTACTTTGCCTGGGAGTTTTTTTAATTCCCAAGGACAATTTCTATGCGCAGGCAATGCAGGAAACATGCTGTAAAGCAGAATCTTCGAAAAAAAGTGACTGCTGTAAAAACCATTCTTCAAAAAAAGACAGCAAGCATGATAAAACAAAATCATGTAATGATGACTGCTGCTCATCATGTGTTGCCTGCTACACTTTTATTGAAACTCCTTTCTCAAAAAATCTACGTTTGGAACTCTCTTATTACAAAGCAAATAAGAATGCTCAGTTCCGATATTCAGATCCTTATCTTTCAGACCGTTTAAAGGAAATCTGGCAGCCGCCTAAGATAGGTTAATTAAAACACCGCGGGTTCATTATATTCTATAATGAGCTGATTTTTAATTAATTTAAACTTTTAAACAAAATGAAATTACATATTTCCAGGTTTATACTTGGTGCATTATTCCTATTTACACAATTTATATCTGCTCAAACACTTTCAAAAAATCAGTTCAAGGTAAAAGGGAACTGCGAAATGTGCAAAACAAGAATTGAAAGTGCCGCCAAAAAAGCAGGGGCAAAAACAGCAGTTTACTCTGTTGATCTTCAAACCTTAACTTTAGAAACTGACAAGGTATCTACCGATGATATTCTGCAGAAAGTGGCTGAAGCAGGCCATGACAATGAGAAATTCAAAGCTTCAGATGCTATTTACAATAGCCTTCCGGGATGTTGTCTGTATAGCAGAGATCTACAGCCATCCCAGACGGAAACTCATCACGAACAGCATATAAATGCTAATGTTTCTGATAAAAAAGAAAATGAATTCTATGTAAGAGGAAACTGTGCTTCTTGTAAAGCAAGAATTGAAAAGGCATCAAAAAGTGCAGGTGCAGATGCCGCAGAATGGAATGCAGAAAAGCAAACTGTTATTTTAAATTTTGATCCTTCAAAAACTTCAGCAGATAAGATCTTAAAAGCGATTGCCGATGCAGGTCATGATAATGAAAAATACAAGACTTCGGATGCAACGTATAATGGACTTCCGGGATGCTGCCTGTATGACAGAGATTTTACTTTTGGTGAAGCTAATCCAAAGGTACATTATGAAGAAGAAGCAAAGCAGGGAGATCATAAAGACCACGAGACTTCACCAGCTAAAGAAGACCATTCTCAACATGAAAAAAACATTGATGGTGTAGTGGTAACAGGTTCTAAAGCTGCAACTTCCTTAAGTAAGAAAGAAGCTGGCCTTGTTTTTAATATTGATAAAAAAGAACTTTTAAAGGCAGCTTGTTGTAATCTGTCAGAAAGTTTTGAAACCAATGCAACGGTTGATGTTTCTTTCAGCAATGCTGTTACCGGAACAAAACAGTTGAAAATGCTTGGTCTGGATCAGAAATATACTAGCTTAACGAAAGAACAGTTACCCGAAATCAGAGGACTGGCTTCTGCCTACGGATTAAATTTTATTCCGGGAAGATGGATTGAAAGCATCCAGCTTACTAAGGGAGGAAGCACTGTGACGAATGGTTATGAAAGTATTACAGGACAGATTAATACTGAGCTTTTGAAAAATGCAAAAACTCCGGAAACTTCACTGAACCTTTTTTCTGACTTCAACGGAAGAGCGGAAGTCAATATTACCAATGTCTCTCCTATCAACGATAAATGGTCTCAAACTTTCCTTCTTCACGGAAACGGAACTTTCGGGAATACGGATATGAATGATGACGGTTTTCTGGACAGACCGAAAGGAACTCAGATCAATGCTGCCTATTTATTGAATTATAATGATCTTGAAAAATCAGGATTCGGATCTCACTTCGGAATTAATTTTATCCGAGATGAAAGAACGGCAGGACAAATTGGTTTTGATAAGAAACTGGCTCAGGACAAACAGCCGTTTTATGGGGTAGGAATTGATATTTCAAGATTTCAGGTTTGGAATAAAACCGGGTATGTCTTTAAAGGAAAACCTTACCAGAGCATCGGGTGGATGAACCAGTATGTGTATCACCAGCAGGATAGTTTTTTCGGACTGAGAAATTATGCAGGACAGCAGCACACGTATTATTCCAATTTAATCTTTGAAAGCATTATTGGAAATACCAACCATAAGTATAAAGCCGGGGCAAGTTTCTTATATGATGGTTATAAGGAAACGTATTTATTGAACGACCTGAAAAGAAATGAAATTGTACCGGGAATTTTTGCGGAGTATACTTTAACAGGGTTAAAATATACATTAGTAGCAGGAACCAGAGTAGACTTTCACAATCTGGCAGGAACTCAGTTTACACCAAGGTTAAATTTCAAGTATGATTTCACGCCTCAGACTATTGTAAGACTTTCTGCGGGAAGAGGATTCAGAACAGCGAATGTATTTGCAGAAAGCCAGCAATATTTTGCATCGAACAGAGCCATTAACATTTTATCCAACGGAGGAAATATTTACGGTTTAAAACCTGAAATTGCCTGGAACTATGGCGTAAGTTTACAACAGGAATTCAAATTATTCGGAAGAAAATCCAGTATCATCGCTGATTTCTTCAGAACAGATTTCCAGGATCAGGTGTTGGTGGATCTTGACAAATCTCCTCAGCAGCTTACGTTCTATAATCTGGAAGGAAAATCTTTTGCAAATTCATTCCAGACTCAGTGGGATTTTACGCCTTTCAAAAACTTTGATGTAAGACTTGCTTATAAATATTATGATGTTCAGGCTGATTATATCGGAGGAAGAAGAGAAGTTCCTTTCATGGCCAAGCATAGAGGATTTGTGAATTTAGCGTATGCTACCAATAAAAATAACAATGGAGGATTCTGGAGCTTTGATACCACTTTAAACTGGGTAGGAAAACAGAGACTTCCTGATACTTCAACTAATCCGGCAGAGTTTCAGTTACCAACATATTCTGAATCTTATGCGGTTCTAAATGCTCAGATCTCAAGAAATTTCAATAAAAAAATCAGAGCGTATGTAGGTGGTGAAAACCTGACTTCCTATTATCAGAAAAATGCAATTGTTGATTTTAAAAATCCTTTTGGAAATTATTTTGATGGAGGAATGGTATATGCCCCAATCATGAAGGCGAACTTCTATGTGGGACTGGATGTGACATTTTAAATTCCTGAATAGAATAAACAAATCTTAAGAAACAAAACTTTATAGGTTGCTAAACCTATAAAGTTCACATCAGATCTTTTTAAATAGTAGAAAACAGTATCAGATTGATACTGTTTTTTCATTTTTATTAAAAAAAATCATCATCAAATCAAAAAAATACTATATTTACACTTTCTTATATGTATGAACATACCTACTCACGATTTTACAATTGATCATAACAGCAAACTCCCTCTGCATGTACAGGTTGAGGACCTTTTCCGTAAACTTATCCAAATGGATGTTTATAAAAAAGGGGCTTTATTACCCAAAGAGGTTGATCTTGCCAATCTGTGGGGAGTGTCCAGAAATACCATTCGTCAGGCAACTAACAAGCTTGAAAACGAAGGGTTGATCCTACGTAAAAAAGGGATCGGAACCCGTGTTGCGGAAAAGAAAAGTCTGGTAACAGGTCTGGATCATTGGTACAGTTTTACCAGAGAAATGCATGAAAAAGGAATCCATGTCATCAATCAGCTGCTGAAAACAACTATGGTACAGCCCAATGAAGAAATATGTAATTTCTTTCATTGTGCACCGGATAAAAAAATATTCAAACTTTCAAAGTTAAAAGGGGAAAGCTCGGGAGATCCTATCGTTTATTTTGAAAGCTATTTCCACCCAAGGATCGGGATTGATAAAAATGATGACTTCAATATGCCATTATATAGTATGCTGCAGGAGAATCATGGGGTAATCGTACATCGTTCCCGGGAAAACATAAGTGCCTGCCAGGCAGGTGCTGTAATAGGAAAAAAACTGAAAGTATCTGCTTCTTTTCCCGTATTGAAACGTGAACGTTTTGTATATGACATCAATGGTAAACCTGTAGAATATAATGTAGGGTATTACCGTTCTGATAAGTTTACGTATACCATAGATATTAATAAATCTCCGGGAAGTTAATTCCTTTTTAGCAATCAATATGTTCAAACATTCTAACATATAATTATAAAAACTAAGCTTATGTATAACAGGTATTTTCTTTTGCTTGTATCTTTCCTAATAAGCAATATTGCATATGGTCAGAAAAAAGTGCCCTATTTTGGCAATGTAAAAGCCATTAACGGATACAACCGTGAAATAACAGGTGAAAACATTGATTATTTTTCTGCCTTTCCCGATCATGCCACCCGGGCACTTCTTACCCGTACTACGGATGGCGCTAAAACAATAGAATGGGAAACGGCTCCTGTACCGCAAAAAAATACTGGTCCCTATATATATTTTAACTGGTTGGTCTCACATTCATCGGGAACCAGCGGAGGAAACCGAAATTTTGATCTGTACATCGATGATCAGAAGGCATTAACTCTCACTACCTACCCAGCCAATCAACGTCCGGATTGGATATCCAAAGCTGCTGACAGTACTGCTTTTGTCTTTCATCAAACTAAAGTGGATGGACTGAAGGATTCTTATGGAATTGCCTACTTACGTGTTCCGGCCAGTAAAATAACTCCGGGGAAACCTCTCCGTTTAAAACTGGTAGGACAAGCCCAGAACAGCAGGGACTGGTTTATGACTTATAAATTTACTTTTGAAGAAAAAATAGACGCCGCTTCTACTCCTTTTATCCTGAAAGATGGAAAGCGCCTGATCACTCTTACCACTTTACATTTTGGTCCGGATCAAAAGATAACAGCAACAATAAATGGTAAAGACATCCATTCTTTCACCATGCCAGATGGAATCAAGACATTTGATATCCCGGTTACCTTGTCGCCTGAAGGAGGAGCATTACAATTGGTTGTAACCTCAGGAAAAAAAGAACTTTTCCGGAAAAATATTGAAGCTGGAAAAGTAGTTCCGCGCACGCTCTATTTTATTCATCATTCCCATACTGATGTAGGATATTCTCATCTGCAGGCGGAGGTAGAAAAGATTCATACTCAAAATATCTATGATGCCATCAAAATGGTTGAAGAAACCAAAAACCTTCCGGAAGAAGCCCGTTTCAAATGGAATGTGGAAGCTCTTTGGGATGTGGAAAATTTCATGAAAAATGCAACTACCGAGGATAAAAAATCATTTGTAAAAGCAGTAAAAGAAGGAGGAATCGGTCTTTCTGCCATGTACGGAAATATTTTAACGGGGCTAAGCCAGCCGGAAGAACTCTTCCATTATACAGAATATGCCCAAAAACTTGAAAAAGAATATGGCCTAAAAATCAACAGCGCAATGATGTCTGATGTACCGGGATTTGCCTGGGCATTGGTTCCGGCCTTAACTTCATCTGGAGTAAAATATTTTTCCAGCGGACCTAATTATTTAGGAAAAACGAATCCTTATCTGGGAGATCGTGTAGGGAATTTTGTAAAAAACTGGGGTGATAAACCTGTGTGGTGGCAATCTCCTTCCGGAAAAGAAAAAATATTATTCTGGACTGCCGGAAGAGGATATTCTTCATGGCATGGTGTACATCCGGGAGCTGTATTTGATACCGGACAGAAAAAAATTGCAGAATATCTGAATGATCTTACCCAAAACAATTATCCGTATGATATGGTACAATGGCGTTATAATATTGTAGCAGATAATGGCCCGATAGATCCTTCTGTTTCCAGATTTGTAGATGAATGGAATAAAAAATATACTTCGCCTAAGATCATCTTAAGCACGAATGAAAAAATGTTTGAAGTATTTGAAAAAAAATACGGTGATCAGATTCCGGTAGTAAAAGGTGATATCAGCCCTTATTGGGAAGACGGTGCCATGTCAACTGCGAAAGAAGAAGGCATCAACCGAAACAGCAGCCTGAAATTACAGCAGCTCACCACACTTTATGCTATGCTGAACCCTGCTCAATATAATCATCAGAGTTTTTATGAAGCCTGGAGAAATGTGATTCTGTTTCATGAGCATACATGGGGAGCTTTCAACAGTATTACCGCTCCTGATCTTCCATTTGTGGCAGATCAATGGAAAGTGAAAAGGCAGTTTTCTCTTGATGGAAATTCCCTTGCAGAGAAGCTAGAAAAAGAACTGTTGCAGCCTCTCACGGATCCTTCTTCCAAATCAATTGCTGTTTTCAACACCTCATCATGGATAAGAAGCGGTATGGTCACAATTCCGGAAACGGCTTTTGGGAACGCTGTTCAGGATATCTCTGGAAATAAAATTCCTCTTCAGAAATTACAGGACGGAACGATGGTATTTTTTGCTAAAGATATTCCTGCATTGGGATCTGCGATCTATACTGTCATTAAAAATAAAGCAACAACTCAAAACTCTTTCACAATTACGGATACCGGGATCTCCAATGGAAAAGTTTCTTTGACATGGGATCTTAAAACAGGAAGCATTACCCGATTTACTGATAACAATTCAACAAATTATGCAGGAAACTTCAATGATCAGGGGCTGAACAGTTATTGGTATGTACCGGGATCTGACCCGAAAGAAGCGGTATCAAATGCTGATGTAAAAGTAAAAGTATTGGAAAATGGTCCTGTGATCGCTAAAGTTTCAATTACATCAGAAGCTCCAGGAGTTAAAAAATTAGAAAGAATCATTACGCTGACAGCCGGAAGTGATGAAGTAGCGCTGGAGAATATTGTGGATAAAAACCCTGTCCGTACAAAAGAATCTGTACATTTTGGTTTTCCTTTCAATGCAGATTTTAAAAATATTACGATAGATGCTGGTTATGGAACGATGAAATATCTTAAAGATCAGCTTCCAAGCTCCAATATGGATTACTGGTACAGCCGCCGCTGGGTAGATGCATCTTCCGGACAAAAGGGAATGCAGTGGATGATGCTGGAAACGCCATTGATTGAAGCAGCAGAAATGATTGATGAAAGAATGACTATTGACAACAGCCACAAAAAATGGAAAGATCAGGGAACCCCCGGAACGACAAACTGGTTCAGCTATGCAATGAATAACTACTGGCATACCAATTATAAAGCAGATCAGGAAGGCCCTGTACATTATCATTATACGCTGCGCCCTCATGCTGCTTTTGATGCTGTAGAAAATGAAAAATCAGCAACAGCTTTTACACAGCCTCTTATCGCAATTCCTGTCAAAGATAAATCATCTGTTGCAAAAAGCCTTTTCCGTGTGAACCATGACAATATTGTTGTGACAAGTGTTACTCCACAAGAGGATAAGAGTTTCCTTATCAGACTTTACAACCCTTCTGAAAGTGAGCAGACAACTGCTTTCTTATGGGAACAAATGAAGCCTTCGAAGATTATTGAACTTAAAACCGGAAAAGTATTATCTCCTGACGAAAAGATTAGTTTATCCGGAATGGATGTGATAGAAATCAGAATAGTTCCTTAGTTTTTTGATTTAAATCTTACAGGTTATATTATTTTAAAACATTTAAAACCAAAATCAGATGTCAAAGCCAGTAATTGCTATAGACATGGGTGGAACCAGAATTAAAATAGGAATCATAAAAAGTGATACTATCTTATCTTCTGTATCCATTGATGCCAATTCCGATAAAGGTCTCAGGCAGAGATTGCCTTCCATACAGGAAACTGTGGAAAAAATGCTACATCAGCAGGGACTTTCAACTGCTGATATTGCCGGCTTGGGGATAGCTTCTCCAGGTATTGTGGACAGTATTCAGAAAAAAATTCTTTCTATTGATAAAAAATTTGGAGATGCTCCTGATATTGATCTGAAAGAATGGTGTTTACAATCATTCAACCTTCCTTTTACTATAGAAAATGATGCCCGTTCTGCATTATTGGGAGAATGGAAATATGGAAATGCAAAAAGTTATGAGAATGTTGTTTTAATGACATTAGGAACCGGTGTTGGAAGTGCTGCCATAATGGAAGGACAATTGCTGAAAGGCAAACATTTTACAGCCGGCATATTGGGTGGGCATTCTGTAATTAATTATAAAGGAGATTCCTGCAACTGCGGAAATAAAGGCTGTGTAGAAACTGAAGCTTCCACCTGGAATCTGCCTGCAATGGCAAAATTACATAAAAATTTTACCGAAAGTAAGCTGTCTGCCTCTCCCGTTATTGATTACGAACTTGTTTTCAGACTCGCTGAAGAAGGTGATACCACAGCTTTGCATCTGCGGGATCAAAGTTTACAGGCATGGTCAGCAGCTGCCATTAACCTCATCCATTCCTATGATCCGGAAGTTCTTGTACTAACGGGTGGCATTATGGCCAGCAGTTCACAAATTATTCCTTATATCAAACACTATATAGACACTCACGCCTGGACTCCATGGGGAAAGGTACATATCGAAGAAGGTGCATTTCCAGGTACTGCAGCTTTGCTGGGGATCGCACATCTTGTCAATCTTTAATAAAAAATCAGAATGAAATCAAATTTCAATAAGTTTCCTGTCATCAGAATACAAAACCACACCTGCAAAACAGGTTGGGAAGATATTTACAGAGAAATTAAAAAAAATACGCCTAAAATAATTGCCATTGAATGTTATCCAGGCGTTTTTCTCAAAGAGATCATTAGCTCAGCACAGGAATTCTTAAACCCGGGATTGATCATTGATACTTCAGCAGCAATGAAATCTGAAAATGATATTGCAGCAATGGTACAGGAATATGTTACGGATGATCCTGTGTTCGGTTATATTACTCCGTTAAAACTTGAAGATTATTTTGATACTTCAAAAGTATTGGAAATTCAAGAAAAAATTGATGAGAACAAGGGCTTTACAGTAGTTATAGGGCCAGGAGCCACTTTGATTACCAGCCAACCTGATCTTGCTATTTATGCTGATATGCCGCGATGGGAAATACAGATGCGTTTCCGAAACAATACGGCCTGTAATCTGGGCAGAACTAATTATGCAGATGCTTTTTCTTACCAATACAAACATGCCTATTTTGTAGACTGGCGCGTCTGTGACCATTATAAAAAAAGAATTCTTAAGACTTGTCATTTTGTTTTGGACACCACCATTCCTCATCAGCCTAAAATGATAAGTACTCATGCGCTGTTTGAAGCTCTTCAGCAGACCGTACAACAGCCTTTCAGAGTAGTTCCTTTCTTTGATCCGGGACCATGGGGCGGACAGTGGCTGAAAGAAGTTTGTGATCTGGACAGAAATGCGACCAATTTTGCCTGGGGATTCGATTGTGTCCCGGAAGAAAACAGTTTATTATTGGAGTTTGGAGGTCAGGTTGTGGAAATTCCATCTATCAATCTTGTATTTTTCCAGCCGGATGCTTTGCTTGGAAAAGAGGTCTATGAAGGATTTGGGGACGAGTTTCCTATCCGTTTTGATTTTCTTGATACCATGGAAGGCGGAAATTTAAGCTTACAGGTTCATCCGATGAAAGAATACATCAAAGAAAAGTTCGGAATGTCTTATACTCAGGATGAAAGTTATTATATGCTGGATGCCGGAGATAATGCTTTTGTATATCTTGGACTGAAAGAAAATGTGGATCCCGATCATATGATGAAAGCACTTACTGCGGCTCAAAATGATCATCTCACTTTTGATGCTGAGGAATATGTACAAAAATGGCCCGTCCGCAAACATGATCATGTATCTATACCAGCCGGAACCATACATTGCTCTGGAGCAAATTCTGTAGTACTGGAAATAAGTGCAACCCCTTATATTTTTACATTTAAACTCTGGGATTGGGGAAGAATGGGACTGGATGGTAAGCCAAGACCGATTTCCCTTGACCATAGCAAAAACGTAATACAATGGGACAGAACCACTTCCTGGACTCAACAGCATATCCTCAATCTTACAGAACCGATTGCTGAAGGGGAAGGATGGCGTGAAGAACGTACCGGACTGGATGCATGGTCATTTATTGAAACCCGCAGACATTGGTTTACCCAAAAAGTTCATCATCACACAGAAGGTATTGTGAATGTACTGAATCTTATAGAAGGCCGTGAAGCAATTATTGAGAGTCCGGATAACCATTTTGAGCCTTATATCATTCATTATGCTGAAACCTTTATTGTTCCGGCTCATGTAGGTGCTTATACCATTACTCCTCATGGCGAAAGTGCAGGCAAGGAATGTGCTACGATAAAAGCCAGTGTCCGTACGGAAATGATTGCAGATAAAGTTTTAAAATAAACGGTATGTCAACAAACACCTCTTCAAATATTATTTATAAATCGACTCTGGTAGCTTCTGTGGGCGGTTTATTGTTCGGGTATGATACGGCTGTGATCTCGGGAGCTATCGGCTTTATGAAGGTCTATTACAGCCTTTCTGATGTGATGACCGGATGGGCAGCTTCCTGTGCTTTACTGGGCTGTATCATCGGAGCTCTGTATTCAGGGAAACTTAGTGATCAGGTTGGAAGGAAAAAAGTATTAATGCTTTCTGCCCTATTGTTTACAGTATCTTCTATAGGTACAGCATTGGCTCCTAACCTCTGGATTTTTGTCATATTCCGAATTATTGGAGGTATGGGAATCGGGATTGCTTCTATGCTCTCTCCGATGTATATTTCAGAAATGGCACCTGCAGCAATTCGGGGGCGATTGATATCTATCTTTCAACTGGGAATTGTCACAGGTATTCTTGTTATTTATTTTGTGAATGCTTATATCGCCGGTATCCATGATGAAAGCTGGAATATTTCTACGGGATGGCGCTGGATGTTTGGGTCGGGAATTATTCCGTCAATAATCTTTATTCTGCTACTACTTACTATACCTGAAAGCCCACGCTGGCTGGCAAAACAGAAACGAAACAATGAAGCATTAGCTATTCTTACACAGATCAATGGCTCTAATGCGGCTCAGCAGGAACTGGAATCTATTAATGAATCCCTGAAAGACGAAACTCCCTTTTCTTTTTCCGAGATAAAGGAACCCAAATTAAAACGAGCCCTTGTTATCGGGATTTTACTCGCTGTATTTTCACAGATTACAGGAATCAATGCGATTATGTATTATGCTCCTGAAATTTTCAAATCAACAGGTGTAGGATCTGATTCTGCTTTTATACAGACCATTCTGGTGGGAGTTATCAATCTCATCTTCACTTTTGTTGCCATAAAATATGTAGATCTCTGGGGCCGGAAAAAACTTCTCCTTCTGGGAATTTCCGGGATGGCTATTTGCCTTTTTATCGTCGGTTTTGCCTTCTATACCCAACAGCAGGGATATCTTGTACTCATTGCAATCCTTGGTTATATTGCATGCTTTGCCATGTCTCTAGGGCCTTTGACATTTGTTGTTATTGCTGAAATCTTCCCTACAAAAGCCCGTGCTACGGCAATGTCTGTGGCTACTTTCTTTCTTTGGCTGGCGGTGTTTCTGGTATCTCAAACCTTTCCCGTTCTTATAGGATCTATTGGGAATGCATATACATTCTGGATTTATATGATTGTTGCTATAATCACCTTCTTTTTTATTTGGAAAATGATTCCCGAGACGAAAGGAAAAACGCTGGAAGAGATAGAAAAAACCTGGGAAGAATAAGAACTCGTCTGCCATTTCCACTTCAATAAAAAATCCCATTTTAGAGCCCTATGACCTACTAAAATGGGATTTGTACTATTTACTTATTCTGGATTATCTTCCAAAATCATCCTGCACTCTTACGATATCATCTTCATCAGAAGGATTGGATGCATCCGTGTGCTGCCAGATTTCAGCTACGATTCCCCATCCTGCAAGACCAATAAGTCTGTGTCTTTCTCCCTGCTGAAGTTTTACCTGGTCTTTCGGGCCGTATTCTCCTAATTCTCCTTCTTCATCGGTATTGCTTCTTTTGATTCCTACAGTTCCTTCTACCACCTGCCAGATTTCAGCTCTTCTGTGGTGATACTGCCAGCTTAATCTTGCTTCTGGAGCAACAATAAGAATTTTAGGACTAAGCTTCCCTCCTATTCTCAAATTGTCTACATCAATCCCATCAAAATACTGGTTGGCAAAATCCTGCGCCTGCGTTTCATCAATCACAAAGAAACCTCCCCATGGTCTTGTATCGTCTTTAGCTGCAATAGTAAAACCTTGTGTCTGCAGCATGTTCTCTACTCTATCGAATATTTCTTTTTTTTCTGTACTCATACAGCGATATTTTTAAATTAAAAATTATTTACTTGATTCTTCTTTTGACATTGAATACGGAAAATCTTTTTCCTGTGAACCTCTCTCTTTATTCGGTTTGTTATCCATTTTAAAGTCTAACACAGCGCCTTTCATCAACTCTTTATGACTTAACCAGTTTTTGGAATAAGGCTGTTGGTTTACATTCAGTGATTTTACATATAGATTTTCGGAAGTATTTTCCGGAGCTTTTATTTCAATTTTCTTACCATTTTCAAGATGAATGGTGACTTCTTTAAATAGTGGTGCTCCCAACACATACTGATCTGTTGCCGGTGTTACCGGATAAAACCCAAGTGCTGAGAAAATATACCATGCAGAAGTTTGTCCGTTATCTTCATCTCCACAATATCCATCCGGAGTAGCATGATACAATTTATTCATCACCTGTCTTGCCCAATATTGTGTTTTATAAGGCGATCCTGCATAATTGTACAGATAGATCATGTGCTGAATAGGCTGGTTTCCGTGGGCATACTGACCCATATTCATGATCTGCATCTCTCTGATCTCATGGATAACACCTCCATAATAACTGTCATCAAAAACAGGTGGCAATGAGAATACCTCATCTAATTTAGCTTCAAATTTCTTCTTTCCACCCATCAGTTCTGACAGACCATCGATATCCTGGAAAACAGACCATGTATAATGCCAGCTGTTTCCTTCTGTAAAGGCATCACCCCATTTGAAAGGATTAAAAGGTTTCTGGAAGTTCCCGTCTTTATTTTTACCACGCATTAAGCCTGTTTCCTTGTCAAATACATTTTTGTAATTATAGGCTCTTTTCTTATAAATATCTATTTCTGAAGCGGGTTTTCCTAATGCTTTTCCTAGCTGATAAATAGAAAAATCGTCATAAGCATACTCTAATGTTCTTGCTGCATTTTCATTGATTTTTACATCATAAGGAACATAACCCAATTCATTATAATACTTTACCCCCGCACGACCAACCGCTTCTATAGGACCTTCATTATTAGCTCCGTGTTTTACAGCTTGCCAAAGCGCTTCCGTATCATATCCGCGAAGTCCTTTGATGTAAGCATCTGCTACAACGGATGCAGAATTGTTTCCGATCATAATATCAGAATATCCCGGGCTGCTCCATTCCGGTAAGAATCCGCCTTCTTTGTAAGCATTAGCCAATCCTTCCTGCATTTCTACATTGATGCTTGGGTAAACAAGGTTCAGGAAAGGATACAAAGCACGGAAAGTATCCCAGAATCCGGTTCCGGCAAACATTTTTCCGTCTGCAATTTTACCGTTATAAGGACTCCAGTGCTTTATTGTATTCTGAGCATCCACTTCATATAGTTTCTGTGGGAAGAATAAAGTTCTGTATAAAGAGGAGTAAAAGGTTCTCATCTGCTGATCTGTTCCTCCTTTTACGTCTATTTTGCCTAATGTTTTGTTCCAGATATTTTTAGCATCGGTTTTTACCTGTTCAAAATTTTTGGTTCCGATTTCTCTTTTCAGATTCAGTTCTGCCTGTTCAAAACTGATGAATGAAGAGGCTACTTTTGCATAAACCGTTTCTTTATTTTTAAGCTTAAAACCTACGACAGCTCCTGTATGATCGCTGGTAATTTCTAATTGGTCATTAACCAGTTTATCGTCTTTCCAGGTTTTTGTCAGTTCAAAATCTTTATCAAACTGAACGACAAAATAGTTTTTAAAATTATCATATTTCCCGGTAGAATATTTTGTGGTATACCCAATAATTTTTCTTTCTTTCGGTAAAATTTTGATGTAAGAACCTTTGTTCAAAGCATCTACAACGACATAAGCACTGTCTGTTTTAGGAAAATCAAATTTAAAATAAGAAGCTCTTTCTGTAGGGGTAAATTCTGTAGTTACATTGATGTCTGCAAGATATACACTGTAGAAATAAGGCGTGGTAACCTCAGCTTTGTGGCTGAACCAGCTCGCTCTGTCATCTTCTTTGAATTTTACTTTTCCTACTCCCGGCATGATGGCAAATGCGCCATAATCATTCATCCAGGGAGAAGGCTGGTGGGTCTGTTTAAATCCTTTTATTTTATCTGCATCGTAACTGTATGCCCATCCGTCACCCATCTTACCAGTCTGTGGTGTCCAGATATTCATTCCCCAGGGAAGTCCGACTGCCGGATAGGTATTACCGTTGGATAAGGAAGGCTTGGATTGCGTTCCCATCAAAGGATTCACATAATCTACGGGAGATATGTTCTGACCCAGGGCCCATGCCTGTAACAGCAGTAAGCAAGTAGAAAATATAAACTTCATTGTATCGTTTTCGTTTGTTAATTTATATAAGCTTTTTTAATGCATAGCTGGCAGCTCCCAGAATGGCTGCATCTTCAAATATGGCAGAAATTTTAACCTGCAAGTTAATATTATTCTTTGTTACATTCTGAATAAATCTTTGCTCAAAGTAAGGGTATGCCTTCGCAATATTACCTCCTATAACTAAAACTTCCGGTTTGTAATGGTCTACATATTTCACGATAAATTCAGAGAATGAATCTGCATATTCATCAAATATTTGGGTTTGTATTTCCGCTGGTTTATCCAACAAATCTTTAGTCCCTGAAATTTCTTCTCCGGTCAATTCTTTATACCGATTCACAAACCATCGAGTCGCCAGATAATCTTCACAGATAGAGTCTCTAAAAGGAGAATCCCATAAGTCTTCATCCGTAGCAAACTCCCCGTTGAAGAAGGTAGTTCCCAATCCTGTACCGAGCGTCACACCAAAAATTTTGTTGAATCCCTGAGCACATCCTCCGAATACCTCTCCTTCCATAAAGGCAGCCGCATCATTTACAAAATGAATCTGCTCCTGAGAAACAGACAGCCTTTTTGCCAGCTCTTCTTTGATATTCACCTGATAGATATCGATAAATTTTCCCTGCTGCATCAGTGATATTCCATTTTCATAATCGAAAGGCCCCGGCATTGCAATCCCAATTAAAAGGTCTTCTTTTACCAGATCATGCGCCACTTTATGTATGGCTGAAACCCATGCGGAGAAAATAATTTCTTTGTTTTCAAAAGCATCTACATGTTCTCTTACATAGGTGGATGAAATGATTTCACGTTTTTCCGGATCTACCTGAGCCAGCGTGATGTGTGATCCTCCGATATCTATTCCTACTATATTCTGCATTATTTATTATTTTAAATTCAAACATCCCTGTGACTGAAAAAACAGACAAACAGGAGTACACCACCTGTCTGTCTGCTTTATATTTCAGACTTTATATTATTAATCCTGATAACTATTTCATTATCTGAATCTTATTTTACGATTACTTTACCAGTGGATAGTACTTTACTGTTTGTGGATGTAATTTTGTAAATATAGGTACCACTGATTAAATCCTGTGTATTGACTGCGTTATTATTTTGATTAATGCTCTGTTTTTTGAACAATTTTCCTGAAGCATCATACAATGCCACTTCACTTGCTGAGCTGTCACTGATAACGAAATGAATATCAGTTCCTCTTTTCACAGGGTTTGGATAGACTGCGCTGTTCTCCTTCACAGATTCAACATCTTTCACTGCAAGATTAGAAGCACAGGCAACATCTGTTTTCCAGTTAGCGTCTGTCATATTGATCAGGGTTGCAAAATGGGTATTTGTAGTAGCATCCAAAGCACCATTACCATTACCTTCATCCATTTTCCAGTTGGCTTCAAGTCCTGTGGAATTGGCTGGAATATTACAGTTGTTACTCAATATTTCCTGAGGAGTTAATGCTTTTTTCCAGACTCTGAATTCATCCAGGAATCCATTGATCGTACGGGAATTATCATAATTTCTACCTAGATACAAAATGCCGTTGGCATTGAAATTACCCGTTACTGCTGAACTTGCATCCAGATTTCCATTGACATAAATTTTCATGGCTGCACCGTCATAAGTGGCTGCAATATGATACCATGTATTGGTATTAAATGCGGTATTACTGTTAAGCTTCACCTGAGATGAACCGAAACTCAAAATAAACTGAAGTTTGTTATTGGCCAGGTTTCCATCCCCGAATCTAAGCATTGCTGAGTTATTATCTCCCACTTCAATACCCATTACTGATGAAATATAAGGGAATCCTGTTTTGAAAGCATTTACTTTTACCCATCCTTCGAATGTCATCGCATTTCCGCTCAGGTTAAATTGGCCAGCATTCAGATAGTGAGTACTTCCGTTGAAAGAGAGAGATCTTGCACCAGGACTTGTAACAGGAGCAAAACCGCTGTTGAATGATCCTTCTCCTGAATAAATACTTGTACTTCCTCCCGCACATCCTGCCTGCACTTTCCATACATAGTTTGTATTAGGTGTCAGGTTTTGTAATGAATAGGAATTGGTCGTAATATTCGGAATTTCAGACCATGTTGTAGCGGCTGTTGTTTTATATTGCAGTGTATATGAAGTTGCATTTCCTGCATCCCATGACAGCTGAGCAGTATTACCAAGGAAACTTCCGGAAGTTAATCCTGATGGCGTAGTGCAGCCACTTCCGGAGTTAAACCTTGGTGCAAAAATATAAGTACTTGTTAATGTCGGTGAGCAGTTGGACTGTATTCTCCAGTCGTAGTATGTATTCAGCGTAAGATTATTGATTACAATATTATTTCCTGAATAATTATTGGCCGCGTTTGTCCATACCGTTGAATTGGCTGGTTTGTAATCAATTTTGTAAGACTGAGAAGCGTTGGAAGTCCAGTTCAGTTTTGCTGAAGTTCCTGTCACATTGGAAACATCCAGTCCCAATGGCGGATCACAGGTTTGTCCCTGAGACCATGAATATAACTGACCGCTTAGGAGCGTATTTTCGTTGTAAAGAATATTGGATCCGGTACTCAGATAACTGGCAACATTTGTTCCTCCCAGATCATACCACATGAACACACCGTATTGGTCATTTTTTGTGCTGGTCGCTAAATTAGCAAGTGTTGTAGCGGATGTAGATCCTGAATTAGAATTAAGAATCCAGGTCGCCGCAGCTGAGATTTTGGATTTATTAAGAGGAGGAACTACAGGAGCATTGTATGTACTGTACATTGCATTCCAGGTGTAATCGATATAATTTCCAGCCAGATCCCCGTTATAAGTCTGTCTTGTGGTAGCCGGACCATAATAATAGAATGTAATCAGTTTATCCGGCATTGCTGCTTTCAATTCCTGCAAAAGCATTACAAAAGAGCTGTTATTGGGCTGCCCTGTTCCGTTATTTCCGTAGCCTGCATATTCATCATCAAGGTCTACTCCATCCAATCCGTAAGTATAAACAGTGTGAGCTACCTGCAAAGCGAAATCTTTTGCTGCTTCACGGTTAGGAAAATTAGAAATTCCGGCTCCCTGGTGGTTTCCAAGAAGATCCAGAAGTACTTTTATTCCTTTTTGCTGTAAAGGTTTTACATAGGTATTGACATCATTCAGAACTTTAGTAACGTTATTATTGTTTGAGATATAAGCTCTGTTTTTGGAAACATCATAATTGATATTCGCAGCAAAGATAATGGCAACATCAAAAAGCTGTCTGTTGGTGTTCTGCAATGTATAAGAACCAGCATTCAGCATATTATTGTTGTTCACTTCCACATAGCAGACTCCCAAAGGATCAAGCTGCTGTGCTTTGAGCAACGGAGCTGTCTGAAGCATCAGGGCCATCAAGGGAATAAAAAAGGATTTTTTTCTCATAGTATATTAATTTTGTAGTAGAAAAATCATTGGGCCGAAGCCCAATGACTGAATTTATTATTTTACAATCAGTTTTTCGGATTGTTTTAAACTTCCATCATGGGATTCAAACTGAACGATATAGCTTCCTGCTGAAAGTCTTGTCAATTCAATTTGATTATCTCCTGAGTTCAGTGATTTTGTGTCTACGATTCTTCCATTAAAATCATAAACTGTCAATTTTCCTTTACTGTATTCATCCGGAACAGAAACTGTAAGTGGTGAAGATTTGCTTACCGGATTAGGATATAGTTTTATTTGATTCTTAATGTTGGTCTGTCCTGCGCTTACTGCCTTTTGACTCGCGCCATTTCTTGCCAATAGTGAACTTCCTGTTGTACATGGCAGATCTGTTCCCCAATTAGAAGCATCAACCCCTGTCAATGTTAAGGTCACACCATTTCCTGAAGTATCCTGAACAGTAGAACCACTGCCTTCGTTAAACTTCCAATAAGCCGCCAATGATGTAGCTGGAACAGATACATTACACATATTCTGACTGATCTCCGTTTGATTCAATGCACGTTTCCAAACTCTTACTTCGTCTATTTTGCCGTTGAAATTTCGGGAAGTATTGTATAGATATCCTACGTTGAACGCTCCGGATGAATTTACACTTCCGGTTTGTGCCTTAGTTGCATTCAGAACACCATTGATATAGAGTTTCATATTGGCACCGTCATAGGTTACTGCGACATGATACCAGGTATTGGCATTCAAAGCGGTTGCAGAAGCCAGTTTTTGCTGTACATTATTAATACTTACTACAAACTGAAGCTTATTGTTGGCAAGGCTTGCATCTCCCAATCGTAAGAATGCAGAATTGCTGTCGCTTATTTCCGTTCCCATAATAGAAGAAATATAAGGAGAAGCGGATTTAAAGGAAGAAGGTTTGATCCAGCCTTCAAAAGATAATGCTGAGCCACTTAAATTCATACTTCCGGCAGCTCCAGATTCAGTACTTCCATCCAGAGATAATGCATAAGAACCTGTAGGCGTTGTCCCAGAGGTACTGGTAAATCTTGGAGCAAACATATAAGCACTTTTCACACTACAGTTTGTTCTGATTCTCCAGTCATATTCGGTATTGGCTGTTAAACCTGAAACCGTTACAGAAGTAGAGTTGGTTGCTGATACCGCATTCGTCCAGGTTGTTGAAGAAGCTGGTTTATAATCAATATCATAGGTATTGGTTCCTACGGCTGACCAGTTGAGCTTTGCACTTGTACCGGTAAGATTGCTCGTATACAGTCCGATAGGTGCATCACAGTTTGTGCCTTGTGTCCATGACTGTAAAGTACCACTTAAAACAGTCGGCTCTCCGTATAATGTTTGAGTTCCTGCTGAAAGCTGTGACGTTTCATTGGTTCCATGCAGATCATACCACATAAATACTCCATAACCTCCATTTTTAGTTTGGGTAGCCAGGCTGGTTGTCGTAGAATTGGAAGTATTTCCCATCCATACGGCTGCAGGAGAGATTTGTGCTTTGGTAAGAGGTGGAACATTGGGAGCGGAGAATGTACCATACATTGCATTCCAGCTGTAATTAACATTATCTCCAACTCTGGCTCCGTTCCAGGAAAGTCTTGAAGCAGCGGGACCATAATAATAGAATGAAATGATTTTACCCGGAAGCAATGCTCTAAGCTCCTGAACAAGCATTACAAAAGAGCTGTCGTTAGGCTGACCTGTTCCGTTATTTCCATATTCTGAATATTCATCATCAAAATCAATTCCATCAAGACCGTAGGTATTCACTGTATTGGCAAGCTGTAGAGCAAAGTCTTTGGCTGCTTCACGGGTAGGAAAATTACAGATTCCTGCTCCCTGGTGGTTTCCTAAAATAGTGAGTACTACTTTCATTCCTTTTTGCTGAAGTGGCTTTATATAAGTATCCGCATTGGTAAGCACTTTCGTGACATTATTATTGGAATACAGATAAGCTCTTCCACGGCTGGTATCATAATTAATATTAGCCGCAAAAATATTCACCACATTGAACAGATAGCTGTTCGATGTCTGCAGTTTATACGCTCCTGCATTCAGGAGGTTGTTGTTGTTCACTTCCACATAGCAAATTCCTGTAGGATTAAGCTGCTGTGCGTTAATCAGAGAACCTGACTGAAGCATCACTGCCATCAGTGCGGTAAGGATGGATTTTTTTTTCATTGTATAATCTTTTTAAGGTGTTTTTGGTGTCTGAAATTTTATATAGCTTTCCCCAGATACCTTCTTTTCAGGAAAGTACCTCAGATGAATAAACCATATAAAAAGGAGGGCTATGTCAGTAGCTCAGGGTTTTCGTTAAAGGTTTTCCATAACAATTCACCGAATAGCGTATTTGCCCATGCAAACCATTCTCTGGTGAATTTTTTGGCATCGTCTTTATGGAAGGATTCATGCATAAAGCCTGTCCCGCCGTGCGTTTTCTGTAGGGTATCGATACACCATCTGATCTCACTTTTGTCATTCGTAGTGAGTGCTTTCATAATGATACTCATTGGCCAGATCATGTCTAGTCCGATATGTGGACCTCCTATCCCTTCTGCCAGTTTACCTTTGAAGAAGAACGGATTGTTTTCTGACCACACAAATTTTCTTGTATTCAAATAAACAGGGTCGTCAGCTTTCACCGCATCCAGATAAGGCAGTCCTAACAAACTTGGACAGTTCGCATCATCCATCAGGTTGTAACTCCCGAAGCCATTCACTTCAAAAGCATAGATTTTTCCAAATTCAGGATGATTGTAAATTCCGTATTTTTTGATGGCTGCCTCTACCTCATCAGCAAGGCTGTTCAGCTGTTGAGCCAACGTTTTTTCATTTTTAATCTGAGAAACCATTTCTGCTGCCTGACGTAAGCTTACTACTGCAAATAAGTTAGACGGAATCAGGAATCCATAAATAGTTGCGTCATCACTTGGACGGAACATAGAACTGATAAGACCTACAGGTTTTGTTGGATAACCATATCCACCCATAGGAACTCCATCTGTAGCCCACGCTGTTGTACGCTCGAATTTGTAAGGTCCCAGATCATTTTTTCTCTGCTGTTCTGTGAAAGTCTGCAGGGTAAGTTTAATTCCTTTCAGCCAGTTGGCATCGAAAGGTTTTGTGTCTCCTGTTGTTTTCCAGAAGTGGTAAGCCAGACGGATAGGATAGCAAAGCGAGTCAATTTCCCATTTTCTTTCATGGGTTCCCGGCTTCATATCGGTATGGTCATATTCTTTCCATTTGCTGATCTTCTGGTCATCGTTATAGAAAGCGTTCGCATAAGGATCTTTCAGAATAAAAGTAGTCTGTTTGTGGATTACTCCTGAGATCAGTTTGTGCAGCTTTTCATCTTTTTTGGAGAACTGCAGGTAAGGAAATACCTGTGCAGAACTGTCACGAAGCCACATCGCATCAATATCTCCTGTGATGACGTAAGTATCCGGCGTTCCGTTGGTTTCACTATAGAAAACAGTAGTATCTAATGTATTCGGAAAGCTGTTTTCAAAGAGCCAGCTGAGTTCTTTGTTTTTAACTTTCTTTTTAAAAGCAGCGATAGCATTTTCTACGGATTCGCTGGTAAAATGTCTTTTCTCTTTAGGAACACGGACAACAGGAAAATCATCCAGCACTAAATTTTTAGCAAAAACATTCTGAGTAAACAGCAATCCGGCTCCTGCCAGTGCACTTGTTTTAATAAAATTTCTCCTTTCCATTGATACTTTTGTTTCGTTTATTTTTATGAGTCTTATTTTACCGGCTTGCTTCCCATTACAAATCTCAGTTCGCCACCGTTCATAATATCGCTGTGATTCAGCTCCCAGCTTTTGTATTCTTTTCCGTTCAGGAACATCTTCTGAACATAAATATTTTTATCAGAAATTTTGTCTGCGATCACCGTGAACGTTTTTCCATTCTCTAATTTTAAAGAAGCTTTCGGGAATTGTGGTGCTCCAATGGCATAAACAGGTTTCCCCGGTGTCACAGGATAGAATCCTAATGAAGAGAAAATATACCATGCGGACATTTGACCACAGTCTTCGTTATTTACAATTCCGTCCGGTTTTGCCGCGTACATATTGTCACGGATATATTTTACCATTTTCTGAGTCTTGTAAGGGCTTCCCGCATAATTGTACAGATATGTAACATGATGTCCTGGCTCATCACCAAATCCTAGAGATCCGATGAATCCTGAAATATCAACATGCTGCTCCCCTTCCATATGCAGCGCTTCTGTAAAGGTTTTATCCAGTTTTTCTTCAAATCCTTTTTTCCCGCCATACAGATTCATCATTTCATCAATCTGATGTGGAACAAAGAAATCATACGCCCAGATATTTCCGGAAACCCAGTGTGGCTGGAGTTTTTTCCAATCATTAAGCTTGAAATCCGCTAAGAATTTCCCGTCTTTTTGTCTTGGCCAGAAGTGATTATTTTCTTTATTGAAGGTATTCAGGAAGTTCATAGAACGTTTTTTATACACTTCTGCTTCCTCTTTCTTCCCTAATTTTTCTGCAAGCTGCTGGATACACCAGTCATCATATGAATATTCTAATGTTGCAGAAACTGAAGCACCGTTTTCTGATGGTGTATAGCCTAACTTGATATAATCATTAAGACCACCGCCTCCGTCGCTGCTGCTCATTTTATCTGTTAAAGAAGCATCTTTCATTGCTGCAAATGCCTTTTCTCCATCAATACCCGGAACGCCTTTGGAAATGGCATCCCAGATTACTGATGCACTGTGATAACCCAACATACAGAAGTTATCATATCCGCACAATTCCCAGATTGGCATGTGATCTTTACGATCTGTATACCTGCTGATCAACGAGTTAGCAAATTCTTTCGTATGTTTCTGATCCATAATGGTCAAAAGCGGGTGCGTTGCTCTGAATCCGTCCCAGTATGAATAGGTACTGTAGTTCGTGAACCATTTGGTATTCATGTTTTCCTGAGCGGCAACATAATCTCCATTAACGTCCATATAAAGGTTAGGTGCAATGAATGTATGATAAACGCCTGTGTAGAAAATTTTTCTCTGACTTTCTGTTCCTCCTGTCACCTGGAATCTTCCGATAAGATCTCTCCAAGTCTTTTGGGCCGTTTCTTTCGCTTTTGCAAAGTCAATATTTTTTGCTTCAGTATCGAAATTTTCCTGTGCGTTTTCCGTACTCACTGGAGATAAAGATACCTTTACTTCGATGCTTTCCTGGTCTTCTGTGGAGAATCTTACAAAGGCTTTAGCATCCTTGGCAAGGGCAATTTTTTCATCATTTTTGATTTTTCCGTCAGCATATACGCCGTAAGACTTAAACGGTTTGGAAAACTCCATGACGAAGTAAGCAAATCGTTTACCTCCCCAGCCATTGCTGTAACAGTACCCTTTGATTTTATTATTGCCTTCCACACTCACTAAAGTATGGTAGATATTTCCGAAGATTTTATTGGTAGGATCAATAATGATATTGGATTCATCGCTTTTCGGGAAAGTATATTTATGAAATCCTACTCTTGGAGAAGCAGTCAATTCAGCTTTTATTCCATAGCTGTCCAGCATTACGGAATAATATCCCGGAGACGCCACTTCTTTATCGTGTGTGAATTTTGAACGATACCCTGTTTCCGGTTTATCTTCTGATCCCGGGACCATTTTCACTTGTCCTACCGTTGGCATTACCAGAATATCTCCAAGGTCTGCCCAACCTGTTCCGCTAAGATGGTTATGGCTGAATCCCATGATCGTCTTACTGCTGTAGTGGTATCCTGAACACCAGTCCCAGTCGCCGCTTTTAGTATTCTGATCCGGACTTAGCTGTATCATCCCGAATGGCGTAGTTGCCCCCGGAAATGTATGGCCGTGCCCTCCTGTTCCTATGAAAGGATCTACCCAGGATAAGACATCGTTTTTATTTTGCTGGGCATTTGCTACAGAAATCAGGGCTGTAAAAAAGCAGATAAGCAGTTCTTTTTTCATGATAAGAGAGGTATCGGAGATTTTTTTGTTTAAAAGTTGGTTTAAAAATAGGAAAACCATTATAAAATTCCCAAAAAAAGGGAAAATTAAGATGATTAACCTATTTTCCTAAAAACTTTATATTACTAATTAGATTGAATTCTTTTTCATAAAATCAATAATTTCTGAGATATATCCAAAGGCAATAGCAACCACGGTATCAGCGGCACCGTAATACACTGTTACTTTATCTCCTTCCGTCAATGCTGCACAAGGGAAGACCACGTTCGGCACATCTCCTGTCAGTTCATACAATTCTGCCGGAGCCAGTAGATAAGGCTTCGTTCTGTACAATACTTTTGTAGGGTCTTCAAGGTCCAGCAAAGCCGCTCCCATTGAATATCTGAATCCTCTGCAGGTATTGATCACGCCATGATAGAAAAGCAGCCATCCTTCTTCTGTTTTGATAGGAACGGGTCCGCCTCCGATCTTTGTACACTGCCATGCACTGTCTTCGAAAGGTGTTACTTTCATCACGCAGCGGTGTTCTCCCCAGTACTTCATATCAGGGCTATAGCTGATATAAATGTCTCCGAAAGGAGTATGTCCGTTATCACTCGGACGGCTCAACATCGCATATTTACCATTGATTTTTTCAGGGAACAAAACGCCGTTTCTATTGAATGGAAGAAAGGCATTTTCACACTGGAAAAATTCTTTAAAATCAAAAGTATATCCAATTCCAATGGTAGGACCATTGTATCCGTTGCACCATGTAATCCAGTAGCGGTCTTCTATAAAAGTGACACGGGGATCGTATTTGTAATCGGATTCAATCATGTCTGTATTTCCTGCCTGCATTTCAATAGGGTCATGATTGATGTCCCAATTGATTCCATCTTTACTGAAACCAGCAAAAATATTCATCTGCACTGCTTTGTTATCACAACGGAATACTCCAGCGAAGCCATCTTCAAAAGGAATTACTGCACTGTTGAATATACTGTTGGATGTTGGTATCGCATATCTGTTAATGATCGGGTTTTCGGAAAACCTCCACATGATATCATTGCAATCTTCCGGGCGATCCTGCCATGGGATCATTACTGATTGAGCTGTCATAAAGTATTTTTTACTTTTTATTTAAAATTGTTTATTAATTGATTTCTTGTTCTTTCTGATTTTCCGGATAAGGGAAAGGAACGAATAAGGTGACTAAAAATGCAGGAATGGTAGCAATCAGCACCCAGATAAAGAACATTTTATATCCGATCCAGTCACTGATCATCCCGCTGAACATTCCGGGAATCATCACTCCAAGGTTCATAATGCCTGTGGCAAATGCATAGTGCGCAGTTTTATGTTTTCCAGGTGCAATCTGCTGCATCATGTAGAGCATTAACCCTACAAAACCAAATCCATAACCGAAATATTCCACTACCACTGCAATTCCTACAGGCAAAAGGGTATCCGGCTGATAGTGAGCCAATAATGCATAGACCACAAATGGGATATTGAATGCACAGCATAGCCATATTAAAGATCTTTTCAGTCCGCGGGCTGAGATAAAATATCCTGCCAGTACAGATCCTAAAATGAATGCTGCAGAACCATATGTTCCATAGATAAGTCCGATATCCGAAGTGGATAGTCCCAATCCTCCTGAAGTTCTTGGAGCTTTAAAAAATAATGGCGCAATTTTGATCGCAAATCCTTCTGCAAAACGATACAAAATAATGAACAGGATACACCATAAAATCTTCTTTTTGGTGAAGAAAGAGGTAATAACTTCCAACAGTTCTTTACGAACATTTCCGGCTGTTTTCTCTTTTTTCAGTTCTTCTTTATTTTCTTTCGGCAGAATGAAATAGTGATAAATAGCCAATAGAAAAAACAGCAATGCGTAGATCACCATAATAATCATCCAGGCATGAGTAACTCCTTTTGTCTTTTCTAAAAAGCCAGCAAAATAAACCAATGCCCCACTGCTGATAATCTTAGCCAGATTGTAAAAAGCGCCCTGCCATCCGATATATTTCGCCTGCTCTTTATTGGTAAGAAAACCGATATAAGTTCCATCTGCTACCACATCATGGGTTGCTCCACAAAATGCAATTACTGCAAAAAGGGCGATACTGTATTTGAAAAAATCATGCATTGGCAGGCTTAAGGCCAATAATGCAAACAGAATTCCTATGGCAAACTGAGTAAAAACAACAAAGAATTTTTTTGTTTTATAGATCTCCAGGAACGGGCTCCAAAGAGGCTTTAAAGTCCAGGAGAATAGAATAAGGGCTGTCCAGAATGTAATCTGCGAATCCGAAACACCCATATCTTTATACATAATTCCTGAAACCGCATTAATGGTTACAAAGGGAACACCCATTGCAAAGTATAATGTGGAAATCCAGAGAATTGGCTGAATCCGACGGGTTCCGGAGTTGTTTTTTCCCATATTTGAAAATAAGATTCTAAATAAAAGAGAACATCTCAAAAGTTCATTCAGGCTAAAAACGAAACTATAATTTTTTTAGAGATTTACTCTCCTGCCTCAATGAATGACCAGATAAAATCTGATTTTGAGATGTCTCTTTATTAATGAGTGATTCTGAATATTTTTTATTTCTTATCCCACCACAGCTTAGTGCCTCCGGTATCAGGGCCGTTAAGCATTTGTGCAGCCTGCTGGTAATTATAGAGTGAAGTTTTAGTATCAATAGTGAAAGGAATTCTTCTGATCATTGCTTCTGTACTGATTGCTCCGCCACTATCATTTTTTCTTACTTTGAAAAGAACCGGATATCCTGTTCTTCTCTGCTCAGCCCATGCTTCCGGTCCGTTTGGATAAAGAGAAAGCCATTTTTGGGTAATGATTCTTTCTAATTTTCTTTCGTTGGTATCACCATTATTCCATGCGATAGTAATGGTACTTAACTGAGGGTTTCCGGCAAGTACGTTATTGTCTGCATTTTTTGGATCAAGATAAGGAGCTTCTGTAGAAGTTGTATCAGCTAGATAAGTAGCAACACTAGCACTTTTTCCCCATTCTCCAAAAGACTGCTGAACTCCTGTAGTATAATTTGTTTGAATATCTCCTGCTCCGGCATATCCTCTCAAAGCAGCTTCAGCTTTCAGGAACCATGTTTCAGCAGCAGTGAATAATTTCATTTTACCGTCAGTACCGGAAAAATAATCTCCATTGGCAGATTTTGCCTGTGGTTGTGAGAATCCTCCGTAAGTTGATTTACCGTTTAATAAATCAATTCCCTGACGTATTCCTATGTATTTTCCTTGTAGACTTGGATCAGATGCAGGAATAGCATATGCAGAAAGTCTTGGGTCATTATATCCGTTCATATAAGACATCAAAGGTGCACCGATCAAACAGTCTCCCCATGAGTAAATGATAAAGCTTAATTCTGATTGTCCTACACTGATCAAAGCGTTGTCTGCATTATCAGTGATCAATCCTGCAGGGGAAGCTAATGCCTCCTCAGCATATTGTTTAGATTTTGCTGGATCTGCATAGCTCATTCTCATGGCTAACCTCAGCTTTAGTGAATTGGCCAATTTTGCCCATTGTGCCATATTTCCACCGTACACCAAGTCAGCTCTTTTCAATGCTGCTTTATCACCTTCATTTCCGGTAGCAGGCATGCTCTGTACTTTTTGCAAATCTGTAATAGCCACAGTAAGGTCACTGATAAAGTTTTGATAGGCTTGTTGCTGAGAATCAAAATCAGTTACCCCGTTTGGATTGGGTGTTTCATATTTACTGTATACTACCGGTCCGTGATTGTCCGATACCCTTGCTGCTGTAATTATCTTTAAGATCTTTTTAACAGCAAATGTTCCTGTAAAATCTATTCCCGGGTAGAAGTTTTTAGCGGCATTATCGATGATGATAGAATAATTGAAGATATCCTGCTGTCTCGCAATAATCCTGTTATTCCACCCATCCATCATAAAATAAGTTGTATTGTTCTTACCACCATTAAATTGGCTTGCTGTACTGAACATCCCACTGAACATATCCGCACTTAGATTCGGATACAGCTGATAGTCTGACTGAAGACCTCTTTGTAGAGATTTTAAAGGATTAACAACTGCGTTATAATCCGCATACATATTTTCAGGATTCCCCAGCTTTTCCTGGTTATACTGATCTAGATCACCGCATCCGGAAGCAGCCATTAAGACTACTGCGCCAAATACCAGTGTTTTAATATTATTGAATTTCATTTTCGTAGAATTAGAAGTTAGCCTTTAATGATAGTCCGATTGATCGTGTAACTGGTAGTCCAAATGAGTCTACCCCAACCCCACCAGGTGTATTTCCTGATACTTGTTCCGGATCAAATGGTGCTTTTTTATAGAAGAAAAACAAATTGGTTCCCACTAAGCTTACTGTTGCATTTCTCATATATCTTGATTGGATATCAAAGCTGTATGAGATGGATGCCTGACGTAAACGTACAGTTGTTGCACTGTACATATAAGCTTCGTCAATTCCTGTTCCCATACCACCTGCACCACCTGTTCTCTTATAATATGCTTTTGCATCAGTAACTCCGTTATAAGCCTGTCCTGCTAAAGGTGTCCCCGGAGCATATACCGCATTTGGAATGGATACTCCACCAGCATCTCTGGCATCAGCAGTGGCCTGACTTACTCCATATAAATCATTTGCTTTCTCAGTAAGAGACAACACTTTACCTCCGAATTTACCATCAATAAGGAAAGATATTCCCAGTTTACCAATATTAAAAGAGTTATTAAAACCTAGAATAAACTTAGGGTTTGGATTACCTAAATATTGAGGATCACCTGTAGTAGCTAATGGAACTCCATTTTCATCTACCAAAATACGTCCCTGATCATCTCTTTTGAATTTAACTCCATAAAGGTCTCCAAAAGATCCTCCCAGTCTCAATTTTGTAAAATCTCCACCACCAGTTAATGAGAAAAGTTGGTTTTCGGGTATAGATAGACCTGATGGAAATAATTCAACAATTGTATTTTTGTTTGCTGAAGCATTCACTGTAGTGGTCCATCCGAATTTTTCTGTACTGAAAACTTTGTATGATAAAGAGGCTTCAAAACCTGTATTACGTATTTTACCTGCATTAATATAATATGAACCTGATGGAATCCCTCCAAAGTTAGAGCCTATAGTAGTCTCCAGCAACTGATTGCTGGCATTAGAGTTATAATAGGTAAGATCAAAATTTAATCTGTTACTAAACATTCTCAGCTCAGTTCCTGCCTCAAAAGTTTTATTAAGTTCCGGGCGTGGAATAAGATCTGGTCGGCTGGTTACAAATGAACTTTTTGGATATACAATACTTCCTGCATCTACTCCATAAGAATATGCATTATAATAGGCTACCATCGCATTAGAAATATTGGCAGGCAATCCCAATCCTACAGTTGCATAAGAACCTCTTACTTTCCAGAAATTAATGACTTCCGGAAGTTTAAAAATTGAAGATAAGATCGCATTAGCTCCTACAGACTCATAATCAAATCCGCTTCTTCCTGTTAATGCCAAAGTAGAATCCCAGTCATTTCTAAAGGTCATATCTACATAAAACATATTCTTATATCCTACTGAAGCACTTGCAAAAACCGATCGCACCTGTTTTTTCAAATTCCAGTAGGTATTATGATATCCATCACCGGGACTTCGGTCTACATTCCATTGCAGGTTGTTTACCGCAAACAAATTAGGAATGGACAGATAAGCATTATCAATCTGCGTTACTTTATTGCTTGTCGTATTCACACTTCCTCCAACGGTAAAGTCTAAAGAAAGTGATTCGCTTAGTTTTGGACTACCAATTAACAAAACGTCACCATAGGTAGAGGAATTTTCATATACGTTTTTAAGCATTCTTCCATTAACCCCTTGTTGCACAGCCAATAAAGAAGGTGCTGAATAAGCAGAAATATCACGCTGGCTTTCAGAGATATTCCAGCTATAGTTACCTCTTACCCGTGCAGTCAACCATGGATTGATCTCGTAAGATAATGAAACAGCACTGTATGCATTTTTATTTTTAACGGTAACCTGGTTTTTATTTAAAATCCAATATGGATTTTGTGTTTCCGGACTTCCTTTGAAGCTTCCGTCCGGTTTTACTTCCCACCAGTTCTGAGCAGGTAAAAGTCTTTTTTTATCTATGAAAGAATAGTTATCCGCTCCATACTGATCAAAATCTACCCCTCTTGGCAACCAGTATAAACTGGCTAAAGGAGAAAAAGAAGCTCCCGGTGTTTGTCTGTTTTTACTGTCCTGTAATGAACCAATGAAATTAGCATCCAATGTCAGTTTATCATCCAAAAACTTACTTGAATTTCTGAATGACACATTATACTGATCAAAATAAGAGATTGGAATAACCCCTTTATTGGTAGTATTTCCAATGGAAAAATAGTTGGTTGATTTTTCGTTTCCAGATTGGAAAGAAAGACTGTTTACCCAAGTCGTTCCAGTTTGAAGAAAATCTTTAAGATAGTCTTTTGAAGCACCTTTTGCTCCCCAACTCTCAATACTATTTCCTGGAGATTGAGTAGGATCTGATGGATCATAAGATAAATAACTATGTTGCAGTTTGGGTAGGCTATAAGCTCTTTCTACCGTTAAGCTTGTGCTGTAAGCGATAGAGCTCTTCCCTATTTTCCCTTTTCTGGTAGTAATCAAAATAGCTCCGTTTCCACCTGCAGAACCGTATAATGCGGATGCAGAGGCTCCTTTCAGAAAGTTGATGCTCTCAATATCATCAGGATTGATGGAACTTAATACATCTCCCGGGTCAGGCATATTAGCATATTGGCTTATATCAGTTGATTTTCCTGTTCCATTGATGATAGGAATTCCATCCACTACATATAACGGCTGGCTGTTTGACACAGACTTATTTCCTCTCATAATCACCCTTACGGAGCTTCCTACACCATTGGTTCTGTTGATCTGTACGTTGGAAACTTTTCCATTGATCGAATTTAATAGATTGGGAGTTTTCACTTCGGTAAGCTCATCTCCACCAATCTGCTGACTGGAATACGTCAAAGAGCGGGCCTGCCTTTTTATCCCCAAAGAGGTGACTACGACCTCCTCAATACTGTTTGTCTTCGTAGTGTCGGCCGATTTTTTCTCCTGTGCATTCGCAGAAAGTGAAAAAACGAACAGAACAGGTATAACTGCTTTTCTCATAAGGTTTAGATTCGTTAGATTTAATTGAGAATCAATTACATTGCTTTATTTTTCAATACAAAAAAAACTATTGTTTTTTTAGCAAAATTTTGCCGTTTATGTATTAAATTATTTAAAGTTTTGTTAAGATTTAATTCACATTCACAAATCTAAATTTTGTAGCCAGTCTGATATAATACTATTTTATCATAAAACGATATTATTTTTTCAGCAATTTTATTTAAAAGCCATTAAATCATTACATATCAATAAAATACACTACATTGAAATCAAACAAAAAAAGGGATTTATCGTTGTTTTCAGCAAAAATTATCCGAATATCTATATCCGGATTTTATTGTAATTTTGAGCTGATTATGCAGAAAAAGTGAATTTCAAAAGCGTATTACTCAATTTTTTTCACTCCCTTAAATTGTTCTTTAAATTCAGTAGGAGTTGTCTTTTTAATTGACTTAAATACCTTGTTGAAGTTGGCAATATTATTAAACCCTGCTTCAAAAGCGATTTCAAATACAGTAAGATTTTTTTCCATCAGCCAACGTGCAGCATAGCTGATTCTTATTTCATTCAGATAATTGATAAAGGTTTTTCCTGTTCTTTTTTTAATAAACCTGTTGAACGTTACGTTGCTCATATTCACCAATGAGGCTACTTTGTCCAGGGTTATTTTATTTTCAAAATTCTTATGTACAAAATCATGAACGACCTTCATTTTATCATTATCAGCAAAGGTTTCAAGCTCAATGCTGTATGATGACAAAAGCGTTTTATTTTCTGCAACCGCCAGCTCATTCAGTATCTTCATTATCTCTATAAAAGATTCAAAGCTGTTCATCTTTGACAGGTTGAGAAACGAATCTTTTAGTTTTTCAGCTGTTTCTGAAGAAAAAAGAATTCCTCTGATGGAGTCTTTCATCAGATTGTTGATGGGTTTCAGAATATTCTTCTCCATCAGTGACTGTTGAAAGAAATCCTGGTTAAATTGTATCGTGATCTCGTGGGTTTTTCTGTTTTTGCATCTGTAATTGGCCCAGCAATGCGGTAAATTGGGTCCTACCAGAACCAATTCTATATTTCCTATTTCCCCGGTGTGATCTCCAACCATTCTGCGATATCCCTTCCCTTTGTAGATAAAGTTGATTTCAATTTCCGGATGGTAATGATATGGAAAGTCGAATGACGCTTTGATCCTGTCAAACACAAGAAAACTGTCCTCAGGAGATAGTGGAGTTATTTCTCTCAGAATATTTTCTAATTCGCTCATGCAGGCAGTTTTGAAAAAAGGGTTAATATAGATCGTAGTACAAATCTTTGTAAAAATGATAAAATAATATCAATGTAAAAACATATTTCCGATTTATTTTATTCCAATTCTATATGCCTGACATCAGAAATTGGAGTTTCAATAATTTAATACAGTTCAAATCATGCTTTTTTGTATCTTTAAACTAAAGTTAAAGGATGCCGCAACAGCTTATTTTTGAAGATCACTATAAAAGACTCGGACTGGAAATATTTTCAGAAGATAATCTGGAGAATTTTAATGGAAACCAATTCAGAACTGATATCAAAGTTTTTTTTATTCCTTCAGGATATGAACTTACGGTAGACTTTAACCATTATAAGACAAAGAAACCCTCTCTTTTTTTTCTCACCAACCAGCATTTGAACATTCAAAAAGGAAAAGATGAATCTATCCTTCTTTTTTACAACCGTGATTTCTATTGCATTCAGATTCATGATAAAGAAGTGGCTTGTGACGGGCTTCTTTTCCATAATGTATTTGAAATTCCTTTCGTAGAGCTTGACCCTTCCGAAACCACTCTTATAAAGGGTCTGTTTCAGAATATTCATGATGAGCTTGAGTGGAAAGATTCGTCTGCTGAGGAAATGATCAGGACCTATGTAAAACAGATCATCATCCGCGCCACCCGAAAATGGAAAAAACAGAATTTAGATCATGACACGCTTAGAATACCAGGCAGTGAACTTGATGTTTTCAGAGACTTCAGCAGACATCTGGAAATTCATTTCAGAGAAAAACATCATGTAGCAGATTATGCAGACCTCCTTCACCTGGCTCCAAAAACCTTAACGCATAAGTTTAAAAATTTAAATCTGGATTCCCCGAATCAGTTTATCATCAACAGAATCTTATTAGAAGCAAAAAGACTGCTATTCTATACGGATAAACCTATAAAAGAAATTGCTTACGACCTCGGCTATGAAGATCCGGCCTACTTTAACCGTCTTTTCACGAATAAAACCGGAAGCACACCAGCAAATTTTAAAAAAAATTACTCCTCGGGAAAAAAGTACAATATTTAAGTCTTTTTATCTATTGAATATGCTATTCCGCGGATATACCTTTGTAACATCAAAATCAAACAATATTAAAATACAAAAAACAAACATTATGAGACGTAACGCAACAGCCGTTTGGAACGGTACTATCAAAGAAGGAAAAGGGCACTTAACTACTCAAAGTACAACTTTAAACCAGACTCAATATTCTTTCAACAGCCGTTTTGCGGATGGTGTAGGTACCAATCCTGAAGAATTACTGGCAGCAGCCCATGCAGGATGTTTCACTATGAAACTGGATGCAGAGCTTTCACAGGCAGGATACAATCCTGAAGAGTTAAAAACAACTTCTGTAATCACTTTAGATCCAAATATCGGAAAGATTACAAAATCTGAGTTGACTTTAACAGCAAAAGTTCCGGGAATCTCAGAAGAAGAATTCCAGAAGTTTGCTAAGATTGCTGAAGAAGGATGTCCGGTAAGTGCAGCATTTAACTTTGAAATTACATTGACTGCTACTTTAGAGAATTAATCATAAGTATTTATTCAAAATCAATAGGAACGGGCTTTAGCCCGTTTTCTATTTTAAAAGTAATTCTATTGGCTTTAGCCAAAGCTGAAAGACCAAAACATTTTCTCAGTTAAACTTTTTTGGAACAAATATACCAAATGGTATATTTTTGTATATTTGCATCATAAAACAAACATAAATGTCGAAGGCAGAGAAAACAAAACAGCATATCATCGAGAAAACAGCAACTCTTTTTAATACAAAAGGGTATATTTCTACGTCTCTGTCTGATATTACCCAGGTTACCGGACTGACGAAAGGAAGCATCTATGGAAATTTTGAAAATAAAGATGAAGTAGCCATTGAGGTGTATAAATACAATGCCGGATTGCTGAGCAGAACCCTCGGCCGTTCTTTTGGTGAAGAATATCCTAAATCTTTGGATAAGCTCCATGCTTTTGTAGATTTTTATAGAAAAAACTGGAAGGCAGTATTTTCCAACGGTGGATGTCCGTTAATGAATGCGGCAACAGAAGCAGATGATTCTTTCCCGGCTCTAAAAACCCAGGTTAAAGTGTCATTCGAACAATGGATGTCAAAAGTAGCAACTGCCATTCTTGAGGGGCAAAAGAAGGGTGAAATTGATAAAAGAATCAATGCACAACAGTATGCCTCCTTATTTATTATGCTTATTGAAGGCGGAATCCTACTTTCAAAAACCATGGGTGATCAAAGTTTTCTAAACCATTCTTTAGACAGAATCGCTCACATGATTGATCATGAACTCAATATTCTTCCATCATAAATTATACGATATGGAAACAAAAAAAGTGGCTATTGTAGGATACAACAGAATTCCTTTTGCCAGAATGAATACCGCTTATTCAGAGCAGGGAAACCAGGATTTGCTGCTCGCTTCTCTGAACGGACTGATAGACCGTTATCACCTCAAAGGAAAAAGACTCGGAGAAGTTGCCGGAGGTGCAGTTATAAAGCACATTTCTGAAAGTAACCTCATCAGAGAAACTGTAATGAATACCAGTCTTGATCCTGCTACACCTGCTTGTGATCTTCAGCAGGCGTGTGATACAGGAATTGAAGCTGCCATTTACATAGGAAATAAAATTGCTTTAGGACAGATAGACTGTGGCATTGCGTGCGGAGTGGAAGCCATGAGCAATATCCCGTTTGAATCTTCACCCAGATTAAGAAAAGCTTTATTAAAAGCAAATAAAGAAAAATCAGCATTTGGAAAATTAAAACAACTGCTAAGCCCGAAATTAAAAGACTGGATGCCTATTCCTTACAAAGGACAGGAGCCCAAAACAGGTCTGGTAATGGGAGAACACACAGAAATTACAGCAAAATATTACAATATACCAAGAGAAGAACAGGATCTATTAGCTTTAAAAAGTCATCAGAATATGGCAAAAGCTTATGATGAAGGATTTTTTGATGATATGATCACTCCGGCTTTTGGCTTAGATAAAGATAATAACCTTCGCCGTGACAGCAGTATTGAAAAATTATCCCAGTTGAGACCCGCTTTTGATAAGCAGAGCGGAACTTTAACGGCCGGAAACTCGACTCCATTTACAGATGGAGCTTCAGCAGTTTTACTGGCCAGTGAAGAATGGGCAAAAGCCAATAATCTTCCTGTTTTAGCATATATCAGTTTTTCTGAACTGGCAGGGATAGAATATGTTGAAAATAAACAGGATTTACTTCTTGCACCAGTTTTTGCTGCAGAAAGAATGCTGAAAAAAGCAGGTATGAATCTATCAGACTTTGATTATTATGAAATTCATGAAGCATTTGCCGCACAGGTTTTAGCCACCATAAAAATCTGGGAAAATGATGAGCTTGCCAAAAAGTTCGGACTGGAAAAAGCACTTGGTAAGATAGACAGAAGCAAACTCAATGTAAAGGGTGGAAGCCTTGCAGCAGCTCATCCCTTTGCCGCAACAGGAGGAAGAATTATCGCAACGCTGGCAAAATTACTTCACGAAAAAGGCAGTGGAAAAGGTTTTATATCCATTTGTGCAGCGCGTGGGCAGGGCGTAACTATGATTTTAGAGAAATAAAAATTGAAAGTATGGACAGATTAGCACAATTAAAACAATTCATCGGAAAAGAATTTGATCAGTCACCATCTCCTTTTATGAAATGGCTCAATCCTATTGTTCTTTCTGTTGAAGAAGGACAATTGACCTTTCAATATACGGTAAGACCAGAGTGGCTGAATCCTATAGGGAATCTTCATGGCGGGGTTACAGCAGCTATTGTAGATGATATTATTGGGGCCACCATGTTTTCTTTAAATGAAAATTCTTTCATCACTACTATAAATAATGTCATCGATTATTTTTCAACTGCAAAAGAAAATGATAATATTGTAGCTGAAACTAAAATCATTAAAAGAGGTAAGCAATTCGTAAACGCACAATGCGAAATATGGAATGCAGACAAAACACGATTAATCGCAAGAGGAACCTCGAATTTATTCAAAATCAATAACTAAGTATGAAGAGAGTTGTCATTACAGGTCTTGGCGCTGTGACGCCTTTGGGAAATAATGTCGAAGAATTTTGGCAAAACAGTATCAATGGAGTGAGTGGAGCTAATACAATCACCCATTTCGATACGGAAAAATTTAAAGTACATTTCGCTTGTGAGGTTAAAAATTTTGATCCAAAACTCCATTTAACACACAACGAAATCAAAAGAAGTGATTTATTTTCACAATATGCAATGTATTCTACCGCGGAAGCTCTTAAAGATTCCGGGCTTGAACTGGAAAATATGGACCCGTTTGATATTGGTGTCATATGGGGAACGGGACAAGGCGGAATGTGGACTTTCGAAAGTGAAGTGATGAATTTTGCAGCCGGTGACGGAACGCCAAGATTCAATCCTTTTTTTGTACCGAAATTCATTGCCAATATGGCATCGGGAATGATTTCCATGAAATATGGTCTGCAGGGAATTAACTATACAACAGTTTCTGCATGTGCAACCGGAAATACAGCATTGATGGATGCCTTCAACTATATCCGTCTTGGAAAAGCGAAAGTGATCGTGAGCGGTGGTTCCGAAGCGGCTATTTCTCCAGCTTCTATCGGTGGATTTTCCATTATGAAGGCAATGTCTACAAGAAATGATGATTTCGCGACAGCCAGCCGTCCTTACGATGCAGACAGAGATGGTTTTGTAATGGGTGAAGGTTCTGGAACATTGATTCTTGAAGAATATGAACACGCTAAAGCAAGAGGCGCAAAAATATATGCAGAATTAGTAGGAGCAGCCATGACAGCAGATGCTTATCACATGACAGCACCTCATCCGGATGGTGTGGGAGCTATCAAAGCCATGCAGCTAGCGCTTAATGAAGCAGGAATCAACACAGATGATATTAATTATATTAATCCTCATGCCACCTCTACTCCTCTTGGGGATCTGGTTGAATTGAACGGAATTAATAAATTATTTAAAGGAAGTAAAAACCTTGACATCAGTGCTACAAAATCTATGACAGGTCATTTATTGGGTGCTGCTGGTGCGGTCGAAGCGATTATTTCTATTAAAGCGATTCAAAACGGAATTATTCCGCCAACAATCAACCTTCACAGTATTGATGAAAATATTCCACAAGATATCAATATTGTTTTTGGAGAAGCAAAGGAAAAAGAGATTACTTATGCTTTAAGCAATGCTTTTGGATTCGGAGGACATAATGCGACTCTGGTTTTCAAAAAATTCAGCTAATCAGAATTAAAAAATAATTGAAAAAATCCCTGCATGAAAATCATACAGGGATTTTTTATTTTATCTCTAACTATTACATAAAATCAGCATCAGGAATGAAAAAATCACTTTCGTTTTCTGAAATCGGAATATAAAGTCTCTCCCACTCTTTACCTTTCACCATATCCCAACTGTGTCCGGCACCTTTAAGATCTTCAGCTAAAAGGATAACTCCCGGTTTAATTATAAATGTAGTACCATCTGTTACTTTAAACCTTATATTCCCTTTGATTGTAATAACATATTGCCTTCTGGGTGCCGGATGGGCATTTTTTTCCCATTCTTCCGTTTCATTACTCATCCAGAAAACCGTTGCATTGATAGGTTTAAGAGTGGGCATTTTACCTTTCTCAAAAGTACATGAGCCATCAGGATTATTAATCAGTCTTATGGCTGGAATGAATCTGATAGAGGTTTCCAGAGCTACATTTATATTTTTGTGGTTTTCATCTTGTCCATTCATCATTCTATGATACTTTAATGCTAAAAGGGTTATATAAATTTAATTGTTATTTTCGAATTACAGGACTTATTTTAAAAGAAAAAGAGCAGTCAAATCTGACTGCTCTTTTTATCTTATGCTTTCAACCACTCTGAGGAGGAAAGATAATTCTGGTCGGGATAATAGATGAAGAGACAATTTTTTCCTTTAATCGTATTGATTATAGATTGTGTCAGTTCTCTTGGAACCGCGGGACATCCCCAGCTTCTTCCGATTCTTTTGTGCATAGATGCAAATGCATCACTTACATAATCAGCACCGTGTAATACAATAGCTCTTCTGTATGCGGCATCATTAAAACCTTTATCCATTCCCAATAACTTCAGAGAATATCCGTTGTCACCCTGATAGGTTGCATCCGTGATATAAAATCCTAAGCTGCTCTGTAACGAACTTTCCCTGTTAGAAAAATTCGTCGCAAATTCTTCGCCGGTGTTTTTTCCGTGTGCTACCAATGAGTTGAACAGAACTTTTTTGTCTTCCAGGTCAATGATCCAAAGTCTTTTTGTGTTAGAAGACATAGAAAAATCGCAGATAGTCAACAAATGCGACTCTTGGGTAAGTAATCCTGCTTTTTTCAAATTTTCAAACCCAGTCAATGCTTTTGAGAACACTTCATAATTCAATTCATGTTCAGGGTCAAATGCAATTGATTGGTATAATGCTTCTGACGAAGATACAACTGCTGTGCTCTTCTCAGATTTCGTTTCAGCTACTTTTTCCGTTTTCGTTGTATTGACATTCTCACTTTTCACCGCTATTCTTGGAGAAATGTAGAATGAAGTCGTCACCATGTAAACAAGGCCTAATACGCTATAAAATCCTTTCATTCAATAATATGTAAATCCAAATTAGTGGGGCAAAATTATAAAAACATAATTACCAAGGGGTTATAACTCTAAAAAGTTTAACGCTATTTAAGAAACTTTAACGTCCTGATTCTGTGAATTAAACGCCTTATTTTTGAGTATCAGCCACAAATTCCAGGCTCACAGAATTCATACAGTATCTCAATCCTGTAGGCTTAGGACCATCATCAAAAACATGCCCCAGATGTGAATCACACCTTTTACAAAGCACCTCTACTCTATCCATTCCGTAAGCTGTATCTCTTTTGTAATACACACCTTCTTTATCCGCTTCAAAGAAACTCGGCCAGCCGCAGCTGCTGGAAAATTTTGATGTAGAACGGAAAAGGTGATTTCCACAAACAGCACAATAATAATCTCCTATCTCATCAAACTCATTGTATTTTCCGGTAAAAGCTCTTTCTGTTGCTGCTTCTCTGGCGATTGCATACAAGTCCGGGGCGAGTATTTTTTTCCATTCATCGTTGGAAATATTGAGTTTTGTAGTATCGGTTCTCGAATAGTATGGATTGTTTTTTGCTTCTGTATTTTCCATAGAGGAGGTTTTTATAGGTTCATATTTCTGCGTACATGCCTGCAGAAAAAATAATAAGATGGCTGAAACTAAAAATTTCATCGTAAATTTCATTCTTTACCTGCAAAAGTTTTGAGGTTTAAAAGCTTTTATTAAGATTAAACGGTTTCATAACCAAATTTAGTAAATTTGAGAATATGAATGACGAAGCAAAAAGAAAACAACTAAGAAAATATAAAGCATTTGCTACAGGATTATTTGTCCTGATGGCCATTATTTTCATTGTTACCACTATTTTACAGAAGTCTAATACCTCTCATTGGGTCGGTTATGTACGGGCTTTTGCCGAAGCTGCTATGGTGGGAGCTTTGGCTGACTGGTTTGCTGTAACCGCATTATTCCGTCATCCTCTCGGGCTGCCAATCCCTCATACCAATCTGATTGAAAACAGCAAACAGAGATTAGGAGACAACCTTGGTAATTTTGTAGTAGGTAACTTTCTTTCTCCTCAAAATATAAGACCTTATATCCAGAAGCTTAAAGTTTCCAATTTTGTTGGTGAATGGCTGGGTAAGGAAAAGAGTCAGGATATTTTGATTAAAAATCTTTCAGATATCGTTCTTGATATTCTTAATAAACTGGATGATTCCACGGTAAGCCAGTTTATCAGCAAAAAGGTGTCTGAAATGACGGATGATATTAAGCTTAATAAAGTGGTTGGAAACGGAATCGGTTATATTCTGGAAAAAAATGACCATCAGAGAATCATTACCAATCTTTCTAAACAGATCAAAGATTACATCATTGAGAACGATGAAATGATTAAAGACCGCGTAAAAAAAGGCAGTTACACATTCATCCCTTCTTTTGTAGATAATAAAATTGCAGATAAAATCGCAGATGGCCTTTCTGATTTTTTTAAAGAAATAGAAGAAGACCCGCAACATGAAGTAAGAGGATTGATAACTCAAAAGATTCATGAGTTTTCTATGGATCTGAAAGAAGACCCGAAATGGGATGAGGAGTTTAAAACCATCAAAAACGGACTGCTTAAAAATGATAAACTGGATGAGTATGCCAGCGATATCTGGACTTCCATCAAGAAAACATTGATGAAAGAACTACAGGATGATCGATCCTCTTTAAAAGGCTACCTCACTAAAAACCTGAATGAATTCTCTCAAAATTTAAAAACAGACGAAAATCTTCAGAATAAGATCGACCACTGGGTAAGAGTAACCGCGTACAAATATATCCTTAAAAACACCCACCAATTTGGAAACCTCATCAGTTCTACCGTAGGAAACTGGCAGGGTAAGGAATTAAGCGAGAAAATGGAACTGGAAGTGGGAAAAGACCTTCAGTTTATCCGGGTGAACGGAACACTGGTTGGCGGCCTGGTAGGGCTCATTATCTACACTATCGCCCATTTCTTCCTCTAAAAAACGAATACTATTGATAACCCAACCATGAAAAAAATTTTTACTTTATTATTTTCCTTAAGCTTAGCATTTTTTCTCTGTCAGAAAGTTGAACTTAAGGAGGTAACGGATTCCTCGCAGGTTTTCAGAGGAGAAATTGCAGGAATACCAATTACTATGCAATTAAATTACACCGGAATTGTAGATTGCAGTCAATATCAGCATTTTGTAGAAGGCTGGTATTATTACAACAAGCATCAAAAGAAGATTCCTTTGTCCGGAATTTATGATTATGGTAAGCTCTACCTCTACAATTTTGGAAATAAACAAAAGCAAAGTTTTAAAATACTTCAGGAAAAGATTACTTCTCCCCAGTTAATAGAAAAAACAGATAGTATTGCCCAAACGCTGGAACCTAAAGAAGTCTTTGACTTTACCAATGAAGATTTGCATACAGAAATTACCGGAAATTTTCATTTGAAAGATAAAACTTATGCTGTAAAATTATTTACCATAGACAATATGATTTATAGGTTTAACAATTACCTGATTCTCCCTAACAATAGGAAAATAAATACATACGATTTCATCGACCGATATGGCGGTAATGAATTAATATCCTATAAATCTGACCATGCAGGAAACAGAGTTCTTTTATATTTTGAACGGATGTCTAATTTCAACGCATGCGGAATGTGTGGGGCAAGTGAAGGCGAAAAAGGCTACAGAATCCTGTACTTTACAAAGGACTGGAATTATAAAAACTATGAAGAATTCCTGACTGAAAGCTGCCTGCAAAACATTTACGACACGACTAAGACAAAATCTAAAGACCGAAAAACATTAAAATATAAGATCAACAAAACTGCCACTTCTCCGTCTTATACTCTTACAGTTGATGTAAACAATGCTTCTATTATAAAATCGAAATAAAAAAGAGAGTTTACATAACTCTCTTTTATTTTATCTTGGTAATCTGCTTGCTCTTTTCAGAAGCTCCTGATTGATTTCGTTGATCAGTTCCGGACCTTCATAAATAAATCCTGTGTACAGCTGGATCAGGCTGGCTCCCGCATCTAATTTCTCAATAGCATCTTTTGCGGAATGTATTCCTCCTACTCCAATGATGGGGAATGCTCTGTTGCTTTTATCAGAAAGGTATTTGATCATTTTCGTACTTCTTTCACGAATCGGCTTTCCGCTCAGACCTCCGTTTCCTATCTGTTCTAAAACTTCCGGGGAAGTCTTCAGACCTTCTCTGTTTACAGAAGTATTGGAAACTACAATACCATCAATCTTTGTTTCTGCAATCAGATCAATAATTTCGTCTAATTGATTGTTATTAAGATCTGGTGCAATTTTCAGCAGTATAGGCTTCTGTACAGATTTTGACTGGTTGATCTTCTTCACTTCTGTAATCAGTTCTCTCAGATATTCTACATCTTCAAGTTTGGCGTGGCTTCCTACATTAGGGCAGCTTACATTCAGGACAAAGTAGTCTACATGAGGATGAAGCCCCTCAAAACAGTCCAGATAGTCCTGGGTATAGTTTTCCGGGCTTGTATCTGTATTTTTTCCGATGTTTCCACCGATGATTATTTTTCCTTTGTTGGATTTCAGTTTTTCAATAGCGGCTTCAAGACCGTCATTATTGAATCCCATTCTGTTGATAATTCCGCCATCTTCTATGAGACGGAATAATCTTTTCTTAGGGTTTCCTACCTGAGCTCTTGGGGTTACAGTTCCTATTTCTACAAATCCGAAACCTAAGTCTCCCAATTCGTTGAACAAGACTGCATTTTTATCAAAACCGGCAGCCAGTCCTACAGGATTTTTAAATTTCAATCCGAAAACTTCTCTTTCCAGACGTTTGTCTTCAATAGGTTTTGGGAGAAATAATTTAGTAAGGAATCCAAAATTCTTAAGCATTGAAAATGTAAAGTGATGAACCTCTTCGGGATCACATTTGAAAAGAATCGGACGGATGAGCGATTTGTACATTGAAAAAAAGTTTTACAAAAATACTCAATTTAAAATTAATCTATGGTTAACCTATGATATTTTATCAAAATGTCTTTTATATATAAAATCTAAAAGAGACCAATATCTCCATTATCTACTGAATAGAGCGGGATATTTTATTATTAAATTAAGAATACGAACTCAAATCGAAATTTAAAATATTCCCTACCCTTTTAAATTCGTCATTTATAGTAGCGTTGACTGTCATTCTTTCATTGGTAACGGGATGATTAAAAATCAATTGATGAGCATGAAGCATCAGTTTGTTCATATTGAAAGTTTCCAGCCACAGTTTATTCTGCTTATTGCAGCCATGAGGACGGCATCCCAAAATAGGGTGCAAAATATGTTTAAAATGCTTTCTCAGCTGATGCATTCTACCCGTTTCCGGAATAGCTTCTACCAGACAGTACCGTGATGTCAGATGTTTTCCAAAAGCTAAATCTATTTCTGAAGTCTGTAAACGATGATAATAGGTAATGGCATTCTGCTGAATTTCATCCTCATTGATTAAATCATAATCAATTGTCTCTTCTTCTTTTGTCCAGCCCCGAAGAATTGCCAGATATTTTTTTTCAACCTGCCGCTGTGCAAACCGGTCACTCATTATCCGTAAAGTATCTTTATCTAGAGTAAACAGCAAAACACCCGAAGTTTTTCGGTCTAAACGATGTACAGGATAAACATATTGTCCAATCTGGTCTCTCAGTTCCTGAATAGCGTAGGTATCAGCTTCTCCGGCATAATACGATTTATGAACCAATAATCCACTTGGTTTATTGATAGCAATAATATGCTCGTCGCGATAAAGAATTTCTAACATGGTGCAAAAGTAGAAATTTTCAATCGATCTAGCCCTGATTGTAGCGGCATCCTTTTGCAAAGCAAAAGATAGAGTGAAAAGCAGGTTCCCGGCTCCTGAAAAATTAAAATGTAAATATTTGTCTGTTTATTAACTGCTTTTTTTATTGAATCTCATGATTTTGGATCCAATTTGCTATTTTTGCACATCAGACGTAAAAAAAATTATGGCAAAGCAAGAAGATGTTTTCAAGAAAGTGATTTCTCACGCTAAAGAATATGGTTTTATTTTCCCATCAAGTGAGATCTATGATGGTTTATCCGCTGTTTATGATTATGGACAGAACGGGGCCGAACTTAAAAATAATATCAAACAATACTGGTGGAAAGCTATGGTACAGCTTAACGAGAATATTGTGGGTATTGATTCGGCAATCCTTATGCACCCAACAACATGGAAGGCATCGGGCCACGTAGACGCTTTCAACGATCCATTGATTGATAATAAAGATTCTAAGAAACGTTTCAGAGCAGATGTTTTGGTAGAAGATTACTGTTTGAAAATTGAAGATAAAGAGAACAAAGAAATCGAAAAGGCAGCGAAGAGATTTGGTGACTCTTTTGATAAGGCTCAGTTTGAGGCGACTAATCCAAAAATTTTGGAATACAGAGCAAAAAGAGAGGCTATTCTTTCCAGACTGGCAAAATCTCTGGAAAATGAAGATCTTGCTGATGTAAAAGCTTTGATTGAAGAGCTAGAAATTGCAGATCCTGATACAGGTTCTAAAAACTGGACAGAAGTAAGACAGTTCAACCTGATGTTTGGTACAAAGCTGGGAGCTTCTGCCGACAGTGCAATGGATCTTTATTTAAGACCTGAAACAGCACAAGGTATCTTTGTAAACTTCTTAAATGTACAGAAAACTTCACGTCATAAACTTCCTTTCGGTATTGCGCAGATTGGTAAGGCATTCAGAAATGAGATTGTTGCAAGACAGTTTATCTTCAGAATGCGTGAATTCGAACAGATGGAAATGCAGTTCTTTGTAGCTCCGGGAACAGAACTTGAGTTCTATGAGAAATGGAAAGAAAAACGTCTGAACTGGCACTTGGCTCTAGGTCTAGGAAATGATAACTACAGATTCCATGACCATGAGAAATTGGCTCACTATGCGAATGCTGCTGCAGATATTGAATTTAACTTCCCATTTGGATTTAAAGAACTGGAAGGTATTCACTCAAGAACGGATTTCGATTTAAAAGCGCATGAGGAATTCTCTGGAAGAAAGCTTCAGTTCTTTGATCCTGAAAGAAATGAAAATTACGTTCCTTATGTAGTGGAAACTTCAGTAGGTTTAGACAGATTATTCCTTTCTATATTCTCTCACTGTTTAAGAGACGAAGTATTGGAAGATGGTTCAGAAAGAACGGTTTTATCTTTACCTCCAGCATTAGCGCCAATTAAAGCAGCTATTCTTCCATTAATGAAGAGAGACGGTTTGGCTGAGTATGCAGAAAAAATCTTTAATGATCTGAAATATGATTTCAACCTGTTCTACGAAGAAAAAGATGCTATTGGAAAACGTTACAGAAGACAGGATGCTATTGGTACTCCATACTGTATCACTATTGACCATGACTCTTTGACTGATCACACCGTAACCATCAGAGACAGAGACACGATGCAGCAGGAAAGAGTTCCTGTTTCAGAGTTGAGAAGAATCATCGATGAGAAAACGAACTTCAGAAATTTACTTTCTCAATTATAATTTAAAAGCCCTGGAAACAGGGCTTTTTTATTTTTCAACATATGGGTTAATTTATTATTTTTATCCCTCAAATTTTAACCATGAAAAAAATAACACTCATAGTGTTTGGACTGATCCAGACATTTGCATTTTCCCAAACCCAGGACCTGACAACACTCGCTGCCGGGGATCACGTGGGAATGAATGCATTATTCGATGATAAAGACAATCTTTACGGTTACGTTTCTCTATATTCTTACGGAAAATCCGGTGATAAGACCAAAAAATTTGAGTATGTAGTTCTAGACAAAAACCTCAATCCTGTTGCCAATAAAGAGTTTGAAGGAGATATCACTGCTGCTTCTTATTTAGGATATGTCGACTTTAAAGGACAGATCATCTTAAAACCATCAATGATGGATTATTCTCTGGTAAAAAGCAGAGAAGTATTTACACCGGTTTCTATGGTGATTGATCCTAAAACAAACTCTATTACCAGAAAAATATATTATGATTATCTGGAAAACGGGACTTTCAAAGAAATCAACGAACCGAAGAGCTGGAAAGAACAGCGTAAGGAAAATCGTGATGAGAAAAAAGACAAAGGGTACAACTACGTTTCTGCTGTAGGTGAACTGAAAGAAGGCGGTTACTTTGCTGTGGAGTATAAAGATTACGGAAAGTATGAAAATAACAACAGCCTTATGAAGTTTGATGAAAACAAAAAGGAAGTTTGGAGATATAAGTACAATACAGACGGAAGCAAGAAAATTCACACCTCATTATCTGTTCTGGAAAGAGACGAGAATTACATGTACTGCATTCTGAAGAAAGTGAATGACAAGCAGAAAACGTTCAGCCTTCTGGTTCTTGATATGAAAACAGGAAAAGAAACTTCCAACAAACCGGTTACAGGGTTATCCGATGATACAATAGACAATATTGAATCCTTCTACTCTAATTACAGAAAGATTGATAATGATAAGAATTTCGATGACAAAGTGGTTCTGTTGGGAAGAAACTATGATGACTCTGAGTCAGTAGGATTTGCAAGAATGATGGTAGACAAAAAAAACTTTACGGCAGATACTAAAACAATCAATTACGAGCCTAATATTTCCGCATTCCTTCCAAAAGTAAATAAAAACGGAATGGTGGAAAACGGATATATGCTTCAGACGAAGGATATGTATTTTATGAATGACGGAAGCGTGGGAATCTTATCTGAAAAATATAAACCGGCTGGACAATACAACGCTCCCAAAACAACAGACCTTGTTTACATCTACACCGATAAAGATTTCAAAGTGAAAAATGTTCAGGTATTTGAAAAAGAAAAATCAAAATGGGTAAACAGTGATTATCTGTTTTCTCAATACCTCAATGGAGGAAAAGATGTAGTATTTTTCTATCGTGACTATCAGAAAGATGAAGTAACAAAGCAAAAAAGATGGAATTTATTCATCAATACTATTATTGACGGAAAATTCAAACAGGAGATCATCCCTATTTCTGAAAAAGACAATTATACGGTAACGCCCTATGTAGGAAAAGAGGGGTATATCCTTCTTAGGGAGTATAATGAGAAAGAAAAATTCAATAAAATCCGTTTGGAGAAATTAAATTACTAGTATAAAAAGACCCCTGATGAAACATCAGGGGTCTTCTTTTATGTTTTGGCTAAAGCCCGTTCCTATTGATATTTAAATCGTTGATAATAAAATTAGTTTGCTTTTGCTAGGGTTTCATTCATTTTATAATAGTCTGCAATATTTTTTATTTCATCCAAACTTAAATTCCACATAAAGTTTAGGAACTGCTGGTAGCTTTCACTTTGATTTTTAGGTTCTATACGGTCCAGATACCTGTTCAGGTTGTAGTTTTTTCTGGCCTCATATATTTTGGAAAAGCATCTTCCCAGCCAACTTTTATAATACTTTTCTTCCTCTTCATCCTGCAGAAACTGCATGGCTGCATAAATTCCCTGTCCATAGTCTTCAGAGTGAAAATAATTGGGCAAAATTTCCATTCTTGCTGTTTTCTTTAATGTGACAAACAAATCTGAAGGTTTTTCCGGAGCAATTGGGCTTTTAAGTTCTGCAAACGTTTTTTTAAGCATCTCAATTCTTCTGGACACTTCAGGATGTGAGGCAAGGGAATCTTTGTTCAGCTTTTCTTTGTAGAAATTATAATTGTACAGTGAAAAATCTTCCTTCTTCATCCACTTTTCATTGAAAGCCTGCTTTGGAAGGTTAAACAGCTTTTTATACGTTTCCATCTTCAGCTCTCTTGGCGAAATGGTATCAAAATCCTGCAGCCTCTGAAGTGCATTTACAAATTCTGCTTTTTTGAAATCACTGTTTTTAAAAATGACATAGCCTAAAGAATCTGCCTGCATTTCGCTTTGCCTTTTTTCCACACTTTTTTTATACACTGTATTTTTAAAGATATCGAAAGCTTTCTGATTCTGGCTCTGGCTTCGGCTTGTGGTGGTAGATTTGATATTCTCCACCAATACTTTATCCAATTTATCCTGTTCGATAATTTTCAGAAAGGTTTTCAGGGAATGTTCTTCTATTTTATGACCCAGCTCGTGAGAAATCACAGCCGCAATCTGCTCCTCATTGTTGAGCCAGCTATAAAGCCCCATGTTAATAACAAAAGTTCCGTCAGCAAGGCAGTAAGCATTGGGAGTATTGTCTTTTGCGATCAGAATTTTCAAATCCTGAGGAATCGTAGGATTATTCTTTTTAAGACGCTGAATCATAAGCTGTATGCTTGTTTCAAATTCAGATTTAAAGATAAAATCCTTATTTTTCACCTGCTTTTGAAAGTCTGTTCCAAATTCTTTATAAATTTTGGACAATTCAGAGCCTGTTTTCCCGGAATACTGAGATTTTAATTTCTTTACGGTTGCTTCATTATTCCCTTCAAAACTCTTTAAAAAATCTTTTCGCTGTATATAATCTGCGGTATCTATCGGTTTATAAATCTGGGCTATTCCCATGATTGAAAATAGGAAATACCCCAATACAATAAGTTTTCTGGTCATAGTTTTCATCAATAAGAACAAAAATAACTTATTTGATGATTCATTTTAATTTTTATAGCCAAATTATTCTAAATTTGTTAGAGACCCATTCATGAAAAAATGAGAATACTAAAGTATATGATAGGTGGAGCGGTAGCTGGTGCGGCAGCCGCTTATTTTCTGGGATATGATTATTTATTTAGTGGTATTTCCAAAACCTATCTTAAAGGAAAATCAAGTGCATATATTGATGACGGAAATCTTTTCCCGAGCAATCCTATTGCCACAGAGGAACCTGAACTCTGGGAAGAAGATCCGGATTACAATAAAAAAGATTTACCTAAACATTTAGTTGATGATTTAAAACATTCCAAAACAGCCGCTTTTGTTGTGATAAGGAATGGAAAAATTCTTCATGAGCAATATTGGGACGGCTATAATCAGCTTTCACAAACCAATTCTTTTTCGATGGCAAAAGCAGTGACTGTGATGCTGTTGGGAAAAGCATTGGAAGAAGGCATTATTCCTACTATTGATGAAAAGTTCTCAGATTTTTATCCGGAATTTAAAAATAAAACATTCGGAAATCAGGTTACCCTCAAAAATCTGGCTCTCATGGAATCCGGGTTGGACTGGGATGAAAATTACAATAACCCGTTTCTTCCCAATGCCAAAGCCTATTATGGAAAAAGTCTTGTAAAAGCTGTATTCTCAAGAAAATTTAAAGAAGAACCGGGAACAAGATTCGAATACCAGAGCGGTTCTACGCAGCTTCTTGGGTTTGCCCTCAGAAAGGCTCTGAATCAATCATTGGCGAGCTATTTATCAGAAAAATTCTGGATTCCTTTGGGAATGGAACAGAATGCCAAATGGAGTACAGACGATTACGGAATGGAAAAAACGTATTGCTGCATTCATTCCAATGCAAGAGATTTTGCTAAACTGGGGCAGCTGTTTCTGAATGATGGAAAGGCCGGGGATCAGCAGATTCTCAACACTAATTTCATTGAACAGATGAGAACTCCCACTGAAAAGTCCGAAAACATTTATGGAATGGGGCTTTGGATCAACCATGACAATCCCATCAAGCATTATTATTTCCTGGGATTACAGGGGCAGTATATTATTATGGTTCCGGAGCACAATATCGTCATTGTAAAAACCGGAAGCTACTCCAACAATCCTAAAAATGACAGAGGAAGACCTGATCAGGTAAAATTCTTTGTAAATGAAATTGTACAATTATTCCAATAAACACTATGGAGAAACACAGCGTAAAAGTTGATGAATACATTGAAAAATCTCCGGATTTTGCAAAACCTATCTTAAACTACCTCCGTGAAACGGTTCACGAAGTCTGCCCCGATGCAGAGGAAGCGATCAAATGGAAGTTTCCTACGTTCATGTATAAAGGCAAGATTCTTTGTTCCATTACAGCTTTCAAACAATATTGCAGTTTGGGATTCTGGCTGCATCAGGAGATGAAAACATTAAAGGAGATAGAAACAACTGCTGAAAGAAGCTCCATGTTCAGCTTAGGAAAAATAACCGGAATGAAAGATCTTCCCTCCAAACCTCAGCTGAAAAAAGCAATAAAAGAAGCCATGGAACTTACGGATATGGGTATCACAATGAAGAAAGCCCCACCTTCCAAAATAGAAATAAAAGTTCCTGATTATTTTCAGTCTGCTTTACATGCTCATCCAAAGGCTTCGGATATTTTTGAAAAAGCTTCACCATCTTTCAGAAAAGAGTATATTGTCTGGGTAACAGAAGCCAAAACAGAAGCCACCCGAAATAAAAGATTGGAACAATCTTTGGAGTGGATAGCAGAAGGTAAAGGCCGTAACTGGAAATACCAAAAAAAATAAAACACAAAAAACACGATGAAGAAAAAAATTATTCTCTTTTTCTTCCTTATTATTTCGATTTCTACATTCTCTCAGGCATTTGATTTTGAGGGACAGTACAAGTATGCCCGTACTCTTTCATCCAGGAATCCGGACAGTTCTGAAATCGTTCTGAATAAGATGATAGATTCTGCACAGAGAAGAAACCTCCCTGAATTTCTTGCAAAAGCTTATTATTTAAAATCATTCAACAGCTATTTACAATCTGATGCTGAGAAAAGTCTTGATTTTGCAGATAAAGCCCTTAAAATATCCGTACAAAGCGATTATGCTATCGGGAAAGCACTGGCTTACAGGATGCAGGGCACTCAATATGCAAAGCTCGGACTGCTTGAGGAATCTTCTACAAGTCTTCACAATGCCCTGTCTGAAGTAAAAAATAACAATACAGAGGAAGGACATGAGCTGAAAGGAATGATCTTTAATTCTTTTTTGATCCTTCTCAATAAGAATCAGTACAAAGAGAAAGAGTTTTATTCTAAAAGTGCCATTCATGAATTTCAGAAGCTTAAAAATATGGCTCGGCGAAATGAACTGCTGATCTCTGCTTATACCAACATGGGGTATAATTTATCGGAAGTGAAAAAATTTAAGGAAGCCAAATATTATTTTGTAAAAGCCCTTTCTTTGGTTGGGGAAACCAATCATTATCTCCGGTCTAATATCCTGCATGATATCGGATTCTCATTCTCAGAGCAGAATAAGCCTGACAGTGCTGTGGTTTATTATCAAAAAGCATTAGCCATTGCAGATCAGTATGGTTTCAATGAAAAAAAGATTGAAGTCACAAAAAATCTAGAGGAAGCCTACACTCAGCTTCACGATGAACCCAACACAGAGAAATATAAACTTGAAAATCTTAAATTAAAAGACAGCATTGCTTATAATAAATCAATGGCTGTCAACAAAACATTATCCAAAAAAGAGGAAAGTTTTGATCAGCAGCTCAATGAGAGTCATTCCATTTCAAAAGGGCTTGTTATAGCATGCCTTGGTCTGATCATTGTTTTGGGAATTGTCATTTTAAACAGCATCCGTCTCCGCAAAAAGCATAAAGAAGCTGTTGCCAAAATTTACAGAGAAGGTATTTCTCCGGTGGTTTATGAAGAAGATCCCCAGGAAGTTTCTGATGATATCCAACATAAAAATACCCCTACTCCAACAGAAATAAAAATTTCACCTGAAGTAGAGGAAAACATATTACACGGATTAAAAATATTTGAAGAAAACCTTGAGTTTAACAACAAGAATATTTCACGTTACAATCTTGCAAACACACTGAATATCAATACAAAATATCTTTCAGCGGTTATTAAGAAATATAAGAAATTCAATTTCAACCAATATATTAATCATCTGAGGATCAATTATATTGTTAATCAATTAAAAAACGAACCGCAGTACAGAAAGTATAAGATCAATCATCTTTCTGAGATCACGGGATATTCATCTCACAGTGCTTTTTCTCTTGAATTCAAAAAGATCACAGGGCTGCATCCGTCTGCATTTATCAAAACGCTGGATGAAATCTCCTGATTACTGTTCTGCTATTGTAAGGTTATTATACCCGCCCGTATTATTTAATGAGAAATTAGCAACGAGTGAATTATTTAAATTAAACCAAATGTAAGGCATCAGCCTCTGCCCTGCTGTCATGTAGAATGAGGCGGTACAGTTACTTCCTGCATCAATGTTTCCTACACTGTTTGAGGACATGGTATTAACACATTTTACGGTATTGACGATATTGGTGACCGCTAATCCTGCCGTATTATCATACAGCTGCCAGATTGCTTCTATCTGAACTGGATTTAAAGGATCCGTAGTATAATTAATTGCCAATGGAGCCAGATCTGTAGTGAAAGAAGCTACGTAAATTCCGTTTCGGGGTGCGGTAAAGATACCAGTGGCAGCGTTAAAATTCGTTCCGGAATTACTTTCAAAGGTTTTACTCCAGTCTACAAGATAATTGCTTGCCCTGTTTTGTAAACCCGCAGTTATCGTCGGAATAGACGGAGTTGCCAGCTTTACATTATTATTCGTTTTGGCTGCAATAACGATTACTTTATTATTTGTGGGCTGCGCGGTGAGTAAGGGAAGCCATTCATTCCCGTTAGAATATTCCACTCCGCTGTTATAACGTACTGCTCCTTCATCAGCCGCAAGCGCCGTAAGCGAAGAAGCTCCAAAGCCAATGGCTCCGTTTCCTGAATTTCTGGCATCAACTTTTGTAACCGGAGTGAGCGTTCCCACTCCTATTTTTCCGGCACTGTTCACAAGAATATCATTGCTCTGCTGAACCGGAGTAAATGTTGATCCTGAAACAGGATTGTCTTTTTGTCCATCAATATGCAGAATACCCTGTGGATTTGGAGTATTGATTCCAACCTGTGAAAATGCACATTGGAAGCTTAAAGTCATTAAAATCAGTAAACAATTTTTTTTCATCATCTGTCTTTTTATAATCCGAAAATACTTAAAGAAGTAAGTGTAGCATCAGTATCCAAAGTTTTTGAACTTCCCAGTTTCTGATTCAGACTTACGGTAATATTATCCCCTTGGTTCAGGTTAAAAATTCCTGAACAGTTTCCCGCAACACGGTTTCCAATGGTATTGGTTCCGGGATAACTTCCTACACATTTGAACACTTTATTGGTGGTGGAGGACGTTGAATTGGTTTGAATCAAAGTCTCATACCTTGAATCATTTGCAATACTTCCGGATGCTAATGAAAAGGTAAAAGCTACGATATATACTCCAGTTTTTGAGGCTGTAAAAGTTCCTGTACCAGCATTAAAACTGCTGTTCACATCCGTCTTTTTAGTCCAGCCAATAACAGCAGTCTGCACTCCATCACCAAAACTTTGTACCGAAGAGTTTTCTGCATCTACAAAATCATTGGAAGTTTTATGAGCCAGTGTGATCCATGAAGTTCCATTAGAATAGCTAAGATCCTGTGTTCCGGAGTTATACCTCAGCGCTCCGGCCTTTGCTGCAGAAGCAGATTGCGAAGTTCCCCCAATTCCGATTGCATTTAAACGTTCATTGGATCTAAGATCCAGCCTTGTTTTGGGGGATTTTGTTCCTGCTCCTACATTTCCGGCGGGAGTAATCACTACATCATCATAATAACTGGAAGGTATTGAGACATTTGTCTTTTTCTGTCCATCTATATGTACTGTTCCTTCCGGGGCAGACATATTGATTCCTATCTGGGCCTGAATCCCTATGCCACAGCAAATGAATAAAGCCAGTCCTAATTTTTTTCTCATATCAAGTGTGTTATTGTTCTAAAATAGAAAGATTTACAAAGCCATAATCATTGCTTGCAGAAGTTAGGTCTGTTCTCAGACTGAGGTTACCATTATAAACAGACTGGTAGATATAGGGCTGAAGAGTATCGCCTTTATTCAGCTGCACTCCGGCTACGCAAGCACCTGCAACTTGGGCCTGTTTTGAAATATTGGAGAAGGATTTCACACATTTTTTAACGGTATTGTTTCCGTTCACTACATATCTCGCCTCGGAAAAATAGCCTGAAGCTATAGGGATTCTTACAAAATCATACGTAAAAGAAACAAGATATACTCCGGTTCTTGGGGCTGTAAAAACACCTGTTCCGGGAGTAAAGTTTGCTGTTGGATCGGAAATCTCCGTCCATCCGGCAATCCCTGTAGAAACCTGATAAGGAATTTTAACGGCAAAGTTAGCTGCCTGAATATTAGCTACCACTACCGCTTTGGTGGGGGAAGAAATAAGATCCTGCCATACAATACCATCCGAATACTGCATTTTTCCACCATTCAGCGGGTTATATCTTACAGCACCTCCACCTGCTGCTGAGGCTGTCTGGCTGGTCTCTCCTATTCCGATTGAGTTGTCTGTGTTAACTGTGGACCGTGTATCTATTTTAACAGCGGGAGATAATGTTCCAATTCCCATTTCTCCTGTAGAAGTTATCACAACATCATTGGCAGTCTGGGTAGCGGAAGGAACTCCGGATCCGGGATTATCTTTTGCCCCGTCCACATGGAAAGTGGTTTGAGGGTTTGGAGTATTAATACCTACCTGCGCTTTTGAATAACTTATGGTAAAGCACAAGGAAATCAATATCCCCTTCATCCAAATACTTAGATTTTTCATTTAATTTGTGGTTTAAAACGTGTACAATTCTTGGCCAAAGATAAATGCAAAAGCACATTACATACAATAGCAATCTTTAAACAACAAACACACAACACATTGAAAACAAGATAAATAACCACTTATTTTACATTGTCAAAATACGGAATTTTGCTATTTAAAATAAAACCACCATCCTATTTTATGGGAAATTTTTAAAGAATTTTTAATTTTTAAAGAAAAAAATTATTTCGAAAGCCTATTTAGAAAAAAGATTGAAGGTCATGAGTAAGTTCGTCATAGGATTTATTTTCTCCGAATTTCAATATTCTATAGGTTTCAAGTTCTTCAATAATGATGTCATAATGATTGCTTTTAGGATAGTGAAATGTTGAAATATAGACAACAATATTTCCTTTCTGTAATCCTAAAGCTGTAGTATCACCATCCCAATAATCAACCATTTCATATCCGAAAAAATTTTCCCGGGATAATTGCTTTAGTAAATTATTGATTTCAGTTGTTTTATTTTTCATTTAGAAAGAAAGACGAAAAATAAGCAGAATTTTTGAATTAAAAACAATCTTAATGAAACCTGAAGTTAGCTTCTGGCAATGTATTCTTTTTCAGGAATGCTTCATATTCCGGAGATAGTTTTGCACGTCCAAAGGTATTTTCACCACTCATGCTTCCAAGACGCACTTTATCCTTACCATATTTCCTGTTCATGGCATCCATAGCTTTCATTACAGGAAGATGCTGGTTTTGTATATCTTCTTCAAAAAGGCTGATCTGTCTCTGATCTTCAGGTACAAAATCATTCACCATCACTCCTGCTCTTTTATAATGAAATCCGTCTCTGTAGATGGCTTCAAAAAGTTCATTAACCACTCTTCCTATTAAAATTGAGGAATTGGTAGGATTGGAAAGAATCTGGGTCATTGCGTTTCTGTATTCAGGCAGATCTTTTCTAAAGCGGTTCGTCTGTACAAAAACGGTAATCATTTTACAACAGGTATTCTGTTTTCTTAATCTTTCTGAACAATACATCCCAAAAGTTTCTACCCTTTCCCGTACTTCTTCTTTTTTCGTAAGCATCTGCATAAAGCTTCGGGTAACCGCTATAGATTTTTTAGGAGAAGGTGCATCCAGTTCCATCTGACGAATTCCCTTCAGTTCATTGATCATCCTTACCCCATGAATTCCCATCATCTTCCGAACCCACATTTCAGGTTTTTGAAGAAGATCCCAGGCTTTATGGACGCCACTGTCATTCATTTTGACAGCCAGCCTTCTTCCGATTCCCCAAACATCTCCGATATTAAGCCATTTCAGGGCTTTTTCAATTTTCTCAGGAGTATTCAGAATATACACTCCATTAAATTTCTCCGGAAAATCTTTTACAATTCTGTTGGCGACTTTGCATAGGGTTTTCGTAGGAGCGATTCCTATACTTACCGGAAGGTTTTCTTTCTCATCAATCTCTTCTTTGATTTTAAGGCAATATTCATACATATCAATATACTTAAACCCTGTCAAATCAAGAAAAAGCTCATCAATACTATAGACTTCATGATCAACAACATAAGATTTGGCAATATTGATAACCTGCTGGCTTTTGTAATTATACAACTCAAATTTTGCAGAAAAGCTTTTCACATCATGTTTTTGAAAAAGCTCCTTGTACTTGAATGCCGGGGCTGCCATAGGAATGCCCAAGTCTTTTGCTTCTTTACTTCTGGATACAACACACCCATCGTTGTTGGAAAGAACCACAACGGGTTTGCCCTCAAGATCAGGATCTAAAGTCCTTTCACAGGAAACAAAAAAGTTGTTACAATCTACGAGTGCGTACATGATAATTGTATAGTAAATATCTACACAAAATTAGAGCTTTTAAAGAATAAAATAATCTTTTAGACCATAATTAACATCATATTTAACAATCTGAAAAACAAATGGATAAAATTCTTAAACACGACACGTTTTGTCGCATTAGTGATTTAATTTTGTGTTCAAAAACAGTTATTACACTCAAGATTAAATCATTTTCAAGCGCTCTTCCTCAAGGTCAATCTGATAGAGCTGATGGCGGATAATCTCTTCATTCACGGAAATATCTTTATTCAGTTCGGAAAGAAATTCTCTTTGGCTTTCCAGCATTTCAAAAAAGATATCTTTTGTTTTTTCGTTCATCCATTCCGTATCATTGGTCTGTATTTTTTCCTCCCAATGTTTCAGCATTCTTTCTAACCCCGCGTGGCTATTCAGTTCATTTTCATGCTTACTTTTAAGAAAATGATAAACGTGCTGTTTCAGTTTGTGCTTTATTTCTTCTCTGGCCTGCTTATCTTTTTCTTCATCTGTAAAGTCATCAAATATATGTCCATATTTGATAAGGTATGGCAATGTGAGCCCTTGTACAAGTAATGTAAGCAGAATCACAACGAAAGTAATGAACAGAATAAGGTTTCTGTTGGGAAAAGGAAGTCCGTTCTCAAGAGTAATGGGAATTGCCAATGCAGCTGCCAAGGAGACAACCCCTCTCATGCCCGTCCATCCAAGCAGAAGCGGCATCAGCAAACGCCTTCTTGCAGAGGATGCACGCGGTGCTACACTTGGCCTAAAAATCAACGTAGCCAACATGGCAGCATATGCACTTATTATTCTGGCCGCAATGAGAACACCTGTTACCAAAACCCCATATTGAATGGCAACCTTCAAAGGAATTCCTTCCCATCGCAGCCCGCCAACAATTTCAGGAAGTTCGAGTCCTATAATTAGAAATACAATACCGTTCAGAATAAATACAAAGCTCTGCCACACGCTATATCCCATAATACGGCTGGTACTGTTTAAAAAAATCAATCGTTTACCTGACATATACAAACCTCCACAAACAACAGCTAAAACTCCGGAAGCATGAAACTGTTCTGCAATCCAATACATGAGATAAGGTTCAATGATGGTTAAGGCAATATCTGAAGCAGCTTCTGTAGGAAGTCTTTTGTGAACCTGTACAAAAATCCATGCCAGGGCTAAACCAATTCCGGCACCTCCAATAATCATCCATAAAAAATCTAATGAAGCTTCCTGCCATACAAACTGTCCGGTCCCTACAGCAATTAAGGCAAAGCGGAATATAATAAGTGAAGACGCATCATTCAACAAACTTTCTCCTTCAAGAATAGCGGATGTAGTAGATGGTATTTTTACAAACTTCATGATCGCTCCCGTGCTTACTGCATCAGGCGGAGATACGATTCCTCCCAGCAGAAATCCAAGAGCGATAGTAAACCCGGGAATAAAATAATTAGCTGTCACAGCAACTGCCAGCGCTGTAAAAAAAACAACCAAAAAGGCAAAACTCCCAATAATACGCCACCATCTTTTCATTTCTTTAAAGGAAATAGACCATGCTGCTTCAAATAATAATGGGGGTAAAAAAATAAAAAAGATAAGATCCGGATTGATCTTTACAACCGGTAAGCCTGGTACAAAACTGACTAGCAGCCCAAATACAACAAGTAAAATAGGGTATGCAATTTTTAACTTGACCGCCCACATATTTAACAGCACAATGGCCGCTATCATGGCCAATAAAAAGGGTAAGATGGTATGCATTTGATATTGTGTTTTTGCTCACCCTATTTACCACTTCTATTTGGTTTTTGAAAATTTAAAAGCAATTTTTTCTTCCTCTTAATACTTACCAATTGATTCAAATGCTATAAATCTGTTTGTATATTATCTTTTTCACTCAGGTTGAATATGATAGAATTTTCAATAAAAATTAAATAAAACACGTCAAGTTTCGTCGCTTCCGTTCTATACTTTTGTATTATAACAAAATAAGAAATATGGACAGAGTAACCTTAGAACGAATTGAGAAGCTTCACCCGCTGGTAAGAGATGAAGTGAAGCAGATTGTAAAGGAATGTGATGAAGCACTCACCGGAAGAGCCAAAATACGGATCACTCAAGGGTTAAGATCTTTTGAAGAACAGGAAAAACTTTATGCAATTGGAAGAATTACATCTGGAAAAAAGGTAACCAATGCTAAGGCAGGACAAAGCATACACAATTATGGTCTTGCTGTAGATATTTGTCTGATGATTGACGGAAAAACAGCAAGTTGGGATACAGCAAAAGACTGGGATAATGATAAAGTTGCCGATTGGTATGAATGTGTAAAGATCTTTGCCCGCCATGGCTGGGACTGGGGCGGAAACTGGAAAACTTTCAGGGATCTTCCCCACTTCGAAAAAAAGAGTCTTCCTTCTAAAAAAGGGCCAGTAAAAACCAGCTGGAGAACGCTTTTGAAGATGCCCAGAGACAAGCAGAATTATGTTGTTTTTTAGCTTCCATTTATTTAAAATAAAAAAACAAAACCCACCTAACTCATTGATTTAAAGTTCTATTTTTTTTGATAAATTAATTGAAATCATTTGTAATACGACAAGTTCTGTCGCTTCCCCCATCTATCTTTGCTTTATAAGAAAACACCAGAAAGCAGTCCTAATAATAAGCTGAAACCAATAGACATTTTTTCGGAAATCTATTGGTTTTACTTGTCTAAAGCTGCCAAATGTTTCCTTAAAAAAAATGAAAAAATAACATGAAAAAGACAACCATTCTTTCTTTGGACGGGGGCGGAATAAGGGGAATCATCACCTGCATTATTCTACGCTACATAGAAGAACAGCTCCAGTATTATGATAAGCCCGCGGCAAAGCTTGGGGATTATTTTGATCTGGTGGCAGGCAGCAGTACCGGAGGTCTGATTGCATCTATTATTCTATGTCCCGACGAAACCCGAAAAGCAAAATATTCTATTCAGAAAGGATTAGAATTATATGCGGAAAAGGGCGGCGATATCTTCCAGGTTTCCTTTTGGGAAAAGCTGGTTAATCCATTCGGATTATTGAATGAAAAAATTCCACAGGAATCACTTGAAAGGAATTTAAATGACTTTTTTGGAAATTTAGAATTAAAAGAATTAATAAAACCATGTCTAATAACAAGTTACGATATTGAGAACAGAAGAGCAAAGCTTTTCAACTCATGGAAAGCCAACCTCAGCACAGATAACTTCTATGTAAAAGATGTTTGTAGAGCAACTTCGGCTGCTCCAACCTATTTTAGTCCGGTACAGATCAAATCAATGTATGGACAGATCTTCAGTCTGATTGATGGAGGAATGTTTGCTAATAATCCCGCTCTTTGTGCTTATGCAGAAGCAAGGAAAATTCCTTTTGCAGAAGTTTTGAAAAATCATCAGAAAGCCAACCATCCTAGTGTAAACGATATGATTATTGTTTCTATCGGAACAGGAATTGAAGCCAGACCCTATCCTTTTAAAAAACTGGAAAAAGCCGGAAAAATTGGCTGGGTAAGCCCGATCATCGACATTTTAATGTCTGCCAATGCAGAAACAGTAGATTATCAGCTGGAACAGATGTTTCAGACACTAGGTCTAAGAAATCAGAAAAACTATTACCGCTTAAATCCTTCACTGAAAAATGCTTCTCCAGCAATGGATAATGTAAGAAGATCTAATATTGAGAACCTGATACAAGCTGGATTGGGTTATATTGATGATAACAGAGAAACTTTGAATCAGATTGTTCAAAAACTCATCAAAAACAAAGTATAAGCTCTGAACCTTATAATAACCTAATATAAGCTTTGAAGATTATATTTAAAATTATAAAAAATCTTTTTTAACACGTCAAGTTTTGTCGCTTCACCCCACTATCTTTGGAGTATCAGAAAGACACAAAACAACCATCAATAAAATTTTTAAATAGCCTTTGAATTCAACATTTACCTATGCTGAACAGCCTGAAATATGTTCAAAATATAACCAACATCTTACAATACAAAACATGGAAATAACCAATACCAACATTCTCTTCGATGAAGGCCTCTACACAATAGAATGGAGTGACATTGAAAATACTGAGATGGATTATGAAAACTATCTCAGCGACATTGAAAACTTCTTCAGAGAAGATTTTGAAGAAGCAGTACTTGAAGAAGATATTCTTTAAATAAAAATAAAACATGACAAGTTCTGACGCTGTCCAACACTATTTTTGAAATCTCTATAATACGCGCACAGCAATCTCATTAAACATTCTCACACCTTTGAATTCACCATTCACAAAATGCTGGACAGCCAGAACTATGTCTGAAAATATAGTAAAAAGTGGAATTTGTTTCCCTAAAAACAGGCCACAACAATCAATATATTAACCAATAAACCACACAACGTTTTATGAAAACAAAAGAAGAACTCAAACTCTATTTTGAAAATGGAGATATCCCAAAACAGGAAGACTTTTGGGAATGGCAGGACTCTTACTGGCATAAGGATGAAAAAATTGAAGGGACTAAAGTTTCAGGACTTGAGAATGGTACATACAATATCATTTATGCTGAAATGGACAAAGACAAGAACGCCTCGATAGACTTTTTTTTAAAAAGAAAAGTAATCATCCCTCCAGGAACTTTAAGAATACCAAACTATTTTACAATGGGCATAATGATAACAGACATACAAATACCTAAAGGTATCGTAAGTATTGGAGAAAATGCTTTTTTAAGCTCACAAATTACTTCCTTGACCATCCCTGATAGTGTCACTGAAATTAAGAGACTTGCATTTGCAAGTAATAAACTAAGCTCCCTCCAACTTCCCGAAAATTTATCTGTGATTGGCTATGGTGCATTTTCAGGTAATGAAATCACAGATCTTTCAATTTCAAAGAATCTTAAGATCATTGAAACCTCTTTATTCAGTTCTAATAAACTTACTTCTGTAATCATTCCTGATGGTGTTACTGATATCAAAGATTATGCATTCGGAAACAATCTTATTACATCTGTACATATTCCTCATAGTGTTCTCAATATTGAGAGTGGAGCATTTTCAGGTAACAAATTAACAGAGGTTGTATTAGGAGAAAATACCAAATATCACATGTATTCTTTTGATCCTGAAGTTCAGGTAACTGGAGGAAAACTTATCAATTAAACTTTAAACAAATGAAAACAAAAGAAGAATTAAAAAAATATTTCGAAAACGGAGATATTCCAGTACAAGAAGAATTCTGGGAGTGGCAGGAATCTTATTGGCATAAAGATGAAAAAATTCCAGCAGATAATTTGGACTATGATCTCTCTCAAAAAGCAAATGTAAATGCATCTAATCTAAGTCCGCAGAATGCTCAGCTTTGGAAAGATAAAATTGAAACTCAAACAGCTATTCAGGCTCCTCAATTGAACGGAAATGCCTTAACTGTGTTTTATACAGGAGAGAATGGTGTTCAGCAAAGTAAATCAGTAGATTTAAGCAGTTTGATCACCCGTGATATCAATATTGAGAATGCGGTATATGATGCTTCTCAAAATATTATTACGATTACCCAAAATGATGGTTCAGCCTTTCACATCAATCTTTCGGAATTCAGTATCATTCCTACGACCAATTCTGATGGAAGCGTAACGTTGTCTCAGGAAGGACAGGAAAAAGTCATTCTGAAAAAAGTGGCTGTAACAGGAAGCTATAATGATCTTTCTGATAAACCAACTTTTAGTGGGAATGATAATTTACAAAATGTCATTGACAGAGGTAACGGAACAACCAAGCCTATTATTTTCCAGCCAAGCCAGGGCAGAGCAGGTGAAATAAACTTCAGTCCTACTACTTATTCTTTTTGGTTTGGAAATTTGAATACGGATCATACCGGAGCTTACGGACTAGGGATTGGTTATAATACATTATCAAAATTAACCACAGGATCAAATAACGTAGCCCTTGGTTCTTACGCTTTAAATGAAGTCACCACAGGAAGATGGAATACCGCAACCGGTGTTTCAGGCGGAGCTAAACTTACAACGGGTAATTTCAATGCTTTTTTCGGAACACAAGCGGGAACTGAAACAACAATAGGAAACGGAAATACATATATCGGAGATGAAGCAGGGAACAAAAATATTACCGGAACCAATAACACGGCTCTTGGTCTTGGAGCTGCTTATTCCTTAACTAATGGAACTCAAAATACTTTCTTAGGTGCTTTTGCGGGAAACATTCATGGTAAAGCAACAGGATCCGGTGCATGGGGTTACAATACTTTTATTGGATATAATGCAGCCTCTACAACTCACGCTATGGGAGTTTGGGGTGACAACAATGTTGTTATCGGTTGTAATGCCCCACTAGGAGGTTCAACATTTAACAAACTGGTTATTGAATCAAATCCGGCAGCAAGACGTCATGATTTTGTTACGCCTTTAATTGGTGGTGACTTTGCTGCAAGAACGTTGGATTTTGATGCTGTAGTTTCTGCGAAAAGAACACCTTTGGCTGATAACACCTATACAAAAGTCGCTGTTCTAAATGCTAATAATGTATTTGGATATAAAAATTTATCAGATTTTACTGATTTCCTTCCATTAACAGGAACGGGAGCCGGAGCTCCGATGACAGGTAATATCCAGTTTACAGACGAAGATCCGGAAGAAAGAATCATTTATAGAACGAATGAACTTGACGGTGTAAAAAATAGTCTCGGATTATTTCCTGAATCTGCAATGATGTCTTCTGGCAATTTAGATGGAACAAATGCCTCTAGTATCTCTGTGAGTAAAGAAAGTGGTGTTTTTGCTTATGGACATGGTTCACGTTTAATGCTGAGTGACGTAGGTGCCGCTTTAAGACAGACAAATGGTGGAGGATTAAAAGGAATTTTTGCAAGTCCAAACATAGATGAACCTGTACTTATAGAGCATGAAACAACAAATGCCAGAGGATTAAGTTCTAAAACTTATTTCGGAGATAACGCCCAGGAAAATGATTATATCCAAAAACAATATGCAGACAAACAGCATTCTTATACGACAAAAGAAGAGCTAACAGGCGGAAAATGGATTAATGGTAAACCGGTTTATAAGAAAACCTTGTACCTGAACCAGATTCCAAGAACAGGTGAAATTGATTTGAGACCTGAATTCCCGGATCTTGAAACCATTATTTCCAATGAGATGTTTACAGAGTGGGATGATATTAAGGCCGCATTTGCGGGTAACCAATGGAGAACAAAAGCCTACATCACCATCGAAAGAGAAAGAGCAGTTATTGAACTTTTGAATGTACCTGATTACAATTATTCTCTTATCAATTCATTTACTCTAACTCTTGAATACACAAAAAAATAAGTAATCATGCCAACAGACAATACAACAACAGTTAAATCCGCATTTACCGTCGGAAAATCCTTAATAGCAGAAGGTATTATTAACTATAAAGAAACAAACCCTATGAATACAACCAATAACGCATCCCAATCACTTTTCAGATTTGTAAGTCTGAGGAATCCACAATTAACAGAAATTAAAGATAAAAACTTAGGATTTATCCACAGACCTAAGGGAGTATCCGGTATTTTTGATACTGCAGTCGCAGGAAGACCTTCCAAAACGTTAAAGTTTGCAGCAATGAAAAGAGTTGCCGGAGAGTTTAACAATGTAGGATTCGAAAGTGAAAAGAAAATTGAAGAAGGAGCATTCAAAGATCTTCTTGTCATTGGAAGAAAGCTTTCTAAAAAAGAAATATTAGAAAGTACTGACTGGGCTTTCGTTACGGAATATTACAAAAGTCTGGTTAATACCAACAGACAGCTTAATGCAGAAGGAGTTGCAATATTTTCCCAGCTTTGGAACAATTATATTTATCAAATCATTACCCAGGGAGATTTCTATATTAAAGAAGCAATCAGTCATGTTTTAATGGCTATTCAGCTTGGTTTTGCAAGCAATCAGGATCTCACAGATCAGGAAATCATCAAAATTAATGGAGAAAAACCTTTGGAAAAAGCTTTGGATGGAAAAATCATACTACCCACCATCTTATTTTCAGAAGATACCGAAACCGTTTCTTCAGTTTCCTCAAGAGCTGCTGGAGCTTCTGAACCGGCTCTGGGAGCGAGAACCATTCAAAGATTAGAATCTGAAGCAAGAGCCTCGTTGGTCGCCAGCAAAGCGATCCATAGAAAACAATCTTTGAGCAAGCTAAATTCCGAACTGGAAAAACTTCAGAAAAAATTCCATAAATCCAGACATCAGGCCTACCAGGATGCATATTCAAGATATATGGAAGAAAACAAAGAGCGTTTAGAAATCTATGACAGAAAATTAGCCGAAGTAGACAGCAAAATCACTCCGGACATGTCTGAGGAAGAAAAAGAACGTCTTTACAGCACTTTAAAGGAATATGAAGTTACTCCGTTTGTATTTACGTACAAAAATGAAATCAATTTAGAAGATTTGCAGGCAAAGCTCTCTCCGGAATCTTTTGACCTTTTTGTTGAGCTTTTCGGTGAATCCACAACCGGATTAGTTTCTCTGGCTGAAGATACAGACAGTCTTCAGATCCTTTCACATGATACTTTGAGAATGGGTACTCAGACTATTGTTCTTGATGATGAGATAGAAAGCTATGCTGATGCTTTACTTGTTGTAAGAAACAATATCTCTTCTTCCATGGAAACTGCACTTCAAAGCAGCCCTCTTCCAGAACAACAGTATGCCAATATTGGTGGAGCTTCAGTACCTCTTATTCAAAATACAGCCAGAACGCCGATGGCATACAGCTTATATGCGCACAGTGCTTACAGAATATCTGGTAGCAGAGGATTTGTTAATTTTTCTTTTGAAGTTGAAGATGTTTCATGGAGCGTTGCCAATGCCAAGATTACGGCTACAACAGATGCTGCCGGAACTTTCGAAGAAAATTACAGCAATATTTCTGTGGTAGATAATAAGATTACCTTACCTGCAGCCTTGATAGACAGATTCAGAAGCAGCTTTAGTTTCAAAATAGAAATCATTTTTGATAACGGAAGCGTAGCCTATGGAGACATTTCCACACAATATCCAAAAGAAGACCTGAACCTTACAGGAATGCTTATATTGAAGCGTGCAGCAGTTGAAAACCCGGGTACACCTGAACCAGGTACCATCCAAAAACGTAAAAATTTCGGGATCAAAAGACTTGGAGTTGCAGATTATATGAAAGTAGTACAAAGTGTTCATGCCTACGTTCCTGGAGAGGTTTCCAATATTGAGAACGTTATGGCAAGCGAATTGAGACATAAATCTTCGGTTTCCAGAGAATATTCTGAAGTTACAGATACAACTTCCAAATCTCAGGAAACAGAGAAGATGTCAGATACTTCCAAAACTTCCAGAACAGATATGCAGACCGAAGTTGCTAAAGAAATTGAGAAGCAGCAAAGTATTTCTGCATATACAAGATTTAGCTATGGAAATGACAGTGCGATGAAGTTTGAAATAGGAGCAGACTATGCCAATAATACGGCACAGCATGACAGCACAAGACAGGCTGTGATGAAATCTCAGGAAATCACGGAAAGGGCAATGGAAAGAGTTCTTACTAAAATTTCGGAAGAAAGAGTTCAGAAAATCATCAAGGAATATACGGAAACCAATGTTCATGAATATGACAACAGAGGAAAAGTAACCAATACCGATAACCCTGAAGCAGCACAGCCTAAGCACATTACCGGAGTTTACAGATGGATAGACAAGAAAATGAAAAACCAGATCTACAACTATGGTAAGCGTACCATGTTTGAATTTATGGTTCCCGAACCTTCAAGATTACACCGTTTGGCTCTTACTGTTGCCAAAGCTCAGGTTCTTACTGCTCCTGTAGACCCTAGAAAAGCTCCGGAACCATGGTTAATGGCAGATCCGAAATCTGCAACGATTGTACAGATCCAGCATTGGGCTCAGGAATACGGAGTAACTTTAGAAGCATTCCCGGAAGCAACTAAACAGGTTATTCATACAGCTTCCAGCGTTCCCCAAACAGATGACGATTTTGGAATTGATCATACACAGTTTACCATCCCAGACAATTATGCCGGAAAAAATGCAAGCTTCACCTGCGTATCAACAAGAAACAGAGGTGGTGGATGGTCAGGATCGCGTTATTCTGAAGTATTCTTCTCTAATTTTAAAGGCGATATGATTGGCCGTTCCGAACGTGGTGGAGATCTTGTTTTTAACGAAGGATCATCTGGTTTCAATATCACAGGTAATGTAACTTTCCAGGTAAAAGGACACAACGTAAGAAGCTATACCATCAAAGCAGTTGTAAATTGTGAACTGAGCGATGCATTTATCAATAAATGGAAAACAGAAAGCTTCAATGAAATTATTAAAGCCTATGAAGCTGCTTATGCAAAATTCCAGGAAGATCAGGCAAGATTGGATGCTGAACAGAAAGAAAAAGAAGCTCAGCTTAAAGAAAGACAGGATACTTTCTATCGTTATATGGAACATGATGTCTTAAAGCACAACTGTATTGCGTATTTATTACAGGATTACCTTTATACATTAGGTCAGGAAACCACCAACGGCGCTGATGAGAAAACAACCATGGATAATTTCCAGGTATACCTGAGTGAAAATCTGGACAGATATACAGCCCTTGCCAAGTTTATGGAACAGGCATTTGAATGGGAAATCATGGATTATACATTTTACCCATACTATTGGGCTAACCGTAAGAGCTGGCAGGAATTCTACATCAGTGAAAGTATGGATCCTTTATTCAGAAGCTTCCTACAGGCTGGTATGGCAAGAATTATCGTTACCGTAAAACCTGGTTTCGAAGCAGCCGTTCAGTTCTTCCTTGAAACAGGAATAATCTGGAATGGTGGTTCTGTTCCGGTAATAGGAGACCCAATGTACATGAGTATCGTGGACGAAATGAGACAGCCTACCGGAGAACCTCAGGGTAAATATTGGATTACCAGAATCCCAACTACCTTAACAATCCTTCAGGATAAATCTACAGGACTTCCAGTGAAGCAGCCTTTACCGATTTTCCCGGAAAATGATCCGAAAAATTGTGAAAACCCGCTAGAACTTGAGTTTGAAACAAGCTTCACTTTGGATACTGATGCTCAATTGTCACATAGTGATGGAGCTACAACATTGCCTACAACAATTGTTGGATAGTAATAACATTAATAGCGGTGTGAAATATCACCGCTTTTTTACAATTTTTAATTTCAAAAAACTTTAAAAATGAAAAATATAGATATTAGGAATCTTGCGAAGATTGGTGTGGCAAATATTGATGTTTATAACATAAATGATGAAAATAATTTTTCTGATGAAGCAAAACTTGAATTTTACCGTTCTGCTAAAAATTCACAAGGAATCATTGGAGCGAAAGATGATGAGTACAATGGGGAATTTGGCTTTGATGCTTTCAATGAAAAGATGATGCCCAAATCTTATTTGTTATATTATAAAGATATGGATGGAAAAGATATTGCAATAAATGATAGACCTAAATATATTTGCTCTTATCTTAGTATATATCCTCCAAAATTTGGACCTAAAAAAAGTAAAGTCACATTATATATCAAGATAATCGACAAAAAAAACAAAAAAGCCAATGGCGAAATTGATTTTATTTTTTCTAACTCTAAAAACGATAATGTATCTGATAATCTAAGTATTGTTGGTGGAAATAAAATAAAGATCGAAAGTAATATAACCAAGGCAATAAGTATACAATGTAACGGTGATTTTGAGAATGATATTTATCTTGATGCTAAAATAGGAACTAAAAAAATTGGCAGAATTATTATTATGGCCAATTCAAAAATATATCAAACAACAATACAACCCGTACTCATTAACTGGGGAACCACTGCATCAAAAACTGTTGATCCCGTTGAACATGAGGAGTTTATTAAGGATTTAGCAACATATTTTAATACAAACTCTTTTAATCAATCCTATATAATCGGAAAACTGGCTGAAAAAACACATTCTGTCACATTTTTAAAAAGTGATTTTACAAAGAAAGATGTATTAAAAGAAATGAATGAAGAAACAGATCCTTGTGGAAGAATAAATAAAGGAGGACTTTTTGTTAATTATGGGAATAAAGGTGAGTTTGTAAATGCTAGAAATTATAACGCATTAGTTGAGGAAAGATATGCAGCATTAAATTCAAATAATAAAGATAAACAGATCGCCAAGGAGAAGTTGGATGTTGCAATGAAAGAATTGATCAAAGTTTTTTCTAAAGATTTTAAGTATGATAAACAAAGTAATCTATCAAAAGCTAAAGAATTTCACAAAGATGCAGTCGTCACAAATATATGGAAAAAACAGGAGGTAATTGCCGCATACAACAAATACATAGAATTAAGAAAAGACTATAAAGGAAGTGTTTATCTGGATCATACCAAAACTATTTACATATTCATAAATAAAAATATTGAAGGGGGAAGGGATCCAATTACTAAAACTCAAGCTTATTCCTTAAATTCATCAGGAGTAGTACATGTTTTTAATAGCGCATATACTGACAAAGATAAAAATGCATTAGTCATACATGAAATTGGCCATGCCCTAAGCCTACAGCATACTTTTAGTGATCGAAACTTAAATACTATAAATGACAATATTAAAACCATTCAAAAGCTTGAAAATGAAAAAAAAGAATTAGAAAGCATTAAAAAAAATCTTGATTTAAGAAACTACTATGGTTTAGATAAAAAATATGTGACTATTAAAACATTAATTGTTTATAATGAAGAAACTAAAACCCCAAGTATTTCTTATTTTGAAAGTGCTTTTCTAAACAACATTATTGGGAAAAAAGCAGAAAAAGCTGGAGAAAAAACAATTACTGGAGCTATAGAAATAGAAAGTAATCCTAACCCGACTTCTGATATCTCAATAGATGAGGAAATCACAAAAATTGAAGCTAATATAAAAAAGTTGAAAGATGAAAACATTAAACTGAAAGATCTCACAGGAGTCTTATCTCAAAGTAAAACATTAGAAAACATTATGGATTACAGACAGCCAATAGATGCTACATGTGAAAAACCTTTCAATGAGAATTTTCAATATAAACTATTCTATCAATGGCAATGGAAAGAAATGTTGGAAACAGGAATCGAAAATGAGTATATTAGTGAAGCAAAATAATATCTATGAGAATCTTATCACTATTCACAATATTCTTCAGTTTTTATTTATACAGTCAACAGCCTAAAGTAGAAATAGACCAAAGTATAAATTCAAAGAAATATAGCCTAAGAGTTAATGGCAAATCTATAGCTATAGAAAAATATGACTCTTTACAAGTTGAAGGGAGTTTTATAACCGGAAAAACAGGAACCCTTTGGGACATTTATAATTTATCTGGAAAAATAATAAAATCCAGCATAAAATCATATTATCCTTATTCTTCAAATACGCTTCAGATTATTGATGCTATTAATAAAATGTATTTTATCAACAAAGCTGGCGAAAAAACAACCCCTAAAGCAATAATACAAAACCCTTTACGGTCTAATGATGAACTTGGGAATAATACTCACACCTCCTATAAAATTATAAACGATCATCTTATTAAAGAAGTCTCTACATATGATAAAATAGATACTACATATAGTTTGAAATTTGACAAAATGTCACCCGAAAAAACTATCTTTCAAAAATTGATGAATAATAAAAAAGGTATTTCTTTTGAAAGAGGATGGTATGTGGGAGATCTATGGGGAAATCTTGATCCTGATTTTGTTATCCTAAAAAGTGATAAAAAATATGGAGTATGGTCTTTACTTAATGAAAAATACATACTTCCTCTAGAGTTTGATAAAATCCAAAACTTTACTTCATACCTTTATTTAGAAAAAAATGGAGTATCAACCTTCTACCCTAATATAGGTACTGAACCGAAATATAAAAAACTAGAACCCTATGCCGGAGCTTTTGCCAGGTTTGAAACTCCAAACGGTAAAAAAGGCTGGGTAGACAGAAAAGGAAAAGAATACTTTGACCAATAATAATCAATAAGCCACAGATTATTGTGGCTTATATTTTTTTAAAATTCACATACTAGACACATTATTGCTCCTATATAAACTATACAGTAAAATAGAAATCAAGTGTAATCTTCTCACAAAAAAATAAAACACGACACGTTTTGTCGCATTAAGCATATATATTTGTCTTATAAAATTCACCATGAAACGCAGCATTGCTGCACTATAAAAATAGACAAATGAAAAAAGATTTTTATCTGACAAGATATGCCTTAATTATAAAAAGATTAGAAAGCTCTCCGGCAACGTATTCCCAGCTGGAGGACTATCTTTTAAACTCTTTTGAATTTCAGGATGCAGACATCAAGAGTTATTCTATCCGTACCCTGCAGAGGGATATCCGTGAGATTTCCGATCTTTTCAACCTTTCCATTCACAACAAGAAAAAGGGGGACAATCGATATTACATCGAAAGCCGCCCAATTATGGAAGTGGATGAATACAACCAAAAGTTACTCGAATCTTTTCAGGTGAGCAACGCCATGAATACCCATCCCGATTTCGCAGATTTTATATTTTTTGAAAGCCGGAAACCAACGGGTGTGGAAAATTTTTATGACCTCTTTTTCGCCATCCGAAATAAAAGGGTTGTAAGCTTTGAACATTACAATTACAAAAACAAACTGATGACCTCCAGAAAAGTTCATCCTTTAGCTTTAAAAGAATCCAAAGACAGATGGTATCTTATCGCCATTGATACAAAAGATAAAGTGTTAAAATCATTCGGACTGGATAGAATCAACTATCTGGATGTAGCTAAAAACCAGTTCAAAGAAAAGTATAAATACAATTTCAGAGAGCATTTTAAAAATGCATTCGGAGTCATGAATCTGACGGAGCAGAAACCACAGAATATTGTATTGAAATGCAGCCGTCATCAGGGTGAATATATTAAAAGCTTTCCTCTTCATCAATCGCAGAAAGAAACCAAAGAAACTCCGGAAGAGATCTATTTTGAGTTCTTTTTACATCCTACTTATGATTTTATGCAGGAAATTCTTTCTTTCGGAAAAGAAGTTACCGTTCTGGAACCTAAAGGTTTAGTTGATGACATCCGCAATCATTTGCAGGAATCTTTAAACCGCTATCTTGAAAGCTGATTATAAAAAATAAATTTCATATTTTTTGTTATATTTACATAAATATCTCCTTATTGAAAACGTTATTCATTGGCATAACCTGTTTTATTTCTTCCTTTTTACTATCACAGCAGAAAGAAGAGTTCAGGCTTGTAAAAAACTATTACAACCAGCACAGAAATATGCTGAATAAAGAGTTCAAAAAAAAGTTTGATGCCGAATCCAATACGGTAAAAAAAGGAGCAATAAAAGGAGATTTTCTTTTTTTCATGAAGAAAATGGACAGCATTGAAAACAATGCGCTGATTGGAGCTTTATTGAAAGTAAGAAACCTGGAAGACCTCCAAACCATCAAAAATCCTAAATTAACCTCTGAAAAATTTTCAGACGCAGAAAAGATTGCAGATTATCCCGGAGGACTTAATTCTTTGAGGCAGGAAGTGGCCAATCTGCTGTATGTTGACGGGGTATATTCTGTAGAAAAAATGATAAAAACAGATGTTGATTTTATTGTAGAAAAAGATGGAACAGTCAGCAATGTTCATGCACAGGGCGATAATTTCACCTTCAACAGACAGGCAGAAATTGCATTATATTCTCTGGCAGAAAAGTTTTCTCCCGCAATGATAAAAGGTACTCCTACTACCTATTATTTTAAACTTCCTTTAACTTTAACGATAACTGAATAATGAAAAAGCATTTCAGCTTACTCCTGTTTTTTGCTCTTAATTTTTATTTTTCACAGCAGACAGAAGGCCTTAGAATTATTAAGTCAAAATATGATATTGAAATTCAGAAAGTAAAAAAAACTTACCTAGATGAAGTTTTAAAAGTTCCTTTAAGAAAACGCGCTAAAATAACTATAAAAAAAGATAGTGACATAAGCTCTCTGGAACTTAAAAGAGAGCAAGAATATCAAGAAGAGATAAAAAAGATACAATCTGCTTTTCCTCTCTCAGAATCAACTTTAATGGTTCTTAAAGATAATGAAGTTACACCCCCTAAGTATCCTGATGGTATAGATGCTTTCAGAAAAGAAATCATTAATAATTTTAATATTGAAGCTATTAGAGGGAAAGGTAAAATCCAAACTACCGTTAAATTTATTGTTGAAAAAGACGGAAGTATTATTGTTGTAAAAGGGATTGGAGAAAATGAAAATTTTAACAGAGAGGCTGCTACCGCTGTTTTACTTACCCAAAAGAAATGGGAACCTGCTACAAAAGATGGACTCCCCGAAAGAGCTCATATGAGCATTCCTTTAACTTTAAATTTCGACTAAATGTTTACTGACGAATATTACATGAAAATGGCTTTACAGGAAGCAAAAGCTGCTCTGGAAAAAGATGAGGTTCCTATCGGCTGTGTTGTGGTTTCCAATAACCGGATTATTGCAAGAGCCCACAATCTTACCGAAACACTTAATGATGTTACCGCTCATGCAGAAATGCAGGCCATCACTTCAGCTGCAAACTTCCTTGGAGGAAAATACTTGAAAGACTGCACATTGTATGTAACGATGGAGCCCTGTGTCATGTGCTCTGGTGCACTTTCCTGGTCTCAGATTTCAAAAGTAGTGATTGGTGCACGGGATGAGCAAAGGGGTTTTATCAATAAGCATCTTTCTCTGCATCCGAAAACTGAAATTATCACAGGGATCATGGAAGCCGAATGTTCTTCTATTGTTAAAGATTTTTTTAAAAGTAAAAGATAAACCTTTCAAAAAAGGCAGAGAATAGTAAAAATATCCTCTGCCTTTTGTTTTTATAGAATCCGGAATGTATTGATATTCCTTTGAATTAGTCTTTAAAAATAGAATATCTCACGATATCAAAATATTCTCCATCTTTCTTTATTTCGTGTTTTAAAATAGCCTCCTGCTCCATTCCTATCTTCTCCATTATTCTTCCAGATGCCGGATTGTGAAGAAAATGGGTAGCAAAAATTTTATGGAACTCCATTTTTTTGAAACCAAAATCTACGATTGCTTTTGCGGCCTCAGTTACATATCCTTTATTCCAGTAAGCCATTCCTATCCAGTACCCCAGTTCTGCTTTATCATCTTCCCGGTCATGAAGACCAATAGCTCCAATGATATGCCCTTCTTTATTACGGATCCCAAAAGTATAGCCGCTATGATTATCAAAAGCTTCTTTTGACATTTTCAACCACGATATAGCATCATTTTCTGTATAAGGATAAGGAATATTGGAGGTAAGGTCAGAATAAATTCTATGTTGAAGATATTCAACAATAAAAGGAACATCTTTCTCTTCCAGCTGTGAAAGAATAAGTCTTTCGGTTTCTATTATGGGAAATTTTTCCATTCTATTAAAGTTAAAGTTGAGAGTAAGAGTATAACCTGAAGCAAGTCCAGCCTAAATCTTTTATTATAAATCTTTCCCCAGGAAATAAAGACCTTTCAATGTATGAAGCCTGTCCATCACATGAATCTTATCCGTAAGAGGTTTATAGACATGGGAAACACCTCCCGTCGCCACTACGAAACAATCGTCATTTACCTCTTCATTGATGCGGTTCACAAAACCTTCTACCATTCCCAGGAAACCATACACCATTCCACTTTGCATACAGGTTACGGTATCCAACCCCAAAACAGTTTTTGGCTTTTTCAGTTCAATATCCGGAAGCTGTGCAGTTTGGTTGATCAAAGAATTTAAGGAAGTAACAATTCCCGGAGCAATAATCACCCCCAAAGTCTCTCCTGTTTCTGCCACACAACTGGCTGTAAGAGCTGTTCCAAAATCGATGACAATCTTTTTCCTGTTCGGGTACAGATTGTGTGCCGCTACAAGGTTTGCATAGATATCTGTTCCCATCTGCTTAGATTTTGCCTGAACCTCTGAAGGAGTTGCCCGGTCAACAATCACGGGAGTAACTCCATGAATCTTTTTGATCCCGGAACTCATTACTTTGGTAAGCTGAGGGACTACTGACCCAATAATTACTTTATCAATTTCCGTTGGCTCAATTTTATAGGTTTGATAAAGCATCAGCATCTGTACATAAAGTTCATCTGCCGTCCTGTAAGGTTTTGTATTGATTACCCACGAAATATCACAATTATCGCCATTGAAAAGACCAAATCTGATATTGCTGTTTCCTACGTTTATTACAATTGAATTCATTGACATATTTTTCAGAAGAAATTCATTACTCTATAATTGAAATTCCTGCTTAATTTTGAGGGACTAAATTTAATGATTTTAAGAAAAAGAACCTGCCATTATAAAACTAAATTACAATGACACACTTATTTTTTCTTTCTTTGAAACAAATCAGTATATTTAATTGCAAAACATTATTCAAAACAACTCATGAAAAAACTGATTCTCGGTACTTTATTATGTCTTAGTGTCTCTATTTTTGCGCAGTCTGACTCTGCAATAACAACCGTTTTTCAAAAAATAAAAAATCTGTCAAAAATTGACACTAATGATAAAGTAGTTTATAATCTGATGGAGGAGCTTTATCAAAAGAATCTTCAGGCTGAAAATGACGAAATGACTCCTGAGTTTATGCATAAAATGGAAAAAGCCGTCTCTGATACTGACACCAAAAATATGCACTTATTATATCTTCTCCTGATGTATCAGCAGCATATCAGCCAGGCAGTAACAAAAGGAACAAGTCCCAATCCTGAATTTCAGATTGAAATCATGAGCCTTCTGGAAAATGAAACAAAAGATGTGTATGGAAAAATCCCTGCAATCATTTACATTTTTAAAGCTGAAGCCTTAGATGGAGGCCAAAAAAAAGAGGAAGCAAAAAAAACCGTTGCAAGTGGGTTAAAGGAGTATCCTGATTCTGTTCCTTTAAAGGTTTATGGCTATTTAAATACGAAAGATGAAACCTTGAGGCAGGATCTTATCAAAAATCATCCGAATCATTGGATGGTACTTCAATTCGGAATAAAATAAAAAAAATCCACAGACTCATCTGTGGATTTTTTTATATGTGATATAATTATTTTACTTCAACAAAATTATTCTCCATGTTTACATCTGCAATTCTCTGGCTGAAATCAATTCCCAAGACAGACAACTGAGATTTGGTGTAAGGAATGGTAAGGGTATATTCTTTCTGTGTCCAAGGCCAGTAAGGCATTGTTTTAAAATCACCGTAGATATCCTTCTCTTTCCATGTATGAGTCATATTCAGTGGAATCTGGTAAGTCACTATTTTCTTATCCGTTGTCATCACTCCGAAATCTATCGGCATTGGAACCTGACCATTGTTGATTAAGGTAATGGTTGTAGATTTTGCATCATATTTTACATCCTTTATTCCGTAATCTATCGTCTTTGTAGTATTGATCCAATAATTATGGAACCACTTCAGATCCATCCCGGAAACTTTCTGTGCAATGTGAAGAAAATCTCTGTCTGAAGGATGCTTCATGCTCCACTGGTCATAATATTGCTTTAAGGTTTCAGCAAGATTCTGTTCACCCATAATGTATCCAAGCTGCACCAGGTATAATTCCCCTTTTACATAAGACGCATACGTGTAAGCCGTTCCGTTATCATGGTGGTCTCCTAGCCATACAGCAGGTTCTTCGATTCCTTTTTTAATAAACTTTCTGTAAGCATCCAATCTTTCAACAAAAGGATTCGGCAAATCTTCAGGGAATAGCTGATACATGGTATATCCTTCTGCATAGCTTGTAAAACCTTCATCCATCCATGGACGTACAGATTCATTGGTAGCCAGCATCTGCTGATACCATGAGTGAGATCCTTCGTGAGCCATTAGCCCCAGTAAATCTTTAACATTTTTCGCTTCACCTAAAATCATGGTACACATTCCGTATTCCATTCCGCCATCACCTCCCTGAATGAATGCGTAGGTAGGATACACATATTTTCCAAAATGAGCATTCATGATCTGAAAATACTTGGTAATATAAGGCTGTGATTCGCTCCATGCTTTTGTTTTGTCATTTTTCTGGTATACCAAATATACTTTCGGACCTTCAGGAACATCAAAACTTTCTACAGAATAATCTCTGTCTGCACTCCATGCAAAATCAAGAATATTTTTTGCAGTCCATTTCCAGATTGCTTTTTTGTCTTTTTCTGTTTTTATTTTAGCATTGGTATCATACCCTTTTACTTCTGTTGGGTTCTCAAGAATACCACCTGCTCCTACAACATAATCTTTGTTGATTTTAATAGTAATATCAAAGTCTGAGAACGGCGCATGAAATTCTCTTCCCAGATAATCAAAAGTTGCCCAGCCGTCATAATCATACTCTGCAATTTTTGGATACCATTGCGTCATCGTCATATCTACACCTTCCCTATTGTTTCTGCCGCTTCTTCTGATCTGCTGAGGAATCACAGAATCCCAGTCCATCGTAAAAGTAGTGGTAGAATTCGGTTTGATAGGCTCTGCCAGGTATACTTTCATAATGGTTTCCTGAACTTCAAACTTCAGGTCTTTCCCATTTTGCTTGATCCAGTGGATATTCTGAGTTCCTTCCTGATCTTTAGGAATGGAAGCCAATCTTGAGATACCATCTTTCTGCAGTCTTCCGTCACCATTTTTACCTTGGAAAGCTACTCTTTGATCCATCATAGAATTAGGTTTAAAAGCATTCCAATATAGATGGAAATAAACCACATTCAGCTCATCTGGTGAATTGTTGGTGTATTCTAAAGTCTGTTTTCCCTGATAGGTAAATTTTTCAGCATTGACATCAATATCCATCTTGTACTTCGCAGCCTGCTGATAATAAGCTCCTTGCTGAGCCTGAAATTGTGAAATGATAAACGCAAAAATGATTGCAGCCGATTTTCTCATTTAAAATTTTATTTTTTTTAAAGGTAGGTAATTTAAATAAGACCCTCAAATAGGAGTTATTCTGGGATTTTATTCTGTTTAATATGGTTTTAGATAGATTTTAATCAGAATTGTTAAAACAGAAATTTATAAAGATGAGGTGATTGATTGTTTGAGCTACCGATGACACAGATTTTCATAGGTGATTGTGAATAGTTTTTTGATAGTATGATAATTGGCGTTTCTATTTATTTTTTAACAGTTTTTTGATTAAAGTAATCTGTCCCAGATGATAATAGCAGTGCTCAATCATTCCGTCAATATTTCTTTGGTAAGTTCCGTATTTTTCATCTACAAAAACCTCATCAAGTTTAGCATCTGGTATCTGTTCCAGCAACACTGCAAACTTTTCAGAATCTGTCCAAAGTTTATTCAGCAAATCTTCCCATTGTTTTTGAGACTCTATGGGAGGAAGATCAAAACTGAATTTGTCTTTGATCTCGAGGCCACCGCCTTCAAAAACATTGACAATGCCTGCAATATAATAATCGATATGAAAAGTGAGCATGGCAATGGTATTTAAAGAATCTATCTTCTTCACCGCCTGTTCCCAGGTAACATCTGAAAGCTGGTCTTTAAAATTGGTATTGGCAATCCAGAGACCATCAAGCAGTACTTCTCTGAATCTTTTTGATAATTCTGACACTGAACTCATGGGCAGCTATTTATTTTTCTAAAGATAATTATTTTTTACTCTAGTGAATTTTGTGGGTACTAAAGACTTTACACATTTTCTCATAGACAATAAATACTCATAACAAGAAAGATGGCTTCAGAAAAAACAACTCTATTATAGAAATTTATATATTTTAGTAAAATAATTTATCATCCTTTTGAAAAAAATTATTTACTACACTCTTATTTTCTGTGTTTGCAGTTATTGCACACCGAGAAAACAAATTTCATCTCCAAAAGATTCAAATATTAAATCTATCATAGAAAATGAAAAACTTAATATTTTATATAGAGGTATAAAAAATCATCTTACAATTTATGTACCCAAGTCTGATAGTATTAAAGTAAACGGGCCAGGAGTTCATAAAGAGAGTGAAAATAAATATTCTATTATTCCAGGTATAGGTTCTTCAATGGAAATTACAATAACTGGCTTTATTAAAGATAAAGCAATCACTGAAAAAAGAGAATTTCGAATAGTAAACATTAACAATCCTTTCGCAAGTATTAACAACAAAATTGAAAAAATTACTTTATCAAAAGAAGAACTTGCTAATTCTAAAATAGAATATTTCATTCCCCAATTTATTATGGAGTTAGGAAAGGTTGCTAAATTTCGATATCAAATTAATGAAGAAGAACCAATGGTTAACTATGGTGATAAATTTAATAAAGCTGCTAAAGAAAAGATTTTCAATTTGAAATCCGGTGATTATATGACTATTGACGAACTCAGCTATGGTCTAGAGTTACAAAATATTGATTTAAAAAAAGTAACAGAATTAAAAGTATATATTAAATGAAAATTATAGTTTTATTCTTTAAAACAACTTAACACAAAAAAATAATGAGCATAGATAGATCCTTGTCAAGGATCTTAAATTTTCTCAAACACAAAAAACCTCAAATGCTATGCACTTGAGGTTGATATATAATGTGAAATTACCATTATTTTTTAGCAGAAACTTCTTTCTTATTGTTTCTTAGAATCTTTTCAAGGATTCTTAAAGTGATCAGATAGGTTGGTTTTACTCCTGTAAGACCCAGCCCTCCTGAAGACAATGTACTTCCTGTTTCCAGCGGATTATCAGAAGCATAGTAAGCGTACATTACAAACAGATCCGGTGAAATGTGATGTCTGATCTTCGATGCTACCTGAATGGCTTTCTGATAATGAGCTCCTTCCATTTCAAGACCAATAGCTTTCCATGAAGTGTTCATAAAGTAGGATAAAATATCTCTGTTTTGCAGTGAAGTTCCCAGAACAGTAATCATTGGACCTTCAAAAGCTTTCAATTCATCGTCTTCGAAATCTTCCAGCTTCAAGGCATTCTCAAATGGATAGTTGTCTGCAGTTCCTTCAAAAATATGAGAAGTTGGAATCATAATATCTCCTTTTTCTCCTGTCAGAATTCCTGCTTTCCCCATAATAGAGACAGATTTCACTTTCATCATATAGATTTCTCCCTTATGCTCAAAAGGTCTCAGAAGCTCGTCCATCACCTCAAAAGCCTGCTCTCCGAAAGCATAATCGAATACCATGATCACATCATCTCCTGTAAACTTACTATCAGCAAATGGTGTGTTCTTTAGATCTGTTTTGCTGAGGTCAATGATCTGAACATCGATATTACTCCCACTTTTATCAGCAATATGGATCATCCCTTCATCCAAAGCATATTTTAATACTTTGTCACGAAGTTCTTTTTTATTGGAGATGTCTTCGTATAACTTATAGTCAATCTCATGATGCTGTTTCTTTTTAAGAGCGTTATTGGCATACAGCATATTTTTCACAGAGTGCATATTGGCAGAAATAATATGCAAAGGTCTCATATGAAGATTATTTTCAAATAAGACTTCTTTCACTTTATTCGCCCATTTTTCACCAAAATAATGGTGCCCTACTCTTTCCTTCAATATAGAACTGAAATGAATTTCTCTTTCTCTGCTGCTTTTGGCATCCTCAAGACTTACTTTTCCTAAGTTATAGATGATTTTGAATAAACGGTCAGGATTATGATCATCACCGAAAGTATTGTAAGCTCTTAAAGTTTCATCAAAAGATCTTCCTATTAAAGAAGAAAGATGAATAAGTGCCACCTCCTTTTCTTTTCTGCTGAATTTCTTTTCACCTTTCACAACCTCTTCAATAATCTTAAAGGCGCGTGTCGGCTTCCAGTTTTCGTCCTGAATAAATGCCAGGTTACGGATTTTATCAGCTTCTATAAACAGAAATGTAAGGTGGGTAAGAATGTCATAAATTTCGGAACGTCCCAAAAGAACCTCAATATTCATCTGGTGTTCGTCTATTCTATAACAGTTTCTTCTTCTTTTCTTTGGAACAATAGGTTCGAAACTTCCTTTATCAAACCCTTCATCTGATGTAAGATGAATAAAAGCGCATTCCTCAATCCCTTCCGGAAGTCTGTCTAAAACATACATCAACCCGTCAAGCTCCAATTTACTTGGAATATTCATGGTACCATAAATTTCTGGGTTGATTGTCTTCAGCAAGCTTCTTATGCTCTCTCCTGAAACTCCTCCTGGCTTGAAAAACCCTCTATAAAATAAGTGTCTCATAGAGATGTATAGTCTTTCAATAGCCTCCGTTGTTTCTCTTGCTCTAGAATTTGTCATAAAATAAATTTCACACAAATATACAAAATCTCCACTCAACTTATTTTAACTATCTTTTAATAAGTTGTTTAAAACCTAGGGATAAGCAGGTTTATTTTGGAATATTCTGAATCATATTATTATTTTATCTGATGCTTATTGTCATATTATTTTAGCCTTTCTCCCATTCATTTTCTATTTCTACATCCATCTTTTTATTTATTTCAGAAAAAAAATCAGGAATTAGTTTAAAATAATTGTAATTTTAATGCTATACAATTCCATTTCTATATCGGACTATATCTTCTCTTTTGTACAGTTAAAGGTAATGACCTTGGTTTTTCAAGCCTGCGAATGTCAAATTTTAACCATAAACAACAAAACTACCCCGTCAAAAAACACCCAAACACCCGTTTAAATTATATAAAATTTCAAAACACCCCTAAAATTTTTAGGGTTAAAACGTTTTGGATTCATTTTTTTTGTAAATTTGCCCTATCAAAAATCACCCAAACATGTCAACCTTAAGATTCAAAGCATTAGAAACTCTACCATTTAAGGACTTCAGAAAAGATAACTCTGTTGAAATTCCTGCAAAACTTTCAGAATTATTCTGTACAAATGTTTTCTCAGAAGAGACAATGAGAGAATATTTAACAAAGGAAGCATTCAGCTCTATTATGGATGCTGTAAAGAAAGGAACTAAAATCCAGAGACATATTGCTGATCAGGTAGCTGTAGCAATGAAAGACTGGGCAATGAGCAAAGGTGTAACACACTATACACACTGGTTTCAGCCTTTAACAGGAACGACTGCGGAAAAACATGATTCATTCTTCACACCTATTGAAGGAGGAAGAGCTATTGAAAGATTCAGTGGAAACTTATTGATCCAACAAGAACCTGATGCTTCATCATTCCCTAACGGAGGTATCAGAAATACTTTTGAAGCGAGAGGATATACTGCTTGGGATCCTACATCTCCTGCTTTCATCATGGGAACTACATTGTGTATCCCATCTATCTTTATTTCTTATACAGGAGAAACTTTAGATTACAAAGCACCTCTTTTAAGAGCTTTGAGCGCTGTAGACGAAGCTGCAACTAACGTAATGCAGTATTTTGACAAAAATGTAACAAAGGTAACCCCTACTTTAGGCTGGGAACAGGAATATTTCCTTGTAGATTCAGCTTTATACCAATCTCGTCCTGACCTTGTGTTAACAGGTAAGACATTACTTGGACACTCTCCTGCAAAAGGACAACAATTAGATGACCACTATTTCGGTTCTATTCCTACAAGAGTAATGAACTTCATGAAAGAGTTGGAAATTGAATGTATGAAATTGGGTATCCCTGCAACAACAAGACATAACGAGGTTGCTCCAAACCAATTTGAGCTTGCTCCAATGTTTGAAGAAGTAAACGTTGCTGTAGACCACAACTCTTTGTTGATGGACATCATGGCAAGAGTAGCTCACAAACACCACTTCCATATTTTGTTCCACGAAAAACCATTCGCAGGAGTAAACGGAAGCGGAAAGCACAATAACTGGTCTTTAGCTACTGATACAGGTGAAAACCTTCTAAGCCCAGGAAGAAACCCAAAGAAAAACTTACAGTTCTTAACGTTCTTTGTTAACACGATTAAAGCGGTTCACGAATATGCAGATCTTTTAAGAGCAAGTATTGCTTCTGCAAGTAATGACCACAGACTTGGTGCCAATGAAGCGCCGCCAGCAATTATTTCCGTATTTATCGGAAGTCAGCTGTTCAGCGTTTTAGAAGAACTTGAAAAAGTAACTAACGGGAAATTATCTCCTGAGGAGAAAACAGAATTAAAATTAAACGTAGTTGGAAAAATTCCTGAAATCTTGTTAGATAACACAGATAGAAACAGAACTTCTCCATTTGCATTTACAGGAAATAAATTTGAGATCAGAGCGGTAGGTTCTTCTGCAAACTGCGCGGAATCTATGACTGTAATGAATACTATAGCAGCAAAACAGCTTAATGATTTCAAGAAAGAAGTTGATGCTTTAATTGAAACCGGTCTTAAGAAAGACGAAGCGATCTTTAATGTATTAAGAGAATACATCAAGCAGTGTAAAAGCATTATGTTTGAAGGTGACGGATATTCTGATGACTGGGCAAAAGAAGCTAAGAAAAGAGGATTAAACAACCTTAAAACAACTCCGGAAGCATTAAAGCAGGAAATGGATAAGAAATTCTTAGATCTATATGAAGAGATGGGAATTTTCAACCACAGAGAAGTTGAGGCGAGAAACGAAATTAAATTAGAAAAATATTCTACCGTTATTGATATTGAAGCAAGAGTGTTAAGTGATATCGCAAGAAACCACATCATTCCTTCTGCCTTAAATTATCAGAACAGATTAATTGAAAACGTGAAAGGCCTTAAAGAGATCTTTGGTGATAAAGAATTCAAATCTTTAGCAAAAGAGCAGATGAGTTTAATTACAAGCATTTCTGAAAATGTTTCAAAAATTAAACTTGGTGTGGAAGATCTTATTAAAGCCAGAGAAGCGGCAAAAAGCATATCAAACAGCCAAAAGCAGGCAGAAGAATACTGCAGCAAAGTAAAACCACTATTTGATCCTATCAGAGATGCTTCCGATGCATTGGAAATGATGGTAGATGATGAGCTTTGGCCGATGACAAAATACAGAGAAATGTTGTTCACAAAATAACACCTGTAAAGTTCATATTAGTTTAAATTCCTCGGTTTTCCGGGGAGTTTTTTTGTTTTATTAACACCTTTGAAAATGAGGGATTTAAATTACAAACCCTTATATATAGAAGAAAATCGATTTAGTTTGTTAAAGAATCTTAATAAAAAAAACCGCACACTTACCAAAAATAGGCCGTTGCGGTTTATTTTTCTTTAACATATGTAAATCATATGTTAAAATGTGTTAAAATAAGATCCTGACAATTATCATATCAGGGGTCTTTTGCTCGGAATCTCTACTTTTGTATTGCTTTTGAAAATAAATATTCCTTTTTAACACGGATAATCAAATATATATGAAGAAAAGAGTTTTGTTTTATTTAGTTGCTCTAGTTACTACAGTTTCATTGCAATCGTGTGCTACAAATTATGTGGTTTCACAACCAGCAACTTACACAAAAGAATACAAAACAGATGCCAAACTAGCCTCTATAGATAACAAAAGAATGGAGCAGGATAAGCAGAAACTTATCGACTCTTTCCTGGCTGAAAAGGCTGCATCTATCGCTAGTGCTAAAAAAGCAGTTAAGAATTCTGAGATTGCAAAGGCAATCAAACATAATAAAACCATTGACGGTATCCTTGAAGAAGCTGAAACATACCTTGGAACTCCTTACAGATATGGAGGAACTACAAGAAACGGTATAGATTGTTCAGCTTTTGTTCTTTCTGTATTCGGAGCAGCAGCAGGGCTTAGCTTACCTAGAGTAGCAGCATCTCAGGCTCAGGAAGGAGAGAGAATTGAAAAAGGAGAACTACAGAAAGGAGATTTGATTTTCTTTTCTCATGGAAGAAGAATTTCTCACGTAGGTATTGTAGAAAGTGTTACTGAAGAGGGTGAGATCAAGTTTATCCACGCAGCAACATCAAAAGGAGTAATGATTTCTTCACTGAATGATTCTTATTGGGGACCTAAGTTCAGATTCGCTAAAAGAGTGATCAACGAAGAAGGAGAAAACTACAACAACTTAGCAGCAACTACTCCCGCTACACCAGCAAATTTTTAATTTTATAAATAATTGATTTAAATAATGAAGCCATCAGAATTCTGATGGCTTTTTTATGTATATTATTTGTAGTAAGTTTCAGCAAGAACCAATTGAATCAATGTTTATATTTTTACAGTAATCAATACCCTATTACGGACATTAGCTGTTCTTATCAATTTCAATATCCAATTTATACAACAGTCCATATATTTCAGAAAGAGAAAACCTGGCCTTTTTAAGCCTGTTTAAAGCCGGATCTATTGAATAGTTGACCGAAGTCCTGAAATCTGCTTTTTCAAGGTTTGCAGCATCGAAAACAGCGCCTGACAGGTCGCAGTTGCTAAAGACAGCATTAGACGCATCACACTCGGTGAAATCTACCTCAATTAACCTGGAATTTTTGAAAACCGTTTTCTTAATGGATGTCTGATAGAAAACAGAATTATTCAAAGCACATCCATCAAATGTAAAAGACAGCCCGAATGCATTACAATCACTGAACTGAAGCCCAAACATTTTACAACCTTTAAAAATCACATCATGAAAAGCCGTTTTCACAAGCTTGGTCATGCTGAGGTTACATTCTATAAATTCACAGTCTGTAAAGCTAAATCCAGAAAGGTTTGCATATTCAAAATTACAGTTTCGGAAAGCACAGTTTTCGTACTCTCCTTTTTCCAATTGAGAAAAGTCAGTATTTTCAAAATCCTGATCAAGGAAATAAGATTCTTTCATATGGTATGATTTATTGATGGCGGTATACTCCACCCTCAGGCAGATTGTCAACAAGAATAAAACTTTAGCTTTTAGCAGCTCCTTTTTGATCTAAAGACCGTTACACTAAGCTATTTTTATCTGAATAATTAAGTTTAAAGAAAATAAAAGTCATCATAGAGAAGGCCAATAAAGAACTTCCTCCATAACTGAAGTACGGAAGAGGAATCCCGACTGTAGGGAAAAGCCCCATAACCATTCCTAAATTGATCGAAAAGTGCATCAGCAGAATCGAGGCAAAACAATATCCGAAGACCCGGTTAAAAGTAGACTTCTGCCTTTCTGCCAGATAGTATATTCTTCCGATAAAGACCATATAACACAAGATCAGAATTGCACTTCCTAAAAAGCCCCATTCTTCTCCTACTGTACAAAAGATATAATCGGTTTCCTGCTCTGGTACAAATTTCCCTTGGGTAACTGACCCTTCACGATATCCTTTCCCCCAAAGCCCACCGGATCCGATAGCTGTTTTGGAATATAATAAGTTGTATCCTGAAGTATCTCTAAATGCCTTTTCACCTTTATAAAGAACATCAATTCTTTCTCTCTGGTGTTTAGGAAGTTTTTCTAAAATATAAGGAGAAGCAAAAGCCAGTCCGCACAGCAAAAGAATGGATCCTGAAATCCCTGAAATAGAAATAACATCCCAGGACATTCTATGATAATTCATCGCTATCAGAATTCCGGCAATCACCAGAACAGCCACAGTAACATAAACAGGAGGAACGGCCAACGAAATCAGAAAAACTCCGGCAAAAAGAAATCCTACTCCAAACAAAAGACCACTCAGCCCTTCTCTATATAAAGCAATGAAAAATGCAATAAATACAAGCATGGAACCTACATCCGGAATAGCAAGAACAACCGCCGCCGGAACACCAATAATGGCTAAAGTAGTCCATAGTGATTTTCTGTTTTTAAGATTAAAATCAGGTCCGGAAACATAGTTGGCAAGCATCAATGCTGTTCCTATCTTCGCAAATTCTACGGGCTGCATGGTAAAACTTCCAAATTTATACCAGTTCTTCTGTCCCAAAATTTCTTTTCCAAAGGGAAAAAGTCCGATAAGTAATAAGACTCCACCAATGTAAATAATCCCGGCCATATTTTCAAAGAACTTACTTCTGCTGAAAAATATGATCAGTCCCACAAATAGTGAAATACAGAAAAAGATCAATTGTTTCTCCCCAAGTTTTTGGTCAACACTGTAAATATTTGCAATGGCAAAAATGCAAAGCAGGAAGTACAGCCCAAGGCCCAGTTTATCTATTCCTTCAGTCCATTTCATTGCTTGACAGTTTTTTTAGCAGTGTTATTCTTTTTATTCTCCTCTTCTATTTTCTTTTGCAGCTTGGCTTTTTGTTGTTTAACAAGATCCAGACTGTCCTTTATTCTTTTTTGCTTAATTGAATCCGGTTTAGGATCAACATACAACCCTTTACGTTTAAGGTCAATAACCCATTGTCTCTTATATTCCGGCATAAAGCTGGAAGTAATCATCTTTTTATAAAGATTCTCACGTTTCAGATCACCTGTAATATATTTTTCTGCAATTACTGTACAAGCTGGGCCAGCCCATGTAGCACCAAATCCGGCATGCTCCATAACTGCAACCACCACAATTTTAGGCTTATCAGCAGGAGCAATCAGTACAAAGATAGAATTATCTTTTCCCTGCGGAACCTGCGCTGTTCCTGTTTTGGCTAATTGTGTAAAGTCATTGGATTTCAATCCTCTTGCAGTTCCTCTTAAAACCACAGCTTCCATCCCTTTTAAAACGGGTTCAAAATGCCTTGGATCAACTAATGTTTTATGTTTAACCTTAAATCTTGGATCAGGGTTTGGCTTTCCATCAATTGCTTTAACGATATGAGGGGTATAATACCATCCTTTGTTAGCAATAGCACCTACATAATTTGCCAACTGAATAGGAGTTACCAAAACATCTCCCTGCCCCATTCCATTATAAATAGCACCTGTTGACATCTCATCCCAATTCTTAAAATCAGTTCTTTTGGAACCGCTTGCTTTCATGATGGCTTTAAACCTTTTCTCGTAAAAATCTCCGGAAGGTATTCTTCCCTTTGCCCCCACGGCAAAATCATTATTTAAAAACTCACCAACTCCAAAGCTGCTCATGATTTTTTTCCATTCATCAACACCTTTTGAAGGATTTCCCGGATATTTTTTGATGATTGCAATAAATGCATAGGTAAAAAAACAGTTACTGGAAACCTGAATTGAAGGAATCAGCGGATCTGCTCCACCATGGCCTTTAATTCTTTTCCCTTTATAGAAAAATCCACCTCCACAAGGGAAAATTGTCTTTTCATCCATTACTCCCATCTGCATAGCAGCCAGTGCAGTCAACAATTTGAATGTTGATCCCGGAGGATATCCCGCCTGTAAAGAACGATCAAAAGTGGGTTTATTTTCGTAAAGTGTATCTCTTGAAAGAGCATATAAGTTTTTTGATTTATTAGGTCCTGTAAAGAGATTCGGATCAATATCCGGTCCGGTAGCAGCAACCAGTACTTCCCCGTTATTAGGATCTAGAGCTACAATTGCACCGTGTTTGTTTACAAGCATTTCTTCAGCTGTTCTCTGAAGATCATAATCAATAGTTAAGGTAATATCTTTACCTGTAATAACGTCTTTATCTAATGTTCCGTTTTTATAAGATCCTATATTACGGAGCCTGATATCTTTTTGGATATATTTAATTCCTTTTACCCCACGAAGTTCTATTTCATAAGATTTCTCCACTCCTGTTTTTCCAATAAAATCTCCAGGTAAATAATAGATAGAATCTTTTTTGATCTCTCTCTCATTTACTTCACTGGTATATCCCAAAAGATTTCCTGATGTGGATACTTCATATTGACGCTGCGGACGCTGTACAATCGTAAAAGCAGGATATTTAAAAATAATTTCCTGAACTCTTGCTATATCTTCCCTGCTGAGGTCCTTTAAAAAAGTCATCGGAGTCAGTTTGGAATAGTATTTTTCCTTTTTGATAACAGCAATTCTTTTGATGAAATCAGCCTTGGTAATTTTCATCAGGCTGCAGAAACCCAGAGTATCAAAATCCGGTTTCATCAACGCCTGTGTAAAAGAGACTTCATAGGCAGGCTGGTTTCCTACCATGATTTTACCATTTCTGTCAAAAATAACTCCACGCTGTGGAATAACATATTCGGTTTTGATCGAAGTATTCGCTGCATTTAATGCATAACGGTCTGTAAACAACTGTAAATACGCAAGCCTCGCCACAAAAATAAGGGCGATGACAACGAGGATGGAAAAAATTTTAAAATAACGTGTGTTCAAACTTTTTGTTTGATTTTAAATATTAGTGCGTAAATGACTATAAATATAAATGAAATTACACTAGTCACCAACACATTAAACAATATTTCGAAAAATCTGCTAAACTTAAAGAATTCTATATACTGCACTAAAAGCTGGTGCAGGAAAATACTAGAAAATAAAAACAGTAAAAACTGCGCCCACTGAAGGGACTGAAAAGAGAAAAAGTCCGTAGACGTATCAGTAGAAGTCCTGAAGATCAACGTTCTGAAATAAGCAATCAGCGTTGTCGCAAATGCATTGATTCCCCATGAATAAAGAAAACCGTCAATAGACAGTCCTATTAAAAAGCTTAATGCCAGGAACTGAAATTTATTTCTGAAAAAAGGATAGAACATGACAAATACAGGATATAATACCGGAGTATATTTCCCGAAAAGCATAATCCTGTTCAATACAAATATCTGTAATGCCACAAGAAAAATAATGATCAATATATCAGTAAATAAAGTCCTGCTAATCATTTTCTTTTTTTATTACAGCCTGCATAGTGTCCTGAATCTTCTGCACTTCTGCTTTTTTAAGATTCTTCACTACATACACTTTGTTCAACGCTCCCATTTTTTCACTCAGCTCCACGGAGATATCCCAAAAGCCGGTTTTATTGTCTACAGAATATCCTGCAATGGTACCTATCGTCACTCCTTTAGGGAAGATTGCAGATTTACCGTCTGTAACGACAGTATCACCTACTTTCAATGCAACATATTTTGGAATATCCGCAAGGTGCATCACCCTGGAGTTATCACCATTCCATGTTAAAGTACCGAAATATCCTGAGTTTTTGAGTGCTGCATTAATTCTGATCTTGTTTACACTTAAGACCGATTGAACTAATGCATAACTGTCTGTAGAATTGATTACAATTCCCGCAATACCTCTTGGCGCCATCACTCCCATCTGAGGAAAGACACCGTCTCTGCGGCCACGGTTGATTGTAAAATAGTTATTTCTTCTGTTGATACTGTTAAAAACAATTTCTCCATCAACAAAAGTATAAATCTGTCCACCACCAATGGTATCATGAACTCTTTTGAAAACAGGATTCTTTGATCCGTCTTTTCCGTAAAGTTCAGTCATAAGGGCTTTATTCTGAACCACAAGATCTTCGTTGATCTGTTTTAGTTTCAGATAAGAAACTCCTTCATCAATATATCCGGAAACCCAGGAATTGAACGCAGCAGTCTGCCCCGCTATCCAGGATTTCTGCATGGCATTTCTGGAGAATATCAAAACCAGAGCAATAATTTGCAGAAATATAAAGAAGACGAAAAGAGTATTCTTCGAAAATAATCTCAGCAAAAATCCCATTCAGATATAAAGTCGTAAAAAGTTAAAATTATTTAATTAAGAAATTGAACTTATCCATATTCTTAAGAGCAATACCTGTTCCGCGAACTACAGCTCTCAACGGATCTTCCGCAACAAATACAGGAAGACCTGTCTTTTTGTGGATTCTGTCCGCTAGACCTCTTAGCAACGCTCCTCCTCCGGCAAGATAAATACCTGTTTTGTAAATATCAGCTGCCAGTTCTGGTGGTGTAAGAGAAAGAGTTTCCATTACAGCATCTTCAATTCTGATGATCGATTTGTCTAATGCACGGGCAATCTCTTTATATCCAACCATAATTTCTTTAGGCTTACCTGTAATAAGGTCTCTACCTTGTACCGGGATATCTTCGATGTCTACATCAAGATCTTCTACTGCAGAACCTACTTCAATTTTGATTCTTTCAGCTGTTCTTTCCCCGATATAAAGGTTATGGTGAGTTCTCAGATAATAAGCAATGTCATTGGTAAATACATCCCCTGCAATCTTCACAGATTTATCACATACGATACCTCCTAAAGCTACTACAGCAATTTCCGTAGTACCTCCACCTATATCGATGATCATGTTTCCTTCAGGCTTCTGTACGTCAATCCCTACTCCAATTGCAGCTGCCATTGGCTCATAGATCAACCTTACTTCTTTTGCGTTTACTTTCTGAGCAGAGTCTCTTACCGCTCTTTTTTCAACTTCAGTGATACCAGAAGGGATGCAGATTACAATTCGTAATGCTGGCTGTATGAATTTACCTTTGATTCCGGGAATTTTTTTGATAAACTCCTTAATCATGTGTTCAGAAGCGTGGAAATCGGCAATAACCCCATCCTTCAAAGGACGGATTGTCTTGATATCCTCGTGAGTTTTACCCTGCATATGCTTGGCCTGCTCTCCGACGGCAATCGGCTTACCCGATGAACGTTCAATTGCAACAATTGAAGGTTGATCTATAACAATTTTATTATTATGGATGATTAGGGTATTAGCAGTTCCAAGGTCTATCGCAATTTCTTGCGTAAACATATCAAATAAACTCATATTTTTCTTCTGATTTTAAGTTTACAAAGATATAAATTAAACACTACTAAAGAAATTTCCCACCAACTTAATTTGGTTAAAATTTTATTAAAATTTATAATTCTTTATTAACTTTCAGTTTAGATAATTACAGACTTTGAGTTAAACTAAAATTAATGGGTTGTTAAAAGGGTGAAAAAGCGAAATAGATACAGTGCAAAAAGGCAGATAAAGAGGAGAAAAATGGACTTCTAAGCAACTCTGCTTTACATTTATAAGATTTATTGATTTTTCTGAAAAAATAATTAGCAAAATAATCAATGTAGAATTTAGCAAACCTCCATCTAGAAGTAAATTCATATTTTTCAATAATCCAGCCTTTCATTTTTTATCATCTTATAGTTTTTTACGATAATTATCATATACACTATCTGAGAGTGATTAATTAAAAAAAGCGTAAATTTGCGACTGCTTATGTTACAGTATTCCAACATTCATCGAACGTCAAATTTCGCCGTGCTTTCTATAAGCTACGAGAAAGCCGACGTAGAAACGAGAGGAAAGTTTGCATTCTTTGATGAAAACATCAAAAACTTTGTTTCCAGGGTCCACCAGGAAGATCTTGGGGATGCATTTGTGGTTTCCACCTGTAACAGGACCGAAATTTATACCACTTCTCCCAATTACCTTTTAGTGGCTGAAGAGTATTGCAAAACCATTGGAGTACATCTTACGGATTTCCTTCAGTTTGCCAATATTCTCACCAAGGAGGAAGCACTGATCCATCTTTTCAGAGTTGCTGCCGGACTTGAAAGTCAGATTATCGGAGATTTTGAAATTATCGGACAGATCAAAAAAGCATACAGCCGTTTCAAAAAAGAGAGACAAAATTCTAATCCTTATCTTGAAAGAGCCATCAATGCTGCTATTCAGATCTCGAAAAGAATAAAAAATGAAACCGGTATTTCCAATGGTGCCGCTTCTGTTTCCTATGCAGCAGTTCATTATATTTTAAACAGTCAGAAAAGAATTGCTGAAAAGAACATCCTTCTTTTGGGAGTAGGTGAAATTGGGCAGAATACTGTTGAAAATCTGGTAAAGCATGTCTTCCAGCCGAAAATTAAAATTGCAAACAGAACTCAGGAGAAAGCTGAAAAGATTTCCCAGAAATATAATATTCCTCACGTTGATTATTCTGATTTTGACCAGGAATTAAAAAACACTGATATTCTTATTGTGGCAACAGGAGCCAAACATCCTATTGTCAACCAGTCTCATTTCCCGAACGGAAAAGAAACACTGATCATTGATCTTTCTATTCCTCATAACGTTGAAAAGAATGTTACCGAAAATAAAAACGTAACATTGATTGATGTGGATGAGCTTTCAAAACAGATCCAGGAAACGATTCAACAGCGTGAAAGAGAAATCCCAAAAGCTGAAAAAATCATCAAGGAACTGATGAAAGATTTTATCGAATGGGAAAAAAAGAGAAAGCTGGCACCAAATATCCATCATTTCAAAGCCGTTTTAAAGAACATGGAACGCAATGAAATGCATAATTTTTATAAAAAGAATAAATACATAAACATCACGGACATGGAACTTTCTGACAAAATGATCCAGAAAATCACCAACCGTTTTGCAAAATACATCATCGATAATCCTTTGAAAGCCGAAGAAATTAGTAAATTAATGCACGAAATATTAGTTGAACAACCAAACAACGAATTCAATGAAAAGCATTAGAATCGGAACAAGAAATTCCGCACTTGCACTTTGGCAGGCTAGAGAGGTTGCAAGGCACCTTCAGAACAACAATTATTTAACGGAGATTGTTCCTATCATTTCTTCTGGTGATAAGAACCTCAATCAACCTTTATATTCTTTAGGAATCACCGGGGTTTTCACAAGAGACCTTGATATTGCCTTATTGAATGATGAAATTGATATTGCCGTACATTCTTTAAAAGATGTTCCTACTCAATTGCCTCAAAATATTGAGATGATCGCTTATCTGGAAAGAGACTATCCACAGGACATCCTGATCAGAAAAGAATCTGCAAGGAATAAAGAATTCCATGAGCTTAAACTGGCAACCAGTAGTTTGAGAAGAAGAGCTTTCTGGCTGAGAAATTATCCGAATACTGATTTTTCGGATATCCGTGGAAACATTCAAACCAGACTTCAAAAACTGGAAGACGGAAATTTTGATGCAACTATTCTATCATTGGCCGGAATCAAAAGAATGAAAATGGAAATTGATTACGAGATGATTCCATTCATGATTCCTGCTCCATCACAAGGGGTAATTTCCGTAGCGGGACATACTGACAAACCGGAGATCAACGAGATTCTACGTGAAATCAGCCACAATCCTACCCAAATCTGTGTAGAGATTGAAAGAAACTTCTTAAGTACTTTGGAAGGCGGCTGTACTGCCCCTATTGGAGCTTTTGCCGAAATCATCGGAGATCAGATCCGCTTCAAAGCAGCTCTTTGCTCTTTGGATGGGAAAAACTGCATTTCTGTAGACGAAAACTTTGTGTATACTCCAACAGAAAATTTTGGAGAAAAGTTTGCAAAAATCGTTCTTGAAAACGGAGGAAAAGAATTAATGGCAGAAATCAAAAGCCAGATCTAACCTATCAGATTGTCAATTTCTTTCACTGCCCTTTTCATCTTCTTAATTGTACAGACATGAAAATCTTATTTACCAAAAATATAGACCAGACAATAATATCCAAAGAATTAGGAGAGGATACTTTGGCTGACTGTGTTGAGGTAATTAAGACCAAACCTATTATGATCAGTCCTTTTGATCTGAAAAATTACTCTTTGATTTTCACCAGTGCCAATGGAGTCATTTCATTTTTTAAAAACAGGTTTAAACCTAATGAGGATTTTACAGCGAAAAATTACAACAAGATCTATTGTGTTGGCGAAAAAACGAAGAGGGAGCTAAGAAAACATGGCTTCGGAACATTTAAGGTTTTGAAAAATGCTGAAACGCTTTCAAGATTCATCATTGGAAAATGCCAGCATGAACAGTTTCTTCATTTCTGTGGCAACCTTGCTATAAATGTCCTGGATCAAGAGCTTCCTTTACAAAACATTAAGTACAAAAAAGTTACGATATACAATACTGAGGAAACTCATCCTTTAATAAATGAAAAATATCATGCTGCAGTATTTTTTAGTCCGAGCGGAGTTCGTAGTTTTGCAAGGCGAAATTCTCTGGAAGGCATGACCCTTTTTTCAATTGGCGAAACCACTTCCAGTGAGCTAAGAAATTATACGCAGGAAGAAATTTTCACTTCTGAAGAAAATACTCTGACTTCGATCTTTGAACTGATAAGAAGAGAAATCAGAAGTAGAATTTAGAATATCCGTTACCGAAATATTGCCGGTAATATTAGTTTAAATAGATTATGATAAAAAACGACCTATATTTAAAAGCACTTCGCGGAGAAACCGTTGAAAGACCTCCTGTCTGGATGATGAGGCAGGCTGGAAGATATCTGCCGGAATTCATTGCTTTGAGAGATCAATATGATTTCTTTACAAGATGTCAGACCCCTGAACTTGCGGCTGAGATTACATTACAGCCTATCCGTAGATTTCCTTTGGATGCAGCGATTCTGTTTTCTGATATCCTGGTAGTTCCACAGGCAATGGGTATTGACTTCAAAATGAAAGAATCTGTAGGCCCCTGGTTAGATACTCCTATCAGAACAATGGAACAGGTTCAGAATATTGAAACTCCGGATGTGAATGATACTTTAGGCTACGTTTTTGATGCTATTGAACTTACTCTTCTGAAACTAGACAATGATGTTCCATTGATCGGTTTTGCAGGTTCTCCATGGACAATCCTTTGTTATTGTGTAGAAGGAAAAGGAAGTAAAGCGTTTGATATTGCAAAGTCTTTCTGTTTCCAACAGCCTGAGGCGGCTCATTTATTATTACAGAAAATTACAGATACTACGATTGCTTATCTAAAGAGAAAAGTAGAAAAAGGAGTTTCTGCTGTACAGATTTTTGATTCATGGGGAGGAATGCTTTCTCCTACGGATTATCAGGAATTCTCATGGCAGTACATCAACCAGATTGTTGAGGCTTTAAGCCCGCTTACCCATGTGGTTGTATTTGGAAAAGGATGTTGGTTCGCATTGGAAGATATGACGATGTCTAAAGCTTCTGCTCTTGGTGTAGACTGGACTATTAAGCCGGAATTCGCAAGAACACTTACCAATCATACGATGACTCTACAGGGTAACTTTGATCCTGCAAGACTTCATTCTACTCCTGAGACCATCAAGAAAATGGTGAATGAAATGATCAACCGCTTTGGAAAAGACAGATATATTGCGAATTTAGGTCACGGTATTTTACCTAATGTTCCTGTAGAAAATGCTGAAGCATTCATCAGAGCAGTCGTTGACTGGAAACCGAATTTATAAGATTATTTCTTTTAAAAATATAAAAAAGCCCTTATAGGAAATTCTATAAGGGCTTTTTGCAATTAATCGTTTATTATTTTATTCTTAAGTCTATTCCTTTATTATCTTCTTCCTTATCACTTCTTTATCATTATTTGTAATTGTTATGATATAAGCCCCTTTGGGAATATCTGATAAATCATATGAATCTGATGCTTTATCAAAAGTTTTTACAAGCTTCCCGGACATATCTACAATACTGACTTTTTCTATTTTATTTCGGGAATCCAGTTTAATATGAATATTATCTTTTACCGGATTGGGGTACATCTCTATATTAGCTGAATGTGAAACTTCTGATGTCGCCAAAGCAGCCCCGTTTGTAATAGTCAAATTATCTACCACCACACCGAACGAATAGTCTCCGAGATCATCATATACAAACCTTAGCTTAAAAGCTGCATTCACATAGGGTGTTAAATCTATATTTGCCGCCGAAGCATAAGACGTTACCACATATGATAAGGTATTAAAATCAATATCCCAAACGCCTGCATCACCCGAAAAGGTGAAAACTTGAACCCAGGAGGTTCCATTGAACACTTCAACTTTTAAAGTAGAGTCAAGATCATAAATTTTATTAGCATAATTAAATGAAAGCTTAGGATTTACGAACCCGGTAAGATTGATCACTGGAGAAACCAACCTGGCATTTGAATTTAATCCGGTTGGACCTGCATCATCATCATCAAAAAAAGCGGCCCCGTCGGGAAAGCTGGCAAAACCACTTTGTGCACCCACACTCCAATTAAAAGCAGTATCCGGATTTTCTACCGTCCATCCGGTTGGCAAACCATTACCGTTGAAGTTTTCGGAAAAGACCTGGGCATCACATATTCCATAAATGGATAAAAAGAGGATAAATAATTTTTTCATAATAAAATATTTGATGTTTGCATAAAATTAGTAAATAATTTATTACAAAACACAATTAAATATGAAAATCAATATATTACAAAAAATAATATAAATAGAATTATTCTTTCATATATTAGTTATATCTTTAAATCTAACCTCCAAATCACATCAAATGAAAAAATTAAACAAAGACAAGATGAAAAGCATTATGGCAGGTGGAGAAATCTGCCTTGAATGTGCTATTGGATATTATCAGGTCATTATTGATGGCCGATGTTATTGTATTCCATGGGAGTAATAAAAAAAGCAGCTCAACGGCTGCTTTTTATTTTATATGATAAAGAATTAATTAGCTCAACATTCGTTGTGCCTTCTTCACTCCTTCTACCAGAATATCAATTTCCTCGAAAGTATTATAAACAGCAAAACTTGCTCTTACCGTTCCTGCAATATTAAAGAAGTTCATGATAGGCTGTGTACAGTGGTGTCCCGTTCTTACAGCAATTCCCATTTTATCAAGGATCATTCCTACATCAGAAGCAATCCCCACTCCTTCAAGATTAAAGGACACAACCCCGGTTCTCTTTGCCTTTTCACCATAGATTTTAATTCCTTCTATTTCCAACAGCTGTCTTTGTGCATATTCCAATAAAGCATTTTCATGATTTTGAATATTGGTATGTCCTACTTTGTTCATAAAATCAATAGCAGCTCCTAAAGCAATATTTCCTCCTACATTGGGTGTTCCTGCTTCATATTTAAACGGAAGACCTGCATAAGTAGTTCCTTCAAAAGAACATGTTGCAATCATTTCTCCTCCTCCATGAAATGGTGGTAAAGCTTCTAATATTTCACGTTTTCCATATAGGATACCTGTTCCCATCGGAGCATACATTTTATGACCAGAGAACACAAAGAAATCACAATCCAGCTTTTGCACGTCTATATTGAAATGCGGAGCAGACTGAGCACCATCGATTACAACATACGCATCTGTATTCTTTCTTGTTTTCGCGATAATTTCCTCAATAGGATTCACAATTCCCAGTGCATTAGAAACCTGGTTTACAGAAACAACCTTTGTCTTTTCATTTAAAAACTGATCAAAGTGATCCATCTGAAGAATTCCGTTTTCATCAATAGGAATCACACGAAGTTTTGCTCCGGTTCTTTCACAAAGCATCTGCCACGGAACAATATTAGAATGGTGCTCCAGATATGAAATAATGATTTCATCATCTTTCTGCAGTTTCTGTGTTAAAATATAAGCGATGAGGTTCAACCCTTCTGTTGTTCCTTTTGTAAAAATTACTTCAAAATCATGTTCAGCATTGATGAATTTCTGGATCTTCCTTCTTGAAAGCTCCATTTCTTCTGTTGCCAGCTGGCTTAGAGTATGAATCCCTCTGTGAACATTGGCATTAAGTTCTGTATAATATGCGTGACAGACTTCTAAAACTGAATTTGGCTTTTGAGATGTAGCTGCATTATCCAAGTAAACCAATGGTTTACCATTCACTTCCCTGTCCAATATAGAAAATTGGCTTCTTATTTCCTGAATGTCAAACATTTATTTATTTTTTAAATTAAGATGCTCTTATTTAGAACACTTCAAATTTACGGCTTTTTTTCCGAAAGGAAGCATGGGGTTAACTTCTGATCGTTGTCAGTTGATAGAAATATTCGATGGCGTATAGTAAAAAAAGCAGATAAGACTATTTAGTAAAAAGGAATCTTCTTATTGGGCTTTTGTACTGCACAAAAAAACCCGTCAAAAAATGACGGGTTTTATATTGTTTAAATAAGAAATTCTTATTCTGCTGCAGTTTCTTCTGCTGGAGCTGCTCCTTCTTCAGTTGCAACTTCTTCTTCATCCTCATCATCTTCCATTGCTGCACCTCCTTTCATTGCATTTCTAGACATCTTAACAGCAACTACTACTGCATTGTCCGGGTGCATGAAAGAATATCCTTCTGCTTTGATACCACCGATGTAAAGTTTGTTACCAATTCTTAATGGAGTAACATCTACAACGATCTCATCTGGCAAGTTAGCAGGAATAGCTTTTACTTTTAGTTTTCTGAAAGACTGACGTAAAACACCACCAGCTACAACACCTTTTGAACGTCCAGTAATTCTTACAGGAACCTCCATAACTACTGGCTTATCGTCAGATAATTGGAAGAAGTCTACGTGAAGAATTTTGTCAGTAATTGGGTGAAACTGAATATCTTGAAGAACAGCTGGAATTGTTTTTCCGTCAACTTCAATAGATACCGTGTGTGCTTCAGGAGTGTATACTAATCCTTTAAAAGCTCTCTCTTCAGCAGAGAAGTTTAAAGGTGCTTCACCTCCATAAACAACACAAGGAACTAATTCAGCATCACGTAAAGCTTTTGTAGACTTTTTGCCCACGTTTTCTCTTTTTGTACCTTGAATTGTAATAGATTTCATTTATAAAAAATTTAAAAAATTATTCTGATTTAATTTGTAATTCGCTCAAAACCAATTAAATAACAAACTTGCTGCTAATTGATTTGTGCTCATGAACCATCGTCATAACATCAGCAAATAACGGGGCGCAAGATAGCACTTTTATTTTAGATGACAAATTATTTTTAACAGGAATTGAGTCAGTTACAATAACTTCCAATAGTTGTGAGTTCTCAATATTATCGTAAGCTTTACCTGAAAGCACTCCATGAGTTGCCATAGCTCTTACTGTTTTCGCTCCTTTTTCAATCAAAATATCTGCTGCTTTGCAAAGTGTTCCAGCAGTATCAATCATATCATCAATAAGGATTACGTTTTTACCTGTCACATCTCCAATAAGGAACATTTCTTCTACAACATTTGCTTTTTTTCTTTCCTTATAAGCAATTACTACTTCAGCACCTAAGTGGCCTGCATAGTTTTTAGCTCTTTTTGCACCTCCCATATCCGGAGAAGCAATGGTAAGATTATCAAGATTTAAAGATCTGATATAATCTACGAAAATACTGGAAGCATACAAATGATCTACCGGAATTTCGAAGAACCCTTGAATCTGATCTGCGTGAAGATCCATTGTCATCACTCTTGTTGCTCCTGCTGCTGTAAGAAGGTTAGCAACCAGCTTAGCACCGATCGGCGCTCTTGGTTTGTCTTTTCTGTCCTGTCTGGCAAGTCCGAAGTAAGGAATTACAACGGTAATGCTCTTTGCAGAAGCTCTTTTTGCTGCATCAATCATTAGAAGAAGTTCTAAAAGATTGTCTGCAGGAGGGAATGTAGATCCGATTAGGAAAACTCTTCCTCCTCTTACAGATTCGTCCAAAACAGGTTCAAATTCTCCGTCGCTGAACTCCTGAAAGTTGATTTTCCCTAATTCTTTCCCATAATTCTGGGCAATTTTCTCTGCCAAGTCCCTGCTGGTTCTTGTACAAAATAGATAACTTAACTGATCGGCCATTTTTACTTTTTAAAAGATTTTGCAAATTTAAAAAAAAACCACAAGAATTACTCCTGTGGTTTCTAAGTTTTTATTTTATCAATTATTAAGGGAACTTAACTCCTGAATATTTGTTCGGATCTACCTGTGGAAGTGTAGATTTATATTTAGCATTGATAGACTTAATAAATTCATTAGCAACAATACCATATCCTCTACCAGTAAGGTGAACTCCGTCTAAAGAGAAAGCTCCACCTGTTACAAATTTCGCAGTATATTTCACACCGTCATATGAAATACCAGATTGCGCATTCAGTTCCAACATTTTAGCACCTGCATCTACAAAAGCCAATCCATAAGAGTCAGCAAGTGATTTTATAGATGTATTATATGCAGTAGTAGCAGCTTTCACATAGCCAGCTTCTGTTTTTGTTAATACATGTTGGTTTTGTAATGGGTAAGAAATACCATAAATATTTACCGGAGACGGAACCATTGGTGCAGTACTTCCAATCACAGAACTCGTGGTAAGCAAGATATAATCATCTGCTGTTGCTTGTCTTGCCTGTCCAAAGATTTGTCCAAAAGCTGCTGCTGTTGGCGCTCCTAAAGAAGGAGTAAGTGCAGCGGTAAGCTGAGCTGACAGATCCGTAAGAGCAACATCTTTAATTAAAACAGGATTTGGTCCGGATGCAGAAAGCAAGTTAATTCTATCTCCAGCTCCAAAAGCAGTAAGTGCCTGCTTCAAAGGACCGTATAAACTCGTATTAAGAGTTGTTAAATTCGAACCTAAAAGAGCAGGTGTCAAAGGATTATAAGGAACTGTAGTAAAGAAAGGAACCGAAGTAACAGAAGGGATATTGGCAATAACACCTTTTGTTGTTCCTACACTTTTAAGCCCATCTAAAACAGCTTTGATAGATCCAGCCAAAAGTGCAGGATCTGAAATATCATTTGATTTATAAGTTGTTGGATTCGTATTTCCTGTCTGAACCGTAGCAGGTGTATAGGTTGTAACTCCTCCTACAGTTTGAGAGTTTGTACCTCCATTGGTAGCATATGACAATACATCATTATTCCCTATCCAAAGAGAGAAAAAGGTAGCTTTCTGAGCCATAGCATCAGCCAGCACACTTGTTGTAGCAGAAGAAGCAAATCTTACAAAATAAGGATTAGCAGTTCCTGTTAGAAGTCCCGCCTGGCTACCATAACCTGGGGCTACTAAATGAAATGACTTTGCACCAGGCACACCCATATTATTATAAGTACCTCCACCGGATAACACATCTAGTGCAGCTGCTGGCCCACTTGGTACAGGCGCTAAAGATCCGTTAACAACCTGAAGAGTCAATTTTCCAGAGAAACCGGGAAGATTATTAAATCCTCCTACATCATTAGGCATCAAAGGTTGTTTAAAATCTCCTCCACCCGCAAGTTTCATCTGTGCAGCAATCATACTTGGATAAGATTCATTTTGGCCGCTGCTATAAAGAGCACCATCACGATATCCTGAAGTAAGAGAGTTTCCTAAAGAAATATATTTTGTAAAGTCTGCATCACCTTTTGTTACCTGGATATCTTTCACATCCGTATCGAAATCTGTATTACAGCTTGTTACCGTAAAAAGAAGTGCAGAAACTGCAATTGTCGATATTATAATTTTTTTCATAGTCTTCTAAAATTAAAATGGATTATAAGAGAAACCTAGACCAAAGTAGAAAGCTGTTGCTTTTGACTGTCCGTTAAGCCCTATATTAACATTATTTACCGTTCTGTACTGAGGCATTGCATACCCTCCGGCAACATCAATCCCGAAATGCTTCAGTTTAAATCCTACCCCACCTGTAACTACATAAGTATCATATGAAGGTGTTTCCGGAATAAAGTTATCTGTTGTATAAGGTGCTTCGTCATAATAAGCTCCCAGACGTCCATAGATCATATCAGTGAACGCATATTGAGTTCCCAATCTGAATGTCTTGGAATTTCTGAAGTTCTTAGGATTGGTAAGAATAGTAGGATCCGATGTATTATTTCCAATAGGAGCATTCTCGAAATCTAAAGTAAGTTTGCTATATCTTTCCCATCCATGGTAGTTAAAGTCTGCAGAAACCAGCCATTTCGGTGTCACTTTATAGGTCAAACCGATTGTATATTCTTCAACCAATGGAAGAACTGCTGAGAAACCATCTTGTCCTGCTGCATTCAGTTTTAGCTGTGTATAAACAGATTGTGACGGAAACTGGAATGTAGCCGTTCCACTTTTAGCTTTCATATCTATTGCTGAACGGTAGGCAATACTCACGTCCAATTTCGGGTCAGGTCTGAAATAGAAACCAAATCCGTATCCGTGTCCGGTTGCATTTTCATCATTAATATTAACTTTCCCGTCGAACTGTGTTACCGCTTTGTCCCAATCTACCTTTCCTCTTGCGTAGATATAGCTAGCACCAAAAGATACCCAAGGAGCCAGTTTTACAGAGACCATTGGCTGGAAATAGAAACTTTTCAGTTCCATTTTCTGAACCAATTCTTTACCTTCCCAGTTTTCAGGCCATTTTATTGTACTTCCAAAAGGTGTTGTAACACTAAGACCTACGGTAAGTTTCTCTATTGGTCTATAAGTAATCGCCGCATAGAAAGGAGTCCCTATAGGGTTATCCGTTTCTGCGCTTTGTAAAGTATTGAAGTTTTGAAAAGTAACTTTATTACTTGCACCAAACCCTCCTGCCACTACACTCAGCTTGGAAGGGATAAATGACATACCCGCAGGGTTAAAGAATGTCACACTCGCGTCTTCGGCATGAGCACTAGTATGCGCCATTGCCAATTGTTTTACCCCTTGCAGGGAAACTCTGAAGCCTCCTGCGTAAGATAGAACTCCCGCCAATAAAGCAGTTGATACTAATATTTTTTTCATAGACTATTATTATATAAGCCAAATATAAAATTATTTTGAATACGTCTGTTAATATTTGCTAATATTTTAAACAATATCTCAAAAGAAAACTATGTTTAAAATAACACCTTCAAATAAACAAAACTCAAAATTTTCATTATTAAACATTTAAGAATATTTTTAAACAACCCATATTTCAGTGTTTAACATTAAACAATTGTTTAACTTTAAAGTTATCTTACCTCAAAATTTCAGAACAAGGTATCAAATGATAATAAATGTTAAAGTTGAAAAATCTTTTCATTAAAAATTTCCTTTAGAATAAGCTTCTTTCAGTCTCCCGCTTCTATTCTTACTTAAAATACATCAATGTTTTGTCCCGAATTCAGGTTATTTAAGTATTTTAGAATTGCATAAAGATAAAAATACATAAATTTGCAGATTATAAATAATAGTAATATGAGTTGTGGATGTAAAACATCCGGCGATTCTGCACATTCTTGCGGCCCTAAAAAAACCGCAAATGGCTGTGAAAGTGTAAATACCTGCGGGAATAGTTATAAATTAAGTGTTTTTGACTGGCTTTCTGACATCAACAATCCGACACCTAACAGGTGTGACTTTGTAGAAGTTAGATTTAAAAATGACAGAAAATCGTTTTATAAAAATGTAAATAATATTCCTTTACATATTGGTAGCGTAATTACAGTAGAATCAAGTCCGGGACACGATGTAGGCGTTGTAAGCCTTACGGGAGAATTAGTAAAGATTCAGATGAAAAAGAAAAAGTTTTCTGAAGAATTGGCACTCAAAATATACAGACAGGCCAACCAAAAAGATCTTGAGGTATGGCAGGAAGCAAGAAAAAAAGAAGATGGTGTAAAGCTTGAAGCAAGAAAAATTGCCCAAAGAATAGGCCTTGAAATGAAAGTTACCGATGTGGAATACCAGGGGGACTCTTCAAAAATAACCTTTTATTACACCGCTGAAAACCGAGTGGATTTCAGACAGTTAATCAAAGAATACGCCGGAGCATTCCGTACTAAGATCGATATGAAACAGATCGGTTTCAGACAGGAAGCTGCAAAAGTAGGTGGAATCGGATCTTGCGGACGTGAACTTTGCTGTTCTACATGGCTTACGGATTTCAGATCTGTAAACACCAATGTCGCAAGATATCAGCAATTGAGTATTAATCCTCAGAAACTGGCCGGACAATGTGGTAAGCTTAAGTGCTGTCTTAACTATGAGCTTGACAGCTATTTGGATGCATTAAGCAATTTCCCTTCTTCTTCAACTACTTTAGAAACAGAGAAAGGAAAAGCATTTTGTATTAAAATTGATGTTTTCAAAAAGAAAATGTGGTTTGCTTATGTAGACAGCTCCATTGCTTGGTATGATTTCGACATTGATCTTGTTAAAAAACTGATTTCAAAAAATAAAAGAGGAGAAAAGATACTTCCTCTGGAAGACTTGAAACAACCGGAACCTTCTGCTCAAAATATTGATTTGATCCAGGAAAACAGCGTGGATCGTTTTGAAAAGAAAAACAGAAGCAACAACAGGAACAGGAACAATCAGAACAAGCAAGGCAACCACCAACAGGGACAACAAGGGCAGCCGCAAGGACAGAAAAGAAACAGACCGGAAAGACAAGACAGACCGGAAAGATCTGAAAAGCCTGAAAACCCTAATGCTCAACCTGGAAATCAGCCCAGACCTCAAAAACAACATCCTCAGCAAAAAGCACCTGCGGAGAAAGTAGAGGGTAGTTCTGATGCTGATAATAAGCCACAAAACAACCCGAACAAGAAGAAATTTAAAAAGAAATATCCTCCAAAAAAAGATAATAATGCGTAAAATTTTAGGATTATTTTCCCTTATCCTTTTCTTTAGCTGTAACTCTTCCTCAGGAGGAGAGGTCATCATGAATTCCGTTGATAACAAATGGAATAAGAAAAATGAGCAAAAATTTAATCTTGAAATTTCAGATCCGCAGAATCCTAAAAATATTATATTTGTTGTAAGGAATAATAGTGATTATCCTTACAGCAATATCAGGTTTATTGTGAATTTCACCAATCTCCAGACTAAAAAAAAGGAAACAGACACCTTGAATTATGTACTGGCAAAACCAAATGGAGAATGGCTTGGTACAGGCTTTGGTGATACAAAGGAAACTTTGTTTCAGTATAAATTGAATTATCAATTTCCGGTAAAAGGAAAATATGAAATCGGCCTGACCCAGGCGATGAGAAACGACAACCTTTCAGGAATTGAGGATATTGGGATAAAAATAGAAACGGCTAAACCGTAACCATAAATGGAAGAAAACAAAAAAAATGCAGGAAATAAGGGGAAAACATTTCCTCTGCCTCCCAAAAAAAAGAAAGATACCTCCTGGAAAAAATGGGTTTCATTTATTTGGATTGGACTCATTGCGGTAGTTCTGGGAATTTCGGGACTTTTCTTTGCGGTTTCTCAAGGATTCCTTGGGGAAATGCCTGATGTAAAAGAGCTTGAAAACCCTGACATCTTTGTCGCTTCTGAAATCATTTCTTCAGACGGGATTATGTTGGGTAAATTCGAAAAGGAAAAAACACAGCCTATTGTTTATAAGGATCTTCCTCCTTACCTTATTTATGCCCTTCAGGCTAAAGAAGATGAGCGTTTCAAAGAACATTCAGGAATCGACTTGTATTCTATTGCCAGAGCCGTAGCATATGGTGGCGGACGTGGTGGTGGTTCTACGATCACCCAACAGCTGGCAAAACTTCTTTTCACAGGAAATGCTTCTCAAAATAAGTTTGAAAGAGCATTCCAGAAATTAAAAGAATGGGTTGTTGCGGTAAGCCTTGAGAAAAGATATACCAAAGAAGAGATTGTTACTCTTTATTTCAATAAGTTTGATTTTCTTTTCAATGCTAACGGTGTTGAAATGGCTTCCAGAGTTTATTTTAACAAAAAGACTTCGGAGCTTACATTACCTGAAGCTGCAACTTTTGTAGCAATGCTCGAAAACCCAAGAAAAAACAACCCTTACAGATATCCTGAAAAGGCAAAAGAAAGAAGGAATGTTGTATTGGATCAGATGCAGAAAACCGGATACATTGATGCTGCTACCTATGAAAAAGCAGCCAACACTCCGATAGAAGTAGACTTCCACCCTATCAAAAGCATTACTGACGGATATTCGGCTTATTACAAGTTCTATCTGAGAAAAGAGATTGATAAGTATCTTGAAACTCATGAAAAAGAAACCGGTAAAAAACTTAACCTTTACAAAGACGGTTTAAAAATATATGTTACTCTTGATTCTAAAATGCAGAAGTATGCAGAAGAAGCAATCAGGGAACACTTAACGGATCTTCAGAAAAGATTTGATGCAGAACAAAGAGGAAGAAAGAACAGACCTTTCTACTATCTTAATGACAAACAGATCAAAGATGTGATGCTTCAGGCTATGAAAAGAACAGGCCGTTACAAACTGTTAAAAGCTGACGGAATGCCGGAAGACTCCATTATGATGGAATTCAAGAAACCTATCAAAACTTCAAGATTCACATGGAACGGAGAAGAAGAAGTAGAGATGTCTCCTTGGGATTCTATCAGATATCACAAACAAATTGCACAGGCAGGTCTGATGTCTATGGTTCCTGGAACCGGAGAGATCAAAGCATGGGTAGGAGGTATTGACTGGCAGCACTTCCAATATGACCACATCAAGCAAGGTAAGAGACAGGTAGGATCTACCTTCAAGCCTTTCGTGTATGCAACGGCTATTATGAAACTGGGAATGACACCTTGTTCTGCTGTTTCTAACGGAACTTACGATCATAACGGATGGCATGTACCGGGAAGAGGAGGAATGCTTACTTTAAAAGATGCATTGGCACACTCTCAAAACCCTGTTGCTGCAAGACTTATTGAAATGACAGGAGTAGACGCTGTAATCCAGACTGCAAGAGATTTGGGAGTAACAGAAGATATTCCAAGAAACAATACAATTGCTTTAGGTTCATCAGACATTACTATTTATGAAATGTTAGGAGCTTACAGTACTTTTGCCAACTATGGTAACCACAATAAACCGGAAATGATCTGGAGAATTGAAGATGCCAACGGTAGAGTTATCAAAGAAGTAAATGTAGAGCCAAAAGAGGTAATGAACCCAATGTATGCTTACACCATGATCGAACTGATGAAAGGTGTTGCACAATACGGAACCGCTTCCGGAGAGCTGGGAAGAAGAGGAATTTCAAAAGCAGTAGAAATTGCTGCTAAAACAGGAACAACTCAGAACAACTCCGATGGATGGTTTATGGGAATCACACCAAAATTAGCAACCGGAGCATGGGTTGGATGGGAAGACAGAGCCACTCACTTCTTTGGAACCGGTGAAGGTCAGGGAGCAAAAATGGCATTGCCAATATGGGCAATCTTCATGAAGAAAGTATGGGCAGATAAAAGTTTAGGAGTTACTCCTGATGATAAGTTTGTAAAACCTTCTGATTGGAAAGACGGCTGTTCAAACCTTAAAGGCTTAAGCGGAGGATATGGAGATGATGGAAGTCTTCAGACGATTGATGAGATCAAAAATCCAAGACCGGCAGATCCTACTCCTAAAAAACCTACAGAAAAGAAAGAGGACAACATCAATGAAAACCTTCATTCTAATGATGAAGTAGATTTCAATAAATAAATTCTCTTTTAGAAATACACAAGACCTTTCAATTATTTGGAAGGTCTTTTCTTTTATAATTAATACCTTTGACCTATGAATATCGAACGTATCAGACAACCTTTTATCGAGAATTTCCCAGGTGATTTTTCCAACAACGCAATGCAGAGAAATACTCCAAAGGTTTTATTTGCCACTATCAAACCCGCTGGTTTTGATCAGCCTGAACTGATTTCTTTTAATGAAATTTTATCAGAAGAAATAGGATTAGGGAAATTTGAAGATAAAGATCTCGACTTTCTGGTTGGAAACAACCTTCCCGAAAACGTTAAAACATATGCTACAGCTTATGCAGGGCATCAGTTTGGAAACTGGGCTGGACAGCTCGGAGATGGAAGAGCAATCCTTGCAGGTGAGATCACAAACGAAACTGAAAAAAAAACAGAAATTCAATGGAAAGGTGCCGGAGCTACCCCTTATTCCAGACATGCTGACGGACGAGCCGTATTAAGATCTTCTGTACGGGAATATCTGATGAGTGAAGCTATGCATCATTTAGGAGTTCCTACAACAAGAGCACTTAGTCTTGCTTTTACCGGTGAAGACGTAATGCGCGATATTATGTACAGTGGAAATCCTCAGCTTGAAAAAGGTGCAGTAGTTATCAGAACCGCAGAAAGCTTTCTACGCTTCGGACACTTTGAACTAATGTCAGCTCAAAGAGAATACAACAGCCTGCAGGAACTTGCTGATTTCACCATTGAAAATTATTTTCCTGAAATAACATCATCTGACAATCGGAAATACAGAGACTTCTTTGAAAATATCTGTACGCGTACTGCAAATTTAATGGTTGAATGGTTCAGAGTAGGATTTGTACATGGAGTTATGAATACCGATAATATGTCTGTTCTGGGATTAACCATTGACTACGGACCTTATTCTATGATGGATGAATATGATTTGAATTTCACCCCAAATACCACAGACCTGCCCGGAAGAAGATATGCGTTCGGAAAACAGGGACAGATTGCCCAATGGAATCTTTGGCAGCTTGCTAATGCACTTCATCCCTTAATTAAAGATGAAAAATTTTTAGAAGATACCTTAAATAATTTTGGAACTTCTTTTTGGGAAGCTCATGATCAAATGCTTTGTAAAAAGTTTGGGTTTGATCAGCTTCAAAAAGAAGATGAGGATTTTTTCACCAACTGGCAGGGATTAATGCAGGAGCTTCAGCTAGACTACACCCTCTTTTTCACTCAGCTGGAAAAAATAACTCAAGATACGGATATCAAAGAGCATTTTAAAGATGTTTCTTATATCGTTTTGAATGAAAAAATGCTGGAAAAACTTAGGGATTTTATTAAGAATTATGAAGCGAAGCTAGATTTAAATTCTATTTCAAGAGAGGCTTCATTAGCCATGATGAAAAAAACAAACCCTAAATTTATACTGAGAAATTATCTTCTTTACGAATGCATTGAAGAGATCAGTAACGGCAAAAAAGAAATGCTGGAGAAACTCACCAAAGCTTTAGAATTTCCCTATCAGGAAATATACCCTGAGTTCTCTGTTAAAAGGCCATCTGGCTATGATGATACTGCAGGATGCTCTACACTTTCCTGTAGTTCTTAAATAAGAAATATTCATAAATAACACAAAAACAAGTAATTATTTTCATTTTTTTATTACATTTACTAATAACTTTAAAACCAAAACAAATGAAAACAAAATTACTATTCATGTTCTTAGTCTCTTTTATATTTGGGAATGCGCAAATTCTCTCAGAGACTTTCCAAGGTACAATATTTCCTCCTACGGGGTGGACAACAGGCACCAATGTAGCATCCAGACCTTGGGGTTTTACAACAATCATCTTCAATGCATCCGGACAGCTCACATTTAATATTAATGGAGGAAAATCGGCAGGTATTGGATGGATTGCACAGGCACAGGACGCTCATTTAACAAGCCCTTCTTTCAGCTTAGTAGGAACAACAAATCCAGTACTTAAGTTTAATGCCAAAATAGGATACGAATACATGGTTAATCCCAATCCTAACGGAGATTTAAAAGTAGAGGTTTCCACAGACGGAGGAACTGTATGGAATCAAGTATGGGTTGAAGAAGACTATGGAGTATTTGTTGATTATGAAACATTGGCAATTACAGTTAGTTTAACGCCATATGCCGGACAGGCAAATGTTAAATTCAGATTCCACTATGTTGCCAATGATGCAGATAGTCTTTCAATAGATGATGTACTGGTTTTATCAAGTGCTACATTAGCCACGCAGGAAGCAGGTGCAAGAGCAAAAGATATCACTGACATTTATCCAAATCCAACAAAAGGAGAAATTAATATCAAAACAGATAAAAAAATCAAATCTGCCACAGTAATTGATATCAGCGGAAAATCCTTACTCAATGGCACTTCCGAAAGAATAGACATCTCTTCCCTTCCAAAAGGAAACTATCTATTAAAAGTAGACTTCTCTGACGGAACTTCTACTACAGAAAAAGTAATCAAACAATAATACCGTTTATACAAACTTCTACAACCACCAACTTTTGGTGGTTTTTTTATTTTACTTTTGCAAAAAAATCCTACACGTGTCTTTTATCAAAACAAAAATCATCAATTTCTTTAAACTGATTTTTCCTTCCACTTACACTGAGCTGGCAGTTTTTCTCTTTTTTATAATCTGCTATGGAATGTTAGGCTCATATATCGCCCTTCATTACAGGATTATATTTGACAGCAGAATTCCTTGGGATGCTTATTTCAGTTTTGATAACAAATCTATCCTTATGACTGGGGGAAGTTTTGAAAGACACCCTCTATCCTACTATTTTTTCAACTGGGTAAGAGAATTTTCATTATTTATTTCAGGGGGAAAAATGGATGCAAACTTCAGACTTACATTGGCATGGCTTAGCAATATTATCATCAGCTTAAACATCGTTCAGGTTTTCAAATATCTAAAGAACATTATCTGTCTTCCGCTATGGTTGAGTGTTTTAATTATTTTATTTTTTGGAGCTTTTTCAACCAATATTATATTATCCTTTACTCCGGAAAACTTCACATACACTCTATTTTCACTCTCATTATACAATTACTATGCAGCAATAAAACTTAGAAAGGAGGAAAAAACACCAGCTGTCGCTCTTTCGCTTGCCGGAATTACGATCGGAGGACTTACTATTACCAATTTTGTAAAGGTTTTCATTCCCCTACTTTTTGAAAAAAATCTTTTCAAAGACTGGAGAAAATTCGGAAATGCAGTGCTTAGAGTAGCTGTTGCTGCCATCTGCTTTGTGCTGCTTTATTTAAACAGAATTGATTTTAAATATCAGAATATCTTTTCCAAAACCAATCAGCAGTATGAAAAATTCTCTAATGTAGAATCAATGCCCACCTGGGATATGATTCTTTCATTCTTTTTCGGAGGCAACATTCTTTTCCCGGGATTCATTATTTCAGACAAACATAATATGAAAGGATTTGACTTTAAAGGGCTTTATATGGACCTTTATTCATCTGCTTTTCCTTACATTTTTACAGCAATTTTACTGATCCTGCTCATTTGGAGTTATTTTAAAAATTTCAAAAACAAATGGGTTCAGGTTATTGCTATTTCTTTTTTCGTTGATATTGTGATCCATTGTGTGATGAGGTTCGGGCTTCATACTTCCTCTATCTATGGAGGACATTTTGTTTTCGTATACCCACTCCTTTTGGGATGGCTTTTTTATGCTTACAAATCATCCCCGAAAATACTGTCAGTTTTAACATTAACTATGGTTTTACTATTTGTCTATCTGCTACTCAACAACCTGTTTCGAATGACAGAATTTTTCTGGTTTATGGAAACGTATTACCAATAAAAAAAGCTGAGAATATTTCTCAGCTTTTTTGTTTTTATGTTGAAATGAATCACTTCTATTTTGCTTCCGCACAGAAAATTCTGTACTGTACTGCTACAGCAGATTTGAAATACTCTCTGATTTTAGAAAGGTCGCTCGCTGCACTTTGTTTAGTGAAATAACTTCCAGCTAAAATCTTATAGTTAGGTCTTAAAGAAGCATCCGTTTCCACTTTCAGGTTAGGGAATCTTTTTCTGAAATAAGACTTTACTTCATTAGCTTCTTCGTTACTTTTTACCGTTGTAATTTGAATCTTAAACCCTAAAATTCTAGGATTTTTCTTACAAATTTCAGCATTGGTAAGTTCTCTGTTCGGCACAAAGATTTTAGGAGGCTTTGTACTTATCCCTGTAGAAATTCCAATATCATTGGATCCGGAATCTTTAGGAGAATTTGTAGGAGTAACTTTCGCACATTTTCCTTCCACTCCTTCCAAAGCAGCATTTATTTTGGAGTCCATTGTCATAACAAGCTCTGTTCCTGAAAGAGTGTCTTTTTTAACAACCTGCTGTGCCTCAATATTATAAAAACCAAATAATGATAATATCGAAAATATTTTAATCAAATTTTTCATTTAAACTTGTTTTCGCAAATTTATACAAATTAAAAAACTATACCAAACAGAGTTATTTAGAATCAATACAAATTAAACGTAAATGATATTTTCCCCTTTCCTTATACCGTTAAATTCCTGTTAAAAATATTATTTTTGCGGGATTGATATGTTCAATATTTTACTAACATAAGATAATTTAAATGATTAGTTGGAGAAAGCATTATAAAAAAACGTTGATCGCAATAGGATTATTGCTATCAACCAGTGCTTCATTTTACGGGCAAGACGGCGATCCTAAAAACGGAGAGAAACTTTTCAAAGCGAATTGTACTGCATGTCACGCGCTGGACAAACAAGTTATTGGACCTCCATTAAAAGGGGTTGTAGAACGTGTAAAGACAGAAGGCGGTGTAGACAAAGATTGGCTTCACAAGTGGATCAAAGACAACAAAGCTCTGAGAGCTTCTGGGGATAAATACGCCAATGAAATTTTTGAAAAGTATAATAAAACTGAGATGTTGCAGTTTCCTAATCTTACAGATAAGGATATTGATGACATTTTAGCTTTCACTACTAATCCTCCTGCTCCGGAAGAGAAAAAGCCGGAAGCAACCCCTGCAACTGACGCTACTGCGGCAGCACCTGCAGACAAAACTACGACAAACGTTGTTATCATTTCACTTTTAGCGATCGCAGGATTACTAGTTTGGATCTTGGTAAAACTAAGACAATTGGTAAAACTGGGTCAATCTGAAGACTTAGCTGGGCTCAACGAATCAAGAGTTCGTTCTTTCAGTGAAATGTATGAGAAGTTCCACTACATTGGGAAAGGGCTGTTAGCAATTCTTGCTATTTTAGCTGCCTATGGAGTATGGAACTGGTTGATGTGGATTGGGGTTTACAAAGGGTACAAACCTGAGCAGCCTATCTACTTCTCTCACAAAATTCACGCTGGAGAACAGAAAATTGATTGTCAGCTATGCCACTCTAGTGCTAAATACGGAAAGGTATCTGAAATTCCTTCTATGAACGTTTGTATGAACTGTCACAGAACAATTTCTGAATACAACGCAGATCACTACATGGAGCCAGGAAAAGATAAGGCATTCTATGACGGAGAAATCCAGAAGATCTACGCTGCAACAGGTTGGGATCCTGCAAAACAACAGTACACAGGAAAAACACAGCCGGTTGAATGGACAAGAATCCACAACATGCCAGATTTCGTTTACTTCAACCACTCTCAGCACGTAATTGCTGGAGAACAAGCGATCATCAATTCTTTCAACAAAAAAAATCCTACCAACAAAATTGATGTTGTATGTAAAGCTTGTCACGGTAAAATTGATACAATGAATGTTGTTCAAATGGCTAACGACTTTACTATGGGATGGTGTATCGAGTGCCACAGAACGACTGAAGTTGATATGAACAACGGTTATAATAAAGAGTACTTCAAAAATCTACATGACAAGTTGAAAAAACAATATCCACAAGATGGAGGTAAGATCACTGTAGATGCAATTGGAGGTCTTGAGTGTGGTAAATGTCATTATTAATAACTAAAAAATTAGAAGTATAAATGGCTTCAAACAAAATACAATTCAGAAGTATTCATGAACTTAAAGATCCAGCTTTGAATAATAAGCTGGCTCAGAAAGAGTTTCAGGAAGAAATTCCGGTAGAAGATTTCCTTGGAGATGCTGAGAAAAACGGATCTAGTACTTCAAGAAGAGATTTCCTGAAATTATTAGGATTCTCTACAGCAGCAGTTACATTAGCTGCCTGCGAAGCTCCGGTAATCAAAACGATTCCTTATGTGGTAAAGCCGCATGACATTATTCCGGGAGTCCCTAATTATTACGCTTCAACATATTTTGACGGTTTCGACTTTGCTAGTGTTTTAGTAAAAACCCGTGAAGGGAGACCTATCAAAATTGAACCAAACCCAGCTGGTGGTGATTTAGGTAAAACTAATGCAAGAGCTCAGGCAAGTGTACTTTCTCTTTATGATAATGATAAAGTAAAGCAGCCTAAACTAGACGGTAAAGATGAAACTTTCGATAAAGTAGACAGTTTTGTTATTAAAGGTTTGGAAGAAGCTAAAGCGTCTGGCAAAAAGATTGTGGTTTTATCACACTCTTTTGCTTCACCAACTTTCAAAAAGTTATTTGCTGAATTCAAAGCTAAATATCCTACAGCTGAATTAGTAACTTATGATGCTTTCCCTTATTCTGCAGGATTAGATGCAGCTCAGGAGGTATTCGGACAAAGAGCATTGCCTGTTTATGACCTTAAGGGTTCTGAATTGGTAGTTGCTTTCCAGGCTGATTTCTTAGGAGACTATAATGCTTCAAGCTTAGAAACTTCTTATGCAGCAGCTAGAAAACCAGGAGCAAGCATGTTGAGACACATCCAAGTGGAATCTAACTTGTCATTAACTGGTGCTAATGCTGACTCAAGATATAGATTAAAACCAAGTGCTGTAAACAAAACGTTAGTTGAAGTTTACAATGCAATTGTAGGTGCAGGTACTTCAGATAAGACTGCCACTGAAATTGCTAACGAATTGAAAGCGAAAGGAAGCAAAGCGGTTGTTTTCGCTGACGGTTCTAAAGGAGCACAGGTTTTAGCACACTTAATCAACCAAAAATTAGGTTCAGTAGCTTTCACTGGTAAAGCAAACTTCCTTAAAGAATTTAACGGTGCTAAATACCAGGAATTCCTGGGATGGGTAAATGGTGGACAAGTTGGTGTATTAGTTACCAACAACGTAGACCCTATCTACTCTCATCCAAAAGGAGAAGATTTCAAAAAATCTTTATCAAAAGTTCCTTATGTAGTTGCTGTAGCAGATAAGAAAAATGAAATGTACAAAGCAGCGAAAGCTGTAATTCCTGTAGCTAACTGGCTAGAGTCTTGGGGAGATATCGAACCACAGACAGGAGTATATTCATTGATGCAGCCTACGATCCAGAAAATCTACAAATCTAGACAGATTGAAGAATCTCTATTGGTTTGGAAGAATGGTAAAAACAATGCAGCAAATAACTACTACGATTATTTAAAAGCAAACTCAGCTTCACTTTTAGGTGGTACTTCTTTCAACAAAGCATTGTATAATGGTATCAACGCTTCTACAAACGCAGCAACTTTATCTTACGCAGGCGGAAACGCTGCACAAGCGGTTGCTGAATTAGGAAACTTCAAAGCTTCTGAATTAGAATTAGTATTATATACTAAGACTTCAATGGGAGATGGTACTCAGTCAAACAACCCTTGGTTGCAAGAATTACCTGACCCAATTACTAGAATGTCTTGGGATAACTACCTTACAATTTCTCCGAAAGATGCAGAGAAGTTTGCAATTGACAACGATCTTAACGCGAGAATGCAGTTAGATGGTTCTATTGTAAACCTTACTGTAAACGGAGTAAAAATAGAAAACGTTCCTGTATTCGTACAGCCAGGTCAAGCTGAAGGATCTGTAGGTCTTGCACTTGGTTATGGTAAGAAAAACTCAGGAGCAACTGCAGATACAGGGGTAAATGCTTATCCTTTATTTGATGGTTCTAACTTAGCTCTTTCAGGTGTTAAAATCGAGAAGACAGGAGAAGATCACGAATTTGCAGGTATCCAGCTTCAAAATACATTAATGGGTCGTTATGAGATCGCGAAGGAAGTTCCTTTAGCTGAATTCATTAACGTTGCTTTTGATGATGAACACAAAGGATGGAATAAGCCTTTGGAATACCACACGATCAGTGGAGCACTTCCAGCGAGAAAAATCGACCTTTGGGATGCTTTTGATGATACAGATGGTCCTCACTTCAACTTATCTATTGACTTGAACTCTTGTACTGGTTGTGGAGCATGTATTATTGCTTGCCAGGCAGAGAACAACGTTCCTGTAGTAGGTAAAGAAGAGGTAAGAATGTCTAGAGATATGTACTGGTTAAGAATTGACCGTTATTATTCTTCAAGACAGAAAGTAGAAGTATACGAAGGATTGAAAGAAGGAATGGCTGTACCTGAATTGTATGGTACTGCTTTCGGAGATGGAGGTGCATTAAACCACCCTGCAGACAACCCGGATGTAATCTTCCAACCTGTAATGTGTCAGCACTGTAACCACGCTCCATGTGAAACTGTATGTCCGGTAGCGGCTACTTCACACGGTAAGCAAGGTCAAAACCATATGGCTTACAACAGATGTATCGGGACAAGATATTGTGCAAACAACTGTCCGTACAAAGTAAGACGTTTCAACTGGTTTACTTATAACCTAAATGAAAAGTTCGATTTCAACATGAACAACGATTTAGGAAGAATGGTACTTAACCCGGATGTAGTTGTAAGAACTAGAGGGGTAATGGAGAAATGTTCAATGTGTATCCAAATGACTCAGAATACTATTCTTGAGGCTAAGAAAGAGGGAAGAAAAGTGAAGGATGGAGAATTCCAGACTGCTTGTTCTAAAGCTTGTTCTACAGGAGCAATGACATTTGGAGACATGAATGATAAAGATTCTTCAATTAGAGAGCAGTATGCATCTAACAGAAGATATTATTTACTAGAGGAGATCGGAACAAAGCCAAACGTGTTCTATCACACTAAAGTAAGAAACAGAGTAGAAAAATAAAGTTTAAATAATAAATAGGTAAAAAATGTCAGGACATTACGAAGCTCCGATAAGGGAACCTCTAATTATTGGTCACAAAACTTATCACGATATTACGGAAGATATCGCACGACCTATCGAAGAAAGAGCAGGTAAATTATGGTGGATCTCACTATATGCTGCACTAGTTCTATTCCTCTATGGATTCGGCTGTATTGCGTACACTATCGGGACAGGTATTGGAGCATGGGGGCTTAACAGAACTATTAACTGGGGTTGGGATATCACCAACTTTGTATGGTGGGTAGGTATCGGTCACGCCGGAACCCTAATCTCAGCAGTATTATTATTATTTAGACAGAGATGGAGAATGTCTGTAAACAGATCTGCAGAGGCGATGACGATCTTTGCGGTTGTACAGGCTGCAATCTTCCCTGTAATTCACATGGGTAGAGTTTGGGTTGGATACTGGGTATTCCCTTTACCAAACCAATTCGGTTCTCTTTGGGGGAACTTCAACTCTCCTCTACTTTGGGACGTATTTGCGATCTCAACGTATTTCTCAGTATCAACTGTATTCTGGTTCATGGGACTTATCCCTGACTTTGCAATGATCAGAGATAGAGCTAAAACCCCTTGGACTAAGAAAATTTATACATTCCTTGCATTCGGTTGGGGTGGTAAAGCAAAACACTGGCAAAGATTCGAAGAACTTTCTTTGGTTCTTGCAGGTTTGGCAACTCCACTTGTATTCTCAGTACACACTACCGTATCTTTTGACTTCGCAACTTCAGTTATTAAAGGATGGCACTCAACAATCTACCCTCCTTACTTCGTAGCTGGTGCGATCTTCTCAGGATTTGCAATGGTACAGACACTATTGTTAATTGCAAGAAAAGTTTGTCACTTAGAAGAATATATTACAATGTATCATATCGAAATTATGAACATCGTAATCGTTCTTACAGGTGGTATGGTAACTGTAGCTTATGCTACTGAATATTTCATCGGATGGTACTCAGGATCTAGATTTGAAGATTTTACATATCTTTCTCCAGGTGCTGCTGTAGGACCTTACTGGTGGGCATTCTGGTCATTGATCATCTGTAACCTTGTGGTTCCTGCTTCTTTCTGGTTCAAAAGACTTAGAACGAACATTATCTGGACATTCATTGTTGCATTGATCATCAACATCGGTATGTGGTTTGAGCGTTTTGATATTATCGTTATCAACCTTTCAAGAGACTACTTACCAGGATCATGGACAATGTTTAAGCCAACGATCATTGATGTGGGTGTATATTTGGGAACTATCGGATTCTTCTCTGTATTATTCTTACTATACGCAAGAACATTCCCTGTAATTGCACAGGCTGAATTAAAATCGATTCTGAAAATTTCAGGTGAAACTTATAAAGCAAAAGAAGGAGATGAGCACCACTAAAATTGTATACGGACTTTATGCTGACGACGACGATTTAATGAACGGCGTTAAAGCATTCAACGATAAAGGAATCGCTATAAACGAAGTATATACTCCGTTTCCGGTTCACGGACTAGACAAGGCTTTAGGGTTAAAGAAAACTAGAATTTCTGATGCCGCATTCTTATATGCTCTTTACGGTGTTACTATCGGTGCTACTGTAACTTGGTATGTGATGAATCATGACTGGCCTCAGAATATCGGTGGTAAACCAGCTTTTGACTGGGCACACAACATGCCGGCTTTCGTAGTTCCAATGTTCGAATTAATGGTATTCTGTGCTGCTCACATGATGTCTTTAACTTTCTTGGTTAGAAACAAAATGTATCCGGGAGCTCCAGCTCAGAACCCAGATCCAAGAACTACTGATGATAAATTCATGATGGAATTTGTAACTGAAGATGTAGAATCTGTAAAACAGTTGCTTATTGAAACTGGAGTTGAAGAAATAACTGTTAAAGACGCTTAAAATGAAAAAGAATGTATTAAAAATTACAGCAGTTTTAGGTTTAACAACGGTTTTACTTAACTCTTGTGGACCAAAGGAGAATACTCCGTTGGTATATTTCCCGGACATGTATTTTCCGGTAGCTTATGATCCATTGATGAAAGCACAGGATGCTTATTCAGATCATGAAAATGAAATTCCTGCTTTTGTTAAAAATAGTGGCGCAACAGGTCTTGCTCCAGTAGAAGGATCAGTATCTCAAAATAAAGATGGAGTTTTTGAAGAAAGCTTACTACCTAAGAATGTTGATGAGTACAACGCTGGGTATGACGCTTCCAAAAAACTTACAGTATCTCCTCTAAACCCGGCTAATGCAGCTAAGGATATTGAAAGAGGAAAAATATTGTTTGATCACACTTGTGCGGCATGTCACGGAACAGGAGGTGATGGACAAGGACCTATCGTACAAAGTGGGGCATTCTCTGGAGTACCCAACTATGCAGACAGAGAAATTACTGTAGGATCTGTTCATTATGTATTAACAAACGGTAGAAATGCAATGGGATCTTATGCGGGACAACTGAACGCAGGAGACAGATGGAGAGTAGCATTGTATGTGATGAGTGCTTTCAAGAAAGGAGCAGCAGCACCGGCAGCAGCTACAGCGGCGGCACCAGCAACAACTGAAACGACTACCGAAACTAAAAAATAAGAAAAGAAATGTATAGTTTTTCACCAAAATTAAAATCAACTTCTATAATACTTCTTGTTGTAGGTTTAGTTCTTTTCGGTATTGGTTTCTTTATGAACAAAGGAATTTCTACTGAGAAAATAGAACAAATGATGGAAGCTGTTCATGCTTCTGGTCATGATGCTCCTACACACTCAAGTGAAATGGTTGGACCACAGGATCACGCAGCTCATTTAGAGCATGCTGAGCTTCAGATTCACAACCAGCCATTAGCATCGCTGCACTTTGTAGCTGTCTTTTTCTTTGGAGTAAGTTGCGCTGTACTGTTCTTCTACTGTATTCAGCACGCAGCTCACGCAGGATGGCCTATTATCATCACAAGAGTAATGGAAGCTATTGCTTCTTATATTCCTTACGGTGGGGCAATTCTGGTTATCATGATGATCTTGAACATCACTCATAATGGTCACTTATTCCACTGGATGGACCCTGAGTTGACAAACCCGGAATCTGCACATTTTGATGTGATCCTATTTGAAAAGAAAAGATTCTTAAATATTCCTTTCTATGCAATAAGAACTTTAATCTACGTGATTGGTGCTTCTTTCTTTGCTTGGAAATTAAAAGCTCAGTCTAAAAAAGTAGATGAAACTAAGTCTAAAGTAGAGTATCAAATGCTTTACAGATGGGCAGTAGGATATATCGCATTCTTCGGATTTGCTTCTGCAGCTTGGGCTTGGGACTGGTTGATGTCTATTGACCCTCACTGGTATTCTACAATGTATATCTGGTATTCAATGGTTAGCTGCCTTTCAAGTGGTATTGCTGTAATCATTTTATTAAGTGTTTATCTTAAGAAAAATGGTTTCTTACCACAGTTCAATGACAACCACTTACACGATTTAGGAGTTTTCCTTTTCGCTACAAGTATGCTTTGGACATATACATGGTTCGCTCAGTTCATGCTTTACTGGTATGCAAACGTTCCGGAAGAGGTTAACTACTTCTTCGGTAGATTCCAGCACTATGGTACTACGTTTTTACCAATGCTGATTGTAAACTTCTTATTACCACTATTGGTATTAGTAAGCAGCAGCATCAAGAGAAACTACAAAGTGGTTACCACAATGGCTGTAATCGTTATCTTAGGACACCTTTTAGATTACTTCAACATGGTAATGCCGGGAACGGTAGGACCATACTGGAACACTCCTGAAGTATTCTTATTAATTCTGGGAGCAGTTCTATTCGTAGCTGGACTATTTATGTTTACTGTACTTTCAGCTTTATCTAAACTGAAGTTGATTCCTACAGGAAACCCATACCTACACGAATCTGAAATTTATGAGTATCCTTTCTAAGGACTTGTAACAAAATAAAATTATAAAAGACTGATTGTTAAACAATCAGTCTTTTTTTATGCAATGACGCAAATAAGAATTTTCAGGCAACCATTTTCTACTTTTCCCGTCTTTATATAAAAGTCTGTTTTATTAACACCGAAACCAAAATACTGCTATGAAAAAAATTCATCTTCTATACCTTCTGTTCTGTCTGCTTTCCGTATTCACGAATGCACAGGTCATAACTTTCGTTTCTGAAAAAAGTAATAATCCTCTTCCCAGAGTTTCTGTATTTGGCAAAGACGGAAGCATACTTGCCTACTCTGATATTGATGGCAAGATTGACAAGCAGTCATTGTCCCCTGCTCAGGAAAAATTTCAGCTGGTCTATAATAATTTTCCGGTCGCCACCCTATCGTATTCCGATTTTGATCAGCCGGTCATTAAAATAAACGATCAGGTAAAAGAAATTGAAACCGTTGTTATTAAAAATAGCAAACCAGCCAAATATATTTTCATCAAGGGAAATTTTAACGCCTATGTAACGGTAAACAATAAACTGAACAGCTATGCTGACGGAATTGTAACCTACATTTTTGATAATAAATCCAAAAAACTGAAAAGTACAAATGTTGAACAGTACAGAATTTTCAGATTGGCAGAATCTAAAAATGAGAAAAAAGAAACTTCATCATGGGATTATGGCAACTCTCTTCAGCTTCCAAAACTCAAAAACGTAGGAAATCCTGAAGAATATAAAACAACAAAAAATATTATTAAAGAATTAAAAGGCGACCGCAAAGATCAGATTGAAGTGACTGGCGGTGCCCTGCAGGATAAAGAATTTTCATTCTTTGGATATAGATTTTATGACATAAGAACAATCCTAAATATGTCCTTCGAAAAAGGCTCAGAAAAAACGCTGAAAGATTTCCTGGAGTATAATGAACTTGTTTTTATAAAATTGAAACATAAAAGCGAACCGAATTACAATCAGATAGCAGTTTATACTAATTTTTATCCCACAGAACTTAACTTCAGCAATGATAATGATATTGAGAAAGTGAAGTTTGATAAAGACAACAGCAATTACAAAACATCCTACTGGCAGGATTCTTCATTTCCCAATATGCAGACTATTTTCAGCAGCTTTTTCAAGGATGATTTAAAAGAGCAAACAAATAAAAAATAATGAGAATCCTTTTCATCATCACTTTCAATAGTACAAATACCAATATTGAATTCTAAAATTAAAAGAACAGCATCCATTCCTATAAAAAAGTAATAAATAAGCAAAAAACATAAAGTAAAAAATAAAATCCAGTATTAATAAAGGTTTTATTAAATTTGCAACAAACCAAATAAAAATGAAAAAGTTTTCTTTTCTACTTGTTTTCAGTCTGTTGCTTTTTACAGCATGTAAGAAAGATCATGTAGATGCTACGAATACTAAAACACTGCAGTCAAGTATCAATGATATGACTTCCAGTTTACCTACCATTAAGCAGATTAAGTTTAATGAGGCTCTTTATATCCTTAAAACATTTGGCGTAGAGGCAGATGGTGATATCAATGAATTGAAAGCTCTTGGTAAATTGATCAACGGGAAAAAAGTTCCTGAAGTCATGGCACTTGCAGACGAAGTTGCACAGAAAAATGGAATAGAATGGGCCAGTACTGCCCCACCATCACTTGGAGAAATGAATATTTTCGGTGATGATAAAGCCAAAGAAAGCGATCCTAACGACGTTAAAGCCGGCTCATTAACCCTTATAACAAACCCTACGGGAGATGATGGATCTGGAGCACCTACTGCAATTCAGATCGTTCCAAGACTTGTGGATGCGGCTGGAAAACCTGTAGCCTTTACTGGTGCAGGTCTGGAAGCTACATTGGAAGTCTTCAGTAATGGAGTAAGACTTGCTACAGCCAAAAACCTGATGCAGGATAATAACTTCAAAGGATTCAACCTGAAGTTCTCCTCCATTCCGGCGGCAAAGGTTATCGACAACAAAATCGACATCACAGTTTCTGTAAAAACGACAGCGAAAACCTTCAAAATGTCAAAAATTGGTCTTGATGTGAATGCGGCAGCTCTGAAAGTTCCTGCAATTCCTAAAACCGATACAACAGCTGTACCAGAACAACCGAATGCTGTAATAGATCCAAATAACCCATCTGCTACCACTGGGACAACTACAGATCCTGCGACAGCTACTCCAGCTACACCAGCAGCTCCGAAACAGCCAACTGCAGATCCTAAGAATACAGTAAGCAAATTTTTAAACAGCGTAAGTTCACAGAACTTAAAAGCGGCATACGAAACTGCCAGCAATCCAAACTGGGGAAGCTATGAGTCTTTCTCAAATCCTACTTCAGGTTTCGGATCTGTGAAAAATGTAAGCGTAAAGAATATTACAACAAGCGGTGCTACAACCAACAGTGCTAGCGTAAATGCGACCTATGATGTAACAGATAAAAGTGGTAAAACAACTTCTTTAAAAGTAACATTTGGGCTTAAAAATGTAAACGGAGACTGGAAAATTTCCAGCTATAAAATCAATTAATAAATGGCTTCAGCAGAACTGATCAAAAATTTAGAAGAAACAATTGAAAATATCCCTGATTTTCCGATTCCCGGAATACAGTTTAAAGATATTTCACCCATCTTTTTAGATCCTAAACTTTATGAAGACGTGATTGCAGATCTTGCAGCCTTCAGTAAAGGGAAAGTAGATGCAGTCTGCGGAATTGAAAGCCGTGGTTATTTGTTCGGAATCGCTATTGCTGTAGCACTGGAAGTTCCATTCATTTTAATCAGAAAAGCAGGAAAGCTTCCTCCCCCTGTCATTTCAGAAAAATATGACCTGGAATATGGAAGTGCCATTATTGAAACCCGTGAAGGGCAGATAAAGCCGGGACAAAGAGTTTTGATTCATGATGATCTTTTAGCAACAGGAGGAACTACTGAAGCAGCAGCCAAATTGGTAGAAAAACAGGGAGCAACAGTTGCCCAATTCAGTTTCCTGATTGGCTTAAAAGGTTTGAATGGAGATGAAAAGCTGAAAAAATTTGGTGCAGAAGTGTATCATATTTTAGGATATTAAAGTTAAAACATATATGCTTCGGCATGCTCAGCATGACAACACTAATAATTTACTGTAAGATTAGAAGTGCCATGCTGAGCTTGCCGAAGCATCTTTTTTTAATAAATTCATCATTCACCATTAACAATTCACAAAATTTCATCAATAATACTCATAAAGTATTTTGTAAATCTCTCAGAAACAATTAAATTTGCATTTCAATTTTTAAAAACTTATGGCAAAATTGGGAAAGAGTGCTCAGAACGAGCAAGAAGGTAAAGAAACGGTTGAGTTCTTTAAAGACCTTGACAGAGAAGCTTTAAACACTGAAAGATTTGTTGAAAAATATTCAAAACCTCTAGGTTTTGTATTTGGAGCATTAATTTTAGCCGTTTTAGGATTCTTCGCTTACAAGCAATTTGTAGTTGCTCCAAAGAACGTTGAAGCTGTGAAAAGTTTCCTTTCTGCTCAGAAAAGCCTTACTGAAGGCAAAGATAAAGATGCTTTGGGAGGAAAATCTGCAGCCAACCCAGGTTTTGTAGGTACATATAACGAATATTCTTCTACTAAAATCGGTAAGCTTTCATCTTATAACGCTGGTTTACTGAAGTTCAAAGAAGGAAAATTCCAGGAAGCTTATGATCTTTTAGATCAATTTTCATCTGACAACAAAACTTTAGTAGCAATGAAATTCGGAGCTATGGCAGATGCAAAATCAGGTCTTAACAAAAATGATGAAGCTCTGGCTTTATTAGACAAAGCAGCAACAGCTTCTGATGATCCTTACACAGCATACTATTTTACAAGAAAAGCAGGTATTGTTGCTTTAGGATTAAAGAAAAATGCAGAAGCTAAAAAATACTTCTCTGCAATTGATGAGAAATATCAGGACTACGACAACGGAATGTCTGATTCTTATATTGAAATGACTAAATATTACTAAAAAATGGCAACAGTTAATCTTTCCGATTACAAGCCACTTCATATAACTAATGCCGAAGATTTTTCTATCGGCATTGTTTTTTCTGAGTGGAATGATTTTGTAACGTACAATCTTCGTGATGCAGCTTTGGAAATTCTTGAAAAAGAAGGGGTAAAACCTGAAAACATCAAACTTTTCCCTGTTCCCGGAGCTTTTGAACTCAACTATGCAAGCATGCAGCTTTGCAAAGAGAGAAAATATGACGCAGTAATTTCTATCGGATGTGTGATCCGTGGGGAGACACCTCATTTTGACTACGTATGTTCTGCAGTAGCACAGGGAATCAAAGACTGTAACATTATGACTGATACGCCTACCATTTTCTGTGTATTGACAGATGATACAAAGGAGCAATCTATCGCAAGAAGCGGGGGTGATCTTGGAAATAAAGGGGTAGAAGCAGCCGTTACAGCTTTAAGAATGATTGATTTCAAAAAGAAATTATCTGATAAAAAAGGAAATATAGGTTTCGGACATTCTTAACCGAAAATCAACCATAACCAACACAAAGGGACTATTTTTTAATAGTCCTTTTTTATTGGGACAATTTTAAATCTAAAATCTTATTAATAAACAGGATGTTTTTGTTTTTTTCCATCAAAAGTTAAGTACAAAAACTATCTTTGTGAAACTAATATAGACAGTAAATACATGTTTTTAAGAAAAATAAAACCGTTCCTATATTTAGGAGTTTTCTATCTTATTATTTCATTGATAATAAGAACAGTATTCTTTTTTCATCCTATTACTACCGCTAGTTTTGGATTTTTCGAAGTTATAAAAGTCCTGTTAATAGGCCTGGTGAATGATATTTTTGTATTCATGCTTGCCAGTGCTATTCTCGCGCTTTACTTTCTCTTCCTCTCCAATTCAAAATATAAAAAACCTTACGGCTACATTATCTTTGGAGCACTGGTTTTATTCTTACTCTATATCTGGCTTATTCCCAACAACATTTTCAAGCAATATGGAGGTTCTGTAACAGAAGTGGCCCTTGCTTTTGTAGGTATAAAGACTCTTTTCTTCGGACTGATGCTCTTCCTTCCTACACAAAGAATAAAGATTCGTAACACCCTATATTTCATTACATTATTATTATATGTTCTTCTGATTATTTTCAACGGAGTAAGTGAATACTTCTTTTACAATGAATTCGGAGTTCGTTATAATTTTATTGCAGTAGATTATCTTATCTATACCAATGAAGTCATTGGGAATATTATGGAAAGTTATCCTGTTGTTCCATTGTTTTCCGGGATAATGATCGTTACACTTACCATCACATGGTTCATTTATAAGAAAACGAAAGATGATCTGCTGGAACTTCCGGATTTTAAACAAAAAATGGTTCTTCTAGGTAGTTTTATCGTCCTTTGCGCTCTTAGTATGCTGGCAATACCATCTTTAATGCAGATCAAATCAGATAATGTTTTTGCTGACGAAATTGAAGCCAACGGACTTCCGAAGTTCTATTGGGCCTTTACTCATAATGAGCTGGATTACTTCCAGTTTTATTCCCAGATCAATCAGCAGCAGGCCGAAAAGAATTTCCTTAGCCAGTATCCACAGCAGACATTATCAAGAAATATCGTTGCTGAACAGCCTGAAACCAATAAAAATGTAGTATTGATCTCCATTGAAAGTCTTTCTGCCGACTTCATGGAACATTATGGAAATACACAAAAAATTACTCCTTTCCTGGACAGCCTTGCCGAAAAATCACTGATGTTTACCAATCTGTATGCTACCGGAAACAGAACGGTACGCGGACTGGAAGCTTTAACATTGTGTATTCCTCCTACAGCGGGAGAAAGTATCATCAAAAGAGATGACAATAAAAACAAATTCACAACCGGAAATGTATTTAAATCCAAAGGGTATGATGTTAAGTTTTTATATGGTGGTTACAGCTATTTTGATAATATGCAGGACTTCTTTAGCGGAAACGGCTACGGAATTGTAGACCGAAATAACTTTAAACCTGAAGAAATCACTTTCGCCAATGTTTGGGGAGTTGCTGATGAAGATATGGCTAAAAAAGCTATTCAGGTAATGAATGCTGAAGCAAAATCAGGAAAACCATTTTTCAATCACTGGATGACGGTTTCTAATCACAGACCATTTACTTATCCTGACGAAAGAATAGATATTCCGGGAACTGCAAAATCCCGTGAAGGCGGTGTAAAATATACCGATTACTCTCTTAAACTGTTCTTTGATATGGCTAAGAAACAAGACTGGTATAAAAACACTGTTTTCGTTATCATTGCAGACCACTGTGCTTCGAGTGCCGGAAAAACTGAACTTCCTATGGATAAATACAGAATCCCTGCAATGGTATTTTCAGAAGGGTTTATTCAGCCTCAAAAGTTTGATGCACTGATGTCCCAGATCGATGTAATGCCAACCGTTTTAGGACTATTGAACTTCAGCTACCAATCTAAGTTTTTGGGTCAGGATGTCTTCAAAAAAGAATTCCAGCCTAAGGCCTATATTGCAACGTACCAGGATTTAGGACTTGTAAAAGATGGTCGTCTTACCATTATTTCACCGGTAAAAAAGGCAAAACAATATTCTTTAGAACTGGAAAAAAGTGATTTGGCTCCAGCTTTTAAACTCTATTACGACGAGAAACTCTTAAAAAACACAGACCAGAAATTGGTAGATGATGCCGTATCAGCATATCAATCTACATCCTACTGGCTAAAAACGAAACAACTTAACAGATAAAGATCTAGATATTTTTCGCTTATAGTTTGGCTTAAAATATTTAAATTAACGAATAAATTTATTACTATGAAATGGACAGACGACAGAGGCGGAAACGTTGATGACCGCCGTGGTTCCGGAGGTGGAAATGGAGGTATGATCGTAGGCGGAGGACTTGGAACTTTAATTATAGCAGCTATCGTGTTCTTTTTGGGAGGTGATCCATCCGGTATTCTGAATTCCGGCAGTATGCAGTCTTCAGGAAATTCCAGAGAACAAAGAGAACTTACAACCGGTGAAAAACAAATCGGGGAAATGGTAAAAATGATGGATGCATGGAATAGCCAGACCTGGACCCAGATTTTCAAAGAAAATGGGATGACTTATACTGATCCGGGTATTGTTCTTTTTGAAAATACAACTTCTTCAGCATGTGGTACAGCTCAGGCTGCCATGGGACCATTCTATTGCCCTGCTGATCAGAAAGTCTATATGGATATGAGTTTTTTCGGTGAACTTCAGCAAAAATTCGGAGCCAAAGTAACGGAATTTACGGTAGCTTATGTTCTTGCCCACGAAGTAGGACATCATGTTCAGACTCTTTTAGGAACCACTCAAAAAGTGGATCAATTAAGAAGAAGCGGAAGATATTCGGAAGAACAGATGAACAGAGTATCTGTGGCTACAGAATTACAGGCTGATTTCTATGCTGGAGTTTGGGCAAAAAGGACCAATGACACCAAACATATACTGGAACCTGGAGACATTGAGTCTGCAATAGATGCTGCAGAAGCCGTTGGAGATGATAATATTCAGAAAAGAGGCCAGGGATATGTCAATCAGGAAAGCTTTACCCACGGATCGTCTGCACAACGTAAAGAATGGTTTATGAAAGGCTATAACACCGGAGACATCAGACAGGGTGATACTTTCAACCAGCTATTAAAATAGTTTATCAGAATCAAAATTATACAAAATAAAAAATGCGGTCTTAAAGTAAGACCGCATTTTTTATTTATTGCAATTCAATAGGATTAGAATTTTTCTTGACTTCTTCCTTTACCCTTTCTTCCATTCTTTTTCTCATATCGGCAGGGTTCTGATTTCCTCCACCGCCGGCACCTCTTCCTCCGCCAGCTCTTACTGTTGTCATAAATCCACCTTGTCCACTACTTTGGCTCATAAATGACATGGGATCAGTTTTAAACTTTTGCTGCTGTTTTAAATAATCTGCTCTTTTCACTTTTAAAGTATTTCCAAATTGGTTCAAAGTCGGGAACTCAGCAATTTTATAATTTTTCATTAAGTCAAAAGAATATTCTCCTTTATCATCTTCTATTTTCACAATTAATCCCGGAAGCCCTCCAAACTTGTAAGGCCCATCCTGATAAGGAAGATCTGTTGTAAACCAGGCAGTCCATTTTCTTCCTCCAAAATCAGTTTCAGCTTTCTGAACTTTGTACTCTCCTATTTTTCTTGTTTCTGACTCAATTTTCCAGTTCAGAGGTCGGTCTTCTTCATACGAATAGATATCTCTGCCAATTCTGTCTTTAAAGTAAGTCTTTTGGTTTGTTTTATCTTTTTCTACAGAATAATTGATATTCGTTCTCAAACCTTCCATCTGATCTCTGTTGATACTTCCTCTTCCGCCTCCACCTTGAAATGCTTTTTGCATGACAGAGTCTCTTTTGATTCTGTTTTCAGAATAAAACACAGATTTTTCCGGAGAAATGTCCAGATAAGCATTTTCTGTCTTAATGTCTGTTTTATTTTCAGCATCAGGTTTCATAGTCACCTGATACACAAACCTGTTTGCCTGTGCAGAAACATTCTGTATAAAGAGTGCCAATGCGATAATACCTAATTTTTTCATTTATATTTTTTTTATTTATTTTAACTCAATTGGGTTTTGGACTGTATTAGTAAAAGAAGGACTTTCTACAGATGAACTTTGTGACATAGGAGAACCCTGATTTCCACCATCCATTCCGCCTCTATGCATTCCGCCACCTCCGTGGCCTCCGCCTCTCATTCCTCCTCCGTTCATTCCGCCACCGTGTCTTCCACTTCCAGTGCTCATATTTCCACCTCCTATATTTCCGGCTATAGCTTTTCTATTTTTACCAAACTCTAGTTCCAATGCGGCTTTATCGCTATGAAAATTAACTCTGGTACTTTGTTTTGCATCGGAATATATTTGTTCTTCAAAAGCATTTTTAATGGTAATTTTTTTAACAAGATCAAATTTGTAATCTCCTTTATCATCTTCCAGCTTTACAATCAACCCCGGTAATCCAGAAAACTTATAAGGTCCGTCAGATAGAGGAATATCTTTTGTGAACCATGCTGTCCAGATCCTTCCTCCAAACTCTGTAACTGCTTTTTGGGCAGAATATCCATTTTGCTTCTCAATAATATTTGTCACTTCCCATTTTACAGGTCTGTCTTCCTGATAATAAATCTGTTTTCCGGCCGCTCTTTCATAATAATATACTTTCTGGTCCGGAATACTTTTAGAAATAAAATATTCAAAAAAAGTAGGTTCAAAATATTTCTTTCCTTCCAGCTTTGAAAAAGCTTTTTCTTCTTTTTTATCATTTTCTTTTACTTCTGATCTTAGAGAAGTAAAAAGAGAGTCTCTTTTCAGTTTATTTTCGCTGATGAATAATGACCGCTCTCCCTTAACATCCAGAAAAGTTCTTTCACTTTTCATACTTACCAGATTAATAGAATCTGGGTTTACAAGCGTTTCATAAACATATCTTGTAGTCTGTCCGTAAGACACTACGGTGAAAAACAATACAAAAAAAAATATTATTTTTTGTCCCATTACCGATTTTCTTTATAGATAGAAAATACGATTCAAGGTTAAAATCAGAAGTAAAATCTTCACATCAGGATAAGAAATTTATCTAATTTTAACATAAATCACCCCCTTCAAGATCGCTATTAATATCAGAATCATTAAAATAGATATCTTCGATTTGAGATTGCGGAAATTAGTTCGTATTTTTGCATCATTAAATCATTCTAAATAAATACAATGATAAAAGTATCAGACTATGCAAAGGAGAAAGCTATCCAGTTGATGACTGAAGATGGTTTTAACCCTGCTGAAGATTATATAAGAGTAGGGGTGAAAAGCGGCGGATGCTCTGGTTTAGAGTATGTTTTAAAGTTTGATAACCAAAAAACAGACACGGATCAGATATTTGAAGATAATAACATCAAAATTATTATAGATAAGAAATCCATCCTTTATTTGGCTGGAACAACTCTTGAGTATTCAGGAGGATTGAACGGAAAAGGGTTTGTATTTAACAACCCGAATGCATCCAGAACATGTGGATGTGGAGAATCATTTAGTCTTTAAGAGAATTTAAAATTAAAAGATTAAGAAATTTAGAGAGCATTACGACTGTATCCTTTGAAAGTTTTCAGATTTATAAAAAATCAATTTCTTTTACGGTCGCTATTTTTAAACTTCTTGATAACGAAAATTTACAAAAAGAATTTTCACTTAAAGATCAAATAAAAAGAGCTGTTTTATCAATAACCAATAATATTGCTGAAGGGTCTGAATATGGAAGTAACAAACAATTTATCAGATTTCTCTGGATTTCAAAAGGAAGTTGTGCAGAGGTAAGAAATATGCTGTTTGTTTTATATAGCTTAGAAAAAATCAATGATGAGACTTTCAATGCATTGAACACCGAGTGTTTGGATATAGCAAAGGAAATTTATCATTTCATTAAATATTTGGAAAGGAGCAATTCAGGTAACAAGTAATATCTAAATTTCTTAATACCTTAATCTCTTAATAATTATGAAGTATACAGAAGACGATCTAAGAGTCGATTTAGAAAATAAAAAATATGAATTCGGTTGGGAAACGAAGATTGATTATGAAGACTTCCCGATCGGTTTAAATGAGGATATCGTCCGTGCCATCTCTGCTAAAAAAGAAGAGCCGGAATGGATGACCGAATGGCGACTGGAATCTTTCAAAATCTGGTTGAAAATGGTAGAGCCTACCTGGGCGAATATCAAGTATGAAAAACCAGATTTTCAAGCAATCCGTTACTATGCTGCTCCTAAAGTAAAGCCTGAACTGGCAAGTCTTGACGAGGTAGATCCTGAATTATTGAAAACATTTGCAAAATTAGGGATCAATATCGAAGAGCAGAAAAGACTTTCAGGAGTTGCTGTAGATATCGTAATGGACTCAATTTCTGTGAAAACCACTTTCCAGGACACATTGGCAGAGAAAGGAATTATTTTCTGTTCAATTTCTGAGGCTATTAAAAACCACCCGGATCTGGTAAGAAAATATCTTGGAAAAGTAGTTCCAAGAGGAGATAATTTTTATGCAGCATTGAATTCCGCAGTATTCTCTGACGGAAGTTTCTGTTATATTCCTAAAGGCGTAAAATGCCCAATGGAGCTTTCCACGTATTTCCGTATCAACCAAGCAGGAACAGGACAGTTTGAAAGAACGCTTCTTGTAGCTGATGAGGGAAGTTACGTGTCGTACCTTGAAGGATGTACAGCACCATCAAGAGATGAAAACCAGCTTCACGCTGCAGTAGTGGAACTGATCGCTTTAGACGGAGCCGAAATTAAATATTCTACCGTTCAGAACTGGTATCCTGGTAATGAAGAAGGTAAAGGAGGTGTATTCAACTTTGTAACGAAAAGAGGACTTTGCGAAAGAAATGCAAAAATCTCATGGACACAGGTAGAAACAGGTTCAGCAGTAACATGGAAGTATCCTTCTTGTATTCTAAAAGGTGACAATTCTATCGGAGAGTTCTACTCTATTGCGGTAACCAACAACCACCAGTATGCAGATACAGGAACGAAAATGATCCACATTGGAAAGAATACCAAATCAACGATTATTTCAAAAGGTATTTCTGCAGGAAAATCTCAAAACTCATACAGAGGACAGGTGAAAGTAATGCCTTCAGCAAAAGGAGCAAGAAACTTCTCTCAATGTGACTCTTTATTGATGGGTAATGAATGTGGGGCTCACACTTTCCCTTACATTGAAATCAAAGATCCTACTGCACAGTTAGAGCATGAGGCAACGACTTCAAAAATTGGGGAAGATCAGATTTTCTACTGTAACCAAAGAGGTATTGATACGGAAAGAGCCATTGCTTTGATCGTAAATGGTTTCAGTAAAGAAGTTTTAAACAAGCTTCCTATGGAATTCGCTATTGAAGCACAGAAATTGTTGGAAATTTCACTGGAAGGTTCAGTAGGATAATCCTTAAAAAAAGATCTATTAGATATAAACGAACTGATTAATGGCAAGGTTTTCAGCGTTTTTATCAGATCAAAAACCGTTACATACGGAAATATAAGTTCTAATCTTCACAAAAGATTATGACAAACATAAAATATAAAAAGCTTCTCTTCGTCTGTTGAGAATACTGCAGATAATAGGCATTATTATACTTACAGTGAAGAAGCTCACACAATTATAAAAGCAAAAGTTAGCAAGAATGTTACAAATTAAAGACCTTCACGCCAAAATTGAAGATGGCGCAGAAATATTAAAAGGTATTAATCTTGAAATAAAGCCAGGCGAAGTTCACGCTATCATGGGGCCGAACGGAGCTGGGAAATCTACCCTATCTTCTGTAATCGCTGGAAAAGAAGATTACGAAGTGACTGGTGGAGAGATTCTTTTCCAGGGAGAAGACATCATTGAAGACGCTCCTGAAGATAGAGCTCACAAAGGAATTTTCCTTTCTTTCCAATATCCAGTGGAAATTCCGGGAGTTTCTGTAACGAACTTTATCAAAGCTGCTTTAAACGAGACAAGAAAAGCAAACGGATTGGGAGAAATGCCTGCAAAAGAAATGCTTGCATTAATCCGTGAAAAATCTGAAAAACTAGGTATCAAGAAAGATTTCCTTTCAAGATCACTGAACGAAGGATTCTCCGGAGGTGAAAAGAAAAGAAACGAGATCTTCCAGATGATGATGCTTAATCCTAAACTGGCTATTCTTGATGAGACCGATTCCGGATTGGATATCGATGCTCTAAGAATCGTAGCAGATGGGGTAAATCACTTTAAAAATGAAGGAAATGCAGTTCTTTTGATTACTCACTATCAGAGATTGCTTAACTATATTCAACCTGACTTCGTTCACGTTTTAGCGGATGGAAAAATCATCAAAACCGGTGATAAATCTTTAGCGTTAGAACTTGAAGAAAAAGGTTACGACTGGCTTCTTAACTAAGAAGAAAATATATTATTTCAGAGATTACTTTTTTTCGCAGTCATTCTTGAAATCACGGGAAAATAAAAATCTCTACTATTAAAAATTGGGTTCCCTATTCCTCGGAATAACAATATTTTAGTTAATAAAAAAAGAAAAAATGGTGCAAACCACAGATATACCAGTAATGGCATTAAAAGAACAAATTATAGAGAACCATAATGAATTTTTGGAGAGTCTTCGTCACCGATTTTTGGATGACAGCAGAAAAGCAGCTCTTCAAAGGTTTCAAAGCGTTGGTTTTCCGACAAAAAAAGACGAAGAATATAAATATACCAATCTAAAGGAAATCACGGAAAAAAGCTACAACTTCTTCCCGAAAGAGAGCCACAATATCACTAAAGAACAGTTTGATGAACTGCACCTTGGTGAAGAAAATTTTGATTGGATTGTTTTTGTAAATGGTAAACTTCACAAAGAACTTTCAAAAGTTTCTATTGAAAATGTAGAGTTCCTTTCATTCAACTATGCACTGAATGATGCAAAGCATAAAGAAGTTTTTGAAAAGTATTTCAACAGCATTGCTTCTAAGGAACAAGCTTTTACGAACTTAAACCTTGCCTACTGCAAATACGGTTTCTTTTTGAAAGTTCCTAAAAATGTAGTGATTGAAAAACCAATCCACATTTTTTATATTTCTCAGAATCAGGAAGAAAATACATTCTACAATACAAGAAACCTTTTGATCGTAGAAGAAGGCGCAAAAGTAGAAGTGATTGAAAGCCACCATAATTTTGACAGCACTTATGTATTGACAAACTCTGTAACAGAGATCTTTACATACCCTAATGCAAAGGCTGACTGGCACAAGCTTCAGAATGATAACAACACAACATATCTTATCGACAATACGTTTGCAAGACAGGAGAAAGACAGCTTAACGACTGTAAATACATTCACTTTCGGAGGTAAACTGGTAAGAAACAACCTTGATTTTATTCATAATGGATCCAACATCAATTCATTCATGAACGGAATCACCATCATCGGGAAAGATCAGCTGGTAGACCACCATACGGCAGTTCACCATAACTTCCCGAACTGTGAAAGTTATCAGAACTATAAAGGAATCTTCGATGGCAATGCCCACGGAGTTTTCAATGGAAAAGTTTTTGTAGATAAAATTGCTCAGAAAACAAACGCTTATCAGCAAAACAACAACGTGTTACTAAGTGAAGGAGCAAGCATCGATACAAAACCTCAGTTGGAGATCTTTGCAGATGATGTAAAATGTTCTCACGGATGTACGGTAGGACAGCTGAATGAAGATGCTTTATTCTACCTGAGAGCAAGAGGAATCTCTAAAAAAGAAGCTCAGGCATTGCTTTTATATGCTTTCGCAAATGATGCCATGCAGAACATTGATATAGAGCCTCTAAAAGAGAAAATTTCAAAGCTATTGGCTGAGAAACTAGAAGTAGATATAGAATTCTAAGACTTATATATATTGATACGCAAAAGCACTTCTTTTTGAAGTGCTTTTATATTTCTTACAGATGTTATTTCTGTTTATTTTTTTAACCAACCTTGGTTATCCTTATTATCTGAACGTTTCTTACCATTATCAAAATTGTAAGCCAGACCTACTCCCAATGTCTGCTTCAGCTGTGTTTTCCAGATCTGATTATGGTCATACAGCAGATCCAGGGTAATATTGGATGAAATATATTTATTGATCTTCATATTTAAGATCGCTCCATAAGCCAGTACCAATCTATCCGGATGATCCAGATAATTAGAAAATACAGACGCTGTATTGGTCAGGTTAATATTCTCCATGATCTTGATCTTATAAATAGCAGTTCCAAGGAAACCGAACTGGAAAAGCGATGAATCACCATCATTTTTAAGGCCGTAGGTTCCTGCAGTTTGAAGATCCTTATCCAACACAAAAGTCCATCTTGCGTTCGCTGGACGTAAAGTCACAGTCAGATTATCATTAGGACGGTAGGTAACCCCTGCACCCACATTTACATATCCGGGAGCCATAAAATTGGAAATCTTTTTAGCATCAGGATTATTGCCATCTTCATATCCCGGAGCAAACTGAGTCTGAAGACCGGCTCCTGCTGAGAAATACCAGCTTTCAGCAAATTTTCTACCATAGTTTGTAGAAAGATTAATCACATCCTGAGTTTTTCTCACTCCTGTTCCCTGGGTATTATTCTGTCCATAGCCCAGAATAATGATATTTTCCCAAAGATCTTTCCCTTTTTCATACGTCAGGTTGTAATTGACACCAGCAAGCCATCCCACATTGTTGGCTCCACCTCCTACCCAGTTTGAAAAGGCCGCCTGGTTAAGCATTAATGTGTTTTGTCCCTGAATAGACCAGGCTTTAACAGTGTCTGCTGCCGGAGCATCTGTTTTAGTTTCTTGCGCCAAAGCCATCGCTCCAAAAGAAATGGAACTGATCAATAAAAGTTTTTTCATAATAATGATTTTTACAAATGTATAAATAATAATCTACGTCTAAATAAAATTCACTTTAAAATGAATTGAATATAGTTGATTTTTCGCTTATAATACAATGAAAACAAACTATTTAAACTACCCCATATTATGTCACAAACTTAAACCAACTTAAAACCACAGTATTTTAAAAACAAAAAAACGCCTCATTTCTGAAGCGTTTTTCTATTAAAATTGATGTATTCTATACTATTTTTTAATCCACCATTGACTGTCCTTACGTTCAGAACGTTTCACACCATTATCTATGGTATAAGCGAATCCGATTCCAAGGGTTTGTTTCATCTGTGTTTTTTCGATCTGATTGTGATCGTACAATAAATCTAATGTCACATTGGATGAGATATACTTGTTTACTTTCAGGTTCAATAGTGCTCCATACGCAAGAACCAGTCTATCCGGACGGTCAAGATAATTTGAAAAGACAGAAGCAGTATTCGTTAAATAAATATCTTCCATTATTTTCAGCTTATAAATTGCCGTTCCCAGAAAACCAAACTGTAATAATGAAGAATCACCATCACTTTTCAAACCATAACTTCCTGCCGTCTGAAGATCTTTATCCAATACAAAAGTCCATCTGGCGTTGGTAGGACGTAAAGTGACTGTAAGATCATCATTAGGTCTGTACGTGATACCCATACCGACATTCACGTAACCTGGTGCCATAAAATTCGATATTTTCTTTGCCTCAGGATTATTCCCATCTTCATACCCTGCAGCAAACTGGGACTGCAGCCCTGCTCCACCAGAGAAATACCAGCTTTTTGAAAATTTCCGTCCGTAGTTGGTAGAAACATTGATAACATCCTGGGTTTTCCTTATTCCCAATCCTTTGGTATCATTCTGTCCATACCCCAGAATAATGATATTCTCCCACAGATCGTTGTCTTTTTCATACGTCAGGTTATAATTGATCCCGGCAAGCCATCCTACGTTGTTGGCTCCCCCTCCTACCCAGTTTGAAAAGGCAGCCTGGTTGATCATTAATGTGTTTTTTCCAATCACTGACCAGTATTTTACTGTGTCCACCACAACCGAATCTTTCTTCAATTCTTCTTGTGCACTTGCATAAATCCCTATAAAAAAGGAAAGAATCAATAAAAACTTCTTCATTACTCAAATAATTTTCACTGCAAAAGTATTAATATAATTTTTTTTAAAGGCAAATTCAGCTTTAAAGAATCCTGTTTCATTAAAGTTTAATTACCTAACAATAAGATATCTCTATAAAATCAATGCCAAAATAATAAGTCTGAAAAATATTTGATACCTTTTGTCTTAAAATCAGGTGAGTAGAAATTGATTCATCGACAAATTTTCCGAAATTTACCATTGGCTTTTGATTTGACGTAAAATCATCATGTTTAAAAATGCAATTTCCAAAAGAGCGATTATATACCCATTGCTGATGCTTTCTGCGATGTGGCTCGGGTATTTTTTACAAATGCAGGGCTTTTTCCAAAGCTGCTTTGGAGCGATTATTCCGCTTTTGCCTGAAGGGCTTCTCGGTATAATTACCTCTCCTCTTTTGCATGGAAATATAGATCATATTATAGGAAACTCTATTCCGATAGCTGCACTTATGTTTTTGCTCTATCAGTTTTACCCTTTGGTAGCAAACAAAGTTTTTATTATCGGCTGGCTGGCAACAGGCCTTTTGGTATGGCTTCTTCCTCCTATCGACATTCTTTCCGGCGAATATATGTATACATGTACAATAGGAGCCAGTGGTGTAGTCTATGTACTTGCGTTCTTCCTTTTCTTCAGCGGGGTATTCAAATGGAATACAAAACTTCTGACTATTTCAATGCTTGTTGTGCTGTATTATGGAAGTTTAGTCTGGGGAATGCTGCCGGAAGAGCTGTTCTATAATATGCAGGAACCAAGTAAAATTTCGTGGCAGGCCCATCTTTCCGGAGCTGTAGTTGGAAGTATTATTGCCTTTGCTTTTAAAAATGTTGGGGAAAAGAAGAAAAAATTCATTTGGGAATTCCCTAATTATTATAGTGAAAAAGATGATAAATTGTGGCAGGAATACAAGGAAAATCATCCCGAAGATTTTATGGAACTTCCTTACAAAAAAAGAGATGATATCTGGGATCATTTGGATCAATTGAGGAAGAGATAAAAACTTATTTTCACTACATTTGAAAAAAAACACACATGATTTCCGAAGAATACCTTTACGCAATCGCCCTCCGCGAGTGCAGCCAGATTGGCGACATTCATTTTCATAAACTTGTCCGTACTTTTGGAAGTGCTCAGGAAGCATGGAAAAGAGCAAAGAAAGAATATAAAAAACTGGAAGGCATAGGGCAAAAAACAGTTTCAGATATTGGAAGTAACAATCATTTGGAATTCGCAGAAGAAGAATTAAATTTTTGCGAAAAGAATAATATTCAAATCAGATTAAAACATCTTAATGAAACCCCTCTCCTCCTCAATGAATGCAATGATGCACCCGCTATTCTTTATCAAAAAGGGAATATTGAAGATGCTGTTTCAAAAGTAAGTATTGTTGGAACCAGAAATATGACGTCTTATGGCAGACAGTTTATTGAAGATTTTTTTGAGACTTCACAATCTTCAAAGTATGTATCAGTAAGTGGTCTCGCTTTAGGAGTTGACAAAGAGGTTCATGAACAGTCTATTCGTCATCAGAAACCAACCGTAGCAGTCCTTGCACATGGTTTTCAATATTTATATCCGGCAAAAAACAGGAAACTTTCTGAGAAAATTCTTCAGGAAGGAGGTGCATTAATCACAGAATTCAGTTCTTCTAAAAAACCGGACCGTGAAAACTTTATCCAGAGAAACAGAATTGTGGCGGGAATATCTCCGGCAACTATTGTGGTGGAAACCGCTTTTGGAGGTGGCTCTGTAAGTACAGCCGCTTTTGCCAATGATTATAATCGCGACGTCTTTGCCCTTCCCGGAAAAATTACAGATATCTGCAGTCAGGGATGTAATCAACTGATTTTCCATAACAAAGCGACAGCCATTTCTACCCTAAAAGATCTTATCAGCATGCTGGGATTTAATGGTCCTAAAGAAAAAATTGAAGAGTTATTTCCTTATAGTGAGACTACAATACAATTATCTGATAATCAGAATTTAATATACCAATCTATTAAAGACCAACCTCAGATTTCTTTGGATGATCTGGCTCAGAAGGTTGAGGTTCCCACTCACAAAATATTGCCAATAATTTTGGAATTGGAACTTTTAGGGAAAGTAAAATCATTTTCCGGGAGGCAATTTATCGTAATTTAAGATTTAACGATTTCTTAATATTGCATTATTTCACACATAACATTTCATTTTTAATAAAATTTGAACACAAATTATCAATTTAATAATATTACGAAACATTATTATTTAATTTTTAACAATGTTGAAATACAGTGTTGTGAATCTTGAAAAAAAAATTAAATTTGTTGACAATAATATTCAACCTTAATATATGGAACAATATAATATTGACCAGAAAATCCAAGAGTTTATTGCAAAAATTGAAGCAAAAAATCCTAACGAACCGGAGTTCTTACAGGCTGTAAAAGAAGTTGCCGTAACCGTAATTCCATTCATTGCTACTAAAAAAGAATACACCGGAATGAAGCTGCTTGAAAGAATGGCTGAAGCTGAAAGAATTATTATTTTCAGAGTTCCATGGGTTGATGATAAAGGAGAAATTCAGGTTAATAGAGGTTTCAGAATTCAGATGAACTCTGCTATTGGACCATACAAAGGAGGAATCCGTTTCCACCCTACTGTAAACTTATCAGTTCTTAAGTTCTTAGCTTTCGAACAAGTGTTCAAAAACTCTTTGACAACTCTTCCAATGGGAGGTGGTAAAGGAGGTTCAGATTTCGATCCGCAAGGAAAATCTGATATGGAAGTAATGCGTTTCTGCCAGGCTTTCATGACAGAATTGTGCAAGCACATTGGTCCTGAAACAGATGTACCTGCAGGAGACATTGGTGTTGGAGCAAGAGAAATCGGATATTTATTCGGACAGTACAAGAAAATCAGAAATGAGTTTACCGGAGTTCTTACAGGAAAAGGTCTTGCTTATGGAGGTTCATTAATCCGTCCTGAAGCTACAGGATATGGTGTAGTATACTTTGCTGAGCAGATGCTTAAGACTATCGGACAGAACTTCGAAGGTAAAACAGTAACGGTATCAGGTTTCGGAAACGTAGCTTGGGGAGTTATCAAAAAAGCAACTGAATTAGGTGCTAAAGTAGTAACCATCTCTGGTCCTGACGGATACATCTACGATAAAGATGGTATCAGCGGAGAAAAGATCGATTATTTATTAGAACTTAGATCTTCAGGAAACAACAGAGCTGAAGATTATGCTAAAAAATATCCATCTGCTGAATTCCACGCTGGAAAACGTCCTTGGGATATTAAGTGTGATGTTGCTTTCCCTTCTGCAACTCAAAACGAATTAGATTTAGATGATGCAAGAAAACTAGTTGAAAACGGATGTGTTTGTGTAACTGAAGCGGCTAACATGCCTTCTACATTAGATGCAATCAACTATTTCTTAGATAATAAAGTATTATTCTCTCCTGGTAAAGCTTCCAACGCTGGAGGAGTTGCTACATCAGGATTAGAAATGACTCAGAACTCTATCCGTCTTAACTGGACTTCTGAAGAAGTTGATGCAAGATTAAAGGAAATCATGATCGGTATCCACAAAGCTTGTAGAGACTACGGAAAAGACGAAGACGGTTATGTAAACTACGTAAAAGGTGCAAATATTGCCGGCTTCGTAAAAGTAGCAGAAGCAATGTTGGCTCAAGGAGTTGTGTAACAGAAAAAAATAAAGGTTGGGAAAAATTCCCGACCTTTTTTGATATAGCCTGTTCCCGGGATAATGGGAAAAAAGTAAAAAGTGAAAGGAGAAAGCGCTGCTATATGCAGCGCTTTTTTTATTTTTATATCATGATAAACACTTTTAAAAATATTGATGAATATTTTCTTCTGTTCCCAATAGAAGTACAGCAAAAACTGCTTGACTTGAGACAAGCCATCCATTCACAGGTTCCTGACTTGGAAGAGTATATTGGATACCAGATGCCAGCTTTCAGGTATAAAGGAAAACCTTTGGTTTATTTTGCCGCGTATAAAAAACACATTGGCTTTTATCCCGGGGCAGAAGGGATCCGTAATTTTGAAAAAGATTTTGAGGAAAGAAAATATACATTTTCCAAAGGAGCTGTACAGTTTCCTATTTCAGATGACCTTCCGTTAGAGTTGGTCAATAAGATTGTCCGGTTCAAAGTAGAGGAAATTGAACAGAAAAAATCCTGAAATACAAGATTTCAGGATTCCGACTAGTGTTTGCTAAAGTACTTTACTTTTTCTTCTTTTTGTCTTTCTTCTCTTCTTTAGGCGCATCTGCAGGTTTAGTCGCATCTGTAGGTGTTGTACTTACAGCTGGGTCAGTTGCAGGAGCAGTTTCCATTGTGGTAGCAGGTGATTTTTCCTGTTGAGTCTTGGAATCCGAAGGACTTGTAGTCTGTGTATTCGGTTGTTGTGTTTGAGTTGTCGTTGGGTTATTAGTAGAAGTATCGGCTGGCTTTTGTGGTGTTGATTGTGCTGATACTGCGATTACTCCGACTAATGTAAACGCTGCCGTTAAAAATAACTTTTTCATAATGTAATATTTAAATGATTGTTTAACTTAAACGAAGCATCATTTATAAAATTATATGCAATAAGCTTATTTAACGTACTTTATAATTATTTAAGAGGAATTTGCAAAAAATAATTCTAATGAATTTGGCTGAAGGAACGAAGCTTGAAGCTTGAAGTTTATCATAGTTGAACCATCATTTCTTGGTGTAAAAACCACCTTCTCCCAAGCTCTATCCGTGAAACCTACTTCGCTATGTTCTTCATCATTTTTTCTACAAATTCAAAGGCGGCTGGACAGATCACTGTATTTTTCAGCATCAGATTATTAATCTGGTAGATCTTTTTCCGGTCTGTATGAGGATATTCCCGGCAGGCTTTGGGCCTTACTTCATAGATAGAACAGGTATTATCACTATTCAGGAAATAGCAGGGAAGATTCTGCAGTACTTTATCATTGTCTTCATCTACTCTCAAGAACTTGGCTTCAAAATCTGCAGACTTCATACGGAGATGCTTGGCAATACGCTCAATATCCTTTTCTGTATACAAAGGGCCGGTTGTTTTGCAACAATTGGCGCATTGTAAACAGTCTATTTCATCAAAAACTTCATCGTGGGTTTCCTGTACCACATAATCAAGGTTTTTGGGCGGTTTTTTCTTTAATCCATCCAGAAATTTCTTGTGTTCCTTCTGCTTTTGTATTGCTTGTTTTTTATAAAAATCTAAATCCATTTATTCATTATTTCCAGTTGAATCCGGAAGATCTTCTTTCTTATATTCATTTATTTTATCCAGATCCAGAACCGTGGTAAGATTTTCCTTGCTTGGATAATACATGGGAACAAATTTAGCCCCATATACAATTTCCCTTGTGGTGTAAGAAGACCGCTGAACTACTGTATTGGAAAATACTTCATCAAATGCACGTACCTGCACAATAAGCTCGAGATCGGTATTTTTAAAATCCTCTTCTGAAAAGCCATAAAACGGGGAGTTTTCATCTATTTTATGCACTACAGTCCAGTTAAGAGCCAGCGTATTAATCTTACTCATCTGAATATTAAGCCTGTAAAAATTACTTTTTGCAATTCCATTTTCTATCACTTCAATGGCGACAGATACAATGACGTCTGCATCCGTCAATGCATTATTCTTATACGGAGCCAGCCTGAACATTAATGCTGAGGATTCCTGAAAAGGGGCAATAACTGCTATATCAGAAAATCTTAGATATGCTCTCGGTCTTGAAAATCTTCCATAAAAAAGCCCCGTTGCAATGGCAAAGGTAAGCAATCCCAGAAAAGCCTCAAAAGTAGCCACAAGACTTGCCAAAAAACCCACAGGCGCTATTCTTCCATATCCTACAGTTGTAAATGTCTGGGAACTGAAGAAAAAAACGTCAATAAATTCATTCAAGGGATCACTTTTATCAATTCCGGTAAGATGCTCTACACCAATCAGATAATAGATCATTGCAAAAACAAGATTGATCAGAATATAAGCTATAACCAGATAAGAGATAAAGCGAAACGAGGAAAGATTCAGCATGGTATGATACCAGCTTAACCTGTTAAAAACATTCACCCCTCTTCTCTGAACATTCGGAAGGCCGTCTTTATTGATAAATCTTCCGGAGGCATTCGTTCCGAATCCACTGTTCTCCGCGTTTTTCTGACGGATCTTTTTTCTGAATCCTCCTGTCATTTTTTAATCATTTTGACTGTGTTATATTATGATTTCCCTTTGCAAATACGCTGATAATGATCAACTCTTTTCCTCTGTTTTATATTATTTAAAAAAGCAAAGTTATGTTTTTTAGTAATCATTCGGATAACAGATTTTTTTCCATATCCTTTTATGATGTTTTTACTTAAAATAACACCTACAAAAACAGCAGAAGATTTTGAACCTCTGCTGTTTGTACAATATTTACTAAAATGGTTTTATATAGTTTGTGCAGGAGATTCCATCACCGTAACACTTACATTGCTGACCGATTTCACAGTCCCGGATTCTCCATGTATAGTAGAAAGAAAATCAGGGAAGTTTTCGATAGGAAAAGCCCAGTAATAATGCCCATTAACCGGAGAAGGAAAGTTGGCCTGCAATCTCCCATTCAACTTCATAGGGACAAAGTATTCTACAGAAGATCCTTTTAATTTCGTCAGGATAGAAATGGTCTTTTTAGAGTGTGCCGGAACGGTAGTCTTGTAGGTACTGGTTTCTGTAATTTCTTCAGAATTTTCTGTACCTTCCGTTGTATCTCCTCCCACCACAACTTTAGTGCTTGCGGAAGTTTTTGCAACCAGCGGAATATCAACAGATACGGATGCAGCTACCTCAAATGACCCTGAGACTGTACGTTTCCACGAAGTTGAATATCCTTTTTTGTAAGAATAAGACACCGTAATTTCGCTTTCACGATCTCCGTTATTAATAGCTTCCGTAGTATAAGCATTATCCGGTAAATCTACTCCGTCAGTTTTTATTGTCACTTGAGGGGTGCCTAAAACAATAGAAACATTCGGATTGGGGGCTGTATTCCGGGTATCTCCATCTACAGAAAGATCAGGATTAAATATAATTCCATCCGGAACCTGGCCGGCGTAGGCAAAAACATTTTTTAACCTCGTTTTTTCTCCGGAAAAGCTGATATCATATCCCATATCTTTCAAATGGTTAGCCTTGAAAGAGATTTCGCCCTCTTCATTGGCTGATCTGTTTACACTCAGATTATTATGATCTAACAGTTTAAACTCATCTACAATTTTCCACCCTTTCTGCAGCATCTCAGCTTCTGTCAGCTGTACTTTCTTTACTTCAGAAGAATTTACCTTTTCTGAATCATCATTCATTACATTCACTTCATCTCTTGAACATGATACCGAAAACATCAATAAGAGAAACCAAAAAGAATTGATTTTTTTAATCATTTTAATAATTTTTTAGTGTTTAATAATTAAATTTACAAAATTCAAGTTCTTTTAAGTCATTTTTTTGCGAATTAATCAAATTTTAATTTTTCTTAATCTTTCTTCTTATTATCTGGTATTTTACTCTAAAATGCTGTTTATATGAAATTTATCAATTTTCCGACTGAAATTGTTTACATGATTTATACTAACTTTGAGCTATGAAAAAGCTTGAATCAAGAGAAGATATTGAACACCTCGTTAACGCATTTTATACAAAGGTCATTAAGGATGAAACCATAGGATTCTTCTTTAATGATGTCGCTAAGGTAGATTGGGATAAACATCTTCCTAAAATGTATTCTTTCTGGGAATCTATTCTTTTCGGGCAGATGTCTTATAAAGGAAATCCAATGGGCGTTCATTTCCCGATTAATGAGATACAGGCCATGGAACAGAAACATTTTGACCGATGGCTTGAGCTTTGGCGTACTACCATTGAAGAAAACTTCGTAGGAGAAAACGCAGATATGGCCATCTACAAATCCGAAAATATAGCAAAACTAATGGCTTTCAAGATGGAATTGTCAAGAAGACTTTAGTGAGTTACGGGATACTGGATGCGAGATCCTGAGAATCTATTTTAATCAGGTTTCCTTCTTATTTAAGGAACGATTACCGTAAAGATATATGCAGCCAGGTTGACTAATAAAACGGTCCCATAAAGAACATTTGTTTTACCACGGCTTAATGAAAGCATTACGATAAAAACAGATAAAGAAAGCAGAATAATATCTTTTTTATCCAAACCAAGTACCAGTGGAATATCATACATGATACACACTGCTGACACTGCAGGAATCGTTAATCCGATACTTGCCAGTGCAGAACCTAATGCCAGATTCAAGCTGGACTGAATCTGATTGGCTCTTGCAGCACGGATTGCGGCTACTCCTTCAGGAAGAAGAACAACGGCTGCAATAATGACCCCTACCAAAGATTTGGGAGCTCCCAGACTTTGTACCATTCCTTCTATTGTATCAGATAATCCTTTTGCCATAAGCACTACAATAACAAGGCAAACCACCAGAAAACCAAAACTGATAAGCGTTTTTGCCAATGAGGGGATATAATGTTCATCCGGGTGTTCATCTGGAACGATAAAGTAGCTTCTGTGACGAACGGTCTGTACCATCAGAAAAATCCCATAAATGACAAGGCAGGCAATGGATATAAAGATAAGCTGAGCTTCGTTATAGAAAGGTCCGTTAACACTTGAAGTAAAATTGGGAAGAACAAGGGTAAGTACAAGGATTGAAACAATACTCACCAGATAAGTAGTTGCTGAAGTTCTTGCAAAGAACTGCTCATGATATTTAACGCCACCTACAAGAATACATATTCCCAGAATTCCGTTAAGAATAAGCATTACAGCGGCAAAAACTGTATCTCTGGCCAGCGTGATCGCCTGATCTCCGCCGGCCACCATCAGTGAGATGATAAGCGCGACTTCAATAATGGTGATACAAAGAGCCAGAATAATGGTTCCGAAAGGCTCCCCTACTTTATGAGCAACTACTTCCGCATGGTGTACTGCCGACAACACACTTCCAATCAATAAAATTCCTGCAAGAATATCATAAAGCACTCCCGCTCCCATCAGTCCGGAAAAGTAGTACCCTACTGCAAGAAGAGGAAAAATATAGGTATAATGTAAAAATTCTTTAGGTCTCATAAAGTGACTACAAAATACAAAAAATCTATGAAAATTTCAATATCAAAAGAAAATATTAATAATATTTTAATGAGGCCAGAAGTTAAAGTCCTGATAATCTGTCAACATATGAAACAGAAGCCCAATTCCTATAATTCTGATATTTCCTTTAAAGAACAGCATCAAAAAATACACCGCAATGGCATAATAAGAATGTAAGAAGTGAAAACCTATACTTCCTCTTGACGGATCAAAAATAGGATTGGCAAAAAGATGGTCCAGATCTACCAGCATCGTAGCAAGAAGAATAAAATAAGCCTTCTTCCAGTTTTTACGATAAAAAATCAATGCAATAAAGACCGGAAAAACGAGATGCAAAAAATAATGAGTAAAGGTTTTGAGCAATGCGATGTCTGATGGAGCCATTAATGAATAATTTATTCGGTTTCTAAAGTTACCACCGTAAAATTAAGGGTAATTCTCCGTTTTTTGCTTTTATTTTTACCCAATAATTCTGTGACTTATTTCCATACAACACATAATCTATGTCTGAAATGATTCTTTTTTCAGTCTGACCAAGCGTTTTCAGAGAAGAATACAGCAGAGCACTGTTTCTGATGAAGATGTAGTTTTCTTTTGAACGTGGTGACAGTGATATTGGCTTTCTGGTTGAGTGTATTACTACTCCACTGTTATTCTGACTGATTGTATTGGGTTGGAAAGGAATTGCTGTAAATTGATTTTCACTGTTGACCCATTTTTTAGACTGGAAATACTCCAAGGTTTTTTTTGAATCATTACTTTGAATATCAATAATATAATTAGGCTGCGTTATTTTTTGAAAGGCCTTTTTTTCAACTTCATTGAAATTATCATCATATTCATAACTGATAATCGTGTCATTGACCTGTTCAAGATCTGCCGTTGCTTTAAGGTAAACAGCTTGTGAGGAATCTGCAATGCTTTTATTGAAAAAACGGCTAAAATTCCTGATGTTTTCTTTGTCTAATTCCAGATCAAGAAAGTGATTTCCCGTCTGGAGTTTTGAAGCAATAGAACTAAGAATTTCCGGAGTTGAATTGTTTTTTATTTCAATTTCATCATCATTCAATTCAATAGAAAAATTTTGAATTTTCTGTCCTGAAATGAAAGAAATACTCCCTGATGTATTATGAATAAACTTATCGGCATCCCAAACAGGAGTTTCAGAAGTCTGAAGAAGTTTTTTTTGAATGTTTTCAAAAGCCAGATCTGAGGTTCCAGCAATACAATGATCTCCATTGATCATGATAAACATCTGATCCTTCTGAAAACGGTTGTTTCCTTTATCTACAAAGTTCTGTTTTTTTAAAAAAGCAATGAACTTTTGAGAATCTTTAAGCTCTAAAACACTGTACCATTCGGAAAACTTTGTGTCTTTAATATGGAAAATCTGCAGGAAATCCGGAATTCTGATTCCTGAATCTTTCAGTGAGCCTGTACTTTTGCCTTTAGACTTCCTTCCGGACCAATGCGAAGGATGTGTTGCCAGACTGAAGAGATATTGTCCCGTTAGTTTCTTGATATCCATTAAAACTACCGCGTCTGCATTTTCAGGAATATATCTAAGGTTCTTATTTTTATGAAAAACCACAAAATATACTGCAACTGCGAGCAATAAAACTAACGGGACAATAATCTTCTTTTTATTCATCTATAAAATTTGTGGCTTCTCTTCTGTTTCTTTTGTTTTAAAAACCTGATCGAATACATCAAAGAAATACATTAAACTATTTTCTGAAGAATCTTTAATATTATAATTCATTTCAGTCTGAATGCTTTCTCCTTTCACCTCTGTTTTATAATATAATTCCCCTACATTTTTTCTGATCGCATCCAGGGCTTTTCTCTCTTTAGGGCTCTTGAATTCTTTATCTAAACCTGTTAAAAGCTTTTGGATATCCAATCTTCCTGACAAAGGATATTTTGCAGAATCTTTCGCCCATTTTCTGGAAACATCAGATTGGTTTATGGATAAAATATTGTCAGCAGAACTCATCAGATATACAACTCCATCTTTTACTGTAAAGAACAGCTGATCAATATATCCTCCGTCCTTTTCGTCTTTAAAGGTGTAAAGGTTCCCTTTTTTAGAGAATCTCTTAGCCAGTTTTTTATTGGTAGTCAATAGATCAAAAATACGGTTCCAGTAACCCTCATTTTCTGTTGCAAATGCAAAAGTAAAGTTAGGAACAGCAATATCTTTGGTTTTCTTTACTTCTTTTTCGTTGAAATCGGCATCGTATTCGTAATCGGTGTATTCTACTTTTTTAGATTTTAATTCATTCAAAACAAAAATTCCGTTTCCTGGTGCTATTTTGGTAATGGCTTCTTCATCCAGGACAATTTTCATGGTTTCCATAATGAGTTCCATTTCTTTTTTGTACTCATTTTCTCCGGAATCCTGAAGCAAGCTGTACATCATATCAAAGCATTTGGCACCATTCACGTTCATTGCATAGTAACCAACGCTTTTTTCATTGATCAGTTCCAGCAGCTTTTTATTTTTCTTTCCTTTGTAAATAGCTGAGATATTCTTTTGAATATCAGCGTTTTTATGTTGATAATTATTAACAAGTCTTACTTTATCTTTATCAAAATACAGATTGTAAGAGTAGTTGGAGTTGTACATGTTCTTAAAGAACTGTCCATAACTATAGAATTTCGTCATCTTGCCATAGATTCCTTCATTCACAATTCTCCCATAGTCTGTGTAGACAAAAACATCAGAATTGGAATCTCTGAATGACAGCATTTCTTTAGGAACTTCAATTTCCAGATTTGAACTGAAGTATTGATCAAAATGATCTTCAGCATTCTTTTTAACGATCTTGAAGTTTTCTCTGCGGATAGAATCCTGTTCTTTCTTGTAAGATGTCTCTTCTTCCTCATCATACGCTGCTTCAGGCATTTCTTCACCATTTTCAGAGTTTTCAGCACTTTCCTTCTCTTCAGGATATTTATGGTGTTTCTGAAGGTATTTGATATCTTTTTGAATTCTTGCAATCTCGTTGTTGTTATCTTTGATGCTTTCTTTCAAATACTTGATATCATCTTTAAGGTTTTTGATTTCCTCTTTATAATCAAAAGGTTTTTCCGGCTCATCAGTATAAGCACTATCTCCGGCATCAGCATAAGCCGTGTCTACAACCGCAACGGCAGTACTGTCTGCAACTGCTTCGGTTGCCCAAAGATCCTTATAAGGTTTGGTATAGCTTATCATCCTAAGAACCGCACGGCTTCCGTTCCAGCCAACAAAAATATCATCATCGATATCTACGTAGGAATAGTTCTTTTTATTAGAAACTTCCTGTCCTTTCTTCTTGACAGAATTAATGAATTCCTGAAACTTCTCCTTATTATCAATGATAAAATGAGTATTGTAGGCCTTAATAGAGTCATTAAAGCTTGCATAATGGTATTGAACGGCGTCGTACTTGATTCCGGTTTTTGAATAATCTGTCCACGAAAGGGTTTCTTTATTCTTTTTGCTCAGCTCATGCAGCAAAGGGTTCAGTTTATTCCAGTTGATTTTGTTATTAAGCTGTTTCCCGTTGACTTCCATATAAAATACGGCATCCGTAGGGATTTTCATACTATTCTGGGCAAAAACCAGTGTAAAACCAAAGAGTACAAAAATAATTTTTTGTGTTTTTAATAAGATAGATTTCATGACTATAGTTTAGAAATTTATTGGAAAAGGATTGTGTTTTGTATTTGTTTTTTCTGAAGAATCAAATCCAGAATATCAGCCTCCAGTTTAAGTGCTTTTTTATTGGGAGAAAGCACATAAGTATTGTTTGTTTGTGATTTCACCGTACTCTCGAACTGCATAATGGAAGTATATCTGGCATCATTAAAAACTTCCTTATCTGCCTTGCTCATCTTGTCGTAATCTGTTTTGAATGTATTGACTTTATTTCTTGTCAATGTCTTTTTTTCCAGATTCTGACTGTAAATTTGGGTAGGAATCATTTTACCCAATATGTTCTGAGCTTTAAGTTTTTCCAGGCCGGCATTGATATTTTCAATTTTTTTGAAATTACAGCTCAATTTGATGATATAATTATCAAAATCCATGGCTGTTTTCACATTGCTGATTCCGGGAGTTCCTTTGAAAATTTTTGCTGCTTCATTGATTTTGTTTTCAATATCAGTCTTTTTGGGAACTTTTTTACCATTGATGGTTTCCATTTTGGAGATTGAAGCCAGCCTTGTCTTGCTTTTGCTGCCATTCAAAATAATCGTATACTCTCCTGTACCGTCAGCCTTTACATTCACTTTATCAAGAATGTCGAAACAACTTGTCAGGAACATCAAAGGGATACATAAAAGAAATAATTTGAGAAAATTTTTCATGATTGGTTTTAAAGCCTCAAAATTACTCAATTTTGGCCTTAAATCCTTATCATCTTCGATTTTTTGGCCATAAATAGCTGTTTCCCGGTACTTTTTTAGGGGGAAATACGGTACGATCCGTATACTATTTTTTTAAATACGTCCTTTCAGATAATCCTGACGAAGATCTTCGTCCAGCTTTTCAATAGCATACCGAAGACAGGTTCTGGGCATTTCTTTGTAATATAAATTCAGATAGCTGATCAATTCGCTTTCATTCTTATTCCCCATTTCGCGTAACAGCCATCCGTTTGCTTTATGCATCAGATCGTGAGGATGCTTCATATTTCGGGTCACGAATTCCTTAGTAAGATCAAATGACCCCTTTTTTATGTAATGCATTGTCCCCACAACGGCTATTCTCTTATGCCACATTTCTTCAGATTCCGAAAGCTCTCTGAGAAGGTTTTCTTTGTGATTTTCAAAAGCATACCTGCCCAGAATTTTATAACAGCTTGAATCTACCAGATCCCAATTGTTGACATGAGGAAGATGATTAAGATAAAACGCAATCACTTCTTCTTTTACAGCTTTATCTTTTGTTTTTTCAAACTTTGAAATCAGCATAAAAAGCGCTGTCAGTCTATGTTCGTGGTATTTGGAAGAGAGTAATGTACTGAGCTCTTTTAAATTTATTTTCGGATAATATTCTTTGGCAACAGACCGCTGATCCGGGACTTTTACGCCCAGAAACAAATCTCCTTCCCCATATTCTCCTTTTCCCGTTTTGAAAAACCTTGGAAAGAATTCTGCCTTTTCAGGGATGGATAAAACAGCCAGTGATTCCTGTATTTCTTTAACAATACTCATATCCGAAATGACTTCTATTTATAATTTACGCTTTCTCTTCCAGGGCAATACTCTCCTGTTCTTCCTCTTCTTTTGCAATCTTATTAGGATTGGCCACTTTGGCAATGGTAAGCCCCTGAACAATGATTGAGAATACGACAACACAGTAGGTAATACTTAAAATAATCTCACTGTATTCACTTTTAGGAATAGACATCGCCAATGCAATGGAAACTCCACCACGGATTCCTCCCCAAACCAGAACTTTTACCGTTTGTGGGCTGAAACTTCTTCTCAAAGAAGTAAACTTCGTAGGTCCCCAGATTGAAATAAATCTTGCAAACAACACAACCACAATAGCAGCTAAGCCCGGAATCATGAAATGTCTAAGATCTTTAATCATCAAAAGCTCAAATCCAATAAACAGGAATAATACAGCATTCAGAATTTCGTCAATCAATTCCCAGAATTTGATAAGATAATCCTGCGTGACAGACTTCATTTTAAAGCTTCTGTTGAAGTTCCCCATAAATAATCCTGCTGCCACCATCGTCAATGGTCCTGAAATATGCATTTGTCTTGCAATAAGATAACCTCCCATCACCACAGAAAGTGTTACCAAAACAGAGATAATATAATCATCCACTTCACGCATTAATCTTGAAGTAACCCATCCTAACAGAACACCCAGTAAAAGACCTCCTCCTGCTTCTTTAAGCAAAAGCAATCCGATCGTTTCAACACTCAGATCCACTTCTTTTCCAACTGCAAGTTGAAGGATCACTGTAAAGACCACAACCGCCATACCGTCATTGAAAAGAGATTCCCCAGCTACTTTTGTTTCCAGTGATTTGGATACGTTAGCCTGTTTCAGAACACTCAAAACAGCTACCGGATCGGTGGGTGAAATCAATGCTCCAAAGACAAGACAGTAGATGAATGGAAGTTTAACTCCAACATAAGGCAGTAAATAAAACATTCCAAAACCTACGACAAAGGTAGAGATCACAACTCCCACCGTGGAAAATATTACTACAGGTCTGAACTGTTCTTTCAGATCATTAATATTAATATGGATTCCTCCCGCAAAAAGAAGAAAATTAAGCATAGCCCCCATCAAAACCTCTGTAAAGTCGATACTGTCCATCAGATTATGAAGATGTCCGAAAGTTCTCGGAAGTACTGTTTCTCCAAACATTACCAGAAAAATAGATACCACAATGGCGATCACCATAATTCCGATGGTACTTGGAAGTTTTAAAAACCTGTAATTGAGATATGCAAATATTGATGCTAATACGATTAATGCTGAAAATGAATAATATAATTCCACTAAGTGTTTCTTATTTTATGATTAATTGGTGAGTTCTAAATAGAGTATTTTAATATAGAGCTGCTGCCCTTCTTTTTCCCAAACATCAAACATACCGTCTTTAGCGGGTTTTGAGCTTCTCGTATAATCCTTACCTATATTCAGAATGTTCAGAAGAATGTATTCATCTCCTACAGAATTGACGATATAGGCTGTTTTTTCAGATTTTCCGTCTCCTGAGACTTTTATTCCTTCCGTAAGCGAACGAAACTGATTCAGGTGATGTATAAAATTGCTGCCATCCTTCACTGAATCATAGGCTCTGAGAAGGATCAGCAAAACATCCAGGTTCGTAGGATCTTTATCATACAAAGCTTTCCCCTGCTTGATACAGTCTGCAAAATTGTTTTGCTTAAAGGCTTCGGCAAGGCTTTTAAAGCTATCATCTGACGTGCTTACTTTATCTTTCCTGAAATTTCTTCCATAGTAAAGATATTGTGACTCTATACTGTCCAAAGACTTTGGATATCCCTTATATTTAAAAATAAGCTTCTCATAATTGTAGGGAGAATCAGAATTTTTGAGACTTTTCTCAACAGCTTTTAAATCAAGTTTTGATTTCTGGCTGAAACCAAAAACCGAAAACATGATGAATAAAAGGAAAAAGTGATATTTCATTAATTGTTGCTTTCTTCTTCCTCGTCGTTATCGAAATATTCGAAAAGGAAATCATTGTATGGGAATCTGGAAATATGAATCTTCATCACCTCATCGTAAATCATTTTCTTCATTTCCGGGAAGTTTTCCTTCGTTAAAGCAGAAATGAAAACAGTTGGATACTTTGATTTTCCCATCCATGTTTTCGTCCACTCTTCCAGAGAAATATTTTTACGGGTTGAAGGGGTAAGATCGTCTTCATCCTTTTTCTCATAACTGAAATCGTCAATCTTATTAAAAATCATAATCATCGGTTTCTGATGAGCATTGATTTCCATCAAAATATGATTTACAGACTCTATGTGATCTTCAAAACTCTCGTGCGAAATATCCACTACATGAATCAAAAGATCGGCTTCACGAACCTCATCCAAAGTAGATTTGAATGATTCTACCAGCTGAGTAGGCAATTTTCTGATAAATCCTACCGTATCTGTAAGCAGGAACGGTAAGTTTCCGATCACCACTTTTCTTACTGTGGTATCCAGAGTGGCAAATAGTTTATTTTCTGCAAAAACCTCAGATTTTGAAATAGAATTCATCAAAGTAGATTTTCCAACATTGGTGTATCCTACCAAAGCGGCACGAACTACTTTCCCACGGTTATTACGCTGGGTTGCCATCTGCTTATCAATGGTCTTCAGTTTTTCTTTCAGTAATGTAATCCTGTCACGGATAATACGACGGTCAGTTTCAATTTCCGTTTCCCCAGGACCTCTCATTCCAATTCCCCCTTTCTGACGCTCAAGGTGGGTCCACATTCTCGTCAATCGCGGTAAAAGATATTGATATTGTGCCAGTTCTACCTGAGTTCTCGCATAAGAAGTCTGAGCTCTCTGGGCAAAAATATCAAGAATAAGATTGGTACGGTCCAAAATCTTAACTTCCATATCTCTTTCCAGGTTTTTAAGCTGTGAAGGAGAAAGTTCGTCATCGAAAATTACAGTTCCTATCTCGTTTTCTTTTACATATTCTTTTATCTCAATTGCTTTTCCACTTCCGATAAAGGTTTTGGAATCCGGCTGAGTCAGTTTTTGGGTAAAACGCTTTTGTACGGTTGCTCCGGCTGTGAAAGCTAAAAACTCAAGTTCATCTAAATACTCTGTCAGTTTTTCTTCGTCCTGATTCTGGGTAATAACACCCACCAAGACCGCTTTCTCATAGTTATGTTCTTTCTTTTCTAACATTAAGTTCTATCTATGTTTATGATTTTTACAAGTTAATATTTTTCAGAAAAAAAACAAAATCAATTTTTATTTAATAACATATTTTAATATAAATTTAAGTTTACCGATGAAAGTTTTACAAAAAATCAATAACTTTATGTAATAAATTTCTGATTATTAAATATTTAAACTAAAACTAATCTCCGGAATATCATGATTACCCATATTAGATGTATGATTATTGATGATGATGAACTGGACAGACTGGTTCTTCAGCATTATATCAAACAATACCAAAACATTGAGATTGTTGCCTCTTTTGATTCTGCAGAAAAGGCAATTCCCTATCTTGATCTCCCCACAGACCTTCTGATCACTGAAACTAATTTACGGGGAATGTGCGGGCTCGAATTCCGGAAGCTGGCCCATAAAATCCCCGCCTGTATTTTTGTAAGCTCACATCCGGAACTGGCTGCCGGAGTTTTTGAAACAAACACTTTAGATTTTATTACCAAGCCACTTACTGCAGAACGTTTTCATTATTCTATGGAAAGACTTTTCGATTTTTTTGAAGTAAAAGAGAAGTGTAAATGCTATGATGCCATGGTAGGAGAAAACTGCATTAAAATAAAAGAAGGTGGAAACATTTTTCAAATCAAAATGAAAGACATCCTGTATCTGGAAGCCCTGAAAGACTATACAAGGATCATTACTCTTGAAAAAAATCACTGTATTTTAAATTCTCTGGGAAATCTCCTGCAAAAAAACTTTTTTGATTCTTTTGTCAGAATACACAGAAGCTATGCAGTGCCACGCCACCTCATCCGCGGAAAAAACTGCCACGAAATAGAACTGGCTCATCACATCAAACTCCCCATAGGACGAACCTATAAGGATAATCTTTCTTTTTTCAATCCTTAAAAGGTTAAACAAACCTCAACAATAATTCACAAAACGCCATTGGTCGATTATTTCTGCCGTTGGTCTATTTTCCCACCATTCAATTGAGATAGGTGGTAATTTAGTCTTCCCAAAATTCCCTTAAAAAACACATCTATTAATCACCAAAAACTGTTATCCATGGAAAGAATATCTATTTATTGTATTATTCTGTCTGTCTTTTCCGTCCCCATACTGCACGCACAATCTGCAGTTTTGGCAACCGGACTGGATGCTTCAGCAGCTAATGGTTTTGTTTCTTACAGCGTAGGCCAGACGACCTACCTTGAAAAAGGAACAGGACAGGTTCTCGAAGGCGTTCAACAGCCTTACGAAATTATCACTCTTACTTCCCTTGAAACTTCTTCTGAACTCACAGGCATTTTGCTTTACCCTAATCCTTTCAGAGATTATTTGTATCTGGATTTCACCTCAAATAATTTTAAAGGATCAGAGTATCAGTTATTCGATGCCCAAGGTAAGCTGGTAAAAAAAGATAAGATCTCACAATCAAAATCTGAGCTTAATTTCTCCTCACTTCCTTCTGCAATGTATATCATCAGGATCACTCAAAATGGAGAAAAAATTAAAACATTTAAAATCATCAAAAAATAAAATGCCATGAAAAAAATATTATTATTGTTTTGGATCCTGACCGGTTTCTTTATGGGACTTTCTCAGGCTCCGGAAAAAATGAGCTACCAGTCTGTCATGAGAAACGGTTCAGGACAACTCTTAGTCAATCAAGCTATAGCCGTGAGAGTAAGCGTATTGCAGGGATCTCCTGCCGGCGCCGCAGTCTATTCAGAAAGACTCACCGGAAATACCAATGCGAACGGGCTTGTCAGCCTTGAAATAGGAACGGGAACTGTACTTACAGGAACATTTGCCACCATCGACTGGCCTGCAGGAAGCTATTATTTAAAAACAGAAACTGACCCTGCCGGAGGAACAAGCTATACTATAGTAGGAACCAGCCAGTTGCTAAGCGTTCCTTATGCCATGTATGCCAAATCTGCAGGTGGAGGTGGCGGAAGCTTTGCGATTCCTTACACCACGACTGTTAATAATGCCTCTACTCTATTTTCATTGATCAACGATGGAGATGGTACTTCCGTGGAAGGAGTAAATAACACAGCTACATCAAATATTGCTGCAGTAAGAGGAATTGTAAGCAGTGCTTCTCCTGGCGGATTTTCGAGTGCTGTACGTGGTATTAATAACGGAACAGGCGGACTTGGAGTTGGTGTATATGGAAGCCAGGCCGGAAGCGGATGGGGAGTTTATGGTACAACACCAAATGGTTTAGGAGTCTACGGAAATTCTAGTGGAAACGGTTATGGAGTATATGCAAACAGTAATACAGGAACAGGTCTTAATGCTACCAGTAATAATGGAATCCCTGCAAGTATTGCAATCCTGAATAACGCGAATAATAATGTTGCTCTTAATGCATCCAGTGTAGGAAATGGTACGGTTGTAAATGTTACGACCTCAGGAAACGGAGCCGGAGTAAGAAGTTCTACTGCAGCAGGATTTGGGGTACATGGTTCCACCTCTTCTCAGTCTTCTGCAGGTATTGTTGGTGATAACACCGGAGCTGGTGAAGCCATCGTTGGTAGAACAACCAGTGATATTGCCGGAGCTGTAGTAGGCCGCAATGACGGAGGAGGATATGGAGTAAGAGGATTTGTTGCTACCAATACATCCGGAACCGGTATAGGTGTTTATGGGCAAGTAGGTTTAAATAACAGTACAGGCCGTGCCGGACGATTTGAAAATTTTAACCAAACGAATACTACAGGAAATACTTTTGAGGTAGAAACGAATGGAAACGGAAACATTCCGGACAACACACAGGGAAATGCAGCCTCTTTTCTAGTTGACAACACCAATAGTGTCGGTGCAGCAGTAAGAGGGGAAGTAAATACTATTTTCGGAAACTTTGGTGCAGCAGGTATTTTTGGAATTTCTTCAGGAACAGGAGGACGTGCAGGATTATTCTACGCTTCCAATCCTGCCGGAAACGGAGCTTCATTGATTGCCCTGACAGATGGTAACGGTAACGCCATTACTGCCAATGCAGGAAAAGATGGTAACGGAGTGGAAACCAACATTGATGGAGCCGGAAATGCGCTTTATGCATGGGTTCCTTCTTTTGCTACCGGACGTGCCGCAAGATTTGAAATATTCAATGATAATAATACCAGTGATGTTATAACATCAACCACAGTTGGAAACGGTATTGCAGGGAATTTTAAAGTAGACCGAACTACAGGAACTTCCCCAGCTATAAAAGCTGAAGTAAATTCACAGTTTGCTAATTTCGGTACTGCAGGAATCTATGCGATATCTTCAGGAACCGGAGGGTATGCAGGTCTGTTCCACGCTTCCAACCCTGCCGGAAATGGACCAGCATTAGTCGCTATTGCAGATGGAAATGGAAATGGGATTACCGCCAATGCCTCGAATACCGGAGACGGAGTAGAAACAACGGCAGATGGAACAGGAAATGCCATTTTTGCCTGGGTTCCTAATTTCGGTAATGGCCGGGCTGCAAGATTTGTTAATTTCAATACTTCTAATACCAACCCGCCCCTTACAGTAGAAACTCACAGCACCGGTTCTATCGCTCTATTTAAATCCGGAAATCCGGGCACGGTGAATGTGGCAAGAATCAATTCAGCCGGACGTGGATTTTTTAACGGAGGAACGCAAAACAGTGGTGCTGACGTTGCAGAAGTCTTTGATGTAAACGGAAGTATTTCTCAGTATGAGCCCGGTGATATTCTGGTCATCTCAACCACCGCAGACAGAACTGTTGAAAAATCTTCAACACCTTATTCCAGTCTTGTTGCAGGTGTATACGCTACCAAACCCGGTGTATTACTTACGGAAGAACATATTGACACTGATATTTCCGATAAAGCCCCCATGGGTGTCATTGGGGTAATTCCTACCAAAGTATGTCTTGAGAACGGAAAAATAAAACGAGGAGACCTTTTGGTAACTTCATCCAAAGCAGGTGTTGCCATGAAAGCGGATATCAAAAAGGTAAGAATAGGACAAGTAATCGGAAAAGCACTTCAGGATTATGACCAAAAAGAGATCGGAAAAATTCAAGTATTAGTCAACATAAAATAAACCGTCATGAAAATAGCATATATTATCCCGTTATTATTTTTAAGCACTATTATTTATGCTCAAGAAAATAAGCAGGCTGTTCCGATGGAAGATCAGGCACTGGTTGTAAAACAGGCCAAAGAACAACAGGCGATCCTAATGCAGGAAGCAAAGGAAAGAGACGAAAAGAAAACTGTAAATACAGGATTACCTTCTGATCATGGCCTTGCCGTTAAAAAACAGGAATCCAAACCAAAGGCAGCTGACAATTCGGGAAAATTACTTCCCAACACAGCAAGTCTTGAAGAAATAAAAAAAACAATCCCCAACAGACAGGCATATCATAATACTATAAATTCTAGGAACACAAAAATGACAGTTACCGGGCTGCCTAATACAGCAACCCTGGAAGAAATAAAAAAAACAATTCCAAAAAACTAATGACTCTCAAAGGCTAATAACCTCAAAAAGCTGATAACCAAACTAGATTTTTCAAACCAAGAAGTCCGCTTTGCAGCGGACTTTTATTTATATTGTATGAATGCATAATTAATCCCAATCAGCTGCTACAAATTTCATTGAATTTCCATTACCATCATTTAAGGTAAGGAAATGCCCTTCTACCGAATATTTTGTCATCGTTTCAAACTTCTTCTGAAAAGAGGTTTCAAGATTCATATCCTGACATGCTTTCATAGTACTTATTCCATTTGAAATTTTCACTTTTCCTCCTTTTTTAAATTCAGATACAAAAGATATTTGGTTGCATCCCATATAGGCATTCCCCTGAATTTTACCGTCAACGATACTGGCTGTCAGATTAATTTCTGCTTTATTCGCAATGAGCTGCTCTTTTGAAAAACCATCGAAGGAAACCAGCATCCACTGCCTTTGAAGGGAAGGATTTTTATCCGGCATTGCGGAACAATTCACAACAAGTCCTAAAAGTAAAACTGCAAAAATTGATAAGAGCATCTTTTTCATGCAGACTATCATCCCATTTTCATACCAATCCGGGACAGAATCTCGTAAAAATTAGTAAATTAGCGACACAAAAATTATTTTATAAAATGAAAAGACTATTTCTACTATTCACTTTCTTACTGGGCTTTGCTCAGATGAGGGCGGATGAGGGGATGTGGCTGCTAATGCTCATCAAAAGACTTAACGGTGTTGATATGCAAAAAGAGGGTCTGCACCTTACGCCTGAAGAAATTTATTCTGTAAACAATTCAAGCTTAAAAGATGCTATCGTAAGTTTCGGTGGTTTCTGTACAGGTGAAATTGTTTCTGATAAAGGACTTATTTTTACGAACCACCACTGTGGTTACGGTGCTGTTGCTGCGGCTTCTACACCAGAAAAAGATTATTTGAAGAACGGTTTCTGGGCAATGAAACAGAAAGACGAATTCAATGCAAAAGATCTTTATGTAAGATTTTTAGTGAGAATGGACGATGCTACGCAGAGAATCACTTCTAAGCTAAACAACAATATGACCGGAGCAGAGAGAAAAGCTGTTATTGATGCTGAAACAAAAGCCATCCAGACAGAAAACTCTGAAAACGGAAAATATACTGTAGTGGTAAGAGATTTCTTCAATGGAAATGAATTCTACTATTTTGTATATCAGGACTATAAAGATATCAGATTAGTAGGTGCTCCACCTTCTTCATTAGGAAAATTCGGAGGAGATACGGATAACTGGGAATGGCCAAGACATACTGCTGATTTTACGGTTTTCAGAGTATATGCTGATGCTGCAGGAAACCCTGCTGAATATTCTCCAAGCAACACTCCTTTGAAGCCTAAACATTTCCTTCCGGTTTCTCTTAAGGGAATTAAGCCTGGTGATTTCTCAATGATCTTAGGTTACCCTGGAAGAACAAACCGTTACCTGACTTCTTACGGAATTCAGCAAATGGTAACTAAAGATTACCCGGCTTGGGTTGAGGCTTCTAAACTTGCCATGGATGTTATGAAAAAGTACATGGATAAGGATAAAGCAACTCAGCTTAACTATGCTTCTCAATATGCTTCAGTAGCTAATTACTGGAAAAACAGACAAGGTACTATTGATGCCGTAGATAAAAACGGAACAATTGCAGACAAGCAAAAAACTGAGGACATCTTCAGAAAATGGTCTATGACCTCTGGAAATGAAGCTTATGATGGTATTTTAGAAGATATTGGAATGTACTATAAGCAGACTTCTGAAAGAAATGTGGAAAGAAACTATGCTTCACAATTCTCAAGAAATGCAAAATACATCTCTCTTGCCCTTCAGGTAGGTTCTGTATTGAAGACTTATTCTGCTCAGGATATGCAGGGAAGACTGGCAATGAAAGCTAAAACAGAAGCTGCGATCAAAGCTGCTTATGAAAACTTCAATCCATCTTTAGAAGGCGAAATGCTTTCTTCTATGGTAAACCTATACCAAACGAGAGTTACCAATAAAGAAATTGCTTCTGCTACTATTTTAGGATTAGATGCTAAAACAATTTCTAACTTGGCTTATTCTTCAATCTTTGCTAACAAAACTTCTGCAACGAATTTCTTATTGAATCCGGATGCATTGAAGCTTGATGCTGATCCGCTTTGGAAAACAGCAAACGGTATCGTTGCTGATCAAAAAATAAGCACTGAAAGATTTGTTCAGGTAGATGATAATTTTGCTAAAAAGAACCGTATGTTCTTAGCGGGATTAATGAAAGCTATGCCTGAGAAAAAATTCTACCCGGATGCTAACTCTACCATGAGATTAACTTATGGTACTGTAGATAAATTACCTATCAGAAATGACAGAAACTATTTCGGTGTTACTGATAACTATTATACAGACATGACTGGTCTTGTTGGAAAATACAAGAAAGGTGATGAAGAGTTTGATCTTCCTCAAAGAGTGATTGATCTTTATAACCTTAAAGATTTCGGACAGTATGCTGATGCAGCAGGTTATATGCCTGTAAACTTCCTTTCTAACAATGATATTACAGGAGGTAACTCTGGTTCTCCAGTAATTGATGGAGACGGAAACCTTATCGGTATTGCTTTCGATGGTAACAGTGAGGCATTAAGCGGTGATATTGTATTCGAGCAGGAATGGCAGAAAACAATCAACGTAGACGTTCGTTTCGTTCTTTGGACAATTGATAAGTTTGCTGGTGCAAGAAGAATTGTTGACGAATTGAAGCTTGTAAGAGGAGAAAACACTCCAGCTGATACAAAAACTAAAAACTCAGGTACTACAACAACACCTAAGAAAATCAATAAAAAATAATCTTAATTGATTTATTTTTAAAACCGTGAAATTTACTTTCACGGTTTTTTTATTTTTGACTATTAAAATCTTTCATTATGGATCCTCAAACAATCAAATTTTCTGCTATTATTCAGCAAAACGGAGAGATGAATGCTGCGTTTGTAGAATTTCCTTTTTCTACAGAAGAACTGTTTAATAAAAAGGGACAGGTAAAGATTAACGCTCTATTTGATGGCAATGTGAAATATCGTGGAAGCCTTGCTAAAATGAAATCTGACTATCATATTTTAGGACTTACACAGGAGGTCAGGAAACAGCTTGGGAAAACCTTCGGAGATGAGGTTTCCGTTTCGCTTACCGAGGACAAAGAAGAGAGAATGATTGAGATTGCAGAAGATATTGTTTCTGTTTTTAATGAAAATCCTGAAGCAAAGACTTTATTTGACAAGATGAGCTACACCCACAAAAAAGAATACATCCGCTGGATTGAGGAAGCCAAGAAACCTGAAACAAGGGAAAATAGAAAAATAAAAATGATCCAGATGATTTTGGATGGGAAAAAGGGAATATAAAAAAGAGCCCAGGAAATCCTGGGCTCTTATATTTTATATTACTTAATCTATTATTTTAATAGGTATCATAAGTACAGATTGGGAAAGTAATATCCGCATCATTCACAGTAATATGAGATGGAATATTAGCCGTTATCGCATTTCCTGTTTTTGCTGCAATTTTAAAACGAACGGTACCTCCGGCAGTATTGATGTAAAAAATTGTTCCAAGAGACAGTTTATTTATATCTCCGGTCTTTATTGTAAACATTCTTGATCCTGCAACAGCGTCTACAGTATATCCTGACAGCACACTTCCAACTCCCGATTCTTTAACTACTGAAGTTTTATGTGTATTAAAATTATAGAATTTCTCACCAGTGCTGAAATTGAATCCAATCATAGCTGAAGCTGAAAGATCATTCAATGCTGAATATGTTTCTTCAGGAATTGCAAGGAATTTTACCTTTTCAACTTTTCCTCTGTCGGCTCTGTTGATCATTACTTTCAATCTTGCATTTTCATAGGGTCTCTGAATAATTCCTACATATTTTGCATCCTGAATGAATGACATATTATTGACATAATCTCCTTCATCTTCAGCCCCAACTTTAATTATTTTTATATCTGAAGTGATTCCCGGAGCAATCCAATAATCCTGTGGTCTGAAATCAAGCAAGTCTATCTGAGATTGCAGCAGAGCACTATTGGTTATAATATTTCTATCCTTATCAAAAAGAACAAACTGTGCATAACGATGCCATTGTACCCATAAGTTGGTATTATGATCATTAATTTTAAAAACCTGACAGAATTGATTATCATAATCTGCATTTGGAAATAATCCTGAAAATTCATTAAATGGTTCCAGATTCTTTACATAAAAATGGCTGTCAGAACCATTGGTTTTTAAATCTCCGCTTAAATCTTCATCCAATAAGACAATTGGTTTTTCTCCTACATATTTGATGCCATTCTGATCTGTAAAATAAGTAAGGTAATGGAGTTGGTTTGAATTAAAATTGAACTCAGATCCTCTATGGAAAATACCTATTCTTTCTCCTTTTTTAATTTCAATTCTTGGTTCTGAAATAGAGATTCCAAAGCATGGAGCAGCTGAAAAATCAAAGCACAGTGTTTCCCAAGGCTCAATATCAAGACCCCATTCAAATGCCTGATTAAGGAAAAGCCAGGAATTACAACCCTGAGAAATACTGTCTTTTTCAAATTTCACAAATGTTCTTCTACGGGTAACAGTGTTGGCATCAAGCAATCCCGTAAAAGATCCAAATTCACCGCCAATAACACGGTTTACATTGGCCCAGCCTTTATTTGTATTTCTGATGACAAATGCATCAAGATTAGACTGCATTGATTTTAATTGAATTTCGTTCCACGCAAAACCGGGAAATAGCCCAGGAGAATCATTAGCATCACAAACAATTCCTTTTGTAAAGAAAGAAGATCCCAGATACATTTTACTGTGCTGTGAGCCCTGAAGTAAAATTCCTATATAATCATCTGAAGAGACATTTGTTCCAGGTGTTCCCGAAATATTGGTGGTAATGGTATTTTTAAAACTATTCTGAAAAATAAGTGCTACCTTATTATTTGCTCCTCTGTAGAATATTTTATCTACAATAAAGTTTACCGGCTTTTTAAATAAAACAGTATCAGTAATTTTATATCCAATAGGACTGTTTCCAACCAAAGTAACGGATTGCAATTCGAGAGAATACTGTTCTTTTGGGTCATTAGGATTCAGAGACACAAAGTCATAAAGTCTGTTTACAAAATCTGCAGCTTTCAAAAATGCCTGCGTGTCATCTGTTGTAGAATCTCCTTTTGCTCCAAAAAGCTCAATATTAATAGGTTTTCCTGCCAGGAAACTCGTTAAAGCATAATACTCGCCTTTTCTTTTTCGGTAAATAACACCGTCACATAGAGCGTCAGTCATAGCTACCGGATTTGCTTCATGATACCAATGAGTCACTTTTTGGTAGTTTACATTTTCTAAAGATTCACTATCTACCAACTGCACCAAATTATCTGCTGGATCGGTTGAAGTAAGCGCGAAAAAATCGTTCGTAAATTTCATTTTCTTACTATTTTTTGATTATTGATTTATTTTCAGACAACAACTGATATGGCCATATTTCCTTTTGTCTGAAGCAAATATCGCCCTGTACAACGACAAAACTTGACGTATCATTTATTAAAAAAAATATTTTTTTGTCAGGGTTTCCAAAAGTCGCCGACTATAGTTACAGATATCATTTATAACTATAAAAAATACTTTATGAACAAGTCTATTTTCAGAACCACAGTTTTAGCAGCCGTTACTTCAGCTGCATTTATACTTTCTTCATGCAATGATTCGGATGACGGTATGATGAATATGTCTTTTCAACGGACAATCACTGTAGAAAACGTTGTAACTCTTAAGGATTTTGTACAAAGCGGAAGTTTCCAGGGAACCGGGACGCCTCCCATCATTATGCCCGGACAATCTGTTTCTTTTAAATTCAATGCAGGAAAAACGCAGGCCCTGATGTTTACAACAATGTATGGAGCTTCAAAAGACTGGTTTTTTGCTTCGCAACAGCCGGGAATTAAGTTGTTTGATTCCAATGGAAATGCGATAACAGGAGACGTTTCTTCCAGTGTATTATTATGGGACAACGGAACCAAAGATAATACGTCTGGGCAGGCAGAAAGCAAACCCATCATGCAGGTTCCCAATGTAAACGCATCTCAGCTTATGAAACTCAGTCTGGCTTACAATGATGTAACTTCAGAATTCACCCTTACTATTACCAATACGTCTGCAGGAACTGCCAACGAAACTCCTTTTTCTCCCGGAGTATGGGCCGTATCAAACTATAACGGTTCTCAATTGCTAAATAATGCCCCGTTTTTTACACCTAATGCACTCTCAAATCCAGAAATTACGGATATTGCTCAAATGGGGAATATCAGTAAAATGATGACCAAGCTGAATGCCAATACAGGCATTATGACAGGGCTTTCTCCTACATTGGTAGTCATTTACCGTGGTGATAAAAATCCTATTTATGAATTGGGAAAAACAGACAGCGGAATGGGATTAAAAGACATTGCACAGTTCGGAAATGTAACGAAACTTCAAAACAGCCTGAAATCTTTACCGAATGTAAAAGGGGTTTACATTGCAGGTAATGCTCCGGTAACACCGGGAAATAAAGTGACAACAAATTTCAATGCAGATCCTGGAGATAAAATAGCTTATGCAACAATGTTCGGATTTTCCAATGACTGGTTTTATGCTAATGAAAAGAATATTGATGCGAATACCAAAGGTGATTTCACTTCAAAAACAATGCTTTTTGATTCAGGTACAGGTGTTGATCAGTATCCGGGGGCAGGAAATCACCAGGCGTTATTTGGAGGAACTCCACAAAGTGAAAATATGGTTATTTCTAAAGTCGGAACTCAATATCCGGTTCCAGCCACTCAGAATGTGATTAAAGTAACCGTGAATTAATCTACGTTAAAAATAAGGTCAGCATTCATCAATATTGTCTGACCTTTTTAATTATAAAATTATCATGATTCCGGGAATAGATTATAGTCTTCTTATATTTTTAATTCTCCTTCCAGGTGTTGATTTCCCCCTCCATTGGTAACTGTTATGAACCCATCATAATGACTCACTTTCACTCCTAAATCATTGGTTATTTCTTTAAAATATCCAGCCTTCTCTATAGTATGGATTATATCTCCCTGCCAGAGAAATTTTGCAGACTGTCCGGTTTTATTTTGAAATATAAGAGCCCACAATGGATTTATAAACCCCCAGGATTTAATATCTACCACAGCACTTTCATTGGCTGCAAAATCTTTAGACAAAACAATTATGTTACTCATTTATTATTCTTTGCTTTTCGGTAATTAAAAAAACTGAGAAACAATCTCTCTTTTTTCCCTTGGCACAAATATCATTCGGCATTACGACAAAACTTGACGTATGTATTCAATAAAAATTAAAAAGCCCAAGCAGAATCTGTTCGGGCTCTTTCAATGATCAAATATTATTCAACCGGAATTCCAAGGTATGTCAAATAGGAATCCAGTACTTTTTTATCAAATACAGGTTCCTGAATATCCGAGCCTTCCAGGAACTGAATCACGTTGGAACAATCCCATATGTAGGTATTCTGATAAAGCTCAACGGTAGATAAACCTTCATGCATATTGTCTCTGAAAAGACTCGTCAGCGGATACAAACGATTTTTACTGTCATCTTCCCACTGTTTTCTCCATTCTTTATAAGGAAGATCTTTCAGGGTAAAAGGATAATACTTTTTCATAAGTTCGAAAAATCCTTCCAGCGTAAGATTGGTTTCCGGGCGGGCAATCAGGTTGAATTTTTTTCCTATCGCCTCTTTATTTTTGGTGATATGAGCCATAGATTTCGTCATATAATCTACTGTGATAAGACCTTCTCTAAGCTCAGTCAATGCTGGATAAGATTTGAATTCTATACAGTTTTTCACCAATCCGGACCACCATTGATAGGAGGCACTTGCTCCTGTTTCGCTGTGGCACATGGCATATCCAAGACGATAAGTAATCAATGGCAGCCCTTCTTTTGCGGCCAGATCTGCTACTGCTTCCATTACCCATTTGCTTCTTACATAGCCAATGTCTTTGCTTACTGACATTAAGTTCTGTTCAATATCGTCGGACTCCATCATCAGTGTTTTTCCAGTAAACACGTGTCCCCAGCTGTATACCGAAATGGTGGATAATAAAGCAAGGCATTTCGTCCTTTCTGCCCCTGCCAATTTGATTATTTCTCTTAATCCCTCTACATTTGGAGCTTTCATGTAAGAATAAGGTTCAATGAAATTTACTGAACTTCCGGAATGGTAAATCAGATCGGTTTGTTTTGCCAGTTTTGTGAATATTTCATCGGGCAATCCCAATGCAGGCAATGCCAGATCTCCAATGATCGGAAGAATTCTCGATTTCTGTTCTTCTTTTTGAGGAATGTGATATTGTTTAAAGCATCTGTCTATCTTTTCCATTGCATGAAATGGATCCTGAGCTCTTACAAGGCAGTAAATATCAGCATTTGTAGTATCCAGAAGCTCCTGCAAAAGGTGAATTCCTACAAATCCGGTAACTCCTGTTAAAAATATTGTGGTTGGATTTTCTACTTGTTTAGGATCAAATCCACCTGCAAAAACAGTTCCGGGAGCGAGATAAACATCTTTCTGTAAGGCAACATAAGGCTCTACATCTTCCATTGGAACAGCTTCTCTTGTTTCTCTGGATCTGGTTATAAGAGCTTCCGAAAGCTCCTGCAATACCGGAAACTGATACATATCCCGCAGATATACTTTCATATCCAGCTTTCTTTGTAATGCCACGGCAACGGTTGCTACCAACAGGGAGTTACCACCAATATCAAAGAAATTATCTGTAATATTAATAACTGGACGTTCCAATACTGAAGACCAGACATCAACAACAATCCGTTCTGTCTCATTAGTTGGCGGCTCCAATGAAATCAATTCTTTTGCCTCTTTATCTGCAAGATCTTTTAAAGCTTGAGTATCTGTTTTACCATTTGCCGTTAACGGAATTTTATCTATAAAAATAATCTGGGCAGGAATCATATAACCTGGAAGCTCTTCTTTCAATGCATTCCTAACTGATGAAATATCTTTCTCAGTTTCAGGTTTTGAAACGATAAAAGCAATCAGATATTTACTACTTCCTTCCGCATCTCTGCTAATGACTACGGCTTCTTTGATCTCTTGCTGCTGAATCATAGTACGTTCTATTTCTCCTAATTCAACACGGAATCCACGAATTTTCACCTGATTATCTATTCTTCCCAGAAATTCAATATCGCCGTCCGGTTTCCATTTGGCCAGATCTCCGGTGCGATACAATTTTTCTGTTTCCCTGAATGGATTAGCAATAAATTTAGAATCTGTAAGTCCTTTATTATTAAGATATCCATCTGCTAAAACATTTCCACCGATACATAGTTCTCCCACAGCTCCTACGGGCAGCAGTTGATTATTCTCACCTAAAATATAGGCTTTTGCATTGGCAATAGGCTTCCCTATTGAGGAGACATATTCTCCATTGATATCTTTTACTTTTTTAAATGTTGTAAATACAGTACATTCCGTAGGTCCGTAATAATCTATCAGTTCGTAGCTTAATTCCGTAGTAAGCACAGGTTTCAGTTTTTCACCTCCGGTAAAGAGATATTTCAATTTCAGATCATTATAATTCCGGGTACAATGAACGACCGGGGGAGCCAAAACAGCAGGTACAAAACCGTGTGTAATCTGATTTCTCCTATAATAATCTACCAATGCATGCGCATCTGTTCTATCTTCATTATCTGCTATAAAAAGGGTGGCACCGGAAGTAAGAGCCGACCAGATTTCCCATACAGATATATCAAATGCCAGTCCTGCTACAAGAGTCAGTTTTGAGCTGTGATCAACATGAAAATAATGGTTATGCCAGGTTACCAAATGCTGAATAGCATGATGACTTACCATTACTCCTTTCGGTTTTCCGGTAGATCCTGAAGTATAAATTGTATATGCCAGGCTCTTCTGGTGAATTTTAATTTCCAGATTATCTGAAGGTAAATGATTAAGATTTTCCATATTGCTCAGATCAAAAACTTTTGTTCTTTCATTTTCGGGTAGAAGGTTTAAAAGATTTTGATTGGTAATGATCATATCAGCAGCGGTATCTGAAAGAATAAATTCTACTCTTTTAGCAGGATAAGCGGGGTCTATAGGAGCATATGCTGCACCTGTTTTGATCACACCAAGAACAGCAACAATCCATTCTAAAGAACGATCCAGCCAGACAGGAACATATTTTCCTTCTTGGATTCCCCGGCTCAATAATAGATTGGCAACCTGATTACTTCTCTGATCTAAATCACTGTACGTAATTTCCTGATCCTGAAAAACAACGGCTGTTTTATTGGGGTGAAGGAGTGCGTGTTTTCGGAAAAGAGACTCTAATGTTTCTTCATGATCATAGTCCCAGTCGGTTTTATTGAATCCGTTTAAAAGTTTTTCTCTGTCTTCAGATGACAGTAATACAGCTGTACCTATTGATAAAGCTTCTAATGAGGGAATTATGTTCGACATAGTAATAATGTAATTTGGTTAAAAATTTTGTAATCGTGAGCTTCTATCATCAGTAAGTTTCGTTTTAAACTATCAAAGCAGAAATAAAAGGGCATACGAGATAGCCACAGTGTAGTTACTAAATGTGTTTTATTATAGTTTTGGAAAAACCGAATGATACAGAAGCTTGAAACGACCAGCTCCATGAGCCGAGCGCAAACAACGTTTAAAAGTTATATATTTCAATCGAAAAGATGGAAGAACAAGTTTGACCTATTCTTTTGAAGCTAAGATGACTACTATTCTGTATTTAAATATTTTATTTTCATAATGCAATATTTTTAATGATTTGGTAATCAAACTTAACATAATAAATCAACCTATGCGTTACATAATTACTATCATCTACCACATCCTGAAATTGATATTGTAAAAGAAATGAAATAACAAAAAGACTGAATTATAATCTGTTATGATTTAAAAAAGCGTTACTACCTTTGTTTCTTTCTTCATAAATACATGTACAGAATGATCATCCATTCCAGAATTCACGATCCAGACTTCTATACTGTATGGCTTCTGAAATATGATGGGACAGGATATTCTCAGATTCCTCAAGGTCAGCGATTGTTCGGGCAACTTTCAGAATTCTGTCATAAGCTCTTGCCGAAAGATTAAGTTTTTCCATCGCTAATTTGATGAGTCCGAAAGAGGTTTCATCCAATTCACAAAAGGCCTCAATTTCTTTAGGTCCTATTTGCGCATTACTACTGATATTGAGGTTTTGGTATCTTTTATTCTGAATATCTCTGGCTTTCAGTACACGATTTCTGATGTCCTTACTTTTTTCTCCTTTTCTTTTTTCAGAAAGCTGTTCAAACTCTACTTTCTGTACTTCAATATGAATATCAATCCTGTCCAAAAGCGGTCCTGAAAGCTTATTCATATACCGCTGCATTTCATAAACAGATGAGGTGTTGTTAGGATCATCGGGAAAGAATCCGCTTGGGCTGGGATTCATAGAGGCTACCAGCATAAAGCTTGCAGGATAATTCACAGTAAATCTGGCTCTTGAAATCGTCACTTCACGGTCTTCCAGAGGCTGTCTCATCACTTCCAGGACTGTTCTTTTAAATTCGGGCATTTCATCAAGAAACAATACACCGTTATGGGCAAGGGAAATCTCACCTGGCTGTGGATAGCTTCCACCACCGACTAAAGCTACATCAGTAATTTACTTGAATGAGGGGGCTGATTTTTAAAAGAATCCTTTTCTTAGATTTGAATCAAATTTTGAAAATTCCACATAATTAAACTTCTTCGAAAGACTTGGTGCAGGAGTTTTATTATCAAAAACAATAATTTGCCTATCATTGGCAATATTAGATAAATATGTAAAGAAACCATTTTGTAAGTCTCTACTAACCTCATCTCCATCCTCTCTTAATTGAGTGGAATGATAGGTAGTAAGTGGTGAATCTAGGATAACAAATCCCGGATGTCTTTTGTTGTTAGTAATACAGTAATCAAGGAGGCCCAAAATAAAGGCAGAATAAACAACAGCTCTAACACCTTTGCCATGACTACTTCTAGCACGGCCTGAAATCTCGATATCATAAACTTTATGAGCCTCATTAAATGTTACAAAGTTCACATTCTCATAATTCCACTCCTTAAGTATATCTTGGATATTCAAAACAAATTTGCTTAATGCCTCGTTCTCAATATCAACACCTGTTATATTAGTAATTGTTCTGCTTAAAAGCTCTTTTTCAAAATTATTTCTCTGACTAGTTAATGATAAAACTTCTTCATTTAAAGCAACAATTTTATTCTCTCTTTCCCTTAGGTGATATAGAAAATCAATATCCACTTGAAATCTATTCTGGGTTGGTAAAAGATTATTATGTAAATCACGATTAAGTTCATCAATTGCCATTTGTAATAACTTAATGTCATCTCGATTCCTCAATATTGACTGCTCCGTTACAGAGATAGTTTGCTTAAGGTCATTTAACTTAAGACTTACTTTTCTCTTTTCCATCTCCACTGAATACGCAAAAGAGACCTTTTTTTTATCACTTAAACAATTGATATGATTTTCATTAAAGCTATTTCCACAAACAGGGCATGAAGTACTGACAAGCTGAGAAAACACATATTCTCCTTCCGAGATGAATTCTAATCGTCTTAGGTCATTTTGGTAATGTTCAACTAATAAATTAAACCTTTTATTCAGCTCTGAATAACGAAGATTATCAGATTTCAAAGTATTCAAACGCTCAAATAACTCTTTCCTTGAGGATGTTAGCTCATTGAGTTTTGCTGATGACTCCTGTAATTTAATAAGCAAATCATTCAGTCTTTTCTGTAGTTCTCCTGATGAAATAGTATTAGAATCTGCAACTAGCTTAGTAATCGTTTCATTTTTAAGTTCTAATAATGTACTAATTACTTCCAGCTTTCCTTTTATTCGGCCTTGAAATACTTTAGGCTCTTCAATTTCAACTAATTCATTATCAGAATTTCCTGTTAGTATATATTTAAAAACAGATTTTTCAAATGTAAAATCATAATAATTATGCATTGAGAAATAGACTGGTGACCCTTCAGTGATAATCCTAGATTCATCCACCATAGTAAGTTGAGCAATCTGCCTAAAACTAAGCATTTTAGTCTTGTTGTTGCTATTAACTCTAAGCAAAACATTTCCTACATTAATAAGATTTAATAGAAACTCCGATATATTATTTCCATCCCTAGTATTATTTTTAGTACCCAAAACCAGCTTTTCCGCAGTTAAAAAATGCTCTATCACTGTCTCAGATACAGTAATATTGGAGATATTCTTTAAACTTCGATGTAAGGTAAACACCTTTCCTTCAAAAGTCTTTATTTGCATATAAATATCCGTATAACCTCGAGACTCTGGAATATCTTTAGGTAAGGTCTCTGCCCCAAACATATAATCAATACATTTAAAGATATATGATTTACCAGTGTCTGAGGAACCACTTATAATATTTACCCCCCTCTCAAATGTTAATTCTGCATTTCGTTTGCTACTTCCTTGAACAGAAATTTTCTCAATGTAAAATCTATATTTATACATTTTCTCTTATTAATGATTCATAAATAAACTCACTTCCCCAATCAGGAATATTGTTTTTAACAAAAAGTTGTAATTTGGTCATATCATAATTTCCAAATTCTTCTTTCATCCAATTGCATATAAGCTTTAGACTTTTAGAATACTCACTATCAATAAATTCAAGAAATTTATTAGTTAAAGCATTTGAGCTATATGTTATACCGTTTATACCAAAATTAATATTTATCAGCTCTTTACTAGTCATTAGGTTTAAGCCATCTTGCATTACCATTGGCTTAATGATTAATTGCGCTCCGCGATGTGGAGTACCTGGATGTATACTTTTAGGACCATTGGGAAAGTCACCTGAATTCAAAAGAAAATAGTCAAATATTACTAATGTATTTAAGTCATAATCCTTTGGGCTCATTGCATCCAATATAAAAAGTGCTCGAAGTCCAATTTCCAATGGTGTATTAAAAACATTTCCACCTTCCTTTTCAAAAATATTATTTACAATTTCCACGATAACTTATTTTCATTAACTAAGTGATGACAAATTCCATGTTTATCCATGACATTTAATGTAACAGATAAAGGATTGGATGCTAGCGTCAATAAACTACTATGCTCTAGTACAGACTGTAACCTCTCAAATGAATTATTATAATTATTTAAATATTTAGTAAAAACAGCTGTCAGTACTTCATTTTTAAAGGATTCAAAAGCTGTTGAATCTGGTGGCAAATTGTCTCTTTCAAACTCCTTTAATGTTTCAATCGAATAGAAGTTTGTTCTTTGCATATCAAAATGACTTTTATAAGGAATAAATTGAGCAAGCTCCTCAACAGAAGTAATATTTACATTAGCAACATCACTGTAGGCCATAAGAAGCTGTTGTATGTATCTCATTTCAGCTTCTGAATCAATAATCTCAGGAACTATAGTTTGATTTCTATATTTCTGAATTTGACCTCCGAACCGATACCAGTAAAAACTTGTTTCTTTAAATTGTTCGATAAACTCATGAGGTTCAATCGTATCAATAATACTAAAATCAAAACTTTCAACATACTTTTTTAGTTCTCCCTCTAATTTAATATTCTCTTTGGAGGTAATCTTTTTTTCAACATACTCTTTCCAGTTCTTTATCAATGCTATCTTTAAACTTTCAGGATTATCAATCATATCTCCCAATGTGGTCCCAACTCCATTCCTGCTAACAATATAGTATTTTTCAGGAATAGTATAGTCTCCCTTTTTAGAGTAGTAACATAACTTTCCCAGTTCTACATAAAAATTAGTAGGAGTTAATTTACTTCCATAATGTTTACATTGATAGTTATCCCACTTTCCACCTCTTTCGTCAATCCAGGCAATTATATCTCTGCCTTTATCTCCAGCTCCCCCACATCTCCTAATACTTGTATATTTTGATTTTAAGTATTCAAAAATCCACTCAGTTACAATATCCTCGAATTCATCATCACTCAAAATTCCTAATCTCTGGTTTGGAGCAATAGGTTTTCCAAACAAAATGTCATGGTTTGTAAGTTTGGGGGTTTCTTTTGGAGTTAAAATATCTAATGTTTCCAAATTTGTCTTGATTTCTATGATTAATAGTTTTGATGGTAGTTCTTTAAATATCTAAAGTAATAAAAAGTTAATTAATCGATTATGTATTTTTTATCAGAAATCTAAAAGCTGTTCCTCCTCTTTCTGTTCTCCATTCTGAAAATATAAGACTTCAAAAGCTCCAGTAGCCCTACCAGTACCAAGCTCCAGATATATTCCTAAATTATATCGATATTGATTTGTAAACTCTTTCAATTTAATTAAATCATATTCCCTTAGTTTTTGATAAGAATTAGTCTTTTTTATCTCAATCACTAAATGATTTCTTTCGTTTGTTTCTCTCTCATGAACAATTATGTCCGGGAAAATATTATATGTATCATTATCATTAATACTCCTTACAGCTAATTCTTCCATTATCTCTCGAGGAATATTGAGAATTTTTCTAAGCCCTTCGCTGTCAACATCTCCATTGTATTCACAATCAATATTAAATAATGGAAATGTTTCATTCAAATAAACGCCCAATCTATGAGCGATACTTCTTTCGGATAGATTTCTTTCTAACAAGGACCTATCATTCTCAAGCATAACCCTTAACGCCTGATTAAAAGCAAACTTTGTTTCATTTAAATTCATTGAGATTATTAGTTTTTAAGCATTTTTATTTGGGCATTAGTAAGCCATTTTTTATATTCACATCCATAAATTGGAAAGTTCGAGCAGCCCCAAAAGACAGACTGCTTACCAGTAATTAAAATCAAGTCACCTGACAAGCATCGTGGGCACTTTTTTGTTTTATCTGTTTTTTTCTCAAGGGTGCTTTCAAGTTCAAGTATAAATTTTGAAGCAAACTTTTTATTCGCAATTAAAGAAGCTTTTACTTTTGCCCTAGTTAATGCCACATAGAATAGCCTTCTTTCTTCACTGTTAGGATATGTTTCAGAATCACCTAATAAAAGCAGCAATACTGGGTCGTCGTACATTTCAGACGGAAATCCGAGTCTTCCTGAATTACAATTTAATACAAATACATATTCTGCTTCTAAACCTTTTGACCTATGTGCTGTAAAAAACTCCAATTCAATTTTTAGTGCCTCGCTATAGCTATACTCTAAGGTATTCTCTCTGATTACTTTAAACTTATTTTGTTCAACCTTAATCCTATTAAAATCATGGTTATATCTTCCTAATAAATAATATTTCCTTGATAAAATCTGTTCCAACTCTCTCTCAGTTGGTTCACTGCTCTTACTTGAAATCTGAGATTGAATCACTTTATTGATTGCCTCTTCTAAAGCTTCGGTATCATCATTATCATCAGAAAAGGTATAAAATATCTCCATATCTGACTGAGTTTCCATCTTATTCCTAAGGTTTTTTGCAATTTGAGCTGGATTTTTCATAACAAACTTCCCAGAAATATCAATCATTGGTAAACCAAATCTGTAAGTAGTTTCTATTTTTGAGGTGTGAGTAAATCCAAAATACTCATCAAATTTATTGAACAAGCTAATATCACTACCTGTAAAGCGATATATTGATTGCCAGTCATCTCCAACAGCAAAAAGTTTAACATTATCTTTTTGCTTTTTAAAAGCGTTTACCAATTTGTATCTTCCCGTAGAAATATCTTGAAACTCATCAATAATGAGATACTTATATTGGTGTATATATTTGTTTCGTTCAAGATAGTGTACAGCTGTATTAATCATATCACTAAAATCAATCTGTTGTTTCCTTTTCAACATGGCTTCGTAAGCTTGATAAAGAGGATAAAATAATGCAACAAAATATGCACACCTTTGTCTTTCAAAACCTATTTTAGTTTTAATTCTATTTTGCAGTTCGTCAAGTGTGAGATTAGTAGACTTGTACAGACCTAGAAAAGTGTTAAATAGGCTAATCAAAGACTCAACCTCATCTGATGCATTCTTATGAATTATATCCCATTTTTCTTTATCAGATAGAGGCTTAAGTTTAAATCCGTGAGATTGTAAGCTTTCTTTTAATTTATCCTCAAAACTACCATCTTGAAACTGATAGCTAAACGTTTCGATACAAGTTGTATTATTTGTTTCATGAGTACTTCTTTTCCAATCAATACCAGCGTGATAGTTTTTTCTAGCCTGAGCGTGGCTTACATTTTCATTAGCAAAAAAAAGTGGGACATTTCCATTTTTATCAAGTGCATAATGCTCTAAATATATTCTATTACCATTTTGGTATAAACTGAAATCAGGAGTATACTGCCTATAATCTAAACTCCTCGTACTTAATTCATAAGGTTCTTCATATTGATATTCAACACCATTAAATAGAAGAAAATTAGCTATTTTACATTCTTCCTGACTCTTTACAATTTCTCTTAATACAGTAATCTTATCATTAACTTTAACCTCAACTTGTTTATATGGTCTAAAATTTTGGTCTTTTAAATGCTGGATGTGCTCTGCTTGATTTTTAAATTCAAAATCACTTTTGCTTACCTTAATATAGCCTATAAAGTATTTTGTCAGTATGTTCAAGTATTTTTCATTGCTTAAAAGTGCTTTAAAGGTGTTCTTTATGAAAATTTTAGAGTCTTGGTCATACAATGATGCTTTAGATTGTTCCACATCTTTAATAATGTCTAAGCCGAGCTTATGAAATGTCTTAGCATCAATTCCTTTAATGTTTACCTTACTTGCTAAATCTTCTGCGCTTTTTTTTGTGAATGAGATAAGTAAAATCTCTTCAGGAGAAACCTTAAGCCTTTTATTAAGGTAATTAACCTTACCCATTATTGTTGTCGTCTTACCGCATCCAGCACCAGCAATAATTAAGCTATTATCCTCATCACGAATAATGGCTTCTCTTTGTTGTTCATCAAGTGATTTTCCACCATCAATATTACTAAGAAGCAATTGTGTTTCCTTTAATTCAAACTTTAAAAAATTATCATTAAATTTTGTACGAAGACTTTCTCCATTCTTTGATATATCCAAAAAAAACTCAATTTCATTTTCTTCTTGTGAAGACAGCCCAATGTTCTTGAATGGTTTTTGGAGTAAGGGATTCTTTAATATCTCTTCATGTCTAGCTTTCCAGCTGATAAATTTATAGTTTGAGAAGTAACCATTATTATTATCTAATAATTGTTTAAAAGTAGTAATAGCAATGTTTATTCTTGGGAGAATTATCTGAAAAGACTTACATTGTTTTTCTTTTTCCTCTTTTTCTTTTCTGACTTTTAGTCTTTTTTCCTTTTTATCTTTAACAGCGTTATTAATTAACCCAACCGCTGTGGCAACTATTACACTACCAATTAAATATGATATCATCTATCTATGTTTATAAAGAGCTCTTAACACTCTTGTGTGAAATAAGCTTTAATATTACATATTATTTTGCGATGCAACAAGTTAAGCTGTAAAAATGTTTTTAAAATACGGAAACCCGTAATTAAATCATTTTATGTCTGGGTAATCCAATCTCTTGCTCTTGTGGATATGGCTTTCTATATGTCATACTAATATCTTCCTTAATGTTAGTTTGAACTCTTTGAGCCATCTCTTTGTCAAGAGAGTATCTTGGGTCTGGAATAAAGGGCATTTTTGCCATTTTTTTAATGGTTACTGTAGGGAAATGAAAATCAACCTCAACGGTTCCTAGAAGCAAGTAACAACCTCCTCCTTGAAATGGATATTTTTCAAGGCAATCAGCAAAATGGGCAGTATCAAAGTATTCGCCTTCAGCATCAATCCAAGTACCGAAAAACATAGTTCCTCTATGAGATTGAATGGAAAGACATTCGAGAGATTTGGGAGTTTGCAGGAAGCATCAACACAAAAGAGCTAGAAACTCCCAGCAATGATATTGATGAAATAAAAAAATGCTTGAAACTTTAAGAGCTGATATTATTAATATTAAAACTAAATATAGTTAAATCAATCTTGTAAACATGTCTACTTTATTTATGTAACCAAATAATATTTCTATCTCCAAATCTTTAGAATCATATCTACTTTTCATTTCTGTAATAATCTCATTTATACCCTCCATCATTACTACTGGTCCAGTAACCACCACTATCAATAATTTTTTATAAGCAAGAAGTCTAGCATGTTGAACTGAACTACTCAACATCCTTGTCAATCTTTTTCTCAAGTATGAATCAAGCCTAGTGACGTATAAAATTTCAACGCCACTCTCTTTACCATCATCATCACTTAATATAATATCTGGAAATCCACTTTCATTGGACATTACATAGGAACCCGCATTGTTCTCTAATAACCACATTTTAACTTTCTGCTCAATATCACTATGAGTTTGATGATTATTAACTATATCATTTAAAACAATTTCATGAAGATTCTGTTCTTGTTCTTCAATTTCAAGTTCTTTTACTACATCATCATTTGCTCCAAAAAGACCTAGGAGTTCAGAAAGTTTAATTATGTTAAAAGACTTATTGGGAGCTTTAGTTCTAAATTCTGTAATTAGTTCAAATCTAGGATATAAAGCTTGACCTTCGCTTTGATAAAACCAATCTTTTTTCTCATCACCTGAAACGAATACAACATCTTTATTATATTCCTCTGCTAAATGTAAGATGGTATACCAAATTAACAAATCACCTATACCCTTATCTCCTTTGTTCTCGTCTTCAAATCCTGGAGGTATTTTATGGTCATATCTAAATTTTAACTGAGCCTCTATTTCGGCTTCATTAATCTCTATATCAACCACAACATTTTCTTTAAATAAGGATTTGTAAACTTGGCTAACTGGGTCATCCCAAGACCAGTTTCTTACATGTTCTATTATTGCTCCTATTTTTTGTTTATACTCTTTTATCTGTTTATCAATTTCCTTTTCTTGGTTTATTAGTTCATCATACTCCGGTAGCCCATTAAGCAAAGGGAATTTACCATCGTATAGATTTTGTGTCTTACTACGCTTTCTAGTTAATTTTGAGAATAGTTCTTTTAGTTTTTCAGGTCTCGTTTTTGCAAACTCTCGTGCAACTTGACCAGGAACAAACAATCTCTTTTCTTTAATTATTTGAGTATATACCTTCTTTATTTCATCAACACTTTCAGAGCTAGTAGTATATGGTAAGACTAAAGCATTTGTATCAAGGACGAATAAGCATTTGGATTTAACCAAAGAAACGGGTGAACCTGACAATGAAAAAATATCGCTTGCTTTTGGAAAAAGTTTATTGTTTATAAAGATGTCCTTGTTAGCCATGGTAATTAGTAATTATAGTTAATAATAGAGCTAAAGATACCTATAAAATAAGAAAACACAAAATGTAGATAACCTGCCCACCTATACAGATTACATCACCCCCTATCAATTTCGATTTAGGTTATCCCCCCCGACAAAAAAAGACAAAAAAAAGCTATATAAAACACTATCTCTCAAAGTTGTTTTAATTTTAGACTAAAGTCTAAATGCGACACATAAAAGGTTCATTAAAAACGATGATATAAAAGTTTCAAAATGTATCAAAAATACCTACCTTAAATTTGGTACAATGAAAAAGGTTTTGTATATTTACTTTAAATAAAAAAGCCTAGTAATATTGGCGTATCACTAGGCATATCAATAAATTTTAACTCTTACTTAAAATTATCGACTATGGCAAATTTACAAAATTGTCTCGACAATTGTGCCGTTTACTGTGGCACTTATGCAAAGTACAACAACGGAAGCATCTTTGGACAATGGCTCAATCTTTCAGATTATTCAGATTACAACGAGCTTTACGAGGCTATGATAGAACTTCACAAAGATGAAGAATACCCCGAATTTATGTTTCAGGATTATGAATTCCCAAAATTCTTTATCAATCAGGGTTTAATATGTGAAAGTCACATTTCAAATGACATCTATGAGATTGCAGAGAAAATCAATGATTCAGGCTTAGAATTTGAAATCATTGAAGCCTACGTAGATTGTATTGGCAACTATTGTAAAGATACAGAGGAGCTTTTAGATAAGGTCTCGGATTCTTATTCTGGTGAATTTAGTTCAGATGAAGACTTTACACAAGAAATGTTAGAACAAGATGGTAGTATTCCTGAAAATCTACCCTCGTACATCTTCATAGACTGGGAAAAAACAGCATATAATTTCATGCTTGACTATGCATGCTCAAACGGACATTATTTCAGAAATTAATAATAAACTTTCACCCTGTTATCAGGGTGCTTTATACTATAATCAAATGAAAGCAAGATATATGAGGGTTTCTACTGGAAACCAGAATACGGCAAGACAATTACATAAAAGCCACCCTAATGAAAAGCTTTATATTGACATCATTAGTGGAGCTACACCATTCAGCCAAAGACCAGAGGGCAAAAAGATGCTTGAAGATATTGAAGCTGGTTTAATAGATTATATTTCGGTGCATGCTATTGACAGACTAGGAAGAAACCTATTTGATATTTTAGCTACTTTAGAGTTTCTAAATGAAAAGAAAATAACTTTAGAAGTCGATAATTTAGGGTTGAAAAGCCTAGTTAATAATAAGCCTAATTCAGCTTTTAAATTAATTATCTCGGTGATGGCAAATATAGCTGAAATGGAACGGGAAACCTTACTGGAAAGGCAACAAGAGGGCATAAAACTTGCTATAGCAAAAGGTGTTTACAAAGGTAGAGTTAAAGGCTCAGTTGAAAGTGATGAACAGGTTTTAGATAAGTATAAAGAGGTTGTAAAGTATCTTAAGAAAGGACAATCTTTGAGAGATACAGCAAAGTTGTGTAATGTTAGCTTGGGAACGGTTCAAAAAGTTAAGAAAATTATTAATCAATAATTCACATTATGATTTTTATAGACACACCTGAAAAGGTAAATAATTTTATTATCTCTAAAATAAACTTTCAGGATAATGAAATCGAACTTAAAGAAAAATATTACCTAATAATAAATGATGTTGAATCTATTGAAGGAGATTCAGAGCATTGTGATTATCCAGGTATAAATTTTGAACAGTTTCTCTCTCAGCCTGATATTAATTTCATAATTCAAAAGTATGAAACCTTGTTAGTTTCAGAAATAGAATACTATCAGCAGGATTTCATTACAACTATTGCCTATAACTTTAGTGCCTATAATACAGAACTGAGCCAAAAGATGTACTATGAGAATACAATCTTCTCCCTAAAGAATTGTATTTCTCGATTTACAGAAAAGTTAGCTGGTAAAGATGATTTTAATACTCCTTTAAATAAGATTCAGAGAATTACTATTAATATCATCAATAATGCACACACAGGAATTATACATATGCTTAATGATGAATATGATAAGTACATCAATCCTACTATTAAAGTTGACAACCTTAGAACTATCTTTGGTTTAGACCTACAGTTTATTACAAAGCTATATACCGAGCTTAAAGCATATGAATTATTGAGCACCTCTATTACTAATGACTCCTTTTTTGAGATATTAAATATTAATTACAATGGCGAAGATAAAATAATCGTAAGGCTAAACAACTTGAACGAGTTTTACTATTTAGTAAGGTATTTAAAAGAAAAGTTTTCAAGTAAACATATGGATTTCTACCAGCAAATTTCAGATAGGTTTTTAATTGATACAAACGAGAAAACTAAAATACATCTAAAACCCAAAAAGATATCCGGAGGAATCAGTGATTTAAACAAACAAGTTACAAATCGTGAGGTTTCAAAGAGCTCTGAAATCAGAAATGTAGTTATAAACTTAGGATAAAAGAAACCAATCCCCCACCAACCCACTACAAGCCACTGAAAATCAGTATAATATATTTAAAAAAACAAAGATAATCCCTCAATAATCCCCCAAAAACCACTGTATTTTTGTATTTAAAATCAATAAAATACAAGATTATGTTCAGAACTTTTAAAAATGTAAAAACAACCTATTCAAAGACCCAATTTTCAGAGCTTCAGGAAGTGGTTAGCTATATCAAAGATGATTCAAGACCTGAAGTAGAAAAAATTAAAAAACTAAGAACTTTAGAGAAAGGAACTAAGGAATTTGATAAAATAAAAGAGTTCCAGCTGCCATGTGTTCTCTGGAATTTTACCACCAATGGGGGAAGGAAAGCAGAGGATATTATACAGTCAACGGGCTATATTTATTTCGATATTGATGATAATTTAGACTTTACATTCAATCCAGAATACTTCACAGCTCATTGGAGGAGTGTAAGTAATACGGGTTACGGGTGTATTGTTAAGGTTTCGGGAGTTAATTCAAGTAATTTTAAAGAGGCTTTTAAGCATATAGCAGAGCTTTTGTCTATTCCATTTGACCCGAAAGTAAATAGCATTAGTAGGGTTAATATTCTTTCATATGACCCAAATATATACTATAATGAGTTTGCACAGACTATAGAGTGTAGTTTTCTGTCTACTGATGACATTGCAGATATTAATACAGAAAATCACCAATCCAGTAGTAACTTTAGAGAAAATTATAGTTATAACCGGAATGGTGAAAATGTTTCAATCAGGTACGATAATCTGGAAGAAAGGAAATCCCAGATTTCAATAAACTATGATGAAAGAGGGGTTTGTGATTTAAAAGATAATAAGCTGCTTTATTCCCGAGCAATCATCCCCAAAAACATTAATGATGGTAGGAGAAATACTATATTATCTAATCTAGGAATAATGATTATTGCTTTAAATCCTGAATTATCTGATGGGGGATTTATTGAGTTTATAAGGAAAGTAAACCAAACTTGTTGCACACCTCCAATGTCGGAGAGTAATATAATGTCTCTTTGCAAGAGTATTTTAGACAAAAGAGAAATATGGAAGCTTATTCCCAACCAGAAAAAGAGATTCTTTTTTGACCATTTAATGGAGCTTACAGCAAAACAAAAACAAAGCTATGCAGCAATTTATAGAAATAAACATGTAGGAGAATTAACAAAACATACAATAAGTAATTCTTTTGCAGGTCTGCTTAGTGAGGGTAGAAAATTTAAAATTAAAGATATACAGATGGAGACTAAGGCTTCCCCCACAACCATAGCCAAATACCTTCCTGAAATATTAATGGAACAATACGGAGGTGACATTGACCATGTACAGCCATTTTTCAATGCTAAAAAACAAATTCAAAAATTATTGACTACTGCTGCTTAGTAGTGGTCAAATTGCTCATGAATTGCACTGTTGCTAGATTCCAGTATTAGAAATTCCCTCTGAAAAAGGTTTCTATCATTCTGAAATAACCAAAAAGTTATTTTACAAGAAATAGATTTTAAACATTCAGCTTGAATTAATATCTTTGCAACTTACTTCAACGAAAAAAAATAAAAGTGTAAACTTTTGCTTTTGTCTTGTGAATCGGCAAAATTCAACCTTATCACAAAATGCAAATAGTTTAGCACACTTGTCATGTCATATGGCAAGTGGCTATCCTGTTTTATGTGATATGGCTTTGCCGAGCCAACAAGACTAGAGCATGTGAGAAACCACTTGCTTTTTTTTATGCCTTTATGGTAACCCGTAATGGTATAGGATTATTAAAAATTAATTTTAAAATCAATTAAACTATTTGATATGAAACATTTATTTCTTGCAGTTATAATGGCTGTTTCTCTCGTAAGCTGTTCTAGCAACGATGATACCACAACACCACAGCAAAACAATCCTGTAACAACTCAATACTTTCACCCCCCTGCATGGATTCAAGGCAGTTGGAAAATCACTGGAAGTGCAAATCCTTATTTTAAATTCAATTCAGATGATTTTATTCTGGTAACTCCTTATACCAGTTATAAAGCTGTTTTAGAGCAAACAGCCAAAACAGGGCAACCTGCTAAAGTAGTTGAACAAACCTCAGACTATTACTATGAGTTTACAATAACAGCAGGTGCTTCTTCAGGGCAATACAAATTCAAGAAAATCAGTGATACAAAGATTCAATGGGTTGGTAGTACTCCTTTCTTTTTGGATAAAGAATAAAAAACTTTAAAATTTAATTAATATGAAAAAAATATTACTTCCCTTAGTTTTGTTTACAGTTCTTGCAAGTGCACAAACACAACGAGACTATTATAACGAATCCTCTTCAGCAATAGACCCCGTAACAGGTATGAATAACACAGAAAGTGAGAGTGTTAAAATGGCTAATGAAGCCTTGAAAGCTAATAAACAGAGTAAAATCGGACAAAAGCTAGAAAAGTCTTTAGAAAAAGTTGAGAATTTGGAAACTCCAAAATTTGAAGATGTTTATCAAAATACCTCTACACCTGAAAATAGAAGTTATAATCAGTCTGGAAATATCCAAACCAACCCTCAAAATAACGAGGTTGACCCATTCAGTTCACCGGAAGACAAATCCCCCTCTTTTCAAGGTGAAAGAGTTAATGTTGATGAACATTATATCCAGCAACCCGACGGAAGCTACATTAAAAAAAATACTGGCTACCAAAAAACGAGTAATACTGGCAGTGATAATACAATGTTGATTGTAGTTATCCTTATCGTTGGAGCTGGAATTATCGGGGCTATTGTAACTAACAGCCAGAAAAAGCCAAACAACGACCATGATAACTTTAAATAAGTTCTATGATAAAATCCATGACTGGCTACTTCCAATGCCAGAACAGGAATGTGACATGTTTCCACCTGTAGACCATCTTTACTCTCCATCATTTCAAAAAGTAGTAATGAATTATCTAAAATGGTATGGAGTTAATAAAAAAGGGAATACTACCAGTAGTAAAGTTTACCCCACATTTGTTGAAATTCTGGAAACTAAAAACATACTAAGAAAATGTGGTTTTACAACTGGTGAATACATTGAGAAACTTGTAATCTATGAGTTTCTGGAAATGAAGGAAAGAATGCCCGATTTGAATCCAGTAATGTTTGCTCACTTTTTTGAAGACAGCTACCATAATTCTAAACTTGTAAAATTTGTCTCTTTAGGAGCTCAAAAATCGAGTCAAAACACAAAAGAATACTACGACACAACAAGAAGGCTTTTAATTGAAATTCAAAGCCATTTAAAGACTAATGATTTAAGAATCAGAATTGAGTACATTCATACTGAAAATAAAAATTGGTTTAACCATTCCAGAGTTCAAGAATTTATAACCCCATTTTGCAAGTTAGCCTTAAACTGTGATGAATTAGGCAGGTTTAGTATTACTTACTTTATTAATCCTCACTTTAAAGAGTTAGTAGGGGAATTGCTGGGCAATACTCTAGAAAAACAATTTAATGAGCTGGCTAATAGTGAAATAAAAGATTTAGTAAAAATGACTCCATTGAATCGAAAATATGACAAATGGTTTAAACAGATTCAGAGCATTCCAAACTATAAAGTAACTGTTACAGAACAAAATCTTTTATAAATCGAAAGACAGCCATAGAACTCTTAAGGTAGATTAGAAACAATACTTCCCTCTAAATCTATAGAGGGAAGCTTTATTATCCATTTGTCTTGTAATCACATAAACCTTGCGTCACACATATTAGTAATTTGATTATCAATAAGTTAATTAAAACAAAAGGCAGATTGCAATTTAATGCTAAAAACCAGTTAAATAAATCACTCTTCAACGAAGCTCTGAGCTGACTTTACAACTGATATTTTACCACCAACAGAACACTGGCATGTAGAGTTGTCTAACAGCTCTTTTTTACCTTCAATTTCAAAATCAGAGGTATTGTCCCATTTAACAGGTGATGGTGAGCAGGAAGACCTTAAAACACTACATACACCAAAAGGCTTAATGTTAGTATTAGGTTGTTTGTCCTCTTCTGTAGCCTGTAGCTTTCCTTCAATCTTCATAAAAGACTGACTTGTTACTGTGAGTGGAGTTGGTGAAGCTCCTTTATCACATTTTAGCTGGGTGGTATCTGTGATGTGCCAGGACATTATTTCTCAATATTTAAAATTCCTTTTTCCAGAGAAGATGACATTTTAGCTTTATAAATCAACTTTTCTCTGTTATAGATTGTGATATTCTTAGTCATTGTTGAAATTGTAATATCCTGTATTTTATCACCATTAAGAAAGAATTCAATTTTTTTATTAAAATGTGACAACAAAGCTCTCTCAGGTAAATAGCTTTTTTTTGACTTTAAAAGTTCATTAAGTAAAACTATTTGTTTTCCTTTCAATTTTTTACTATTCAGTAGTTGAATAGAGTTACTTTCATTAGTATCATTGACTGTAGATGTTTCCTTATCATAATAGGAGTAATTCTTTATCACTATGCTATCTACTTTTCCAGTATAAATATGTTTTATTTGCCCATTTATTAAAATGTTCAATAATATAACAAAAACTAAGATTACTTTTTTCATTTTTTTAACTATTAGATTGCTTCTACTCTTTGAACCGTTGACTCATCATAGACACCGTAATTTCCATCTTCAATTTTAATATCTAAATGCTTTTTATAGAATGTTACATTTGCCATTGTGCTTGGTGCAATATGAAATGTTGGGTCTATATTGGCATAAGTTGCTGGTAGTGCGGATATAACCTTAATACCTATCTTTTTAGCAATTACTCCTGCATATACACTAAGATAGTTATATGCTAGTATTTTCTTTATTTCTAAAAATGTTAGCTTTATTGAATCATTTACTTTATAGGTTGTTCCTAATATACCATTGATTTGAGGAATCAAATCAACAGGTAACGAACCACTAGGATGATAATAAAATGTATTAGGTACAAAACTAAAAATAGTAGAATCAGATATTGTTTTAGTAGTGCTATACTGTTTGTTATTCCTAAACTTTGAAAAAAGAGCATTTGTTGCAACAGGAAAGCTACATCCCCAAATTTTCATAAATCCCGAACTTGTAAATGCATTTTTAAAATTTGTAGTATTAATCGTCCCTGAAGTAAAATCGGCTTTTCTCATATCACAATCTCCTCCTCCACTATCTGTATTTACTAAAATTGGACCATTCCAATATGCATGAGAAAAGACATGAACCTCCTGTAATGTATTAGGGTTATTTGTTCCTATATCTTCAATCAATTTATAAATATCCGTTTTTGAAACTATCTTTTTATTATTGTTCTCAAATCGAATACTATTATTAGCTCTCACATAGTCACTATTAATTACTTTATCAAATGTTAGTGTGCTTTTCTTAGGTGATGAGTTTGCAAAGTATTCAGTTTTAGTAATAGTTCCCTCTAAAATATTAACATCATAAATAATAAAATCATTTCCTTTTTGGCTTTGAATGATTTTCTTCACATAGCTTTGAACGTATTTATCAAAAGAGCCTGAAAGCTGATAATTGTTATGGTCATCAGGATAAAATAATCCAGAAACCAATATGTACTGCTTGAATGGAGCGATATTTACTTTCAAATGTTGGAAGTTAGTACTTCCACTTATACCCGTTATTGTTACTGTTCCAGACATAATTATATATTAGTTTCGTTCGTATCTTCTTTTTCTTTCTTTTTTATCTCTACCTTTTCTTTTAACTCTGCAAAACCTTCCTTATTTACAGTTCCTGAATAAATTATTTTCTTTTTCTCATTATTATAATCATGTTCAACATCAACGTCAATAGTTTCTCCCTCATCATAATTTCGAGTATATACCAAAATACTTATCTTTTCCCCAATAAAAGCCGTGTCAATAATCTCTTTCATATCGCCATCCATCCATTGTGCACTGACTATTTGCTTTTCTTTGGTATAATCAAACTCTCCGTTTTGAGGAAGTTTGTTCATTTGAGGTGCTTTGTACTCAATCTTGTCTTTGGCAGTCAATAATGAGTTTGAACCATAAACATGCATCCTGTCTTTTGCTCCGAACTCTGTCTGTCCATCAGTATAACCTATAAACTTTTCTTTACCGTAAAGGTCTAGGTGTGCTTTTGCTGATATTTCAGTATTGGTTCCAGCATTGATAATAGTTTTCTTACCACTGTCTTGGCTAATCTCTTGTTTGGCAATAATCTTAATATTCTGCCCAACATTGGTATCCATATTCTTTCCTGCTTTGGTCTCTATATTCTCTTCAATATCAAATTTCAGGTTCTTAGATTTTATAGTAATAGTTTCTGGAGCAGTGATATTGATATTACTTCCTTCTGTATCAAACCTGAGTTCATTACCACTTTTATCTGTTAGTAAAATGCTCTCATCCTCTGTAAATACTAACTTATGTCCACTTCTGGTCTGTAAAGATTTTACACGGTTGTCCATACCACCTCCCAAGCCTACGCCTCCATGAAACATCCCACCCATTGCAAAAGGAAAATCTGGATTATGGTATTCAAAGTTAACCATTACTTGGTCTCCAATCTCAGGAACTGCAACAAAGCCTCTATTCTGACTTATAACATCTGTTCCACCGGCATCTGGGCTCATCATTCGGATAAAATGAGTGGTATCATTCAATTGCCAATCAAACTGCACTTGTATTCTGCCTTGATTTAATGGGTCGATATTGGAAACTACTGTGGCTACCTGTGGCTCTGCTTTAGGTGTTATAAAAGCTGGTTTAGGCATAAAACCTGTTCCTTCAGATATAGCCTCAAAACTTCCAGTATAATAGCCTCTTGCATCCACTTCATGGCTTACCTCTGTCATCATTAATGTAGTGAAGTGGGAAGTCTGGTTACTGTCCTGATTTCTCATGTCTATGTCTGCTACACAGCCTACATATAAAAAAGGAACTGTAGTATTTCCTGAAACGGTAAAAACTTCTACAGCCTTACTCCCTCTTGCACTCTTTTGGGAATCATCCACATCCAGAAACATATTAGCATTAATGGGAGTAGGGGTTAGTGACCTTGTTTTGAAAATATTATCATTCAATTCATAGGCTTTGGCTGATAAATTCCCTAAGTGTTTAATGTTGTCATTAGAGCCTAGCATTTTAGCATGACTACTGCTGTTGTAACCAAAGTATTCTGGTTTTGTATGAACTGCTTTTAGTTCCACCTGTACATCTGTAACATTGCTTCCATAAGTAAGCTGTATAGGCTTTTCAGGTGGAGGGAGTTTTCCAAAATGTAGTATGTACCCATCATAGTAAAACTGTTCTCCATAAGCTTCTGCAAGTCTTGTCAGGTAATTGTAATGGGTTTCACAATATTGAGAACTGTAGTTAATGTAGCTTTTATTCTGGGTTTCTATTCTGAAATCAAACTTACTTGTTCCTAGTGCTTCCCTAATAATTCTATCTGCAATGATTGCAGTGTTTACAGATTGACTACCTCCGAAACTCTGAGTATGTGGGGCTGAATCCATCAGAATTGTTGGACTATATCCTTTTAGCACAATATTACCTAGGCTCATTTGCTCCTGACTAAAAGCAACTTTTGTAATCACTCCTACAAATGTTCTTTCGGGGCTTTCGTCTTCAGTATCTTTATACTTAAATGTTAATGTAATTCGTTTTCCTAAAAATTGTTGGGCTTCTTCAAGATTATGGTTCTGCACTTCACCTAATGAATCATGTGCTAAAGTAAGCTCAAAGTAATGGTGTTTTCTGGCACTTTGCTGTAAACGAAAGTGCTTAAAATGACTGATAGATTTCCCTTCAACCACAATGTCAAGTTTAACCACACGGTTAATGCCTGCAATATGGTTCTCTGAAATCTTTTCAGAATTGGAAATATTCTTTCTCATTAATACTGTGGTATTTGTGTTTATATCACCAAATATAGATAAATAGATAATACCACATATACAAATTTTGAAAAACTTCAAAAAGTGTAGTAAAACTACGATTGAGTTTTAATTGTTAAGATAGCTAAAGCCATATTAAGAGAACATTGGTTTTATCCAGAATCTGAAAACCTAATCTGCCATCTTAATCAAATCATTTTTTATTAAATCTACTATTTACAGCATTCAAATGTCCTTCAAATACTGAATTAAACCACTCTTTTACGCCTTTATTTTTATATCCCTTATATTTTTCTACAAACAAATTATAAAGTGAGTCTGGCTTATCTAGTGCATAGATATTAAGTCCAGAATCATGACACAGCCAATGAGGATTTAAATCGTAAAACTCAATAACTTCCTCAAGAGTCCAACTTCTTATTTCACCATAAGGAATAAATGTATTTTTAATAAATTCAAGACCATCTCCATGGTCAAAATGTGGTTTCATTAATATTTTTCCATCTTGAGTAAGAAGACTTTGTTTGTTCATATCTTCAAAACTTACCAAATACTCTATTTCTGAGCCAACAAGCTTTCTAATTGCTTTGTCTCTAAAAGAAAGTAGATAACCATCTTTGACCCTAAAAATATATTTCTCCTTTACTATCTCATTCTTAAACCAAATCTCTAAAGAATAGCAATTAAGAAATTCAGGTATATCATTGTAGGCAACAATTATCTTTTCAATATATTTATGTACAAGATTTCTTTTAACCTCAAAATCAGTTTCTAAAGTATATTGTTTGAAGTCCTCTTTTGTTTCAACCACCAATCTTTCAAAATCTTTGAAATTAGATATTCTCAATTCAATTTCTGAAATTTGAAGTTTAATTTTCCTATTTTCATTCCTAATCTTTTCTATTTCAGGTTTAACCTCATCATCAGTAAACACATCATTCATAACAGACCGTATTAAACTTTGTTTACCCTTTTCATTGTTTTCTAACTTCTTTTCCAGAAGTCCTCTTTCAAATAACAGATTTTTCAAAACCGAATCTCCGGATTTTGAAGCCTCATTTAAAAGCTTTAAAAGCTCATCCTTTATAAAGAAATGCTCCCAAATGATATCTTCAATTTTATCGATGTTTATAGCTCTATTCCCACAGTTTTCTCCTTTGATTCTTCGAGATGAGCAAATATAAGTATGGTCTCTCTTATTAACTCTACTTCTACCATACATATTTCTTCCACAGCTGCACTTAATAATACCTTTTAACAAGTATTTATGCTCAACTTTCTTTCCAGTATTATTTCTATTCTTTTGTAAGTTATCATTAACTTTTTGCCAGTAAACCTCACTAAAAATTGCAGGTGCGTTGTAATAACTGCCTTTCCAAAATCTTTCCCCCTTGTAAAGAGTATTTTTTATAATTCCTTGTATTGTTTTCCCTCTCCATTTAGCATCACTTTTGTTCTTTTCTGTTACAAAAGTGGGATTATATCTATCTCTGATTTTATAAATCCCTCCTTTATCATGTTTATTATATGATGTTGGAATCCCCTCATAATTAAGAGTTTCAGCAATCTTATCAGTCCCCTTTCCTTGTAAGGACATTTCATAAATTCTTTCTACAATTTTAGATTCCCCTTCATCAATAATTAAATAACCATTCTCATCTTTAGTATACCCAAATGCAGATTTAGCATGAACTTTCCCATCCTGAATATTTCGAGCTAAGACACTTTTTATTTTACTACTAGCTACCTTAGCATAAAAATTATTTATTAAAGAGGTAATATGGGAAAATAAGAAGTTCTCATCACTTTCAAAATCAAATTCTGGGTTATCTTTAAATGATAACTTAACTTTCTTATCTTGAAAAATACCATAAAGTTTTGACCACACATCTTTATTCCTTTCCAATCTTGACTGGTCGTAAGCAAAAACATGAGTGATTTTTTTACTTAATATATCTTCAACCAACCTCATTAATTCTGGTCTATCTTCAATATCTAATGTTCCTGAATACCCCTCATCAATATAAACCTCACAACTAAGATTTAGCTTTTTAGCCAGTTCTTTACCTGTTTGAACTTGGTCATTAATTGACCTATCTTTACCATCCTCTTTTTCTCTCGAAATTCTTGCATAAATAGCTAACATACAATAGTTTTATTACAAATATACAATTGTACCACATTCTACACAATAACATCTGAAATTGTATGATGTGGGGATCTGAAGGGACGAACGGTCATCAACGAAGACTCAGTTCCTATTTTTCCGGCTACGGAATGAATTTTTGTTGTTTCTAAAGCTTCCTTCAAAGTCAATGGAGGTAAAATACTGGGAACTCTTTTAGCAAGCATGGTTTTTCCGCTTCCCGGAGGGCCGATAAGAATGATATTATGTCCGCCTGCTGCAGCTACTTCCATGGCTCTTTTGGCTGTTTCCTGACCCTTCACTTCGGAGAAATCAAAAGGAAAATCACTGATCTTTTCATGAAATTCTTTCCTGGTATCCAGAATAAGCCTTTCAAGAGGTTTTCCTTCATTAAAAAAATCAATCACTTCTCTGATATTTTCTACTCCGTATACTTCTAGATCATTAACAATGGCGGCTTCTCTGGCATTCTGTTTAGGAAGAATAATTCCTTTAAAACCCTCTTCCCTACCCTGAATAGCAATAGGCAAAACTCCCTTGATAGGTTGCAGACTTCCATCAAGAGAAAGCTCACCCATGATAATATAATTCCCAACTTCCTCTGCCAAAATCTGATCTGAAGCCGCTAAAATACCAATCGCAATACTCAGATCATAGGCAGAACCTTCTTTTCTGAGATCTGCCGGAGCCATATTGATGGTAATTTTCTTCCCGGGAATTTTATATCCTACGTTTTTAAGTGCTGCAGAGATTCTATAGCTGCTTTCTTTAATCGCATTATCGGGAAGACCTACCAGGTGATATCCCACTCCGCCGGTATCTACATTCACTTCAATTGTTATTGTCTGTGCAGCCACTCCATAAATGGCACTTCCATAAATTTTAATCAGCATGGTGTGTTTTTGAAGTAAAAATAATCAATATAATGTTTTGAAAACATGACAGTTAAACGAATGATTTTCTATAGAAATAAATATATTTAAAAAGATATTAATAAAGAGCATTGAGATAGGTTCTTTAAAACTAAAGGTTTTCATGCTGTTCAGATAGCATACATCCTAATAAAAATCAGGTTTTAAAGGAGAAATAAAGCCATATTACTGTTTAGAATTGGTATAAATAAAGTTATATTTGTAGCTTGTTTATTTTTAATAAGACTAAATAGATATAAAATGCAGCAGACTGGTAATAAAAAATCCAAAGGATCCTTCAAAAAATATATTCTGAAAGCTCATTTATGGCTCGGACTGCTTTCAGGAATCATTGTACTAGTAGTTTCTTTGTCAGGTGCATTTTTTGTTTTCAATGAAGACATTACCGCTGCCTTGCGCAAGGAAGCAACCTTCCATGGAGAAAAAGATATTCAACATAAGAAGCCCATTCCTATACGCGAATTAAAAGATATTGTGAACGCCCAGCTGAAAAATGAAATCGTAAAAACAGATGAAGTCACCATTCCTATAGATCCTGCACGCTCTTATCAGTTCGGACTGATTAAAGTTAATGAAGAGGGCTGGAATCACTTCAATACCTTTATTGTTTATAAAAACGTTTATGTAAACCAATACACCGGGAAGGTACTCGCCATATATGATGTAAAAAATAATCCTTTCTTTATCTGTATGACTCTGCACCGCTCGTTGCTTCTAAGCAATAAAATTGGCGGTACTATCGTGGGAGTAGCTACCATCATCTTTGTCATAATGCTGATTACTGGAATTATCCTATGGTGGCCGAAGAATAAAAAAATGCGTCAACAGCGTCTATGGTTCCGTTGGGAGAAGGTAAAAGGATGGCGACGTAAAAATTACGATGTACACAATATTCTTGGGTTTTATGCCTCTTTTCTTGCGATTGTTGTAGCCATCACAGGTATTATGTATTCGTTTCGTATTACCCAAGTGTGGGTTTATGCATTACTCAATGGCTTTTCCTCTGCTACCCCAGATTATAGTCAATATAAAACAACCGCTCCGCAATCTGTGGAGACTGTAACAACTATAGACCGTATCATAGAACAGGTAAAAACTCATTATCCGAAAGCTTATTCTTTTGGAATTGATTTGGAAGACCATACTGAAGCAGATCACAAACACGATAATTTAAGCATCTGGATCAAGGATAAAGAGTTCACTTATGCCGAGTCTTCGATGATGATTTTCGATGAGCACTCTGGGAAACTTCTATTTAACCATCCCCACGAAGATAAACCTATGGCTGAAAGAGCTACAGATGCTACGTATGATCTTCATGTGGGAGCTTTTTTTGGAATGCCCGGAAAAATTCTTGCCTTTATCATGAGTTTATTCTGTGCCTCATTGCCCATAACCGGATTTATGATCTGGTGGGGCAGAAAAAATAAAAAAAAACCAACAACCTAAATCTATTATCATGAAGAAACACTATATATGGCTCCCTTTAATGGCGAGCCTGAATGCCTACGGACAGACTGAAAATCAAAACGATTCTTTACAGACAGATAAAATCTCAGAGATCAGTGGCATTGTAGTAAAAGGGAGCAAAGCCGTTTTTCAGCAAAAAGCTGATAAAATGATTTTTAATGTAGAAAATAGTGTGTTATCTGATGGTACCACAGTTTTGGAATTGCTTGGCAAAACGCCAGGTGTGGTAGTTTCGCAAGAAGGAGAACTCTCATTGCGTGGCAAAAAAGGAGTAAGTGTGATGATTAATGGTAAACTGAGCTCGCTCTCCGCAAAGGAACTTGCCAACCTGTTGCGCTCCACCAATTCCACACTGGTAAAAAATATTGAAATAATTGCTAATCCTTCCTCTAAATACGATGCTGCGGGAAATGCCGGCATCATTAATATTGTTCTGAAAAAAAGTTCATCAGAAGGGCTGAGTGGAAACTATTATCTGAACGGAGGAAGAGGCCGCAAAAACAGGGTAAATACAGGATTGAGCCTGAACTATACGCATAACAAACTCTCTCTACACGGAGATTACAGCTATACTTTTCGTGGTGAGGAAGAAAAACGGGACTTTAGTCAGATTTTCTTCGATGAAAAGCAACCTCAGCAAATGACCCGGAGAACAGATCAGAACTCCATGACCAATGAGCCTTTAACTTCTAATAACTTTAAGTTTGGTGCTGATTATGCTTTTAGTGACAAAACAACTATTGGTGCTTTATTTGATGCTAAAATAGGGAGATATGAAGATTTTTCTAAAGGGGAAAACAGAATATTTCAGCCGATAGATAACCTGTTTGCTCATGTACTCTCAGATAATAAAAGCAAGGAAAGCTGGTATGATTATACCTATAATTTAAAGGGGACACACATCTTCAACGATAAGGATTATAAGGTAGATGTGGATCTGGAATACGAAACTTCCCGTTTCTCATCCCGTCAGAATCAGATTTCAGATGCACTGGTGAATCTGGGAACAGAGAAATTCAACAATAGAAGAGGCAGTATTGCTTCCCGTTTGAAAGTTTTCAATGCTAAGGTAGACTTTACCCTGCCTTTTAGTGAAATTCATAATCTGGAAACAGGTTTGAAATCTACTATAAAGTCTAATAACAACCCTTCGGAGTATTTTATACAACAAGGAGACGACTGGATCAATGATGATAAAGCAAGTAATGAATATGCATACAAAGAGCAGATACATGCATTGTATGCCAACTACAAGCTTAATCTGACGAAATGGACATTCCAGCTGGGGCTAAGAACAGAAATAACCCATACGGATATCAACCAGAAAACTTCTCAGGAACAACGAAAAAGAGATTATACAAACCTTTTCCCAAGTGCATCCATCAAATACCAGATGAATGATCAGCATGGATTTTATGCCTCATACAGTAAAAGAATCAACAGACCGAGTCACTTTGATTTGAATCCGTTTCGTTTTTATGATGATCCTTTTAACTACTGGCAAGGAAACCCGAATCTGAATCCGGAATTTACCCACGCAACAGAATTGGGGTATACCTGGGGCAAATACATTATTGCATCAGCCTATTTTAGTGTCACAAACGATGTAATGACGGAAGTATACAACTATCAGCCAGACACAGGAATCCTTGTAAAAACTCAGGACAATCTAAACAAATCTTATGTATATGGTGCCAATATTACGGCTACTACAAAGCTTTTTAAATGGTGGTCGCTTACTTCTATGCTGAATGTATTCAACAATGAATATAAAGGCAATTATCAGAATTACTCGGTCAACAGTTCACAACTGGCATTTACGTTGAACGCACAAAATAGTTTTAGTATTGCAAAAGGATTGAAAGCAGAGGCTAATGGGCAGTATTTTTCGAAATCTAATATTGGTTTGTTTATCCGCGATGCTTATTTTGACCTGACACTTGGGATTTCTAAAACATTATTAAAGGATAAAGCAACCTTAAAACTTGCTGTGACAGACTTATTAAAGACCAATAATTACCGTGTAACAGGAAATAACTTCAGCTCTATCAACCGACAAAAATACAACCTGGACAGCAGAGTGGTAACGCTTTCATTCAATTATAAGCTTTAATAAAAACCAAGTTATAGAAATAAAAGTTCTCAGACAGCTTGCAATAATCTGTAATCATTTAACAAAAACCGGGTCTCAAAAATTTTTGAGACCCGGTTTTTAATCAAACAAATATTCTATGAAATTTATATGCTTTAATTAGTCATATAATTTATCAAAACGTGCAAATCCTGAAATACTATTGGGAAGTTTCATTCCTTTAGTTACTTTATCCGTTTGCTGATCATAAATCCAAACATAGTTTCCTCCTTTATTGGTATTTACAGCGATGTATAATTTGTTATTTTGGACAAACATACCTTGTTCGTAAGGCTCATCCCCCGGTAGTTCGTCCAAGACCCTTACCAACTGCTTGGTTTCGATATTTATAATAGCATATCGACCATTGTAGCTACCTCCTAATGCCGGATCGCGGTACAGGACAACCATTTTATTGTTACCAATATAATCGATAACTGTTTCCAGAGGCTTGTTCCCAACAAGATTGGTAAGATTTATCTGATATCCTGCATCAGGCGAAGTTGCCCCTTTTAGAGCTCTGAAAAGGTAAATATCGCTTGTTCCTGCTCCTGCACGTGGAAAACATGTGTAATAAAAAGCTTCTTTATCTTTTGTAAAAGTCGTTTTGAAATAGGGAGAGCCATTGGCTACACCAGAACTTCGGTTATCTGTTATAGAATTTTTTACTTTGAAGGTTTTATAATCTATTACAGCAAAATTGTAATATTCAGGAGTGAGCCATTTACCATCACGGAAGCTATACTGCAAATAGATCTGTCCATCCATATAGGTCATGGCACCCAGCGAATAAAAGTTATAAGCACTTGGGAAAGGCTGAAATCCTTCGATCTCACCCTGACGGACAATACTAAGGTCAGCAGCATTGAAAACAGTATAGCGGATATGCTGGCCATCCCCTGTATCTCCTACAATAACCAAAGTATGATCATCTATCCAAACATAGCTGGCAATATCACTGATGTAGGTATAAGGCACTTCTTTTACAGTCGTCAGTCTATCCTGTGTATATTTAAATTTTTTGAAAATACCCTGATCGGTTTTATAATTGTAGATAAAACCATTTTTTACAATATAGGAGTAAGTTCCTTTGGAATTAATTTCATCCCCTTCTTTGGTAATATCCATTTCACCTTTTGTAAGGTCGTTGGTGGCTGTCATATAATGTACCGTATTGGGCCAGCTTCCGAGAGCGGAAAGTAAAAAATATTTATAGTCTTTCTCACCACTTTCAGAGTCACTGAAACCAGGTTCCCGTTCGCAGCTAAAAATGGTTAAACATGCAAGTATTAAAAATATACTGTTTTTGAAATATTGTGTCATGATCTTTTACTTAAGTAGGTATCTGAATTTTAAATAGAAAGCGCGTCCCTGCTTCTGAAGTTTGAAGTTGTCATAAGCCAGTGCATCCCCAACGTTGCTTACATCGAATGCCAAATTATATCTCCCGTTCTTCATGGAATAGCTAATACCTATGTTGTGAAGGGTTTGTCTTGGGATAATCGGAATGTTTCTTGGATTTCCATAGGATTTCCAGTTTTTGTAGAACCATTCTGTCATCTGCAGACCGTAGTAAAGCTCAATCCTGCTGTCTTTCTGAAACCAGTCGTCTTTACCAAGACTTACATTTACATTTCCAAATAACCAAGGCTGGTTGGGAACATCTTTTTTATAAGTAGCCGAAACAACATCTTCACTGTTGTTGGCAAATTTTGTATTGTCATAAGCTTTGTTGTAGCTCACATTCATTAACACGTTCAGGAGTCTTTTGTATTGGTAACTTATCTCTCCCTCTAGTCCGCGTGTAAAGATATTAGACAGGTTTTCATATTTGAAAGTACTGTTATATAAATTAGGAACGGTATAAATGAAATCCTTTGTATCCCGAATATATCCTGCCCCTTCTATACGGAAAGCATGCTGCCCCCAATGGTGACCATAGTACAAACCTACGTTTACATTATTACTGGTTTCAGGTTTCAGATTCATATTACTGGTTACAGCAACCCCATCTCCGAAAATTTCCTGTGGTTCTACCAAACGATAAGAACGTTCAAAGGATCCTTTTATTCCCAATCCTTTTGTAATTTTCACTGTGGTAGCGAAGCCGTAGCCCCAACTGCTAAAATGATCTTTTGCCGGATTATCAGTTCTGGTCACTGGGTCGAATACCATTTTTTGAAGGCCTACCTGGTAATATTTAGCAAAGAAAATATTAGTCCAATGTTTATTGAAAAACTCCTGTTGATAAGCCATAGATAAGATCTGTTTGGTCATCTTCGCCGGAGGTACATTCTTTTTTTCCTCTTCAAGTTGATTGAATGTGGTATTCTTAAGATAGTCGAGAACATAATTGAAGATAAGCTTGTGATGCTCAACTATTTTATAAGTGGCTCCTACCTGTGAGTAAAGACGGTCTTCATGCTGCATGATGATAGTTCTTCCTCCTTTTTCACTTGTAGCAGATGGCTCAAAGGTATTATCCCAGCTGTATTTACGCATAAGGGTATCTGTTGCTTTCTGAACGCTTTTTGAGAAACCTGCATATACATTCACATCCAGATGATCATTGAACAGACCTGTTTTTTTATACTTCATAAAGTAATTATGAGCCTCTCCGTTTTGCTTTACCCCACCATATACTACTTCCTGATTGGAACCGGTCTGGATCTGTTTATCAAAAACGGATTGTGACATTCCCACAAAGAAAGAATCTGCCCAGCTTTTGTTTTCTAATCCTACTTCAGCCATTCCAAAAACAGATTGATATCTGTCATTAAAACGTTTCAAGTCTTTTAGCTCGTATTCGTTTTTAGCAGCATTCCAGATTTTCATATCTTTCATCAGATAATTATTATCCGAATGGTTATAAAAACTGTTGATACGCATGATAATTCCTGTTTTATCATCTTTAAACTGTCCGTTCAAATTGATACGCTGAGTATTAAAAGAACCTAGGCTTATACTTGCATCCAGGTAATTTTTGCTGCTTGACGGAGTAATAATATTGACCGCTCCACCCATTGCATCTGTACTTAAATGGATAGGAACTACTCCTTTATAAATCTCAACACGGTCTGCCATATTTACAGGCAATGTACTCAGATCCACTCCTTTTCCAAGCATTTCCAGAGGAACGCCATCTATAAAGAATTTCACGGCTTTACCAGACATTCCGTTGATAGAGAAGTTATAATCGGAACCTATACCTCCCTGTTGACGGACTTTAATCCCTGTGGTTCTGTTCAGAACCTGATTAAGATCTGCCGTGGTATTGGCTAATTTAGCAACATCGATAGCATTAACAGTAAAAGCACCGTCTTGCAGTGCTTTTACTTTACCTTTACCGTGTACTACAACTTCTTGTACAGCCGCATGATCCTCTGCTAACTGGATATTTAACGGAGATTCTTCGCTACCGAAATTTATTTTCTTTTTGAGTTTTTTATAGCCATCCAGGCTGAATACTAATGTAGCTTCTCCTTTCTTGTAACTAATCTTGAAATTTCCGTTTTGATCGGTTTTTGTTTTTATTTTTGTGTTTTCAACAAAAACATTTACTCCGTTTAATCCCTTCATTGTATGATCCTGTACAATTCCCTGAACCATAAAACCAGCATCCTGTGCTTTAATGAGGGAAATTGTAAGGGTAAAAATGAGAAAGATAAAAATACGCTGATACAATTTCATTATTTATAATTATTACAAATAGCAAAATTAAAGGTTCACTTGTTAATTCCCAAAGGAAAAAGGATTTTATTTTTAATTATTCTAATTATAATTAAATTTGATTGATTTATAACCTCGCTACAAAATCATAACAAGCTCACATTCAGATATAAATATAAAAACATTACGCTACTAAATTCTCTATGTATGAAAAAAGTCATATGAAAAGTAAAACATACCGCTAGAAAATAGTCACCCTATAGATCTAAAAGACAGAAGTTGGCCAGCAAAGGGTATACACAAAACCTAAGCTGACAGCTCTTTAGATATCTTTTTCATTCTTTTGGCCAATCATGTCCCTGATATAAGTTTTTATTATCCTATCAAAAAAAGGAAGGAAATATTTTATTCAAATTGTGGTAGACTTTGACAGCACAATTATCAAAGAACAGCTGACTTCTTCCGATCTGGATTCTTTAAGAAGAAATCATATTAAAATTTCCCATGGAAACTTTAGTACAGAAAAGGTTCCACTGGTGATGAAATAAAAAAATCGGCACAAAAAGATTTGTACCGATCCAACCATTATTAAAAACTAACGAAAGAAATTATTTCATCTGAATTTTGGATAAAATGATCAAGTGTGAGTCAGGAAGCCGGATGCCGGAAAGAGAGGGTTCCTTTTGGGGTAATTATGACCGTCATAGATTAACAAGGATGAAACTTTATCTATTGAGCGTAAAGTATTAAAATAAATTACTCTAGTTCTTCTTCAAGACAAGGGACATCCCTCTTCTGACATCCAATCTTCCTTCCCACAATCAATATTTTAACATATTCAGACTATATAATCTTATTTCTTTATAAATCTATTTTTATATTCTTTTCCATCTGCGCTTTTAGAAATAATGATATAGTTCCCTGGTACCAGCTGACTTACATCAATCGCCTGATTATACCGATGGTCATTTTTCTTCAGGACAAGCTTACCAGACATATCTATAATAATTACTTCTTTATAAATTTTGTCTGATTCTTTTCCTATATAAAGATGTTGGGCTGTAGGATTGGGATAGATCTTCAGATTATTATCTTTACTTTTCGTCTCTCCTGTTCCCAAATTGGTACAAAAATCCCAATCCCCGAAATTTAGCTCAACAAATGCGAATGTAGCCAGCATCTGACATTCGTCCGGGCAATATTCTGTACAGGCATAAAACCCATATTTTCCGGAACTTGTTGCCACATAAGTATCTCCTATCACTCCAGGGATGATGCAAGGCTCTCCCGCCACCGGAGGATTGCTGCTGGGTACACATCTGAACCAGATATGTTTGCCATATACTACAGGAAATATATTATCAAACTGTACAGAAGCACCGTTGCATACACTCACTACTCCTCCATTTTCCTGATACGTTCCAGGAGTATAGGTTGTCATCATGGCTGGAAGGCCATATACAAATCCGTCTGCTAATACAGCCGGGCTTTCTGCTGTACAGTCTCCTTCTGTAACTTTAACTTTAAAATAATTCAGCTGCTCACTTCCATTAACAGTCAAATGTTGCGATGTAGCTCCCTGAATGGCTACCCAAGGGTTGTTGTTGGGTGTCTGCCAGGTCCATTCCTGCTTATACCATTGATAGCTTGTATAAGTCTGTATAGTGGAAAGTATTTCGTCTTCCGTATTACAGAATAAGATGGTTCCAGAATATTGCTGGTTAAGCCTTGGGCTGGTAATTGTAGGGGTACACTGTGCTTTTATATTCATAACGCTGAATAATAAAACCACTAAAAAAATTAGTTTTGTTTTCATATATAGATTATTAAGTGTGATTTTAGTCTAAAAATCCTCTACATCAATCCAACAGCACTCTGATCCCGAATTTCATATTAAAATGAAGCGGTTTCTCTTTATAAAGGGTATTAGGAGCATTTTCTTCCTTGAAATGATATCCTATCCCCGGCTCTGCATAAATTCCAACTTTGTCTATGACCTTCAGCTGAAATCCTACTGCAGTGTTAACAGAAAACTGTATTGGCTTATGATCAAGACGTTCTTTTGAACTATCTTTTATTTCATCATTCACCACATAGGTTGTTGTAACACTTCCCGACACAGGTTTTTCCACGAGTGCTCCGCCTGTAATATATCCTGTAAACCTTCCTTTCTGAATGACATTATAATTGACCTGAACAGGAATTCCTATATAATGAACCGTCTGATCTCCTTTAATATAATTGTTCTCGGTACCTGAATGCAGTTCAGAAGCCAGTTTCGTATAGTTCAGCCCCGTTCCTATTCCCCATCTTTTTCCTAAATTATAATAAAGGGATAATCCGAACGTAACAGGTACTTTATGTCTGATCCTTGCTTCTACCGGCTGGCTTTGATTCGCCAGTAATACGGCAGTCAGAGGATCATCATGGTACTCGGAAGTACTCCATACCTGCTCAACATTCATTGCTTTTCCAGTGATGGAAGCATACCCCGGAAACTGTTGTTCTGCAGAGTTGGAGGCAACATTTCCTGTAAGCATACTCAACATCCATGATTTTTTGTCACGGGATTTTGCAGCAGTATGTTTTGTATTCTCAGCATATACTTCTTTCAATTCTTCCTGTTTGAAAAGAACCTCATCAGAAGTCTTCTCTACGACCGTTTCTTTTACTGTATCATCAGCAGGAGATACTTTCTGAGCAATCCTGCTTTCCTGATGAAATAATTCCGCAACAGCCGGCGGTTTGATGATTTCCTGAATATTCTGATTATTCCCTACTTCATTTTTTCCTTCAGTATTAAAATATTTCTGTGTCTGCGTTTTCTTCGGAGCGCCTGTATTCGATCTATTTTCAGCTAAAAAAGGCACTGTCTCTGATGTCACTTCACTGCCTGATACAGACTCCGTTTCCAGAGGTTTTAAAGAATTCTTTTCTTTTTCTTTTTCCACATCTGCAGGTTTCTGAGACAGAGTTTTGTCTGTATGATCCTGTGGCAGTATTTTCGTCAGCAAAAAAAGCAATGCAATGGCAGCAGCAACACCTCCGAGACGATAGAATAAGGATTTTCGTCTTGTACCCACTCCTTTTTCTTTCTTGTCTGCTCCACCTTCATGAATTTCAGGAATAAACCCGGGAATGCTGTTGCTCTCTTCCCCGGAGAATAGTTCACCTTTGATGTCATCCCACAATCCTTCCGGAACGTCCTCTTCATGGTCATCCATTCTGCTTCGCAGGTTATTTAGCCATTCATTATTCATATTGTGCTTTTTTTGACATTTTAAATTCTTTTATTTTCTGAACAAGCAGTCCTTTTGCACGGTGAAACTGAGATGCAGAAGAATTTTCTGCAATTCCCAGCAGTCCGGCAATCTCCTTATGGCTTTTTTTCTCAAATACAAACAGGTTGAAAACAGTTCTGTACCCTTCAGGAAGAGATTTTATCATCATCATAATATCATTACGCGGAATCTCTTCAAAATCCGGTTCTTCTTCATCAGGAACATCAGGAAGATCATCTACTTCCACCGCAGATTTAAAATCCCCTTTCTGTTTGATATGCTTCAAAGATTCATTGACAGTAATACGGGTCATCCAGGCTTTCAAAGAACCATTTCCTCTGTACTCAAAAGATTCTATTGAACGGAACATTTTGATAAAACTGTTTTGAAGCACATCATGTACATCTTCTTTCTCAGCCACATAACGGGAGCAGACATAGGTCAGATTTCCGGAATAAGCTCCAAAAAGCTCTTTCCAGGCAGCTTCCTCCTTCTTCAGAAGGTGCTTTACCAAAATCTGTTCTTTACTTTCTTCCATATAATGCTGCGGCCGTACCCAGTGGGATGTTTTAAAACTGTCAAGCAAAAATAGATTGCATCTTAATAATAAAGCGCAATCCATTGATGATAATATCTATTAATTAATTCTTTATACAGAACGGAAAGTTATAGTCAATCACCTGGTAAGGAGTAACCAATGTACCGTCTACTGTAATTTTTTCTGCTGTGATAGCATATCTAAGTGTCTGATCCAACCCTACATAATATCCTTTTTGCTTAGATACAAATTCTACAACAGTCTTTTTATTCATTCCGTCTACAGGAATCTGAAGTTCCATAGTTTTTGGAGTTAAAGTAAGTTCTATCACATTATTTGCTGTATTAATTACGGCAGCATACTTAAGGTCATACTTCACTTTTGCCATTGATTTTAATGCGGCTTCTGCTTTTGCAGGATTTTTCACCACAGTCTTTACAATTTCTTCTATTGGAAACTCAGCAAATGAGATGGTGTCTTTTTTTACTTTAAACTCTTTTACTCCTTCTCTTTTGCTATTTCCCTGTACAATAACCAGCTTACCTTTATAGTTTCCTTTTAAGTCTTCCATTTTCACAGGTGGAATATCCGGTCCGTCATTATCATTACAAGAGGATAGCGTAAATCCTACCAAAACCATTAAAACTGTTATAAAAAATCGGGGTACTGTCAATCTTTTCATTGCATTACTTTTTTCGTTAAACATTAATTATTTTCGAGTACTCATCTATATAAATCTCATTTTTCAAAAATCTTGCATCTATTTTGAAAAAAAAGATGAAATTTTTCATAAACCACTGATTTAATGAATATAAAATTTCACCACTCTTCTGCAAATTTCGGACCTGATGTAAAAACGAAATTGTATCTACCCTCAGAAATAACAAAAAAGGAAGCTATATGATCTAGCTTCCTTTTATTATTTATCCTTTTCCATTTTATTGTACTCCACCACCAAGTGATCGGTACAGATCTACTTCAGCATTTAATCTTTCAAGGGTTACATTAATGGCTTCCAGGTCATTCTGAAGTTTGTTGTTCTGAGCAGTAATCACTTCAAGATACGTTGCCATACCACTTTTATACAGTTTCAGGGCATCATTAATTCCTTTATCAAGAATAGCTGTTCTCTGATCTAAAAGCAGCAGTCTTTCTGAAGAGCCTTTAGACCTGGCCATGGCATCGGATACTTCTCCAACGGCAGTCATTACAGATTGTTTAAAGTTGATGGCTGCTTTTTCCTGTTCAATCAAAGCGGTCTCATAAGCTGTTTTCAGTTGCTTTTTCTGGAAAATTGGGGCGGCAAGATTTGCAGCAATGGCTTTGGTAATGGATCCTGGAATATCAAACCATGAGCTGAATTTATTAGAGTTTACTCCTATCTGCGGGCTTAAGCTGATACTCGGATACATAGCTGCTTTTGCCAACCCGGTTTTTGAATTCAGACTGATAACGTTAAATTCAGCAACCTTCAGATCCGGTCTGCGGCTCAGCAATTGTGCTGGCAATCCTTCTGACAGCTTATTTTCAGGAATCATTGTTTTAAGGTTTCCTTCTCTTTCTATCTTCGCAGGATATTCCCCACAAAGAATACTCAATGCATTTTCCTGGATAGAAATATTCTGTTTCGCTAAAGGAATCAGTAACTCGGCTGTTTTCTTCTGCGCTTCGGATTGCTGAACGGCTAATGAATTAATCTGTCCTGCTGTAAACTGCAGATTCATCATTGTAAGGGTATTGTTACTCAGCTCAATATTCTGTTCGGCTATTTTCAGCTGTTCGTCCAGACTGATAAGGTTGTAATAAGCCTGAGCCACCTGAACAACTATTCTGCTTCTGATGGCATTTAAGTTTTCTTTTTGCCCAAAATATTCTGCAGCGGCAGATTCTTTCTGCATTTTAGCTTTTCCCCAGATATCTATTTCCCAGGAAAGTCTTAGGGCAGCACTAAAGTCATCCATGTATTTTGTCCCTACAAACTGTTCATTAAGAGAACCGTTAAGGGTATTTTTGGAGGCCCAGCTTCTGTTGGCTCCTGCACTGAGGTCCAACGTCGGCATCAAAGACAATTTGGCCTGCTTATAAACGAGATCCAGCTGTTCTATATTTTTCAGGGCAACATTCACTTCATTATTTCTGGAAAGGGCTTTGTCTATTAACCCAATCAGTTTAGGATCTTTGAAAAAGGTTTTCCACGGAAGCACCATCGTATCTCCTGTTACCTGTACAGATTCTTTGTACGTTTCGGGAACCTGAAGATCTGTTCTTGTATATTTTTTCCCTACGGCACAAGACATCAGAAGTGATGCCATTGCGCCTGAAATAAGGAAATTTTTTATATTAAATATTCTCATTTGTCAATTGATTTTCTATCGTGTTATACTTCTTTTTGGTAGAGAACTTCTCGTCCAGATACTGAAAGAACATGTAGAGTACAGGAATTACAAAAACCCCTAAAACCACTCCACTCAGCATTCCCATTGCAGCACTTGTACTGATAGATTTGTTTCCTGAAGCCATACCTCCTGAAGAAATCATCAGTGGAATCATTCCTACAATAAAAGCCAATGAGGTCATAATAATTGGTCGTAGCCTGGCTTTTGCTCCTTCCAGCGCAGAATCCAGAATTGAAAGTCCTGCTTTTCTCCTTTGGATGGCAAATTCAACAATCAGAATTGCATTTTTGGCTAGAAGGCCAATAAGCATAATCAATCCTACCTGTACATAAATATTATTATCCAAACCAATGGCTTTTATTCCCAAAAACGCTCCTACAATTCCTGTTGGGATGGAAAGCATTACTGCCAGAGGAAGAATATAACTTTCATATTGAGCTGCCAACAAAAGATATACGAAAAGCAAACATAAACCGAAGATCGCGATCGTCTGATTTCCTGCAGATTTCTCTTCCAAACTCAATCCTGTCCATTCGTAACTGTAGTCAGAAGGTAATTTGCTTAAAGTCTGTTCCAGTTTACCCATCAATTCTCCGTTACTCACTCCAGGTTTTGGAGATACGTTGATATTTAATGAGTTGTAAAGATTGTAACGCTGAACAGATTCCGGACCATAAACTTTTTTCAAAGTAATAAGTGTGTTTACCGGTACCATATCTCCTTTTTCATTCTTTACGAATATATCATTGAAGGCCTGCTCATCCATTCTGAAAACCCCTTCAGCTTTAATATTTACTCTGTAAAACTTCCCGAATCTGGAGAAATTCTGAGACTGGTCTCCTGAGAAATAGGTCTGAACCGTTCCCAGCAGGTTTGAAATGCTTACTCCCAATTGTTTTGCCTTATCTTCATTCACTTCAAGCTCCATCTGAGGATAATCTGCTCTGAACATCGTATAGGCAAATCCTACTTCTGGAACCTGCATCAGCTGACCAATCAATTCATCTGCTTTAGCTTTAAGAACCTGAGGATCTCTTCCCATACGGTCCTGAAGTACGATTTCTGCATCATTCGTCATTCCGTATCCTTCCACCGGAGGCATTCTGAAGGTCATTACACTTCCTTCCTTGATGACTCCCAACTTTTCATTAGCCATATCTACAACCGCCTGAATATCCTGAACTTCACCTCTTTCTTTTTTAGGTTTCAGCTTAACAAACCCCATAGCGTAAGCAGGCCCTGCACTGTTGCTAAGAAGATTGTATCCTGTAATGGAAGTGTTTTCCTTCACTGCGTCTACTCCTTTTAAGATTTCATTGATCTTATTGGAAACTTCCGTAGTTTTTGTCAATGCTGTTCCGGGAGGCATACTTAAGGTATACATGAAGAATCCATCATCTTCCATCGGTACAAAACTTTTAGGAGTGCTTGACATCAGCCATCCTGCAACCCCGATAACCGCTACGATTAATCCTCCTGCAATCCATTTACGTCCTATTAAAAATCTAACTCCTTTGGCATAGCGGTTGGTCATATTACCGAACCCTGCATTGAATGCTACCGCAAATCTCTGTCCGAATCCTTTCGGTTTTTTACCTTCTCCTGCATGGTTATTTTTCAAAAATACAGCACATAAAGCTGGAGTTAAAGTCAATGCATTGACAGCCGAAATAATAATGGCGATGGCCAATGTATAGGCAAACTGCTTATAGAATAATCCTGCTGATCCGGACATAAACCCGATTGGTATAAATACTGCCGACATTACCAAGGTAATAGAAATAACAGCTCCTGTGATCTCACTCATCGCTTTGTGGGTAGCCTCTCTTCCGGAAAGATTGGTTCCTTCCATATTACTGTGGACGGCTTCCACCACTACAATGGCATCATCTACGACAATACCGATGGCTAGTACGAGAGCAAAAAGGGTCAATACATTGATGGTAAATCCTAAGACCAGAAGGAAGAAGAAAGTACCAATAATTGCTACCGGAACGGCTATTGCCGGAATAATGGTAGATCTGAAATCCTGTAAGAAAATAAATACTACGATAAATACCAGTATAAATGCTTCTATCAAAGTAGATTTCACCTGTCCTGTAGCTTCATCCAATCTTTCTTTAGTACTCATTACACTCGTGTATTTGATACCCGGAGGGAATGATTTTGATAATTGATCAAGAGCTTTATTGACTCCTATTTCAATCTGATTGGCATTGGAACCCGTGGTTTGCATAATCGCTACCGTAACCGCATTTTTCCCATTGGAAAGGTTATCTCCTGTATTTGAAATGGCTCCAAATTCCACACGGGCTACATCTTTAAGCCTGATTACCTGGCTTCCGGTATTTTTAACAATAATATTTTCATATTGTTCCGGTTTGTTTTTCTTTCCTTTATATCTGATGACGTACTCCAACGCAGCATCTGATTCTTCTCCAAGTTTACCAGGAGCAGATTCTAAACTGTGGTCTGCAATTGCTCTGGAAACATCTGCAGGTTCAAGGCCATAAGATGACATTTTCTGAGGGTTAAGCCATATTCTCATGGAATAATCTTTCAACCCGAATACCATGGCCTGTCCTACTCCTTTTACCCTTTTGACCTGCGGAATAAGGTTAATATTCGCATAGTTCTGAAGGAAAGTTTCGTCATATTGTTTGTTGTCTTCGGTATAAATATTGAAAATCAATACCATACTGTTCTGCTGCTTGGATGTGGTCAGTCCCATTCTCACTACCTCTTGAGGAAGTATCGGGGTGGCCTGCTGTACTCTGTTTTGCACATTTACTGCGGCCTGATCTGCATTTACTCCCTGTTTGAATATAATGGAGATAGAAAATGTACCATCATTACTTGCAGAAGATTTCATGTACTCCATATCTTCCACTCCATTGATCTGTTCTTCCAGCGGAGTTACCACGGAACGGATCACCGTTTCACTGTTTCCTCCCGGATAAGATCCTGAAACGGTGATGGTAGGAGGAGAAATATCCGGGAATCTGGTCACCGCCAGCTGGTTTAATCCTATTATCCCTAAAATGACAATAATAAGGGATATTACCGTCGCCAGTACCGGACGGTCTATTATCTTTTTTAACATTTTTGAATTTTCTAAGAATGGTTATACAACTATTTTAAAGGAACTGTTGTCGCAACAACCTGTGCTCCATCTGTAAGGGCATCAATTCTGTTGATAGCAATCTTATCTCCGGCATTTACTCCTTCTTTGATAAAGTAATCCTGAGATGTGCTTCCTGAAACGGTAATCTGGGTCATTTTCACTTTGTCTTTGCCATTCAGTTTATAGACAAAGAATCTGTCCTGAATATCTTTCACAGATGTTTTCGGAAGTTTGACAACACCATTCAATGCGTTGTGAATCATCACTCTTGCTGTCCCTCCTGCTCTCAATAATTGATCAGGATTCTGGAAAACAGCTTTCATTTGAATACTCCCTGTATTTCTGTCGAAGTTTCCACTGGCATTTTCAAGTTTTCCTTTAAGAGAATAAGTAGAACCGTCTGCAAGGATAAGCTCTACATTTTCTGCGTTATTTCCTGATCCTGAAGCTTTGCTGTGGGCAATAAAATCAGCTTCATTCATGGAGAAATACACATTCACACTGTTTATACTTGAAAGCGTTGTTAATGGAGCTGCATCTGATGGACTGATAAGGTTTCCAACTCTATTTGGAATTCTTCCTATATATCCGCTCACAGGAGCTTTGATGTAAGCAAAATTGGCGTTAATTTTTGATGATCCTAAAGAAGACTGTGCCTGCGCAACCTGTGCCGAAGCTGCTCTATAACTTGCCTGAGCGGTTTTCAACTGCATATCAGAAACTACTTTTCCTTCTACAAGAGGCTTCAGTTTTTCTACTTCAAGTTTGGCTGTTTCCTGCGCCGCCATAGCTGATTTCAAAGCGGCTTCATTGGTATTTACCTGCTCATTATATACTGATGGGTTTATTCTGAAAAGGGGCTGTCCTTTGCTTACATACTGTCCTTCTTTGATATATACGGCTTCCAGATAACCTGTCACCTGTGCTTTAATATCTACATTGTCCTGCCCTTCTATACTGCCCGGGTATCCTGTAGAGACATCTGCATCTCCGGATTTCACCTGGATAAAATCTGTAGGCAGTGCCTGCTGCATCTGCTGGGCATTTTCCTGGCCATTCCCGGAACCGCATGAGGACAATATCGCTGCAGCTGTAAGTGAAAGTACCAGATATCCTTTTCTGTAATTCATAACATGAGTTTTTAAATTTTACAGGAGCAAAATAACTTCATATAATAAGGATATTCATGCAGAAATCTGGTGAAGCGTAATTAATCGCAGGTGAAGCGTATGATACCAAAAATGAAAAGAAAACAGCTGTTTTCCCCTATAATTATGACGAAAAATAGATTTTTAGGATAAAATAAGTGTTGAATTGCTAAAGATAAATTAACCTATTTCACAAGTAAAGCAAAAAAAGACCGCTTTGTCTAAAAAGCAGTCTCGTTTGTATTTTTTATGGAATTAATAATCCATCCAAGATTTAAAAACGGAAGCTTTTTCCCGGCTTACGATTACTTCCATATCAGGCTGTTTTCTCAATTCCAGCTTCAATTTTCCGTTAAAGTGATTAAAAATCTGTTTCACTGAATTGATGTGAATAATAAATTGTCTGTTGGCTCTGAAGAAAAATTTAGGATCTAGCTGTTTTTCAAGCTCTTCCAGGGTTTGCGGAACATTTTCTACCACTCCGGTATTCAACATGGCTTTGCTGATTCCCAATTCGGTATAAAAGTATAAAATATCTTCTGCAAGAACCGTTTTATATCCATCTCTGTGGGCTATAAGAAACCGTTTTCTGTAATCCTTCGGCTGGATATAATTCAGCAGCCCCTCGATGGCTGTTCCCAAAACAGGAACGGATTCCATAAAGGTTTCGTAGCGTTTTAAAGCAGCATCCAGCTCTTCTTCTTCAATAGGTTTCAGAAGGTAATCTACACTGTTGTATTTAAAGGCCTGTACAGCATATTCATCATATGCTGTAGTGAATATGACGGCACTTTTGATCTCATGCTTGTTAAATATTTCAAAGCTGAGCCCATCTGCCAACCGCACATCCATCATAATAATATCCGGAACCACATTATTTTCCAGCCAATGTACCGTTGAGATAATTGAGTCTTCTACAGACAGAATTTCGATATGGGGTCTTAACTTCAGCAACAGTCTTTTCAACCTATCAGCATTGGGTCTTTCATCCTCAACTATTAAAATTTTATTAATCTTCATATCAATGGAAGTTTTACAATAAATTTATCTTCAGTTTTTTCAATCACAGGCTTAGGATATCCTAAAATTTCGTACCGTGCAACAATATTGGTAAGCCCTACTCCGGAGGAATCCGGCTTATTGATCAGGGGCAGAAATGTATTGGAAACCACCAGCTCTCCTTCGGGATTTGTATATACCTCTATTTCAAGAGGGTTTATCTTTGAGGTCTGGTTATGTTTAATGGCGTTTTCCACCAACAGCTGTAAAGACAGTGGAAGTGTAAATCTGGATCTAAATTCTTCCTGAATATCAATCTTAAAGACTACTCCTTCACCAATTCTTTTTTCAATCAGAAAGATATAGGATTCTAAAAATTTCAGCTCCTCTTCTACTGCAATGATGTCTTTTTTGGAGTTCACCAGCAAGTATCGGTATACTCTTGCAAATTTCTCCGAATAGTCATAGCCCAGCTGCTGATCTTCCAGGATAAGTTCTGACAATACACTTAGGTTATTGAATATAAAATGGGGATCTATCTGAAGTTTGAGTGCCTGCAGCTCTGCCGCCATAGCAGCCTGTTTATGTTTGGAAGCCCTCAGTTTATGCTGTGCGGCTTCTACTGCTGTTTTTTTCCAGTTTTCAAGTAAATAATCCACGGTGTTAAATGCACTGATAATCAATGATATTACAATATTGGTTGCAATCCACTGTCCCAGAAGTGTATACTCTCTACGGGAATCCATCTCGGGTAATGTTACGGAGGTACAGTCTACAATTGCATTGATAATAATAACGATCATCACACTTCCCACAATCTGCAGCAAGCACTGAATAAACAATCGTTTTACGGTTCTGTCTCTCCAGGGAAGCAGTTTATTGAGCGTTCTGTCAATAAATATACTGACCTCTGAAATGATGATAGAAAAAAAGATAATCCATGAAGCATCTTCCAGAATCATCTGCAGCGGAGCAACCAGATATCCCTTCCAAACGGGATCAAACGGATCAATAAGATAGGAAAAAACACAGAAGGTAACTACTGCTACTGCCCAAATCACGAGCCTTCTTTTCATGGTGGAAAGAATCTTCTTATTCCGTACTATATTTTTCCTGATGGTAGAAATCCTATTCATATCCGGGACTTTGTGAATGTAAATATAGAAATAGATTTTATATGAGTATTCTCTATTTTAGACGAGACCGCCAAAACCGTCCCTGAAACGTAAAATAGAAGTGTTCAAATGGATGTTACGGTTCATCACCTGAAAAAGACATTTCATCATCATTTTATGCAATGTCACCCTATTTTTATGATAAGACAACCCTTGTCTATGATAGTTTTGCAATATTAAATCCGGTACAATGAAAACAATAATTGTCTGCACAGATTTTTCTCACGAAGCTGAAAATGCCACTCATTATGCAGCATCTATGGCTAAAGAAAATAAATATACAATCGTACTTTTTAACCTGCAAACCGTTTCTATTCATGCTTTGAATGCACAGGTTTCAGCAGACTTTTTCTATACCCAGACGCTTAAAAATCAGAAAAAACTGGAAGACAAGGCAGCTGAGCTTGCGACACTTTATACTATAGAAACCAACTATCATCTGGCTTCCGGTAATTTCATTGAAGAGCTTGAAAACTGTATGCAGATCCACGGATGTGATTTTATTGTCATGGGAATGGCAGAAAAAACGCTTGAACAAAGGCTTTTGGGCAACAGTGTAACAAGGGCTATTCACAGAATAAAAAAACCGATATTAATAGTTCCGGCTCATATAGAATATACAGGAATCAGGAAAATTCTTTTTGCCTATGATACCCATAAAAGTATGACCTGGACTGCAATGAATGATATTTATTATTTCATTAATGAATTTAATGCTGAAGTTGAGGTTTTCAATGTAAGTGAAAGGCTGGAAGATTTTGCTGAGGTTATTCATGATATTGACCTGAATTCCGGATATGATCTGGATGATATTAAATACAGTTTTAAAATGATTCAATCCATCGAGGTCATCAAGGCTATTGAGGAGGAAATCAGACTAACAAATCCGGATCTGCTGACAATGGTTCCCTACAAATACAATCTTGTGGAATCTCTTTTCCACCGAAGTAAAACAGCTATTATGGCTTACAAAAATAAAGTACCATTACTATCAATTCCACTCAATATAGATTAAGATCAATAAAAATCTGAACACAATTTGAATTATCCTTTTTTGCCTTTAAAGGCTAAATTTTACACTTAATCTTGTTTGACAGGACCGGGAAGAGATTTCCGGCCCTGTTTTTTATACCCAGTTCCGGACTCAAATACACATTATCATTTTAACAATCATAATTAATATCTCTTTTTGAAAATAAAAATAAATCAACAATTCATACTGGTCTGAATATCAAAAAGCCGTAAATTTAGTAAAGGATAAAAACAGTGTTTTCACCCTTTTTTATAGTTGTGCCGTTAGCTAATTTTGTTCCATAAAATTAAAACCATAAAAATGAAAACTTCCTTTTTTACTAAGACTTTAAGTTTGCTCTGTGCAGCCTTCATTCTAACTCTCTGTCTGTTAAGCTGCACCCGTTGCTCTGAACCCCCTAAAGAACCCGTTAGTAACAGTTATAAAAAGAAACTGATCAGCTACCGTGAAGGCAGGGTCCTTTTTGATGAATACACCAGAACGAATCATGAAATTCTCATGAAATACAGAAACGGTGAACCTGATTCCCGATGGTACTGGTTTTCACTGGAAGACATGGAAGGATATATTAAGTATGTAAAAGAAAATGCCAAAAAACAGAAATTAAAAAATCCAGGAATCAGAATTTATATGGGAAAATACCCAATGAATCATCCTAAAAACAGAATGGCAAAACCTGAATACGCAGGCTATCAAACCATATTTCTAGTGCCTACCGCTCAAAAAAGAGAAAGAGACAAGGCAATGTCCAGATCAGCCAGCACGGAGGAAAATACAGATGTACCATCCATAGAATCTATGAACATGACCAATCTTGCACCTCCTCCAAAAACCTTGTCAGGAACAATGCCTTAAAAACACAAAATTATGAACTGGAATATTGAAACAGGGAAACAGATATCGATGATCCTATCCATCATAGTGATGCTTTTAATGGTCATAAAATATAGAAAAACCGGAAAGGAAAATTTATTTTTTATTATTGGATATCTGTTGTTTTCCCTGATTGATATTTTCTGTTATTTCTACTTCGACCTGACCAGACTGCCTACGGACCTATTTTATGTAATTGGTTTTTTGATGATTGTATTCTTTTTGTACTTATTTTATTATTACCAATTATTATATGTTCCGGTGCTCAAAAAGATCCAGGCCTTCATCCTGATTCTTTTTGTCCTTAATATTGCCCTCATGTTTTACATAGAAGATGATCTGCTTCATCATTTTTCTTTTAATATGCTGTATGTAGATATTCTTCTGTTGTTATTTTCAATTATTTTGTTCCTGTACCAAACTTTTAATTCAGATAAGATATTGGGAATTAATAATTATCTGCCCTTCTGGATTTCAGTGGCTTTGTTGATCTTTTTTATCGGAAGTATCCCGATTCTTTTTTTCAGAACCACTGTTTCGGAGAGTATTTATTTCTTCATTTTATTTATGCTGAATCTGATCAGTAACAGTATACTCATATGGGGGTTGATTGGGAACAAACAGGAGAAAATCAGATAAATACTTCTTAGATATGGAAGAAAATAATTTGGTCATCATCTTTACCATTACCTTATTCATCATTGTTTTGACAATGATCTTCATCTATACGGTCTTCATCAAGAAAAAAACAACACTGGTGATAGAGCAAAAGGAAAAAGATCTGCGTTTTGAAAAGGAACTCGCCACTTCACAGGTAGAAATGAAGGAGCAGACCCTGAACTACATCGGACAGGAATTACATGATGATCTGGGGCAAAAACTTTCCGTGGTACGGCTGCGGCAAAATCAACTGATTGCCAAATTAAAAAACAATGAAAAAGAAGACCTGATAGAGCTAAATGAGCTATTAGGTGAATGCATACAGGATATAAGAAACCTTTCTAAAACATTGATTACTGAACAGATCATTCACTTCGGATTGGCAGAATCTATAGAAAGAGAAGTTCAGCGGATCAAAAAACTGAAATTATTAAAAATAGAATTTATTACCCAGAAGCAGGATATTGATATTTCACCAAAACATGGTCTGATCCTTTTCAGAATTATCCAGGAAAGTATCAACAATATCCTGAAACATTCCAAAGCTAAAAATGTTTCCATACAAATGGAAGATGACTGTGAAAAATTGCACATCAGTATTTCCGATAACGGAAGAGGCTTTGATACCAGCAGTATTCAGGATGGCTCAGGATTAAAAAACATGGAGCTGAGAGCAAAACTGATTCATGCCGAACTGTCTATACACTCAGAACTAAATAAAGGAACACAAACATTGATAACCTATCACAAAAATTTATTATGAAAACTATTCCCATAGCGATCGTTGATGATCATACTTTAATCTCCAAAGCATTGGAGAATATGATCACAGAAAACACTCAATATCGGGTAATTATGAATCATCCCAACGGAGAAGAATTTATTGCAGGTGTGGAAAAAGCTTCTGAATTACCCGCCGTAGTACTGATGGATGTTAATATGCCTTATAAAAACGGTATAGAAACTACAGAATGGCTTACCGAACATTATCCCGACATCAAAGTCATTGCCCTGACAATGGATGATGATGAAAAAGTTCTCATCAGAATGCTGAAGGCAGGTGCTAAAGGATATTTACTGAAAGACATGCAGCCTTCTATCCTCTTCCAGGCCATAGATACCGTATTTGAAAAAGGTAGTTTTTATACTGATTTTGTGGCTCAGAAATTATTGAAAGTAAAAACAGAAGAAATAAAAAATGCCTCCCTTCTTTCGGAGTTGAAAGACAGAGAGAAAGAGTTTATAAAGTGGGCATGCAGCGAACTTACCTATAAAGAAATTGCAGATAAGATGTGCCTGAGTCCCAAAACAATAGACGGCTACAGAGATTCAGTTTTTGTAAAACTGGATATAAAAAACAGAGCAGGTCTGGTACTTTTTGCACTGAAACACGATCTGTGTTGATTTTTTATCTCAATTATTCCTCTTACTTCTGATCTAAAAACAGATATCTTTACATCACACTTACGTATCCGGCAGCTTGCAAAGCTGCCGGATTTTTAATTCATAACACACTCATAAACAAACTAAAAGGTGTTTTCCCTTTTTCAAAATACGGTTTTCTCCTCTGTTTTCGTCCTGCAGAATGATAGAATTTTGTCATAGAAAAAAATACAGAAAGGCAGAACCCGAAAAGCCGGAACAGAGTAGGGAATATTTTTAAAACTAATACAATGAAAAAAGCACTTATCGTAGGTATTAATGATTATGCACCCATCGGGTATGGAGGACCAGATCTTAATGGTTGTGTAAATGACGCAAGAGATATGGCAAACACATTGGTTATTTGTGGTTTTAGTCCGGCAAAGATTAAAATTCTAACCAATCAAAATGCAACAAGAGCGAATATATTGAACTATCTGAAGTCTCTGATCAGTACAAGTGTAAAAGGAGATTCCCTCGTTTTTTATTATTCGGGGCACGGAACCAGAGTGGCTAATATTGGATCTGATTTGGAACTGGATGGTCTGGATGAAGCTATTTGTCCGCACGATTACGCAAACGCTGGGGTCATTCGTGATGATGATTTTAAAACAGTTCTCAGCAAGCTTAAAGCGGGAGTCAATATGGAAGTTATCTTCGACTGCTGTTATTCCGGAACTGGAACCCGAAAAATGGATCTGGGACTGGAAGCAGATCTTCTCAACGAAACCGCCCGTTATATTCCACCCATGCTCGAAGATGAATTTTATCTGACCTATGCCAATGAAATGGAATCTTCTAAAAATGCTAAAAAATCAACGGTACTCACTAAAGCTCTTATCCCTGTTGCCGGAATGAATCATACTTTATGGGCAGCCGCAAAAGACAATCAGGTATCCATGGAAGGTAATATCAGTGGGCAGATACGAGGCTATTTCACTTATCATTTCTGCAAAATATTACGCGCTACCAACGGCAACATTGTTAGGAAAACGCTTGATAAACAGGTTGCTATTGCATTGGCAGCTATGGGAGCAGCTCAGATCAACCAGACTGAAAGCATCACCGCAGAATTTTCACAGAAAATATTCACTTAATCATATAATTATTACTGGCGGAATCCGAAAAGCCATTAAAAGAGTAGGAATATACCAGATTAAAAATAATAATCATGTCTAAAATTGAAAACAACAACCCAATGACAGCAGAAGAAGTTTTAAGACTTAGAACTGTTAAAGCAAAATCAACTGAAAAACCAGCAGCTATTGAAAAATTATTCAGCCAGGCTCCCGCCATGGAAACCATCAACGGAAGATCTTTTCCGAAAGGGATGAAAACAATAGGAATGCCTATGGATGAAAAAACAGCTGAAATCCGATCGCTGGAAACCGATCATTTCTATCCTAACCATGCTGATTTTGAATACAATCCAAAACTGGAACCAAAAAGAGACCGTAAACCAAAATTCATTGACAAAGATTCTTTCCTGACTCCGGAAAATGCAAGAACTATTTTTGGAGCAGATCAAAGAAAAGTATATAATTCTACCGCCTATCCATGGAGATGTGTTGGCAGAGTGGAAAGTTCTTTAGGTTCAGGAAGTGGTGTAATGATCGGACCAAGACACCTTCTTACCTGCTCCCATATTGTTGACTGGCAGCCTAATAATACAACAGGATGGCTGAAATTCACTCCAATGTATTATAATGGAAGCGCTCCTTACGGAACTGCCTGGGGTACATTAACGTATTACAAGTATAAAGTAGCAGGTCCTTCTATTGATTCAACAGAGATACAATACGATTATGTAGTGATTGTATTAGACAGGCCTATCGGAAACAGCACGGGCTGGTTAGGTTCAAAATCATATTCCGATTCATGGGATGGAGGTGCTTACTGGACGCACGCAGGATATCCGGGAGACCTTACAGGAACTCAAAGGCCAACTTACCAAACTGGTATCGCACTGGATGGAGATTTCTGGAGTGCTGATGACAACGAAAGCATGAGCCATAAAGCAGATATATGGCCTGGACAAAGCGGAGGTCCTTTTTGGGGATATTGGGACGGCTCTCCGTATGCTGTGGCTACTCAAAGCGCGCATAATCCAAGCGATAATTTTGCAAGTGGCGGCTCAGATTTAGTCAATCTGGTCATCAGAGCTAGAAATGAACATCCTTAATTTATTTTTTAGTTTAAATCTATAGCCTGCCTTTCGGGGCAGGCTTTTTAGTCTTTATCTTAAGACCATTCCAATTTTAAAGCATTTTTAACTAATCCGTCATAGTATTCTCAATATTTTAATACATTTGTTTAAAACATATTTCAGATGAATTTCGAGCAGATCAATTTACACCTTGAAGCCTATAAAGAACACGATCAGATTCTGGATGCAGCAAAATACCTGATTCATTCTTTTGATCTTGAGCATGAAAACTTTGCAGGATTTGGATTCAGGGAAGAACTTTCTTCTACCTCGATGCTTCTTACTGCAGAAGGTGAGCTGGGAGGGCCGCAAACAGTAATGATTCCGAGAAATTTATTTGATTTTGACCTTAACCTTGTCCTTAATATGGTGGCTCACGAAATGCTTCATGTAAGACAGAAAGCTCCAGGGCATGTCATTGAAGACAAAAATGAAAGAGAATTTCAGGCCTATTATGAGATGCTTTTTCACAAAGTATTTCCACAGATTCCGGAGGTTTCAGATTTTCATAAAAAATTCTTCGGCGGAAAAGCGTTGGAATATTACAAAAGAATGGGGGAAGGTTCAGAACTACAACAAAAATATGCAGAACAGAAAACAGAAGTAGAACATTTAATCAACGAATTACCATGACAGTAAAACCAGACATCACCTGGGCAGATTTTGAAAAAATAGATATCAGATGTGGAACAATCCTTTCAGTAAATGATTTTGAAAAGGCCAGAAATCCATCTTATCAATTGGAAATAGACTTTGGAGATTTAGGAATCAGAAAATCATCCGCACAGATTACTTCTCTTTATGAAAAAGAAGAACTTATCGGAAAACAGATTTTGGCAGTAGTGAATTTCCCTAAAAAGCAGATTGCCAACTTCTTCAGTGAGTGCCTGGTACTGGGATTATATGGCGAAGATCAAAAAGATGTTACTCTTTTAGCCCCTTCATTGCCTACAAAAAATGGAATGCAGGTAGGATAGACAGCAAATAAAAACACATATGATACAGAACATACCCTTAGAAAGAGTTTTATTCCTTGATATTGAGACCGTCCCGCAGTCGGGATCCTGGGATGACTTATCTGAAACAGAGCAATATCTGTGGGACAAGAAAACCCGGTTTCAGAGAAAAGAAGAGGTCTCGGCAGAAGAGTTTTATGAACGTGCCGGTATTATGGCCGAGTTTGGAAAAATCATCTGCATTACCATCGGGATGATTGAAAAGAATGAAACGCTGAAAATAAAAAGTTTTTCCGGGCATGATGAGAAAAAAATGCTTCAGGAATTTGGCGAAATCTTCAACAGCCCAAGACTTTACAATGTCATTCTCTGTGCTCATAACGGAAAGGAATTTGATTTCCCATGGATTGCCAGACGATACCTTATCAACGGTATACAGCCCCCGGCTCCGTTTCAGATGTTTGGAAAAAAACCTTGGGAAATTCCTCATATAGATACTATGGAACTGTGGAAGTTTGGAGATTATAAAAGTTTTGTATCATTAGAATTATTGGCTCATGTCTTTGGTATTCCTACTCCGAAAGATGATATTGACGGCTCAATGGTTTCATCAATTTACTACATAGAGAAAGACTTGCAGAGAATTGTAGACTATTGTGAAAAAGATGTCTTAACTTTGGCAAATATTTTCCGGCGCATGCGTCAGGAAGATTTGTTGAAAAGGAATATCAATCTAGATTAAAAAATGAAATTTACAGACGATCAAATTGCTGACATTGGTGAGGAAATCATTGGTGTACTGAAAACCGTATATGACCCCGAAATTCCGGTAGATATTTACGAATTAGGGCTTATTTACGATGTTCAGATCTCCGATGATGCTGATGTAAAAATTATAATGACCCTTACTACTCCCAACTGTCCTGTTGCAGAAACGCTTCCTCAGGAAGTAAAAGATAAAGTGGCTGAAGTAGAGCTTGTGAATAGTGTAGATTTAGAGCTTACTTTCGAACCGAGCTGGAATAAGGATATGATGAGTGAAGAGGCGAAGTTTGAGCTGGGAATGCTATAAAACATTCAGGATATAATGACAAAGAAAATTGCCGTAATAGCTCTTGCTTTCCTTGGAATATATATGCTTTATTTAGGAGCGCAGATGAAAGCACAGCCTCCTTTTATTACAGGGATAGGATTTATCATTATTTCACTGCTTCACTTAAATAAAAAGTAAGTACAACTGAACACAATACTGTACCATACAAGAAAAGGATGCCTGATAGACATCCTTTTTTTTATTTAATTTTCTTTTGCTATTTCTTTTCCTTCTCTCCTGCTCCACTCACTCCATGAACCTACATAGAGGGCCGGCATCGGGAATCCCGCATAATCCAGTGCTAAAATAGTATGACAAGCGGTAACACCTGATCCACAGTGAATAATCAGGCTTTCAGGTTTGTTTTCCAGTAATCGGGTATATTTTTCTTTTAGGATTTCAGGACTCAGAAAATTTCCATTTTCATCAAGATTTTCAGAAAAAGGAATATTAATTGCTCCCGGAATATGGCCTGCAACCAGATCAATAGGTTCAGATTCACCTTTATAGCGATAGGCATCTCTTACATCAATGACCGTAGAAGAATTGCTTATTAACTCATTTTCAACAATTTCCAAACCGGAAACAGGAAGAAGCCAATGATCCTTTTTTATTAAAGAAGCTTTGTCAAATATTTCTTCTCCTGAAGAAAATTCCAGCCCATTTTTTTCTGCAGCCTGCATTCCCCCATCCAGAACCTGTACCTTTTCAAACCCGAAAGATCTTAGCATCCACCAGGCTCTTGCCGCAGCATTAGAAGCATTTTTATCATCATACACTATGATGTGGGAATTATCATCGATTCCAAGACTGGAAAGTGTTTCAGCAAATTTTTCTACGGAAGGAAGCGGATGTCTTCCCCCAAAAGCAGCATCCTCTCCTATCTCAGCCAGATCTTTATCCAGATCAATGAACCTTGCTCCTTTAATATGTCTTTCAAGATAGTTCTGCTTTACTTCTTTTCCTGTTCTTGCATCAAGAATGACAAGATTTTCTGCTGGAATATTTTTGAGTTCGGAAATCGAAATTATTGAAGATATTTTCATTTTTATATTTATTGTGGTTTAAATGATCCTACAGCATCATATTTTTTATCTAAAATATTAATAATCTCTTTCCTCAGACTTTCCAAAGTAAAGCTGTCATCTTTGAATGCCACAGGATAAGTAATATGACCTCCTCCTTTGGTTTCTTCACAAATGACAAACTCAGCATCTTCTTTCTCAACCTGAACTGTCTTTTCAATTTTAAAACGCCTATCAACTTTTTCTCCTTTTTCGTCAATCAAATAAAGAATATAAAGACCGTCTAATGTATTTTTGGGCCTCTCAAAATATTTATGAACATTGATCCACTGATTCTTCCAGGCAAACTCATCAACATTAAGATTTTTAAACTTCATCTCATCTTCAGGAAGTTCTTTTTTTTCATAAAAAGACTTCATTATCGTAAAGTACTGATTAGCCTCAGTAAACTTATTTTGAGCATTAAGAGACTTGATAAGCTTTGTATAGAATTCGTATTCTTTAGGAAAATCCGAAAGCCCATCCTTATATATCTTTTCAGATTTTGCAAAGTTCTTTTCAGTATAGTAAAAATTTCCAGCAGCTATTACTATTTTAATATACCAATCATTTTTCTCTCTTGATGTATGCAAAGCCTCAGAGAATGTTTTCTCTTCGTTCACAAAGTCTTTCTGAGCGTAGTATATTAGTATTTTTTCATAATAGAACTCTGCTAGAGGAGCTCCTGCAATTGCTTTATCTATATTTTGAAGAGCTTCCTTATATTTTTTCAAATACTTTTCAGATAAGCCTTTCTGAAAGAAAACAATGGGATTATTAAACCCTTTTTCTAAAGCTTTATCATAATATTCAATTGCCTTACTATCATTTTCTTCTCTAAAAAATGCAAAACCTAGTTGATATAATTCTTCTCCATTAAAGCCAGAACTTCTATTCTCCAAAGCGATAATTTCTGAAAATTTCTCTTCTTTGAATAAACTCCCAACATTTTGTGAGAACATTAAAGCAGAACAACACATCAGAAAAGAGATGTAAAATACTTTCATATCTTAAAAATGAAAAATATCTTTCGCTTTATTGTAAGAGCTTTCAAAATTCAGAAGATTCAGTTTATGGCCTGCTTTTTCAACGCTCATAAAGTTGATAACCTGCTCTGTAGGCATATTTCCTACCAGGTCATCTTTAGCCATGGGACATCCTCCGATACCTTTGATCGCGCTGTCGAATCTTCTGCAGCCTTTATCATAAGCTGCTTTTAATTTTGAATAAGAATCTTCATAACGGTTATGAAAGTGCCCTCCAAAGTTGATTTCAGGATATTTTGAAGGTATTTTTTCAAACAAAAGAGCAATCGTTTCCGGAGTTGCTACCCCTGTGGTATCTGACAATAAAATGTCTTTCACTCCGATATCTGAAAATCGCTGTGCCCAATGATCTACATCTTCCCACTTCCACATTTCGCCATATGGATTTCCAAAAGCCATGGAGAAATAAATGTTAAGCTGTTTTCCCTCACTTTTTGTCAGTTCCAGCATTTTAATAATTTCATCAAAAGCTTCTTCCTGACTTTTATTGGTATTTCTGTGCTGAAAAGTTTCGGAAATAGAAAACGGAAAGCCCAGAATATCAACCGATTGGTGTTTCAGTGCTTTTTCAGCACCTCTGTAATTGCCGATAATCGCAGAAACTTTCGTTTTGGAACGAGATTTATCGATATTTTCGGCTACCTCATCAGAATCAGCCATCTGTGGAATTGCTTTCGGAGAAACAAAACTCAGACAATCCAATACATCAAAGCCAACATCCATCAAGGAGTTGATATAATCTATTTTTTTATCGGTAGGGATAAATTCTCCCCATCCCTGCATGGCATCTCTAGGACATTCGGTAAGAAACATTGTTACTTTTTGATTTTCTCAAATATAATAAAACTAAACTACTTGGTATACTGTACATACAAAGCTAACACTATTTTGATTTTCAAAGATTTATATCTGATTTATAATTTCAATAATTGATATTAAGTCGCAAATAACATATTCTGAGCATCAAATTTGCTAACTTTGTTAAAATTTATGATATCTGATGAGTACAATAGAATTCAACCCATTGTGGAAAGAAAAATTACTGAACCGTTTTCTTAGCTATGTAAAAATATATTCAACCAGCGATGCAGAGAGTGAAACAACACCTTCTACTCCCCGCCAGTGGGATATTGCCAATTACATCACTGAAGAGCTGAAAACGATCGGTCTGGAAAATGTTTCAATTGATGAGCATGGTTATATTATGGGATATGTTCCTTCTAACCTTGAAAATGATGACAGACCTACCATCGGATTTATTTCACACTATGATACTTCACCGGACTTTAGTGGAGAAAATGTAAAACCTCAGGTTTGGGAAAATTATGATGGAAATGATCTTCTTCTGAACCAGGCGACAGGATTCACACTGTCTCCTTCAAGATTTGAAAGTTTAAAAAAATATATCGGTAAAACGTTAATTACTACTGACGGAAATACGCTTCTTGGTGCTGATGATAAAGCGGGTTGTGCAGAGATTGTGACGGCTGCGGAATACCTTATCGCTCATCCAGAAATTAAGCATGGAAGAATTGCTATAGGATTTACTCCGGATGAAGAGATCGGAAGAGGAGCGCATAAATTTGATGTTGCAAAATTTGGTGCAGAGTGGGCTTATACAATGGACGGTGGAGAAGTTGGAGAATTGGAATATGAAAACTTCAACGCAGCAGGAGCTGTGGTAAAAATCCACGGATTGAGTGTTCACCCTGGTTATGCTTACGGAAAAATGATCAATGCAGCTCTTTTAGCTGCTGAATTTGCTCAAATGCTTCCAGCTAATGAAACGCCTTCAACAACAAAAGGTTTTGACGGATTCTATCATTTAATGGATATTACAGCAGATATTTCTGAGGCTAAACTTCAATACATTATCCGTGATCATGATGCAGATAAATTTGAAACCAGAAAGAAATTCATGGAAGGAAAAGTAGCTGAATTCAACCAAAAGCACGGCGAAGGAACTGCTGAAGTGGAGATCAAAGAGCAATACAGAAACATGAAGCAGCAGTTTGAAGGTAAAATGCACATTGTAGATCTTGCCGCAAAAGCAATGACTGAAGCAGGTATCGAGCCTAAGATCAAAGCGATCAGAGGAGGAACAGACGGTGCTCAGCTTTCTTATATGGGACTTCCATGTCCTAATATTTTCGCAGGAGGAATCAACTTCCACGGACCCTACGAATATGTAGCTTTGGAAAGTATGGAAAAAGCAACTGAAGTAATTATTAATATTGTAAAAGCTTAATAAATCATGAAAAAGGTCTTAGCATCAGCATTCATTTTCACTTTTATTTTCGGCAGTGCCCAGATTTCTGAATTTCAAAGGGCAGATTCCCGCTATGAAAGAAAGAAAACGGCTCTGTATAACAAATATCCTAAGCCTAATGATTTAAAGACGAAGAAAGAATGGCTTTTGACAGAAGAGAAAATAGCAGCTTACAAAGACGCTTTAGATAAAGCTTCTCTTGAGGATCAGAAAATGATCGCTGCAGATCCTCCTGTAAAAACAAAAGTCACTAAAGAAGCCGAGTATGATAAAGGCAAAACAGCCTTCCAAAAGGCCTTATATGAAGCTGTTGATCTTGGTTTTTTAAACTTTTCTCCGGATGCCTACAAAGCAACAATAACTTTTGTAGTTGACTCTAAAGGAAATGCTCTGGATCCTAATGTAAAAGGAAATAATGAAGATGTAAATGCATTTATTGAAGCGGCTTTTTACCGTATAAAAGATAAAGGCAAGTGGAAACCGGCTGAAGACAAAGGAAAATCAGTGTCATCAAACGTTTCTATTCCTTTAGTATTAACTTTTAAAAAATAATATAATGAACCCGTTCCAATGAGAGCGGGTTTTTCTTTTCCATATTTCGGGAATATCATCGTGAAGAAAATATAAATCTCATTGAAAATCATTATGTTATTGACACTAATTTAACATGATTCTTTTGTAAGCTTTAAATAATTCACCTAAATTAGAGAAAAACTTAAAATCACTGCTTATGAAAATGAAATCTAATTTCTTCAAAATCAACAGAAAGTTTTATTTTTCTCTTCTTTTTTCTATTTTCTGTTTGTTTCTTTTAACGTCTTGTTCTCAGGATGATCCGGCGGATGCTCCTGTTGAAAAACCTGCAGAGTTTGTTCAAATGAAAACTTTGGGAAATCTTACTTTACAGAAGAATGTTATTATTCTTAATGATGAATCTGTCAATGCAATTTCCGTTCATAATGACAGGGAAATTACATTTAGCCGTATGACCCCACAAACCGACAGTATTTCGGTAGGAACCGTAATTGTAGGCACTAAAATAGAAGGTGATCAGGTGAACACAATTCTTTCAAAAGTAAGCTTTGTCTCTAAAGCAAATAACCAGTTTACCGTACAAACCTCCAGTGCAAAGCTTGAAGAATTTATCTATAGCGGAACGTTAAGCGGAGTATATGATCCTTCAGATAAAGCACCGATTAGTATCAATGGAAAAATGGTGAATTATGTTCCCGTAGAAGGCTTGGTTTCTCAGGAAATCAATCGTAAAATACTTTCTATTGAAGCAAAGAATCTCCAAAATCAAAAGGTAATTGCGTTCAACCGTTTTAATTTTGATAAAACCTTTTCCTTTCCCTTATCTTCAGCAGGAACATCCAGCGTGAACGTAAAAGGCGGGTTTACCCCAAAAATTGATTACAACATCACCTTCTCATGGGGACATTTAGCTAATTATTATGTCAACCTCATTATGGATGACATCCAACTTCAAAGCACTGCGAGTATTGTAGGAAATCTAGGATATACAGCCAGTACTACAGACTACCTGAATATTCCTATTGTTCCTATTGTTTTGGGGCCTACAGGACTGATCTTAAGTCCTACTCTTTCTGCTGGTCCTTTCCTTGGAGTACAGGCTACAGGAAAAGTACAGGGACAACTGTTGGATCTTGAAGGAAATGCCAACTTTCTGATCAGCAAAAATCCGGCAATTAATATTAATCTTCAAAAGAAATCAGACCCTGCCATCACTGGTGCAGAAGGAAACTTATCTGCTGAAGCAGGCTTAGAAGCAAAAGGCGCTGTGGGACTGATGTTTATTTCTATTCCTATTGCCAATTCCGGATTAAGAGGAAGAGCTTCTGCCCTTTCGTCTTTAGGATTGACATTTGTTCCTGAAAGAAAAGGCGTGTTTTCTGTAAAGGGTAAAATCCAGGCTGATATGTTTTATGGTTTTGGAATAGCTCCTCTAAGATATGAAGGAACGATCCCTCTTTTCAAAAAAGAATATATGCTGTATCAAAAGGATTTTAGTTTCTAAAACATAATATTTACACATTAATACAAAACCACTTAAATAGTGGTTTTTTTACATGAAAAAACACCCAAACACATAATTAACATACAACTATTTAATACTTTTCATTATATTTACAAAGATGTACAATTTATAAACGATAACATTTAACACCAACTTAACTATGAAAAAAATCAAAAAACTTTTGAGAAAAGACTTATCTACAATTCTGGGCAGCGGAATAGACGGCTGTCATATGGGAGGCAACTCTTATAATTGTCAGGACGACTGCCAATGTGCCTGGGGATATGCATGCGAAATGTATGAAAACGAAAATCCCGGACAATGCATCGCCGTAGGAGGTGGTGGAAATCCAGGCGGAGGCGGCGGATGTAATCCTCCTTCTAGATGTGAAGAACAACCATTTTAATGATAGAAAATCGGAAGTAGAGATACTTCCGATTTTTATTTTCACCCGAAAACAGATCCTTGTCAAAGCATTTCTGCCATTCATCAAATAAAATTTCATTTCTGCCTTCATCATTGTTGTTTTGCATCAGATTTTTAACAACAATTAATTTATGAAGCAGCAATTTTTAGCGCTAAGTGCATTGTTATTATGCATTTTTTGCAGTATAGAAACCAAAGCACAGCAGACTCCCGCTTTTCACATTGGGGTCAAGGGAGGGGCAAACTTTACAAAAACCTCAACAGAGTCTTCTTTGGAAGGGAAATATGGATTCGGTTATCAGGCAGGAGTAATGACAAGAATGGACATCGGAAGGTTGTACGTACAGGGAGAAGCTCTGTTCAACAAAAGAAAGACATCATACCAGTCCCAAGACGGAAGCTCTTCAAAACTTTCATGGAACGCTATTGATATTCCTGTAATGATAGGATATAAATTCATTAAAACTGATGATTTTAATGTCAGAGCATTCGCAGGAGGTGTTTACAGCTATGCCTTTAATAATAATTTATCTTCCTCTACGGCTTTGCAGGAAGGTTTTAAAAAGTTTGATAAATCCAATATTGGAATTACAGGAGGTATTGGGGTAGATTATAAAAACTTCACAGTAGATCTTAGGTACGAAACAGGTCTTTCAGGCATCAGTAAAGAGTTTAAGTCCAAACCCCACAGTTTTTCCCTGGGAATAGGTTATTTCCTGTTCTAAAAAACTTAAATTATCTTTACCTATTAGAAACTGTTTTCCCTGCAGTTTCTAATTTTTTTATCAACTTATTTCAAGTTCCATGACAAAATCTTTTGCCTTTAAAGAATATCTATTTACTTTTAGTTTCTGGCTTGTTCTGGCTATTGTACTGTGGTGTAATTTTCAGACTACCACTGAGCAATATATTGCTATGATCCAAGCCGTTATTATTGCGGTTTCTTCATTTACATTCACTCATTTTTTAACCAATAAGCTTCTTCCGAAAGCCTTACGGGAAAAAAAGATGAAACAGTTTCTGATACAGGCTGTAATCGTTATTTTCATGTTGAGCCTTATCTTCGCTTTTATTTTCACTTATCTTGAAGTGGCTCCAAAAAATGAGCTTCCACCGAATTTCCCAGACCAGCTTCCTTTTTTATGGAAAGGCTTTTATATGTCCTTGCCCGCTTCATTTTTGATCAACGGAGCAGCATGTGGTATAAAATTTTATAAAGAACATGGAAGGATAGAGCGTGATCATATTCTTCTTCAGCAAGCCCATCTGGAAAACCAGCTTAAACTTTTGCAGGATCAGATCAATCCTCATGTGGTATTCAATATCCTGAACCATATTCATATTCTGATGAAAACAGACACACAGCTTGCTGATTTTTTACTGATGAAATTTTCGGATATTCTACGGTACCAGCTGTATCATTGTAATCAACCATTAGTTCCTTTGGATAAAGAGATTGAGTATCTTCAAAATCTTGTTGAGGTAGAAAAACTGAGATGGGGAAATGAACTGGATGTAAAAGCTTCCTGGGAAATTAATAACAGGAAAGCTTATATTGCTCCTCTGCTATTGGTTCCTTTTATCGAAAATGCCTTTAAATATGTCTGCAGGCTTCCCGGTCATAAAGGATATGTGAAAATCTCCTGCAAAGAAAAAGATAACAATCTTTATTTCTATGTTGAAAATTCCTATTCCGATATGGCTACCTACAAAAAGAAAGACGGAGCGGGCGGAATTGGCCTTCAGAATGTAAAAAAACGTTTAAAGTTGCAATATCCCGACTCTCATGATCTAAAAATTGAATCAGATCATCATATTTTCAAAATAACTTTAATTTTAACTTTATCTGACCATCATGAGCTCTAATATTCCTAAAATGAAATGCCTGATTATAGATGATGAACCTCTTGCAAGATTCCATCTTAAAGAACTGGCTGATCAAATTGATTTTTTATCGGTTGAAGGAACCTGTGCCACCGCACTGGAAGCAGACGCAAAAGTAAAGGAAAGCGAAATAGATCTTCTTTTCCTGGATATCAACATGCCTTATCTTACCGGTCTGGAATTTCTGGAACAGCTGGAAAATCCACCGTTATGTATTCTTACCACAGCCTATTCTGAATATGCTTTGGAGGGATTTCGTCTGCAGGTAGCGGATTATCTTTTAAAACCTATTGCTTTTAACCGTTTTTATCAGGCGGTAAATAAGGCACAGCAACAGTTTATCATCAGTGAAAAATTGAAAAAGAATACCTCTTTGGATGATCCGTTTCTGTATGTGAGGCAGTCTGACTCCTTTATTAAGGTTTCCTGGGTAGATATCCTGTATATTGAAAGTATGCAGAATTACACCAAGCTTCATTTTAAAGATAAGTCGCTGATTATTCATCAGACGATGAAAGCGATAGAGGAATCCCTTCCTTCAGATCATTTTTTCAGGATCCATAAATCTTTCCTCATCAATATTACCCATATTGATATGATTTCGGGAGGAAGGCTTTTCATTAATAAAATTGAGCTTCCCATTTCCCGTACCCGAAAAGAGGAATTGCTTAATCAGGTGGTATATAAGAAACTGATCAGTAAGTAAAGAAGAAATAACATATCAAAAAAAGGGAAGGTGTAAAATATTTTTACAAGCCTTCCCTTTCTTATTTTTATGGCAGATTCCAGCGCAATGATACTGCAGCATAGAATGTACTTGCAAATCTTGGATCTGCTACTTTTTTGTCTCTGAATATACTACTGATTTTCCTATCATTTTCGCTGAAACTTCTCAGTATTGCCGTTCCACCTGTTACACGTAACGTAAGTTTATCATTGATTTTCAATTCTGGTCTGAGCCCAGCAGTGATCTGCTGATAACCCAGCAGCATAGATTTTCCGCCTACATTTCTCTCTACCGTCATTCCATTGAGATCTACAACAGCTTTTAAAGTAAATTTTTCTGAAAACATATAACCGGCTTCCATACCTTGAGGGAAATTGATGTTGAATTTAATTTTTCCGTTGGTCTTCCAGTCAAAATAGATCCATGGTAAAATCATAGGAACTCCAAAAGCCGTAGTAAGCACCGGCCCTCCTCCTAATGAAAGATTAGGGTTAAAATGTCTGATAAACAAAATTCCTCCCTGCCCCAGTACATCATCAAAATTGACTCTTTCAAGGTCTGTATACACTCCCACAGATGCATTCATCATCATACTCCACTTTTTGCCCAAAGGTCTCATATGCTGTATTCCGACCTGCGCATTCAGCATCTCATTTGGAAATAATTGGGTTTCATAATTTTTGTGACTCATCTTTGCATAAGATCCGCTGAGCAGCATAGACCACGATCTTACCTTCCCATCGGAATCTTTTTTTACGGATAATGGAATACTCAGGTTAAGATCTATCCTTTTAAAATCACTTTTAGAATTCGTTTTTGTGCTGTCTTCTGGGCGGATATAGTTTGAGCCCGGAATATATTCTGTTTTCAGCTCTGCAGAAATCCCGGATTGTGCATTTACCCAGTATCCTAATGGCAATAAACAACATAAAACCGTCGAAAGGGTTCTTTTCATATTTTAAATTTTATGCAAAGAGAGCCCTTTGGTTATTTTTTACAAAAATTACTTGATTAAGTGTCCGGATTGTATGACAACAGGATCAAATAAGAGGATTAGTTTTCCAATATTCTGGAGAACAGGTTTCCTAAGCTGCTGCTTTTTGAGCCTTAAAAATTCGGTATCCGAACCAAACCGCGATTAATGCCATTGCAGAACGTGTTATTACCATCGGGAGGATAGAGTCTGCTTCCAAAAGTCCAATCAGTCCCGATATTAAGAAGGTAACCATCAACTGCATGAATCCAAGTAAAGCCGCTGCTGTTCCTCTTCCTTCTTTAAATGGAGACAGCGCATGAGCGGATGTAATAGGAAACAAAATACCAATAGCCAGTAATGACAGATAAAGCATTGCAATTTCCAGAGCTACAGAAACGTTTTCAGCAGCAATCAGAACATGAATTGAACATACCATCAGCAACACAATGGTTGCTGTAAATAAAAGGGTTGAATTGCTTATTCTTTTGATCAGTTTAGGAGTAATATAAGCAGCCATTATCAATCCCAGAGAGTTAAAAGCAAATATGAAACTGAACACAGTGCTAGAGAAACCATGGATTTCCATAAATAAGAATGGTGCATTTGAAATGTAAATAATAAGTGATGCAAAAGTAAGGCTCCCTACCATTGTACTGTTGATAAAATCTTTGTTGGAAAGGATCATTTTCAGCTGATCTTTTAATCCTTTTTCATCCATCAGTTCCTCGTCAGAAAGATTGATTCTGGCATTAGTTTCCGGCACATATTTATATACCATGAAAAATGTAATCAGTCCCATGATGCATAAAAAAGCAAAAGAACTGTTCCAGCCCCAGAATTTAAGAAACACACTTCCCAGTAACGGGGCTACAATCGGAGCAATACCACTGATCTGAGACTGCTGGGAAAAGATCGTTACCGATTTCTGTTTATCATAAAGATCAATAATGATCGCTCTACCAATAACAATCCCAGCACTTCCTCCGAACGCCTGCAGAAAACGCATCGCCCATAAAACATAAATATCTGAGGTAAAATAGATGCCCGTAGCTCCTATAATAAAAAGTAAAAGCCCGCAATACAGCATAGGTTTTCTTCCTTTTTTGTCTGATAAAGGTCCCCATAATAATTGCCCGAAAGCAAACCCGGCAAAGAACACCGAAATGGAGATCTGGATATGACCGATATCGGTATTAAAGATTTTAGCCATACTTGGGAAAGCGGGAAGATAAAGATCTATACTTAGCGACTCCAAGGTGTTGAGCAGTGCTAAAATAAACACTACAATATTCAAATTCTTCTTCATAAATAATATAAGCCTTCACAGGCGGTTTTTCAGCTGCAAAGTTGATGTAAAAAGCTTTATTTTTCAATAAAAGAACTGAAGGAAGGATAGCACAAAATGAAGATTTTATTTGTTAACTATAGCCATTGTGAATATTTTAAAGGAACATTCTGAGGATTAGCTTTTTCCAGGTCTAAACCCATCAGGATTCTGGTTTGTATGTTTTTTGAAAAAGCGAGAAAAGTAGGAAGCATCACTAAAACCCAATTTAAAAGCAATCTCTTTCACTGTTAAAGCCCCAAAACTAAGTTCTCTTTTCGCTTCCAGGATAAGACGCTGGGAAATCATTTTTTTTACTGTTGTACCTCTCAAAAGACGGACAATATCATTAAGATGATGGGTACTTATCTTTAATTGATCAGCGTAAAAACCTGTTTCTTTATGTACTATATAATGCCTCTCAATAAGTCCCACCAGTTCCTGAATGCGTTGACGGTCATTCAATAAAGGTTGCTGGCTGTGAATTTGCTCCCCAATGATGATACAAAAAGCTTTCAGGTATGCCTTTAAAAGTTCTGTTCTTGATGCAGCTTTATATTCCTGCTCAATGAGTGATATAATCGTACTGCAGGTTTTTTCATTTTTGGGATTTAAAAAAAAGGGAAGCTCTCCTCCTGTGAGTACCGATTCTATATCACAGGCTTCATTGAAAATTTCTCTGCTTATTGCCATTGCATATCCTTCCTCTCCTTCCAGTTTCATATTGAATGCCTGCCCTGGTGCAATGATACAGATTTGATTGCTCTCAAGTTTATAGCTTTCAAAATCCAGTTCTAAGCGGCTGTTTTCAAAAACTTCCTTGAACCAGATAATTTCAAAAAAATTATGCCGGTGAACATCATGAAAGTTCTCTGGGCCTGCTTCACTCAGCGTACTCATCTGAAATTCTTCAGAAGTGAGATGGTGAACCGGGATTTCTTTTTCTGGTGTAATCATTACTCTGTTGTAAACAATTAGCTATAAACAAAAACCACAGCAAAAAAAGTGCTGCGGTTTTCTTACAATATTTAAAATTAAATATAATTTTTCGGTTTTATTGGTTTAAAAAGGCATCCCAACCTTGAGCAGTCAGCGCTACCAGCTGGTTAGACCCCCTTGCTACCATAAAGTTTCCTTCTTCTTTTTCTACAGCATGTCCTATAATGGTAAAATCCGGGTGATTTTTAATTTTATCAAAATCATCTGGTGAAATCGTGAACAGAAGTTCATAATCTTCGCCTCCGCTTAAAGCAGTCATTACCGGATTTAAGTTCATTTCATCCGCGGTAGAGATGGTAAGATTATCCAATGGTACTTTTTCTTCATACAATCTGAATCCTACTTTTGACTGGTCTGAAAGGTGAAGAATTTCAGAAGCCAGCCCATCCGAAATATCGATCATAGAAGTTGGTTTTATATCCAGTTCTTCCAGAATCGTTTTAACGTCTGTTCTTGCTTCAGGTTTCAGTTGTCTTTCCAGGATATAGTCGTAGCCTTCCATTTCCGGCTGCATGTTTGGATCTGCAAGATATACAGCATGCTCTCTTTCAAGAATCTGTAATCCCATGTATGCTCCACCCAAATCTCCTGTTACCACAAGAAGATCATTAGGTTTTGCTCCGCTTCTTTTGACGATATTTTCATCATTTTCAATTCCTACAGCGGTAATGCTCATTACCAGCCCTGAATTGGAGCTTGTAGTATCTCCTCCTATCAGATCCACTTTGTATCTTCCGCAGGCAGCCTGAATTCCGGAATAGATTTCTTCTAAAGCTTCCACCGGAAAACGGTTGGAAACCGCAAGGGAAACCAATATCTGCGTAGGTGTTGCATTCATTGCTGCAATATCGCTAAGGTTTACCACCACCGCTTTATATCCTAAATGCTTCAAGGGTACATATCCCAGATTAAAGTGCACTCCTTCTGCCAGTACGTCTGTAGTAAGAACTACTTTTTTGTTATCAGGATTGATTACTGCTGCATCATCTCCTACTCCAAGTTCTGAAGATTCATTGGATAGCGGAAAATGTTCTGTCAAATGTTTAATAAGACCGAATTCTCCTAATTTTGAAATGGGCGTCAGCTCCTGTGATTTATCTTCAAACATAATTTCTGTTTATAAGTGATCATTAATAAATGATAATTGATGCATCAAGAATACAATATTTCATCGCTGTCATTGACCAATCATCATTCATCATTTATATATTAATTTCTGCCGGGTCGATATTGTGTGGGTGAAAAGGAAATTTTTTGAAATCTTCTTTCGATAATACAACCGTTTCCGGGCTTTTATACTTATTCATTGCTTCCACTACATCATCCGGCGGAGTGGTCATTTTTCTAAGCATCATATCAATCCATACTCCTGTAGCTTCTGCAGTGGCACAGTGCATTCCGTCCGGTGTATAGAATTTGTGTACGAAACGGTAGATAGAAGAATCTTCTGCACATCCGTCTATTTCCACACTTACAATGACTATCTGATCTGCGTAGATTTCTTTGAAGAAAGAATATCTTTCATGCAGGATTACAGGACCAATTCCCCATCTGCTTAGCTGGGTTACTCCCATTTTCTCTTTAGTCATAAAAGCCATTCTGGCTTGCGCACAATATTGTACATAGGATGAATTGGCTAAGTGCTTGTTGGCATCAAGATCGCTCCATCGCACTTCAAATTTATGGTAGAAAATCATTTTTGGTCTCGTTAAAATTATAATCTTCAAAAATACTCAAATAAGATGGTTTATAAAAATTGTACTTTTGAAAAAATAATCTTCCGCATAGGATTACATATACATGAAACAGATCATTATTATCGGAGGCGGTGCTGCAGGCTTTTTCTGTGCATCCAATCTTGACGAAAAGAAATATACAATTACGATTTTAGAACAGAACTCAGATGTCCTTCAGAAAGTTAAAATTTCCGGAGGCGGACGTTGTAATGTGACTCACGCATGCTTTGATCCCAGAGAGCTTGTTCAGTTTTATCCTCGTGGAAACAAGGAACTGCTAAGTGTTTTCAGCAAATTTCAACCTGGTGACACGATGGAATGGTTTGATCAGCGCAATGTTCCGCTGAAAATTGAAAATGACAACAGAACTTTTCCTGAAAGCAACTCTTCTCAGACTATCATCAATACTTTTCTGAATGAGACCCAAAAGAAAAATGTCTCCGTAAGAACAAAATGTACGGTAAAAGAGATTGAAAAGCAGGATGAAAAATATATCGTAAAAACCAATTCCGGGGATTTTGAGGCAGATTATATCGTGTATACAACGGGAAGCTCTCCAAAGTCTTTAAAAATGGTTGAAAATCTGGGACATAAGATTATAGACCTTGTCCCTTCCCTTTTTACTTTTAATATTAAGGATGAATTGCTGAAAGATCTTCCGGGAACAAGCTTTGAAAACGCAGGAATCTCTATTCCAAAGCTGAAAACCGAGGAGAGCGGACCGCTGCTTATTACCCACTGGGGACTTTCCGGACCTGCTGTTTTGAAAATTTCCGCATGGGAGGCTATAAGTCTGGCAAAACTGAAATATAACTTTGAAATTGAAGTTAATTTTATCTCCATAGAAATGGACGAAGCGGAGGAAACCTTCCATAATTTTAAACAAAGCAATCCTAAAAAGACTATCGGGCAGTCTAAGATTTTTGATATTACCAACAGGTTCTGGCAGAAGATTTTAGATATTTCAAAAGTTGACCTCAACAAACAGGTAGCTAATATTTCCGGAAAGGAAATGGAGAAAATTCTTGAAAATCTTTGCAAAAAGAAGTTTCAAGTGACCGGAAAATCAACTTTTAAAGATGAATTCGTGACAGCTGGAGGCGTTGATTTAAAGGAAATTAACTTCAAAAACATGTCTTCCAAACTGCTCCCTAATTTTTATATTGCCGGAGAGGTCTTAAATATAGATGCCGTAACCGGAGGTTTCAATTTCCAGGCTTGCTGGAGTGAAGGATGGCTGATTGCACAGGATCTCAATAACTTGTAAAAAGTATTAATTTTACTAAAAAAAACACATGAAAAAAATATTAGCATTCATTTTATGTCTCGGATTTGGGTTGGCTTTTGCTCAGACACAGGAAACCAAAATACAACCAGCCGAAGATCATCCCACAGAGCAGTATAGTCCTGAAGATACTAAACATGGTGGATATCCAGGAGGAATGGCAGCTCTTCAAAAAGATATTGCTGACAGAATACAAATAGACAAAATAACTCCGATAAAAGGCAGATTTTTTTCGAAAGTAAAATTTACAGTTAATGCCAAGGGCAAAATAGAAAATATATTGGTTACCGGAGATCTTCCTGATCTAAACAGGGAAATAGAAGAGATTATAAAGTCTTTGGAAACCAAATGGAAACCCGCCGAATCCAATGAAGTAATGGTACGCAGCTATTATACTTTTCCTGTTACCCTAGAATTTGAATAACGAAAAATGTTATCCGTTAAAAGAAACACACCTGCCTTCTTTAGAATCCTTCTCGTCATAGGATTTGGATACTTCTTTTGGCTGATGTTAAAAATTACCTTAGAGTATATTCCTTTTAATCCTGAAGCCAGTTTTCTGATGATTAAGCAGACGGAAGTGGTAGAAAGACCTGAATATCTCACATTTTTCTATACTCACGTTTATACGAGTATTTTTGTTCTTCTCTCAGGGTTTTTAGCTATACTGAGAAAAGATTTTGGATTAAAAAATTTCCACCAGAACATGGGGAAAGTGTACATTTTTCTCATACTGATTTTCGCCGCACCATCTGGAATTTATATGGGAATCTTTGCAAACGGAGGTCTTTTATCCAAAATATCGTTTGTCGTTTTAGGTTTTTTATGGTGGTTTTCAACGTTTAAGGCATATCAGCTGGCAAGACAAAAGAAGTTTAAAGAACACAAGCAATGGATGTGGCGCAGTTTTGCTTTTACATTATCTGCGATTACCCTGAGAATGTGGAAAGTTATTATTGTATATTTATTTCATCCCAATCCTATGGACGTGTATCAAATCATTGCATGGCTGGGCTGGATTCCCAACATCCTTATTATTGAATATTTAATCACAAAAAAACATATATGAAAATTGTAAATTACACATTAATCTCTTTACTGGCAGTTTCTTTGGCAAGCTGTAAAAAAGAGGGAAAGACCAATGAATCGGGGAAAGATTCTCTGACTGCAAAAAAGGATTCTGTAGTTGTTCCTGAGGTTCACAAAGAATATTACGGAATTTATACCGGTGAGTTTGCCGGAATGGAAAAAGTAGTTGACGAGACAGATGGCTCAGAATATGATGTTGATAATTATAAAAGAATTTCTTTAAAGATCAACAGAATCACCAAGGACAGTGTTTACGGACAAAGTATTGTGAATGGCAATCAACGTCCATTCAGAGGGCTTTTCAATGAGGCTTCAGCGTCTTTTGTGCTGGATGAACCGGGAAATGATAAAACAGACGGAAGGTTTGAAGTAAAACTGAAAGGAGACAGCTTAACCGGAAAATGGAATGCCTTTAACAAAACAGCAGTCAAAGCTCCTTCCAAAACACTCAAGCTTACTAAAAAAGAGTTTGTGTATAATCCCAACTTTATGCTGGATAAAGATTCTGACCTGGTAGACTGGTCCAATCCTAAAGAGTTCACAGAAAAGTACAAGGATGAAGAAACAGGCAAGACAGAAAGCTATAAAACGTCTAAAAACCGTATCGCTTCAGAAGCAATTTTCAAACTGAATGCCTCCAAGCAGAAACTGACGGAAAAGGATCTTAAAAATTTAAGAAAACTTGATCTTGAGATCATTAAAAATTCCGTATTTGCAAGACATGGCTACTCTTTCAAAAAAGAAACCTACAGAAATTTCTTTGAACAAACAGACTGGTACATCCCGGTTTCCAGCAATGTAGACAATGATCTTTCTCCTATGGAAAAGGAAAATGTAGCTTTACTGAACCGTTTTACCAAGTATGCAGAGGATAAGTACGATAGTTTTGGGAGATAGATAATAGGTGCTGGGTTGCAGGCGTTAGGGATTAGGATTTGAGGTTAAGTTTTCACTTTTTGTCATCCTTACGAAAAGGTAGAGCAGCAGACAGCCTACAGCATAGCACAGGTTATCAATCCATGAAAAAGAATTTCCGATAACAATATACATCAGGCTTCCAGGACGGAAGCCTAATTTTTCCGCAATATGGAAATACTGTGCAAATTCTATCAGGAAAGAAAAAATAAGAATCCCCAGAATCAGTTTCTCATTATTTACTTTTACAAAAGTCTTTACGAAAGTGTAAAGAAGCATCACCACAATAACATCCCCAAGATAAGCTCTTACGAAGAAAACATGACTCAGTTTGGTGGCTATCAATACTTCTACAAGAAAAATAAATAGGGTCAGGAGAAGATATTTCAGGCTGAATTGTAATTTCATTTCAAAAGGGATTAGGCATAAAAAATCGGTATTCAAGGAACACCGATCTATTTTATATAAGCAAATATATTATTTCTTTACTTTAATTGTACATCCTATGGCTACCGTTTTTGTCATTTTCACCGATTCACCTTTTATCAGAGCATTTACAGCATCCTGAGCATAATATTCGGAGACATCATTCGGGTTATCATAATTATTGTCAATAGCACCGATATATTTCACGATATTCTTCCCGTTTTCTTTCTTAAGAACAAAAACATGAGGTGTCTTTGTTGCTCCATACTGTGGATAAATTTTCTGCCCTTCATCTACAAGATACGGAAAAGTAAACCCCTTTTGCTTTGCTCTTTCGATCATCTGCTGGTAACCGTCTTCCGGCTGTACATTAGGATCATTAGGATTGATTGCGATAACCGGATATCCCTGAGCTTTGTATTTTTTATCCAGCTCAATAATCCTGTCTTCATATTTCTTGGCATATGGACAGTGATTGCATGTAAATACCACAATGAATCCTTTTGCACTCTTAAAATCGCTTAAAGAAACCATTTTGCCGTCAATATTTTTAAGCTTAAAATCAGCAGCTTCATCCCCTACTTCATAGCCTTTAGAAGCAATATTTTCTTTCTGACTTTTGTTTTTATCATGATCTTTCGTTGTAAAACTCAGTAATCCCAGTCCAACGATGAATGCGGTCATTAAAATTTTCAGGTTTTTCATAATCGATTATTTATTGTAGATTTTCTTTAATTGTTTTTTCAAGGTCTGCTTTACTCATTTCACCATCATTGAAGTGAAATTTCACCCCGTTTTTATAGAATAGCGTTACCGGAATATTCCCATCCCAGTCTTTTTCAAACTTTGGGATCCAGGTATTCATTCTCTTGATATCATCCAGTAAGAGAACCTCAGCGGTAAGGTTTTTATTTTTAATGAATTTCAATACTCTTTCTTTATCTGCCAGCCTGTCCAGTGAAACTAAAATCATTTTAAATTTCTGATTATCCGTAAACTCAGCATTTACTTCCATAAAATGAGGAAGCTCTTTTACGCATGGCCCACAGGTTGTTGACCAAAAGTTTACGACTAGCAATTTATCTTGCTCCTGCTGAATCCGCTTTTCCAGATCTTCATATTTTATCACAGAAACTTCGGTCTGCTGGGCTTTACAAACCGTACAAAATATAAATACTGTTAATATCTTTATTAAATTCTTCATATTTAAAACCATAAAACCCTACAATTCAAAAATATATAAAAAATGACTTTTCCTTATTTCATAAATTATCTACAAATGAACAACTTATTTTTATCACCAATACATTTTTTTAATACTTTTACAGCCTTAAACTTAAAACCATGAAAAAAACTTATTTGCTTCTGCCAATTTTCTTTTTGGCATCATGCTCTAGCAGCAACAATGATGATGATTCATCTAACAACAACGGGAACAACAATGATAACAATCCGGTTTTAGTAACGAAAATGACGATGGACGGAGATGTCTTAACGTTTACCTATAACGGATCAAAAATTTCTCAAATCAAAAATCTTACCGAAGGAAGTGTAACTACATTTATTTATTCTGGTGATCTTATCACACAATCTGTAGTTAATGGCTCAAATACCTCTCTTACGACTAAATTTGCCTACGACGGAAATGGCAGATTATCAAAAAAGACAATTAACGGAATTGATTTCGGCGGACAGTGGAGCTCAGAATCCAACTATACTTATCAAGCCAATAATAATGTAAAAATACTTTATACTGCATCTACTTCAGCATCAACAAGAAATGAAACAAGAAATGCTGTACTGAATGCTGATGGCTCTATGAGCAGCTGGACCGGTACTCTTTCAAGAACTCAAAATAATACTACTGAAACAGCAACTTCTACCTTAAAAACAGTAGTATATGATACAAAAAATGCTCCTTTAAAAAATATAACCGGATACCTAAAGATTGTTGATAATGAAGATGAAAGCGGATCTGCTCACAATACATTAAGCTACAATCACATCGTCAGTTATAATAATGGAACCGGAACTGAATGGACAATATTCAAATCTAATTTTGAATACAATGCCAGCGGCTATCCTACAAAAGAAATCCGAAGCTATTATGATAAAACAGGAAATACACCTACAGGTTCCACTGATGTTAATTTATACGAATACAATCATTTATAAAACACTGAGCGCTTAAAGCGCTCTTTTTTATTTTTCATGCACAGATATGTTAATTTTCTCACAACCAGTAGAATTATATGAATGATTTTGTATATTTGAGTAGAATCAAAAACTAAATTTACCATGAAAAAACAAAACATTCAAAAGAGAAAGCTTTACAAAAGCGAACTAAAAGAAATTAATGGTGGAGCACTTCCTCCAAGATGTCTTCGAGGGTTCTGTACACATCCTGATTCAGGAGAAATGGTTCCGGGTCTTGTAGGAAAAGACGGATTCTGTTGCTAATCAAAAAATTTCAAGAAAAATCAAATCAAAACTAAAATTATCATGAGAAAATCAAACATTCAAAAAAGAAAATTGACAAAAAGTGAATTGAAAGATATTAAAGGAAGCGGAAGATTATGCTTTGATGGATTCTGCCGCATGGGAGAATTTGAAGATTGGCAGCTTGGTGCTGGTGACAAAAATGGATTTTGCTGCTAATATCAGCAAACTTATCAGATAAATTAAAAAGGATTGAGGCAACCCCTCAATCTTTTTTATGGAATACAGCCTCTTCAGGAATGATAAGGCAATTATCAAAAAAAATAACTTAACAATTTGAATAACAATATTTTGAATCAATAAAAATATTATGTAAATTCGCTTTTACCAAATTCAAATTACTATGAAAAATTCAAAAAATCAAAAAAGAAAGCTTAACAAAAGTGAGCTAAAAGAGATCAGCGGCGGAGCCAACAGACCTATCTGCCCAAGAGTAATAAGCTGTACAGATCCGCACACAGGAGAAGAACGCTCCGGAGTTCCTGGCATGCAGGATGGATTTTGCTGTTAATCTTACAGAATATTGTTAAATAAAAAATGATTGGATTAACCTCCAATCATTTTTTTTATCGAATTCAGCTTCATTAAAGCTTCAATAGGTGTCAGCGTGTTGATATCTATTTTTGTCAGTTCTTCGCGGATATTTTCCAGAACAGGATCATCCAGCTGGAAGAAAGAGAGCTGCATATTTTCCTCTGTCACTCTTTTGATATTCTCAGAAGCGCTTCCACTGCCCTGAGTTCTGCTCGCTTCAAGTGTTTTAAGAATCTCATTGGCTCTGTTGACCACTTTAGAAGGCATTCCCGCCAGTTTTGCAACATGGATACCGAAACTATGTTCACTTCCCCCGGGAACCAGTTTTCTAAGAAAGATAATATTTCCTTTATTTTCCTGAATAGAAACATGGAAATTTTTTACCCTTTCGAAATTGACAGTCATTTCATTCAGCTCATGGTAATGTGTTGCAAATAAGGTTTTAGCCTGCGTAGGATGTTGATGAAGATATTCTGCAATTGCCCATGCAATAGAAACTCCATCGTAAGTGGAAGTTCCACGGCCGATTTCATCCAGCAAAATCAGGCTTCGTTCTGAAATATTGTTCAAAATATTAGCAGCCTCGTTCATTTCTACCATGAAAGTAGATTCTCCTGCAGAAATATTGTCTGTAGCTCCTACCCTCGTAAAGATCTTATCCAGTAATCCGATTTCAGCATGTTTTGCAGGTACAAAACTTCCGATTTGAGCCAAAAGACACACAATAGCCGTCTGACGCAGAATGGCAGATTTACCGGCCATGTTTGGCCCTGTCACCATGATAATCTGCTGAGAATCTTTATCCAGGAATATATCATTCGGAATATATTTTTCCCCAAGAGGAAGTGCATTCTCAATGATCGGGTGTCTGGCTTCTTTTAAATCAATGGCATAACCGTCATTCAAAACAGGTCTTGTATAGCTTTCAGAAACAGCCAGTTCAGATAATCCGGAAGCCACATCAAGCTGAGCAATGATATTGGAGTTCCCTTGAATCTGATCAATATAAATCATTGTTTCTGCACATAAGTTTCTGTACAGCGAGGTTTCCAGAACCCCTATTTTTTCTTCGGCACCCAGAATCTGGCTTTCGTATTCCTTTAATTCTTCAGTAATATATCTCTCCGCATTCACTAAGGTCTGCTTTCTTACCCAGTCATCCGGAACTTTATCTTTATGAGTATTTCGAACTTCAATATAGTATCCGAAAACGTTATTAAAATCAATTTTAAGGCTTGTAATACCTGTTCTTTCAATCTCTCTCTGGCACATTTCGTCCAGGAATCCACGCCCTTTGCTCTGTAGATTTCTCAATCTGTCCAGCTCTTCAGAAACTCCTTCTTTAATGACATTTCCTTTGGCAATACTTACCGGAAGTTCTTCATTAAGATGATTTTGCAGAAACTTAATCAATTCTTCAAGGTCAAACAAAGGTTCCAGCCACGCCAGCACATCTGCATGAGGATGCAATAAAGCTTTGATTGTATGGATATTAATTAAACTTTGGCGAAGATATCCCAGTTCTTTAGGTGAAATTTTCTCTGCGGCCAGTTTGCCCATCAATCGGTCCAGGTCAGAAATCGATTTCAGAAGCTGGCAAATTTCGTATTTAAGAGTATCTTTTTCGTTTAAGAAATCAATCAGAGAAAGTCTTCTCATGATCTCGTTCACAGATTTTAAAGGAAGAATGATTCTTCTTCTCAAAAGCCTTCCTCCCATCGGAGTAGAGGTTTTATCAATGATATCCAGCAGAGATTTCCCCTGTGGATTGCTTGGATAAACAATTTCCAGGTTTCTCAGAGTAAAATTATCCATCATCAGATAATCTTCCTGTGGAATGATCTGAAGTTTGGTAATATGGGCCAGCAGATTATGATGGGTATCTTCTACCAGATAGGCAAAAATGGCTCCTGCTGCTGTAATCGCCAAGGGAAGATTTTCTACCCCAAATCCTTTTAAAGAATTGGTTTTAAAGTGATTCGTTAATTTTTCATAGGCAAAATTATATTGAAAAGCCCAGTCTTCCAGTTTGAAGGCATTTTTATTCTTAATCTGCTCCGGAATCTGAACACTTCTCTGGTAAATAATCTCGCTGGGATCAAAAGTATTGACAATGTGCAATAGCTTCTCCAGGTTTCCTTCACTTACCAGAAATTCTCCTGTAGAGATATCTACAAGGGCAATTCCATATTTCTCTTTTTCTTTGTGTAAAGAAAGAAGAAAGTTATTCTTTTTTGAATTTAATACCTGATCATTGAAGGTAACTCCTGGCGTAACCAATTCAGTAACACCTCTTTTCACAATTCCTTTTACTGTTTTCGGGTCTTCAAGCTGATCACAGATCGCTACTCTCATGCCTGCCCTTACCAATTTTGGAAGATAAGAATCTACAGAGTGATGTGGAAATCCGGCCAGCTCTATATGCCCATCACCATTGGCTCTTTTGGTAAGCACAATACCCAGAATCTGAGAAGTTCTGACAGCATCCTGCCCAAAAGTTTCATAAAAATCCCCAACCCGGAATAATAATAGCGCATCAGGGTATTTCGCCTTGATGGTATTGTACTGCGTCATTAATGGGGTTTCTTTCTTCGCTGCTTTTGCCATAGTAAAAAATGAGCCCCAAATTTAGAAAAATAAATTCAGGGTAAGAGAATTGTTTAGGGGTTAATCTTCTATACTTTTCTTTATCAGTAATTAATCGTATTTTCACCATCAAATCACATCATTCATGGAATTTCCTGTTTTAGAGACTGAAAGGCTTATTTTACGTCAGCTTACTTTCAATGATACCCAAGACCTGTTCGAGTATTTTTCTCTGGATGAAGTCATGGAATATTATGATCTGGAGACTTTCAAAACAGAAGATGACTCCCGGCGCATTATTCAGCACTTTAACAGTGAATTTGAAAAAGGAAGAGGATTCCGATGGGCGCTTGAACTGAAATCTGAAAAGAAAGTGATCGGCACCTGCGGCTACCACAATTGGTACCGGGAACATTTCAGAGCTGAAATCGGTTACGAGCTCAACCCAAAATTCTGGCAGCAATCTTATATGAAAGAAGCCATCCTTCCGATTCTGACTTATGGGTTTGAAACTATGAGACTTCACCGGGTAGACGCATTCATTGATCCTTCCAATATTTCTTCTGAAAAGCTTTTATCTTCATTAAATTTCAGCAAAGAAGGAACGTTGAAAGATTATTTTTTTGAAAAGGGAAAATTTGTGGATGCCACAATCTTTGGGCTTATTAATAAATAAATTGATGTAAAATCTAAACGCTAAGAAGCAAAGAAAATGAATTAACTCATCTTATTTTTTGTTCGCAAGGGCATTTCATTTAGCAATTGAAAGCTTCTTCGCTGAATTAAATGTCTTTACGGGCTCTTAGCAGCAATAAAACTAAAAATTGCGTCCTTGCGTTAAAATTATCAAAGATGTAATTTTTATCTTCCTGTTCTAAGGTGTTTCTCCAAAGCCTCAGAACTTTTCTTATAGGCCCATTTTTGCTTGTAGTTTACCCATTTGGCTTTGAATAATTTTCTCATGAGCTTATCCGTGTATCTCATAATGAAGACATGATACAGCATATTGGCAAAGACATTCGGTTTATTGGGAAGCGCTCGTAATGAAAGTGAAAAACCAGGCTCAAGGTATCTGTTGAAGTGCCAGAAAGCGCCTGGAATAAAGAGAGCATCGCCATGTTCCATAAAAATTTCGTACCCTTTGGCATATTGTAAAGCCGGAAATTTTTCATAATTAGGATTTTCATAATCTAATTCATAAACTGTATGAACAGATAAAGGGACTTTATATAAAAACGGTGACTGCTTCTGATCAAACAAAAGGATTCTTTTCTTTCCTTCAAAGTGGATATGCATAAAATCACCCAAATCCACATCATAATGCATTAAAACATGAGCTTCACTCCCTCCGAAAAATAATGTTGGAAGTCTTTTAAAAAATTTCATTCCCAAATCCGGATAGGTGAAATTTTTCAGCAGCTCAGGAAGTCTGTCTGTAATGATATAGAAAAAAATGCGCAAATCTGAAGGTCTTTTTTTTATGGTATCAATGTATTCCTTCATTTTCATTTGGGCTACCGGAGCATCAGAACTTTTGGCCGCATCCGCAGGCTTGTTGTCATACAACGGAACCTCCTGATCTCCCGCTTTTTCACGAATATAGGCCAGATTCCATTTATCGAAAGCATCCCATCGACTAGCAAAATTCTTGATTAAAAGAGGTTTCTGCTTTTTAAAATAATTCTTCTGAAAATCTTCTTTACTGATATCATTTACAGTATCTACGTTTTCGAGGATCATGTATTTTGTATTTAATGCGAAATAAAAATAGTCTTTTTTTGAAACCTGCAAAAATTAAAAAAAGAGCCCTCCAAAATTAGATTTCACAAGTTTTCATCAGCCGGAACTGAGTGAAAAAAATTATATTTGTGGTAATAAGTGAATTTATGAGAGTCTACAATACCAAACATTTCCTTAGAATTCTTTTCAGTTTACACAAAAGTGATACACTGAAAATCCTTTTCCCAAGTATGGTTCTTATAGGACTTTATTCCTGGGGAATTCAGTACCTGGAAGTGGAATATCTGCACCTTACCTCAAAATCAGGAATCAGTAACGTGGGAATGATTCATTCTCTGTTGGGTTTTGTACTTTCACTTTTATTGGTTTTCAGGACCAATACTGCCTATGACAGATGGTGGGAAGGCCGAAAGCTTTGGGGAAAACTGGTCAATGACACCCGAAATTTTGCTATAAAAATCAATACCATTCTTGGGGACAACCGTCAGGATGCTGAGCAGATTGCAAGATATTTAAAGTATTTCCCTCATTTTTTAGCCAAACATCTTTCTAAGGAATCCACAAGACTCGCTTTGGATGAAGATTATTCTGAAATAGAAAATTCTTTGAAAAACCATGGCCCTAGCGAAATTGTTATTCTGCTGACTCATAAATTGAACTTATTAAAAAAAGAAGGTAAAATTTCAGAAATTGAAATGCTGTATTTAGATACTCAGCTGTCAGGATTTCTGGATGTATGCGGAGGCTGTGAGAGGATTAAAAACACTCCGATCCCATATTCTTACTCTTCATTCATCAAGAAATTTATTATTCTGTACGTTTTTGCTTTACCTATTGCCTATGTTATCACCATTGGCCTTTTCATGATTCCGCTTACTGTTTTTGTATATTATGTACTGATGAGTCTTGAGCTTATTGCAGAAGAGATTGAAGACCCCTTCAATAATGATGAGAATGATATCCCTATGGAAACATTAGCACAGAATATCGAAAAAAATGTACATCAGATTATGAACAGAAAATAAAAAATCAAGCTTTTTAAAGCTTGATTTCTTTGAGCTCACCGTCCTGTTTTATTTCGACAAATTTACTTTCTCTGTTTGCAGCAGAATATCCGTAGAAAAATGTGCTGTAGATTGGGTTAGAATACAGATAGTTTCCATATCCATTATAGGTATTTGAAGTTCCTGTCTGTTGTTGATAGCTTGCCGTTGCCGTAAAATTCACAATTGTTTCAAGATAATATTTACCCGGCTTCAGTTTTTCGAATTTGAACCTTCCGCGATTATCCGTTAAAGCCTCTACTCTATATTTAAAAGCCTCTTCAGACATATATACAGTAGTCTTTTTGTTTTCATATTTCCTTCTCATATCATAAAACTCTTCAAAATAAGGAGTCACCGGGAAAAGCATCACTACAGTTCCTTCTTTTGCATAATGCTTCTCCCCAAGCAGAGGTTTAATTCCTAATGCTGTTTTTTGTTTGGTAGAAGCAACTCCTTCAATCGTAGAATTCCCGAATCCAAGCATATCTCTGGCCATCTTTTTATCAAAAAAAACCTGCGGATAATAGGTGTTTTGTGCGCTCAGATACACAAACCCATACATCAGAATGAATAATGTGAATAATTTTTTCATAGTATATTTTTGAGTCAAATATAAGTATTTTACTATTTTTGAAATAAAAATAGCTATGAAGTACGTTTTTCTATTCCTTTTCTCCACTTCTGTCATTGTGATGGCACAGAAACCTTGTGGATATAAAGACGGATTACAGGAAGGATCCTGCAAAGAGTTTTATGACAACGGACAGATAAAAAATACAGTAGAATGGGAAAAAGGAAAGTGGGACGGAGATGCTGTTTTTTATTATGATAACGGAAAAATACAGTCTAAAGGAGAATACAAAAAAGGATTCAAAGTAAAAGAATGGTCTTATTTTGATAAAAATGGAGTCCTTACATCCAAAGAAGCTTTCAGAAACGGAGACAAGAATATTTATGATAACAGCCTTACCGCTACATTTTTTTCTCCCGCAGGTAAGATCACTGAAATTTCCAATTATAAATTCAATAAATTACAAGGGGAAAGCAAAACCTTCCATGAAGATGGAAAATCTGTGAAAGACATCGGGCAGTATGACAACGGCCTGGCTACCGGAAAGTGGAAAGTATTTTATCCATCAGGAAAACTACAGCGTGAAACTGAGCTTGCCAACGATAAGAGAAACGGCAACAGAGTTCATTACCGTGAAGACGGAAGCATAGAAAAAACAGAGGTCTATAAAGACGGAAAATTAATCTCAACAAAATAATACAATTGGTACAGAAACTAAAACTGGAAGAACTTAACAGAATAGATGTAGAAACATTTAAGAAGGTTGAAAAAATTCCGTTGGTCATCATTTTAGATAATATCAGAAGTATGCACAATGTAGGTGCAGCTTTCAGAACGGCAGATGCCTTTTTAATTGAAAAAATCATTCTTTGCGGAATTACACCGCAGCCGCCTCACCGTGAGATCCATAAAGCAGCGCTGGGCGCTACAGAAAGTGTAGACTGGTCTCATGAAGCAGACACGAACGCCGCTATTGCTGATTTGAAAAGCAAAGGGTATGAAATCATCGGAATTGAGCAGACGACCGGCAGCAAGCTTATTACCGATTTTACGATTGACAAATCAAAAAAATATGCATTGATTTTAGGAAACGAAGTAGAAGGAATCAGTGATGAAGTTCTCCCTAATGTTGATGTATTTTTAGAAATTCCACAGCTTGGAACAAAGCATTCTCTGAATGTAAGTGTATGTGCCGGAATTGTGATGTGGGAGTTTGCAAAAGCGTTAAAATAAAAAAACTGCATATGTCCTTAGTAGACAGTGCAGTTTGAAATAAATCTAATAAAAAGTAAAAATGAAAGGCGACAAAGGTACTTTTTTTTTCTTTACAATCAAATTTTAGTGGCATTTTTTTTGTTTCAGCTTAAAAAAAGTCGGGTTTTCAGAAAAAGTTTCATTTAATTTTTTATAAATTAGCACAATGTTTATCAAGGACTATATCTCAAAAGACTTTCCATGTTTTAGCCTGTCTGACTCCATAGAGTCAGCCAGAAATATGTTGGAGGATTTTGGATATTCCCATGTTTTTATCAAAAAATCCCATCATTTTTACGGAGCTCTTGCAGTGGACTTCCTGTATGAAGAAGATGGGGGAACTTTGAAAGATCTTGAGCACCAGATTGAACGGTTTGCTATTCTGGAGGACAGCAATATTATGGACAGTATCCGTCTGTTTTATACCTTTAGCAGCAATGTGATCCCGGTGATTAATAAAAATGAAAAGTATCTGGGGTATATTACCTGTGAAGATGTTTTTCAGGACCTTTCCCGATATCCTTTATTTTCGGAAACAGGAGCTATTCTTACTGTAGAAACTCCTGCCAGAAAATATTCTATGACGGAAATTACCAACATCGTAGAAAGCAACAACTCGAAGTTTTATGGAGGGTTTATAAGCTTTATGTCTGAAGAAGTGGTCCAAATCACAATAAAGATCAGCAATGAAAACCTGGCCTCGATAGACTCAACTTTTGACCGGTATGACTACAGAATTGTTGAAAAATACTATTCTGATGAGAAATCCGATCTGTTTAAAGACCGATTTGGTTTTTTACAAAAATTCATAGAAATATAACATGAAGGCAGCCATATATTCTCAGAAAAAAGATCTTGATACTTTTTTATATTTAAGCAAGTTTATCTCTGAACTTGAAGCCCGAGATGTAAAATCTGTTCTGTATGATGAAATGGCTGAAGCACTTCAGTTCTCAAAAATTTTCGAAACCTTCAACTGTAAGCAGGATCTTATTGATAAGGAAGTTGATCTGTTTTTCACTTTCGGTGGAGATGGAACGATTGTAAATTCTTTAACCTTCATTGAAGATCTTGAAATTCCTGTTGTAGGAGTGAATACTGGAAGACTTGGGTTTTTAGCTTTTTTCACCAAAGAAGAAGCTTTTAAAGAGCTTGATTCCATCTTAAAAGGAGATGTAAAGACGAGCCGCCGTTCGGTTATTGAAGTTGTTTCTCCCAATCTGGAGGGATTTTTTCCTTATGCCCTGAACGATGTCACGGTTTCCAGAAAAGAAACCACATCAATGATTACAGTAGACTCTTATATCAATGATGAGTTTCTGAATGTATTCTGGGGTGATGGTGTTATCATCTCCACTCCTACCGGTTCTACCGCTTATTCATTGAGCTGTGGAGGCCCAATCATTTCTCCAAACAACGAAAATTTCGTCATCACTCCTATTGCCCCTCACAATCTGAATGTGAGACCTTTAGTGGTGAATGATAAAGTAGAAATAAAATTCAGGGTTGAAAGCCGTGTACCTCAATACTCTCTTTCTTTAGACTCCCGACTGATCCATATAGAAACTGATAAGGAAATTATCATTAAAAAGGCAGGTTTCCAGCTTCTTCTGGTACAGCCCAACAGTTTAAGTTTCTACGAGACGATCCGTCAGAAGCTACTTTGGGGAAGAGATAAAAGAAATTAGTAATTTCTTAAAAATGATTACCTTTACACGAAATTAAAACACCTAATAAATTTATAATAAAAAGTAAAACATGAGCAGAATTTTTCCGGCAGGAGTTGCCACAGGTCAGTTAGTTACTGATATCTTTCAGTATGCTAAAGAAAACAAGTTTGCATTACCTGCAGTAAACGTAATTGGATCAAGCAACGTAAACGCTGTGATGGAAACTGCAGCGAAATTGAACTCTCCTGTAATTATTCAGTTTTCAAATGGTGGAGCTGCTTTCAACGCAGGGAAAGGATTAAACAATGACGGACAAAAGGCTGCAATCTTAGGATCTATCGCTGGTGCAAAACATATCCACACCCTTGCAGAAGCTTACGGAGCAACTGTAATTCTACACACAGACCACTGTGCAAAGAAATTACTTCCTTGGATCGACGGATTGATGGATGCTAATGAAGATTTCTTCAAGCAGACAGGAAAATCTCTTTACTCTTCTCACATGCTAGATCTTTCTGAAGAATCTTTGGAAGAAAATCTTGAGATTTCAGCTCAGTATTTCGAAAGAATGGCTAAGCTTCAGATGACTCTTGAAGTAGAAATCGGAGTTACTGGTGGAGAAGAAGATGGTGTTGACAACTCAGACGTTGATAACTCTAAATTATATACTCAGCCTGAAGACATAGCTTACACATATGAAAAATTAAAAGCTATTTCTGATAACTTTACCATTGCTGCTGCTTTTGGTAACGTACATGGAGTTTACAAGCCAGGAAACGTAGTTCTTACTCCGAAAATCCTTGACAATTCTCAGAAATATGTTCAGGAGAAATTCGGAACGGCTGCTAAACCTATCAACTTTGTATTCCATGGAGGTTCAGGATCTACTTTAGAGGAGATCAGAGAAGCTATCGACTACGGAGTGATCAAAATGAATATCGATACTGACCTTCAGTTTGCATATACAGAAGGCGTTAGAGATTATATGGTAAATAATATTGATTATTTAAGAGCTCAAATCGGAAACCCTGAAGGAGAAGAAAAACCTAACAAGAAATTCTATGACCCAAGAGTTTGGGTAAGAAAAGGTGAGGAAACATTCTCTACAAGATTGGTAAAAGCATTTGAAGATTTAAATAACGTAAATACTTTAAAATAAGAACTGTACATTTGTACCAATGTAAAACGTATTCATAAGAAATACATTTACATTGGTACATTTTACATTTATACATTAATACAAGCAAAAATGGCATTCGACTGGTTTAAAAGAAAAGCAAAAAACATTACCACTTCTACTGATGAAAAAAAGGACGTTCCCAAAGGCCTTTGGCATCAGACTCCATCCGGAAAAGTTGTGGAACATGATGAACTAAAGAGAAATAACTATGTTTCTCCTGAAGACGGATTTCATGTAAGAATAGGAAGTGCGGAATTTTTTGACATCCTTTTTGACGGTGGTAAATTTACCGAAATGGATGCTAACGTTGAAAGTATTGATATCTTAAACTTCAAAGATACAAAGCCTTACAAAGACCGTTTGAAAGAAGTAAAAGCGAAAACCAAGCTTACTGACTCTATCAGAAATGCTGTGGGAACTGTAAAAGGAACTGAAATGGTAGTTTCTTGTATGGATTTTGCTTTCATTGGTGGATCTTTAGGTTCTGTAATGGGAGAAAAGATCAGAAGAGCAGTAGATTACTGTATCAAGCACAAACTTCCGTATATGATTATCTGTCAGTCCGGAGGAGCAAGAATGCAGGAAGCCACTTACTCTTTGATGCAGTTGGCAAAAGTTCAGGCTAAGTTGGCTCAGCTTTCTGAAGCAGGACTTTTATATATCGCTTATCTTTGTGACCCTACATTTGGAGGAATCACAGCTTCTTTCGCAATGACTGCTGATATCATCATGGCAGAGCCGGGAGCATTGATCGGTTTTGCGGGACCAAGAGTAATCCGTGAAACGATTGGTAGAGACTTACCGGAAGGATTCCAGACATCAGAATTCTTACAGGAAAAAGGATTTGTAGATTTCATCGTAAAAAGAACTGAAATTCAGGATACTGTAGCAAAAACAGTTAATTTATTAGCTGTAAACGCATAATATCTGTAACAAAAACAATACAATCTCTCTCTAATTAGGGAGAGATTTTTATTTATGAGGACTTTTAAGATATTTTTCAATACCATCCGGAGCATGAGTTTCAAAAAGATTATACGTCTTTTATCACTTATCCTTCCCCATCCTCTTTTTGCCCTGTTGAGCTTTCACGCCACCGTAAAAGCATTTACCATTGCCCAGACAAAATTTCCTGAGACAGCCTCCAACAACGGAATTGGAAATGCTTTCAGACATGCTCTGTGGTGCTGCTTCATTATGATGTACTGCTGCAAAGTATCTTCTCCTAAAAAAGCGCTGGATTTTTGCAAAAGAATAACAGATATGCATGAAGAACTATTCCCGAATGAGCCCCTGGAAACAAAAATGGATCTTCATAACAATAAAATCGGAATGGATTATTTCATGGAGCTTCTTCCGGGTATTCACCGTCAGTTTTTTGAAAAAAACTTTTTTGTAGAAGCATTAATTAAGAAAATGGATGAAGCTAAGGTTCTGAAAAATCTTGATGATGATTTTGAAGGGCATCTTGTTTATCTGAAAGAATAAATCATTTTAACTTTAAACGCTAGGGATTGCAAAGAAAATCTAAAAACTTAATGTATATTTTCGGTCGCAAGGACATTTCATTTAACAATATTCTCTTATTTAGGTTCTCTTTGCTTAGTGCTAACGTCTTTGCGAACAAAAAAACATCATTTTAGAAACCTTTGCGGACATTGCGTTAAAATGGTCTAAGGTCTGAAACCATCATTAGTTCTATTTCACATCAGAATAACAAAAGACTTTAGTTATTTTTGTGGTTTAAAGTATTTTTGATAAGTTTAAACAATTAAATCAATCAAATGGTTCTCAGCAGAATTTGGTCGGCTTTCATTATCATTGCCATTGCCATTGCCAGTATAAAATACGTTTCTTCAGGTCACTACAAAACCATTTTCAATGACATGGTGGTAGGAAAAGGAGGTGATACAGTGAAGATTGTATCTCAACCGATGAACAGCCTCTCTCCTGTTATCAGAGACAGCCTGATGAAAAAGAATGATTTTGCGGACAGCAGAATTCATTATAAAACAGATTCTTTAAAACAAAATGTAAACGTTTACCGTGTTCAGGAAGCTGATGGAGTGATTGGAACGTCAGAAACTGCCGTGAAGATCTGTATTGGTCTCATCGGAATCATGACTTTATTCATGGGATTCATGAGTATTGCAGAAAAAGCAGGAGGTATCAACCTTTTAAGCCGTCTGATTCAACCTTTCTTCTCGAAATTATTTCCTGATATCCCCAAAAACCATCCCGCATTCGGACATATGCTGATGAATTTCAGTGCCAACCTTCTGGGGCTGGATAATGCAGCAACTCCTTTTGGATTAAAAGCCATGGAAAGCCTCCAGTCTTTAAATCCTAATAAAGATACAGCCAGTAATTCACAGATTATGTTTCTGTGTCTCCATGCCGGAGGTATGACTTTGATTCCCGTATCCATTATTGCCATCAGAGCATCTATGGGTTCTAAAACGCCTACAGATATTTTCCTGCCTTGTATGATTGCTACTTTTGCAGCTACATTGGCAGCAATGATTATCGTTTCTCTTTATCAGAAGATTAATCTGCTTCGCCCTATAGTTATCGCTTATGTAGGGGGAATTTCAGCAGTGATTGCCTTATTGGTAGTTTATCTTGTACAGCTGAGCAAAGATCAGCTGGATGACTTCAGCAAAGTATTAAGCAATGGTTTAATTCTTTTCATTTTCCTTGCTATTGTACTTGGAGCCCTTTACAAGAAAATCAACGTTTTTGATGCCTTTATTGAAGGAGCAAAAGAAGGCTTCACTACCTGTGTCAAGATTATTCCTTACCTGGTTGGGATGCTGATTGCTATTTCACTATTAAGAACTTCCGGTGTTTTTGATATGATCATTGATGGAATGAAATGGGTTGCTAATGTTGCCAATATGGATCCAAGATTTGTAGACGGACTTCCGACAGCTTTAATCAAGCCTTTATCCGGTTCAGGAGCAAGAGGAATGATGGTAGACACGATGACAACGTTCGGAGCTGATAGTTTTCAGGGGAAATTAGCCGCTGTACTTCAGGGAAGCTCAGATACGACATTTTACGTGATTGCAGTCTATTTTGGCGCCGTAGCCGTTAAGAATACAAGATATACGGTAATCGCTATGCTTCTGGCCGATTTAGTCGGTGTTATCACTGCAATTGCATTAGCTTATTTGTTCTTTGCTTAATAAAAGAGTTGCTGGTTAAAACCGACGCTATTATCTTTAAACACTAAACATAAAACCTTACATCAATTATGATTACAGATAAAGAATTTACCTTACGACTTATTCGTCAATTAACTCAGGCATTAGAAAAACTTATCCTGGATAAACCGGAAGAAAGTCTAATGCAGAAAGAACTGGATTTTGATACTCTGATGAGAGATATTTTCAAGATGGATTTCACAGAAGTTTCTTCTAAAACAAAGGAAAAAATGATTGCAATAGTCAACGAAAGACAGGAAAGAGATCATAAGGATTATTATGAAATGCTTGGAAATCTTTTCTACTTCAACAGCAGGATAAATCATAACAAAGATTTTCAGGATAAGGCAAAGACTTTCTACGAGCTGTATCTTCAGACCAGCGGTATTTTTGCCCTTCCGATCATCAATAGAATCAACGAATTAAAAAAAGCACTTGAATAAAGTGCTTTTGTATTTTTAGAATGTAATTTTATAAGTTCCGGTAGAAGAAGTACTGGCTTTCTCTGCCTTTACATATTTCTTCACCCAGGCTACTGATGTGGAAGATACACAAGGATCTGAGACTCCTCCTAATCTTCTTGCAGATACTACATTTCCTGCTTTATCTACAGTGTAGGCAATGGTAATTGATCCGCTTGCTGTACAGCTGTGAGATGGCTGCGCTCCTCCTCTTCCCATTGTCCCCGGAATATAACCAGTCAGTTTTCTGTCGATTCCTACTTTACTGTCTCCGTTTCCGTCTCCACCTAAGGGATCTCCTGCATTTCCTATGCCCTCTCCTGTTCCCTGGCTCCCCGCTTTTGTGCCTCTTCCTTTGATCAGGTTTCCAATGGCGGCATTTCCTTTTCCATCCCCGTTTCCGGTTTTTGAGTTAGCAGTAGCAGCTCCAGATTTCTTGGTATTTTTTGAAGCACTCGCACTTGTTGCTTCTTTTTTCTCAGCTTTTTTTGAATCTTCTTTTTTAGGAACTGTTGCTTTTGAATTTCCTGTGATGACCTTCTCCTTTGTCTCTACCTTTTTGGGTTCAGGGGTAGGAGCCGGTTCTGGTTTTACAATGGTTTTTGTTTCCGGAACAGGGGTTTCTGCAGGTTCAGGGGTCACTTCTTCAGTAGCTGCAGCAAGACTTCCCGGCTGCTCAGCAGGTTCTTCAATACCTTTCCCATTTCTATTGTCCCCGAAGTTCACCAACATGGTAGTAACCACTTCAGGATCTTTGTCAATCTCAGGTTTTAGTTTATACAAAAAAACAAAAAGCAAAATAGCAGCCCAGATAAGAACAGAAAGCAGAGCGCTCTTTATCCTATCTTTGTTTTCTTCGTTTTTGTTTGCTGTATAGCTTCTCATCTTAACAGGTAATTCTTTCCGGAAATCCGGATTTGTTATTTATCTTTAACGGTTGCAATTGCAATGTTAAACTTATATTTTTCAGCAATTTCCATTACAAAAACAACATCTTTATGCAGTGTATTTTCGTCGGCTCTGATTGTGAAAGATTTATTGGCCTGCCCGGCTAATTTATCTACAATAATCTTTTCCAGTTCCCCTTTACCGGCAGGATTGTCATCCACAAAGAATGAGCCGTCCGGCTTGATGCTTACTGTCACTGGATTGGGTATAGTATCGTCAACAGCTCCGGCTTTCGGCAGATTCACATCAATGGCACTCTGATTGGCCGCAGAAGATGTGATCATAAAGAATATCAGCATCAACAGGATAACGTCTGTCATCGCTGCTAAGCTGAATTCCGGGTTTGCTTTATTTCTTCTCTGAATTTTCATCTTAAGAAAGATTTATAAAGGTTTGTTGATAAGGTCTAAAAATTCTCCTGACATATTCTGAGCCTTCAGTACAAATTTATCTATTCTTGTCAATAGAATATTGTAACAGAAGTTCGCAGGAATTGCTACTGCCAAACCGACAGCTGTCTGTCCCAACGCGGTATAAATACCTTCTGAAAGTGTTTTCGGAGAGAAAGATCCTGTAGCGTGGGATAAATTAAAGAAAGCAATAATCATCCCGATTACCGTACCCAAAAGTCCTAACATTGGTGCAATACTCGGTACTACCGCCAGAAGGTTTAGGTTTTTCTCCATATTGGCAACCTCTACCTGGGCCTGCGATTCCATAGCACTTACAATATCAGAAACAGGACGTCCCAATCTTGAAATTCCTTTTTCTAAAATTCTTCCTTCCGGAGAATTCTGTGTTTTGCAATAATCAGCTGCAGCCTCTATTTTTCCTGCTTTGATAAAGTCTTCAATATTGTTCATGAAGTTGGAATCCGTTTTTGAAGTCAGCCTTTTGATAAAGAAGAATCTTTCAAAAAACAGATAAAGAGAAAATATCCCCAACAGCAACACAATGGCCATCACTATTTTAGCGAATGCACCCCCATGGAACATGATTTTCCAGAATGAGAACTCTAAGTTGTCTGCAGCAACTGCAGGTGTGGCGATTTGTGCAAATAAAATCTGAGAAAGTTCCGTTAACAGCATTAAATGTGAATTTTATTAAAGTTTCAACGACAAATGTAATAGAATATTATGAATTGAACTCTTAAAAATTGCTTAAAAACAACTTAAAATTTGTTATTATTTACGGATAGCAAATTTCTTTCCAAAAAATAATTTTGAAAAGAAATTCGATAGTAAAAAAGCAACAAGGCTTCTGTTAATCCTCGTCTACCTCAATATCATCCTGCTTGAATTCGCATTTTAATCTAAAAGGAATCGGTGTATCAGATCCGGTATAGAAATCATCAATGGTGCCCTTCCAGATGACCTGAAGCTCTCCCTCTTCATTTCTTTCGAAAAGAAGCTCGTTGTCGTAGATATAAGCATCTTCGTCATCGAAAAGATCTACTTCTGTGTAGGTTTCTTCATCAGAGTCATTGATTTTGATTGTTTTTCCTTCTATTTCCGTCGATTCAATAGGCAAATCGAAAACTTCAAGTGAAAGCTGCGGAAACTTGTACTGTAGTGAATCATCGTCTACGTGATCCAAACTGTCATCCGTAATAACTTCAACCTCTAAAAAATGTTGTTGATTGCTGTAGATGGCTTTACAATAAGTATTTCTGATATTGTATTTTAGCGTCTCCTCCGGATGGTAAATTTTTAAAATCCCTTTCATTTTTTCTTAAAAAAGAACTGTAATAATATGATTGTTAAACGTTTTAGACAAAGATAAAAAATTGATTCAAAGTTGAAAGTATTTTGAAAATAATTTTTTAAAATCGGCTTATACAATAATACTGAATATCCCAATAATACTTACTTTTGTTTTCATAAAGATTCTGAAAATGAAAAATATTTTATCAAAAGGTATTCTGGGATTAGGGTTGATGATTGGTCTTGCTTCATGCAAAAAAACGGACTCTCCTCTTACCAAAGTAACGCCTAGCAATCTGGATTCTATTGCTTCCAACTATTATGAGCAGTACCTTAAGCTATACCCTTTAGATGCTACCTCTCAGGGAGATACAAGGTATAACGACCAGCTTCCTATCAACATTGATAAAGATTTTATCTCAGGAGAAATCGCTTTCTATAATTCTGTACAAAAACAACTGGAGCATGTAGATTACAAAGCTCTTACTGACGAAGATAAAGTGGTGTATGATGTGCTCGATTATACTTTAAAAGATAAAATTGAAGCCTATGCCTATCACCCGGAATATATTCCTTTCACACAATTTGGAGGTCTTCCGCTTACTTTTCCATTATATGGGAGCGGACAGGGCAGCCAACCTTTCAAAACAGAAAAAGATTACAGTGACTGGCTGAAGAGAATGGAAAAATTTCCGGAATGGATGGATGCAGCAGCAGACAACTTCCGTGACGGAATTAGTAATAAAGTAGTGCTTCCTAAAAAACTGGTTATCAAAATGATTCCTCAGATGAAAGCAGAGGAAATCACAACTGCTGATATGGAAAAGAATATTTTCTACGGGCCAGTAAGGAACTTCCCAAAAAGCTTCACGCAGGATCAGAAAGACAAGTTTTCAGCGCTTTATAAAGAAGCTATCATGAAAAAAATTATTCCTGCCTATACTAAAATGGGTGTCTTTTTAGAAAAAGATTATCTTCCAAAAGCCAGAGATACTGACGGATACAACAGTCTTCCCAACGGCAATGAAATTTACAGCTATTATGTAAAAAGCTGGACAACGACTAAGAAATCTCCTGAAGAGATCAATAAGATTGGATTACAGCAGGTAGCTATGCTTCGTGCAGAAATGGAAAAAGTAAAGCAGCAGGTAGGTTTTAACGGAACCCTGGAAGAGTTTATCACTTTTGTGAAAACGGATCCAAAAGCGATGCCTTATAAAACCTCTAAGGAAGTTTTAAATGCCTTCAATGGTATTCTGACGAAGATTACTCCGAAGCTTAAAACGATGTTTAACGTTACTCCGAAAACAAAATTTGAAATCAGACAGACAGAAAAATTCAGAGAGGCTAGTGCCAGCGCAGAGTACATTCCGGGAACCCCTGACGGTAAAAGAGCGGGTATATTTTATGTTCCACTCCCAGATCCTACAAAATTCAATGTTACTTCAGGAATGGAGTCTCTTTTCCTTCATGAAGCCATACCAGGACATCATTATCAGGTTTCTCTGCAGCAGGAAAACACAAAACTTCCTAAATTTATGAGATTCGGATGGTTCGGAGCCTATGGTGAAGGATGGGCACATTATTGTGAAACATTAGGCCCTGAATTCGGTTTATATACTGATCCTTATCAGAAAATGGGATATCTAAGCGATCAGATGCTGAGAGCAGTACGACTTGTAGTAGACACTGGACTTCACACAGGAAAAATGTCAAGAGAAGAAGCCATCAAATATTTCCTAAGCAACATTTCTTATGATGAGGGATCTGCCACAGCGGAAGTAGAAAGATATATGGCAATGCCGGGACAGGCTTTAGGCTACAAAATAGGGTCATTAAGAATCCGTGAGCTGAGAGAAAAATATCAGAAAGAACTAGGAAAGAAATTCAATCTGGCTAGCTTCCATGATGAAGTATTAAGCCAGGGATGCCTTCCTTTGGATGTTCTTAACAGAAAAATGGAGCTTTGGGCTCAAAAACAAAAATAAAATTAAGTTAATAAAAAGGGTACTCTATTCGATCGGTACCCTTTTTTATTTCATTCCTCTAAATAAACAAAATTGATATGATCACAGAAAGCCTGATCTCTCTTTACAACAGAGATTTAAATAAATTAAAAACAGAGATAGAAGCCTATCAAAACGAAGAAAATCTTTGGATAATCGATAAAAGTATCGCGAATTCTGCGGGAAATCTGGTCCTTCATCTGGTTGGAAATCTCAACCATTTTATAGGAACACATCTTGGAAATACAGGATATGTGAGACAACGTGACCTGGAATTTTCCTTAAAAAACATTCCAAGAACCGAACTTATTGAAAAAATAGAAGCAACTGCAACAATGATAAATTCTACTCTTTCTCAATTATCGGAAGACGACCTGAAAAAAGAATATCCTCTTGTTGTTTTTGAAAATAAAATGACCACAGATTACTTCCTGATCCACCTGATTGCTCACCTGGATTATCATTTGGGACAGATCAATTATCACAGAAGATTACTGGATATTTAAATCCATTACCTATAAAAAAACCTAAAATAAGCGCAACGATAACAAAGTAGTTCTTGCGTTTTATTTTAGTTCGCAAGGGCGTTTCACTTAGCAAGGAAACCCTTGTATTGGCTGAACGAAGTGCCCTTGCGAACTATTTTGATATCATTTTTCACAAAACCCTGGCGAACTTAGCGTTAAGTTAGAATAGGTTATTTCTCAAACATCATTTTCGTAATAAAATCCTTCTCTCCTTTTCCTCTTGCCGGAGAATATTCTCTTCCGTAGAAAATAATCTGAAGATGAAGCTTATTCCATACTTCTTCATGAAATAAACTCTTCGCATCACGTTCAGTTTCTACTACATTTTTTCCGGAGGTAAGTTTCCACTGCGTCATCAGACGGTGAATGTGTGTATCCACAGGAAAAGCGGGAAATCCGAAGCCCTGGCTCATTACAACCGAAGCCGTTTTGTGTCCTACACCCGGAAGGGCTTCCAATTCTTCATAAGTTTGGGGAACAATACCGTCATGTCTTTCCAATAGAAGTTCGGCCATTCTTTTTAAGTTTTTGGCTTTCGTATTGGATAATCCTATTTCTTTGATTAGTTCTTTGATTTCAAATTCTTCCAGCTTAGCCATTCTTTGCGGCGTTCCTGCTACTGCAAAAAGATCAGGCGTAACCTGGTTTACCTTTTTATCTGTGGTTTGTGCAGAAAGTGCCACTGCAACCATCAATGTATATGGATCGGTGTGATCTAACGGAATAGGCGTTGTAGGATATAATTTTTCCAGTTCTATCTGAACGAGCTGAGCTCTTTGTTTTTTTGTCATGTAACGCTTAAATTTGAACAAAATTAAATCATTATGCTGAAAGTTGGAGATAAATTACCTGAATTTGAAGAACTCAATCAGGACGGAGAAACAGTAACCTCATCAAAATTAATTGGAAAAAAACTAGTGGTTTTCTTTTATCCACAAGCAAGTACGCCAACCTGTACCGTGGAAGCCTGCAACCTGAGTGATAACTATACGAAGCTTAAAAAAGCCGGATTTCAGTTACTGGGAATAAGTGGTGATTCTGTAAAAAAACAGAAAAATTTCCATAGTAAATTTGCTTTCCCTTATGATCTTATTGCAGACGAAAACCGCAATATCATTGAAAAATTCGGGGTATGGCAGGAGAAAAAAACGTTTGGAAAAACATATATGGGAATTGTAAGAACAACCTTTATTTTTGATGAAAATGGTATTTGTACAAGAGTGATTGAGAAAGTGACTTCAAAGACTGCTGCTGAGCAGATTCTGGAAGGATAATTTCTTTTTTGGAAACACAGATATCACAAATATTTTCACAAATAACACAGATACATAATTGTGCTGTTTGTGAAAATATTTTTTTTGGACTTATTATTCTGTTTCGTAATAGTTTAATTCTTCGCTCTCTCCGGGAAGAATCACATGCTTTTTAAACTTTAATCCCAATTTTTCGATCAGATTTTGGGAAGAAACATTATCTTTTGAAATAATAGCTGATATTTTTGATAGCCCAAACTCATCCATCCCAATGGATTTGACCTTCTGAGCAGCTTCAAAAGCATATCCTTTTCCTTCAAACTCTTCCAATAGAGAATATCCTATATCCACGATATCAAGCCCTTCTCTTTCAAAGATTCCTACCGCTCCTACTTTTTCATTCCCTTCTTTAGTTACTAAAAGATAGTTTCCAAATCCCAGTCTTTCAATCTGTGGAGTAAATCTGTTCAGGATATAGTTTTCAGCATCTTCAATAGTATTAACATTACGGTTGCCGATATGTTGAATAAATTTAGGTCTGTTATAAAGCTCAAAGATAAAATCTCTGTCTTCACGAGACATTGGACGAAGTATTAATCGCTCTGTCTCATAGGTATTATTTGCGCTTGGGTGTTTTTTTAGGCTCATCTTTCTTTGGTTCTTCTTTTTTTTCGATTTTTAAAAGTCTCGGGTTATTAGTACACTTTTTATTATAAAGCTCAATATAGGTTCCATTGTCCTTCACATTGCTTACAGTACCTGTTGATTTATTTACAGTTACCGTATAATGTGTTTTCTGGTAAGGACACTCCTTTGAGGTCAGTTTTCCAAGGTCCAGATAATAATTCGATTTGTCTTCATGATAATTACCCGCAAGATCCTTGAATTCCTCATCCACCATATATCCTTCAGCAGCCAGCATGACAGCGGCTTCCTGAGCATTATCAATCCGGTCTATAAACTTCTTAAGTCCTTCAACATCGGTAACATAATTTACTTTACCTCCTTCCGAATAAGCAATATAATAAAAGCTGTCTTCACTGGGAAAAAGGTTGAATCCAGAGAACTGAGGGGTATAATTTACCTTACCCGAAATCTTTATTTCCTCACCTTTTCCATAGCTGTTGTATACCAATACCCATGAGTCTACCCTATTACCTGGATTTACCTGCTGTAAAATATTCGGAATGCTTGAAAATTTTTTCTTCTCCTGAGAATATCCTAAGATTCCCAAAAGTAAAAATGTAAGAATTGTAAATCGGGTTGCAGCTTTAATCATAATATAAAAATCAGCAGAAAATATACCAAATATTACATAAACTTATCTCCTTTCTTAAAGTTCTTTAAGTCAAGGACATAATCTTTTATAAGCTGGTCGTTATCCCGCGGGCAGATAAGAAGCGCTTTATCTGTATCTACTACAATGTAGTTTTCAAGGCCGTCAATGATTACCGCCTTGTTATTGTTTCTTAAACGGATAATATTTCCTTTTGAATTATAGGAAAGTAAGTGCTTTAATTTCACCGCATTTCCTTCTTTATCTTTTTCTGTATTTTCGTACACAGATGTCCAGGTTCCCAAATCACTCCATCCTAAGTCTGATGGAATCACATACACATTCTTTGCTTTTTCTAAAATTCCGTTATCAATAGAGATTTTCTGAACCTTTGGATAAATGGTTTCAATACAGCTGTTTTCTTTTTCTGAATTGTATTCACAAGCCATAAAATGCTGCATCATCTCCGGAAGATAAAGGTCAAAAGCATGGTGAATACTTTTTACATTCCATATAAAAATACCTGCATTCCAAAGGAAATCTCCACTTTCTAAGAAACTTTGAGCAATTTCAAGAATCGGCTTTTCTGTGAATGTTTTAACCTTAAAATATTCGGAACCTTTCTTTTCTACAAACTGAATGTAACCATAGCCCGTATCAGGTCTTGTTGGAGTAATTCCCAATGTTACCAGATAATCATGTTTTGAAGCTACCTCAAATGCCAGCCCCACTTTTTCCAAAAATACATCCTCTTTAAGGATCAGGTGATCTGCCGGAAGCACAATCATTGTTGCATCCGGATTGATCTCAGCAATCTTGTTAGCCATATACAGGTTACAAGCAGCCGTATTCTTCATAAGTGGTTCACCCACAATGTTTTCTTCAGGAATCTCCGGAAGCTGCTGATGGGAAAGAGCCACATATTCCTTATTCGTAATCACGAATATTTGTTCTTTAGGAATTACCTTGCTGATTCTGTCATAGGTCTGCTGAATCATAGTACGCCCGGTACCTAAAATATCCTGAAACTGTTTTGGAAATTTCTGCGTGCTCATCGGCCAGAACCGGCTCCCGATTCCTCCCGCCATTATAACACAGTATCTATCTGATTTTAACATTCTTAGCTACATTTTTCTACCCTAGCTAATGGCTTGAAAGAATACTTCCTTCCAGTAGCCAGGTTCTTACAAAGATAGTTTTTTTTAACTAGACCTTCTAATAAATACTTTTCGTTGCGGTATATAAAAAACTCACCCTTCTGAAGTTCTTCGATAAAATGAAGAGTATCATCTTGTTTCTCAGTATGAAAATATCTTACCAGATCAGGGCTTGCCATGAAATTTGCTTTGGGTGATTTTGAAAACTTTATGATAATAGGTTTTAGCTCTTCATCATAAATTTCAAGGCTTTCAAGGAGCATATTTCTGAAAGTTTCTTTCCATTCGTTGCCATGAGGAGAGATTCTTCGTCCATATTTTTCAAATGCAATCAAATGCGCGAGCTCATGGGTCAGTACAAAGAAAAAAAGCTGCGGGGTAAGCGTAGAGTTTACCGTAATTTCATGAGAATTGTCCGGAAGCCTTCTGTAATCTCCCAGTTTTGAATTCCTGTTTCTTGTAACTTTTATATGAATATAGTAATCTGAAAACCAGATTCTTAAATATTTAAGAGTATTGTTTTTAGGTAAATATTTTTCTAATGATTGAATAGGCATTTTACAAACTTAATGGAATTCCTGCATAGAAGTTCAGTAGTTTAACACTAAAAAGATAATTATATTTTGCCTGCGCTACTGATCCCTGTGCATTTGCATAATTATTTCTTGCGACATTCACATCGTAAATGGTTGTTCTACCAGCAGCATAACTTTTGTCAGCAAATTCAAGAGCCAGCTTAGAACTTTTTTCGGCTTCCACAGCTGCCAGATAATTTTCATAATTGGCATCTGCATCAAACTGAGCTTTCTGTATATTTTGTCTTACTGTTTGTTTCTGTTGTTCCAGGGAATTCTTGGCTAAACTTTCATTTAATTTAGACTGTTCTACCTGAAGTTTTGTTTTCCCTTTATTAAAGATAGGAATATTAAGTGACAGCCCCACATTTTGTCCAAACTGATCTTTAAATTGCTCAAAAAGATTTCCCTGCACAGTACCTGGCATAGGATCAAATTGTCTGTTATAGAAAGTGTTAAGACCAGCGCTCGCTGTTAATGTAGGCCAAAATGCTGTTTTGCTTACCTCTGTTTGTGCTTCGGCAGATCTTATCCTGCTTTCGGCTGCTTTGATCTGAGGTTGTATTTCATAAGCCGTTGCAAGCACTTCATCTACAGCAGTAAGCTGTAAATCAAGTTTTTCCGAAACATTCACATCTTCAACATCAAAACCCTTATAATCTGAAAGCTGTAAAAGCTGAACGATGGCAAACAAAGCACGGCCAACGTTTACTTCTGCTGTTTTAAGGTTTTGCTTTTCTCTTGCCAGTGCAGCTTCAGCCTCTGCCAGAACCGTCTGAGCAGTTGTTCCTACATTAGTTGTTATTTTAGCTCTGTCAAATTGTTTTTGAGCATTCTCCACAGCACTCTGAGAGATTTTAACAATCTCTTTATTTAACAATGTAGTCAGATATTGTTGAGCGATCTGAAGGGAAATATCATTTTTAATGGTTTCAATGTCATATTGACTTGCTTCTACATCAAACTGAGCTTTTCTTATATTTTTCTCTAACCTCCCATTATTATACACCAAAACATCGGCTCCCAGACCAACACTATTATTGAACCTATCGTTTCTAAAGCTTCCAGCTCCTAATGATCCTTGTCCGAAACTCACCCCACTTGTAACACTTCCAGATAGGGAAGGTAAATAATCTTTTTTGGCCGCCTTAAGGTTGTATTCCTGGTTTTGTTTGTTATACTGATTTTGGATAACCTGAAGATTATGCTCCACTGCATAGCTTACGCATTCTTTTAAGGACCATTTCTTCTGAGCGCTTAAACCCAGATATCCTAATCCAAAAACGATGATCCAAACTTTTTTCATATTATGTAGATGTTTATTTGTTTTTAATGGTCATATGGAATCGTGTTATCTTCATCAGTATTGTACCTTGCAAATCACAGCGACTTCATATTAAGATTTTTCAATATTAGACGAATTAAATATAAAAAAGTTACAGATTGAAAAATTATATTTTTTTTTAAGAAAACTTTTGGGAATTTTGTACCATGACAAATGAACAATACCAGGAAGCTATTGACTGGCTTTTCGTACAGATGCCCAACTATCAGATAGATGGACAGAAGGCTTATAAACCCGGGCTTGACAATATTACAAAGCTTTGTGCTTTCTTTGGAAATCCGCAGGATAAAATAAAATGTATCCATATCGGCGGGACTAACGGAAAGGGCTCTTCCAGCAATATGCTGGCATCCGTTCTTCAGGAAGCTGGCTATAAAACGGGATTATACAATTCTCCCCATCTGATCGATTTTACAGAACGCATTAAGGTTGATGGAAAAAACTGTAATAAAGAATTTGTCTTTGAGTTTATTCAAAAATTAAGAACGCTTCCGGAAGATATCCGACCTTCTTTTTTTGAGTTTACTACGATTATGGCTTTTGAATATTTTTATCAGCAGCAGGTAGATTTTGCCATTATTGAAGTTGGGTTGGGAGGAAGACTGGATTCTACCAATATTATTCAACCTTTGATTTCTGCTATTACGAATGTTCAGCTGGATCATCAGAATATTCTGGGAGATACCATTGAGGAAATTGCTGCAGAAAAAGCAGGAATTATTAAAAACAGCATTCCTGTAATCTCTGGTGATGAAAATGAAATAGTCAAAAATATTATCAGAGAGAAAGCAGCAAAAGAAAATGCCCCGTTTATAGACGCAACTTTTATTGAGACTGATCTCGACTCTGATCTGAAGGGAAATTATCAGAAAAAGAATCTCAGAGTGGTATTGGCTGCGGTAGAAGAATTAAGAAAACTGGAAGTATCTATTTCCGACAGAGATCTTGCAAACGGACTGCTCCATGTTCATCAGAATACAGGGTTCATTGGCCGTTGGTTTGAATTTTCAAAAGAACCGCTTATAATTTGTGATACGGGACACAATCAGGCAGGTTTGGAGTATGTTTTTTCACAACTACGTTCAATTGACAGGCACAAACATATCATTTTGGGGTTTGTGAATGACAAAAAAATAGATGATGTGATGAAATTGCTTCCTGAAAATTCTGAATTTTATTTTGCAAAACCATCCGTCAACAGGGGAAGACACCCGGAAGATTACGAAAATCTGCTTCAGGAGGCGAAAATTTTTTATAAAATTTTTGATTCTGTGCAGGAAGCATATCTATCTGCAAAAGAACGATGTACAAACGAAGAAATGATTTTTATTGGCGGAAGTAACTTTGTTGTTGGAGATTTTTTAGAAAAAAATTTGGAGATATCTGAATAAGTTGTATATTTGCACCACTCTAAACGAGGAAACAAGTTATAGGGGCTCTTAGCTCAGTTGGTTCAGAGCATCTGGTTTACACCCAGAGGGTCGGGGGTTCGAATCCCTCAGGGCCCACAAAAAGGATACTGAAGCCTTTCAAAAAATTTCAGGGCTCTTAGCTCAGTTGGTTCAGAGCATCTGGTTTACACCCAGAGGGTCGGGGGTTCGAATCCCTCAGGGCCCACGAAAATCTCTCAGGAAACTGGGAGATTTTTTATTTTATATCATAATCAATTTATCAGGCTCCCCTTCCACTTTCCTTATATTTATTTACCTTTGCCTGCATTTGAATCCCTTGACGTGAAGGAACTCCATATCATATCATTCAACTATCCCTACCCTCCTTCTTATGGCGGGATCATTGATGTGTATTATAAGATCTGGGCTTTATCTGACCTAGGAATAAAAATCCACCTTCATTGTTTTGTTGATCAGGTTCCTGAAACAATTGATCAGGAAATAGAAGAAATCACAGAAAATGTCTTTTTTTATGAAAAGAAAAAGAATCCACTCCTCTATTTCTCAGGAATTCCTTTTGCAGCTGCAATAAGAGATTCTGATGTACTTCTTAAAAACCTGGAAAAGATCAATGCTCCGATATTATTCGAAGGACTGCAGACAACACATATCATCAGGTTTCTGAAGGATAGCGGACACCAACTATACCTCCGTCATCATAACAACGAAACAGAGTATTATAAAGGTCTTTCATCATCAGAAAAAAACATCTTCAAAAAGATTGTGTACAGAATTGAATCCTTAAAACATAAAGGATATCAGAAAAAGCTTTTAAAGAAGTTTGATGTGGTATTCTGTCTGTCTGAAAAGGAATATGATGAAGTGAAGATGTATTCGGGAAATGCACAATTGATTCATATTTTCCATGGCAATCAATCGGTAAAGCAGCTGGATAAAAAAGGAAATTATTTTCTTTTTCATGGAGACCTTACCACTGCTGATAACAAAAAAGCACTGATTGAGACTATTGATTTATTCAAAACTCTTCCACAGTATAAACTTGTTGTTGCCTCTGACCGTGCCAGTGAAGATATTAAAAGAAAAATTTCAGCGGTTGAAAACATCAGCCTCACTCCTATCCTGACCACAGAAAACCTTCACCATCTTCTGGAAAATGCCCATGCCAATATTCTGATCTCTTATCAGAATTCAGGAACCAAAGTGAAGCTTTTCAACACTCTTTACAACAGTCGTTTTGTGATTATTAATGGAAATATTACAGATGATCCCATTTTGACAAATTTATGCTTGTATGGGGCCAATATGGACGAAATTCGCCAACAAATTATTACCTCAGCTGAAAAAAACTATGATGACAATGAAAAGAGAAAGGAAATCTTAGAAAAAACACATTCGGATCATGCTAAAGCCGAACAGATTGTAAAGATTATTTTTAAAAATTAACCCGGTCTATCACTTTCTGAATATTGAATTCCTCAAGACAAGCCCAGTCTCCTCTGTAGCACTCTTTATCCCCAAAAACAGAACACGGCCTGCAGGTAAGGTCTTTTACCTGAACCACATCTTCTTCACTCTGCCCGAATCCTAAAAATCCGGCATAGGGATGAGTAGCTCCCCAAATCGAAACACATCTTGTTCCTACAAGACTTGCAAGGTGCATATTCGCAGAATCCATGGAAATCATCAGTTCCAGCCCGGCAATATGATTGAGCTCTTCAGTAAGGTTTAGTTTTCCGGAAAGATTTTTCGTATTAGGAATCTCTCTTTCCCATCTTTCAAGGGTTTCTGTTTCTGTTTTACCGCCTCCAAAGAAATATACCGTATGTTTCTGAGCCAGAATTCTCACCAGTTCATATGATTTTTCCAGAGGAAGCATCTTTCCCTTATGTTGGGCAAAAGGAGCAAACCCAATTCCTGATTGATGCTTCGAAGTGGGTCTGAGCTGATGGGAAAGCTCAACTTTGAATCCCATTTTCCGGAATACATCAGCATAACGCTCCACCGTTTTCTCTAACTGTACTTTCTCAAGGTTCCATACATCCGTAAGATGTTCTTTCTCCTCTTTACCTTTATCTATTTTGAAAACTTTAAGTCCTTTTCTTCTATATATTCTGTCTAAAACCTTGGTCCGGATTACGTCATGAAGATTGGCAATACAATCCGGATTAAATTCCCTGATCAGTTCATTGCTCAGTTTTCTCAATCCAAAGAGGCCTTTATAATCATCAAGATCAATTCCTTTAAAAGTCACATTAGGAACTCCCGCAAACAACGCTTCAAAATTCTTCCTGGAGACCATAATAATTTCCACACCGGGGTTCTGCTCCAGAAATTCTCTGAAAACAGGCACAGTCATCGCAACATCTCCGAATGCGGAAAAACGATATGCTAAAATTTTTGTCACGGCTATGATTTCAGTTGATAGGCAACTGCATAAAACTTGATTTGTTTGGTCATTGCCATCAATCCATTTGCTCTGGATGGCGAAAGAAACTCCTGTAATCCTATTTCAGCAATAAAATCAAAATCAGAATCCAGAATTTCCTGAGTAGAATGTCCACTATAAATACTTACTAAAAGAGAAACAATTCCTTTGGGTAAAATACCGTCAGAATCTGCATTAAAGAAAAGTTTCCCATCTTTAAATTCAGCATCAATCCAAACTTTACTCTGGCAGCCTTTAATCAGATTTTCTTCAGTTTTACTCTCTTCCGGCAAGCCTTTCAGTTCTTTTCCAAGATCAATGATGTACTCATACTTTTGCTCCCAATCTTCAAGAAAAGCGAACTCGTCGATTATTTCCTGCTGTTTTTCTTTAATGGTCATTTTTAATCAAATTACTTTTGCAAAGATAACCAATTTTGTAAAATTTATTACCGGGATGCTTTTTCAAAAAGCTGAAGAATTTTTGTTTCTTCATTCTCCCAGCAAAATACATCTGCAGCTTTATTAAGTTCGCTCTGATAGTACAGTCTTCCTCTTTCAAGAACCAGATTAATTGCTTTTTCAATCGTTTCAGGCTGATGATCTGTAATGATCTCTCCTACATTAAACTGATTTTTTATACGCTGCATCTCCGGAAAATTGATCATAACAAGCGGCACTCTGGACTGAATATAATCACAAACCTTGTTGGGAAGTGAATAATAATAACTGACTCCGTTATTCTCTTCAAGACTAAATCCTACATCTGCTATTTTTGTTATTTCCCTAAGATTTTCCGGTTTCAGTTTACCAAGGAAAAAAACTTTGTCCTGCAGTTTTTCCTGAATGACAAGCTCTTCATATATTTTTTTCTTCGGTCCGTCACCAGCAATTTTAAGAACAGCGCCTTTAATATGATGCATGGCAACAATCATTTTTTCAATTCCTCTGGACTGGTTAATCGCTCCCTGATACAGAATAATTTTAGGATGATTTTCCGGAATTTCAGGAGCAGAAAGAATTTTTCTCGGAATATTTCTGACAACTACTGGGTTGACATTGTATTTTTCGTGAAACCATTCGGCGTAGCTTTCACTTTCCGTCATCATCAATTTCACATGAGGAACCAGCTTTCTTTCCAGCACCCTCCAGAATTTTTGTGAAAACCTGTTTTGTACCGATGGCATTTCTGTGAAAATTTCATGACTGTCAAAGACCAACGGGATATTAAGTTTTTTGGCAATGAGATAATTTGGCAGAAGTGCATCTATGTCATTGGCATGAAGGATAGTATCTTTGTCAGCTTTTTTCTTTAGCTCCTTATACAGCTTCCAGTTGAATTCAAAATAGGCAGTCTTTAGACTTTTTGACGTCAATTCTATTCTGGAAAAAGGATAAGGACGCTCCATTTTCTCATTTCCTTCCCAGTCATTTCCTATAAGTTCTATTGGATATCCATTATCAAAAAGCGTTTTACACACCTTTTCTATTCGCTGATCCGTATACAGGCTGCTAAAAGCTGAAGTGATTACTTTTTTTCTCATTCCTTTTTCTTGCCTAGTATTAAATGATAGATCTGGATAAGGCAGATCAATCCGTTGGGAATGATAACCGGCCATAACGGCCCGCTAAAAAAGCCATAAATGACAAAACAAAAACAGCCAATCATATTGACAATTCTAATTTTTCTTACATCTTTCAGTATGAAACTCAGCACGATAAAAACTGAGGCAGAATATCCGATATAAGTAGTAGATTCGGGGCTCATGAGAAATTTTTAAGGATAACAAACTTAATCATTTTCAATAAGATAATAAAATTTTTTACTGCCATAAAGTCATTAATTGATTTTTGGTAAAATATTTGTAATTTAGATAATGAATAAAAGGTAATGTTGCCTTTGTTCTAATGAGATATATTATGGATTATAAGTTTTCACAAGGTTTGAGCCAGGTGTTCAAACAAAGCAAAAGCGAAGCTAAACGGCTGAAAAGTGAATTTCTTAATACAGAACATCTACTTTTAGGTATTATAAAAACGGAAAACTCTGCAAAAGAAATCCTTCAAAACCTTAATGCGGATTTAACACAAATCAGAAGAAAAATTGAAACTTTAAATACAGCAAGTCTAAATCCTATTTCTGAAGAGGTTACCAATATTTCTTTCACCAAGATGGCAGATCATGCCATTAAGCGTGCGGAGCTAGAATGCCGACAATATAAAAGCAATGAGATTAATACCGTTCACCTGCTTTTAGGTATTCTTTATAAATATGAGGACCCTACTTCAAATATTCTGGGAGCTTACGACATCGATTATGAAGGAGTTTCAAGAGAATACCAGACTATGCTTAAAAATTCTGGCCAGTCTCCACAGATGAGTGCTTATGATGATGATGATGAAAGAGAAGAATTTGAGCAGATGAGAAAGCCTACAGGAAATCTAGGTTCTGCAAAAAGTAAAACGCCTACTTTGGATAACTTTGGTAGAGACCTTACTTCTTTAGCTAGAGATGGAAAACTAGACCCAGTAATCGGCCGTGAAAAAGAAATTGAGAGAGTTTCTCAGATCTTATCCCGTAGAAAGAAAAACAACCCTCTTCTTATCGGAGAACCGGGAGTTGGTAAATCTGCCATTGCTGAAGGTTTAGCATTAAGAATTCAACAGAAAAAAGTGTCGAGAGTTCTTTACGGAAAACGTGTAATCACTTTAGACCTGGCAAGTTTAGTTGCCGGAACTAAATACCGTGGTCAGTTTGAAGAAAGAATGAAGGCCATCATGACGGAACTGGAAAAAAACAGAGATGTCATCTTATTTATTGATGAGCTTCATACGATTGTAGGAGCAGGAAGTTCTACAGGAAGTTTAGATGCTTCCAATATGTTCAAACCTGCTTTGGCAAGAGGTGAAATTCAATGCATCGGGGCAACGACTCTGGATGAATACCGTCAGTATATAGAAAAAGACGGTGCTTTAGAAAGAAGATTCCAGAAAGTAATGGTAGAGCCTACTTCTATTGATGAAACCATTCAGATTCTGAACCAGATCAAAGATAAGTATGAAGAGCACCATAATGTAGTGTATACTCCGGAAGCGATTCTGGCGTGTGTTAATCTGACATCAAGATATATTACAGACCGTTTCTTACCGGACAAAGCGATTGATGCAATGGATGAAGCCGGATCACGTGTTTACATCAAAAACATGAAAGTTCCTACCGAAATCATTGATTTTGAAAAGAAGATCGAAGAGATTAAGGAAATGAAGCAGAAAGCTGTAAAAGCTCAGGATTATCTTGAGGCAAGAAAGCTTAAAGATGAAGAGGAACGTCTTCAGATGGAATTGAATGTTGCTCAGGAAAAATGGGATAAAGATGTAAAAGAGAAAAAAGAAACCGTAACGGAAGAAAATGTAGCGGAAGTGGTTTCTATGATGAGTGGAGTTCCTGTAACGAAAGTTGGTAAGAATGAGCTTGACAAACTTGCCCAGATGGATGAAAAACTGAACGGAAAAGTAATTGGTCAGGAAGATGCTGTGAAAAAGGTTGTGAAAGCAATTCAAAGAAACAGAGCAGGTCTTAAAGATCCAAACCGTCCTATCGGTACCTTTATTTTCCTTGGAACAACCGGGGTTGGTAAAACCGAGCTGGCTAAAGTAATGGCAAGAGAACTCTTTGAATCCGATGAATCTCTGATCAGAATTGACATGAGTGAATACATGGAGAAATTCGCAGTTTCAAGATTGGTAGGTGCGCCTCCGGGATATGTAGGATACGAAGAAGGTGGTCAGCTGACTGAAGCAGTAAGAAGAAAACCTTATGCTGTGGTTCTTTTGGATGAGATTGAAAAAGCTCACCCTGATGTATTCAATATTCTGTTACAGATTCTTGATGAAGGACATGTTACAGACAGTTTAGGCAGAAAAATCGACTTTAGAAATACGATTATCATTCTTACGTCCAATATCGGAACCAGAGATCTTAAAGACTTTGGAGACGGTGTAGGATTCGGAACTTCAGCTAAAAAGACAAGTTCAGATACAAGAGCAAGAAGTACTATTGAAAGTGCTCTTAAGAAAGCATTTGCTCCTGAATTCTTAAACAGAATTGATGACATTGTGATCTTCAACTCTCTTGTTCAGAATGATATCAAGAAAATCATTGATATTGAACTAAACAAATTGTATGGCAGACTTGAGAAATTAGGATATAAAGTTGACTTAACTGAAGATGCTAAAAACTTCATTTCTGAAAAAGGATGGGATAAAGATTTCGGTGCAAGACCATTGAAACGTGCCATCCAGAAATATATTGAAGACTTATTGGCAGAAATGCTGGTAAACAAGCAATTGAATGAAGGAGAAACCGTAGTTCTTGACCTTAATGAGGCTAAAGACGGATTGATTGGAAAAACGCAGAAAACAAAAAAATCTGCTGCTGAGAAGTCTTCTCAATCATAATTGAATAAATAATTTAATTTCAATAGAAAAGCCCTGGGAAATTTCCCGGGGCTTTTTGTTTTTATAAGTTTTGGCTAAAGACTGTTCCTGGTTGACACAATCACAAGATTAAAGTCCCACCACAAATCCGATATTCGGGATCAGGCCGCTTGAAAATACACTTGAATTTTGCTTCCAAAGCACATTATACATTAATCCGAGCTGCATAAAAGAATTATTCCCGATTCTCTGCATATATCCTCCTCCAAGATACAACGCGTTTTCTTCTGTATTGAATTTATAATCAAAGTTTTTATCCTTGTAATCAACAAAATAGTGCTGATAGTTTGCCCCCACATAAAATGATCTGGCAAAATAATAATTGACAAACGGACCTACTCCAAACATGGTAGATTTATAATAATCGGAAGTCTGCCAGGATACACTTCCTACAACCCCTGCTTCAAGATCATCCGTAAGTCTGTATCCCACTCTTGGTGAAGCAGACAGATTAAAAGCACTGTTACTCCCGAATCCTAATCCGATTCCTCCTCCAAACGTCCATTTGCTGCTTTCCTGTGGCTGGGTGCCCACTGAAACCTGGGAAAATGCTAAACCTGAGATGATCAGCATCATTGAAATAATACTCTTTTTCATATGTAGATATTTTTTGTTTTGATGATATTTGCACACTCCTATCACTTGTTATGGTGCCTTATGATAGGATTTAGTACTACTATCGTTTTTATCAATGTTTAAAATTATGGTTTTTTTACGAATATATTTAGTTGTATTTTTGCCGCATCAAACTAAGAACTCCCGTTAAGAGTTTCGTAAAATTGAAATACAATGAAAATAGTAGTAGGCCTCTCCGGAGGTGTAGATTCTAGTGTTGCAGCGTATTTACTGCAGCAGCAAGGCCATGAAGTAGTGGCCTTGTTTATGAGAAACTGGAACGATGCTTCCGTAACTCTGGAAGATGAATGTCCATGGATTGAGGACAGTAATGATGCCCTTATGGTGGCACAGAAGCTTGGGATTCCTTTCCAGGTGATAGACATGAGTGACCTTTACAAGGAACGTATTGTGGACTATATGTTTGCAGAATATCAAAAAGGAAGAACTCCCAACCCGGATGTATTGTGTAACAGAGAAGTAAAATTCGATGTTTTTATGAAGACCGCAATGTCATTAGGAGCAGATAAGGTGGCAACAGGCCATTATGCAAGGGTAGATTCTACTTTTGATGAAAACGGGAAAGAAATTTTCCACCTTCTTGCCGGAAAAGACAACAATAAAGACCAGTCTTATTTCCTTTGTCAGCTAAGTCAGGATCAACTTTCAAAAGCGCTATTTCCTATCGGAGAACTTACAAAACCTCAGGTAAGAGAAATCGCGAAAGAGATCGGATTGGTAACTGCAGATAAAAAAGATTCTCAGGGATTATGTTTTATCGGGAAAGTAAGCCTGCCACAGTTTTTACAGCAGCAATTAAAATCTAACGAAGGAGAAATCGTAGAAATTTTCAAAGATTCACCCTTATTTTCTGAAGAAAAACCGGAACTCGCTTCTAAAGAAGAAGAGCTTGAGTTTTTATCAAGAAAAATCGATTATAAAAAATCTGACGGAAAAGTAATCGGGAAACATCAGGGAGCCCAGTTTTTTACGATCGGACAAAGCAAAGGCCTTGGAATAGGCGGGCACAAAGAAAGCTGTTTTATTGTCTCCAGAGAGATGGAAAACAATATCATTTTCGTAGGAGAAGGAAGCCACTTCCCTGGACTTCACAAAAAAGCATTGAAAATTGATAATTCTGAATTGCATTGGGTACGCGAAGACATGAAACTTCAGAATGGTGAATCTATGGAAGTAATGTCCAGATTCAGATACAGACAGTCTTTACAGAAAGCAACCTTGTATCAGTTTGAAAATGCATTATATATTGAGTTTGATGAACTTCAGTCTGCTATTGCAGAAGGACAGTTTGCTTCATGGTATATTGATGAGGAACTTATCGGAAGTGGTGTAATTGCGTAAAGGATTCGAAGTTCGTGTTTCGGAAATATCGGAGTATGGATTTGAAGATGCCGGAGTTTTTTTAAAAGAAAATATTTTTTTTAAAATTTTTCTGTAACGTTTTTTAAGTTGTCTTACTTACTGACTAAATAACAATAAAAAACTACTATGAAAACAACGACAAGAAACCAATATGCTTATGTAAACAATATCCTGATCTCAGTTGTATCTGCTGTTTTTGGATATAACCTTTATCAGGCAATTGTACATCCGGAAAGCTCGAATATCGGCATCAGTCTCATTTTAGTGGTGATCACCTCCATTATGGTTCGAAAATATGGTTACAAGCCCATAAAAGAAAAAAAGTAAGAGATTTGATCTCAATACCTTATTATAAAGCCCGGAACAGTTTTGTTTCGGGTTTGTTTTTATGAAACAATTACTTCGTTTTCTTGTTGACATGGCTCATGATAAGAAACACTGCCACAATACATTCCAGAATTAAAATCAGACTCAAAAATCCTACTGGTTTTCCCAATATGATTCCTCTTATCAGTTTTATAATTCCCAATAAAAAAATAAAGCCTGTGAAATAAAATGTAGTTTTCGAAAGGGGTTCCCTCAACGAATTTAAAATAAAGATTGAAGCATAGAATCCGAGAACCAGGATAAGATAAAATTTCAAAAAGTCTGGTCCTTTAAGAATAAGAGGATTGAATGTCTGACATACTGCGAAAAGCCATATAAAGCTTACTACAGCGGGAATTGAATGAATGATTAGTTTTTTCATGTTGATTGTTTTTTTATCCACCACAACCGCCACAACCACCACCGCAGCCGCCACCACAACTACTTCCTCCGCTGCAGCTGGATCCTCCACAGCTTCCTCCTCCTCCATCACTGCTTTGCTTATCTTTTCTATTAGGATCAGAAACGTCACTTCCTCCTATGATTGATGTTATTGTTCCCAAAATAAAAATAATGGCAAAAACCACTGCTGTGACCAGCAATCCAGTGAAGCCACCTCCTTCTGAACAAGAGAACAACAGCAGTAAAATAAAGATCGGAGCAAAAAAAGCCATTTTTCTCATCCAGAGCCTTAGTTTAGATTTTTTCCTCTCTCTTTTCCAGATTTCTTCAGGTGCTTCCTGCTGAAATACATTCCTGTAGCCTGACATTGTATCCTCAAACCAATTTTCATGTTTCACTCTCTCTGTACTTCCACCTTGAGAAGGATGATGATGAAGCGCTCTTTTTAAAATATTCGGACAGAATTCTTCCCAATAATTCTGGGTATAGATCAGGTGCATATGCCATACTTTATCTACTATTTCGCTGGGAGAAGCTCCGTTGGGAAGAATACAGCAGAGATAGACAAACTTTTTATATTCCTCAATTGCTTTTTTTGCAAAATCAAGACTCCAGCTTTCTTCTTTTGCCAGTTTTTTTGAAAAAGGAAAAGCTGCGCCGGGAGCATCCAGAGAAAATCCCTGTATTCGGGTCCAGAGAGATTCGTCTTTTAATAACATTCTTGTTTCCATTGTTTTAAATTTTGTTTTTCTATTCAAATATCAATGGATTTTAAAATATAAAAATCTCTCAAAAGTCTTTTTTGGCTTGATTAAAATCTTAAATTAGTCTTATAAAACTAACATTAATCTGACCATAAAAAATAAACAGATGAAAAAGGAAGATATACTGCATCTTGAGAAGCTCATGAACTTCTTAAGCCGTCATTTTTTAAAGAAAAATCATTGGGAAGATGTCACCAAAACCGAATGGTCTTACATCAGCGCAGAACTCAACGACCTCATTATCAGTGATCATTCAGAGAAAGAAATAAAAAAAGATCCGGATCTTCTGGGAACTAATTACCTGTATGAGCATCTGATCATCAATAAACTGAAAAAATTCAGACAGAATGAAAATGCAGTTCTGAGCAGACCCAACCTCGCCAAACTGAGTCTTATTGTAAAAGTTCTGGGCTACTCCAATTATATAGATTTCATCAATTCCACTACGGAATCGTTCAACTTTAATGACCTGAGGATTGATATGAATAATGTAAATCTGAATACGGCACTTTTAGACCGTTTAGTGGGCTGTTGGTATTCTTATAACAGAAATCTACCTGACAATCCTTTAATGGCAAAAGAAGACCGCATATGGCGCTCAGCAATGGAAATTTATAAGTCGGAGACAACCGGAGAATATTTTATTGAACGAAGCGGCGGCGACAAGCATAAGTATTTTGGTAAAGTAACGGCTTATTCCGACTATATTTTTATCATCATGAACAGCAATACTTTTATCCGTCAGCGTCATTTTATTTCAAGAATAAAAGATATTAAAGAAAAGCTTAAGAATCCGGAATATAAACTCCACGAAATCCACTTCATAAGCACCTGTATAAGTTTCAATCAGGAACCGATAGCCTTATTTGAAATCTTCCGGAAAGCAGACAGAAAAAACTTTATTTCAGACTCTATCAGCTTACCTATTGACAGCGATGAAATTCCTGAATCTATCCTTAAACAACTTGAAGATACTGAATCTAACAGAATTGATTACAGATAGATACCAAATCTGAAATAAAAAAATAAAATTGTTGTAACGTATTTTGAATTGTCATACTTACTGGATAAATAACAATAAAAAATATCATTATGAAAACAACGATTAAAAACCAATATGCGTCCGCCAATAACGCTCTTATCTTTTTCGTCTCAATGCTTGTAGGATATAATATCTACCAGGAAATCTTTCATCCCGAAAAAGCTGATCTCATCTTATGTCTTATCATGATCGTCCTTACAGCAGTTACCCTACAGAAATATGGTAAAAAAGCTGACACAGAAGAATAAACATCCTTATCAATTTATATATCTATTACCCCGGAATAAGATTATTCCGGGGTATATTTTGTCTTATGCCAAGAATACATTTAACCCTTAAAAATCAATAGATTACTGTAATAATTCTCTAAATTGATAGTTCTAAATAATAACCCTTCAATTGTCTTGCTATGGAATATTATGAATTGTATAAAGTTTTGAAAAGTCATTTTGATTCCGGAAAAGAAAGGGTTGAAATAAAAGAATTGAACGTAACCATTGAATCTGTTCCTTTTGAATCGAAAGTTTCTGATCTGCTTTATGGTTCGAAACATCAACATTGCAGCAAACATGAGCAATCACTTGAAATCAACGAAAAAAGCTATCTACTTTACGGTCAGCCTGCTGTAGATATCAAGGATTTCGATATTGAATGCAATAACAGATTTACCTATTATATCCTGAAGAACACAGATATAGAAACTGCCAAAGGATGTATCTTTTTCTTTCATGGCCTGAATGAAAAGAAATGGGACAAATATCTACCATGGGCATATGAACTGGCCCAAAGAACACAGAAAGCCATTATTCTGTTTCCTATTGCTTTTCATATGGATCGTGCAGAGCCTATCTGGAGTGACCGCCATCACATGATGGAAGTGGTTCGTTTCAGGAAGAAAAAATATCCGGAAAACATGAATTTCTCCTATGTAAATGCTGCAATAAGTTCAAGGCTGGAAGCACATCCGCAAAGGATTTTCTGGTCCGGGCTGCAGACTTATTCCGACATTACTGAAGTGGTAAAAGACATTAAAAACGATAAAATAAAAGGGATTTCCCCGGAAGCTGACCTGGATTTATTTGGATATTCTATTGGATCTTTTCTTTCAATGATCATTAAAATGGCAGATCCTAACCGTTATTTTACCCAGTCTAAAGTTTTCTGTTTTTGTGGTGGAATGACTATCGACCGCATGTTTCCGATCTCCAAATACATCATGGATACACAGGCAACCATTAAAATGCAGTCTGTCTTCACTGAACTCCTGAGTTCTGATTTTAAATCAGATACCCGTCTGAAACATTATCAGAATGAAGATCTTCACCCGCAGGAAAGCTGGTTCAAAAAAATGCTTCGCTACAATTATTTTCAAAAGGAAAGGGAAGAAAGAATTCATGAAATTCAGTCCCAGATAAAGGCGTATGTATTGGAAAAAGACAGTGTTGCCCCTCCAATGGAAGCATTGAATACTTTACGCGGAGGCTACAGGAATATAAATGTAGATGTAGAAATCCGAGATTTCCCATATGAATATTCCCATATGGTTCCGTTTCCTCTTGCTCACAAGCATAAAAAAGCAGTTACAGAAGCTTTTCACCAGTTTGTACAATCTGCAAGTAACTTTTACAACTCCTGATTATTCCTGTTTCAGGTATAAAAAAGGGAAAGGAACAGTTTAAAAATCAATAATATAAGATCCATGGTGTTTGTTTTTGTATGATGAGGAAGTTAAAATTCTTCCTTGTTTATCAACTGACCAGCCAATCTTTGAAATCTTTGACGCGGTCTCTGCTTACCGTAATTTCTTCTTCAGGCTGAAACTCCATATCCACTTTATAGTAAGGCGATGTATGGATATTTTTAATATAATCTGAACTTACAATAAACTGTCTGTTTACGCGGAAAAACTTTTTCTCATCCAGAACATCTTCCAGCTCATCAAGCGTAAAATCTGATGGATAGGTGCGGTCTTCCGTCTGAAGGTAAACGATTTTATTTTCACTGAAAAAACAGCTTATTTCCTGAGTCTGGATAATTTTAAGGTTGTACCCTATTTTTACCAGAACTCTGGACAGTGTAGATTTCTCTTTTCTGATCAGCTGCTTGATATCCTGAGAGCCATTGGTATTATTGGCAGGAATGAAGGATTTAAACTTTTCCACCGCTCCTTCCAGATCTTCATCAAGAATGGGTTTTAAAAGATAATCAATGCTGTTCAGCTTAAATGCTTTCAAAGTATACTGATCAAAAGCTGTGGTATAGATGATAAATCCTTTTGTCGGAATTTTTTCAAAGATATCGAAAGACAGCCCGTCACCTAAAACAATATCAGAAAATATCAGTTGCGGATGTTCATTTTCAGAAAACCAGGCCACTCCTTCTTCTACAGATTCTATTTTCGCAACAATCTCAATTTCAGGAAAATTACTCAGCATACGTTCTAATTTTCTTGAAGCAGGTTTTTCGTCTTCTATAATGACAGTTTTGATCATTGAGCTTTAATTTTGGTTTTTAGATTTTAGGAAATAAAGTTAGATAAAAGCGGACATATTTTAATATTTTATTGGCTTTTTCTCTTTCTCAAGCTCCTTTTCAATCATATTTCTTTCCCATTCGGAATCAAAAAGAAATAGTTTTGCGGCTTTTATAAGAATAATGAACCCCCAGATTGCAAGGATGGTATATCTGTCAAACAATCGAAAATTAATCTTTTCGCCAAAAATATCATCAGGAATGATAAGAGCAGCAAAAATTGCAAATATAAAAAGGCTTTTATAGAATTTTCTAATGCTGTTTGTTCTTGTAGAAGCAGTTTCGTAGTCCATAATCGTATAAGTTTTTAGTTATGATTATTTTTTAGAATGTTTTTATTTTCCCTTTCTCATCTTTCTCCATCAGTTCTTTTATTTTTTTTTCTTCCCAGTTTTTTCCAATTCCAAATACGCTTATCGCATGAAACGCAAGTCCTATTCCCCAACCCAGCGCCGGCCAAAAAAACCAGAAGTGCCCGGGAGCTGTCATAAGGTTCAATAGTGCTAAAAATGGAATAATGATACAATAAGAAGTAAGGTTTCCATAAAACTCTTTTAATTCTTTTACTCTTCTTGAAGCTTTTCTGTAAGCAATGGTCTCTTTATTTGGTAAAATTTCCATAATATTTTGTTTTAAAAGGTTAATTTGTTTTTTTCTTGAATCAAAGGTAGGTCAGGAAAAGGCTTCAAATCAATTTTATATTACCGAATGGTAGATTATGCTATCCGAATCGTAAAAAGGGGTAATTAATAGATAAATGGGATCAGTTTCTTTGTGTTTTTTCTGTATTCAAGATATTCATCCCCGAACTGTTCTACCAAGGCCTGCTCTTCGATCTTAATCCTGTAGACAAAAGCTAAAAACGGAGGTACAAAAGCAAAGACTAATGACAGCCAGTTATTCAGATACAAACCAAGTCCAAGAGAGGTGAGCAGAGAGAAGGCGTAAGAAGGATGTCTCAGGTATTTATAAAACCCTTCCTTTTTGATTTTATGATCCTGTCTGATGGTAACATCTACCGTAAAATATTTTCCCAGAGATCTGATGATCATATATCTGAAAATAATCCCGATAAGAATAAAAAGCTCTCCCAGATAAAGAATCCAGCTTCCATCAACAATCATAAAATGAGTATTATAAGATATGAATATCGAACTCATTATAGAAAAAGGAATGGCAAGCCATAGAATATTCAAGGTTGATTTATCTTTGTTCTTTTGATCCTCTTTACCGGATTTCAGCATGTTTTTGTAAAGAAATTCAGTGACAAACCAAGCTCCCATTGAAATGTAGAACAAAGTTGATAAAGTGTTCATTTATAATTAGTTTTTAAGGTTAAAAGTGTTGTGATTAAAAATTGGTAATTCCTTTACTGATCTTTCTGTTTATTCATCAGTTCTTTAACTTTCTTATCTTCCCATTTCCTGATAAAATTAACACGGGGTAAAAAAACGGTGAGAGCATGTGCTGCAAGTCCTATTCCCCAGAAAGTGGCTGTAAAAAAGTTTTTAAACTGAAAATAACTTTCACCAGGTTTCAGGTTCATACAATTATACACAACAATCATTGCGTTCACTGCGATATAAGCGAATAAATGCCCGTAAAATCCTCTTAATCTTTCTACCTGTCTTCTGGCACGTTGGTATTCAATATCATTTTCGTCAAATCTTTCCATTGCTTTATTTTTTTTGTTTGTTCATAATTTCACGAATCTTCTTTTCCTGCCATGATTCTCCTACTCCAAACACCTGAAAGGCATGGGAAGCAACCCCAATTCCCCATCCCAGTACCGGAAACCAAAACCAATGATTTCTGCTGCTTGTAAAAAGATTGATAAAGATCAAAAAGGAGCAGACGGTGCAGTAAGAAATAAGATTCATATAGAATCCTTTTATTTCTTTTACCCTTTTTTGTGCACGCTTGTAAGCTACGGAATCATCTTCAGGTTTTGCACTGGAAATATGTGGCTTAGCCAAAAGCATCGGCAGTTTTACTTTAAAATGATCTTCAGATTTTTCTATGAAGACATTTCGATCGGTAAGCAGAGAGTAACGCTGTACAATATTTGAAAGACCAATTCCTGAACTTTCTTTAATCTGCTCTCTTACCTGTAAGTTGTTTTCAATCCAAAGTGTGTTTCCGTCTGAAAAAATTCTAATGGTCAAAGGTTTTGATGATGTCGCGAAATTATGCTTGATACAGTTCTCCAACAGCAGCTGCAAAGACAGTGGAACAACATATTTCTGGTAGTCTTCTTTGGCAACATCAAAAGTAAAATCTACACTGTCTTCAAACCTTGTTTTCAAAAGGTCACAATAGGTTTTTGCAAATTCTATTTCATCTTCCACCGTTACCAGTTCTTTATCTTTCTGTTCAAGTACATAGCGATAAATCTTTGACATTGAAGCGGTAAACTTCTGAGCCTGTCGTGGATTCTCATCGATCAATGAACTTAAAACATTCAGAGAGTTGAAAAGAAAATGAGGATCCAGCTGATTCTTTAAGCTTTCAAACTGTGCATTTGCTGATTTGGCGATAAGCTTCTGCTCTACCACTTCTTTTCTGGAAGTCTTTTTCAGTTCTTCCATGAAGCTTTTTGCATGAAGGAAAGCAGAAATCAGTAGAGCAATATTGATCATAAACCAATTGGTTACTCCATATTTTGCAGAGAAGAACTCTTGTATGGTAGCCGTTTTCTGAATCACAACATAGTTCATATAATTACAGAAATAGACCAGAATAAAGTTCCCGATGATGATGGAAACAATACTTAAGACCGCTCTTGTACGCGTTGTTTCTGACCAGGGAAATTTCTTATTCAGGAATTCATTGATGAATCCGTTTCCAAATCCCAGTACAAAAGAATACATGGTAGAAAGAAGCAGTGTGATCAGAAAATTCTGCAAAGTCTTTTCATTATTAAAAAACAAAAAGAAAAACAATGTGGTTCCTAATGACGTCCAAAGTAATATTCTAAAGTATTTACGTTTCATGATCTGCTTTATTGACTCAAAATTAGTTTTTATTAAAGGTATCAAAAATTAATTCTTACCGAAGGGCTTATTTTCTTCCCTGAACGGTATTAAAAAAACCTTCACGAATGAAGGTTGATTGTTATGCGGAAATTAGATCAGGAGATCTATTTTGCTTTTTCTGCAGGAAGGCTAAGGAAATAATCGGCTTCTCCTTTTCCCCAGTTAGGATCTAAAGCTGTTTTAGGTTTGTAGGCCTTAAATTTTGCCTGTGTATCTTTGAACATTTCCAATCCTTTGGTTTTGCTGCCTCCATACTGTTCAGGAGTAAAATAAACATCCTCTGCTTTGATAAGGGCTATTCTTGGATTTGCCGGCTCTAATTTTTCTGCAGCAGTAAGTTCTTCAGCAGCTCTGGCACCATCAGTCATATAACGTTGTGCCGGATTTACCATCATTCTCAGGGAATAAGACATTTTTCTCAACAGGTGAATTTCTGCATTATCTGCTCCGGCAAGGTTCTGTGCCATTGAAAGCTGTTTTTCAGCCTGATCTGCGATAGCATCCAGTTCCTGCATTTTTCCGTCTCTCATCAAGGTTCTTCCTTTCTGGATATAAGAAAATGCCGCATAGTATGCCGGAAGCCATTTTGTGCTTTCTTTACTTCCAATTCTCTGGAAATCATTGGCCAGAGTCTGGAAATCCTCTGCTGTTTTGCAGGCTTCAATTCTTCCTATTTTTTCGGCCATTATTTTGTCGTAATCTGCCTGTGCAAAAGCTGTTAAGCTCACAAAAGCTAAAGCAAAGCTTAAAAGGTATTTTTTCATAATATTAAATTTTAAAAGTTAGTCTATTTGTTTGTCCTAAGATATGTTTTTTATAAATTATTGTTGATGGCATCATCCGTTTTATCTACTCCAAAGCTTATAAATGCTCCTATGAACACAAAAGTATTGACAGGTGGCACCACAGCAGAACTTCTGGATCCGTCCGAAGAGAAATTATAGCCATAGACATTCTTTGATCCTAAAATATTGCTGACGCTCAATACAAATACCGGAAAAGCTTTCGCATCTTTTTTACCAATATTAGGAAGATAATTGATACTGAAATTCAAAGCATTATAATCTTTTAATCTCCCTTCATTTCTTGTATAATTAACTGCTTTTCCATTTTCAAAGGTAGAGGCAATGTCGTAATAAGGACGTCCCTTTGCATAGGTATATGATAAGTTTACCCCAAGCTTCCATTCCGGAATAAATCTTTTTGCCACTGCAGAAAGAGTGTGTTCAGCGGCAAAACTTGGCTGCAGGCTAACCGGATAGTTAAGAAAATCTCTTTTGGAATCCAGGTAGGAGTAACTGATCCAGTAATCAATATTTTCAAACATTTTTTTATTGTCTCTCCAGAAAAATTCTACCCCTTTTGCATAGCCGTATCCACTATTATTTAATGCGGACTGAGTCTGTTGATTTTGCTCTTTATTCTGGTTAACATTAAATGTTTTAATCAGCTGGTCATATTTTTTATAAAATGCTTCAAAACGCAGCGTTCTCCCTTCCGAAGCTCTCTGAACCTGAAAAATATAATGCTGAGACTGCTGGAAACCAAGATCTGCAGGGCCATTGATGTATTTACTTTCAGGATTCTGATAGAAAAGACCATAGGCTAAGGAAGTCGTCCAGTCTTTTGCCAAACGGTATGCAATGGCAAAACGGGGGGCAATATTACTCTTTCCTAAAAAGGAAGAATGCTCAGCCCTTACTCCTATTTTCGCTGATAAAGCATTGCTAAATCCCAGATCTGTTTCAAGAAAAGCGGAAGAGATCAAATCTTTATAATGCTTCTGCACTACTTCAAAGTTCAGGTTTTCATCCGTATTATTCAACTCAAATCCTCCTCTCAGAGCACTGATTTTGTTGATTTTTCTTTCAAGAACAGCTTTGAAATTTAAATAGTTCCCATCTGTAAGAAGCTGATTCCTGTTGGATTCAACGTCATTGGTTTCTGTAGAAAAATGAAGATCGGATCTGTTGTAAGAGTATGAACCTCCTACATTCAAAAGGTATTTTCCAAATTTCTGTTTAAAAGAGAGGTTATGAAATGTATTTTTACCGTTAAGCTTTACCAGACTGAAATCATATCCGGGCTCAAGACTTTCTGATCTTACTCCCATTTTATTGGTGTTGAACATTCCGTAATATTTGAAAAAGCCTCCTGACTTTGTTTTAAATCTGAAATTCAGATCTCCGTTAAGTCCCTGCGGTGCTTCAACAAAGTCTGTATTAAAATTGAAGGTTTTCTGCATCAAAGTTAGAAGAGAATACCCAGCTGTAGCTCCATAAGAATAGTTTTTATTGTCTCCAAGCTTCTGAAATCCAGCGCTCAGGAAAATAGGTGAAATTCCTAAACTGTAAGAACTCTCATCCGGAAGATCAACACTTTCCAGCATCAAAACTCCTGAAAGAGCCTGTCCGTACAGCGCAGAATAACCGCCGCTTGAAAATATATTTCCTTTGAAAAGAGAAGTATTGAACTGATCTCTTCCTGCAATTCCCGGAACAGAGTTGGAAAAATAATTATTGATAAGACTTCCATCCATGAAAATTTTAGATTCCGTACCCGTCCCTCCACGGATGAACAGCCCTTCAGTTCCCCCTACTTTTTGTACTCCCGGAAGGTAAGTCAAGGCTGAAGAAATCTGCCCGTCTGCTCCTGCAGTGGTATAAATATCAATTGGGGAAAGCAGTGCTGTTGCTCTTTTCTTATCGCTTGCTTCAATGGATCCTGCAGAAACCACTACTGCATCAATTTCGCTGATCTGTTCTTTAAGATCAACATTCAAAGAAATTTCCTGATTTTCAATGGAAACTGTTCTTTCCACATTCTCATATTTCGGATGGGCAAATGTGATTGTATGATTTCCTTTTTCCGAAGTTTCAAAAGAAAAATTACCTTGGGCATCTGTGGTTGTACCATCATAGGTATCTTTCAGAGTGACGTTTACTTCACTTACTCCTTTGTTTTTAAAGGAAACTTTTCCTGAGATCTTCACCTGTGAATATCCCATTATGGAAGCAATCAGGAAAATAAGAAACAGTATGTTTTGTCCTTGAGTTTTCATTTTTATTGTTTTCTGGCTCAAAAATAGCATGAAAAATGCCTTTCTGTAAAAAATTTGTTACCGAAAGGCATTCTTTTGCTACCGAATGGGAAATTAGTGAATCGGGATACAAAAATCAACGATCATTTTTCCTTCCGGATGTTCTTTAAAGTTAGAGTGATAGATTTCGTAAGGAAAGGTTCTTCTGGTTGTATAATTGTTTTCATTCATCCATAGAAACAAAGAAACCCAGCATTGCTCGAAGTCATCCAACGTAACTTCACCACTTCCCACAATGTATTTTCCGGCATCTAAGGTTTCAGCAAACACTTCACCCTCCTGCTGCTTCAGTTTTTCATCCAAAAGCATGCAGGCATGGATTCTGACTTTATCAAGAGGGGTAATCTTACAGCTGTCATGATAAACAGCGATCATTTTCACATTCTCCCTTGGAAAAAGATTCTTCTTAATCGCCCAGTCTATTAATACGTTGAAAGAAGATTCTACGTTAGCAATTCCAAGGCTCATTACAGAAGCCAGATTCATTTCCGGCATTTCTTTTACTTCGATTTTTAAATTCATGTTGGTCCAATTTAATAGGTTTTCTATGTTGCAAATGTATTGGCTGAAAACCGTATCAATTTGTCCGTTCTTGCGATGTGTTTGTAAAATCTTGTGAAATTTTTCGGGAGCTGATCTACGAAATTCTGTAGGAGGCAGGCCGTAATATTTTTTGAATGTTTTGCAGAAAGATGAATGGTTCGAAAATCCAAGATTCCAGTAGATATCTTTGATTTCCATATTTTTATGCATGGCCAGATGAAGGGCGCTTTTTTCTATTTTTTTCCTGATGATATAGCTTTGAAGAGTCTCTCCGGTAACGAGCTTAAATATTCTGTGGAAATGAAAGGGCGAATAGGCACTTACCTCTGAAACTTTCTCCAGAGACAAATCCGAATCAATATGATTATCAATATATTGAATTGTTTTTACAATTCGTTTTTTATACTCTTCCAATTCAAAGTTGTTAGTTTACAAAGATATTTTTCCAGAATGAAAATCTGTTGTCTATTATTGCTATTATCAAGATAATCAACTCTTTTTTACTATAGGATATCCGCTTCAAAATGTTTAAAAAGAGGGATTATATTTTTAATCTCAGGATCTGAAGAAGCTACATAACTATGATAATCTTCGTGAATAAAAATCTCTTTTATAAAGAACTTTTCATCTTCAATCGTACATTCGTCATTGATTACTTCAAAAGATTCAAGTGGAAGCATCATTCCTGCTCCGTGCGCTTTTATAACAGCTTCTTTTCTCGTCCAATAAGTGAAGAATCCTTTCATTTTATCCTCAGCATCCTGAATTTCCTGAACCTCATTAGAAGTCATCTGAAATGTAAAATCAAGGTAAGTAACTTTCGGATCATTGTATTCGACATCAATTCCCAAAGGATATTCTGCAATGGCACAGGCAACCAGATCTTTAGAATGCGAGATATTAAAATGAATGTTTTGGTCTTTTAAGTAGGGTTTTTTGTTGGGAAGTACGCCCGTTTCTGCTTCAGGGATGTTATAATAAGTCCTTAATCCATATTGTAAAAGAACCTTTCCCAATAAAGAAAGTTGTGCATCCTGCCATCTTCTGTATTTCAGAATATTTCTTTTATTATCGTCAGAAAAAACAGGCAGATAACGGTCTAGAAGCGACTGATGTCTTTCTTCGCTGATGAATGTATACAGAATAATCATTTTCTATTTCTTCTTTTGATATGGGATAATTACTTTCACGTTAAAAATAAGCTTTTTTTGTCTCTTTTTAAAGCAATACATCTTCTGATCAAAGTTGCAGAATCTGAGGCTGAAACGTATTGAATTTCGGCTGTACTGCGCAATATCTTTTGAAAAAAAGACTGGAATCATAAAGCGCTTTGAAAAATCTTTTATAATTTTAGGGGTAAAATCACTATAAATCATTTAAAAAAATGAAAGTACAAACACTAGCATTATTGGCAGGATTTGCATTTTTAGCAGCTTCATGCGGAACAACAAAAATGTATTCTGTAAATGCCAAAAGCGGAACACAGACAGGCGGAACAGCGAAGTTTACCCAAAACGGAGATGCGGTGACCATGAAGCTGAATGTCACCAACCTTACCCCTGGAATTCATGCAGTACACATTCATGAAAAAGGAGACTGCTCTGCAGCAGACGGAACTTCTACCGGAGGCCACTGGAATCCTTCAAAGAATGATCATGGTAAATGGGGTGCTGAACATTTCCATATGGGAGATATAGGAAACCTGGTGGCTGATCAGAGCGGAACTGCAACATTGACTTTCAAGACAGACAAATGGTGTCTGGGCTGCACAGACGAGTCTAAAAACATCATCGGAAAAGGTCTTATTGTACACGCTGCAGCAGATGATTTCCATACTCAGCCTACCGGAAATGCCGGAGGAAGAGTGGGATGTGTAGAAATTAAGTAACCCCGTTACTCAATAAAAAAAACGCTAATTTTCATTAGCGTTTTTTTTATGTTTAGGATTTGGCTCCCATATCTGATACAATATTCATTGCTTCCTGCAGGTAAAGATCTTTCTTAAGATTCTTGATCCACATTTCAGATTTTTTCTTGAAAGCTTCATCTTTTTTCTCTCTTTCAATCTCACTTGGATACATCATAAACTGAAGCCCGTTCTCAAATTTTGTCAAAGCTTTGAACTTTTCAATCTGAGACTTTCTGTTCTTCATCAGCTCATTAAACTTAGTGATATTCAAAGTGATATTTTCTTCTTTATCCAGTTTTTCTCTCCACTGAGCAGACTCTAATAACAACTGATAATTGCTGTTTTTAGCCATTCTGTCTGCGCTCGCTTTTTCAAGCGCCTGAATGTTGAAATAGTTCAGTTTCTGGAATTTCGTAGGCGGAATTTTATCCCATGCCAAGGCATAATCATCATATCGCTCTCCTACTTCAGCATAAGTAAAGAAGTCTTTCATCTGAATATCAGAAACAATCCCTTTTCTCTGTGTAGATTCTCCGGTAATTCTGTAGAACTTCTGGATAGTCAGTTTTAAAGATCCGAAATCATCTTCTGTGTTTAGGAATCTGTTCAGATCAACAAAAGTCTGAACGGTTCCTTTTCCAAAAGACTGCGGAGATCCGATAATCATTGCTCTTCCGTTATCCTGCATTACTCCTGCAAGGATTTCTGAAGCTGAAGCAGAAAGTTCGTTTTGCATGATCACCAATGGGCCTGTCCAGATTGGAGTCTCATTTTTATTCTTAAGAGTCTGTATTTTTCCGTTTCCGTCTTTCACCTGAACGTAAGGTCCGGCTTCCATGAAAAGACCCATAATATCTCCTACTTCAGTTAAAGAACCTCCTCCATTATTTCTAAGGTCAAGAATGATTCCCTGGATATTTTGTTCTTTAAGCTTAATGATTTCATTTTTGATGTCATCAGAAGCATTTCTTCCTTTTGCATTTTCAAAATCAGCATTAAAGCTTGGAAGGTTGATGAAACCATATTTCTTACCATTTGGAGTGTTCACTACAATACTTCTTGCGAAAGTATCTTCAATAGCTACTTCTTCACGAATCATTGTTACATCCTTGATGGTACCGTCTTTTTTCTGAACCGTCAATGTTACCGGAGTTCCTTTTTCACCTCTGATCAATCGTACGGCTTCATCAGAAAGCATTCCTACGACATTTACAGCATCGTCTTTCGGTTTAGACTTTACTTTCAGGATTTTATCACCCTCAGAAAGCTGTTTCGACTTCCATGCCGGTGCACCAATAGTAAGAGCTCCTAAATAAAGGTTTCCTTTTTTCTCCTGAATTAATGCTCCGATACCAATTACTTTTCCTGTAAACTGAGTATCAAAATCTTCTTTATCTTTTGGAGAATAATAGTTGGTATGCGGATCGAATACTTCTGTATAGGCATTCATATACACGGTAAACCAATCCATTTTCTTTCTCTTTTTGAATCGGGTAAAGGTATCTTTTACAAGATCTTTCACTTCATCAGTCGCTTTTTTGATCTTTTCGTCCTGAGTAAGGGCTTTAAACTTAATTGTGTCTTTCAGCTTGTACTTCTGAACAGAGTCTTTCTTTTCTTTCTGAGCTTCTTCTTTGCTGTTCATCGACTCTACTTCCTGAAGAATATTGTACTTGATGAATTTCTTCCACTCATTATATTGTTCCTGCTTATTGGCAGGTACCTTTTTAAGTTTCGGCTCAAGGGTAAGTGCTTCATCTTCCTGAAGGTTGATTGGCTTACTGAAAATATCCTGTGTTATTTTATCGATCTCATCCACTCTCTGATATAGTCTGTCAATCGTAAGCTTATAGAATGTAAGATCTCCCTGGCTGATATAGTCATCAAGCTTTGTCTCATGCTTGTTGAATTCATCCATATCAGATTGCAGGAAATATCTTTTCGCTGGATCTACCAATTCGAAATAATGCTTATAAACGTCCTTCGAATAGGCATCATTGATAGTCTTGGGGCTATAATGCAGATAAGAAAGTGTATTTTTTACGCTCACCATAATCGTCTGCATCTTTTCATCGTCATTCTTTGGCGAGTTGAAACAAAACATTAGACTGGTTAATGGAATAAGGAGTAAAAATTTATTCAGTTTGAAATTTTTCCACATAAACTGTCTTTATTTATTAATTTTTTTAAAATAAGTATAATAATTAGTAGCAGTAAGTTTGGTACTGTTACAAATGATCAAATTTAATACCTTATTTGCAATTATCAGATAGTTTTAACCATTTTTATTAAATAGAGCTAAAAAAATATTAACAGTGTTAGCCATTTCCTATTATCAGGCTGTTTAACCCGAAAACGAAATAATAATATCTCTGTTTTCAGTGAAGTGCCCTAACATGAATTTTTTTCATTGAAAATAAAAAACAGATACCACAAAAGTGAATTTTAAGGCATAAAGGCACAAAATATGCTGATATTTAATCAGATAACTTTAAAATGTAAAGTCATGAGAAGTTTATTATGGTTAATTGCAGTCATCTGCATCGTTGTTTGGCTTTTAGGAATGTTAGGAATAGTTCCGGGCATCAGCACGGGTTATTTGATTCACATTCTACTGGTCATTGCTATTGTTGTTATTCTTTATAACATCATTACAGGCAGAAAACCTCTTGATTAGTTTATTATTTTGTACAACCACTTAAATTAAACAACCATCAGGCTTAGCAGGTGCTTTTCGGCTGAACGGTATCAGATTCTGTTTGAAAAAGCATCTGTGAAGTACTGAGGTTATTAGTGAATCTGGAATTAAATCAATGTATTAATTTTACTTCATTTCTATTCTTTTTTCTAAACCTCAAATATTTCTTTTTCCCTGCTCACAGCCTCATTTTATCATTAAAAAAGAGCAATCTTTATTCTGAATTCGCAACAATTAATAATAAAACTGCTGTTTTATCACGTCTTATTTTTGCCTACATTTGATGTGTTGAAAATCTATTTGTTCAATTCTGAAATGAACAAATTCACCCTATTTGAATAAAAATATTAAAGATAATTTATGGAAAGACCACTTATTCTGGTTACTAATGATGATGGAATTACAGCTCCAGGTATCAGAAATCTTATCAGTTTTATGAATGAAATCGGAGAAGTAGTTGTTGTGGCCCCCAACTCTCCTCAAAGTGGAAAAGGCCACGCTATTACCATTAATTCTACCCTAAGCTACGAAGAAGTTACTCTGGATGGCCCGCAGACTGATTTTTCATGCAGCGGAACTCCTGTAGACTGTGTAAAAATGGCTCTTGATAAAATTCTGAAAAGAAGACCTGATATTGTAGTTTCAGGGATCAATCACGGAGCAAACTCTTCTATTAATGTGATCTATTCGGGAACGATGTCTGCTGCAGTAGAAGCAGGGGTAGAAGGAATTCCTGCCATTGGATTCTCGTTGCTGGATTTCAGCTGGGAAGCTGATTTTACCCAGGCTAAAGAATTCATTCAGAATATTGTAAGAAGAACACTGGAGAATCCAATGCCTAAAGGAGTTGTCCTGAATGTCAACATTCCTAAACTTCCTGCTGAGGAAATAAAAGGAGTAAAGGTTTGTAAGCAGGCTAATGCCAAATGGGAAGAAAGCTTTGATGAAAGAATAAATCCACACGGTAAAAAATATTACTGGCTGACCGGTTATTTCAACAATATGGATGATTCTGAAGATGCTGATGAAACAGCTTTGGCGAACGGATATATTTCTATTGTTCCGGTAAAGTTTGACCTTACCGCTTACGAATACATGAAAACATTGGAAGAGGTGATGACCTTTGAAAATGTAAAAGAGGTGAAATAACCCTGTTGATCATTCACTCCTTGAATATTACAAAAAGCTTCACTTCAACAATTATCAGAAGCTGAAGCTGTATAGATAATTAAAACCCGGCATGAAAACGTTATTCCATGCCGGGTTTTTTGTGCCGACAGTGGTAAAAACCATTACTTTGAAGACCTTCCGTTTCAGATTATTTACTACCTTTATTCTGACAAATAATTACAAAATGCGTATAGAATATGACATAAAACTGGGGTTCAAGGATGTAATGTTCCGCCCTAAGCGTTCTACTTTAAAATCCCGGTCAGAAGTTGATTTACAAAGAGAATTTACCTTTAAACATACTAAGAAAAAATGGACAGGCGTTCCTGTAATTGCTGCCAATATGGATACTGTAGGAACTTTTGAAATGGCTGTAGAGCTGGCAAAAGAAAAAATTATTACGGCTATTCACAAACATTATACTGTAGAACAATGGGATCAGTTTCTACAGAGCCAGCCTGAAAGTATTCATCAATATATTGCTTTAAGCACAGGAACAGGAAAAGCTGATGAAGAAAAAATAAAACATATCCTTGAAAAGCATCCAAAAATTGAGTTTCTCTGCATTGATGTAGCCAATGGTTATTCTGAGCATTTCGTTGGATTTGTGAAGAAAGCAAGGGCTAATTTTCCGGATAAAATCATTATCGCCGGAAATGTTGTTACCGGAGAAATGGTAGAAGAGCTTCTTCTGGTAGGTGCCGATATTATAAAGGTAGGTATTGGTCCCGGATCTGTTTGTACGACCAGAGTAAAGACAGGAGTAGGCTATCCTCAGCTTTCTGCTATTATTGAATGTGCTGACGCTGCCCACGGTTTAGGCGGACACATCATCGCTGATGGCGGCTGCAAAGTTCCCGGTGATGTGGCGAAAGCTTTCGGAGGAGGTGCAGATTTCGTGATGCTGGGCGGAATGTTTGCCGGTCATGATGAAAGTGGCGGTGAAATGATTGAAGAAAATGGTAAAAAATACCGGCTTTTCTACGGAATGAGTTCCAAAACAGCAATGGATAAGCATTCCGGAGGGGTGGCAGAATATCGTGCTTCTGAAGGAAAAACAGTGAAAGCATTGTACAAAGGACCTGTGGCAGACACTGTAAAAGATATTTTGGGAGGTGTAAGGTCTACTTGCACTTATGTAGGAGCTTCAAAGCTTAAAGAGCTTTCCAAGAGAACCACTTTTATCAGGGTTCAGGAACAGGAAAATCAGGTTTTCAAAGACTAGAAACAAAATAAAAGGCTTTAGAGTTATTATCTAAAGCCTTTATTTATTCTTTTGTTCTGATATATTTTTTATTAAAATATTTTTGAAGCTGATCATTTACATAAGTTTCCTGTTCTTTTACAGAAGCCATTTCATCAATATATAAAATGCTCGGAACCTCTTTTATCTTATCCACTACAACAGAATCTTTAGATGAATTCTTGAGGATATCTACCCTTTCATCCATTTCTCTTTCATATTCTTTCAAATCTGTAGTCAGAAGTTCCATCATAATATTTTCACCATTAAAATCAATATTAAAATAAGAATATTTTTCCGGGAAAATTTTAAGTTCAGGAAGAAAAACAATGATGAGAGAGACCCACCAGAATTTTTTAATTTTTTCAAATTTAAAATATAATAACAGTGAAAAAGTAAGCAGGAAATAAAAGAGTATACTTTCAAACTGCCTTGCAATAGAGGTGAGAATATAGCTCGTAAATAACAAAGGAATCAGTGAAACAGACCAGAATAAAATGGCTTTTTTCAATGTGATCTGAGCCGTGATCTTTTTGAGCTCTTCCTCAAAAACCTTAATAAATAATGGAAGTACTACAATAACTTTTAATCCAACATAAGCCGTATCAGCACCAAAAAGAGCAATTCTTTTCAGCCATTTTACCATTCCTCTTTCTGCCTCTCCCATTCTGTTGAAATTTCCAGGTGCGAGAAAGCATGCAAGCAAAAAAACGGTTCCTAACAGGACCAAAAACAAGTTTTCCTGGTTACGCTTCTGATAATAAGATACTAACAGGAGTCCTTCAAGAATCAATGCCAGAATTTCATTAGACCCCATCAGAATTACAATAAGCAACGCTGAAAGAAAAAGCCATATTTTCTGTCCCGTTTCCTCCTTTTTTTTGAAAAAATAGAGTAAAATACCTGATAAAATAACAGGAACGAAATAGATATTGGAGCCCGTAATCCAAAAGTAGTGTTCTGGTAAACTCACAAGAAGCACTGTGTAAAAGAAAAACAGAAGAAATCCTTTTTTGATAGACTCTTTCAGGGAATAGTTGAAATATTCTTTAAAATTTAATGCTGAAACTCCAATAAAGGAGAGCATTAAAAAGACGGGGTATATTTTCGGAAGAATATTATGGTTGTCGTAAAAGACAGGATTAAACATATTAATAGAATATCCGAAATATCTTCCGCCCCATGTTGTATAGGTGTTTATAAAACTTTGTATCAGCCCTACTTTTCTGGTTGTGTAGGACCAGAAATAATCATCGGTCTGATATACATTAAAAAAACTAATGTATGCCAGACCGACGCCTATTAAAATCGACAAGAATAATACTATATTCTGTACTTTTTTCATTTTCTAAGTTAACATTCCACCGTCAACGTTTAACGTTTGTCCGGTAATGTATGCTGACATATCGCTGCCAAAGAATACACATGCATTCGCGATATCTGAAGGCTGTCCTCCTCTTTTCATTGGAATTTCTTCTCTCCATCCCTGAACTGTTTTTTCATCCAGAACAGCAGTCATTTCCGTTTCAATGAATCCCGGAGCGATAGCATTACATCTGATATTTCTTGATCCTAATTCCAGTGCCACAGATTTTGTAAATCCTATGACACCTGCTTTAGAAGCTGCATAGTTGGCTTGTCCGGCATTTCCTTTCACTCCTACTACAGAAGTCATATTGATGATAGATCCGGATCTTGCCTTCATCATGGGCTTGATTACCGCTTTCGTAAGGTTAAAAACTGAATCTAAGTTTACTTTGATTACTTTATCCCAATCTTCTTTGGACATTCTCAATAGCAGGTTATCTTTCGTAATTCCTGCATTGTTTATTAAAATATCAATCTGCCCGAACTCTGCCATTACATCTTCCACCAATTTCTGAGCAGCATCATAATCTGATGCGTCAGACTGATATCCCTTAATTTGGGTTACAGAACTTAAAGCTGCTTCTAATTCTTTTGCTTTGTCTACAGAGCCAGCGTAGGTAAATGCTACTTTTGCCCCTTGCTGAGCAAACATTTCAGCGATACCTTTACCGATTCCTCTTGTAGCTCCGGTAATTAGTGCTACTTTTCCTTCTAATATTTTCATATCTATTGACAATTATTTTCTTTTATAACTCATTCAGCTTCTGACAGCTGACTCTTATAGTTTCTACAATTCCTATCCGGAATTAAACGGTTTGCAAAGATATTATAAAATGTTATTCAACCCATTTAAATTGTTAAAATACTGGATTTTTATTAAAGCTGAACGGGATTATTTTTAAATCTTGTGAAATAAATAAAGTCAGTTTTTTTACTTCTATCCAGCTTCAGTACTTCTTTCTGCCAGAAATACTTATCATAAACGATCTCCTTTAAAGGTTCATTCTGAAAGTTTGAAACCCCGAATTTTCCTTCTTTTTTTACCACAATTTCGTTCTCAGCATTCCCGAATGTTATGATATCTTCGTAAATAAAGGGAACAATTTCTGTTCCTTTTCCATCCAGAATGCCATATAAGTTGCCTGTATTTTTACATACTAAAGGTTTTGAATACTGATTAAGCAGATTAAAATATTCAACGTCTTCATTTTTTATCTGACTGATATTTTTCAATTCTGCTATTGAGCTATCCTTGACAGAAAACCTATAATAATGATCCTGTTTTTCAATAATAAGATTGTCCGGATAAAAACCTAAAATCTGTACACCTTCCCCTACAATATTCTTAAGATCTTTATCCAGAAATTGTTCTTCATTTCCTTTTTTAAGGTAGATAAAATCTTTCCCAGAAATGGTGAAAGCTTTGATAAAATCATATTCCTGAGGAAGAATGATATTTCCCTCAAGATCAACAATCCCGGATTTTTTTACTTTATCATTATAAACACTGAAGAAATTATTCAATAAAGGATTGAGGTATTTAAAAGTCTGGGAATACAGCTTATTATCTTTTTTACTGAAGACCGTTGCCTTACCCTTTTTTATAAGGTAGATATATTCCTTTCTGCCAAAGTATTCCGGTGTAATATCATTAAAGATTTCCTCAGCAATCGTATTTTCTTCCGCATCTATTAAGCCATACTTTCCTGTACTTTTATTTTTAGTAATCAGATAAGGATAAGCATTGATGTCTACCACCTGTTTCGTAAATTTATGCAGGGTCTGACCATTATTTCCAATGATTTCACTTTCATTGTCTTCATTAATGATCAGTGCTTTACCGTCTTCAAAGTTATAATCTTCTTTAAATTCCCGGCTGCTGAGCTGCTTTCCGTCAAAGTCATGCAGAAACCATTTTTTATCTTTTAAAACAAAGAACCTGTTCTTGCCCGAAAAATGGATCTTTTCAGCATAAGGAATAATTTCCTTTCCATTATAGTCATAGACGGCTTCTTTATCCTGTTTTGAAGAAATAATGCGGTCTTTGCTCCACCAGGGTGTATTGAATTCCTGATCATCCAATGCAATAACCTCCTTTCCTTTTTCGTCAATAATAGCTGATTTTCTATGGTTACCTTCTTCAGAATAAAGAATAAATCTGTTTTTAAAAATATGCAAAATACTTCCTCTGTAAGGAGATTCAAAGGTAATGGCTCCTAAAGAATCTACAATTCCCTGTTTCTTAGAACCGGAATCATACACTGTTCCATATCCTTCCGAATAGGAACTCACCTCCTTTCCTGTCTTTTTAGACAGGATCACTTTCATATATTGGTTGGTCTGTGCTGTACAGACTACAGAACACAATACAAAGACTAATTTTTTCAAGAAAAATTAAATAGAATTATTGACAATAAGAACGATCTCTCCTTTTAACGTTTTACTTTTGGAAAATTCAATTAATTCATTGATTGTTCCACGTTTAGTTTCTTCGAATTTTTTAGAAATCTCACGGCTTAAGCTTACTTTGGTCTCTTCTCCGAAGAATTCTTTGATCTGCTCCAGGGTTGTATTGATTTTATGGGGACTTTCGTAAAGAACGATAGTCTTTTTTTCTTCAGCAAGCTGCTTGAGCTTCGTCTGTCTTCCTTTTTTCTGTGGTAAAAACCCAGCGAATAAAAATTCATTATTAGGAAGTCCTGAAACGACAAGTGCAGGAATCAGGGCAGTGGCTCCGGGAAGGCAGATCATATCAATATTATTGTCTGCTCCTGCTTTTGCCAGCAAATATCCGGGATCCGAAATTCCGGGAGTTCCTGCATCGGTAATAATAGCAATGTTCTGACCGCTTTTAAGGTCAGCAATTACCTTTTCCGTTGCCTGGTGCTCATTGTGTAAATGATAAGATTTTAAAGGTTTTGAAATTTCAAAATGCTTTAAAAGTATTCCGGAAGTTCTGGTGTCTTCACATAAAATATAATCAACTTCTTTCAGGACGTTTACTGCCCTGAAAGTCATATCTTCCAGATTCCCAACTGGTGTGGGAACAAAATATAAGATTCCGCTCAAAATTATAAGAATTTATTTTCTACCAATATCCAAAGTCTCTGAGCATATTCATCCACTTTACTCCACTTTCTGTCGTAATACAGATCACTAAGATATTCTTTGGCTTCTTCCAGCGTTTTGAACTGGTTCAGCTGAAATACCGTATCATTCAGATCTGTCTGACTTCCTTCAAAGAGCATTTTTGAAAAAGCAATTCTGTCATTCAGATCCAGCTTAAATTCCGGCTTCTGTTTGTCTGCTTCCATAAAATGGGTAGGAATATTAGACTTCAGAATACTTCCCGCATCTACTTTCTCTTCTGCAGATTCCTTTTCGTTAGGAAATTCTCTTTCCAAAGGATCGTCATCAAAAAGTGACTGAACAGCTTTCAATCCTTTGATATTGGATAATTTTATTTTTTTCTCCTGATGATATTCTTCTAAATTTTCAAAACTTTCATCAGAAGGATGTTTTTCTGTTTCTTCGGCAACAGGTTTATCGATTTCAACGATTTTTCTTCTGTCATAGACTTCAGCAAGGATACTTTCCTCCTTTATCTCTTCTACTGAATGATCATTTTTTATCTCACTCAGAATATTTTCTACATTGGAAGTTTCTGTTGCCATTTCTCCCTGTTCAATAGAAACATTTGAAGCCACAAACTGTTCTTCGTTTTCTTCGATCAGTATTTCATCTTCCAGGGTTTCTGTATCAAAAATACTTGGAATAATTTCTGTCATAGGAATCTTAGCATCATTTATCTCGGCAAAATCAGTTTCTTTTTTTGATTCCTGCTCAGCATATTCCTCCTCTTCCTGATCATCTATTTCACTCAGCTGGTTATTGAAAATGGCTTCTTCCTCCGTCACTTCATTCTGAAACAGGTCTTCATTAAGATCTTCATCAGACTCCGGTGTAGAATCAGCAAGAATTTTTTCTTCATCTACAAAGCTCAAAACGGCTCTTTGCTCATCTGAAATTTCATTTTCATTAATTTCGTTCAGCTGATTATTGAAAACCGCTTCTTCTTCCAGGGTTTCATGATCAGAATCCTGTTCCTGAATATTTTCCGGTGTCTTTTCTTCGTAACCTTCTTCTACAAAGCTTACAATATTTTCATGGAATTCATTTTCAACAATTTCATTCAGCTGGTTATTGAAAACAGCTTCCTCTTCTTCAGATCCAGTTGAGAAAATTTCATTCTCATCAATTTCGTTCAGTTCATTATTGAAAATAGCTTCCTCTTCTGTCACCTCATTCCCTTTATCATAATATTCCGTGTCTCCGGATGCAAAAGAGATAGGCTGATGAGCCGGATTCTGCGCCTGATGATCTGCAATTAAATATTCAATATTCTTTTCCAGCAGTTTCAAAAAAGAAATCCTGTTAGCAAGCTCATCTACAAGATCTTGCTTGGAAAGTAATTCGTCTACGTTGTTTATTTTGTCCAGATTATCAATGATATTCATGGATTCAAAAAAAATCTTTTCCTTTAAATCTTGGATATTCTGCATAATAAGATTCTTATTAAAATTGCTTACTTTTGATGTTAAAAATATACGGCTAATTTAACAAATGTTTTTAGAAAATACAATTAATCATTCCAAACAAAGTGGTTGGATGGAAGTGATTTGTGGCTCTATGTTTTCGGGTAAAACCGAGGAACTGATCCGCAGATTGCGAAGGGCAGAAATGGCAGGACAGAATGTGGAAATTTTTAAACCTAAACTGGATGTACGGTATTCTGAAGAGGATGTAGTATCTCATAATCAGAATAAAATCCGCAGTACAGCAGTAGAAAATCCTAATGAAATTCTTCTGTTGGCTTCCAATTGTGATGTAGTAGCCATTGATGAAGCTCAGTTTTTTGATGAAAGTATCGTTGATGTTGCCAACCAGCTTGCCAATAGTGGTATCAGAGTGGTCATTGCAGGATTGGATATGGACTTTTTGGGACGTCCGTTCGGGCCAATGCCCAATTTGATGGCTACTGCTGAGTATGTCACAAAAGTGCATGCTATTTGTAAGAGAACAGGCAATCTTGCCAATTATTCTATGAGAACTTCACAGGGAGATAGTCTTGTAGAATTGGGGGAAACTGAAAACTATGAGGCAGTAAGCCGCCGTGTATTTATTGACGAAGTACTTTTAAAAAGAAAATAAGGGATTAACTATACCCAACCATAAAAATAGATTCACTCAGTAAAAAATAAAAAGCGAAAAGCAATAGGGTAAAATCTGGAAAAAAGAATCAGTTTAAATAACCGGTCTCACATTTTTTTCAGTTTTACTTCTGTAGTTTCGCTCAAAAATAAAGCAGAAAGGGCACCAATGAACTATACAGTACAACACATTGCAGAGATCACCAATGCACAGATCATTGGAGACGGGAGTTTAATGATCAAAAATATAGCGTATGACAGCAGAATTATTTATTCTACCAAAAATACAGCCTTTATCGCGATCAATACCCAAAAGAATTCCGGTGAAAAATTCATTGAATCTGCAATAGACAGAGGTATTAATGTCATTATTTCTGAACATCATTTTCCGGAGTTTGAAAATATAACCTGGATTATCGTTGAAAATTCTGTAGAGTTTCTTCAAAAATTAGCAAAGTATCATTTTGAAAATTCTCACTTACAATCTATAGGAATCACGGGAAGTAATGGTAAAACTATTTTAAAAGAATGGCTGTATCAATGTCTGTGGAATGAATTCCCTACTGTAAAAAGTCCTAAAAGTTTTAATTCTCAGATTGGTCTTCCGCTATCTCTTCTTCAGATCAACAGCTCTCATCAGCTGGGAATCTTTGAAGTGGGAATTTCAAAACCCCATGAGATGGAAAAACTTGAAAATATGTTTCATCCACAGATCGGATTACTTACCCACATCGGAACAGCTCATGCTGCCAACTTTTCTTCCGAAGAACAACTCATTGATGAAAAGATCAGTCTTTTCAAAAATTCTGAGGTGATCATTTATAATGGCGACAATTCTTTGGTTGAACAAAAAATCAAAAAATTATATTCTGATAAAAAATTAATTTCTTACGGTTTAAAAAAAGAGAACCAGGTTTCCATCAAAAGCAATATTTCTAAAGATGACAACATTATTGTTGATTACTTTGGGGAAGAAATCAGTTTTCCAGCCCATCAGAGAGACGAAGCGACATTAACCAACGCTATGGCGCTTATCACAGTACTCAAGGAACTTGATATCGAAAATAAAAAGATCGTTGAAAAAATCAACCTTTTAAAGGCCGTTGAAATGAGGCTTGAAGCAATTGAAGGAATTAAAGGCAATATTGTCATCAATGATTCTTTTAATCTTGACCTCGATTCTTTGAAGACTGCTCTCCAGTTTTTGAATGAATATAATAAATCTAAAAAATCGCTGGTCTTAACTGACATCGTAGGGGTGAGCAGCAACACTAAAGAATTGTATGAAGAAGTTTCTGAGCTGGTCAATGAACAGCATTTTGATTCTGTATTCTTAATTGGTGATGAAATATCAAACTTTAGTGAATTATTTAAAGCTAAAACATATACTTTCATTGATACTAAAGAGTTAATTGAAAGCAAGCATCTTACTGAAATAGAAAATCAGATCATCCTGTTAAAAGGAGCCAGAAAATTTGAGATCGAAAGGCTTAAAGATATCCTTGAGCTCAGAAAGCATGATACGGTACTGGAAGTAAATCTTAATGCGATTCTCCATAATATCAATTATCATAAATCGCTTCTGAAGCCAGGAACCAAAATGATGGCTATGGTAAAGGCCAATGCTTACGGGTTAGGAAGCTATGAAGTGTCAGAATTTCTGCAGCATCATCATATAGATTACCTTGGTGTAGCTTACGTTGATGAGGGTGTAGAACTTCGAAAAAAAGGAATTACGACACCCATTATTGTCATGAATCCCGAGCAGCACAGCTATCAGACTATTATAGAATATAACCTGGAACCTGAAATTTATAGTTTCAGAGTGTTGGAATTATTTTATGAAGCCGTTCAGAAATCAGGTTATGATAAAAAGTATCCAATCCATATTAAACTGGAGACAGGAATGCACCGTCTTGGTTTTAAAGATTTTGAACTGGATCAGTTAAGCGAAACTTTAAGCCAGAAAAATCTGAAAGTTCAGAGTATGTTCAGTCATTTATCATCATCTGACATGCCTGAAGAAAAAGAATTTACTTTGAAGCAGCTGGAAGTTTTCGAAAAGAATTCCAGCTACCTGATAGAAAAATTAGAATACACTTCTCTTCGTCATATCCTGAATTCTTCCGGAATAACTAGCTATACCAATCACCAGTTTGATATGGTAAGAATTGGTATTGGAATGTTGGGAGAGTCTCCTGACAATGAAATTCAGAAGCAGCTGCAGTCTGTTGTAAGTTTTAAAACCGTAATTTCACAGATATCAATGGTTGAAAACGGTGAGTCTGTAGGCTACAGCAGAAAATATAAGGTTGACCATCTTACCAGAATTGCGACTATACCTGTTGGATATGCTGATGGTATTCCAAGGCTGATAGGAAATCAGGTAGGAAATGTAGGCGTCAGCAAAACACTGGCACCAATTGTCGGAAATATCTGTATGGATATGATGATGATTAATGTAGATAATATTCCGAATGTAAAAGAAGGCGATACTGTAACTGTTTTCAATGCCAAACCAAGTTTAAAAGAATTCGCAGGCTACTGCAAAACGATAACCTATGAAGTATTAACCTCCATTTCGCCTCGGGTGAAACGGATTTATATAAAAGATTAACTATGAGAAAACTCCTGATTCTGCTTTCCATATTCCAACTGTTATTGATCCATTCTCAGGTAAAAAAAGATTTGAAAATTCCTAAAAACCCAAAGATTGGACTGTCACTAGCTGGTGGCGGAGCCAAGGGTTTTTCACATGTAGGAGTTCTTAAAGTACTAGATTCATTGGGAGTGAAGGTGGACTATGTCTCTGGAACAAGTATGGGAGCCATAGTAGGTGGTTTGTATGCCGCAGGATACTCCGGAAAAGAAATAGAAAAAATTGTCATGGATACGGATTTCTATTCTTTAATTATGGATCCGAAGTCGAGACAAGAAACCACTTTTTTCAACAAATCCGTAGACAAATATCTTTTATCCATTCCCCTGAAAAACGGAAAAATCACACTTCCCTCCTCCATCAGTACCGGCCAGAGAAATGTTTATCTTCTGAAAGAACTTTTTAAAAATGTTTCCAATATTGAAGACTTTTCCAAAATGCCAATTCCATTCATGTGTGTTGCAACCAATCTGGAAAGCGGCAATATGCAGATATTTGAAAAAGGAGATCTCGTACAATCCATTATGGCAAGTTCTGCATTCCCATCTTTAATGGATCCTATTAAAATTGGTGACAGTATTTATATTGACGGAGCCATGACGGTGAACTACCCTTCAAAGCCTTTAAAGGACAAAGGAATCGATATTGTCATTGGTGTAGACCTTAATCAGGACCTTTCAAAAAGAGAGGATTTAAACAATATTATCTCCATACTGAACCAGGTGATTGATTTCGGAATAAAGAAAGATACAAGAAAACAGTATAAATATACGGACATCAATATTAAACCTAACCTGAAAGGGATGTCCGCTACAAGCTACGATGATAAAAAGAAAATTCTGGACAGCGGGTATGTAGAAGGGCTTAAATATTCCCAAGTACTGGATCAATTACCCAAACGTCCTTTTGACCGCCTCAGACAACGTATAAACCCTATATATTCTAACGTATATAAGATAGACAGCATTTCTATCGAAGGAAGTAAAATATACGGTAAAAACTACACACTGGGGAAAATGGGACTTCGCCTACCCTCTTTACAGACTTATGGAAGCATCAATAAAATGGTAGATAAATTGGTCGCGACGAATAACTATCGCTTTATCAATTATGATATCGTTCAGGAAAATGATGCCAATTATTTGAAGCTTTATGTGACTGAGGATGACACCCGCCATTTTTTAAAATTCGGATTGCATTATGATGAAGTTTTCAAAACCGGACTTCTTTTGAATTATTCTGCAAAGAGACTTTTATTTAAAAATTCAAATCTTTCCCTGGATGTTGTCGTGGGAGACCGCGTGAGATATTATCTGAACTATTTTATTGATAACGGATATATTCCTGGCTTTGGTCTTTATTCATCAGGAATGAGCTTCGATATAAAGAATGTAGATAATTATGTTGTAGACCGATGGGAATGGTTGAGAAATGAAGCCTATATACAGTCTATATGGAAAGATAAATTCGCCATTGGAGGTGGTATCAGCCATGATTACTTCAAAGCGGAAAACAGCAATGGAGACAACAGACGCTCCAACCGTTTTCTGAACCCTTATATCTTTATAAAAACCGATACGCAGGATGATAAGGAGTTTCCTACCAAAGGAATTTATTTTGCAGCAGAAGGAAAGGTTATAGATCTTTTAAAGTCTGAAGTTGATAAAAGAATAATTCAGATCAAAGCAGATCTTAAAATCAATATTCCTCTTGGCAAGCAATTCACTTACCGTCTTAACGTGTTTGGAGGTGTTACTATTGGTGAAAATCTTCCTGGTTATTACCAATATAGATTAGGTGGAATTTTTGAACAGAATCTTATTAATTTTAAAAGCTTTGGAGGATTTTATTTCGCCCAGCTTTATACAAATAATGTGATATTAGCATCTAACGATATCCAATTTAAATTTAACAAAAACTATTTTATCAGTGGAAACTTCAGCTTTGCTAACTTATCAAACGATATCAAGTTTGAAGATGCAGTTAAAGTAAATTATAGTTCACTGGGAATTACGGCGGGTTACAAATCTCCTTTCGGGCAGATAAAAGTCAACTTCAGCCACTCACTTAAAAATAACCAAAAAGGTATATTCAGTGTTATTTTAGGACACTGGTTTTAAAAAAATGATACAGTTCTTTTACGAAAACTTACCAGAGTCGGTAAGTACAGATTACAAAAAATGGCTGGAAGATCTTATTCTTTCAGAAGGAAAAAAACTAGGAGAAATCAATTACATTTTCTGTGATGATGAATATCTTCTTAAGATCAATCAGGATTATTTACAGCATGATTATTATACGGATATCATCACTTTTGATTATGTAAAAGGCAAGACAATAAGCGCTGAGATTTTCGTATCTTTGCAACGCATTTCTGATAACGCCTCTACCCTTTCCCGAGATTATGAAGAAGAATTAAGAAGGGTTTTAGCCCATGGTATTTTGCACCTTGCAGGCTATAAAGACAAGACGGAAGAGGAAGAAAAAGAGATGCGGAGAATGGAAGATTTGTACTTAGCCAAATACAGGAATTTAAAGATTTGAAATTGAACAATCACTTAAAGTCCCCTACCTAAAGTACTCAATTCTAGTAATAATATAACTTTATCTAGAGTGCATTCTTCAAAAATGTTTCACGTGAAACATTGGTTATAAAGATAAGGTTTAAAGCTTAAAACAAGCGAGATAAAAATGATTTCAGAAATATATGATGTAATAGTAGTAGGTGCCGGACACGCAGGTTGTGAAGCCGCTGCAGCCGCAGCCAACCTAGGTTCAAAAACCCTACTTGTTACAATGAATATGCAGACCATCGGACAGATGAGTTGCAACCCGGCAATGGGCGGAATCGCAAAAGGACAGATCGTAAGAGAGATTGATGCAATGGGAGGATATTCCGGAATTGTGGCAGACAAATCTGCAATCCAATTCAAGATGCTGAATCTTTCAAAAGGTCCTGCGATGTGGTCTCCGAGAACCCAAAATGATAGAATGCTTTTTGCCGAAGAATGGCGCTTAGCATTAGAGAATACTCCCAATCTTGATTTCTTTCAGGATATGGTGAAACAACTGATTATTGAAAATAATAAAGTAACCGGAGTAGTTACTTCTTTAGGAATTGAGATCAAAGCAAAATCTGTAGTTCTTACTAACGGAACTTTTCTTAATGGTTTAATTCATGTTGGAGATAAACAATTAGGCGGAGGAAGAATGGGTGAACCAAGAGCGTTTGGAATTACAGAACAATTGGTCACTTTAGGATTCGAAGCAGGAAGAATGAAAACCGGTACTCCACCAAGAGTAGATGGAAGAAGTTTGGATTATTCAAAAATGGAAGAACAGAAAGGAGATGAAAATCCCCAAAAGTTCAGCTATCTTGATACTCCGAAATTAACAAAACAATTAAGCTGTCATATCGTATATACTAACGAAACAGTACACGATATTTTAAGAGAAGGTTTTGACAGAAGCCCAATGTTCAATGGTACGATTCAAAGTTTAGGTCCAAGATATTGCCCAAGTATTGAAGATAAGATCAACCGTTTTGCAGAAAGAAACAGACACCAGCTTTTCGTAGAACCGGAAGGATGGAAAACTGTAGAGATCTATGTAAACGGATTCAGTTCTTCACTTCCGGAAGATGTACAGATCAAAGCAATGAAACAGATTCCCGGATTTGAAAACGTAAAAGTATTCCGTCCAGGTTATGCTATTGAATATGATTACTTCCCTCCTACCCAATTGAAACATACCCTTGAAACAAAATTAATTGATAATTTATATTTCGCAGGACAGATCAATGGAACAACAGGATATGAAGAAGCAGCAGGTCAAGGTTTAATCGCAGGTATCAACGCTCATAATAAAGTTCATGAAAAAGGAGATTTCATCTTAAACAGAGATGAAGCTTATATTGGGGTATTAATTGACGATCTTATCACTAAAGGAACTGAAGAACCTTACAGAATGTTTACTTCACGAGCTGAATACAGACTTCTCTTGAGACAAGATAACGCAGATATCAGATTAACTGAGAAAGCTTACCAATTAGGATTAGCAAAAGAAGAAAGATTAAGAAAAGTAGAAGTTAAAGTATCTGAAAGCCAAGCACTTGAAGAGTTTCTTCGCGAAACTTCTTTAAAACCTGGTATTATCAATCCGATTCTTGAATCTATAGAGAGCAATCCGGTAGATCAGGCGTACAGAGCCGCACAAATTCTTACCAGGCCTCATATGACACTGGGAAAACTTGATGAGATTGATTTCATTAAAGAAGTTTCCAGCCAATATAATGATGAAGTAAGAGAACAGGCAGAAATCAATATTAAGTATAAAGGATATATTGAGAAAGAAAAAGAGAATGTAGCAAAGTTGAACCGCCTGGAAAACATTAAAATTCCTGAGGACTTTGATTATACAAACCTTTCAAGCCTTTCTGCAGAAGCAAAACAGAAGATGTCTAAGGTACGTCCGAAGACAATTGCTCAGGCAGGAAGAATAAGCGGGGTTTCTCCAGCCGATATAAACGTTTTACTAGTGTATTTAGGACGTTAAAAAAGAAATGTTTCACGTGAAACATTAAAAATATAAAACAAAAATTAAGGTATTTATGAGCGTATAGCAAGCTCTGAATATCTTAATTTTTTTACAATACAAAAGATAACGATTTCAATGAAAATAAAAGATCATTTTCTTTCACAGGAAATATTTGAAATTAAAGAGACAGAAACAAAAGGTGTCTTCAAGACCACCCCTATCCCATCCAATATTTCCAGATATTATGAAAGTGAAGATTATATTTCTCATCACCAGGATTCCGGAAGTCTGAAAGAAAAACTTTATAAATTCCTTCAGTCTTTCAATCTGCAGTACAAAAAAAATATACTGATAGACAGAATTAAAAAAGGATCAAAAGTTCTTGATTACGGATGCGGTGCCGGAGAATTTGTAAAATATATAGAAAATGATTTTGATACTGTCGGTTTTGAACCTGATGCCGATGCCAGAAAAGCAGCACAGGGAAAAATAACGAAAGCTTCTGTATTGGATACTATCAATACAATTGAAGAAAACAGTTTAGATGCTATTACACTATGGCATGTGTTTGAACATATCGAAAATCAAGATGAAATGCTCGATGCTTTTCACGGGAAATTAAAAGAAAAAGGAATTCTTATAATCGCAGTCCCCAACCCTACTTCTTATGATGCAAAACATTATAAAGAATATTGGGCGGCTTATGATGTACCAAGACATATCTATCATTTTTCAAAAAATGGAATGGAAAATCTGATTTCAAAAAAATCAGACTGGAAGATGAGAAAAATCAAACCATTGGTATTAGACTCCTATTACATTTCGATGTTAAGCGAAAAATACAAAAAATCACCCTTATTTTGGGTAAAAGCAGTCATTCACGGAACGATTTCTAATGTAAAGGCGCTTTTTTCAAACGAATTTTCAAGTTTGATATACATTATCGAAAAAAGATAGAAAATCGATTTTTGAGCCATTTATGAAGGTCAATTTTCAGGGTTTTCTCCATTTAAAACTAAAAACTCAGGATATTCTCCTGAGTTTTTTTATTAAGATTAAAAGTTAATTTTTAGTTTTACAAAAAATTACTCAACCGGGGTATAAAATTTATAAATTGCCACTGATCCACTTTCAGAGAAAAAAAAATTTCACAAATTCTCTTTTTTCATTCATAAGCTCATTTTTGCTTCTAAACAATTAATGAGTTAAATTTTACATTTAATTTCTTCATCTTGAAGCAAAATTTTAGTTTTTAAAAGCAAATTCTTTCAAAAACACAACTAATTTACTGTTAAATCAATATAAGATGTAAATACTCGGAAAAATATAGTTTCGCAATTTTAAAGCTATTTCCAAAGGTCAATTTTTGCAGTTTTTCAAACTAAAATAAAAATTTAGATTAATAATTTTTCAAATTCAAAAGTGGTAGTTGAAATCAAAATCTATAAAAAGAAAAATTTTCAAATTCAAACTCCCCTACTCTGCTTAAAACTATTTCTGTAAAAAATAATTACTCCATATTAGACCTAAATAAATATTTCTGAAAAATCTTCAGATCATCTCATATTTAAAAAAATCAAGGGAGCATAAAATAATTTGCCAGAAAATTCTATTATAAAAAACAATGACCATAAATCACATAAAATTTTAAAAAATGTTTTTTATAATTTATTTTATCAAAATTGTAAATCTGCTGGGACTACATTGAAATAATCCCATTACTGCCCTAAAACGAATAATTTTTAAATTCTTGTCAGCTTTAAAAGCATAAAATTAAGTAAATAAAATATTTAAAATAGGTTTATTAACTGATAAACAGACAAATAAAACACTATCACAATTATGTGAATTAATAATTAATTAAAAACGTTGAAATAGACATTAAATTTTACAACAAAATTCTCGAGATTGGTAAAAAATGAAGAATTTAGAAATTGAATACAAAGATTCAATCGACAATTATGAAAATTTTAGAATCATAAGTTTATAGATCATTACCTTTACAACACTTCCCTATTCAAATATTTCAAAATTAAAAAAATATGAAAATTCGGCTTTATAAACCTGAATAGACATCAATCAAATTATATGAAATTTCAAGTCTTATAGTGACAAAATATATGTACTAATTCATTAAAAAAACATTGACTTGCCTCCTATCTTATGGCTTAAAAGAGCTAGCTTTTATTATAAAATGCAGGCATAAAACATAGGAATTCGGATATTCAAATTTATTAATGTAATGCTAATTTTAGGAAAATAATTGTCCTACAAAATCTAAGTAACTGGAATAGAATTCAACCCGAAGCAATATAACTATAAGTTATAACTTAAATCATCTGAAAACATCGATCAATAAAGGGTTTTCCAATAATCTCAATAATAAAAAAGTCTGCTAATTAAATTAGCAGACTTCAAAATATCTATTTATTTTTTTAATTATTGATTGCAGCTACACCAGGCAACTCAAGACCTTCAAGACTTTCAAGCATTGCTCCACCACCGGTAGAAACATAACTTACCTGATCAGCATATCCGAATTGCTTAACGAAAGCAACACTGTCTCCACCTCCCACTAAAGAGAAAGCTCCTAATCTTGTTGCTTCAGCAATACTTTCACCCAAGGCAACTGTTCCACCAGCAAAATGAGACATTTCAAAAACTCCAATCGGCCCATTCCAAAGAATCGTTCTAGAATTTAACAATACATCATTGAACTGATCTCTGGATTTGTGACCAGCGTCAAGTCCCATCCAACCTTCAGGGATTGCATAGATGTCAGCTTCTTTTCTTTCTACATCATTACTAAAACTTTCAGCGATGATAGCATCAGACGGAAGATATACTTTTACTTTATGTTCTTTAGCCTTTCCTAAAATCTCTAAAGCTAGAGGAAGCTTGTCTTCTTCTACCAAAGAATTACCAATTTTCCCTCCAAGAGCTTTTATAAAAGTAAATGCCATTCCTCCACCAATGATTAGATTATCTACTGCAGGAAGAATATTTTCTATAATGGTGATTTTAGTTGAAACCTTAGATCCTCCTAGGATAGCCGTAACAGGTCTCTCACCACTTTTCAATACTTTATCGATTGCCTTAAGTTCATTAGCCATCAGTAAACCGAAATATTTAGTTGATTGAAAGTATTGAGCAATTACTGCTGTAGAAGCATGAGCTCTATGTGCAGTTCCGAATGCGTCATTTACATAAGCATCTCCCAACTTAGAAAGTTTTTCAGCAAAACCTGCATCTCCCTTTTCTTCTTCATTATGAAAACGTACATTCTCCAATAATAAGATCTCACCCGGCTTCAGTTCAGCAGCAGCCTGCTCCGCTTTTTCGCCAATACATTCATCAACAAACTTTACTTCCTGTCCCAAAACAGAAGAAACTTCGCCAAGAATATGTTTAAGAGAAAACTCATCTTTAATCTCCCCCTTAGGTCTTCCAAGGTGTGTTATTAAGATGACAGAACCACCATCATTAAGGATCTTCTCCACTGTTGGTTTTACAGCAACAATTCTCGTATTGTCTGTCACCTTCAGCTGATCGTCCTGAGGAACATTGAAGTCCACTCTTACCAGAGCCTTCTTATCTTTAAAATTGAAATCATTGATTGTTTTCATAAGTAGATTTATTTTTTTCTGAGCCAAATGAAATCCTTGCGGCAAGATCCCAGATTGATTTCCGTAAATCCTGCAAAGCCAATTTCATAAATCTCATTGAATTTTCGTTTCACAAATGTAAGGTTTTAAACTTTTTCAACAGATTGATTAAAATAAAAGTTTTCAAAAACTTTCCCCGAACCCAATCACCCATTAATCAACAATTTTATCTCTTTAAAAAAAAAGAATAATGTAGTTGTTGTTGAGTGTTGTTAGTTTCGGGGATAAGTTTTAGGCTGAAAGTTGATAACATTCAACTTTTACTCAATTCATATTTAACTCACAATATAAATCCTTGTAAACCCGCTATTTCACATACTTATTAACAAATGTTGGTAACTCTGAAAAGAATCAATTATTAGTTATTTTATTATGGAGAAACCTGGGGATAGCTTGAGAAAAGATCTGGAAAGTTGTGGTAAAAATTTGCGGAAAGAATTTCCATTACGAAATAAATTGGTCTTTAAAAATAGAAAGTTGAGAAAAGTTTTCCACAGTTATTAACATACCTCTTAACAATTAACTCAGGGTTTACTAACACGAATTGTTATTATTCTTACCTTTGTAAGGAAATAGAATTTAATAAAGCTTAATAAGAGTATTATGAAAAGAAAAATTGCTATCGCAGCGGACCATGCAGGCTATGAATATAAGGAGATTGTTAAGAACTATCTTTCAGAACAATTTGAAGTTCAAGATTTTGGAACGTTTTCCACAAACAGTGTGGATTATCCGGACTTTGTACACCCTGCTACAACCTCTGTGGAAAACGGTGAAAATGAGCTGGGAATTTTAATCTGCGGAAGCGGAAACGGAGTTCAGATCACTGCGAACAAACATCAGAAAATAAGATGCGCTCTTTGCTGGATGCCGGAGATTGCAACACTGGCAAGACAACATAATGATGCCAATATGATTTCAATACCTGCAAGATTTATATCAAAGGAACTGGCGATTGAAATTGTAGATAAATTTCTTTCAACAGACTTCGAAGGTGGAAGACACCAGAACAGAGTTGATAAAATTGCAGTTTGCTAAATATACTAAGGCTTGTAAATCGTATTACAAGCCTTATTTATTTTTTATTCGTACATTTGCAGTGTCCAATAGAAATTACACTCTATTATTCTCCAAAGCCTTTCTTATATTTGAAATATATTTAATAGAAGGTTTTCTCTTTTCTTCTCAAGAATTGTATTAAATTTATACAAAACTAAAGCTCCCGTTCTAAGTAAACTGAAAGATAATTTCTGATGATGTACGGAAAGAATCTAATGATGAAATTGAATACCCTTATATAAGGAATGAATGAGGAAGATTTAGAAAAAGGTTTTATTTAAGCTAAGACCAAAACATTTAAAAGAAAATTAAAATGCCAAAAAAAAGAAAATATATAAGTCATAAAAATGATTTAAAAATGATGGAGATCGGAAGATTGATCCTCCGTTTTATGAATGCAAATTCATCCAAAATTTATAATTATAAGCAGATCGCTGAAGGAATAGATTACAAAAATCCAAGACAAAGAGAACTTGTTATCCAGGCACTGCATAAACTTCAGGGATCTGAAAAGATAAAAGAAGTAGAAAAAGGAAAATATATAGTGAACCTGAAAATTGCAGGAACGCTTACCGGAATTATTGATTTCAACCAAAGTGGAAATGCCTATGTAAAGGTAGAAGGATTGGAAGATGATGTCTTCGTTCACTCCAAAAATGTCAAGGATGCCCTGCAGGGAGATAAGGTTCTTATTATAACTTATCATTATAAAGGAAAGAAACTGGAAGGCTCTGTTCTGGAGGTTTTGGAGAGAAACAGAACTGAGTTTGTAGGAACATTTCAGAAGGTTGCTCATAAAGATTTTGGGTTTGTTGTTTGTGATAAAAAATCAATCAATACCGATATCTTTATTCCGAAGGGAAAATTCAGCAATGCTGAAGATGGAGATAAAGTAATTGTAAAAATGACAGAATGGAGACCTGGAGATAAAAATCCTGAAGGAGAAATTATAAAAGTATTAGGAGCTCCCGGAGAACACGAAACAGAGATCCACTCTATTCTTGCAGAATATGGTTTACCTTACGAGTTTCCACCGGAAGTGGAAGCAGATGCGGATAAAATTGACAGAAGTATTACTGATGAAGAAGCTGCAAAACGTTGGGATATGCGTGGTATCTGCACATTTACCATTGACCCTAAGGATGCGAAAGACTTTGATGATGCTCTATCTATAAGAAAATTGGAAACTGGAAACTGGGAAATCGGGGTTCACATTGCAGATGTATCTCATTATGTAGTTCCGGGAACTATTCTTGATGATGAAGCGTATAAAAGAGCAACTTCAGTATATCTTGTTGACAGAGTTGTCCCGATGCTGCCTGAAGTTTTGAGTAATGATGTTTGTTCTCTTCGTCCTAACGAAGATAAATATACTTTTTCAGCAGTTTTTGAGCTGAATGATCAGGCTGAAATTCAGAAACAGTGGTTTGGAAGAACAGTTATCCATTCAGACAGAAGATTTAGCTATGAAGAAGCTCAGGAACGTATCGAAACGGGACAGGGAGATCTGGCAGAAGAGATCAATACTCTTGACAAGCTGGCTAAGATTATGCGTGATGAACGTATCAGAAGAGGTGCGATTACTTTTGACAGAAGTGAAGTAAGATTCAATCTTGACGAAAATAATGAACCTATTGGAGTTTACTTTAAAATAAGCAAAGATTCCAATCACCTGATCGAAGAATTTATGCTTTTGGCCAATAAAAAAGTGTCTGAATTTGTATCTCTGGGTAAAAAGAAAGAGATCACCAATAATACATTTATTTATAGGGTTCACGATGATCCGGATCCGGCAAAACTGGAATCTTTAAGAGACTTTGTTTCTACTTTCGGATATAAAATGGATCTTGCCAATACCAAAAAGGTTGCAGAATCTTTGAATAAGCTTCTTCATGATGTGAAAGGAAAAGGAGAAGAAAATATGATTGAAACGCTGGCGATGAGAAGTATGAGCAAAGCCGTATATTCTACAGAACCTATTGGCCACTATGGTCTAGGATTCGAGTATTACAGCCACTTTACCTCTCCTATCCGTCGTTATCCGGATTTGCTTGCACACCGTCTTCTTCAGCATTATCTGGATGGAGGGAAATCTCCAAACAGGCCGGAGCTTGAAGAAAAAGCAAAACATTGCAGTTCAATGGAAAGATTGGCAGCAGATGCAGAAAGAGATTCTATCAAGTTTATGCAGGTGAAATTCATGGAAAAACACTTGGGAGAAACTTTCAGAGGTGTAATTTCCGGAGTGGCAGAATTTGGTTTCTGGGTTGAAATTCCGGAAAACGGTGCTGAAGGGTTGATCAAACTGAGAGACCTTGTAGACGACTCATACACGTACGAAGCAAAAACACACGCAGTGTATGGAATAAGACATGGAAACAGATACCAGCTGGGAGATGAAGTTCAGATCAAAGTGGTAAAAGCAAATCTGATTCAGAAGCAGCTTGATTTCAAGATTGTAGACAATGACTAAGATAGATAAATCTATTGTCTTTAGTATCTTAAATGCAATATTATTGATAACAGTTATTTTTAATACTGTTATCAATTTTTATCTTTTTGTATTGGTTCTGGCCGTTCTTGTTGTATTATGTAATATTTTAATTAAAAGAAATATTATCAATATTAAAAAACAAGAGAGAAAATATTTTTTTGGAGTTACTTTTCCACTGGTAATTAATGGATTCTTTTTGATCAATTATATTACAGGAATGAATCCCACGAAAGAAACATACTGTTTCAAATGTATGGTTTCAGAAGTTGGAAGCGTACGAAGCCATCAGAAAGGAAAGACAACTTACGTTTATTTGAGTGGAAACGCTTATGAATATTCTTATATGACCAGAAGTTTTTGGATTGATTATAAAAGAATGCTATTTAAAAATCAGGTTATTTATACCTTTGAAAGAGGTATTTTTGGTCTTAAAATTAGAAAAGATTTCGAATTTGTTTCTAATGAAAACTGTTTGGAAAAATAAAAAATCAGATTGCTGAACATATTCTGCAAAACTATAATATAAAAGAGGTCATTTCATTTAGAAATGACCTCTTTGTTTTTTTTTAAACTTTTGAATAGACACTCCTCTCCTATTTCCTTAAAAATTTCACATTAAACTCTCCTTAAAATCCACTTGATATATCGCAACTTTATTGAATAATTAAATCATAAAGTCTAACTTTGTATAAAACGAAATGAATTTTATTCATTTTTAAATACCACTTAATGCTAGAACTTGTACTATCTGCCGTCATATTAGGATTTATGCTGAGCCTGGTTTTTATAGGACCCATCTTCTTCCTTTTAATTGAAACCAGCTTTTCCAGAGGGCCAAAACATGCCTTATCACTGGATCTTGGAGTGATTACTGCAGATTTATTATGTATTGTAGCGGCCTATTATGCCAGTACAGATATTGTAAGTTTAATAGACAAACATCCCGGGTTTTACAGGATCACCTCTATTCTTATTTTTGTCTATGGAATTGTGATGCTGGTTACCAAAACCAAAATGCATATGCCTGGTGAAGAAAGAATCATTGGTCAAAATTATTTCAAAACTTTTTTCAATGGTTTTTTCTTTAATCTTCTGAATGTTGGAGTCATCCTTTTCTGGCTGGTAACGGTAATTTCTGTAAGGAATCAATATCCAGACACCAGCAGTTTTATTTTATACATAGGCATAGTACTGGGCACTTACCTTTCAATAGATCTTGCCAAGATATTTCTTGCTAAGCAATTTCACGATAAATTAACACAAAAACTGGCCAATCAAATCAGAAGAGTTGTTGGCTGTATTCTTATTGTCTTCAGTTTCTTTATCTTCCTGCAGAGTTTCAAAAAGTTCAATCAGTTTGAAAAACAGCTGGAAGAAGCAGAAAAGAAAGAAGTAAAATATCAAAAAACAAAATGAAAAAAATGATCTTTCCAAAGTCTCTTAAAAAAGGAGACAAAATAGCTGTTATTTCCCCTGCAGGAGCGGTAGACGCCTCTCAAATGGAAAAGGGAATAGAAATGATTAAAAGTAGAGGTTTTGAACCCGTTCTCGGGGAGCATCTTTACACGAAATTTTCAAACGGATATAATTATGCCGGAACAGAACAGGAAAGAATAAAAGATATCAATTGGGCTTTCAATGATACAGAGATCAGAGCGGTATGGGCTTCCAGAGGAGGCTATGGATGTCAGCATCTGATTCAGCACCTGAAAATGAAAGGTTTTACTGAAAATCCTAAATGGTATATCGGGTATTCTGATAACACCGTGATACAAAGTTATCTGTTGAAAAAAGGGTTCGTTTCCATTCATGGACAGACCATCAAGACATCCAGTTTTGGCGTTACTGATGAAAGCTATGACTTAATCTTTGATATCTTAAAAGGGAAAACTCTAAAATACAGCCTTGAATCAAATCAATTCAATAAAGAAGGGAATATTGAAGGAGAATTGATCGGAGGGAATTTAGCCCTTGTTTATGCCCTTTTAGGAACTAAATATTCTTTTGATTTTAAAGATAAAATCCTGTTTATTGAAGACATCGGAGAAAACTTCTATGCATTAGACCGCATGATCATGAGTCTGGAGCTGGCAGGCGTTTTCAATAAGATCAAAGGACTTATTATAGGAGGTATGACTAATATGGGAGACGAAAAGGAAAATAAGAGCTACGAAGAAAGCTTTGATGAATTTGCCTATAAACTGATCTCAGAGAGAATCTCGAAATATAAATTCCCTGTAGTATTTGGTTTCCCGAATGGACATATTAAAGATAACCGACCACTTTTAATTGGGGGAAATGTTAAAATGAAGATTGGTGCTAAAGTAAAGATCGATTTTTAAAAAGACTACCACTCTCCTATCTCCAAACTCTTAAATATAATATATGGCTGATCATAATGATTTTGGAAAAATAGCAGAAGATATTGCAGCCGATTATCTTCAGAAAAATGGCTGCAGAATCCTTGCGAGAAACTTCCGGTTTCAGAAAGCGGAAATTGATATTATTGCTGAAAAAGATAATCTGATTATCGTTGTGGAAGTGAAAGCCAGATCTACGGATTTTTTCATTCTTCCACAGGAAGCAGTCACTAAAACAAAAATAAAATCCATTGTTTCTGCTGCCAACCATTATCTTGAAGAATTTAATAAAGAGAACGAAGTCAGATTTGATATTATCTCCGTTCTTCCTGATGAAAACAAAAATTTAACGATTGACCACATAACCGATGCTTTTCAGGCATTGGACGCAAATTAGTAATCAATATAACAATGTATGAAGATAGCAATATCATACTCTTGGTAAAGTATTCCATTCATACAGTTAATAAACAATTTTATGAAGACAGTATTAATCACCGGAGCTACTTCCGGTATAGGTAAAGCCACTGCAGAGCTTCTTGCGAAACAAGGAAACAGAATCATTATCTGCGGAAGAAGAAGTGACGTGTTGGAAGATGTAAAAACAGAGCTTTCTCAATATACCGAAATATTTAGTTTATTGTTTGATGTAAGGAATCTTGAAGAGGTGGAAGCTGCGATAAATTCACTTCCTGAAAACTGGAAAGAGATTGATGTTCTGATCAATAATGCAGGAAATGCCCACGGGATGGATCCTCTTTCGGCTGGTAAAACAGATGACTGGGATTCTATGATTGACGGAAATGTAAAGGGATTACTCTATGTTTCTAAAATGATCATTCCGATTATGAAAACTAAAAATTTAGGCCATATAGTAAATATTAGTTCTGTGGCAGCAAGGCAGACCTATGCAAATGGAGTAGTGTACTGTGCAACGAAAAAAGCAGTAGACGTTATTTCTGAAGGAATGAGACTGGAACTTACCGAATTTGGAATCAAAGTAACCAACATTCAGCCGGGCGCTGTAGAAACCGATTTTTCTTTAGTAAGATTCAAAGGGGACAGCGAGAAAGCTTCAACGGTATATGCTGGCTACGAAGCTCTGAAGGCAGAAGATATTGCGGATGCCATTGCTTACTGTGTGAATGCCCCGAAACACGTTAGCATTTCTGATATGACAATCTACCCGACTGCTCAGGCAGAACCAAGAACTATTTATAGAAAATAGTCAAAATAATGGAGTAAATTTGCAGAACATTAAAAGCGATGTTGCTTTCGCAATTTTGCTGCTTAGCTTAAAACAAGAAAATGAAAATTCTATATCTGGAAACATCATCCAAAAACTGTTCGGTAGCGGTATCAGACAATGAAAAACTACTGTGTGTGTGTGAAGAGGTTTCCGAAAACTATAAACAGTCTGAAAGCCTTCATACCTATGTGGAATGGGCACTGGAAGGAGCGGGGATTGCTCTTAAAGATATCGAAGCCGTTTCTTTGGGGAAAGGTCCCGGATCTTATACCGGTCTAAGGATTGGCGCAGCCTCTGCAAAAGGATTCTGCTATGGACTTAAAGTTCCTCTGATTGCTATAAATTCCCTCGAAAGTATGATAGAGCCTTTTTTAGGCGATAACTATGACTTTATAGTACCTTTGATTGATGCGAGGAGAATGGAGGTGTATACAGCCGTTTATGACGGAAGTACGGGAAAAGAATTATCTGAGACCGAAGCTAAAATTTTGGACGAAACTTCTTTTGAAGAATTCAGAGATAAAAAAGTATTGTTTGTAGGAGACGGAGCCAAGAAGGCAAAAGAAATCCTGAATCTTCCTGATGCCGTTTTTAACGAGACTGTTTATCCTTCTGCACAATATCTTATCACAAGAACATTGGAAAAAATAGAGAATAAAGAGTTTGAAGATATAGCGTATTTTGAACCTTTCTATCTCAAAGATTTCCATGGAGTAAAGAAAAAGAACTCTTGAGATCTTAATCAAAAATAAAGAACAGCATAAAAAAAGCGAAGAGTACATCTTCGCTTTTTTATTTTATTGAGGTCTTGGCGGTGCCTTTGACGCAGGTTTGGTTTCTGCTGATTTCTTATTTTTTTGCTGTTGCTGAGCAGGATTTCCCTGTTGTGGAGTAGGGTCCATATTCAGGGTTTGTGAACTGATATTTTCCAGCTTTTGTACTTTTCCGTTGTTCATTTGCGGAGCGCCAGTGTTTTGGGCATTAGGCTGTACGGGTGCTCCTCCTGGTTGTTGTGGAACAGCATTTCCTTTATTATCCGTTGCCTGGAAGCTGAGATCACTTTTCAGATAAACCAGCATTTCTTTAGCCCTTATACCTTCCGGAGTTTTAGAATAATTCAGAGCAATCTGTTCAAGCTGCAGAATCATTACTTCCTTTCCGTTGGCTTTTCCTGCATTAAATGCATTGAGCAGGTACAATTTAGGAACCAGTGCATCCTTAGGGAATTTTTGAAGAGTCTGATCTATCACTTCCTTACTTTCCGCAAACTTTTCAGATTCAAATAAAGCATATGCTTTTTTATATTCATTTTCAACTTCTTCCGTTGATTTTACGAACGATTTGTTTTTAGGATTTCTGGCAAATTCAGCATAAGACGTATAAGGATAGTCCGTCAATAGAATTTGTTTTGCCTTTTCGGATATCTGAGGATTCTTCTCATAATTCATGGCAAAAATCTCATACAGAGCCTGCAGCATTACTTTTTCTTCCGGTTTTACATCTACAAGATCATACAGCGTTTTTGTCGCTAGGGGAGTGTTGGTAAAATAGTTCTGATACATGATTCCCAGACCTAATGAAGCAGTATCTCTGTCCTTTTTCAATTGGGATAATTTACCTTGATCTGTCGGGATCTGCTCAATATAGTAAGAAGGTTCAAAACGTCTTGGATTAGGGGCTGAAGTAACTCCCAACGCTTCATTCTTCATATCTTCAATAGAAGCCATTTTCTTGGAAAAACGCCAGTTATCGGCAAGAGCACGATCTCCCCAGACTTGTTTAAACGTGGATGTTCCTTTGCTTACAGTTCCGGTATTGCCGAAGTAAAATCCTTTGGTCGTCACTCCGAAATCCTCAAAAGCATTGGAACTATTGGCAAAAATAGAATTAGCGCTGTAATCTCCGGTATCAAATCCTTTGCTCCTTTCTGCACGTCTTCTTTCCTGCTCTTCTTTCTCTTCCTTAATCTTTAGTTTTGCTATATATTTCGTGAAATAATCTGTTTTCTGGCCTTCATCCATCTTTGCCAGAGAAAGAATACTGTCATTCTTTTTGATCAGATAATAATTCTTTGAAATCTTTTTGATGTAGGCAGACTGATCTTTTAACAAGATTTTTGATGGCTCATACGTCATTACTGCAAGGGCAGAATCATAATAGCTTCCCGCACCGATGTAATCATTTTTGTCAAGATAATTTTTTCCTATTTCATAATAAGCCAATCCACGGATCTGTGGGTCAGAAACCTTTTCAAACAGGGACTTTCTGAAGAATTGCTGGGCTTCATCTTTTTTACCTGCTTTATTGGCCATTAAACCTAAAGCATAATAAAATTCATTTTTTCTGGAACCATAAGTCCCTTTCTTACTGATTCCTTCCAGATAGTTTTTGGCTCCTGCATAATCACCCTTACCATTAAAAGTTTTAGCAATGGCAATCTGGGATTTTACTTCAAATTCAAAATCATTGGCATATTTATACGCTGCGGTATAACTTTCTCTTGCTTTGTCATTCTGATTAAGATTTTCTAAAACCTGGCCTCTCAGATAAGCAATTCTACTCTTTAGTTTTCTGTTGCCGTTCAGTTCAAAAGCATCATCAAGTTCTTTGGCTGCCTCTTCCTTTTTACCCGCATCCAGCAGAGATTCAGAGTAATAGATGCTCAGCAGTTTTTTATAGCTCTTATTGATATCTTCTCCTTTCAGTTTAGCAAAAGTTTCATGAGCTCTGTGATAATCTTTGATTTGATTGTATGCAAGGCCTTGATAAATTCTTGCCAGGGCGATCCTTTTATCGTCTTTCATGTGGGTGAACACATAATTAAGAGCATCCAGCGCTTCCAGAGATTTGCCTCTATAAATTCTCGATTGAACAAGGATCATATAGGCATCAAAAATCTGCTTGTTTTTTTCTTCACCGTTTCTGGTCACAGAATATTTATTAATCGCTTTTAAAGCTTTTGCTTCTGCAATTTCGAGGGTAGTAGCTCCTTTACTCTGTTCGCCGTCAGGTCTTGCAGGAGCATTTCCCTGAGGTCCTCCAGGTATATTGGGTACTCCAGAATTTCCTCTTCCTGAAGGTCTGTTGGCTACTTCAGCCATTTTCATGGAGTTTTCGGCAAAAGCTTCTGACTGTCCAAGATCACTTCCCAAAGGCTGTTCTTCATAGGTAAGAATGGGAATATAAGGTGCATAAAAATTGTCTTTATGTCCTTTATCTCTGGTTGTAAACTCACTGTTCAATGCATCTTTCGCATTAAAAAGAGTGTTGTAATATGTGGAAAATCCTTTCAATAGTTTTGATCGTTGCTCCGGCTTTTTTGTTTTGGTAGCACAGGAAGCAACAAGACATATCACTAAAAGGAACAATATATTCTTTTTCATTATTCAATATAACTCGCTAGTCTGCTTTTTATTATCAGCGGTTTGCTGATTTTGTAAAAATAATAAAATTTTATAATGAATAATATTTATATTTCTTGCGGAAACATTTTATTTCTTCTTTAATCAATATTTAGGGCCTTACTCATTTTTTAAATCAGGGAGGTTTCTTTCAATATTTTGTAGACAAGATGGGTAGGAAGTCCCATAATAGTATAAAAACTTCCTGTAAGACTTGTGATCTTCGCCATTCCCAGCCATTCCTGAATACCATAGCTGCCCGCTTTATCGAAAGGCTTATAGTTTTGAATATAATAGTTTATTTCTTCATCGGAGAGCTCATCAAGCGTAACATCAGCTACATCGGTTTCTGTAATCGATTTATCTGCAGTTTTGATGGTAATTCCTGTATAAACCTGATGGGTTCTTCCCGAAAGGCTTTGAAGCATCTTGTAGGCATCAGCTTCATCTTTAGGCTTTCCAAGGATTTGATTATCAATAGCTACTACCGTATCCGCGGTCAGCAGAACTTCATCCGTCTCCAGACTTCTGAAAGCATCTGCTTTTAAATCAGACAGGTAGGCCGCAGCTTCTTCTATTTTTATATGTTCCGGAAGAATTTCTTCACAGTCTATTTTTACCACTTCAAATTCAAAACCAAGGCTTGAAAGAAGTTCTTTTCTTCTTGGTGATTGGGATGCTAAAAGTAATTTCATACCGGTAATTATACAGATTGGGTGTTATCATCATGCCAGTTTCCCTGAACCTTCATTACCTGTTCAATCACATCGCGTACAGCTCCGGTTCCTCCTTTTTTTGGAGAAATATAATCGGAGATTCCCTTTACCTCAGGAACTGCATTTTCAGGACAGGCTGCAATAGCAGAACTTTCCATGATATGAATATCCGGAAGGTCATCACCCATCGTCAGGATTTCTTCGTTTTTAAGATTGTGTTTCTTCTTGAAATCTTCAAAATCTTCAATTTTGTTATGAGATTTGGGATAGTAATCCTGGATACCAAGATAATTGATTCTATGTTTTACCATGTCATCATTTCCACCGGTAATCACTCCAATCAAATAATTATTTTTTAATGCTTTCACTACTGCATAGCCATCCAGGACATTCATTACCCTGCACATATTTCCTCCGGGAAGCAGATAAACACTTCCGTCTGTAAAAACTCCGTCAACATCAAATACAAATGCTTTAATATCTTTTAATTTCTCTTTATAACTCATACATTTTCTGAATAGAATGATTCATTGTTTTATAAATTTCAAGACTTTCGCCTTTTAATAACTGTTCATGCAGCTGCAAAATTCTTACATCATTTCTCACGGCAGGACCAGTCTGTGCTTCTTTAGGTTCAACTTCATAAATTTTCTGAACCGTTTCATCAATCAGTGGTAAGAAATAATCAAACGGAATTTCCTGAGAATCCGAAATTTCTTTAGCCCTTGAAAAAAGATGATTCACAAAATTACAGGCGAAAACCGCTGTCAAATGAATGTATTTTCTTTTTTCGTGGCTGCTTTCCATTACTTTCTCAGAAACTTGTGAAGCAAGGTCAAGCAGTATTTTCTGATCTTCTTCATTTTCTGCTTCTACAAAAAACGGAATTTTTTCATATTCCAGTTCTTTCGATTTTGAAAAAGTCTGTAAAGGGTAGAAGCTGGCCTTCCTGTACTCACCAGACAGAGCTTCTTTTGGAAGTGATCCGGATGTATGGGCAACCAAACAATCTTTTTCAGTAATGATCTTTGAAACTTCTTCTACGGAATGATCACTCACACAGATGATATAAAGATCTGCCTCCTTCAGTTGATCTGTGGAATAGGGGATGTTTAATTCTTCTGAAATTTTACTTAATTCTTTTTTGTTCCTGCCAAAAATCTGGGCCAGGGGAATGCTTTTCAAAGTGAAAGCTTTTGCCATATGATAGGCAACATTTCCGGAACCGATGATTACAATTTGCATATAACAAATATAAGATTTTAAGCTGAGCCGGAAAAGGAAGAAGACTTCGGAAATCCTGTACTTCAATATAGGCACGTTTATTGCGTAAGTGTCTCATATTATTTTAAATATTTAATTGAAAATTGAAGATTTAATTTAACTTTCAGTTATTTTTGTAATCCAAAACAGTGTAAGGCATCTTATGAAGATTAAGGACGCGGAAATTATTTCGTTGATGCAGAATCCACGGACCCAGGATAAAGGTGTCCGTGCCTTGATGGATGCCTATCAAAGCAGATTGTACTGGCACATAAGAAGAATTATTGTGGACGGAGATCTTGCACAGGATACTTTGCAGGAAACTTTTATTAAAGCTTATCAAAATTTTCATCAGTTCAAAAATGATAGCCAGTTGTATACCTGGTTGTACAGAATTGCTACCAATGAAGCATTACAGCAGGTGAACAAAATGAAGAAAATGCAGAAGACTGATGAAGATCCTGAGTATCATATGCAGAATCTGGTTGCTGACAATACGGAAGGAGATGCCGAAGAAATACAGATTTTTCTGCAGAATGCTATACAAAGCCTGCCCGAGAAGCAGAAACTGGTATTTATGATGCGGTATTATGATGATTTGCCCTACGAAGAAATATCAAAAATTGTAGATATGTCAGTAGGGACTTTGAAAACGAATTATCATTATGCCAAACAGAAAATAGAAGATTATATTAAAGAAAATTACGAAAGATAATTTTTGATCCCAACAAAGATGAAAGAGTTCGACATAGAAAAATTAGAGCGTAAGAACATTTACACAGTTCCTGATAATATGTTTGAAAATATTCAGGAGAAGGTTATGAATGATATAAAGACAAGTAAAAAAGCACCTGTCTTTAAGCTGAACTGGATGTATGCAGCAGCGGCATCACTGGCTTTGATCTTTGGAGCAACTTATGTCTTCAATTCAGATAATGAGGCTACTCAGAAAGGATTGAATTCTGAAACAACCTATGCTGCCAATACCGGAGAACAAAAAACAGAAGGTGAGCTTGCTTATGAAACTTTAAAATCTGATTTAACTACTGTTGAAAATAATGATCAAACAGTTGAAAATCAAAAAAATAAAGATGCTTACGCTTATAAAAGCGTAGACGAATCTGAAAAAACAATAGAGACACCAAAACCGGTGAAAACCGTGAAGAAAAAAGAAGAAACACGAATGAATGAATATCTGGACTCGTTTTCTAATTCTGAAATTGCAGAGTTAGCAAGTAATTCGACTCAGGACGTTTATTTGGATATTTATAATTAAAAGAAAATGAAAAAGATATTATTGACGTTTTTGATTATTTATGGCTTTGGATTAAATGCCCAGAGGACAGATTATGATTGGAAAAAGATGGATCCTAAACAAAGGAAAGAAGTCATCAATAATCTTTCTCCGGAAGAGAGAAAAGATTTCCTGAAGAAATTCAGGAACAATATGATTATGGATAATCTGAATGTCGATCCGGGTGATAAAGCCGAATTTACACAATTGTATAATGAATATCTGGATAGCCAGAAGCAAATAAAAAGTCAGTTTGATCCAGGCTTTGACCCTGAAACCCTAACCGATGAAGAAGCAAAAGCTAAATTGCAGCAAAGCTTTGAAGTAGGGCAGAAGCTGCTGGATAACAGAAAAAAATATGCTGATAAAATGCAGCAGATAATTCCCTGCCAAAAAGTTCTGAAGTTATTTCAATCCGAGAAAATGATGAAAGATAAAATGGATGAAAGAAAACCTCACGGAAACAATAATGCTTCGGGACCTAAGCAGAACCCATAATAGTTTATTTTTTTAATGTTGGACGGCTCTTACAGATTTTCTGTGAGAGCCGTTTGATTTTGCTCTAAATTCCTATTTTTGCCGAAAACTAACAATGAAAAAATTATTTTTCTTCTTTTTGCTTTCATCTTTATGGCCAGCTCAAAAGACAGAATTTATTGAGCTTAATAATAATCTTAAAGATAGAAAAGGGCTTACAAAATCACTTACCTTTATTGATAGTAGGTCAGATAGAAATATAGGAAGCATTCAGGACAAAAAAGATATTGTTCAACTGAAATTTGCAAATGACGACCTTAAAGGATTTATTGAAAACAGATTCAGAGAAGATAATAAAGTGTTTGGAAATAATGATATTGTCCTGATGCTGGAAGACCTGAAGGTTTATGAAGAACAGGATAGTAACCGTACATTTCCTTATGCAAAAGCCAGAATTAAACTTTCAAGTTTTATTAAAAGAAATGATAAATATTATTTCATTGGAAGATATAATAATGTAATTGTTTCTAATCCGAAAATAATTGCACATTCGTCGAAAGACTTGGCAGATACTATTTCTGAAATATTCAATCAATTTATCAAAGCTTCTTATTATCCCAATATTGCCCAAGGGTATTTTATTCCTGAAAATGAAATCATCAGATATGAAGAATTTTTAAACAAAGGATACAAAGCTTTTAATAATGATGCTCTTAATGAGGGAGTCTATACCAGCTTTCAAGCGTTTCATAATCAGGAGCCGGATCCTGAATACTCCGTCAAAAGAAATAAAAAAGGAAATGTGGTTCAGTTAAATTATAATGGTCAGGAAACTTCTCTTTTTAAAATGTATTGCTATGTAGAAAACGGAAAAGCTTATAAAACAACACCAGTAGGAATGGATGAAATAAAAAAAGATTCCAGAGGTTTTTTCATTTATTCTTCAAGAACCAATCTTTTTGCAGCCAATCAAACTGGAGGATTATTTGTAGGAGCCTTAGCAGGAGGTTTGGTAGGGGCATTAATTGGTGCTGCCATAGATTCCTCATCCAGTACCAATGCAGGAGCTGTTCAAGGTGTTGGTTTCAGATCTACGATGGAATCTAATGTTTATCTGGATTCTTTAACCGGAGGATATATTTTTGAAAAATAAAAATGTTTCCGGATGGATTGATTAGAAAACAAGGGTTTCTATTGGAAATTTAAATAAATTCATACAATAAGATAATGAAAGACAATAATCTCTCGCTTTTTTTTATCTTTGCAAATTACAAGATTCTTAAATGAAAAACATACGAAATTTTTGCATAATCGCTCATATCGACCACGGTAAAAGTACCTTGGCAGACCGTCTATTGGAGTACACGAATACGGTTACCCAAAGAGAATTACAGTCTCAGACGCTTGATGATATGGATTTGGAGAAAGAACGTGGGATTACGATCAAGTCGCACGCTATCCAGATGGATTATGAGTATAAAGGAGAAAAATATATTTTAAACCTTATTGATACACCGGGACACGTTGACTTTTCTTATGAAGTATCCCGTTCTATTGCTGCCTGTGAAGGAGCACTTCTTATCGTTGATGCTGCACAAAGTATTCAGGCACAAACCATCAGTAACCTGTATCTGGCATTGGAAAATGATTTGACGATCATTCCGATTCTAAATAAAATTGACCTTCCGTCTGCCAATCCTGAAGAAGTAACAGATGAGATTATGAATCTTATCGGATGTGAATATGAAGATGTTTTAAGAGTTTCAGGAAAAACAGGAGAAGGTGTTCACCATCTTCTGGAGCAGATCGTAGATAGAATTCCTGCACCGGTAGGAAATCCTGATGGTCCGCTTCAGGCTTTGATTTTCGACTCTGTATACAACCCGTTCAGAGGGATTGAAGCTTATTTTAAAATTGTAAACGGAAGTATTTCTAAAAATGAAAAGATCAAATTCTTTGCTACAGGGAAAGAATATGGTGCTGATGAAGTAGGTACTCTAAAACTAAAGCAGGTTCCAAAGAAAACCATTCAGTGTGGTGATGTAGGATATCTGGTTTCTGGGATTAAAGATGCCCGTGAAGTAAAAGTAGGTGATACTATTACTTCTTTTGAAAAACCAGCTGATGGACCGATTGATGGATTTGAGGAAGTAAAACCAATGGTATTTGCCGGTATTTACCCTATTGATTCTGAGGATTTTGAAGAATTAAGATTCTCTCTTGAAAAATTAAGACTGAATGATGCTTCCCTGGTTTTCGAGCCGGAAAGTTCTGCAGCACTTGGTTTTGGTTTCCGTTGCGGATTCTTAGGAATGCTTCACATGGAAATTGTTCAGGAACGTCTTGACAGAGAGTTCAATATGAACGTGATCACAACAGTACCCAACGTTTCTTATTTTGGATATACTAAAAAAGAACCTGAAGTTCCGATCTTGATCAACAACCCGTCTGAAATGATGGATCCTTCCACGATGGATAGAGTAGAAGAACCTTTCATTAAGGCTTCTATCATTACGAAATCCGATTTCGTAGGAGCCGTAATGACTTTATGTATCGAAAAAAGAGGAGAAATGGTTAACCAAAGTTATCTGACGTCAGAAAGAGTTGAATTAATTTTCAATATGCCTCTTGCTGAGGTTGTATTCGACTTCTATGACAGATTAAAATCAATCTCTAAAGGATATGCTTCATTCGATTACCACCCAATCGGATTCAGAGCTTCCAAGCTTGTAAAAATGGATATCCTGATCAATGGTGATATGGTAGATGCCTTATCTTCATTGATTCACGATTCTAATGCTTATTACATCGGTAAAAGAATGTGTGAGAAGCTTCGTGAGCTGATTCCTAGACAACAGTTTGATATTGCTGTTCAGGCTGCGTTAGGGACGAAAGTAATCGCAAGAGAAACTATTAAAGCCCTAAGAAAAGACGTTACCGCAAAATGTTATGGTGGGGATATTTCCAGAAAGCGTAAGCTATTGGAAAAGCAGAAAGAAGGTAAAAAGAAAATGAAGCAGATTGGTAGAGTAGAAGTACCGCAATCAGCATTCATGGCTGTATTAAAGCTAAATGATTAATTATTAATTCATTATAAAAAAAACCGCTTCATACGAAGCGGTTTTTTTATGGATTTATTTCTTACGTGAATATTTTATTTCCATGGTTTTGTACTCTTTCCCTGTTTTAGAATCTGGGCCGTACATTTCCAGTTTTTGAGTATTGTCATCCACAAACGTGAAAACTTCTCTGAAATCACACTCTTTTCCGGGTCTTGAAGCATCTGTCATTTTTCCTTTAAACTCGACCGATTTTGTGGAAGGATTCCAGTCTCCTTCACTATGCATGATTCCTGTTCCCATATTGTCTATCCATGTACTGACAAATTTCTTTTTGGAATTGTCATATCCTACGATGCTCATTCCCTCAAAAGGCATTCCCATAAAGTCGCCTTTGTGGTTTGTGATCTGATAGCGTCCGCCGTACATCATTTTATTGGTAGCTTCGGATTTACTCACCATAGGTTTTGCCCCGTTTTCCATCCACATAGTCGTTTCTCCGGTCCAGTTCCCATCAGATTTTGCAAGCATTTTTTGCATTTCCCCGGGAGTGGCATATTCCGTCCAGTTTTTCATAGCTGTTGCAGAATCTACAGGTTTCCATTCAGAATTGGATGTAGTAGAATCTGTTTTATCAGAACCATTGGCAGCAGTTGTTTTTCCTTTCTCACATGCTGTTAATAAAAAAGCAACAGAAAGAATTGTTAATGCATTTTTCATAATAATTTAATTTTAAGATGGTTAGAATGATAACTTAAAGATAGGAACTTTTATTATAACCGAAATTATTTTTTAATTTGAGCATAAATCGTAACTTTGTGTATTCGTAACGCAAATTAATTTATGGAGTCTCCAAAAAAATTACAAGATATAAAAGTGGCTGTAGATGCAGTTATTTTCGGATATTTTGACAAAAAAGACCTTCAGATTCTTCTGATTAAAAGAAATATTGAACCTTTTAAAGGAGGCTGGGCGCTTCCGGGAGGGCTTGTTCTTGATGATGAAAGTGTAGATGATGCCGTAAAGAGAGAACTTTATGAAGAAGCAGGCATAAAACCCGATTTTTTAGAACAACTCTATACATTTGGTAATCTGGACAGAGATCCGAGAAACAGAGTGGTTTCTGTAGCTTATCTGGGCCTTGTCAACCCATCTTATCATGAACTGTTTGCAGATTCTGATGCTGAAGATGCACAATGGTTTAGTGTCAATAAACTTCCTTTAGTGGCATTTGATCATAAAACAATTATTGAAACTGCATTAAAAAGGCTTCGTACAAAAATACAATATCAGCCGATCGGTTTCAATCTTCTCAATGAAGAATTCCCTTTTTCAGATCTTGAAAACCTTTATAAAACAATTGTAGGGCAGGAAATTGACAGAAGAAACTTCCGCAAGAAAATCATGAGCTACGGATTGCTTAATGAGACCAACAACGTTAAAAAAGAAGGCAGCGGCAGACCAGGAAAACTTTTTACTTTCAATAAGGAAAAGTATAATGAGCTGGAAGAGCAGGGCTTTTATTTTGAAATTAAATAGTTATATCTAAACACAAAGCTCACAAATGCTTTGCACAAATATCCACTAATATTTATAAAACGTTTTCGGAGCAAAAGTATAAATTATCAATTGACAATATTCAATAGGAACGGGCTTTAGCCCGTTTTTTTATCATCATATTCCAATGGCTTTAGCCAAAGTTTATTAAAAATTTGTGTTATTTGTGATATGAATTTGGGTTATTCGTGTTTTATAAAATTGAATTTTTATTGCTGTAAATCAATTAATTAACTTTATTAGTGTAAAATTAACGCAAATAAATTTGGTGCAAAGACTGATAATATTTTAAATTTGTGTAGAAATAACGCAATCGTGAAATACACCATACAAAATATTATAGATCGTTTTCAGAAGAAACAGAGGATAAAGTTTCTCTTTTTCTGGGGGCACACGGCAAAGGATATTGTAACCAAATCATGCTTCAGCCAATGGTTTCCTGGAAAATTTGAAGAAAACGGGATCATATATAAAACGGCAGAACATTATATGATGGCCGGAAAAGCAAGATTATTTAATGATCCCGAAACAGAAGAGGAAATCTTAAAAGCAGCAACTCCCAATCAGGCAAAAGCCTTGGGAAGAAAAGTAAAAAACTTTGATCCGAAACTTTGGGATGAACATAAATATGAAATTGTAACCCAAGGAAACCTTTTAAAATTCTCTCAAAATCAGAAATTTAAAGACTTTCTTTTGTCAACTAGTGATAAAATTCTAGTAGAAACAAGTCCATATGACAGAATCTGGGGTATCGGAATGCTGGAAACTGATAGCAGAGCGGAAAATCCTTTACTCTGGAACGGAGAAAATCTTTTAGGATTTGCTTTGATGGAAGTAAGAGATCAATTAAGAAAGTAAAAACACAACACCAATACAAAATAGAAATCATGGAAAAAACAGAATTACACCCACAGATATTTCTGATTGAAGATTTTCTGAATGAAACAGAATGTGATCATTATATCAGCCTATCACAGGAAAAAGTTTTTGAAGAAGCAAAGATCAATGTCTTTGGAAGACAGCAGATGAATAAAGGAGTCCGAAATAATGACCGGCTGATGATCTTTGATGAAGCGATAGCTGAAGATCTGTTTAAAAAAGCATCTGAATTCCTGCCTCAGGAATACGATGGATATCAGCTTCTTAACTTCAATGAAATGCTTAGGATTTATAAATATTCTCCTGGACAGCAATTTAAAATGCATAGAGACGGAAGTTACATCAGAAATGAGAAAGAGAAAAGTCTTTTCACGTTTATGATCTACCTGAATGATGATTTTGAAGGAGGTGAAACAGAATTTGAAAACCTGTTTACAGTGGAACCAAAGAAAGGAACAGCCCTTATTTTTCATCACCCTCTGAGACATGAAGGAAAGACTTTGATGAGTGGACTGAAGTATGTTTTAAGAACTGATATTATGTATTCTAAGGAATAAGTTATTCTTAAAGAAGAAAGGCATTGTCATGTCTTGTTTAATTAGCGTAATATTAACACAAATAAAAATATTTGATCATGGAAGATGAATTAAAACCAAGGTTTATCGAATCATTACAGAGAAATAATGATCAGATCAGAGAAGACCGTGCAAAGATCATCGGGGGAGATTCCGAATTGATTTACAGACGCAGAGTTGAAGATATCGAATTAAAAATTAAAAGACTCGAGCGGGAACAGGAAGGGCTTATTGATATCAGTCCTTTAGACAGGAACAGTCTGACATTTGCGGATTTCAATCCCGAATCATTCGTTCAGAAAGACATGGAATTATCATTAACAATCAGAAATCTGAATATTCAGCTTGAAGTAACACAAAAGAGATTTGAATATTTATTTGGAAAAACACTTTAATCATGGGAAGTACAAGATACGATTTAGACGCTCGTTATGATAGAGCAAGTAAAGCAGGATACAAAACAAAATCTGCAGGGGAAATTTTCACCCAGAATGCCAAAAGAATGGCTCATGAATCAATGAATCCTCACGGAATTTCTTTCAGAGAATCCAGAGACTCAGAAGTTCACCCCAACTCAGTTCCTATTATTTTAGGACTGGATGTTACAGGAAGTATGGGACATATTCCTCATGAACTGATCAGGGACGGATTGCCTAAACTGATGGGAGGAATTATCCAGGGAGGTGTTCCGGATCCCGCTTTGTTATTCTTGGGAATAGGAGATCATGAATGTGACGGTTACCCGCTTCAGGTGGGACAGTTTGAGTCCGGAGATGCAGAGTTGGATATGTGGCTTACCAGAACTTATATTGAATCAGGTGGCGGTGGAAATGCTGGAGAAAGCTATCTGTTAGCATGGTATTTCGCAGCATTCCATACCAGAACAGACGCCTTTGAAAAAAGAAAACAAAAAGGATTACTGTTTACCGTGGGAGATGAACCCTGTTTGAAAATACTTCCTGCTTCTGCCATCAAAGAAATTATGGGAAAAGGACAGCAAACCTACACTCATCTTGAATTACTTGAAGAAGTAAAAAAGAAGTATGAAGTATACCACATCAGTGTTTTACATTCAGATCAGGCACTGAGAGCAGACGGTGGATGGAGAGAATTATTAGGACAAAATTGTATCTCCATAGAAGATCACAGAGAAATCCCGAATGTTATTAAAGGAATCATCTGCGATAAGTTTAAAAACCAAACCTTTGGAACGGCAGGAACAGAAGGGTTAGATCAGTTTAAAATGCTTTAAAACAGAGCAATTGCCATTAGGAAAATTAAAACACAAATGATGTTGGCAAAAGCTTAAAAAAAATAAAAGGACATGAAAAAGGCGCAAATAGTAATAGGACTTGGCTTTGGGGATGAAGGAAAAGGGATCACTACAGATTTTCTGGCTTCTCAAAATCCGGAGGCGGTGGTAATCCGGTTTTCAGGAGGTCAGCAGGCCGCTCATACAGTGATGATTGATGATAGAAAGCATATACATTCAAGCTTTGCCAGCGGATCTCTTCGCGGATTACCTTCTTACTTTACAGAGCATTGCACTGTTCATCCGGTCTTTCTGCTTAATGAGAGAGAAGAATTGAAAACAAAAAATGGAAATATCGAGCTGTATATTCATCCACTGGCAAAGGTTACCACTCCTTTCGATGTATGGCAGAACAGAACCAATGCAAGAAATCTGGAACACGGAACCTGTGGAAAAGGAATAGGAGCCACCATGAAAAGACACGAAAGTCCTTATAAACTATTTGCCATAGATCTAATTTCACCTCGAGAAATGCTGGTGGAAAAGTTAAAAGGAATCGCCTATTATTATGGTTTTGCAGAGGAAAAGGATGTTGATGAACTTTTACAACCTTTTTTAGAAGCTATTGACAGCATTGATTGGAAAATAAATGATTATACCTGGCTGAATTCATTCAATCATCTTATTTTTGAAGGAAGCCAGGGTATTTTACTCGATATGGATCATGGCGTTTTTCCCAATGTGACCTATGCTCATACCACTTCAAAAAATGCCTGCGAAATCTGTAAGCTTTTAAAAATTGAAGATATTGAGATGTATTATATCACGAGGAGCTATTCAACCCGTCATGGAAACGGCTGGATGAGCAATGAAAAAGAATTGAACCTGAGAAATAATGAAGAAGAAACCTGTACATTTAATGAATATCAGAAGGAATTAAGATTTGGAGAAATAGATTACAACTTGCTGAATTACGCCTTAAAACTGGATGCAGCATATGTATTGCCAGTTAAAAAGAACCTTGTGATTACCTGCCTGGATCAGATTGATGAGAAATTTAAGGTAGAAAACCTTGATGTAGAATTTAATGCGGTCTACGGATCGTACTCTCCGTATTCAAAAGATTTTAAGCGGATTTTTTAAATCCTGAAGATACAAGTATTAATTTTATACAGATCAGAAGCAGAATATTGATAATGAATGAAAGTAAATAACCATGAAAACAATACAATATATAAAGGGAGATGCTACTTGTCCTCATGCTGAAGGAAATAAAATAATTGCTCATATCTGCAATGATATAGGAGGTTGGGGAAAAGGATTTGTAACGGCTATTTCAAAAAGATGGAAGAAACCGGAACAACAGTACCGTGAATGGTTTAAAAGCAATGAAAATTTTAATCTGGGTGAAATTCAGATTGTTCAGGCAGAAGAAGAGATCTGGGTTTGTAATATGATTGCTCAGCATAAAATCATTACTAAGTCAAATATTCTGCCTATCCGATATGAATCCGTGGAAGAATGCTTATTGAAGCTTGCTGAGGAAGCTTTGCCTCTCAATGCAAACATTAACATGCCGAGAATCGGATGTGGACTGGCAGGAGGAAAATGGGAAGAAATAGAACCTATTATTGAAAGAACACTGCTTGCAAAGAATGTAGAGGTGTATGTGTATGATTTTGAATAAATTAACAAGCAATGAAAGAATTTGAAATACGAGCAGATTATAAAAATGACACGCTGATCGTCTACCAGGCTTATAATAAAGCCATTGCACAATCAGCCGTAGAGAATCAGAAATTTACAGCTCCGTTTTCATTCAGCAGGATGACCTGGATAAAGCCTTCTTTTCTTTGGATGATGGAACGCAGCAACTATGGACAGAAATCCAATCAGGAATGTATTCTGGCAATACATATTAAAAGGGATGCCTGGGAGAAAGCTTTAAGCAAAGCAATCCTTACTTCACCAGAAAAAAGAGTTTATCCCGATCCCAGCAATTGGGAAAAAGACTTTGAAAAGGCAGAAATTTATGTGCAGTGGGATCCTGAAAGAAATATTAAAGGAACAAAACTTAATTACCGTTCCATTCAGGTTGGGATCAGCCGGTCGCTGATTGAGGAGTTCAATGAAGAATGGATTGTGAAAATAGAGGATTATACCCCTTTGGTTAAGAAAATTCTGAATCTTACCAAATCGGGAGAATTTGACAAGGCAAAGAAACTGCTGCCTGTAGAAAAAAACTATCCTCTGTCAAAAGAACTCGCTCACAGAATTGGAGCTTCAGTGTAATAAAAAAAATGAAACGTCATGAAAACAACAATATTATACAGACCGGTAGGAGAAAAAGAAATGATCCTGATTATGGAAAGTGGATTTAAAAAATTTCCTCCAAGACTGGAATGGCAGCCTATTTTTTATCCTGTTCTCAATGAAGAATATGCCTCAGAAATTGCTGAAAAATGGAATACCAGAGACGAAGCTGGAAATTATCTTGGTTTTGTAACTCAATTTGAGGTGTTGGAAGAAGTGGCAGACCAATATCCTGCACAGAATGTTGGAGCCAGAAACCACAATGAATTATGGGTTCCTTCCGAAGAACTGAACAGCTTTAATAATGCGATTGTAGGCGATATCAAAGTAACCAAGGTATTTATAGGAGGTGATTTTAAGAAAGCCGGAAATACTGAGTTGGAAGACTTGATGTTAAACATAAAAAAAACGAACAATGACCAATAAAGGAATGGCAAAAGATACGTTGGATATCCTCGCCAAAAAATATTATATCAACGAACATAACGAAAAAATAAATATAGAAAACGAGTTGGAAATCAGTAGAAAAGGAACAGCTCTTTTCACTCCGGAACAGCTTTCAGAAATGACGAAATCCTCAATGCCGGAAACGACTTTTGAAACACAGTTTGAAACAAGAAACTGTAGTTCTTTAAAAGCAATCTTAGAATTAGCTGAAGAGGAAAACCAGGAGAAACTCATGTGTCTGAACTTCGCTTCAGCAAAAAATCCCGGAGGTGGATTTATCAATGGAGCAGAAGCACAGGAAGAAAGTCTGGCAAGAACATCAGGGCTATATGAAAGCCTGCTTCAGGCTTGGGACTATTATACGATTCATCGTGCGATGGAATCCTGTTTTTATACAGATACCATGATTTACAGCCCGAAAGTTCCGGTTTTCAGAAAAGATAAAGGAGAATTGCTACCCAAACCTATTCTCTGTAATTTCATCACCTCTCCGGCAGTTAATGCAGGAGTGGTAAAACGTCAGGAACCGGAAAGAGAACATGAAATTCTGCCTGCAATGGATGTCAGAATGGATAAAATGCTTTCGCTGGCGTTGCATGAAGGGAATGAGTTGTTAATCCTGGGTGCATGGGGCTGTGGGGTGTTTAGAAATGATCCAAAAGAAATTGCAGGATTATTCAAAAAGCATCTTCAGGGGAAGTATAAAAATAAATTTAAAAAAGTGGTTTTTGCAGTTATGACGAAAAAAGAAGAAGTGCTGAAACCATTTGAAGAAATCAAATGAATATCAGATTAAAAAAATATAAAGAACAATTTCAGGAATGGCCTGAACAAGGACATCATATCATGGCTCAATATGATGATGAAAAAGTTATAGTATATCAATCCTATAGAAAAGAGATAGGAGAGTTTGCTGTTAAAAACCAATTCTTTGGCGGAGATTTCAGTCTCGAAAGAATGACCTGGATAAAACCTAATTTCCTTTGGATGATGTACCGTAATGGCTGGGGTAGAAAAGAAGGTCAGGAATGCGTTTTGGCAATTCATTTGAAAAAAGAAGCAATTAGAAAATATCTGGAAAATGCAGTATATTCTTCTTACAATAAAAAGCTTGGAATCTCAAGAGAAGAATGGCAGGATCAGGTGAAAAAATCGTCAGTGAGACTGCAGTGGGATCCGGATCATGATCCATTTGGGAATAAACTGGAACGGAGAGCAATCCAAATAGGTTTGCGAAATGAATTTACCCGCTCTTTTGCCAAAGACGATATTATTTTAATTGAAAATATTTCAGATTTTGTGAAAGAACAGTACCAGTTCGTTTTAAATGATGATTTGGATAATCTGATCATTCCTGAAGAAAAACCGTTATTATTTGATGATGAAATTTTAAACAAAAAGTTGAATCTGCAATGAAAATTGAATTAATAAAAGGCGATATCACAAAGATACAAGCCGATGCAATTGTCAACGCCGCCAATTCTTCCTTATTGGGTGGAGGCGGAGTGGATGGAGCAATTCACAGAGCAGGAGGTCCAGTGATATTAGAAGAATGCAGAGCAATCAGAAACAGACAAGGCAAATGCAATACTGGTGAAGCTGTAGTAACAAGTGCAGGAAACCTTCCTGCAAAGTATGTTATTCATACAGTTGGTCCGGTTTGGAATGGAAATGAGGAAAAAGAATCAAGACTTTTGGCCAACTGTTATAGTAATTCCTTGAAATTAGCAGAAAATTTTGGTGCGAAAACCATTGCTTTTCCTAGTATAAGTACAGGAGTATATAGATTTCCAAAAGATATGGCAGGAAAAATTGCTGTAGATACGGTCAGAAATTTTAAGTCAGATATCATTGAGAAAGTTATTTTTGTGTGCTTTGATGAGGAGAATGAAATGATTTATAAAAAACTATTAGATTAAACCAATGAAAAAACTAACCATATTAAGCGGTGCCGGAATCAGTGCCGAAAGCGGAATAAAAACCTTCAGAGACGGAGATGGTCTCTGGGAAAATCATAATGTAACGGATGTGGCAAGTCCGGAAGGATGGAGAAAAGACAGAGCGTTGGTTCTGGAATTTTACAACCAGAGAAGACGACAACTGCATGAAGTACAACCCAACGAAGCCCATCACTTATTGGCAGAACTGGAAAAACATTTCGATGTTCAAATTATTACCCAGAATATTGATGACCTTCACGAAAGAGCAGGATCTACCAATATCCTTCATATTCACGGTGAACTGTTCAAATCATGTTCATGTAATAATAAAAGCCTGATTTATGATCAGAAAGAGGACATCAATATCGGTGACAAAGCAGAAGATGGAGCGCAATTAAGACCTTTTATCGTTTGGTTTGGAGAAGACGTGCCTTTGTATCAGACGGCACAGGAAATTGTCAAAGAATCGGATATTCTACTGGTGATCGGAACTTCTTTGCAGGTATATCCGGCTGCTGGGCTGATTCATGATATCAAAGACGACTGTCTTTTGATTGTTATCAATCCTAATGAAACAGGATTTGGATATGGCCAGAGAGCCGTTGTCATGAAAGAGACCGCAACTCAGGGAATGAAACTGTTGTTTGATAAACTGGTAAATCTTGCCTGATGGAAAATAAAGTAAAAGCCGGAATAATGGGCGTTTGCATAGGTGATGCTCTTGGTGTTCCGGTGGAATTAAAAAAAAGAGAAGACCTTAAAAAAAATCCAGTAACAAAAATGCTGGAATACATGTCATGGAATCAACCCAAAGGAACCTGGAGTGATGACAGTTCTCTAACCCTTTGTCTTGCCGAAGAACTTGCAAAAGGTTACGATCTTGAAAAGATTGGACAAAGCTTTGTAAAATGGAATAAATATGGACACTGGACTGCCCACGGAAGACTTTTCGATATAGGAGGTACGACAAGACATGCCTTGGCGAGATTAATTAAAGGTGAAAGTGCGAAGTTTTCAGGAAATATTTTTGAAGAAGATAACGGAAATGGTTCTCTGATGAGGATTCTTCCTCTTGCTTTTTATCTTGAAAATGAAAATGATATTCAAAAGCTTTATCTTACGGTAAAAGAAGTCTCAACAATCACACATGGTCATTTCCGTTCTGTTTTTGCATGTTTCATCTATGTACTTTTTGCGATCGAATTATTAAAAGGTAAGGACAAAACAGAAGCATATACCTATACACAAATTTTGGCGTTGAAATATGCTGATGAACAAGGTTTTAACCCAAAAGAAATTGAACTTTTTCATAGAATTTTAAAAAATGATATTTCCGGATATCCTGAAGATGAAATCAAAAGCGGAGGCTATGTCCTTCACAGTCTGGAAGCTTCTCTATGGTGTTTTCTCAACTCAGAAAGCTATTCTGAAGCCGTTTTAAAAGCGGTTAACCTCGGAGAAGATACAGATACAACAGGAGCCATTACCGGAGGAATTGCCGGAATTTATTATGGATATGAAAATATTCCTGAAGAATGGATTTCTGAGCTGGTGAGAAAGGATGATATTGAAGCATTGTGTGAGAAATTACACCAAAAATTAATGAATTAAAACGCAAACCATGAACGAAATAGAAAAGAAGAAAATAAGTAAATTTTTAAGCCTGATTTTACGACATCAGCCAGAAAGCATCGGACTTTCGCTGGATGAAAACGGATGGGCAGATATAGAAGAGCTGAGAGGAAAATCAGCCAAAAAGAGAATATATTTTACTCCCGAAGAATTGGATGAGGTAGTAGAAACCAATAATAAAAAACGTTTTGCCTTTAACGAAGATAAAACCATGATCAGGGCAAGCCAGGGACATTCTATTGATATCGATCTGGCTTTGGAAACAAAGCAGCCACCTGAATTTCTTTATCACGGTACAGCAGAAGCTAATATTTCTTCAATTTTAGAAAAAGGAATAGAAAAAAGAACCCGCCAGCATGTGCACTTAAGCGCTGATAAAGAGACTGCTACAAAGGTCGGGATGAGACACGGTAAGCCTGTGATTCTTACCATCAGAACCGGAACAATGCATCAGGATGGACTCTCTTTCTATCAGTCTGCAAATGGAGTATGGCTGACAGATTTTGTAGATGCAAAATACATTTCTAAGTAAAATGAAAAGAACATTAGTAATAGGAGACATTCATGGAGGATTTAAAGCTTTGCAGCAAGTTCTTGAACGAGCTGAAGTCACGCAAAATGATCAGCTGATTTTCCTCGGGGATTATGTAGACGGCTGGAGCGAATCTTCCAAAATCATTAAGTTTTTAATGGAAATTTCTGAACGCCAGGAATGTATTTTCATCAAAGGAAATCATGATGCATGGTGTGAAGATTGGCTGGCATTCGGGCAAAATCCTGATGTATGGCTTTTCAATGGCGGAAAAAGTACTGTAGAAAGTTATGCAGACTATCTCCCGGAAGACCTTGATATTCATCTGGAATTCTTTCAAAGGATGAAAAATTATCACATTGATGATCAGAACCGCCTGTTTATTCATGCGGGCTATGCTTCCATGCACGGTCCGGAAAGAGAAGTCTATTCCAGCAATTACCGTTGGGACAGAACCCTTTGGGAAACCGCTGTAGCAATGGATAAAAAGCTGGAAAAGAATTCAGCGTTGTATCCCAAAAGACTGCTTTTATATAAAGAAATATTTATCGGGCATACTCCCACACTTGATATTGGAATTACTACGCCGGCCAACAAAGCTAATATCTGGAATATGGATACCGGAGCTGCCTATACCGGATCTTTGTCCATCATGGATATTGATTCCAAAGAATTCTGGCAAAGCGACCCGCTTCCATCTTTATACCCAAATGAAAAAGGAAGAAACTGATGAAGTATATTCAAATAAATTTTGGATCAGTAAATAAACCTCACAGATGTTCAAAACCTGTGAGGTTTCTATTTTAAAATAATTTCGCCATTTCCTTTATGCTCCCTTTCATAAAAGATGATTAATTTTAAAGTCTGAAAATATGACTTCCATGAAACTGAAATATCTTTTATTCACCCTGAGTTCTACCTTATTTTTTGCTCAAAAATCGTTTCAGACCCCTTTTGAAAAAGGAAATGGTAACCAAACCGTTACCTATGATGAAATGAACAGCTATTATCAGGATCTGGCTAAAAATTTCAATACGATTCAATACCTTAAAAAAGGAGAAGATGACAACGGAAAACCTATTTATGTCGTCGTTTATAACCCTTTTCCTGAAAAAGACCTTGAAATAGTAAGAAAAGATAAAGCCATTCTCTTCGTCAACAATGGCATTCACCCGGGAGAACCGGACGGAATAGACGCAACCATGATGCTGATGAGAGATCTTGCCACCAAAAAGATTAAAACTCCACAGAATTTTATCATTGCTGCTATTTCCGCATATAATGTGAGTGGAATGCTAAATAGAGGTTCTTACTCCAGAGCCAATCAAAACGGACCTGAACAATATGGTTTCAGAGGAAATGCTAGGAATTACGATCTGAACAGAGACTTTATTAAGGCAGATTCCAAAAATGCCAGAAGTTTCCAGGAGATCTACCAATGGTTAAAGCCGGACGTTTTCATTGATAATCATGTCAGTAACGGTGCTGATTATCAATATACATTCACCTATATTTCTACCTTTAAAGAACGCCTTGGAAATACTTTGGGAACCTATTTCTATAATGAGTATCAGGCTAAAAATCTTGAGGATATGAAGAAGTTGGGTTATGAAAGTACGCCTTACGTAAACATCCACGGAGATGTTCCCGAAGTAGGTTTTGCTTCATTTGAAGACTCTCCAAGATATTCCACAGGATATACTTCCCTTTTCAATTCTTTAGGAACCGTTCCAGAAACCCATATGCTGAAGCCTTATGACAAAAGAGTAGATGCTACTTACAAATATATGCTGGTCAATCTGCAGAATTTAGACAAAGATTATCGTACTATAAAACAGCTTCGCATTGAAAACTTAAAACAATATCAGGCAGGAAAACAATACGGTATTCGTTGGAAAATAGACTCCACCAAGTTCTCCACAATGGATTTTAAAGGTTATGAGGGAAAATATAAACCCAGTGAAGTATCTGGAAAACCAAGATTGTATTATGACAGAAACAAACCTTTCACAAAAAATATAAAACTCTTTACTACAGCAGTACCCACAGGATATATTACTATTCCTGAATATTATGTAATTCCCCAGTCTCAATACCGCGTGATTGAAGAATTCAAAAGGAATAATATCCAGATGAAACCCATTCAGAAAGACAGTACTTTTGCTGTTGAATCCTATAAAATTAAAGATTTTAAAACGGTTAAAAACCCTTATGAAGGTCATTATCTGCATTTTGAAACGACAGTTGATGCTTCAAAAAAGAATATAATGTTTTCAGCCGGAGACTATCTGGTTTCTACCCATCAGCCTGGTGTTAAATATATCATAGAAACTCTTGAACCTGAGGCGTTAGACTCTTTTTTTAACTGGAATTTCTTCGATGGAATTTTAGCCCAGAAAGAATACTATTCGGCCTATATTTTTGAAGATACGGCTGCTGAACTGCTGAAAAAAGATAAAAAACTGAAAGAAGACTTTGAAAAAGCGAAAGCATCCGATAAAAAACTGTCTGAAGACGGAGACGCACAATTGGATTGGGTGTACAAGCATTCCCCTTACTTTGAAGAAAAGACTTTCAGACAATATCCTGTTTATAGGGTGTTGTAGGGTATTTCATAAAAATTCAGATTATTTTTGTTTTTTTTTATAGTGATTTGTTAATCAATGTGTTTATTTTTTATTAAATTAGTATACAAAACAAACACTATGAAACAAATTTATCAATTCGTAACATTACTGTGCTTTGTACCAATAGGTCTGCTGGCACAATATTCTCAAAGCTTTGATTCGGCAACCATGCCTGCCGATTGGACGATCATTAATGGAGGAGATCCCGGAACCTGGGAAACCTGGGATTCCTATGATTCTTCATTCAATGCTCCTCATTCAGGAACTCATTTTCTGGGATTGGAATATGGCAGTACCGCCCATGATGATTATGTCATTAGTCCTGCAATAGTGGTGACTGCAGGGGTGTCAGATAAACTTACTTTCTGGGCAAGAAACAGAGGGGCCGGGCTTGCTGAAACGGTGGATATAAAAGTATCAACAACAACTCCCACTGTCGCAGGGCTTACGAATACGCTCGCTGCTGCGTTAAAACCTCCTACTTCATGGAATCAGTATACATATGATCTGACTCCTTATGTAGGTCAAACGATCTATATTGCCTTCTATTCCACTACAGAAGATATCTGGTTTATTGGGATAGATGATTTCCAGATTTCAGCAAACAGCTTATCGGTTTCTGATGCAAAAGCGGATAACAGCCGTGCATCCATCTATCCAAATCCGGTAAAAGATATCTTATACATCAAAAATAAAACGAAGATATCTGAAATCAATATCTATGATTTTAATGGAAAACTGGTGAAAAAAGAAATGATGAGTTCAGAAAATGGAACTGTAAATGTAAGTGAACTGTCAACAGGAAACTACATACTGAAGATCAAAGATAAAGAGACAGAAAAAGGCTACAAAATTATTAAGAAGTAGCATTTTTATTCTATTATAAAAAAAGACGTTTCATTTGAAACGTCTTTTTATTTTTTTGTAAACCTCTTTTTAAAGTGATTTCTGCTATTTTCCAACCCATGATTTGTCTCAAGCTCCTAAAGAAATAGAGAAACTTCCATTCAGGTATTTCATTGGTTAACTTTTTAACAAATCATAAAATAGTAAACTTTAAATAGAAATTATGACATAAATGAAAAAAGAATTTTGTAAAATTTATCTATAAAGTTTCCTTTAAAGCCTCAAAAAACAAGATTTTTTTGTTAATTATAGTTAATAATTTAAAAGAAATTACAATTAGTTTTTTAAGACTTGTAAAAAAGAAAATTATAACTATGTTTGTAGTGATATGAATTTAACTTTTAGGAATAAAAGACATCTTTATAAAAAGTGTAACAAAAAACTACAATGATTAACTAATTGAGCAAATAATAGGTATGAAAAAAAATATTTCCTTATTTCTGATGCTGTTCTTTACTGTGCTTACTTTTGCACAAAAGACTGTTTCAGGAAAGATTACTGATGATGACGGAGTAGCAATACCGAGTGCCAGTGTTACCGTGGAAGAACCTGGTAAAGATGCTATTTTAGCTTACGGAATTACCAATTCTAAAGGAGAATATAAAGTAACATTCACTTCCGCTGAATCCAATGTGGACCTTAAAGTGAAAGCATTCAATCAGAAGCCTCTCACCAAGCAGATCAGCAACAGTGACCAGAATTTGAATTTCAAAATGCAGTCTGAAGCTACAGAAATTAAAGAAGTTCAGCTGAAAACAAAAATGATTACCGCCAGAGGAGATACCATCTCTTACGATCTTAAAGCTTTCAATAACAAAAACGACAGAACCCTTGCTGATGTTATGAAAAAAATTCCCGGAATTGAAGTGAACAAGGACGGAACGATTCTATATCAGGGAAATGCTATTAATAAATTCTATGTCAACGGGAAAGATTTGATGGAAGGAGGTTATGGAACCATCAACAATTCCCTTCCGAAAGATGCCGTACAGAAAGTAGAAGTACTGGAAAACCACCAGCCGGTAAAAATCCTGCAGGATAAAGTCCCTTCAGATCAGGCCGCAATCAATATTAAGCTTAAAAACTCCGTAACCATGACAGGTAGAGGAGAAGTAGGAACAGGATTCGGAGATCCGTGGCTTTGGAATGTAAAACTGACGCCAATGTTCTTTGGACAGAAAAGCCAGTGGGTAGTCAATTATAAAACCAATAACATGGGCGAGCAGGTGGAAAATGAAGGAAATATTCTGGCATTTGGAAATAGATTTGAAGGAAAAAGAATCAACGCCTCTCAAAATGATTGGCTAAATGTAGAGAATGCAGATACCCCTAATCTTCCGGTGAAAAGATATCTGATGAATAATGTTCATTATTTATCTGCCAACTATCTTACCAACATTGATAAGAAAAAGGAATGGGAGCTTAAAGCGAATGCAAACTATACCAACAATGCTGTAGAAAGAGAGTCGTATAGCCAGACAGATTATTTTGGAGGAGCTTCTAATATTATAAAAACCCTGAATAATTTTTATACAGATAAAGCAAAAGGAGAATTAATATTTACAAAGAATGCCAAAAAAGGATTCTTTAAAAACACCACAAGCTTCTCTCAATATTGGAATGCAGACAGGGGAATTGTTGACAGAACAGATGCAAAAAACGGTATACAGAGAAACGCCAATGAAGGGGTTGAATCTCCTACAACATCATTCCAGAATTCATTGAGTACTATTATTCCTTGGAAGGAAAAAATGGTAAATCTTTTATCCTATGTAAGTTACCAAACAGATAGACAGACTTTGGAAGTTTCTCCATCATCTTATTTGGATATCCCTGGATTTAAGCCAGTGCCTAATACAGAATTTGCTACACAAAGTTTAAGACTTAAGACTTTTGAGGCTAATCATTCTGTTAATATTGGTTTTTCTACCAAAGGATGGACGTTTACTCCTGAAGTTGGATTTAATTTCAAAAGTACAGGGATGATGTCAGATTTGTCAAATGTAAAAGCAATTCCATCTACCGATCCTAATATTAAAGATCCCCAACCTTCGGCATATAGTAATGATTTAAATTACACCACAGCTACACCATACGGAAGCTTAGGGATAAATTATAAAAGTGAATCATGGATGATATATGCGAATCTTCCAGTGAATTCAAACAATATTAGAGCGGAAGATCCATTAAGACTCGTTTCAAAATCGGTAAACAGAGTAACTTTTGAACCAAATATTTTTGCTCAATATTCATTTGCATCATTCTGGAAAGCATCCGTAAATGCTAATATTAATAATAATTTTGGAGAAATAAATACAGCATATTCAGGGTTCTTAATGACTTCACCTGAAGGAATTAATGCAATGGATGTAAATAACCCAATTCCACAGAATAACAATAAATCTGCAGGAACAAGAATAGAATATAGAAATCCATTAAATAATTTATTCTTCAATGTTAATTACAGATATTCTGATGCAAAGAGAAACTTAATTTCAAATCCGGAGATCAATGGAGGTGGATATACCATAATGAAATATAAAGAGCAGGACAATCATGTATTAAATAATGGATATAGTGTAGAAGTTGGAAAATATTTTCCAAAGTTTAAAACGAACGCATCTCTTAGCTATAGTAATAATACGACAGAATCTGATGCCTTTTTGAATAATAAATCCTATACCAATAAAAACAATGGCCAGTCATTTGGAATTAAATTCAATAATACTTATTTCAGTTGGATGAGTGTTGATTATAATGCAAGTCTTACTAGAACAAAACAAACAAGTGTTGGAGAATTAAACTCTAATGCTTCAAGAACAGGATTTACTCATAATCTAGGAGTTTTCTTCTATCCTATGGAAAGTCACACTGTTGGATTCAATTGGGATCAGGTAAATACAAATGCAGCAGGTCAAAAATATCATAATGGATTCTATGACGTGTCATATCAGTTTACTTGGACCAAAAAGAAAATTGATTTTGAATTGAAATGGATGAATATCGCGAACAAAAAAGTTTTTGAAACCTATGATATTAATACTATAAATATTAAGTATACGAGATATCAGCTTCGTCCTAGTCAGGTAATGTTTACCGTAAAATTCAACTTTAAATAAAATAAAAACCAATCCATCCGGATTGGTTTTTTGTTGAGATATAATGATGTATTAAAAGCTTTGCTGGTCTGCTGAAGGCCCATAGCTTCCCGGCAAAGGAATATTGTTCAGTCTGTAATATACTCCCAATTGTGCTCTGTGATGAGTGATTTGATTTAAAGCATGTCGAATTGCTCCATATTTACTCCAGCTTGCCAACTCATGGCCGTCATTTTTAATAGTCCAGCTGGGATTTAGATCGTCTTCAGTACTGTTTTCCAATGCAATTTTTGCTGACTGATAATCATCCTCCAGTTTTTTCATAAGATCTTCTTTTGTTGAAAGAACCGTAGGTTTGTAGTCGCCTTTACCGAAATCCAGTTCAGAAGTTTTCAAAATAGTATTCGGCCATTCAAAAACTTCTACAAGATGGGTGGCAAGAGGCATCATTTTCATACTTTTTTCATGGGGAGCGAAGTCATTTTTTCCTTCGGGAAATAATTGAATAAACTTTTTTGTAGTTTGGAATTCACCCTCCAGTTCAGATTTTAATTGAGATAAAGTGTCCATAATATTTTGTTTTTTAGAAACTTAAAGGTAGGTGTTTTGAAAATGAAAATGTTTTAAGAGAATCATAATTTTTTTCTCCTCCTCCACAAACCGGACTCCACAGACATGTCTTTTTAAAAAAACTAAAAAAAACTGTAACAAAAGAAGACATGTGATTACTAATTATATAAAACTTGTTATAATGAAAAAGTTATTCTCCGTATTTCTTATTGCTCTTTTTGCATTTGCAGGAGCTCAAGAATCAAAAGAGACAGCTAACCGCTTCTTTTATGAACTGACTTTTAAACCGAAGAAAGATTCGGCAAGATTGGATAAAGTGATTACAATTTTGGATATTACGCCTAAAAAATCAATATATCAGGATTACACAATGCCCGCGCAGGACTCTATCATTAAAGTTCAGGTAGAAGAGATGGAGAAAACCAAGACCTTCAAGGACATGAGTAAGATGATAAGATGGCCTAAATTTTCCTATAAAATTATCAAAAACTATCCTGAAATGAAGATGCAGTATGTTGACAAGATCAGCAGAAACTTTTTCTCTTATGATGATGATATAAAATTACAGTGGAATATTTTACCTGAAAAACAAAAAATAGGAACTTATAATACCCAAAAAGCGACTACAGAGTTTGGAGGAAGAACATGGACTGCATGGTTTAGTTCTGACATTCCCTTTCAGGACGGACCATATAAATTCTATGGCCTGCCAGGTTTAATTGTAAAAGTAGAAGATGCTGATAAAAATTATTCTTGGCAGCTAAGCGGAAACAAAAAAATAGAGAACTATGATGAGGTTTCTTATGCAGATAAGATTAATGCCAAAATGGGAATGTCCAGTAATTCTATAACTCCGACAACTAAAGAAAAATTTCAAAAATCATATGATGCCTTTAAGGCAGATCCTTTTGCAGAATCACGCCCGTATATGACTGCTGAAACAATGAGTAAGCCAATGCCGGGTACAGATGGAACGATTGGAGATTTTATGAAGAGAATGGAAAAACAGGTGAAAGACTTCTTCGGATCCAATAATAATCCAATAGAGAAAGATCAAGCCTCTGACAAGAAGAAAAAATAAGCATTCATATCAACTAAATTATATTTTGAATCAACCCGGATACAGCAATGTGTTTGGGTTGATTTCTTTTATGTTAAACGTTATTTAGATTAAATTTAAATAGCGTATATTTGCAGGACTAAAAATTAGGCTTTGAAAGAGAAAGGATTACATAAATTAAGTGGATTCCCTAAAAACAAAATGGGGAAGATATTGGGGTATGATAATGACCATCTTAGAATGCCCAATAAAATCATTGAAATGGGGCTTCTTCCGGAAACCGCATTCAGGATTTTGTATCAGGCTCCGTTCAATGGGCCCATGTATGTAGAATTTGGAGCAGAAAAAAGCCGGATTGCTCTTCGTGAGGAAGAAGGAGATTACATCATTGTTGAAGAATTGAATTAATGCAGGAAAACAAGAAAAAACAGATACTTTTAGTCGGAAATCCTAATGTAGGAAAGTCAACGGTTTTCAATACGCTTTGCAACAAAAAGCAGAAGACCGGAAACTATGCCGGCGTTACCGTTGCAAGCCATTCCGGGAACTATACGTATAAAGACCAGGATGTTGAGGTGATTGACCTTCCAGGTTCTTACAGCGTATATCCGAGCTCAGAAGATGAAGCTATTTTTTCTAAATACCTTATCGATGAGCAGAAAAACTATGCAGGGGTTGTTTATATTCTTGAAGCATTAAGTTTAAAAAGAGGACTGCTTTTGTTTCAACAGATTCAGGACCTTGGGATTCCAATGATTTTGATTGTCAATCAGATTGATCAGGCAGAAAGAAGAGGGATCACCATCGATATTCAAAAATTTTCCGAAGCATTAGGGATTAAAATTATCCAGACCAATGCTAAGGAGCAAATCGGGATTGAAGAAGTAAGAGAAGCTGTTTACAACAATGAATTTGTAAAAACAGATCAGGTTTCTTTTGAAACCCCGAACGAACATAGAGATTTTATTCAGAAACTGGCAGCACACAAAGGTTTCGATAATGAATACAAAGCCTGGATGAGCCTTTCACTGGGAACAGACCTTGGCAGAATAAGTTCTGTAATGGAACAGTTGAATGAGGCTGATACAAAAAGTCTGGTTCCCAAAAGATTGCAGGTGCAGGAAACTGTAAGAAGGTATCAGAATGTAGACAGAATACTGGAAGATGTCATTTCTAAAAAAGCGCAATTCAAAGAATTATTAACCGAAAAACTGGATAAAGTTTTAGTACATAAATTCTGGGGTTATGTAGTCTTTTTAGCCATTCTGTTGGTTATTTTCCAAAGTGTTTTCTTCCTTGCAGAATATCCAATGAACTGGATTGAAAGTACTTTCTCATGGCTGGCAGCATTTACAGGTGAGCACCTTCCCGAAGGGCCTATTAATTCTCTTATTTCAAACGGAATTGTTCCGGGAATCGGAGGAATTGTGGTTTTTGCACCACAGATCGGAATCCTGTTGTATTTCCTTTATCTGCTGGAAGACTCAGGATATATGGCGAGAGTTGTATTTTTGATGGATAGATTGCTTCGTCCGTTCGGGCTAAATGGGAAAAGTATTGTTCCTCTTGTTTCAGGAACGGCCTGTGCTATTCCTGCGGTAATCTCCACCAGGAATATTGAAAATTTAAAAGAAAGATTGCTGACGATATTGGTAACACCATTTATGACTTGTTCTGCGAGACTTCCGGTATACAGTATTATTATCGGACTGATTATCTCAGAAGGAACATTTTTAGGAATAAAATATAAAGCACTGGTTCTGATGGGGATGTATCTTCTTGGCTTCCTGGTTGCTTTATTCTCAGCAGCGATCCTTAAAAGATTTATTAAAAGTAAAGGAAAAACATACCTGGTAATGGACCTTCCGGCCTATAAAAAACCACTTTTTGGTTATGACTTTAAAATGGTGTTAGGGAAAGTATGGGACTTCATTACAGGAGCTGGAAAAATCATTTTTATTGTAAGTGTTATTATCTGGTTTCTGAGCTATTTCGGACCAAGCCAGAAAACAAATGAATTGGTTGCTACAGACGTTCATCTTGACCATTCTTACCTTGCCAAAATGGGTAAAGGAATAGAACCTGTTATTGCCCCACTGGGCTACGACTGGAAAATGGGAGTTGGAATTCTTACAAGTTTTGTGGCAAGAGAAGTGTTCGTGGGAACAATGTCTACACTTTACAGTTTGGAGGATGATGCTCCGGAAGTAAAAGTAATTGATAAAATGAGAAGAGATGTAAAGCCAAACGGAGAAAAAGTCTTCAGTTTTGCAACCGGAATCTCGGTTCTTCTTTTCTATGCATTTGCAATGCAGTGTGTTTCTACACTTGCAGTAGTCTACAGAGAAACTAAAAGCTGGAAATGGACTGGCTTTCAGGTAGTCATGATGACAGGTTTGGCATATTTTGTGTCGATGATAGCATATCAGATTTTAAAGTAATGGACTTATCATTAATTTTTCAATACGTACTTATCCTATTAATTGTAGCATTCGCCTGTTACTCTTTATTTAAAGTACTTAAAAAGAACTTCGCACCCAAGAAATTCAGCTCCAAAAGAACAAACTGCGATAAAGATTGCGGGTGTTCTTAACATTACGTTCAATAGATAATTGAAAAAAATGTAGTAATTTCATTTTTCTAATGTAAATTATTAATTTGAATTTCTTAAAAACAGGATCACTCGTACTATTTTCGTTATTTACCGTTCACGGGAAAGCACAATCAGATACTACAAATACCAAGTCTTATGCAGACCAGGTAATGATTCGTGTGAATCTTGATACCAATATCGAGAACTATGTTTTTTCATCAGGAGAAGGTAAGAATGCCTTCAAGATGGACCTGTCAATCAACAATAAAACCAAAACATCATTTTCAGTCGATTATAGAATTATAAGCGCGACAGTATCATTTGCTCCCAGATTTTTAGATGGAAATAATGATGATGACATGAAGGGGGAAAGTTCATATACCGATTTTAGTTTCAGGTTATTTCCCGGAAGATTTATCCAGAATGTTTATTATAAAAATGTAAGTGGTTTTTATGTTGAAAATATGAAAGACCTATCCCCCGAATGGCAGGAAGGAAGAGATCCTTATATTCAGTTTCCTGATTTAAGGGTACAAACCTTTGGCGGATCTACCTCCTATATTCTCAATAAAAACTTTTCAGCAAGAAGTATCTACACGCAGGGAGAATGGCAGTATAAAAGCAGTGGAAGCTGGGTTCCTTTTGTGGATTATGATCTTACTATTTTCAGAAATAAAATTGATGGTATAAAAAGCAAGGAGACACAATATAATATTGGGGGGAATATCGGATATTTCTATAATTGGGTAATTGGTAAGAATGTCAATATCTCACCTTATCTGGCAGCCGGAATCGGAGGTAAATTCTCCAGCTACAGAGATTTTCAGAATGGAGGAGCCAAAGAAAATGCCCAGTATGCAACCATAAGAATGCAGGGTGGGCTTCATGTTGGATATAATACAGATCGGTTTTTATTTGGAGGCAAAATGAATTTTAATACGCATGCTTACGACCAGAAAAATAATCAGACAGTAGAAAATAATAACCTATATGGTTTGTTATACATAGGTTATCGTTTTGCGCCACCGAAGGTTGTAAAAAATACCTACGATAAAATCCAAAAAAAGATCCCCGTTCTATAAGTTGAAAGGTCTTTTAAGTATCTTTGCGTTGGAAAATTTAGAAAGAAAACAATAAAAGTAAAAACATCATGTCACTAATAAAATCTATTTCCGGAATTCGCGGAACCATTGGCGGTAAAGTAAATGATAACTTAACACCGTTGGATGTAGTAAAGTTCGCTTCCGCATTCGGGACCTGGCTTCAGAACAATAAAAATAAAAAAGACCTTACCCTTATTATCGGAAGAGATGCCAGAATTTCTGGTCAGATGGTTTCTTCTTTGGTAACTGCTACATTGCAGGGATTGGGAATTAATGTAGTAGACCTTGGCCTTTCTACAACACCTACAGTGGAAATAATGGTTCCGGAACTTAATGCAGACGGAGGAATCATCCTTACCGCTTCCCACAACCCAAAACAGTGGAATGCCCTTAAGTTATTGAACGAAAAAGGAGAATTCATTACTGGGGAAAATGGAGCTGAAGTACTGGCTTTGGCAGAAAGTGAAGACTTCAACTATGCAGAAGTGGATGATCTTGGAAAATATGAAACAAGAGATGACGCTTTTGATATCCATATTCAGCAGATCCTGGATTTGCCAATGGTAGATGTAGAAGCAATCAAAGCTAAAAACTTTAAAGTAGCCCTGGATGCGGTAAACTCTACAGGAGGTATTGCAATTCCTATGCTTTTGGATAAATTAGGCTGTGAAACCATCAAATTATACTGTGAACCTACAGGACACTTTCCACACAATCCTGAACCGTTGAAAGAACATTTGGGAGACATCTGCGAATTGATGAAAAAAGAAAAAGCAGACGTAGGAGTTGTGGTAGATCCGGATGTGGATAGATTAGCTTTGATTGATGAGAAAGGAGAAATGTTTGGTGAAGAGTACACGTTAGTTGCTGTTGCAGATTACCTGTTGAAACATAAAAAAGGAGCTGCAATTTCCAATCTTTCTTCCAGCCGAGCTTTGAGAGATGTGGCACGTTCGCATGACTCAGAATACTTTGCCAGTGCTGTAGGAGAAGTAAATGTTGTTACCTTGATGAAAGAGAAAAACGCTGTGATCGGAGGAGAAGGAAACGGAGGAATTATCTATCCTGATTTACATTACGGAAGAGACTCTTTAGTAGGAGTAGCCTTGTTTTTAACTCATTTGGCCAAAGAAAACAAAACTGTTTCTGAGCTGAGAGCAGGATATCCAAGTTATTTTATGGGTAAAAAGAAAATAGAACTGACTCCGGAGATTGATGTAGATGCTATCTTAAGCAAAATGGAACAGGAATATCAGAACGAAGACGTTTCTACAGTAGACGGTGTTAAAATAGACTTTGAAAACAACTGGGTTCACCTTAGAAAATCCAATACAGAGCCGATTATCAGAATTTATACAGAAGCTCATTCTCAGGAAGAAGCTGACCAGTTAGGAGATGATATCATTGCTAAAATTAAAAGTTTAATCTAAAATATATAAGAACGGACATTTGTTCCGTTCTTTTTTTATACCAGACATGTTTGAGCATATTAAAAACAGGTTTCCTTTTCCTAAAGAAAAATGGAGAAAATTTATTGGAAGCTTTGAACGTATGGAAGTTCCCGCCAAAACCTTACTTTTAAAAGAAGATGAGGTTTCCTGCAATGCTTATTACATTGAAAAAGGGATGGTAAGAGCCTGGTATAATAATGATGGAAAAGATGTCACTTTTCAGTTTTTTCTTGAAAATACAATGTTTTCTTCTCTTGAAAGCTTTAGAAAAGGCCTGCCAAGTATGGTGTCATTTGAAACCATAGAACCCTGCATCTTATACAAAATTAATAAACCGGATGTAGAGGCTTTCCTGGAAGAAGTCTATGAAAACCCTGAGCTTAGAAATCTATTTATGGATGCTCTTTTTGAAAGAGTATTCGATTATATGAAACATTTCTTTTCCTTTATTAAAGATACACCCCAACAACGGTATATCAATCTGGCCAAAACCAAACCGGAAATTATCAAAAGAGTTCCCCAGCATTATATTGCTTCCTATTTGGGCATTACAACGGTACATCTCAGCAGGATCAAAAGCAAGATATTGAAAGAGAAGTCAGAATAGGCTGGAAGATGGAAGTACGAAGCTGGAAGTTTACAGAAAAAGTATATAATTCTATCTTATTTTATTTCAATTAACATAATGCCTTTGCGACCAAATAAAAACACAAAATTATATCACCTGGCGTCCTCTGCGTTTTTAACTCTATTACCAGATTCCTTTTCCAAAACTCATAACAAATGTTATCGCCCCACAGTACTTATAACCGATAATTTTGTATAAAAATTAAAGAATGAAAGCAGCAGTAGTATTTGATAAAGGAGGCATTCCTCAATATGCAGATTTCCCAGAGCCGGAAACAATACAGGAAAATGAAGTTTTGGTGTCTGTAAAAGCAGCATCTATTAAAAATCTGGACAGAGCAAGAGCGGGAGGAAGTCATTATTCTACGGAAAATGAAACTCATCAGCCTAAAATTATCGGTTCAGACGGAGTTGGATACCTTGAAAATGGAAATAAGGTCTATTTTTTCAGCAAGAAAGGAACTGTAGCTGAAAAAGCTGTGGCTGATAAAAAAATGATTGTCCCGATTCCTGAAGAACTTAATTTTTCTATAGCAGCAGCATTACCCAACGCGGTTATGGGATCCGCAATGGCTTTAAAATTCAAAGCGGGATTACAGCCAGGAAATACAGTATTGATCAATGGAGCAACAGGAATTACAGGAAGAATAGCCGTTCAGATTGCTAAATTATATGGTGCCCGAAAGATTATTGTTACCGGAAGAAATGAAGAATCCTTACAATCTCTGCGTGAGCTGGGAGCTGATGAGGTGATCTCCCTTCAATCTACAGATCATGATTTTAAACAAAAAATAAAAGAAATTCATAATCAAATGCCTATAGACATTATTCTGGATTATATCTGGGGACGTTCTGTAGAAATGATATTGTCCGCTTTCAAAGGAGATGGAACTTTTTCCCACAAAACAAAACTGGTAACAGTAGGAGGAATGAGTGGAGATATCATTCAATTGTCTTCACAGATTCTAAGAGGAACTGATATTCAGATTTCCGGATCGGGATTGGGCAGCTGGACGAAAGACGAATCTGCGCTTCTGTTTTCAGAAATCATTCCGGAAATGTATCAGGCAGCCGTAGAAGGAAAAATTAAAATGGAAACAGAAGAGGTTGATATTAAAAATATCGAAGCAGTATGGAATGCCGAGATACAAAGCGGAAAACGCCTGGTCATAAGAATTTAACCCCAATTTCCATTTTTTTATCCACAATCCTTTTATCGGTTTTCTTTTTTTACTATTTTTATAATAGAAATTTATGAACTGGAAAATTCAAAAAAAAGTTGCAACTTTGCATAAATATTTGAATATCAGTTTCAGATGTATTATTAACTAAACGTTTGCCGAGGTTTGTAAGCAAATTCAGACATCAGGCCGACAAAGAGGACACTATTGGAAGAGTATTTTGGAAATGAACTTGTAAAAAAGTTCGAGGAAATGATGGAAAACAATGACGAATTCTACTTTGATACAGAAGAGTTAGAAGACATTATTGTTTATTATTTGGAGCTTGGTGATTTTAATTACGCCGATATGGCGGTTAATTATGGACTGAAGCTTCATCCCAATTCATTGGATATCAAGATCAAAAGACTTGAGATCCTTTTGGAGTGGGAAGAGTATAATATGGCGAAAGAACTTATCAACGAGCTGAAAGGTGCTTCTATGGAGAACACAGACTTTTTGGTTTGTTACGCTAAATATTATTCGAGCTTAGGAAATCCTAGAAGATCCATTGAAATCTGCAAAAAAGCTTTGACATTAGAGGAAGAAGAAAACTTTCTCCACAACTTTATTGCGGATGAATATGTAAATCTCGGAGATCCTTTTAACGCTCTTAAGCATTACAGAAAAGCACTGAAAGAAGATCCAACGGATGAATATTCGCTGGAGAATTGTATGGTGTGTTTCAGTGATCTGAATAAGAGTGAGGAGGCTATTGCCTTTCTTAATGAATATTTAGATGAATTCTCTTATTCTGAAACCGCCTGGTTTGAATACGGACAATTCTATTTCAACAGAAAAAATTATGATGAAGCCATAAGAGGCTACGATTATTTGTTGGCAATCAACTCTAGTTCTGTAGGGGTATATGCTAATAAATCAGCCTGTTATGAGGCTATGGGACAATACCAAAAAGCCATCGAGACTTATGAAGAAATGCTGGAGCTGGAATATACAAAAGCATTTACTTTTTATAAGATCGGATTGTGCAATAAGGCATTAAAACAGCCTATTTTAGCTTTAAATGCATTCCAGAAATCATTGAGAGAAGACCCTCAGTTTTATCTTGCAATGATGGAGCAGTCTTATCTTTACGAAGAAATGGGCGGGATGTCTGAAGCATTGCATTATGCCAAAGAAGCAACCCAGCTGAATGAAAATAATCTTGACTACCAAAAAAGATTAGCATTTCTATTCATTGATTCTGGGAAGTTTGAAGAAAGTCTTGCCTGTCTTAAAAAGCTGGTGGATGCAGAACCTACAAGATTCTACAACTGGTATGCCTATTCAGAAGTTTTGATGTTGGTAGGAGAGTACGAAGATGCGGTTACCGTTTTGAATAGTGCCATAAAAAAGCATCACAGAGCTGAGCTGTTTTATCAGTTGAGTAACTGTTTTTTCAATCTGAAAGACCAGGATAAAGGAGCAGAATCACTTCAGAAAGCATTAGACCTTGATCCGTCTTTAGCTAAGGATATGCAGAAAAAATATCCTTTCATTAAAGACGAGGTGAAAAAGGTGAAGGCTACTAAAGTGAAGAAAAAGAACTAGATTAATCTAAAAATAATAGAAAAACCTGCAGAAATGCAGGTTTTTTTTATTGATAGTTGTACTCGTAGATGAATTTATCAGGCGAACTTGTATTGGGGTTCCCATTGATATCAAGAGATTGTCTGTCTTCTACAGACGGATAACCTGCAGTATTAAAAGTAGTGGTATATTTATGAGAAGTTGTTCCGGTACCGGTTCCTCCGCCCACTGTAGTATTGGTAAACTGTCCTTTATAAGTGCTTAAGCTGTTCTTTATATTCGAAAATAACATGCTTACGCCATCGGTGCTCTCATTTCCGTTGAAGATAATTTTATCAAAGCCCTTTACATTTTTAAAAGGATAGTTTTTATCTGTGTAAGTATAAGTCTCTGTTTCTGTGTAATTAACAGTGTTTCCATTTACTGTACCCGTTCCTGAGCCTACATTGCTTACCATATTTCCATTGTTGTATGTAAAAACACTGTTGATGGTAGAAGATCCTGCAGAACCGGAATTCGTTTGTCTTTTTACGTTAATTTCTGTGGTACTTGTGTAGATATAGGTAAATGTTACTGTGTTTTGAACCGTACCGGTAAGAGAATATTCTTTTGCAATTGCAGATGCCATACGGCCGTTGGAATATCCATATTCAACCGTACTTTCAAGAATGTTGTTTTCGTAATGTTTAATCCCGGTAACATATTCGTCTGTGTAAGTGAATTCAATTCTTTGCCCATGATTAATGTTGTTAATCATGCTGATGATTTTGGTTCCGTTGTAATTGATTTTCATTACAATACCATCCATAACCATTTTTGTAGGGAGAATTACATTTTGACTGGAAGGATCACTGTTGTCAAAAGGAGCATCATCATCACGCGTAGAAGAACACGAAAGTGTTAATAAGGCTATTGAGCCACAAAGTAGAATTTTTTTCATAGTTATAAGTTAAATCAGCCAAATATAATTTAATTTATAATATGATTTTATTTTTTTGGATTTGTTCTTAAAAATAGCAGTCCGGCAATAATAATTCCTGCTCCTATAAATTGTAAATAAGTCAGTTTTTCCCCATCTAAAATTCCCCAGATAATAGCAACAATAGGCATTACTAAAGTAACCGTTGATGCAAAAAGAGGCGTGGAAACCTTCAGTAAACGATAATTCATCATCATCGCAAGCCCGGTTCCGAAAACGGATAAAAGACACACAAACATAAGACCCAGCAGATTGTCTTTTGAAAAGCTGAATTCCGAAAAGAATCCTGTGCTGGTCAATGCAATAATGGACGGAAATAATAAGACAAATGAGAAAACAAAAGCAGATAAAACAGTGGAAGATACCTCCATAAGCTTTGATTTGACAGTCGTTGTACTCAGTGCGTAGCATAAAGTAGCGAATAATAACAACAGAATCGGAATCATTTTCAATTCTCCGCCGTCTCCCCCGCCAAACGCAAGAATACAAACTCCGGTGAAGCTTATTAATGTTCCTATAATCTGTTTTTTGGTTGTTTCAAACTTCCAAACCAATGCTCCCACAATAATCACAAAAATAGGCATCATAGAGTTGATGATTCCTGCAATGCTGCTGCTGACTTCAGTTTCCGCGATCGGAAAAAGGAACATCGGAATAAAGTTCCCTGTAAAAGCCGCCAAAATCAACCATTTCAGATTTTTTTTGGGGAAAAGTTTATAGTTGGAAATGGCAATTGGAAGTAAAATAATCCCGGCAATAAGAACCCTTAAAGATCCTACCTGAAAAGGATTAAAATGCTCCAATGATTTTTTGATCAAAATAAAGGATGATCCCCAGATCAAACTCAGGATAATCAGAAGAACCCATTTTTCTTTATCCGCGTTCATTATTTTCGTGTAAGATTTTTAGAAATTCTTTTTTAGGAATCATTTTAGCACCCAGACTTTCAAGATGCTCTGTATGGGATTGACAGTCAATAAGTTCAATTTTGTTTTTATTACTCTCTGCAAAGTGGATAAATCCTGCTTTGGAAGCATTGCTTACTTTTGCAAACATACTTTCTCCACAAAAAACGTTTCCAATCTGCAGTCCGTAAAAACCACCTACAAGCTCTTCATCCTGCCATACTTCAATACTTTTGGCCAGACCATATTCATGAAGCTGAATAAAAGAGTTCATCAGTTCATCAGAAAGCCACGTCCCGGACTGGCCTTTTCGGTTCGCCTTTTGACAGTTCCTGATCACTTCTCTGAAATTCTTATTCTCTGAAAAAGTAAAAACATTTTTGTTTAATATCTTTCTCATAGATTTTGAAACCTTTATTTCTTCAGGAAGCAGTACAAATCTGGGATCCGGACACCACCACAGAATTTCTTCTCCGGGATTGTACCAGGGAAAGATACCAAGTTGATAGGCAAACCAGATACGCTCTACAGACAGGTCACCTCCAAAAGCAACCACTCCTTCATGCCCTTCATACAGCTCAGGGTCAGGAAATGAAATCTCATTTTCGTCTAATCGAACCATGTTTAGAAAAAAAATCCCACTTCAAAAAGCAGGATTTATATTTGATCTTTTATTCTTTAATTAAAAAGGTAAATCATCATCATCGTCTCCGGCAAACGGATTTTCGTTTGAAACTGGAGAAGCAGATTGTTGAGACATTGCCTGAGTAGGTTCTGAAGCATTTTCAGAAACTTTCTCTACTCTCCACCCTGTAATAGAGTTGAAGTATTTAGTTTCACCTTGAGGAGAAACCCATTCTCTACCTCTGATGTTGATTCCTACTTTTACGTTTTCTCCTTCTTTAAGGTTATCTAATAAACTGATTTTATCAGATAAAAATTCTATGTTTATCGGCTGTGGATACTGTTCTTGAGTTAAAATAACCATTTCTCTTTTTTGAAACCCGCTCGCAAATGTTTGAGCATCAAAAAGTTTCTTTACCGTTCCTTGTAATTCCATATCGTAAATATTAACGATGTAAAAGTAAGAAAATGAAATGTAATAAAAGGTGCCGTGAAAAAAAAATGTAGAAATTTTAATTTTTTTTCTTGAAAAGTTTGGTAGTAAAGGAAATTGCCCTATATTTGCACTCACAAAAACGAAGCAAGCTCTTTAAAACTTACAATATAAAAAAACCAGCGGATGTGGTGTAATTGGTAGCCATGCCAGACTTAGGATCTGGTGCCGTGAGGCGTGGGGGTTCGAGTCCCTTCATCCGCACTATGCGAAAATAGCTCAGCTGGTAGAGCACAACCTTGCCAAGGTTGGGGTCGCGGGTTCGAATCCCGTTTTTCGCTCCACACCATGCCCTGGTGGTGGAACTGGTAGACACGCAGGACTTAAAATCCTGTATCTTCGGATGTACGGGTTCAAGTCCCGTCTGGGGTACAAGACCCTCTGTAAAATCTTACGGAGGGTTTTTTGTTTTAATAGAGAGTGTTCTTTAAATAAAAAGTCTTATATTTGTAAGAAATAAAGCCTGAATCTGTAAATTCAGATCAGAAAATCAGCGGATGTGGTGTAATTGGTAGCCATGCCAGACTTAGGATCTGGTGCCGTGAGGCGTGGGGGTTCGAGTCCCTTCATCCGCACAATGCGAAAAAACTCTTTACAGAGTTACTGAAAAGGTTGGAACCCTTGGTTCGAATCTTTTTTTTTGCCCTCACCATGCCCTGGTGGTGGAACTGGTAGACACGCAGGACTTAAAATCCTGTATCTTCGGATGTACGGGTTCAAGTCCCGTCTGGGGTACAAGTCCCTCTGTAATCATATTACAGAGGGATTTTTGTTTTAAAATGGTTCTGAAAATGCTGTCACTCGTTTTTTCAATGTAAATATCTCCTTTCCTTTTTTATATTTTGAAAATAAAATTTCAAAAAAGAAAGACTTAAAGCGTCTTTTGCTACATTTGCTTCAGAAAAAACAAAACCATGAAATTATTCAATACCATTGTAGTCGTTAGCATGATAGCTGCTTCTAACCCATTATTCTCACAAACATCCAGCGAAAGCAAAGCCAAAGAAATTATTGAAAAAGCCATTCAGGCAGAAGGTGGAAAAAAGCTTCTGAGCAGCATAAAAACGCTTTATTCCAAATCTGAAACGGTAATGGACGGCCGAAATGTGAATTGGATCACAAAAGAAATGGTTCCCAATAAAGGAAGTTTTGAAATTGAATATCAGGGAAGAATTGTTTACAAATCATGGTTTGACGGTAAAACAGGTTACGAATTGGTCAACGGTGAGAGAAAGCTGGCTGATCCTGCTGAGTTTAAGGATAAGGCTGACAGAAAGTACATCATGAATGAACTTGCTTATATAGACCCCAAACTATACAAGATTGAACTTATTGAAGAAAATCCTGATAAGATCTATTATAAAATAAAAGCAACCTATGTCACAGGAAAAGTGACTTATCTGTATTATGATGTAAAGTCATTCTTTCTTAGCAAAGAAGAAACGGTTGAAAACGGAAATAAAGATTCATTTTCTACCGTTTTACAAAGTGATTATAAAAAATTTGGAGATCTTTGGTATGCTACTAAATCAACATTTGTTTCTGAAAATGGGAATCAGGAAGCAACGCTTGTAGATTTGTACTATAATAAAAACATTGAGGATAAAGATTTTAAATAATTGAAATAAAACCTATCTGGATTAAAATAAAGCCTTTTGTAAATGAACTACAAATGGTTTTATTTTATTAAACTGGATAAAAAAACCGTTTCACAGGCTGTGAAACGGTCAAAAATATATTGAGAGGTGATTAGTTGCCTAATTCAAGTTGATTTTTAACAAGACTGTAGTAATCTGCTTTTTTGTTGACAAGTTCCTGGTGGTTTCCCTTTTCAACAACAGCTCCATTTTTCAGAACGATAATCTGGTCTGCATTTTTTACGGTGCTTAAGCGGTGTGCTACAATAATTACAGTTTTTCCTTTGAAAAATTCCTGAAGGTTGTCATGAATGATCTTTTCATTTTCTGCATCCAGTGCCGAAGTTGCTTCGTCAAATAGTATAAAATGAGGGTTTTTATACACTGCTCTTGCAATAAGAACTCTTTGCTTTTGTCCTCCGGAAATTCCGTTGCCGGCTGCTCCTATTTTGGTGCTGTATCCTAACGGAAGATTATCAATGAAAGAGGAAATGTTGGCTACCCTTACCGCATTTTCCATTTTTCGGGTGTTGACCTCAACTTCGCTGGTGGCAATATTTCTTTCGATAGTGTCTGAGAAAATAAATCCGTCCTGCATTACCACTCCATAGTTTTCTCTTATGCTTTTAGGAGAAAGGGTTAGAATATCATCTTCGTTATAATGAATGGTACCATGAGTAGGATTGTAGAATTTCAGTAAAAGCTTCATTAAAGTAGTTTTTCCACTTCCGCTGGCGCCTACAATAGCGGTGACTTTGCCTTCAGGGATGAACAGGTTGACATCCTTTAAAACAAACTGAGATTTTGGGCCCTCATATTGGAAAGAAACATTGTTTAAGGTAATTCCTTTCTCTTCTTCTGAATAAGTATTGTTGATTTCAAGCGCTTTCATTCCTTCTTTTTCCTCTTCTTCATGATTCTGAACTTCATTTAATCTTGAAAGGCTCAGCTTTGCATCCTGTAATGAACGGAAGAAAGAAATCATTTGGTTAACAGGAGAGTTCAGCTGCCCGATGATGTAAGATATCGCCAATAGCTCACCGATGGTCATATTTCCTTTTACAACCTGCAATGCCGCAAAGAAAGTAACGAAAATGTTTTTTAGCTGATTAAGAAATTCAAATCCTGAAAACTGATACTGATCTACTTTTAAGATACGAAGGGTCGTTTTGAAAAGCTTATTTTGAATACCTTCCCACTCCTGTCTTTTATAGTCTTCGAATTGGTTGAGTTTCATTTCAGAAACCCCATTCAGAATTTCATAAACACTTTCTTGGCTTTGTCCTTTTTCTCTGAACCGGTAATAATCGAGGATTTCTCTTTTCTTTAACCAGTACTGCGCCCAAACAAGAGATAATGCAGTCAGAGATGAGTAAATAAGTACAATCGTTACATTATAATACCAAAGCACTCCGAAAAACACAAGAAAAGTCACCATAGAGAAGAAAGTCATAAGACTCTGAGAGGTAAGAAAGTCTTCTATTCTCTCGTTATCCTGGATTCTCTGGGTAAAGTCTCCCTTCATCTTGGTATCAAAAAAGCCCATTGGAAGGAGAAGCATCTTCTTCAGAAAGTCTGAAATAATAGAAATACTAATTCTGGTTCCGATATAAAGCATCAGCCAGTTTCTGAGAATTTCTATGGTAATACTTCCTAAATATAATACAACCTGGGAGATCAAAATGATCGTAATAAGGTCTATATCTTTTGTGTTAACTCCCTTATCAATAAGTGTTTGTGTAAGGAAAGGAAAGACAAGACTCAGGCAGCTTCCGATAAGAAGCATTCCGGACAAAAAGAGGAATTTGCTTTTATGTTCTTTGAAATATTTCATGGCAAAAGAAATACTCAACTTGTCTTCTTCCGGGAAAGTCTGCTGATAAAAACTGTTGGTAGGACTTACGAAAAGAGCAATACCGGTTTCGCCGTCTGATAGCCAGCTTTTAAGAAAGTCTTTTTCGCTAAGCCAGATCATTCCATGGCTTGGATCAGCAATTCTGTAGCGTTTTTTTCCTGTGATAAGGCTTTTCTTTACATCAAGAAGTACTACGAAATGGTTTTTATTCCAGTGAAGAATGCAAGGCAGGCTGCCGTTTTCATCCAAAGTCTGTAATGTCAGCTTGGCCGGATAAGTTTCAAATCCAATATCTTCGCATAGTTCACTGATGCTCAGTAAGCTAACTCCTTCTCTGGATAGGTTGGCATTTTCTTTTAAAAAATGTAACGGAATCTGCTTGCCAAAGTAGGAAGCCACCATTGCGATACATGCAGGACCGCAGTCCATTTGGTCGTGTTGAGGGATAAATTTTAGCTTCATGATACTAGATATTTTCTTTTGCCGATTTTCATTTTATAATACTTTTCTACAATGCCGTAAATGATCAGTTCGTGCATTCTGTGTCTGGACCTGATCAGTCTGTTGATATGCATATGAATAAAACTGCTGACTAATCTTTCTTTTTGAATGGTCTTCAGATTTTCTATTTCTCTGCAGTTGTCTTTCATAGAAGTGACAAACTCTGAGAAATACTGATTGTCATTTGATTCTACGATCTCGCTGATGAGATTCAGGTTCGTTCTGTATTTCAGATCCAGCTGTTTCTTAAGGTTGCTGTCTACATTAAACTCGCGTTGAAACTGAGTATAAATTTTGTTGATCACTTCATACCGTTTATCAAGATCTAGCTGGAAGACATCGAAATACGTATCAATACTTTTGATGGAGTATAACCAGAGGTCATCATTATTTGGAATGTTTTTAAGCAGATTAACAGTCAATTGGCTGTCATAATGGAAGATATGTTCTGCGGTATCAATAAATTCACCTTCATATCTTTCATACTCTCTGTCATAGGTTCCCATTTCTACTTTATTAATGATTCCTTCGCTGATATATTTATCAAAATAATCGTTGAAAGTGGTAATAATCTGGGCGGTGTTGGTGAGCTTGTTATCATTGATTTCCAGTCTCAGTCTGATATGATTGTCAGGGTCACTGTATCGTATGTAGAACCATTTTTTGATCAGCTCTTCTTCACTTAGGTGAGGTAAAAGATCCGGAAATACATCCTGTAATATTTTGTCTGAAAACTTGTTGCCGCAATAGATTTTATAGTACAGCCATTTGTTCCCTGGGATAAATTTATTATCAGAAATATTGACATTGAAAAGATGCTGATCCAGTTCTGTTTTAAATGCTTTATAACTTTTGTTGATCATTGGGATGACAATCTCGTTGTTGAACTCATCAGTCTCAAGATTGTAAAGACATTCGGTAAGGGTTACGGTTTCCTTGGATCTCAGTTCATCAATAAGGAATAATAAAAGATTATCATTTTCAGTATCGATCAATAGTTTGTTATCTCCCTGGGATATAAAGAAATATCTGTTGACTTTTTTCTCTGAAAGGTATTCTTTTACCGTTTTAATGCTTTCAGTATTGTTTTTGGTCTTAATTGCAGATACTTCATTCTGATATAGTCTCCATAATGCCGGAGTGAAGATGATATCATCACCATGCGTGATTCTAGGAATATAGTCATACATCAGGTAGTTGGTATCTCCAATATTTAAAACTAATGCTGTGGAAACATCCTGATGCTGAAGGTCACACAGAAACTGATAGACAGGAAGCGAATTATAATCAAAATTATGAGCGGTAGAGTGGAATATTTTCACTTCTTTATTCAGCTCTTTATGGAATAATACGATTCTTTTATCAATCATTTTAATGTAAAGATCTGTCAGGGCAATGGTATTTTCCGAATCTGAGGATTTGGTAAGATAAGAAAGCTGATTTCCTCTTTTTACCTGTCTCAGTAAGATATTTCCCACTCTGTTGTCCGGCAAATGAAGTAGTTCTGCATAGATAAAATGGTGATCATTCTGTTCTTCTTTGATGATTCTGTTCATTGGAGCCAGGATTTCTTCATCTTCATTGGAAAATCTCGCAATAAGATTGGCAGCGCTTGTTCCGCCTACAGAAGAGATTGCTATTTTATCAGATACCTTTTCAATCATTACGGCCATCGATCTTGCAAGGCTTACTTCATCTGCATTCTGAAGGCTGTTGATGTCGTGCTGGCTAAGATCTATAGCAGTATCTCCATTGATATTGGCTTTGTTGATGATTCTTCTCCAGAATTCATGAATCTTTTTATTGTACGTGATAGAGAATGAATCATTACTGGAATTGGGCCAGCTCAGGGTATCCAACAGGGAAGAAAAGTCGTTTTCGCTATTTTGTTCCTGAATATATCCAATGCCGCTTTCGTTATCCAGTACTTCAACTAAAGGCACCAGGCTCTCTTCATATCTTGCGTAAAAAGCAGACTTAAACTTTTCTAAATTTTCATTCACCGTTTCACTTCCTTTATCCCAAAAGCATGATAGGGTATTGATTCCCTTTTTGATTTTGGAAAGATCTTCTCTGGTAACAGGAGAAAAGTCAAGATTTCTTTTTAAGGATGAATTGATCAGATATTTTCTGTCATACAGGATGGAGAATTGGTTGGCAAGTGCAAATATTTCGTTGTAATATTCCTGAGATTGTCCTACTCTGGAGTTCAGCAATTCCATATAGCTTTCCATTTTGATCAGGATTTCCAGATAACGGTCCAGTTCAGGATAGATTCCTTTTTTTGAACTTAAATATCCAATAATCTGAGACAAAGGAGAGTGCTCATTCAGGCAGATATCAAAGTTACTTTTAAAGAACTGGGCATCAATCAGGCTGAAAATATAGTATTTTGCATCTTCTTCGGAAACTCCTTCTACATTTTCTGCAACGAGAGCAACCAGACTGTCAAAAGAATAAGATTGGGCAGCCACAGTTTCAACCAGAAAATCCAGAAGTTCATCTTTTTCCAATGAGCTTAAAGTATAGACTCTTTTTTCGTTTTGTATTGCGGTTTCGATATATCGGTAATAATCACCTAACTTATAGATGGAGTCATTAAGTGCATATTCGTGAACCTCTGGAAAGTCTCTGTTGATTAATACTATAACCTGAAAAAGGAAAGAAAGATCCAGCGTAGTATAGCGGTGGATAGCATTCATATTTCCTGCTTCAATATTTTTATTGTCTGAGTTGAGTTCAAAAGCAGAATGGGAAGCAAATGTTCCGAAAGGAGTAGACCTGGTAGTTATTCTGATGTAATATTTCAGAATAGAATTGTTGATTCTGTTTCTCTTTACCAGAGATAAAGAAGGATCGTCCTGGCACAATCTTGCCCATTCGTTATACAGCTCATAAGAGGCTAAAAAGATAGATTCTCTGAAAACTTCATCATTCCATAATTCAAGAACAAAATGATCAAGATCTGCTGTATTTTTCGGTATATTGTTATATTGTTTGAATGAGTATAAAGAGTTTCTCATAAAACCAATATTGATGTTATCTAACTGCGTTTTCATGTTGAATAGATTGTAGGTTGTAATGGTTGCTTATCACTTCAGCGTTTTCGATTTTCTTGTCACTGTCCGGCTCTGTGTCATATAAAATGAATTCATCAACAGACAGTTTTTCATCCAGTTTTTCAATCAGTTCAAAAAGCTCTTCAAAGTTGAGGTTGAGGATTTTGAAAGATTCAGATTCATCTGCATCGGATTTTATTTCATTGACTTCTGAAAGGTTGATCGCCAGAGCCAGTGATATTTTAGGAACAAATCCGTTTTGCTGTGCAAAAGAATCTCTGTATCTGTTGATCTCTTCTTTTTTATCTTCAAGATTTTCAAGGAATTTTCCACTTCCGTGAAAGGCTGAAACACAATAGTTTGAGTGTAAATTGATAGCATCATCCAGATTGTTCAAAGAAGAAGAAAGATACCAGAGGTCAGGGATCAGTCCGCCGTAGGGAGGAATTAAAATTCCTTCTTTTTCGTTCTTTTCAGCTTCAGAATAAAATAATTCGTGGATTTCGTGGGCATTTTCCTTAAAAACAACTCCGGTACCTCTTTCAAGAATATCCGGATTCAAAAGGTTTTTGGTGTGCTCACTTTCAGGAATCCCTTTTGACAGGCCCAAGTCTATTCTTCCGTTGAATATATTGTTGATCAGTTTATAATTGGTAGCGACAGCGTAAGGAGAATAACTGGGAACTGAAGTTCCTGCAGATCCTACTCTTATTTTTTCTGTCATTCCGGCGATCATGGCAATCACGATATCCGGATTTGAAAATGCAAGATTCTTAAGGTGGGAATAATGATGCTCTGCCAGCCAGAATCTGCTGTATCCTAATCTCTCTGCATGAAGGGCATAATCAACTACATCGTTAAGAGCTGTGATTGAATCTTTGCCGCTTCTGTATCCTAGTTCTAGTAATCCTATGCTTTTTGTTTTCATGTTACAGTAAAAATTTTAGATATTTAGTTTTGTCGATTTTATCATTGAGGGTGATCAATGCTCCGGTTTTTCCAAAGATTAGGGAGCTGTCCTGTTCTGTTAATGGCTGGTCCAATTCGTTTTCCAGGATTTCCAGTGATCTTTTCATCCAGAAGCTTTTGGCTTGTTTATAATCCGGATGGGCGTCTTTTTCATTAATCTCGTGATACAGCTGTACAAGTCCTGAAGTTCCGTGGCAATACTGGATAAATTCTACGCCTGTATTGGCCATTACTTTCCTTTTTGTAGTTTCTAAGCCCAGTTCATGAGCCATATCTCTGTATTTTGTTTCCTGCAGTGTTTCGCCTGTTTTATAAAGGAGATAAGAGAAAGAAAGATCGCTGTTGCACCAGCAAAGTCTGTTGTTGTGAAAAGGCTTCAACAGGTTTTCTGCTATTTTGTAATTGTAGGGTTTATATATTCTGGTATTTTCTACTTCGTGGACATCAAAATTGGAAATAATGAAATCCAGACAGATGTTAATAATGTGCCTTGCTTTTTCCGTCATTACCGGAAGGCTCAAAAGATTATTAACAATAGAAAGATAGCCATAGTTGAATCCTAAGTTAATACCATCTGCATAGCTGTCATTCAGCTTATTTTCAAATGGAGTGGGGTGAGAAATGCATTCATCATAAAGGATGTTTACAATTTCGCTGCTATACTGTTCATTTCTGATGGTGTTGAAATAATGGAGATTTCCTATCGGGCCATCAAAAAAAGTATAATTGTCTTCCTTCAGCATGGTAACGGATTGCTGGAAGATCAGTTCTCCGATGTCAGTAATCTGGTCATCAAAATCGTCCTGTATTAATCCGTCTTTTTTTAATAAATCCAGGATAATGCCCAGTCCGGTCATTCCTTTGGATAGATTCGGGAGTGTATATACGTTGCTCTCTTTTTGAATGTTGCCATTCTCAAAGACTTCTTCAAGGATAGCTCCTACTTTGTTCACATAGATATCATTTCCGGAGATTTGATATTGTGTTAAGAAATAGAGCAGCAGTCCCAGTTTTCCATAAAGCAATCCATCAGGTAAATTTCCATAATCAAAATCAAGAAGTTTTTGATCGTATTCATGAAGAATGGTCGTGATATTTTGAGATTGTAGAGTTTCCATTATAGATCGTAATTATAGAATGAGACGTAGTTGTGATTGGTTTTAATGACATTGTTCATCAGGGTGATCCCGATTCCTGCTATGCCCTGGCCGAGGGCCATATTGATGTTGTCAAATTCTGCATTGTAATAGGCTTTGAATCCTGCCCATTTTTCATTTTCATTATTTTTTGACTGAAGAAGATGCTCGTGCCAATATTCTTTGGCTTCCAAAAAGGCATCCTGTTCCGTAAGATGATAAAGGTTTTTGTATAATGCGGATAATCCGGCAGAACCATAAATTAATCCCGGTTCCAGGATAGCAGACTGATCAGTATCTTTAAACTTTGTAGTATTGAGTAAGATATGAAGTCCTTTGTCGCAATAGTCTTTATGTTCTAAGAGAATTCCGGCGTTGTAAAAAGTATAGCCAATTCCTATTTCACCGTATGCCAGATTGTGATAATCTATGTAGACGTCTTCAAAAGCATTGAACGGGAAAAACGTGATATTGTCTGTATTGCTTTCTTTGCAGTTCCATATAAATGATAATCCTCTGTGAATGAGATCTAAAGATTCCTTACTGTAGATCTTATTTTTATAAAGGAATAACAAATAGTTGATTACTCCTGCTGTTCCGTGTCCTAAGCCGAGTTCTACATAGGGATTTTCTTTATCCCGAAGATCAAACTTCCAGTAGCTTCCGCTGTCATGGTTTTGAGTAAGCTCAATGACTTTATCCAAGGTTTTCTCTATCAGGTATTTTTTGTCTTCAAGATTTCTTAGTACGAAATACTTGGCAAAACTCGGAAAGCCGCTTGTTAAATCAAGGTCTCCCTGCTCTGTTTTCTGGATCAGTATTTCTTCCAGTATTTCATCTATATTTTCCAGTAGAGAATCAATTTCGCTGTCTAAAACTTCTTCCTGTTTCAGGAACATAAGATATAATCCCAGCTCTCTTATCTCATCATTAAAATGAAGACTTTTATAATCTTCTGTTAAAACAGACAGAGACTTTTCAATGTAATGGGTTACCAATTCTAAAGATTCTGATTCTTTGGTCATTAGATAATGATAATAATAAAACATTGAAGCACTTAGAATCCCGTTATTAAGACCGATTCCGGTAAGGGAAGTATCTTTTTTGCGGATACATTCTTCTATTTCTGAGATGATTAGTTTTTCTTTTTGCATGATCTGAGAGCTTTGGGATTATATAATTTTTTTTAAAAGAGGGAGTTTTATCAAAAGTGCTCCCTCTTTTATAGGAGAAGATTACTTCGCTATTCTTGTTTGTACTACTGTGTTTCCACCGCAAGAACACTGTCCGCAAGACTGCGCTGCTGCCTGAAGACTGTTAACCCCTCCTTTTAGGCTATTCATTTGCTCTTCCTGTAATTTGCTGATTTGCTCTTTGTTGATTTGAAGACCCTTAGTTAGTTTCATTTTGTTCATGATGTTTAATTTTAAATTGTTATTGTTTATTTTAAATGTAATGGGCTGATTAAGATGCTACTCTTGTTTTTACGATTGTGTTTCCACCGCAAGAACACTGTCCGCAAGACTGAGCTGCTGCCTGAAGGCTGTTAACCCCACCTTTAAGGCTGTTCATTTGCTCCTCCTGAAGCTTGCTGATTTGTTCTTTGTTGATTTGTAGTCCTTTAGTTAATTTAATTTTGTGCATGATTTTGATTTTTAAATTGTTATTGTTTATTGTAAATGTGATTTGGAAAGTTGATTATTGAGCTGCTCTCGTTTTTACGATTGTGTTTCCACCGCAAGAACACTGTCCGCAAGATTGTGCTGCTGCCTGAAGGCTGTTAACCCCTCCTTTAAGGCTGTTCATTTGCTCTTCCTGAAGTTTACTGATTTGCTCTTTGTTGATCTGTAATCCTTTAGATAATTTCATTTTGTTCATGATGTTTGATTTTAATTGTTATTGTTTATTTTAATGTGATTGGGTAAGCTGATTACTGAGCTGCTCTTGTTTTTACAATTGTGTTTCCACCGCAAGAACACTGTCCGCAAGACTGAGCTGCTGCCTGAAGGCTGTTAACTCCTCCTTTAAGGCTGTTCATTTGCTCTTCCTGTAATTTGCTGATTTGCTCTTTGTTGATTTGTAATCCTTTTGTTAATTTAATTTTGTGCATGATAGTTGATTTTTAGATTGTTAATGTTATTTTAAATGTGATTGGGTAAGCTGATTATTGAGCTGCTCTTGTTTTTACAATTGTGTTTCCACCACAAGAACACTGTCCGCAAGACTGAGCTGCTGCCTGAAGGCTGTTAACCCCTCCTTTAAGGCTGTTCATTTGCTCTTCCTGTAATTTGCTGATTTGCTCTTTGTTGATTTGTAGTCCTTTTGTTAATTTAATTTTGTGCATGATTTTAAAATTTTTAGTTGATTGGTTTTTGGTTATCTTTTCAAGTCATAAAACCTTTATTGGACCCTACTTGCAAGTATATATTTGATTAATTAATTCTGTTTCTTTCGTCTTCGTTTCCGAAGTTTCTCTGCTGTTCAGATTTCAGATTCTTGTTTCCGAACTTGTAGCTCAAAGAGACTCTTACTCCTCTTGTGTCGCCATAGCTGCTGAAGTCTGTTTTTACGCCATTAGATTCATAAGTGATTACAGGGCGCTGGCCGTTTAAAAGATCCATACCGGTAACAGTCAGGGTCAGTTTCTTATCCAGCAGCAGGAATTTCATAGACACATCCAGAATATTCATGGTTGAGATATGAAAAATCTGATAACGTCCCGGAAGCTGCAGGCCATAATTGGCGCTGAAGAATATGGTTTTAGACTTGTTCAGTGTAAAATCGTTGTTAGAATAGAAATACGCATTGTAGCCATCTATTGAACTGATGAAATCTGTTTTGGATTTTACATTCTGGTAATTCACATTGAATCCTGTAAAGCTGTTCCACCAGGTCCATTTATTAAAATTGTAATACATGGAAACCCCGATCTGATACGTATTGGCATAATTCAAAGGTGTGCTTCTTGTGATATTGGTATTCCGATCCAGAATAGCAAGATCCTGGCTGAAGTCTGATACCTGAGAATAATACACTGAGGATACCCATTTCTGATTTCTTACATATGAAAACTCCAGATTATCAATGATAGACGGTTTTAAGAACGGATTTCCTTCCGAATAATAATAAGGGCTTGTACGCACCACAAACGGATTCAGATACTCAAAATTCGGTCTGCGGATTCTTCTGCTGTAGTTCAGCGAGAAAGAATTCTTATCATCTGGATTGTAAGTCAGATACGCAGTTGGGAATAATTTGACATAATCATTTTTGTTGGTTTGATTCATATTATGTGAATATCCGGTTGTCTGCGTTGCTTCCATTCTAAGACCAGCCTGGGTTTCCCATTTTTCGCCCAGCTTTTTGCTTGCAGAAACATATAATGCTTCGTTATGCTCCTTATAATTAAAGATATTCGACTGATCGGTATTCAAAACAGGAGTTCCGGTTTTATGATCCAAAACAACAAGATCATTGTTCGTATTCGTATAGGTATACTTCCCTCCGAAGCTTAAAGAAGCCCATTTCAGCGGCATTTCCACATCCACTTTTCCTGAATAGTTTTCAATACGGTTCACATTGGTATTCGTGGCGGAGAAAAAGCTTCCCGGCAGAATATTTCTCTGAGGATCCAGCTCATTTCCTGCATAAAAGTTATAATCGCTCTTTCTGTAGTTGAAATAATCAAAATCAGTGGTGATTTTGGTCCCTGCAGAATCTATTTTAAAGGTGTTGTACCAGTTAAGGGAATTCATATTAGGCTTATTGTTGGCATCCACATCAGATGTGATATAGGAGTTTACAGCTCCTGACGGATTAAACCTTGAGGTAAAAGGACTGTTTGATGAGGTGTTTCTGGTAAAACTGCCCAGATACTTTACCCCGGTTGTCCATTTATCAGATATTTTGTAATCCACACCAAGGCCCAATCCGAGATTGTTCTCTTCAGATTTATTTTTGACATTCAGGATCCATAGCTCATCCGGATAGTAAATTTTACTGTCAGATGTCGTGCGGAGTCTCTGGGAATTGGTATTGGCGGTTAGCTGTAAAGACAGCCTGTTGCGGTTATAATTAAATGCTCCCTGAAGACCGCCTCCTGCATATGTTTTTTGAGTATAGCTGCCTCCGATATTGGCATTCCAGGAATTCGGTTTTCCTCTTTTTAATTTGATATTAATCAGTCCGCTGTCTCCCTCTGCATCATACTTTGCCGGTGGGGTGGTGATGACTTCAATAGACTGGATATTGTCTGAAGGAATCGATTTTAATAAACTTGATAAATCATCCGGAGACATTCTCTGAATACGGTCGTCTATCATGACCAGTACTTCTCCTTTTCCAACGATAGATACTTTTTCGTCCTGGATGCGAACCAGTGGAGTTGTTTTTAAAGCGTCCAATGCTGTACCTCCTGTCGCAGCAACCGAATTTTCTACATTGAAAACAAGACGGTCTATTTTTCTTTCAACTAATTTTTTCTTTTGTGTCAGGGTAATTGCTTGAATTTCTTTACTTTCCGGCTGACTTTCTTTGATGGTATAGTTTCTTGTAATCTCTCCTTCTATTTTTTCATTTCCTTCGTATACTTTGCTTCCATTCAGGAAAAATTCCATTTTATAAGAATCTGCTTTTGGAAGTTTAATAGAGAAAATTCCGTTTTCATCAGTGATCGTTGAGAATTTATCATTTCCTGCTAACAGGATCACTTCTACATAAGAAATATTGGCTGCCTTTTCATCAGATACTTTACCCGATATACTCTGAGCATTAAGGTGAATGCCCATTCCTAAAAAGGATAATAACGGTATTAAGTATTGCTTTGTCATGATTGTTATTTTATATTTCAAAAGTAGAATGTTGTTTTTTGAATGCTGCTACACGGAAGTGTAGTTTTAGGCGGTTTGTTGTAATACTACACTTTGGTGTAGGGCGCTTACCTCCGGTGTTGTCATCAAATGACAGTTCTTATCAAGGAATTTTTTTAGCCCGTTATAAGTAAGCATTACAGGGATGGTTTCAGAACCCAGATAATGAATAGGCTCAGCCAATGTAATAGCCTCTATTCCCATAAGTTTAAGGACTTTCAGAAGCTTGGCATCGCACTCAGCTATAGCAACAGAATTTTTATTCTGACAAACCTCGTTGATTGCATAAGCCATTAGCGTTTTGAAAATTCCAAACCCTGTTTTATCAATTCCTTTCTTAATAGCAAATCTTCCGATATGCCAAATGTGGGTGGTTTTATTTTTGATAAAAGAAGATGGATTGATATGGAACAGTTTTTCCAAAGGAAGAACATCCTTGTGATTCCATTTAAAGACTCTTATAGAACCATTGATCTTATCTTCGTGATCTCTGGAAACAAAAATCTTAGACTTCTTAAAGTTCTTTTCCTCATGATATATATCTTCTACTTCAGCCTTAAACTGATCCGTATCAGAATAACTTTCATGATGATTGAAATTTTCGGTAACAACAAATTCTGCTAGTTCGTATAAGTTTTTATTACTTAAAGAATAAAAGTTAAGATGTTCCATATTTTTTTATCTTTATAGTAAAATTATTACACTGAATGGTGGAATATGCTACACTTTAGTGTAGATTCATTAAAGTCTACACTAAAGTGTAGTAACCTAAAAACTGTACCTTAAAAACTTAACTATGGAAGAGATTGGAAAATTCTTTTCAAATAAAAACAGTATTGATACAATCTCAGAGTCAGAGAATAACCAGACCTCTGATTATCTTGAAGTGATTAAAGCTTTTGCCAGGATCACTTATATGAGTTTGTATGTCATAGATTATCAGAAGCAGAATTTTGAATATGTGTCAGATAATCCTTTATTCCTTTGTGACCATACTCCCAAGGAGGTAGAAACAATGGGCTATGCCTTCTATTTCCGGCATGTGAAAAAAGAAGACCTGGATCTGTTGTTTAAAATCAATGAAGTAGGGTTTGAATTCTATGAGAATCTGCCGGTACATGAGCGAAAGCTCTATACGATTTCCTATGATTTTCATTTAGTCAATGAAAGTAAAAATACCATCCTTATCAACCACAAGCTTACTCCTCTTTTCTTATCTTCAGAGGGAAAAATGTGGAAGGCCATGTGTATTGTATCCTTGTCCCACAATCACGCATCCGGAAATATATCTATTGTAAAGCAAGGCACAGATGAAATCTGGAACTACGACCTGAAAGACAACAGGTGGATAAAAGAAGAAAAAGTGAAGCTCTCAGAAAGAGAAGCTGAGATATTAAGGTTGTATGCCCAGGGACTTACCATCAATGAAATTGCAGAAAAGATCTACGTAACAGGCGATACGGTAAAGTTTCACAGAAGAAAGCTTTTTGATAAGATGGGAGTAAGTAACATTACTGAAGCATTATCCTATGCCACCAATTACAAGCTGATTTAATGCACAGGTAGCTATTCGGAGATAGCATTCATATAAAACTGTGGAAAGGTTTTATGGGGCTTTCCTGTGGCTATTTTGAACATTACATGCGTACACATTCCCGCAACGATCCATGAAGCAATGGCGAGTTGGGGAGGAGGAAGATTTTCTTTTTCCTTCTTATAATCGTCTATAATATTCTCAAGCCATTCATTGGGAGTTCTCCAAAAACGCAGATAACCGGCAATGTACTCTACCATTTTGAGTTCATTGAAATTATCATCAGAAAGGATGTCAAGAGCAAGTCCATTAGGTTCTATCACGGCCACTAAACCTCCCCAGCCGAGATTATAAGGATGCAGAATATGCATTCCTTTTTCCTGGCATATTCTGTCAAATACCACCGGGATATTACTTGAAAAATCCAGGGCGTTGATAGCAATATCATGCTCACCAATGATTTCATGAACGTTATCTGGGGTGATAAATTCACTCCGATAGCGGATATTGGCCTTTGGATTAATGCTTTTCAGGCGGTGGTATAATGTTTCTGCTTTATAGGAAGAAATATCCTGATGGGTGTAGTTTTGACGGTTCAGGTTAGACTGTTCAATAGTATCACCGTCCACAATGGTAATATTTTCAAAACCAAAACGGAGCGCACATTCTGCAATATTGCTGCCTATACCACTTCCTGCAAGGAGAATAGAAAAATTCTTAATTGCTTTTTGCTCTTCTTCCTGTACGTATAACCTGTTTCGAGAATATTTTGCTTCCATTGCTGTTTATTTTAATACAAAAATAGGTTTATGCCTCCTAATTTTGACTACACAATAGTTTAGTTTTAAGTCTGAAAATCAAAATAAAAGCATGCAAAACATAGATTAAATATGGGATTTAAGCAAATCGTAATATTTATTATTCAACAGATGGTGATTAAATTTAATGATAGAAGGTGTTTCAGATCATTTTTAATGTCCTGCTTATTTTAATGGCTAAGTTTTATTAATATTGATGAAAATTATAGAGGGATTCTTATCTAATTTTTGAACTTATTTTCAAGATTTTCCAATCTTTCGAAAATACCAGAGAAAATATTTTTATCATTTGTAGAGACGTATCCTACAATCTTGTAATATTTTTGATTATCAGCGTGTTTTGGTTTTGTTTCAGGTCCATATTGCAGGCTGCCGTCTTTATATACCAATAGATTAGATAAAGGATCGTTTTTCAGATCTGTCTTATTTAAAAATAAAATGTCTCCGTAATGATATTCAGGAAGCAATTGTTTTTCAGGAGTAAATTCATAGACCAGGTCAACAGATGCTAATATTTTTTGCAATATTGGAGCGTTAGGGTTATTGTTGTCCGTCTTCGCCTGTACTTCTTTGCTGTTCTGAATCGCCAATTCCGGGAAAAGCATAAGCTGGTCTATGTCAGATACACTTACCAGTTGATTTACCTGTAAAGGCTCAGTAAGTAATTTATCAAGATTAAGGTTAAAATGATGAGCTACCTTTATTATCGTTTCAATCTTAGGCTCGGCACGCCCTTCCTCATAAGAGCTTATTACTCCTCTGTTTAGATCAAACATGTCTGCAAAGGCCTTTTGGCTAAGCCCTTTCACCTGTCTTATTTTCTTAATATTAGTTCCGAAGAAGCTCATTTTGTCTAATCTTTTTTGCAAATATAGAGAATCTGAAATAAATAATTGCTAATAATATTTGCATTTTGAAAATTTTATGCTATATTTGTGTAGACGAAAATAAAACACTAAACCAGCCATCATGAGAAATCAAATATTCAGTACGGTCAAAGAGTGGTTGTTAGATTATGAGTTTAACATCACGTTGGAGGATGAAGCTCAGAGAATCTTAATCATTGAAAAAGAATCCAACGGGATAAAAAATATGATCCTTATAATATCAGACTCTATCCTGATTATGGAACAGTTTCTTTTTGAAATCAAAAACCCATCCGAGAAAATATTCCTGAGACTGCTTCAGAAGAACAGAGACATCGTTCACGGAGCATTTGTATTGGACGGAACCGGAAGTCGGGTCATTTTCAGAGATACACTTCCTACCGATAATATGGCTCAGAACGAAGTAATGGCCTCCATCAATTCACTTGGAATCCTTGTAGGAGAATTTACAACCGAAATGCTTGAAATGAGTAAGTAATTCACAAAAGATATTTAAAATGAACATTTTTAAAAGATTGTTAACAATAGGAAAAGCAGAGATCCATTCTGTGATTGAAAGCTTTGAAGACCCCATCAATTTAACGGAAGAGGGTATTCGTGAAATGAAAGAACAGCTTGGGAAAAGCATTGAAGCCCTTGCCCAGTTGAAAGCTCTTACCATTCGCAAAAAAAATGAAGCAGAGGCAGAAGAAGAGATTGCTAAAGATTATTACAACAAAGCCATTGTAATTGTTCAAAAAGCAGAAAAAGGAGAAGTGGAAACTGCAGAAGCAGACTGTCTTGCCAAAGAAGCCTTAAAAAAGCAGACTTCTTCACAGGAAAATGCAAATACACTTCAGAAAGAGCATGAAAAACTGTATAACGAATGCGAAAAACTGCAGGGAAATATCAATCATCTGAAATCAAGCATTGCCAAGTGGGAAAATGAATTGAAAACCCTGAAAGCAAGAGTTCAGGTAAGTGAGGCCACGAAAGATATCAATCAGAAGATGACCCAGATGGATACCGGAAGTACGGTAAGCATGCTTGAAAAGCTAAAGGACCGTGTTGTACAGCAGGAAGCTCTGGCAGAAGCCTATTCGGATCTTTCAAAATCAGGAAAAAGCATTGATGAAGAAATAGATGCCATTGTAAACAATCACGATACAAAAGCTGAAGAAGCTTTAAACAAATTAAAAGAAACACTTAAAAAAGGCTAATATATGACCTTTCAGGAATTTTTAAATGTAGCATTTTCTCCGGTGAATACGGTGCTGACGGTTCTTCTTGGGCTTTCAGTAATCTATTGGCTCTTCGCCATTCTCACCGGGTTGGATATCGATGTAGGAATTCATTCCGACCTGGATGCTGATACAGATATAGAGGTACCGCATGGGCATCTTCACGCTCCGGATCATGATCCATCGGCATTTATGCATTTCCTGAAATTTCTTAATCTGGATATCGTTCCGGTTACCTATTTTCTTACCCTGTCATTACTGATAACCTGGCTGGGGTCGTTTTATCTGAACTATTTTGTTCCACTTCCTACATGGGCCGGGATATTGATCCTTTTTCCTTTGATGATTGGAGGAATGCTGCTGACTAAAATAATTCTAAAGCCCCTGAATCCCTTTTTTAAAGAAATCAACCATAAAGGAGAGTTGTCATATGCCTTTTTAGGAAGAGAGGGACGATTAAAATCAAGCATTCAGGATGATAAAATAGGAATGATGGAAGTCTTTATCGGAAGTGACCCTATGACACTGATGGTGAGAAGTAAAGACGGAAGCAAGCTGGAGCATGGCACCCGTGTCATGATTGTAGATGAAGAACCGGAAAAAAGACTCTACTATGTACAGCGATCAATAAGATATTAAAATATAAAGACTAATAACGATGTTAACTATTTTTTTGGTCATGCTGAGCTATATTCTGGAAATCCTATCCCAATATATCTAAAACAAAAAACACATCCATATATAAACTATAAACTTATAAAACTATGAACTTACCTTTAATTGCTGGAATTATTGTTGCCGTCGTAGCAACAGTCGGATTGATTTTCTGGATTTTATCGATGTATAAAAAAACCGTTCAGGGAATCGTTATTTTGAGAACTGGCTATGGAGGTACAAAGGTCTTCTTTAATGCCGGTATTGTCATCCCCATCATTCACCGTATGGAATCTATTGACATCTCCGTAAAAAAACTGGAGATATCAAGAGAAGGAAGAGCGGGGCTGATCTGTAAAGACAATATGAGAGCAGACATTCAGGTGGCTTTCTTTATCCGTGTCAACAAATCTGTAGATGATATTGTGAATGTGGGGCAAACGATTGGCTGTCAGCGTGCGTCAGATGCTCATACATTGAGAGAGCTTTTTGAAGCCAAATTTTCTGAAGCCCTTAAAACCGTAGGAAAGAAATTTGATTTTACCGAATTATATGAAGCCAGAAGCGAATTCCGTCAGGAAATTCTTGATATCATCGGAACAGATCTTAATGGATATGTACTGGATGACTGTGCTATAGATTACCTTGAACAGACTTCTATTGATAAACTGGATAAAGATAATATCCTTGATTCTGAGGGGATTAAAAAAATTACAGAACTTACAGCAACCCAGAATATCAAAGCCAATCAGGTTCGCCGTGATGAAGAAAAAACCATTACCAAGCAGAATGTAGAAGCCCGTGAAGCCATTCTGGAACTGGAAAAACAACTGGCAGAAAAAGAAGAATCTCAAAAAAGAGAAGTAGCCAATATCAAATCTCGTGAGAATGCGGAGATTTTAAAGGTAGGAGAAGAAGAACGTCTGAGATATGAAACGGTTCGTATTGCCACAGAAGAAAAATTACAGATTGCAGAAGAAAATAAACTTCGTCAGGTCGTTATTGCTGCTAAAAATAAAGAACGAGCTGATCTGGTAGAAACAGAAAGAGTATTAAAAGACAAGGCGCTTGAAGCTACCGAAAGAGAAAGAGTTGTTTCTCTTGCTCAGATTGAAAAAGAGAAAGCAATAGAACTGGAGAAGAAAAGCATCCAGGATGCCATCCGCGAGCGTCTGACAATGGAAAAAACGGTAGTTGAAGAGCAACAGGGAATCAAAGATCTTGAAGCTTTCAAAACGGCAGATAGAAATAAGCAGGTAGAAATTACCATTGCCACTCAGGAAGCAGAGAAAAAGCTGATTGAAGAAACCAGAGCCGCAGAATCTCGCAGATTGGCAGCAGAAAAAGATGCGCAGAAATACGTCATCGAAGCACAGGCAAAAAGAGATGCCGCAGAAAAAGAAGCGGAAGCTCGTAAAATCATTGCAGATGCCAAAGCAAAAGAAGAAGCAACAGTAGGGTTATCAGAAGCTCAGGTACTGCACGCTAAAGCTGATGCTGCAGAAAGACAAGGGATTGTGGAAGCGATTGTTATTGAGAAAAAAGCAGATGCCAATAAGAAAGAAGGAATTGCACAGGCAGAAGTCATCAAAGAAAAAGCATTAGCGGAAGCAGCGGGAATTACCGAAAAGGCAGAAGCGATGAAGAAACTGAACGATGCTGGAAAAGAACACGAAGAATTCCGTCTTCAGCTGGCAAAAGAAAAAGATGTGGAACTGGCACAAATTGCTATTCAGAAAGATATTGCAGAAGCTCAGTCTATGGTACTGGCAGAAGCCTTCAAATCTGCAAAAATTGATATTGTAGGAGGAGATAATACATTCTTTGACAATGTTATCCGTCAGGTTTCTGCCGGAAAAGGATTAGACAAATTTATCAGCCACAGCGAGAATGCACAGATTGTAAAAGAAAGCCTTCTGGGTGATGGTGAAAATATCATTGGAAAAGTAATGGGGATGGTAGATAAATACAAAATCTCTTCAGAAGATATTAAAAATATGAGCATTGCTTCCCTGATCTTTAAGCTGAACGGAGTGGCGAGCCAGCAGGAAAAAGGAATTCTGGAGAGAGCCCTTGATATGGCTAAACATTTGGGAGTAGAACATAAGCCGGTGAATAATAATCACGTTTAATACATTATTTAAGCGCGTTTGATACTTTGTAAACCTATAAGGTTAAAACTAAAAAAATAAAATTTTAGCATAAAAGCGCAAGTTTCATCCAAGACCTGCTGCAATACAGCACGGTCATGACCACTAAATAAATACGATGTCAGAACAACTTAATTCTGGAACCTACGAAATTATTCAAAGCCGTCTGAATGAGCAGAAGAATGATCTGATTCAAAGGCTTCAGCAGCTTAACGAGAATCGTAAAAATATATTTGGAGGGATCGATTTTTCTCTTATTGCCAACGAGAGAATTTCGACAGATCACAGCTGTATTGCCAAGGATATCTATTCTTTGGGAAATCAGTTGATTTTTGGCTCCAATGCTCATCTTGGCCTTCAGACAGAAATTAATATTTCGGATGTTTTTTCAATCTATGCCATTAATAATAACCGGTTTGAACCGCAGGACTATACCCTCATTAATGATGAGGTATTTATTGATGAGTTCAAAAACCTTTACAAATATTACAGAAATACTTTCTTTGCCAGATTTACCTTTACGGAAAATTATCTGTATATGGTTTTTCAGCTTTCGGAAAGCACTACGGATATCAAAGCTTTTAAATGGCTTATCAAAGAAAATAAGCTTATTTATGTAGACTCCAGAAGTGCTTCAGAAACCTCATACCCGGTTCAGCATGGCTTTGTCTGGACAAAGGCGACAAGAGATATGCAGCGCTCCGGGAAACATCCGCATGTCTCTTTGGCGGATAAAGTTTTTGTAGAAAGTATTGGAGGTGATATTACCATCAAAGTCGAAGACAATACAGATACGGGAAAAGGCATTTATGCTGAAGATGTCATTCATAAAGACCAGAATCTTGATGATGCCGAGATCCACTTTTGTGATCTCGACAATCTTGTTTTGTTTAAAATAAAACCTTACCAGGAAACAGAACGTTATTTCATTTATAACCACAAAGAAAAAACGGTTTCCAAAGCAGATGCTCTTAAATATTCAGGACTTTTGCTTCCAGAAAATCAAGGGGTATTGTTTTCCAATGGATATGCTCTTCAGACCGGAGGCTTAAAAGTGATTTCTCAGGATCAAAATAGGCTTTACTATCTGAAAACTGTCATAGAGCCTAACGGTGAGAATTTTTTGTATGTTTTCTATGATGATAAGACCAACAATTATCAGCTGATTTCCTATAATATCATTACCCAGACCATAGAAACACCAATTCGGTGCAGTGGTTTTACCTTTCTCAATGACGGAAAACTGATCTACCTCAGAGAAAGTATTGAAACAACCAAACATCATCTGGCGCAGATATGGCAGACTCCTTTTTCCAAGGAACTCACTCCCAATCTTGAAAAAGCAGACAGTTTATTATACAAAATCGGGAACAAAGATATTGTAAGGGTGATGGCAGAAAGCCAGGAGCTGATTACCCTTCTCCACAAAAAAGATTCTTATAGCGGTCTTTATGATGATATTGTGAAGCTTTCCACATTCATTCTGGATACGTACTACTTTCTGGGTGAAAATGAAGTCGAAAAACTTGATCAGCCGCTGAAAGAAATCAGAGCCATTGCTCATTCTGCTATTAATGAATATGAAAAGGTAGTAGAGCAGAGAAAGAATACAGAAGAAGCTTTAGAAAAAATAAAGCTTTCCTGTGAAAAGATTCTGGATGATACCAAAAGGCTTCACTATTCCCAACTGATGGAATATATTGATGCTCTCTCACAGATCAGGACTTTAAGAGGAGAGGTAACCGGAACCAGAGAACTGAAATATGCGGATACCGCTTTACTGGATTCACTGGAAAAATCTCTTGCAGACCGTTACAACGAGCTTTCCAATGCCTGTGTGGATTTTCTGCTTCAGGAAGGAGCGCTATTACCTTACGAAGAAAAAGCACAGAAGATCTCGGAAGACATCATTGAACTGCAGAAAGCAATTAATGCTAAAACAATTGAAGAAAATATCAATACCCTTTCCGGACAGCTTGAATTGCTGGTAGATATTGTCAACAACCTTAAAATAGAAGATACTTCCCAATCTACCCAGATCATTGAAAATATCTCACTGATCTTTGCAAGGCTGAACCAGGAAAGACTTGAACTCAGTAAAAGGAAAAGGGAAATCTCAGGAAAAGAACTGGCTTCAGATTTCCAGGCTCAGATTACCCTATTTGACCAGTCGGTGATCAATTTTCTGGAACTTTCACAAACTCCTGAGAAATGTGATGAATATCTGACCAAACTTTCTATCCAGCTGGAAGAAATGGAGACGAAATTTATCGATTTTGAAGAGTTTATCCAACAGATAGGAACCAAAAGAGAAGAAGTCTACGGACATTTCCAGAATAAAAGAGTACAACTTACCGAAGCCAGAAATAAAAGAACCCAGAATCTCTTCGATGCCGCACAGAGAATCCTGAAATCTGTACAGACCAAAGCAGAATCTTTTGACTCTGAAAATGAGATCAATGGGTATTTTGCCGCAGATCTTATGGTTGAGAAGGTAAGAGACCTTGCAAGACAGCTGGCAGAAATGGAAGCTTCCGCAAAATCGGAAGAAATTAAGACACTTCTGAAAACTTCACAGCAGGAGTCCATAAGAAAGCTTAAAGACAAAAAAGAAATCTATGCAGATGGCGAAAGCATTATTGCATTAGGAAATTATAAATTTACAGTTAATCAGCAGAAGCTTGATCTTACTCTGGTGCTGAGAAATGCACAGTATTATTATCACCTTACCGGAACCAGTTTTTATGAACCTCTGAACTTCATCGCAGATGAATACAAAGACGTCTGGAACCAGGAATTTGTTTCAGAAAACAATAAGGTAAAAAGATTTGAATATCTGCCTGGAATGTATTTTATGACCATCAGGAAGTCGCTTCGGAACTCCAAAACGAACAGGCTGTACAGCAGTTTACGGCTCAGCATTTTGGGGAAGGACTGGTAAAAGGAATTCATGATAAAGATGCCCAAAGCATTGTGATGAAGCTTCAGCAGATGCATAATGAGCTGGGACTAATGAGGTTCACAGCACAGGAAAGGGTATTAGCACAGCTTTTCTGGTTTTTCCTGAATAATGAAAGAAAAGATTATTATACGAAACAGTTTGAAGCCGCGGCCATTATTGCTCAGTCATTCAATGCAAAACAGGGATTTGAGTATCTAAGCAGAGAATTGTCAGAAGAAATGAAAGTATTTGCATCATCTCAGGGTATACTTAAAGATACAGATTATATCAACGCTGCTATATATCTGAAACAGGAAGACAAAGACAACTTCCTGATCTCAGAAAAAGCAGGTGTTTTGTATGAATTATTTTTAAAAGAGCTGAAAGAAAAAGGCAGAGATCTTGAGTTTATTGCGCAGTTACAGGCTATGTATCACTATCCTTCAGCATGTTATTATATTGCTGAAAGTGCTTTACAGGCCTTTGATTCTGAAGCGGATCAAAATATCATAAAGGAGACCACAGGATTTATCATTACCCAAAAGTTTGATCCAAAAAACATCAAAAGGATCTCTTTTGAAGCAACCATAAAAGAACTAAAATCTCTCGAAAAGGACACAGAATATAATATTAACTATTTTGAATTTGTATCCCGCCTGAACCATTTTAATACAGTCACGGTTCCAAAGTATAAAAAATTACAGGAATTAAAATACAACTGGGTAAACGAAAAGAAAAAAGCACTCAAACTAGATACTTTTAAGACTGAGGTATTAAGCTCATTCGTGAGAAATAAACTGATCAATGATGTCTATTTTCCTTTGATTGGAGCCAATCTGGCCAAACAATTAGGAACAGCAGGTTCAGACAAAAGAACAGACAGAATGGGAATGCTTCTTCTCGTATCTCCACCGGGATACGGAAAAACAACACTGATGGAATATATGGCTGAACGTATGGGACTGGTCTTTATGAAGATCAACGGACCCTCCTTAGGCTATGATATTGTGTCAACAGATCCTTCGGGAGCTAAAAATGCTGGCGCAAGACAGGAATTGGAAAAACTAAATCTTGCGTTGGAAATGGGAGACAACGTCATGCTGTACCTTGATGATATCCAGCATTGTAACCCTGAATTTTTACAGAAATTCATCTCCCTTGCTGATGGGCAGAGAAAAATTGAAGGAATTTACAATGGGGAAAGCAAAACATACGACCTTCGGTCTAAGCGATTCTGTCTGGTAATGGCAGGAAATCCATATACTGAAAACGGAGAGAAATTTAAAATCCCAGATATGCTTGCCAACCGTTCGGACACGTACAACCTTGGAGAAATATCCGGATCAAAAACAACTCTTTTCGACCTGAGCCTTATTGAAAATGCCCTGATGTCTAACGAATATCTGACCCGGCTTACCAATCCTGGAATGGAAAACCTGTATGAACTGTATGACAGTGTCATTACCGATAACCCAGCCGATAATCTGAAAGGGAATTTCAGCTCGAATGAAATATCAGACTTCAGAGCAGTACTAAAAAATACGATTAAAGTAAGGGACATGGTTTTGAAGGTGAATAAAGAATACATTTCATCCGCGGCCATGTCAGACGATTACCGAAATGAGCCATCATTCAAACTGCAGGGATCTTATCGTAATATGAATAAACTGATTGCACAGATTCAGCCGATTCTGAAAGCCAATGAAGTCACTCAGATTATCCTGAACCATTATCAGAACGAATCCCAGACGCTGACAACAGGTGCAGAAGCCAATATGCTGAAGCTGAAAGAACTTATGAGAATTCTTTCAGAAGAAGAAGCAGAACGTTGGGATGAAATCAAGAAGATTTTTGTAAAAAATAAAACTCTAAGAGGCTTAGGAGAAAACGACAGGATGTCACAGATTGTAGCACTGCTAGCTCAATTTGGTGAAGGACTGGAAGGAATCAAAGAAGTCTTAAAAAAAACAGAATAATAACCATGAAACTTTAAATAGTTGCAAACAGGCTGTTTCAGATAGAAGCAGTCTATTTTTTTATTTCTGTTCTTCACGCGGTCTTATAATTATTTATAAAAAATTTGCACAATCTGCTTCATCTATGAGAGGTAAAAGGGTTAAATAAAAAATCTGTACCTGTAATATTGTGTACTTCTGTATCTGTATCCAAACATAAAGACTCCATAATTTTGTTAAGCAAGAAGAGTACTTATGGAAACGATAGTTCAACGTCAGGAGCAGATTCAGTATGCCGAAGCTTATATTTCGGACATGCCGGAGCTGAAAAATATTTTCCTGCAGATGAAAGATGTAAAGAAAGTAGACCCGAATTTCGGACTTCCTTTTATGTTGGTAAAAAAGAAAAATGAGACCGTTGCATTTGCCAGTCTTATTGTGAATGAAAAGAATGAAATCTCTTTTATAATGTATGATAGAAACAGAATGTCAGAAGCCAAAAAGAGAGCGTTTTCTTCTCATGCTGAAAGATATTTTAAAAATAATAATACGCCTAATTTCAGGGATTCAGAACAATTAAAAAGCAGTATCAGCAGAATGATCAGCTGGCTGAATCTTGAATAAAGAATGATAAAATTGTACATTTACTTAAAACAGTAATACGATGCCGAAAGATGTTCTGTATCTTAAAATAGCCAACTCTGTCACAGAGCAGATCAAAAGTGAAACCCTGCAGTTTGGAGACAGGCTGCCTTCACTGAGAAGTGCCCAAAAGTTATACAACGTAAGCTTGAATACCGTAAAACAAGCTTATATGGAACTGGAAAGCAGATCGCTGGTAGAATCACGCCCTAAATACGGATATTATGTAAGCCAGACTTCCCAACGGAAACTGGCCTTGCCATCTGTGGCTCAAATGAAGCTTTCGGAAGGGAAAAATACACCTCAGGATCTTTTTGATAAAGTATTCGGAACCATTGCCGGTACAGATGTGACACAGTTTGCCTTGGGGATTCCCGGGAAAAGCCTTCTTCCGGTAGCCAAGATGAAAAAATGCATGATTGATGTGGTGAAGAGGAAAAGTGACAGCGGGGTCAATTACGAATCGGTGCAGGGAAGTGAACAGCTTCGGCGTGAAATTGCCAAATGGGCAATGGTAATGGAAGGGAAAATTACAGAAGATGACCTGGTAATTACTTCCGGAGCAATGAATGGTGTTTATAATTGTCTGATGGCAGTTACCAAACCCGGTGATTGCGTAGCGGTGGAAAGTCCGGTCTATTTTGGCATCCTTCAGGCCATTCATTTATTAGGATTGAAGGCTGTAGAAATTCCTACTCATCCCATTACAGGAGTGGATCTGGATGCTTTAAAAAAGGTGCTTCCAAAACTTTCTGCGTGCTGTTTTGTGGTCAATTATAACAATCCGTTAGGATTTCAGATGCCTGATGAGAACAAAAAAGAGTTGGTAAAAATGCTTACTGAGCAAAATGTTCCGCTAATTGAAGATGATGTCTACGGAAACATCTATTTTGGAGCAGGAAGACCAAAACCCTGTAAATTTTATGATGAAGCAGGAATTGTGATGTGGGTGGGATCAGTTTCCAAAACATTGGCTCCCGGTTTTAGGACAGGATGGGTAGCTCCGGGAAAATTTAAAGAAAAAATTATCCGCCAGAAGCTTGTTCAGACGGTTTCCAGTCCGTCATTATTTTCAGATGTGATCTCAGATTTCCTTTCCCATGGAAGGTACGATCATCATCTGAGAATGTTCAGGAAAAAACTCTACGCCAATTATCTTCAGATTCAGAAATCCGTGATTGAATATTTTCCGGACAATACCAAAATCTCAGAACCTAAAGGAGGTTTTATGCTCTGGCTGGAACTGGATAAGAGAATTTGTACAGAAGATCTTTATGATATAGCATTTGAACAGAAAATAAACTTTGCCCCCGGAAGAATGTTTTCACAGTATAATCAATATCAAAACTGTATGCGATTGAACTATGCCCTGGAATGGACAGATAGAGTAGAAAGTGATCTGGAAAAACTGGGGAAAATGATAAAAAACAGAATTTAATAAACCCTATAGCGATGAATGATAACAATAATGAAGTAAAAATTGCAGCCTATGAACCTCAGTATAAAGAAGCTTTCAAAGCTTTAAATGAAGAGTGGATCAAAACATTTTTTGTGATGGAAGCCAGTGATTATAAACTGCTGGATAATCCCGAAGAACATATTTTAAATAAAGGAGGATATATTGTTTTTGCATTGTTAAATAATGAAGCAGTAGGAACGTGTGCATTAGTAAAAGAGAAAGAGGAACCTCTTACTTTTGAGCTGTCAAAGATGGCGGTAAGCCCTAAAGCTCAGGGAAAGAAAATCGGCTATTTATTAGGAACAGCATTAGTGGATCTGGCAAAGAGCCTGAATGCTGAAAAAATAGTTCTGGAAACGAATTCTGTGCTGGTTCCTGCAATAAAGCTTTATGAAAAACTTGGTTTTAAGCATGTGCCCATTGTTGACGCAGGATATGACCGTGTAGATGTACAGATGGAACTGAATCTGAATATATAACAAAAAAATATTAGAACTCGGATAGAAATATCCTTGTTCTAATATCAAAATTTAAATCTAATTGCTTTACTGTTTTATTTCTTGATGAAAGTCTTGGTCATTGACTTTTTACTTCCATTGATTTTAATAAAATACACGCCCGCCGGAAGATTTCCGATATTGATTTTTTCATCATAATATCCTCTTGAAGACTGTAGAGGTGTCGTTGAAACAATCGAGCCCTTACTATCAATGATTTCTGCTTTAATATCTTTATCCTCAGATTGATACTGAATTCCAATGAATGTTGATACAGGATTCGGATAGATTTTAAAATCATCAGCGATTATTTTCGTGTCTTTTGCTGCCAATGTTTCCTTGGAACAAACTGGAATTCTATTGGTTCCATCAATTCCCCATGAAGTCTGTACCGGAATGCAAAGCCAATTCAATACAGTAGGGAAATGATCTGTTTCTCTCGTTGTTGAGGTATAATCATATACTTTAAAATTGTTGACTGTATTAGCATTATATGTCGGAGAACCTGTCGCGGTCATATTATTCGCATTTGGACCTGAATCTGTCAACGTGTTTCCTGAAGTTTCATTACATCTCCAGTTAGCCACTAGCTGAGCATAATAAGGATGTGAAGAAGTAATATTCTGGTTAGCCCAATTTACTATCACATCATTTGGAAGTGCAGATTTCCATACTCTTACATCTTTATAAGAAGCCGCCAGATTGATTCCATACGTATTTGTTCCATCCTGATTTAAAGTTAAAGGAAGCCCGGAATCAATATTTCCAATGGTATTCATTTTAGCAAAAGTTACAGGAACACCATCTTCATACAATGTTACAAGACCGTCTCTGTCAAAGCTAGCAGCAATATGTTTCCACTTATTGGTTTCTACTTTTCCTCCTACAAGGTCTATTCTATTGGTACCGTCACCAATGTTCATCTTGAAAGTCTGCCCTGAATATCCTGAGAAAACAAATCCTTTATTTTTCCCGTTAGCCCAGTTTTTATTACTGATCATTACCGGATCACTGGAATAAGAGGCGTTAGGTTTTACCCAAAATTCAATCGTAAAATCCTGATTCGCGCCAAAATTAAAAGGAGTCTGATTCGTTGGTTTTGCATAAGTTCCTGCCGGAAAATTCAACTGATTAAAAGTTTTATTGGATTCCAGTACAGTTTTGCTGATCTGCTGCGGAGTAAATCCAGGGTTAGAATACACCGTAAAAATATTTCTTTCAGAAAGATTTCCGCCTCCATGAGAACTGTCTACCGCTCCATGATCTGTTGTCAAAACGACTAACCAATCTTCATTGTTATAAGATGGTCTGTTTTTCATGGCAGCAACAATTTCTCCTATATAAGTGTCTGTAGTTTTAATAGAAGAAACATACTGAGGAACACTTGAAGAGAATCCATAAGAATGTCCTGCGTGGTCTACATCATCAAAATCTACAAAGAGAATGTCTGGATTATCATTCTGCAAAGCCGTTACAGCCGCATTTTTTACAGCAAGATCTGTTGCCAGATTAGTCTTCACATCAGCATTCTGTATGATTTTATCATTGATTGGTACCCAGTGAGCTAGAGAAATCGTTCTCAGATTAGGATTGTAAGTTTCTGCTCTTGTTAAAAAGTCTGGGTAATTCACATAGTTTGGGCTGGTAAAGTTATTGTCCTGAACATTATGTTTGGTGTGCCATACTCCGGTAAGCATAGTGCTCCATCCGTTTCCGCTCCAGGTAGTGGCAGCGCAAAGCCCGTCAATAGAATAGATAGACTGACTGATGAGGTTTTGAATGTTGGGTGTAGGCGTAGACATCATTACATCTGCACGACATCCGTCAATTCCGATAAAAAGGACTTTTTTTGTCTGAGCTCCAAGAAAGCAGCTCATTACAACAGCCATTGAGAATAGTTTTGTTTTCATAGGAAAAAAGAGTTTTTGAAAATTGAAAAGTTTACAAATAGTAATTTATTTTTAACTATTGTAAAATTAGTTTACTATTTGTAAACATATGTGAACTGGAAATTAATTAATTGATAATTAAAAAGTTCCGAAAAAGAAGGTTAAATGTTTAACCACAAAAGTCACAAAAACGAATAAAAACCTGTTTATTTTAAGTGACGAGCTTTGAGAATATAAAGTTCATAAAAGTATTCGGAAATCTCTGCTTTTCACAAATAGTCAATCAAACGTACGATATTCCCCTCCTCCGGAGGGGTATCAAATTTATAATTTGACGGGGTGGTAAAAACACAAACATTTTCAATGGATTACCACGAAAACATTTGTGTCAAGAAGTACTAAAAAATAGGTTGAAAAAGAAGTTATTAAAGAAGATCTTCAGCTTCAGAAATGGTATTCAGAATATAATCAGGAGCAGCTTTTTCCAGTTCTCTTCTGCTTTGAGCCCCTGAAAGAACAGCAATCGTTAATCCACAGCCTGCATTTTTACCCTCTTCAACATCAATAACAGAATCTCCCGCTTTTAAAACTTTGTGAGCTTCAGTGATATTGAATTTCTTCATAGCAAGATGAATCATTTCAGGGCTCGGACGGCTTTCCAAAACATCATCTGCAGTGATTAATGCATCAAAATGAATACTTTCTTTCCAGTTGAGTTTATTCAAAAGCTGATGAGCGATTTCAGAAGTATATCCTGTATTCAAAACAATCTTTTTATTCTGAGACTTCATGTGAAGAAGAAAATTTTCAGTGCCATTGATGGGTTTTATCTCAAGGTTTTTATACGATTCTTTTAGCTGATCAGAAAAATTCTCGAAAATAGCAGGAGCATCCTCTTCATTTCCATTGATTTCTTTTAAAAGACTTGTGATGGCTTCCAGTTTTTCCATTCCGGCACAGCTGGATAATACCTTTTCAAGGCTTACAACATAGCCGTAATCATTAACAGCACTAGTAAGTGTTTTGTATACTACATTGTCTTCATCAATCGTTGTTCCGGCCATATCCAGAACCAGTAATTCTATATTTTTCATTTGAATTTTATGCGTAAATTTTTTCAATATTAAACTTGGAGAAGCCACCGCTTCCCGTCATTCCTTTTCCTCCGATACCGGTTACAATATGAATATTGGCAGAAGGGCTGTGCTCAAAAATATCTTTGGTTTTGCACTGAGAATAGATTCCAAACCATCTTCTCTGGATTTCATAAGTCGGAAGATCAATAATTTTTTTAGCCTCATGAATCATGAATTCGTCAATCTCCATATTAAGATCATATCCGAGATCATCTGCATTTTTAGCATCAGCATACTCATGAGAATCGCCGATGATGACAGAACCGTCCAGAGCTTGTTTAAATAAAATATGAACCCCATATTTCTTTTCAAACGAATTTGGGTCTTCTAAAGACTTGATTTTCTGAAAAGAGGGACATTCGCTGAATGATTCATACCTTCTGACAGACAGCCCGGTAAGAATATTCCCCTGAAGCGAGTATATTCCCTGTGGTTTGGTCTGAAGCATCTGAAGTTTACTGACTTCCAGATCGCTGTCATTGAATACTTTAGGGTATAAAGTTTTAAACTCATGGCCGCCGCAGATAATGATTTTAGAAGTATTGAATTCCGATCCGTCTGCGGTTACAGCGGTACATTTCTGATCATCTTCATTCGTTTCAAGTACCGTTGTATTATAGAAAATCTGCAGACCCATTTTTTCCTGCAGCAGCTTATGGAGTTTTACAATCATATCTGCAGAATCTACTGAAAGTTCCTGCGGGAAAAATAAACCTCCTTTACAATAATCCGAACGGAGACCGTCATATTTCTTGATACAGTCATTTTTAGATAGTAAAACAGACTCATAGTCATTGTTTCTGTTGATTTCATAAAGTTCTTCAATCAGCTGAAGTTCTTCGTCGTTGGAAGCAATATATACAGATCCGTTTTGTCTGATGGTAAGGTCTGCCTGGGAGTGAAGTTCGTTATAGATGGCAAGACTTTCTCTTCCGAAATTCTGCCATTTCAGATCCATCCCGGAGGGTACGACCTGTCCAAAATTCCTTACAGTAGCCCCTTGAGGAACAGAATTTCTTTCCAGTATAGCTACCTTAAGATTTTTCTTCAGCGCATGATAAGCATGGAATGTTCCTAAAATTCCACCTCCTACAACGATTAAATCAAATTTTGTTGTCATTGTATTATAATTTATAAGATTTTCGACGTATCGAAATTGATGAATTGATTAGAGTTTGAGTTTAAGTTTGATTTCGGCTTGGATTTGTTCCTGAAAGCCAGAAAAGCAATCACCGAAAGAACAAAAACCGTTACGGTGATGATATAATTTAAGTTGATATAAAAATGTAACCATGAAGTCTTGGCCGAACCGAAGTTTTTGTACAGCAGAATCAAGACACTTCCAAGATACCCGAACGAGTCTACAATGTAGATCAGGAAACCTACATTTCCTTTGATTTCAAATGCTGCAATCATCCGGTCAAAATAAATTCCGTTAAAAGGAATATAGCAGATGTACATTCCAAAACCTGAAACCGTCATCCATAAAAACGGAGACAGAGAACCCTGCTGAAATAGATAAGTAGAAAGCCCTACGGTGAGAATTCCTGTGAAAAGAATATAATGATAGTAGGCAAATGCTCTTTTATTATTCTTCACTTTCACCATAAAACTTAAAATCAAAAGAACCATCACCGCAATAGGGATCTCCGTTAAGGTGAAAATGGAGCTATCAAGATTAAAATGCAGTCCGTCCCAGATTTCACGGTTGAAATTATCTCTGAAGTCCCTTAAAACCGTTAAACTGATATACAAAAATATGATACAAACAATCGGTACAAAAAACTGCTGGATCAGTGCTCTTCTTTCTGCGCCATTCAACGGCTGTCTTTTGTTTTTAAGCAAAATATCCTCGTCTGTAGGCTTCGGAATTCTTTCAAGAAGAAGCCCGAAAAGAAGTAAAGGAATAACAAAAATAAGTCCGGCAGAAAACGGCATCCAAAACTCTGAAATGGAGAAAGTATCCATCAGAAATTTCCCTACAGATTTTGTAAACCCTGAAGAAACTACGAAACTTGAGCATAAAAATAAGCCTATAATTTCCGTGGTTTTCCGTCCTTCAATGTAGGAAAAAACAATTCCCCAGATCATTCCTAATGGGATACCGTTGATGAACATAAATATAATATTGTAAGGGGCAGGAACGGCTGCAAATCCTAACAACGCAAGTTCTGCAATGGCAATAAAAACGAATAAGTACGTGAGCCTTTTCTGAGGTTTCAGTTCAGAAATAAATTTGATCCCGATGAATTTTGAGATAAAATATCCTACCGCCTGGGCAATGATAATCAGAATCTTATAATCTACCCCTAAATAGGAAAGTCCCTCGAAAGATGCTACGGTAAAAGGTTTTCTGAAACCGTACATGCAGAAGTAAACACCGAAAGCAGCAAATGCAGCCTTCAGTGTTACTAATGTTTTTTTATTGATTGTTCTGGCCATAGTAATGGATTAGAAGTTCAGTTTTACTCCAAGATTGAATCGTACTCCATAATATTCTACCTGCTCAGGACGGTCTTCATTTTTACCAAAGTGATAAATCAGAGGTTTGTTCAGAATATTGTTGACATCTGCATATAAAGTCAGGTATTTTGTAAACTGGTAAGAACCTCCGAAATCAAGATTGCTGTATTTACCATAATAAGAATCATTGATGTCCTCTTCAGCATATTCCACAGCATATTTTCCTTTGTAGTTGTAAGCCAGTCTTGCATTGAATCCTTTTTTCTCAAAGAAAAGCTGGGCGTTATACAATTCTTTTGCCTGATAAGGAAGGGCTACCGTTCTCCCGCTTGGCTTTTCCATTTCAGAAGTCATGAATGTAGCATTCAATTGTACTCCGAAATACTGTAGAAACCCTGGAAGGAAGTCAAATCTCTTGTTGATTCCCAGTTCAATACCTCCTAACCATGCTGATTTTCCGTTGTTTGGGGCTGTAAACTGTACACCATTCATTCCGTTATAGCTTCCGATAAAAGAATCCTGAAAAATAGGATCTGTAATTGATTTATAGAAAACACCACCACTTAGAATTCCTACATTGGAAAAATAATATTCTCCCATCAGGTCAAAATTCAAAGAATAAGTAGGATTAAGGTTGGGATTTCCTCCTTTGAACTCGTTGTCCGCTTCAATATAAGTTCCTCCTGGTGTAAGATCTCCAAAATTCGGTCTTGAGAAAGTTCTTGTTGCTGCAAAACGAAGGTTGGTTTTATCATTTAATGTATATTTCAAATGAATCATCGGAAGAACAGCCAGGTAGTTTTTGGTATTTTCTACAGGAGTCAGTACATCATCATTTACGCTGTATCCTTTTACTTTGGTATTGGTGTTTGATAATCTGATTCCTCCTAAAATGATGATCTTATCATTCAGTTTATACGTTGCCATCCCATAAGCATCCGCATGTTTTTCAAACACATCAAAGTTTCTTCCTAATGCTTTATTATATTCCAGTGCTTCGGAATCAGCAGTATTAATTTTCAGATTTCCCTGATGATCATACCAGAATTGATTCATTCCATTGGTAGAAAGTACCGGTCCGAAAGTATTCCCGATGTGGGTATTCATTTCACTTAAATATTTTGGTCCGTTGGGCTGGGTCGTGATATATTGTGAAAACTCAGACAGAAGTGGGGCTGTTCCGTTGCTCCAGTTGTAGAAAATATCAGAGAACTTTGCATTACGCTCTTTATCTCTGTATTTGAAACCATACTTTAAAGTCAGTTTATCAGAAGCATTGATCTCATGGTTAAATGCCGCAACGATTTTATCCTTTTCCTCTACAAAAACTTTATAGAATTCAAGATCTGTAAATCTCATTTGGGAAGCATCCATTTTAAAGTTCGGATCACTGTAAAAACCAAATAAAGCATCCGGATTTTTATAGTCTAATTTTCCTCCATCCGCTTTCCAGTATGCTCGTGGGCCATTTCCATGATTGGAAATATAATCAGGATTGATCCCTACACCAGATTGCGTATACTTGATGACATAGTAGGAGTTATTTTGTTTGTCTGGGATATTTCCATACTTGAACTTATTATCATAATAAGATAAATCCCAGTCGATTTTTCCTTTATTTAATTGATGAACCGCGCCCAAAGAAACCGAAGTAAGCTCTGTAATCAATAAATTGTGGATATTCTGAAGCTCAACTCTTGCTGTATTGTTAGCACTGCTGAATTTATCAAATCGGATTCTGTGTTTGTAATGGGTCTCGTCATCTGATAAGGTACCATACATTCCTTTTAAATAGAAAGTTGTTTTTGGAGATAAAACATATTCAAAAGCCGTATTAATCCCGGTTGTCTTTCTTACCCCGTTATAATCACGAAGCTCCAGTCTGAAAACTCCTTCGTCTCCGCTTCTTCTGGCCTCGAAATTATCTGTAGACCAGTTTCTTATGAAATGGGCAAAATTGAACAAGTACCCGAATTTTTTATCTTTTGTTCTTCCTCCATATAAAAAGCCAAGATTGTAAACACCTTTATCAGCTTTTGCATTATATCCGCTTCCAATCGTTGCTTTGAATTCTGTCTTCATTGGGGGAGTTTTGGTGATAAAGTTTACGCCGCCACCAATTCCGTCTGCTTCCATATCTGGGGTAAAAGACTTGTTTACATGTACATATGAGATCAGTTCCGTAGGAAAGAAGTCAAAAGCTGTAGCTCTGGAAGTCGTTTCTTCCTCAGCCGTTGGAAGTCTGTTTCCATTGATGGTTGTAGATGCCCAGAATGGTGGAAGTCCTCTCAGGGAAACAAATCGTCCTTCTCCCTGGTCTCTTTCAATGGAAACTCCCTGTACACGCTGTACCGTCTCTGCTGCATTTCTGTCCGGTAGCTTTCCGATTCCGTCTGAAGCAATCACATTGGTAATATTGATCGCATTTTTCTGAAGGTTCAACGCTCTCGCTTCTGTATTTTTAAGTGTTCCCGTAACCACTACTTCATCAATGTTTTTTCGGGGCTGGGAAAGCTTTATGATTCCTAAATCAACTGTTTGTTCTTGTTTCAGATCAACATTGATGTCCGCTGATTCATAACCGATATAGCTGATTTGTAAAATATATTGACCTTCTTTGATATCATTGATGGTAAGTTTTCCTTCAATATCAGTTATTATATTTCTGGATAAACCTTTTATTTTGACTGTTGCCCCGGGGAGAGGCTGGCTGTCGTCAAGAACAGTTCCTATAATTAACTGTTTCTGTGCTGAAACAAAGACAATGAAACAGACAAAAACAAGGGTAAGTAATTTCTCTAAATTTGTTTTCATTTTTACATATATTAAATTTTTTATGCAAATCACGCTAATAATTTTAATATATATAAATATTTCGTATTAAGTAATGTTTAACAAATAAGTGCTATTTGTTACGCTTATTTTACTTTAGGGCCAACTGAAATCAAATTTAGAAAATCAATTAAAATGAAGGTTAATGTCGCTATTTCAACGCTTTGTGTAAATAATTCTTAAAAATAATAAGATGGAAAATCTCTGAAAAAGCATAGTATTTTGATTCATATTTCGTTCATCTCGGAAGAAAATAGAAAAATAAAAGTTGCATATTTGTAAACTTTTATATTGTCTGAAAATTAGAAATTGAAGGATAATGAATAAATGGCTGTTATTTTAAACGCAAAGTTTGATGATTTAACAAAATATTATTAAGGAAGCAAGGGCTGCGACTATGTCGCTGATGAAGTGCATACATCTGGAATGAATCTATTCTCGACGTGTCATTCTGAATGAAATGAAATGTAATGAAGAATCTTATGTTATTGAATGCAAATAAGATTCTTCCTTCGTCAGAATGACAAAAGTCAAGTAAAAACTTTGCGTTAAAAAATATGCTGTTATGCAGTATAAAAATAAAGAACAAGCATCACGCAGCTTTCATCACTGATGCTTACCGGAACGTGAGGAAACTTTCCGTTGAAATAAAGTGAGTCACCTTCTTTTAAGATGATTTCTTCATTATCAATCACATATTTCACTTCCCCTTTCAGGATATATTTGAATTCCCAGGCATCTGTAATTACTTTTTCCCTTTTAGAATTGGGCTCAAGAGTCAATAATACCGCTTCAAAACCTATAGAATGAAGACTCTTGCTGAAGATATGCATGTATTTAAACCCTTCAGCTTCTACTTCCTTTTCTATGACTTGCTGGCTTTCTTTCGGAACATAGATGAATTTGGCGTTGGATTTTTTTTCAACCCCTTCGAAAAAATAACTGGCATCAATCTCAAGAGACTGAATAAGGTCCAGTAAAACAGGAAGCGAAGGAATAGTTCTTCCGTTTTCAATCCTGGAAACAAGACCATTGCTTACATTCGCTTTGAAGGCCAAATCATTGATGGTTAAATTATTCTTTTTTCTAATATCCTTTAATCTCTTACCGATACCTATTAAAAAGTCGTTCATACTGTGTGTAATTTAACCTGAATTATTTTTTCGTCATTCTATTAAAAGCAAAGGTAATATTATTCTATAGAGTTTAGATATGGGAGGGAATCAATTCATTGAAAATTATTATTTGCTTTCTCGGCTTCCACAAATTCTTTCGTCTTTTCTCCCCAATAAAATTTCCCTATTTTTGTAAAACTCCTTATTTCATTTATGAAAAAAATTATTCTTATCGAAGACGAAACCAGTGTAGTTTCTTTTATTAAAAAGGGACTTCAGGAAAATGGATATGAAATTTCTGTTGCTTTTGACGGGCGTACAGGAGTACAACTGGTGCAGGCTAACGATTTTGATCTGGTAATTTTAGACATTATGCTTCCGGAAATGAATGGGCTGGATGTCTGTAAAGAAATAAGAAAAACCAATCAGAGTGTTCCTATTTTATTTTTAACCGCTTTGGGAACTTCTGAGAATATTGTTCTCGGATTGGAAAGTGGGGGAGATGATTATCTGGTAAAGCCTTTTAAATTCATTGAACTGGTGGCTCGTGTGAAGTCTTTATTGAGAAGAAGCAATAACAACGGCCCGCAGGAAACCATAGAACCGGAACCGGATAATGAACATGTGTTTCAGTTTTCGGATCTGATGGTGAATGATTACACAAAGAAGGTAACCCGCGCAGGAGAAGATATTTCTCTTACTTCTACAGAATATAAACTTCTGTTGTATTTCCTGAATAACCCGGAAAAAGTAATTTCAAGAGCAGAGATTCTGGATGCCGTCTGGGGAGTAAACTATGAGCTGGGAACCAATGTAGTAGATGTATACGTTAATTATTTAAGAAAAAAGCTGGATAGCCAGGATGAGAATAAGTTGATTCATACTGTGATAGGAATGGGGTATGTGTTGAAAAAAACATAATGGATGTTTAATAAAGTCATTACAAATCAGACCAAAACGATGGTGCTTTTAATGTTGGTTTTTACAGCCATCATTTTGTTGTTCAGTGGTTTGGTGTATTTTTCGATCGTTAATTTTTCACATCAGAGGTTTTATGAGCTGCTGAAGATCAGAACGGCGACTATTGTTCAGATCGAAAAAAGCAAAGATCATCTCGACCTTCCGGAAAACTATATTCTCAACAGCCTGAATGATGAGGAACTTCCGATGGAAAAAGATTATGTTTTTGCTGTTCCCAGAGATTCCAATTTCAAAAAAATATCTCAGGAAGTTCATATTCCCGATTATTTCTTTAAAAATATTATCAAAGAAGGAGAATCCAATTATAATGATGAGGAATTCTATTATATAGGACAAAGCTTTAAATATGATAGTAAAGATTATATCGCTATTGCTTCTGCCAAAAACCACTATGTCATTTATTATCTGGGCTTCCTAAAAAGGACACTGCTTACATGTATTGTACTTTCTCTGTTCTTTAGTATGATCTTCTCTTTTTATCTGTCTAAAACCTTATTTAGACCCATTTTAAAAATTACAGGAAAAGTAAAGGAGATCAGTTCTGAAAACCTTCACTTAAGATTAGAATCCCAGCCTGATAATAAAGAGCTGAATGAGTTGGTGGACACGTTCAACGATATGCTGAACCGTATTGAAACGTCATTTGAGACCCAAAATCACTTGATTGGAAATGTTTCCCACGAATTGAGAACTCCTCTTACTTCCATTATGGGAGAAGCCGATGTTGCCCTTTCCATCAGCAGAACAGCCGACGAATACAAAGAAACCCTCGGAATCATTCTGGATGAAGCCGAAAAACTGGATAAAAAGATCAAGGCATTATTAATGATTGCCCAGACAGGATTCGATGGGAAAATCCAGAAAATGGATAAAGTGAGAATTGATCAGCTTCTTTGGGACGTTATTGAAACACTTAGGAGAATTGATTCCCGAAACAATATCTATCTTGATATCAGTATGCTTCCTGATAATCCTAAAAAACTAAAAGTTCAGGGGAACGAACAGTTATTACATCTTGCAGTAGCGAATATCATCAGTAATGGGTGTAAGTATTCTAATTTTCAGCAGGTTAAAGTTTCTCTCGGAGCCACCAATACAGATGTATATATCATTGTAAAGGACAACGGAATCGGAATACCGGAAGTGGAAATGAACAAAATCTATGACCCGTTCTTCCGAGCTTCTAATACTAACAACTATGAAGGTTATGGAATAGGACTTCCGCTGGCCAGAAACATTGTAAGAATGCATCATGGCGAACTGATCGTGAGTTCACACGAAAACCAGGGAACTACAGTACAGATGCGCTTCCCAAACTTCTATAGTACACAGAAAAGAGAATAGTCTGATCTCTTTTATTTTAGGCTAAAAACAATCCATAACAAACAATATTCATAAGCAATTTCGTCATTTTACGATGTTGTTTTTCGTTATATGAACTCCCATTAACAATTTTCTAATCTCATTTTAATCTCTTTAATCACATTTTAATTCCGTTCCAAAGATCTTCTAATATGGTCGTTCTAATTTTGTATTATCAAAAAAGATAAACACAATACAAAATAATAAAGAACATGGCTAAAACAATTTTAATTGCGACAGATTACTCTCTTGAGTCATTGAATATATTGAAAAAAGTACTTAAGGAGAAAGACGCATCAGAAGATCAGAATCAATATAATATCCTTCTGACGTCCGGATATGATTCCGGAGATTCTATCAGAGACCTTTTATTCACGACCAAAACATCGGTTTTTAATAAAATAAGACCGGAAGAGTTCTGTGATGCCTATGGAATTATCAGTAATAAATATCCTCATCTGGTTAATAAAATCATTTGTGATGTTTTTACAGGAAGTTTCCAAAGAACATTCAATCAGTATGTAAAGGCAGAAAATATTGACGAAGCTTATTATTCTCCATCCATCAAAAGTAAAGGAAAAGGAAAGTTTGATCTGATTCCTTACATCAAAAAATGCAAAGAACTGCAATCCCATGAAATTGCCGTTGAGGTAAGAGAAAGACTTCCGGAAAGAGGAAGACTGGCAGAGATCTTTGTAGAGGTCTAAATACAACACTATTAAAAAAATAAAAAAATGTTAAGAAATTATAGTAACAGCAGGACACTGGGGGATAATATCAGGTTGGGGACGCTGACTGCCTTTACGGCAGGTACTATAAATATTGCTTCCCTATTGATATTCCTCTCTTTTACATCGAATGTAACGGGCCACTATGCTATTTTAGCCGCAGAAATAAGTAAAGGAAACTGGACGCAGGTAGCGGTCGTAGGCGGATGGATATTTTTGTTCTTCTTCGGAAGCTTTCTGTCCAACTTTATTGTCATCAATTTTAATAAGAAAAGTAAATATTTTGCCCATTCTATGCCGATTGCACTAGAAATCATATGTCTCCTTTTTGTTGGGATATACGGACAGTTTTACTATCAGAAAACATTAGAAGAAACAGAATATTTGGTAGCATTGATGCTTTTTGCCACCGGACTGCAAAATGGTCTTACGGCAAGTATCTCCAACTTCTCTGTGAAAACAACCCATCTTACCGGAACAACTACCGACTTAGGAATCCTGGCTTCAATGTTTACACAAAAGAAATACAGAAGAAATGGAGAGTTGATCGGTAGAGCAAAACTGTTGATGAGTATTATGCTTGCGTATGTAATGGGAGCTGTCTTCTCTGGATTGACTTATTATTATCTGGAATTCAGGGTATTCTATGTGATCAGTATATGTCTGCTGATTGTCATCGGGTACGATGCTTATAAAATTCATATCCGTCACTTCAATACGAACTACAGATACAACAGGATTTACAGAAAGGCCAATATTTTTGCTTATCTGTATGAGAAAATCCATGGAATTCCTAAAAGAGAGAAGAAACCAAAGCTTGTCTTTGAGGATTAAAAATATAAAACACACTATTAATTTTTTGTATAAACTAGCTGTAAATGCCCTTATTTTATAATGAAATAAGGGCGTTTTTCTGAAAAATTATCTTGCATATCAGCATTTTTGTTATTTTTCACCATACTTTTCATGCTTATAGAAATGAAAATTTCCAGCGCAGGCAAATAAACACGCTAAAGCCCTTCATTACAAACATTAAAAAAAACAGATGGGGATAAATAGGTGAAAATGTTGATAATTAAATATTAAATCACGGTTTTGGTATTTTAATTCCCGTTTTCATTGACTATTTTTGTAAGTTGATTTACGTTTTTATGTCAGATATTATTCAGCTTTTACCGGATCATGTAGCCAACCAAATTGCAGCGGGAGAGGTGGTGCAGCGGCCTGCATCCATCGTGAAGGAACTTTTGGAAAATGCTATAGATGCAGATGCAACGAAGATTGAATTGATCATCAGGGATGCCGGGAAAAATCTTATTCAGGTGGTAGATGACGGAAAAGGAATGTCCGAAACAGATGCCCGCATGGCGTTTGAAAGGCATGCTACCTCCAAAATCAAAGGAACAGAAGATATCTTTAAAATTGCCACAAAAGGCTTCCGTGGTGAAGCGCTGGCCTCTATAGCAGCGGTTTCCCAGGTGGAGCTCAGAACGAAACAGCAAGACACGTCTATCGGTACCAATATTTATATCGAAGGCGGAGTTTTCCAGTTTCAGGACCCGGTTCAGACAGCAGACGGATCAAATTTTTTAGTGAAAAATCTTTTCTATAACGTTCCTGCAAGAAGGAAGTTTCTAAAAAATAATAATGTTGAATTCAGACACGTCATTGATGAATTTCAGCGTGTTGCGTTGGCTCATGAAAATCTGGAGTTTTCTCTTTTTCATGATGATGAAGCTGTTTTCAGGCTGAGAAAAGGAAGTCAGATGCAGCGTATTGTAGATGTTTTCGGAAGAAAGCTTCAGCCGCTTTTGATTCCTATTAAAGAAGATATTATCTGGTGTAAGCTTCATGGGTTTGTTGCCAAGCCTGAAGGAGCTAAGAAAGCAAGAGGAGAACAGTTTCTTTTTGTGAACGGGAGGTATTTCAGAAGCCCATATTTCAATAAAGCCGTACAGGAAGCTTTTGAAGGACTGCTTCAGCCCGGATATGTACCTTCATTTTTCCTTTTCCTGGAGCTTGATCCGGAGAAAATAGATGTCAATATCCACCCACAGAAAACCGAAGTGAAATTTGAAGATGAACATCTTATTTTTGCTTTGCTCAGATCAACCATTAAAAGATCTTTGGGTATTTATAATGTCTCTCCAAGCCTTGATTTCGACAGAGATCCGGAATTGGATGAAATGATGAATAAACCCATTCCAAGTAAAGGAAATGACGGTGGAAGTGGTTTTGTAAAAATGCCCGAAATTATTGTAGATAAGGATTATAACCCGTTCTTGGAAGAAAAAATTGTAGTACATCCGCAGGAAATTCAGAATCTTACGGAAATGTATCATCAGAATCTTACCGCTGAACCTTCAAAGATCAATTTATTTGAAGATGAAGATTTTGACGAAGATTTGATGAGGCTTCCGAACGGCTATTGGCTTTTCAATAAAGGTGATGTGACATTAATGCTGGATCTCGGAAGAATGCACAGACTATTGGTTTCTGAAGGGAATAAATCTACCAGAAAATCAAGCACAAACAGCCATGCCCTTCTTTTTTCTCTGGAATACCATATGAATGAGATTGAGAAGACAAAATACAATTCGATCAAAAAATATCTTCCGGAATTAGGGTTTGACATGAAAATTGCTCATGAAAGTGTACTTCGAATAGATTCTCTTCCTGAAGGGCTGAAAGAAACACAGGCGATGAAATTCCTGGAAAACCTCTTTGAAATCCTGGAATATAAAACAGAAGAAGAGTTTTTGCATTATTACCATAATCAATGGAACAAAATGCAGTCGAAGTCGAGATTTGACTTTATTTATAAAAAAGATGCGGAACAGCTGATCAAAGACTTTACAGCATTAGGTTTCCCGGAATTTTTACCGGATGGAAAAAGATGCTATTACGAAGTTCCGTTTAATGATTTTAAAAACAAATTTTAAAAAATTATGTTTAACAATATACCACCGATTACAAGAAATATTATAATTATCAATGTTATAGTCTTTATTGTTACTTACTTTATGGGTAACCAGATGATTAACTATCTCGCTGGTTTTTATCCATTTTCACCCCTTTTCCATTCTTGGCAGATTATTACTCACATGTTTATGCATGGAAGTATTATGCATATTTTGTTTAATATGATGACATTGTTTAGTTTCGGTCCAATTCTGGAGCAGACATTAGGAGATAAAAAGTATTTGATTTTATACTTTGTAAGTGGTTTAGGAGCCTTTTTCCTTTTTAATTTATGGAACTTTGTAGAAGTTCAGCAGCTTTCCCATGAGTTGGAACAGCTTGGCTTTAATGTAAATGCATATTTGTCTGGTGCAAATGTTGAATTTGCAGGAAATACAGGTTCAGTTCTCAAACAAAAGGAATTACTGAAAAGTTTAACAGATATTTTAACAACCCCAATGGTTGGAGCTTCTGGAGCTATTTTCGGAGTAGTGGCTGCATTTGCAACATTGTATCCTGATTCTAAAATCGGCATTATGTTTATTCCAGTTCCGATAAAAGTAAAATATCTGTTGCCAATTATTGTGGTGGGTTCTGTTTACCTTGGTGTTTCAGGTAACGGAGGCGGCATTGCTCACCTTGCTCACGTAGGTGGAGCTTTGGTAGGGTGGCTGTTGGCTCTAATTTGGAAAAAACATTTATACCGTTTCAATTAAAATAATATTGTGAAGGTTTTCCGACTCATCCTATTCGTTCTGCATCTTGGAATTCTATTTTTGCTGCTGGGCACATTATTAAATGCCTATGTTCCACCGAAGGTTTTTCCGTGGTTTAATTTGCTTTCTTTGGGCTTTCCGGTACTTATGATCTCTTATATCATTCTGACAATATTCTGGGTATTCAGCTGGAAAAAAAGAGCGTTTGTTTTTATGTTTGCAGGTCTTGCTTTTATTAATCCTGTAAAACGATGGGTGAATTATTCATCTCCGAAAAATGGAGATTCAGAAATAAAATTAGTTTCCTTCAATACCAGAGCAGGCGGAAGAGGAAATAAAGAGATTGCTCCTTATCTGAGGTCTCAGGATGCAGATATTTTTCTATTACAGGAAGATGCGGGCAAAGATTATCAATTTGATGGTTATCAGAAAGCAAATTCCGGAGGAGGTTTAACGATTTTGACCAAGCATAAAATCATTAAACAGCAGATTATAGATCCACAAGACGAAAATGTAAGAATTCCTGGATTACAGGTTGATATAGAAATTAAGGGTAAGATATATAGGTTCATTGATGTCTATCTTAATCCTTTTCGGTTCGAAAAAGATATGGTGAAACTTAATGGAAATACCGATACCAACGAACAAAAAATAAAAGATGTTGTTAAAAGGCTGATTCCTACATTTAAAAAACATCAGGAACAGGTAGCGCTCATTCGGGAAGTTATTGATCATTCACCTTATCCTGTTATCCTGGCTGGAGATTTCAATTCTGTGCCTAATTCTTATGAATACTATCATCTGTCGGACGGCCTTGAAGATGCATTTTTAACCGCTGGGAAAGGAAGTGCAACCAGTTTTCATGACTACAAATTCCCAATCAGAATCGACTATGTTTTTTCATCAAAATCAGTAAAGGCAATATCTTATAAAGTTGACCGTTCTGTAAGTATTTCAGATCATTATCCTGTCATTGTGAAATTTTCAGCAGAGAGCAAATAATCATAAAAAGAGTTAAAATTGTCTGCTTGGTAGGATTTTTGTTGAAAGAAAACCGTACCAAGACCGTTTTTTCATGAAGTCGAATCAGATATTACTATTTATACATATCGTTATTGCTGTTTTGCTGTTATGCACATTAGGGAATGCATGGATACCGCCTAATCTTTTGGGCAATCTTAACCTGCTATCGCTTGGTTTCCCCTATCTGATATTGGCACATATCATTCTTACCCTAATATGGATCTTTAAAAAACAAAAAATAGCTATTGCTTTTGCGTTAGGTACCCTTATTTTCTATAATCCAATCAGACGATGGGTCAATTTTTCTCCGAAAACAGAAAATGTAAAGTCAATACGGGATATTAAAGTATTGACATTTAATGTAAAATACGGAGAATACGGCTGGGATAAAGTAAAAAATTATATCAAAGAGCAAGATGCAGATATTATTCTTGTGCAGGAGAAAGATACCAACCGCGCCATAAAGCGGGATCTTATAAAATATCCGTCGGTTATTCTGAAAACAAAACATAAAATTGTAAGACAGGCAGAGCTGATAGATGAGAAAGCAAGAGGAAATTCATTCTATGCTGATATTGATATCAATGGAAAAATAGTCAGAATCGTAAATGTTTATCTTGAGCCTTTCAGACTTCATAAATCTATGTTTACGAAGCTTGACGGCTTAGGTTTTGGAAATGTATCCGCATTACTTTCTCACATGATACCTACATTCCAAGCCCATGAAGATCAGGTGAAGAGAATCAGAAAAATGGTAGATTCATCACCTTACCCGGTTATTTTGGCCGGAGATTTTAATTCTGTTCCCAATTCTTATGAATATTATAACTTGGGAAAAGATCTTCAGGATGCTTTTTTAGTGGCAGGAAAGGGGAGTGCAAGCAGTTTTCACGACTATAAAGTGCCGTTGAGAATTGATTATATCTTCACTTCAAAATCTATCATTCCTTTAAGCTATAAAGTAGACCAGTCTGTGAAATTATCGGATCACTATCCTGTAATTGCAGAATTTCTGCTAAATTAGTTCCATGAAAAATATACTGTCTGCGATTTTTATTTTCACCATCCTCTTCACGGCATGCTCCAAGAAAGAATCTCCGGGATTTGCTGCTGAACAGGAAGTTAAGATGAATTATGATACTATTGCTATTGATTCCTTTTCCACAGGAGCTGTTTCAGTAGATATCGCCCGCAAGATAAGAATGTCTTCTCCGCAATATCTGGATTCTGTAAAACAGGCTAAAAAGCTTTTGGAAGAAGAGAATAAGCTAAAAGCAGAGCTTGAAAAAGAGAATAAAACAAAACAGGAAGAGGAAAAGAAAAAGGCAGATGCAGAAAAAAAGCAAAAACCTTTAGAAACGCCTTCAACTCCAGACTCTAAAACACAATAAAGTCAATATCATTAAAAAAATAGACCATATGAAAAAGCAAATCCTGGCAGCTGTAGTGATCTCTGTATTCACTGTAGCATGTACAAAATCAACAACAAAAACAGAGCAAGTAGAAAATGCTGATGGATCGGTAACAACAACTACTACCACCGTTACTGACACTCCAACCACTGTTGATACAGCAAAGATCAACAATGCAAAAGAAGATGTGAAGGCGAAGGTAGACGCAGCGGGAAATAAGATTGACGATGCTGCTCAGAAAGCAAAAGATAAAATAGATGCAACAGCCGATAAAACGAAACAAGATCTTCACAAGGCCGGACAAGATATCAAAACCGAAGCAAATAAAGTAGGGAAAGATATTAAAACAGGAGCTAAGGAAGTAGGACAGGATGCTAAAGAAGCTGCCAAAAAAGGAGCTTCAAAAGTAGAGGAAGCTGCGAAAAAAATGAAGGAAGATTTAAGTAAATAAAAATAGAAAGCCGTAATTCAATTGAGTTACGGCTTTTTTATTTACTAATTGGAAAGTATAATCTTAGTTTTTATTCATTTCCAGCAAAGGTTCAATATATTCTCTGTCGTTGCTCAATCTCGGGACTTTATTTTGCCCTCCAAGTTTTCCTTTAGCTTCCAGCCAGTGATAGAAAAGGTTGGTTTTAGCAATATGTACAATAGGTCTTTTAAGGGTTATATTGTTGTATCTCTTCGCTTCATAATCAGAGTTGATCGTCTTTAAATGCTTGTCAAAAGCATCAATAAAGCTGTCCAGGTTATCCGGATGCTGGCTGAATTCAAAAATCCATTCATGAGCACCTCCTTCGTTTCCTTTCATAAAAACAGGGGCTCCAGTGAAATCTGTGATTTGTGCTCCCGTAGCTTCACAGGCTTTTGAAAGGGCAGATTCTACATTGGTAATCATCAGTTCCTCTCCAAAAGCATTGATATAATGTTTCGTTCTTCCTGTTATTTTGATTCTGAACGGGTTGGTTGATGTAAAGACAACGGTGTCACCAATCAGATATCTCCATAGACCGCCGTTGGTTGTAATAACCATTGCATAATTTTTTCCCACTTCCACATCTTCCAGGCTTACTACTTTTGGATTCGAAAAATGGAACTGATCCATAGGGATGAATTCATAAAAGATACCATAATCCAGCATCAGCAGCATTTCATCACTGTCTGACCTGTCCTGTATCCCGAAGAAGCCTTCAGAAGCATTGTAAATTTCGTAGTAATTGATGTTTTTTCCGATGATCTGTCTGAATTGTTCCCTGTAGGGCTTGAAACTGATTCCACCGTGAAAAAATACCTCCAAATTAGGCCATAGCTCTGAAATACTTCCAATATTGGTTTCCTTTAATACCTTTTGAAGAAGAACCATCATCCAGCTTGGTACACCAAGGATACTTCCCACGTCTTCATTTTTTACTTCAGAAGTGATCGCTTTCAGTTTGCTTTCCCATTCTCCCATCAAAGAGACTTTCTTGCTTGGAGTGGTGGTAATTTCTACCCAAAACGGAAGATTGTCAATTAAAATAGCGGATAAATCACCAAATTTTGTGTTAAAGTCGGCATAGAGTTCAGAACTTCCACCTAAACGTAAATTTTTATAATTAAAAAGCTGATTTTCAGGATGGTTGTTGGCGTAAATGGACACCATATCCTTTCCTGCCTTCATGTGGCAGTATTCAAGGCTTTCGGCAGAAATAGGGATAAATTTGCTCTTGGCATTGGTAGTTCCCGATGATTTGGCAAAATGTTTAATGAGCCCGGGCCAGCTTATATCCTTCTGTCCCTGCCTTGCTTTTTCAATATAAGGCTCCATTTCTTCGTAGGTAACGATAGGAACCTTGTTTTTAAAATCCTGATAACTTGATATAGAATTGAATCCGTATAATTTACCATATTCCGTATCTTCTGCATGAAACAGCTGAGAAAAGAGTATACCTTTCTGGGTCTCAATGGGATGGTCCATGAAATTCTGTATCTGATCTATCCTTTGGCGGATGAACCAGTTGACTACGGTATTGAAAAGTGCTTTGGTTGCCATTCCAACAAATATAATGATATTTGAATTTTCTGAAAATTTTTTACAGAATTAAATAAAAAAACCGTTACAAATTATGTAACGGTTTGATATTTAGATTATTGTTTCTTAGCAATACTCGTCATATGCAGCCTGAAGGTTTGCTGCGATAGCTCCTGCAGGGTTTCCTTCGATGTGGTGTCTTTCCAGCATGTGAACCAATTCACCATCTTTGAAAAGGGCTACACATGGAGAACTTGGAGGGAATGGAGCAAGGTGTTTTCTTGCTTCTACTACAGCCTCAGTATCAAATCCTGCAAATACTGTTGTTAAATGATCAGGTTTCTTATCTCCAGTTAAAGAGTATACAACTCCCGGTCTTGCAGCACCTGCAGCACAACCACATACGGAGTTAATAACCAATAACGTAGTTCCGGACTGCTTCAGTGCATCTTCTACCTGAGTTGGCGTTGTCAAGTCCTGGAAACCTTTATCTGTAAGCTCTGCCTTCATAGGCATTACTAAATCTGTTGGATACATATATTTTGTTTTTTATCTCCACAAAGTTAAGCAATTCTTTGCTTTTGTTCAATATATAAAAACTATCAATAGATTAGTCATATAAAATTAATCAAATATTAATACTGTAATAATATTCAAAAAAATGTGAATTAAGACTAGGAATAATGGAAAATTATTATTAATTTTGAAATGATTCTGAAAAACAAACGGCCATGAAAAAAACATTTAATGCTTTCCCTCAAGCAATCAACCACTTAATTACTTTCTGAAATATGGTAGTATCTTAATTCTTTTTTCAGTTTAGAATCAAAACTGATTAACAAACTTTAATATCCAAAGAAAGTGAAACCCGGAACTGAAAAGTTCCGGGTTTCTTAATCAAATCGATATGCAAAGGTTGTATATCCTAATGTAAATAGTTGATAGGAAATAAGTTGATGGTTTATAGGATGGCCATCAAAGATGATCTTTCAACTAAGACAGGAGCTTTTTAGCCATCTCGGAAATACTTTTTCCGTCTGATTTTCCAGCTAATGTTTTTGATGCAGCTCCCATTACCTTCCCTAAATCTTTAATAGATTCAGCTCCGGTTTCAGAAATAATATTTTTAATTTCTGTTTCTAATTCTTCAGCAGAAAGTTGTGTTGGTAAAAACTTCTCAATTACTTTCATCTGAGCGTCTTCTACTTCTGCAAGATCCTGTCTGCCTTGAGCGGAAAACTGTTCGAAAGAGTCTTTACGCTGCTTGATCATTCTCTGCAGAATGGCAATTTCCTGTTCTGCAGAAACTTCAGCACCTCTTGCTTCTGTTTTTAAAAGAAGAATCTGAGATTTTACGGCACGAAGAGAGTCCAGAGCAACTCTGTCTTTCTCTCTCATGGCTATTTTTATAGCTTCGCTTATTGTATTTTCTAAACTCATGTTTATATGCTTTTGGCTTCTGGCAGTTGGCTAATAGCTTTTATAAGGCCCGAAAGCCATTTGCTGGTAGCCAATTGCCATAGCATTTAGTCTACGTCTTTATTTAAAAATCTGTTTTCTCTGATCTGCATAGATCCGTTGTTATCAGACAGATACGTGTTGATGTTCTGATCTGAAGCATTGGTTCCGTCGATCGAAATATTTTTTCTTTTGAAAGCTGGAATAGATTCAAACTCACTCGTGCTGTCAAAGCTTTGGTAGCGGGAGTTGAATTCTTTTAATTTATTTCTTCTTTCAATCACTCTTTCCTGGTCCATCGTTTTATTCACGAAAGTGAATTCTGATTCTTCCGTTTTCGGAGTTTCAATTTCTGTTTTGCTTTCAAAAGCAGTTCTTGTTTCAGCTTTTGGCTCTTCCTGTTTCTGATAGAATGTTTCAATCTTCTGAGCCGGTTCTGCTACAGCAGCATTGCTTGGCGTGTTGAACTCTGCTTTTGGCTGCCCAAAATCGGTATTAGGCTCATTTCTGACAGGTTCGTTTACAAAGAAGCTGAATTCAACAGGTTTTTCATCTGAAAAAGAGTTGCTGAAGGTATTCCCAGACTGTGGCTCATCTTTTTTATTTTCAAAATCAAATGAGAAAGACTGAATTTCCAGATCATTTGGATCTTCACTCTCTTCGTCAATAGAAAATAAGCTGTATTCCTGTTCACCTTCTTCTTCGTTTTTCCAAGCCTGCTCAGGAGTATTTATACTATTTTCCTCTTTATCAGAGAATTTTATTTCTGGTTTCACCTGCTCTTCTTCAAGAATCATTTTTTTTTCAATAGATGTAACCTTAAACTGTGTGCTGTGGTCTTCATCATCTAATCTGAAATGATTGGCTCTGCTGGAATCGTAGGCTGCATCAGGTGCAGATTCTCTTTCTTCTCTTGTTTTGAAAGGAGAGTTTTTCGGAGCATCAAAGCTGTCATTAAGACTGATTCTGATTTTCTCTGTAGGCCCTGCAAATTTCTTGTTGTCGTTAGAGAATCCTGTTGCGATAACAAGAACGCTTACTGCATCTCCCAATTCTTCATCAGCACCCACCCCGAAGATAATATCTGCCGTGTTTCCTGCTTCTTTCTGAATATGGTCCATGATGATACCAATCTCATCCATGGTCACTTCTTCAGCACCACTTCTGATCAATAACAGAACGTTTTTAGCACCTGTAATCTTATTATCATTCAATAATGGAGAATCAAGGGCTTTTCTTACGGCTTCTTCGGCTTTATTTTCACCTGAAGCGGTTCCTGTAGACATCAAAGCAGTACCTGAATTCTGAAGTACAGATTTAGCATCTCTAAAGTCAATGTTTACATCAAAGTAACCTGTAATAACTTCTGCCATACCTTTGGCAGCATTCGCTAAAACTTCATCGGCTTTTGAAAATCCCTGCTTGAATCCCAGGTTTCCGAACTGCTGTCTTAGTTTATCATTGTTGATCACAATTAATGAATCAACATTATTTTTTAGTTTATCAAGACCGTTTTCAGCCTGATCAAGTCTTCTTTTACCCTCAAAACTGAAAGGAACGGTAACAATCCCTACCGTTAGAATTCCCATGTCTTTTGCTACTTTAGCAATAACAGGAGCAGCTCCGGTACCGGTACCACCACCCATTCCGGCAGTGATGAACACCATTTTGGTGTTTTGTCCCATAGCAGCCTTGATATCTTCAATACTTTCGATTGCAGATTTTTCTCCAACTTCAGGGTCTGCACCAGCTCCAAGACCTTCTGTGATCGTGGTTCCCAGCTGTACTTTATTAGCAACAGGGTTATTATCTAAGGTTTGGGCATCTGTATTACAAATCACAAAGTCTACCCCGTGAATTCCTTTCTCGTACATATGCTTCAGAGCGTTGTTTCCACCGCCCCCTACACCGATTACTTTTATGATGGATGAATTTCCTTTTGGCAAATCAAATGAAAATCCTTGTGTACCTATATTTTCCATAACTATATTTTTAATAATTATAATTGATAATTGATCAATGATAATTGATAAGGAAAAGACCGTTTATCGCTTACCACTCATCATTTATAATTTACTCTACTTCTTCAAAGAATTTTTTTACTTTTTCCATAAGCGACTGCCCGAAGGTCAATTTCGCCTTTCTGTTCTCCTGTCTTTCATTTTCAAAAGAGCGCTGCTCCTGAACGGGTGCTGCCTGCTGAACCGGTTGTACAGTTTCTGTCTGCGCTGAAGCGGTTTCCTGCTTTGGCTGTTCTGTAACAACTTCTATGATTTCATCAGCATTCTGCTTTTTGTCTCTGATCTTTAAACTCTCCATCAGTAATCCGATAGACGTAGCAAATTCAGGGCCTTTCAGGTACTGATTTTTATCGTTGGCAATATATTCATTCGCAAAACCAATTCTGCTGTCAAAACCAGTGGTATAATTGGCCAGCTGACGAAGATGTTTTAAGTTTGAACCACCGCCTGTAAGAACGATTCCAGCAATAAGTTTTTTCTTTTGTTCAAAAGCACCGTAAGCCTTCAGCTCTGTATTGACCATTTCTAACACTTCTTCTACTCTTGCATTGATGATCTGTGCTAAAGTTTTTAAAGAAATCTCTTTGTCTGGTCTGCCGTGAAGCCCCGGAATGGTTACAAAAGTACTATCTTTTTCTAATTCGGGAACAGCCGAACCAAACTTTACTTTAAGTTGTTCCGCATGTTTCTCTATAATGGAACAACCTTCTTTGATATCTTCGGTGATAATTCCGCCTCCGTATGGAATCACACAGGTATGACGGATGATATTATCTTTAAATATCGCAATATCTGTTGTACCACCACCAATGTCAACAATTGCAACACCGGCTTCTTTTTCTTCTTTTGTAAGAACAGCTTCTGAAGATGCCAATGGTTCTAAAGTAAGAGCTTCCATTTCTAATCCGGCTTCACGAACGCATCTTGCAATATTTCTGATGCTGCCCATTTGGCCTACTACAACGTGGAAGTTAGCTTCTAAACGCTTTCCATGCATTCCGACGGGTTCCTGAATTTCACCCTCGGAATCCACTTTATATTCTTGAGGAAGTACGTGGATAATTTCTTCTCCAGGAAGCATGACCAGCTTTTTCACCTGATCTTTTAATGCTTCAATGTCATCGTCTGTAATAAATTTATCAGGATGTTCACGCATAATATAATCGGAGTGCTGCAGAGAACGAATGTGTTTTCCTGCAATACCTACCGTAACTTTGCGGATAGGAACACCAGCACTGGATTGTGCTTCGGATACTGCAGCCTTGATTGAATTGATAGTTTGTGAAATATTATTCACAATCCCTTTATGAACACCAAGACTTTTAGCTTTTCCTACACCGAGAACTTCTATTTTCCCGTGTGCATTCCTTCTTCCGACAATCGCGACTATCTTTGTTGTCCCGATGTCCAGACCTACTGAATACTCTTGATTTTCCATTTTTATATCGATTTGATTTTTTCTACTTTTTCCTTTTTTTCTCTTAAGGATGATCTCCTATTTGTGTATTGAATGTCCTGAGAGGACTTTATTCTATTTTTACTTTAGCCTTTGGCTTGGACAATGCCTTAGCGGTTGATTTTTTCTCTGTTTTTTTCGTCTCTTTTGTATGTGTTTTCTGTTTTGTGCTCTCTTTCGGTTTTGCCTGGGTGGAGCTTGTTTTTTTTGCTTCCGAAGTCTTTGGTTTGGTCTCTGTCTTCTTTGCCGCAGCCATTGGAGTAGGAGCCTTTGCCAGTTCTAGTTTTCCCGCTTTTAAAATACTGTCGTTTTCTTTAAAATAAGGGTTTAAAGTAGTAACAATCTGGTTCTGGTATTTTACAGAAACCATGCTGTACTTCTGTGGATCCTGATATACAAGGTATTTTTCCACAAAGGTTTTAAATCCTTTTACTTTAAAATCAATATTATCCAGATCCCCGATCTCTACGCGGTAATTTCCTTCACTTGTAAGAAGATTGTAGCTTTCTTTGCTTTTTGAAATTCCAATAAAGTATTTCTTACTGAAATCATCCTTATCTATCTTTCCTACCAGCTCTGCCAGTTTTTCATATTCATCCGGCTGTACATCTCCAGTTACCAGCATACATGGATGAGAATACGTTCTTGAGATTGGAAATTCAATTCCTTTTTCATCTACATAAAAGTCTTTTCCGTCCTTATTAAGCCTGAAAACAGGAACTCTCTGCTTGATATCCAGATTCAGTTTTCCGTTCAGGTTCAGATAGACATTGGCACTATCAACTGCCGGAAGAGAATTGATTCTTTTCTCCAGAGAAGGAATATTAAGATCTCCCACTTTTCCTGATGGGTTTTCTTTTTTTACAATCTCCCTGATATCTTTTTCATCAACAAAATAAACAGGGGTTTTCTCACTCATTTTTACAGAAATCTTGTTGTCCGTAATCTGTTGGTGGCTGAATCTCTTCAACGAGAAACTCAGTAACAATCCAAGGATGATTACAGTGACCGCAATTTTTAATATTCTGTATTTATTTTTCATATTTTTTCTTCGTGAGCGCAGCGTTTAAATCAAATTTTCTCTATCCACTCACAGATAGGATCATACAGGGTATCTATATTTCCTGCGCCTACGGTAAGAAGAATATCAAAATCTTTTTCTTTTATTTTTTCAAAAGCATCGGATAATGTTGATACTTCTTTTTCATTTAATGTTACTTTATCCAGCAGCCAGCTTGAGGTAATTCCTTCAAAGTTCTCCTGAAGTTCTCTTGCAGGGTAGATATCAAGCAGGATAAGTTCATCAGACTTACTTAAACTTTCTGCAAATCCGTCCGCGAAATCTCTTGTTCTGCTGAAAAGGTGGGGCTGAAAAACTACCACTAGTTTTTTATCAGGATAAAATGTTCTGATTGAGCCTATTACAGCATTGATTTCTGTAGGGTGGTGGGCATAGTCATCAATATAAATTTTACCGTTTTGATAAATATGTTTGGTATATCTTCTTTTAATTCCTTTAAAGTTGGCAATTGCTTTTTTCAGCGTATCAAAATCTGCGCCTAAATTATGCAGAATTGCCAGTGCTACAGTAGCATTCTCCACATTATGGATTCCCGGAATATCCCAGATGAAATCCTTGATGGTTTCAGTAGGAGTATGGAAGTCAAAATAAATTTTATCATGATCCATACGCAGGTTGTCAGAATAGTAATCTGCGGGCTCATTTACTGCATATGTTTGATGCCCTCTGCCAATTTCTACTCCTTTTCTTACAAAAAGCTGTTTGTCTTGAGGTACTAAAGCGGCAAACTGTCTGAATCCTTCTTCAATATGGCTCTTGTCTCCATAAATATCCAGGTGGTCTGCATCTGTAGACGTTACTACCGCCCAATCCGGAGACAGGTTCAGGAAGCTTCTGTCATATTCATCTGCCTCTACCACAGAATAAGTAGAACCATTGTACAGGAAGTTAGATTTAAAGTTTTCAGAAATTCCTCCTAAAAAGCATGAGAAAGGAAGATCTGCTTCTTTGCACAAATGCGCCACAAGAGTAGATGTTGTTGTCTTTCCATGGGTTCCTGCTATAGCAATACAGTCTGTATTTTCAGTAATTAATCCTAAAACTTTAGCCCGTTTCAATACTTCGAATTGATTTTCATTGAAGTAATCCAATATTCCAAGCGTTTTGATGGCTGGAGTATAGATAACCAATGTATCTTCTTTCTGAAGAGAAGTTATTCTTTCGTCAATAAGGTCTTCAAACACAATATCAATCCCTTCATTCATCAGATTCTGAGTCAATTTTGTATTGGTTTTGTCGTAACCCAATACTTTTTTTCCGGATGCATTGAAATAACGCGCTAATGCACTCATTCCGATACCTCCGATTCCAACGAAGTAAAAAGTTTGATATGTTTGTAAAATGTTCATTTCTTTGTTTTGTATTGTTGTATCATGTACAATGTATTCATGAGTATTGTAATCATTACTACATTATACAATGGTACTTTTTACATTAATTTAAATATCTCGTCTACAATCTCTTTTGCTGCATTTGGCTTGGCAAAATATTTCAGATTGTCAGACATTTCTTTTCTTACACTTTCATTTTCGCAGATTTCTGATAATGTATTCCAGAATTTTTCCTGCATTTCAGAGTCTTTCACCATTTTGGCTGCATTTTTTTCAACCAGATTCATGGCATTTTTAGTTTGGTGGTCTTCCGCTGCAAAAGGGAAGGGTACCAAAAGAACCGGCTTCTGTGCTACAGCCAGCTCTGAAATGGCAATGGCTCCGGCTCTCGAAACGATGATGTCAGCGGCAGAATAAGCCAGTTCCATGTCTTTGATAAATTCAAGGATCTGAATATTTCTGGTGTCTGTATCTTTTGTTTCGTTTATAATGTCTTTATAATCAAGCTTTCCTGTCTGCCAGATCAGCTGATAATCTTTGTTTACAATTTCTTTTAAATGAGATTTCCATGCATTATTCAATGTTCTGGAGCCTAAAGAACCTCCTACAGACAGAATCGTAAGTTTGTCTTTATTCAATCCCATTTTTTCTTTTGCCTGAGCAGTTTCCTGCATTCCTGAAATAATAGTTGAACGAATCGGATTTCCCAGGAATTTTATTTTCTCTTCCGGAAAACCATCTACTTTTGGATAGGCGGTGAAAACGGCTTGAGCTTTCTTGCTTAAAATTTTATTGGTTACCCCCGCATGGGCGTTCTGCTCCTGAATGAAAATCGGGATTCCCATTTTGCTGGCTTCATAAAGAGCAGGTCCGCTGGCAAAACCACCTGTTCCTATGGCAAAATCCGGAGCGAAGTTTTTGATTATCCTTTTAGACTTTGATAAACTTTTCAGAATCTTGAAAGGAAGTCCCAGATTGGATAACAGGTTTCCTCTGTTGATTCCTGCGATATCAATTCCCTCTATTTTGTAGCCTGCCTGAGGAACTTTTTCCATTTCCATTTTTCCGTTGGCACCAATGAACAAAAATTCTGCGTCAGGAAATCTTTTTTTGATCTCATCAGCAATGGCGATAGCCGGGAAGATGTGTCCTCCTGTCCCTCCGCCTGATAATACTATTTTTAGTTTCTTGTCCATTTTAAGCGATATCGTTTATTTCTGCTATACTTTGCTTTTTGCCCATTCCTTCTTCATCATAAATCTGAATCCTTGAGCTTATATTTAAAATAATACCTAACTGTAAATAGGTTACCAGCATTGAGGTTCCTCCGTAACTTATCAAAGGCAGTGGTTGTCCTGTAACCGGAATCAGATTCACTGCAACGGCTATATTTACCGAAAGCTGAATGAAAATCATTACCCCGAGACTGAGGACAAGCAACGATCCGAAAAATGCAGGCATCTTACTGGCAATCATCACGATCCTTATCATCATAATCAGGTATAAACTGATCAGAAAAGCGGCTCCAATCACTCCATATTCTTCTACGATAACCGCGAAGATAAAGTCGGAGGCAGACTGTGGAAGCATTTGTTTCAATGCGCTTTTTCCTGGTCCCATTCCGGTAATTCCGCCATGTACAATGGCTGCTTTGGCCTGCATTACCTGATAGTTCTTTGCTTTTATACTTTCATCATCTACATCGGCTGATTTTGCTTTGCTTGATGTAAATGTTTCTACACGGCTCATCCATGTATGAACACGGTTACCGCCGATCATATTAGTATTCAGAGCTATTAATAAGAATAATACAATGGCTACAAATGAAGCAGAAATAAATCCTGCAATGTATTTCCAGTGAAGCTGCCCTATGACAAGAACCACTACGGAAACCATTAAAATCATTAATGCTGTAGATCCATTATCCTTTGCTACCAATACGAAAACAAGTAAAATTGGCCCGAAAATATACATGATATTCTCTATGGGAAGCCTTTCTCTTGTGATCTTTTTGGTTAAATATCTGCACAGATAAATGATTAGCATTAAAAAGGCAAATGATGAAGGCTGAAAGGAGATTGGTGTTCCAGGGATTTTAAGCCATCTTGAAGCACTGGCTCCGTCAATGGTTTGTCCCGTAAACATAGTAACTACCAGTAAAACAATCATCAGCCCGAGCAAGATACTGCTGAGCTTTCCGATGTATTCATATTTGATAGTTCCTACCAGTCTCATAATGACTAATCCTAAGACTACAAAGAACATGTGTTTGATAACGTGACCCGTTGTAGTCCCGTTATTGACAATATATTCCAGATTCGAACTAGCAGAGTATACAGGGAAAATAGAGAAAATGGAGATCACAAGGATGACCATCCAAAGTACTTTATCGCCCTTTAGAAATTCAAATCTGTTTTCTGTATTCTGTTCGTCCATATGTAATGCTATTGGCTTCTGGCTAATGGCCATTGGCTTTTAATACCTGTTGTTTAAACTGGTGTCCTCTGTCTTCATAACTTTTAAACAAGTCAAAACTTGCGCAGCATGGAGATAATAAGACGGTATCACCTTTTTTAGCCAGTGATTTTGAAATTCTCACGGCTTCTTCCATGCTTGAAGTATCATAAATAACCTCTTTTTTATCTTTAAAGAAATCTATAATCTTCTTGTTGTCAATTCCAAGGCATACAATAGCCTTCACTTTTCTTTTGACTAAATCTTCAATTTCGGTGTAGTCATTTCCTTTATCTAATCCACCAACAATCCATACGGTTGGTGTTTTCATACTTTCCAAAGCATAGTAAGTAGCATTCACGTTGGTTGCCTTGCTGTCATTGATGTATTTTACACTGTCAATTTCAGTTACCAACTCCAGTCTGTGCTCTACAGCCTGGAATGTCATCAGTGAATGTCTGATGCTTTCATTATTGATTTTTAATATTTTACCGGCAATAGATGCTGCTAAGCTGTTGGCTACATTATGATTTCCCAGTAGAGACAATTCATCAACTTTCATTGCGAATTCGTCTTTCATTTTTACCACAATTTCATCTTCATTAATGAAACCTCCTTCCGGTAACTTCTCTTTTGTTGAGAAAGGGATCATTTTGGCCTTTATTTCAAGCTTTTCAAGAAGATTTTTACTCATTTCGTCATCTTTATTGTAGATGAAGAAATTATCATTTTCCTGATTTTCAGTGATTCTGAATTTTGCCAAAGCATATTCTTCATAGTTGTAATTGTACTGATCCAGGTGGTCCTTAGACAGATTCAACAATAAAGAAATATAAGGTCTGAAATTCTGAATATCATCCAACTGGAAAGAGCTTACCTCCAATACATAATATTCATGGTTTTCATCAGCAACCTGCTTGGCAAAGCTGTAGCCGATATTTCCACCCAAACCTACATTCAATCCGTCATTTTTCAGGATATAATAGATCAGGGAAGTCGTGGTTGTTTTTCCGTTGCTTCCTGTAATGGCGATGATCTTTGCGTCTGTAAATTCAGAAGCAAATTCAATTTCAGAGGAAAGTCTGATTCCTTTTTCATGAATTTTATAAATGATCTCCGCTTTTTTCGGAATTCCCGGGCTTTTTACGATCCAGTCAGCATTTAAAATCCTTTCTTCATCGTGATTTCCTTCTTCAAATTCAATTTCATTGTCGGTAAGAAACTGCTTATAGTTATCCTTAATGGCTCCTTTATCTGAAAGAAATACTTCCAGACCTTTCTTTTTAGCCAAATAAGCAGCGCCGCATCCGCTTTCTCCACCTCCTAAAACAACTATTTTCATATTATTTTGATTTAATGATTAAAAGATTTAATGATTAAAAAAATTATTTAATGTTTCAATCTTTTAATTTTTAAATTGGTTTTTATCTCATTTTTAATGTGATCAGACATACAATAGCCACTATTACACCGATGATGATCATTCTGTTCACGATTTTACTTTCGTGGAACCCTTCTTTCTGATAATGGTGGTGTAGTGGTGACATCTTGAATAGTCTATTGTTTTGGGCATATTCCAGCCCGTATTTTCTTTTTCTGTATTTGAAAACAACTACCTGAAGCATTACAGACAGGTTTTCAATTAAGAAGATTCCGCATAATACAGGAATCAGCAATTCTTTTCTTAAAATAATGGCTAAAACGGCAATCACTCCTCCCAGCATCAAACTTCCGGTATCTCCCATGAAAACCTGTGCAGGATAGGTATTGTACCAAAAGAATCCGATTACTGCACCTACCATTGCCACTGCAAAAATGGTGGTTTCTCCCATATTCGGAAGGAACATGATATTGAGATAGTCTGCAAAGATGATGTTCCCGGAAAGATAAGCGAAAAGAGCCAGCGAGAGCAGTATAATGGCACTTGTGCCTGCTGCCAGACCATCAATTCCATCTGTAATATTAGCCCCGTTTGAAACAGCGGTTACAATGAAGATCACAATAGGAATAAAGACAATCCATGCCCACTCATGGGCATCTTTATCATTCATCCAAAACAAAATTCCGCTATAATCGAACTCATTGTTCTTTGCAAAAGGAACAGTAGAAACAGTAATTTTTTCCGTAGGCATAAAGTTTTGCTCTACATTGTTTCTGTTGACCACTTTAGCATCAGCATACTTTCTTTTAACGGTGATATCCGGGTGGAAATACATTGTAATTCCGACAATTAGGCCCAAACCGACTTGTCCTACAATTTTGAATTTGCCACTTAATCCGTCTTTATTTTTTTTGATTTTCTTTAAATAATCATCAAGGAAACCAATAGCACCCATCCAAAACATTGAAACCAGTAACAGTACAATATACACATTGGTAATTCTTGTAAACAGCAATACAGGAATGATGGTTGCCAAAATAATGATAAGCCCTCCCATAGTAGGAGTTCCTTCTTTTTGTTTTTGACCATCCAATCCAAGATCACGTACCAATTCTCCCATTTGTTTTGTTCTCAGATAATTGATTACTCTTTTTCCGTAGACAAGAGCAATAATCAGGGAGAATAATACGGACATTCCGGCACGGAAGGAAATGTATTTCAACAATCCTAATCCCGGAACATGGATTCCATGGTTGGTCAGATATTCGTATAGATAGTATAGCATGTTTCTGTTTTTTTATTATTTAAAAATTTAATTTATTTAAAGATTTAAAGATTGGGTCTCTCAATATTTTCACTTAAATATTTAATAAAGTTTGATATGTTTGAAGAAACTTCTCTTGAAAGGGTGATAATTTCTTCAGCTTTATTTTCGTCACCTAATTTTAATCTTTTACTTACAATCAGCATACTTTTTACTTCTGCACAGCTGCCTTTTGCAATTTTTAAATATCTAATAAATTGTCTGTTATTATTATATTCTGAGCCTTCTGCAATATTATTGCTAATTGAAAAGCTCGCTCTTTTTATCTGGTTATTAAATTCAAATTCTTTTTGAAAGCTTTGATTTTGAATAAACTCATACACTTTTTCAATAAGATCTAAACTTTTGATATATACAGGAAAGTTTTCAAAATTCTTCGCCATCATCAAATTTTTAAATCATTAAATGAGTTTAATCTTTCAATCTATTTGGACATTAATTTCCAAAGCTCATTAATTACTTCTTTGTCATCAAAATGATGTTTTACACCATTTATCTCCTGATAGGTTTCGTGGCCTTTTCCGGCAACCAAAACGATATCTTTAGGTTCTGCAAATTTTATGGCCATCTTTATGGCTTCTCTTCTGTCCGGAATTGAAGTGTATTTGCTGAAGTTTTGAGGTTCAATACCTGCTTCAATTTCTTTGATGATCTGCGTAGGATCTTCTGTTCTCGGATTATCTGAAGTGATGATTGCCAATGTTGATTTTTTAGAGGCAATATTTCCCATTTCAGGTCTTTTGGAGTGATCTCTGTCTCCTCCGCAACCAAATACGGTGATTAATCTTTCATTTTTGGTTCTGATATCGTTGATGCTGTCCAGAATGTTTTCCAATGCATCCGGAGTGTGTGCATAATCTACGATAAAGAAAATTCCGCCATCGGATTTGAAGGTTTCAAATCTTCCGGAAACTCTTTTTAATTTGCTGACTGCCTGAAGAATTTCATCCTGCTCAAAACCAAGCTCTTCAGCTATTCCGAATACAAGCAGCAAATTGTATACATTGAATTTTCCGGTGAGTGTCGTCCAGAATTCTTTTCCGTTGAAGTTCAACAGCATGCCGTTGAAATCTACTTCCAATAATTTTCCGTGATAATCTGCCATGGTTTTCAGAGCGTAAGACTTCTTTTTGGCCTTAGTATTCTGAAGCATGACATTACCATTCTTGTCATCTATATTGGTGATGGCAATGGCTGTATCTTCTAGTCCGTCAAAGAATCTTTTCTTTGTTTTTAAATATTCTTCGAAGGTTTTATGATAGTCTAAATGATCGTGAGTAAGGTTGGTGAAACCTGCTATTTTGAAGTGTAGTCCTTCAATTCTGTTTTGAGCGATTCCGTGTGAGCTTACTTCCATGAAAGCAAATTCACATCCTTTTTCTACCGCTTCAGCTAAAATCCTATTGATTGTAATCACATCAGGAGTAGTATGGGTAGCTGGAATGATTTCTTCTCCGATTCTGATTTCAACAGTGGAAAGCAAAGCAGATTCATAGCCCAGGTTTTTGAAAACATCAAAAAGAAGGGTAGAAACGGACGTTTTTCCATTCGTTCCAGTAACTCCTATCAGCTTTAATTTCTGGGAAGGATTTCCGTAGAAATTAGAAGCAAGGTGGCCCAGAGCTTTAGATGCATCTTTTACCTGAACATAGGTTATATTTTCAACCAATGTTTCTGGAAATTCTTCGCAAACGATTGCTGTAGCACCTTTTTCAATAGCAGAAGCAATGAATGAGTGACCATCCACCACGGTTCCCCTCATTGCAATATAAAGAGCATTTTCCGTAACCTTTCTGCTGTCGATTACCAATTCCGTAACCTCACGGTTGTTATCACCGTGAATTTCCAGTACTGGGATTCTGTTTACTAATTCTGTTATAATCATTTTTATCAATAAGGCTTTGCCTTATTTTGGTTTAAATTGTCCTTGCGGGACTTGTTTTTAATTTTGCAGAGACAAATAAATTCTCTGGTTCTTACTGATCGTTGTACCTTCCAGAGGGAACTGTTCTTTAATTCTTCCCACTCCTTTATAGTCGACACGGTATCCTAAGTTTTCCAATTGCGGAATAATATTCTTACCAATTAATCCTACTACATTAGGCATTTGCTTATCATTCACTGCTATTTTTACATTGGGTTCTACCATTTTACTCAGGTTTACCTTTTTGTCTACAAGCATTTCTTTTTCAATATTCTGAGGCGTTTTCAGGAATGTTTTACCTGCTATTTCCTTAAACACCGGTGCTGAAACAGGTCCTCCATAAAATCCTATTGATGTATTGGGTTCACTTATCATTACATAACAGGTGTATTTTGGTGCGTCTGCAGGATAAAATCCGGCGAATGATGCTCTGTATTTCATAGGACCAGGCAGCCAGTATTCAAATCTTGCGGTTCCGGTTTTACCTGCCATTTTAAGATTCGGGGTAAAAATGCTTCGTCCTGTTCCTTTTTCTACGGCTTTGGTTAAAGCACTGGTCATCATTTTGATAGCCTTTTCTGATGCCATTTTGTTTACCATTACCTCAGGTTTCGCGCCATATATTACCTTTCCGTCTTTCATGATTTTATCAATGAATAAAGGCTTAAGCATCTTACCACCATTAGCAATTCCGTTATAGAAAGTAGTCAATTGAAGCAGGTTGATATTGGAAGAGTATCCGTAAGAAATAGAAGCCAGCGTTGCGGCATTCCATCTCTTATTCTGTGGAGTTACGATTTTCGGTTTTGTAATTCCCGGGAGTTCGATATCCATTTTGTCGAATAATTTCCAACGTTTCAGGTGATCAAGGAAAATCTGTGGCTTCTCTGCATAATATTTTGTAATCAGCTTTGAAGTTCCTACGTTACTGGACTTCGCCAAAACGTCACTGATATCATAAGTTCCTCCGCCGTGGCCGTCAGAAATTCTCTGTTTGGCATATACCCAGACACCGTTTCCTACATTTACGGTTGTGTTTTCATCAATGAAACCGTCATCCATTGCTGCTAAAAGCGAAATGGTTTTAAAAGTGGATCCCGGCTCAATATTATCTTTTAGGGCGTAGTTGTAAGCGTCTTCATAATCTCCTGACTCTGTTCTTCTTAAGTTGACAAGAGCCCGTACTTTTCCTGTTTCAACCTCCATCACAATTACGGTGCCGTGTTTTGCCTCGAAATGGATCAGTTGTTTCTCCAGAGCAGAGTGTGCAATGTCTTGAATTCTAAGGTCTAAGGTGGTGTAAACATCTTCTCCATCTACCGGTTCTTTAACTTTCCAGAAGTCGATTGGTTTCCATTGTGAAGAATTGATTCTCTGCTCAAGTCTTTTTCCGTCTGTTCCAGTTAAATATTTTGAGAAAGCACCTTCCAGTCCGGACTTAAGCTCACCATTATCCATACCAATGGTTCCGGCTCCGATTTCTGATGTGGCCAATTCTCTTTTATAGTTTCGGTCAACAATAAATCCCCCTTTGTTTTTTCCTCTTTTGAAGATCGGGAACTTTCTGATTCTGTCGTATTGGTCAAAATCAAGGCCTTTTGCCAAAGTGTAGTATTGGTTTTTCTTTTTCTTCTGTTCGTCAAACTTCTGTCTGAATTCTCCTCTGGATTTTCCGAACATTTTGCTCAAAGAATCAGTCAACGCTCCGATGTTGTTGGAGTACACCGTATCTTTCATCGTTTTGAAGTCAAGATAGATGTCATACCGCATTACTGTGGTGGCGAGAATAGAGCCATCAGACGCAAAAAGGTTACCACGGGCAGCCTTTAAAGTAGCTTCGCGATAGTTTTTATTAATGTAATCGTCTTTGATTTCCTGAACATTCGTATTCTGAAGAATTACAATCCTTGCCAAGAACATTACAAACACGCACAAAGCTACCACTGCAAAGAGGTAGCCCCATCGTAACGTTTTCTTACGTTTGTTATCGTATTCATTTTGCTTTTGCATCTGTACTGTCCAGTTTTATTAGCAATTTGTGAGGGTGGTTTTCCAGGGTCATTAATGAGTCCCGGGCGACCTCTTTCCCCAGTTCTGATTCCATTTTTACTTTGATCAGCTTACTCTGGGCGTAAGCATTTCGTGATTTGTATTCTTCTGTTTCCTCCTTTAAGGTGTTGACTATTTTAATTTTCTTATTGACGAGATGGTTGGTATAAATCATGGCCATCATCAATATAAACAACAGGAGAAAATACTTGTAATGTATTTTGATCTCATCACGATTCAGAAAGTTTCCTTTTATAATATCTATAAAAGTGAGTCTTTTCTGGGGGCGATTTGTTGTTCTTTTTGCCAAAGCTTTATTTATAATTAATGATAAAAGATAATTGATATCGCTTATCACTTATGATTGATCATTTATACTTTTATTCCTGTTCTCATTTTGGCACTTCTTGCTCTTGAGTTTTCTTCGATTTCCTGATTGTCAGGAATGATCGCTTTACTCTTTATCAATTCGAATACCTTTTTATAATTTCCGTAGATATCTCTTTGCGGTTCTCCCTCGAACATTCCGTTTTTCAGGAATCTTTTTACCAAACGGTCTTCTAAAGAGTGGTAAGAAATAACGACTAATCTTCCTTCCGGTTTTAAAACATTGTAAGCCTGAACGAGCATTTCTTTTAATGCTTCAAGCTCCTGATTAACCTCAATTCTTATCGCCTGAAAAAGCTGGGCATAAAATTTATTTACCTTATGAGGCGGAATGTAGCTGAAAAGCTTTTTCAAATCCTCAGTAGTATCTATACTTTTTGTCTTTCTGTGATGAACAATTTCTCTAGCCAGCTTTCTCGCTTCTCTTAATTCTCCATAGTGATAGAAAATGTCTGCAAGTTCGCTTTCTTCATATTCATTGATCACTCTTTTGGCATCAAGGTTCTGCATTACATTCATCCTCATATCCAAAGGAGCGTTGCTTCTTGTGGAGAAACCTCTGTCTGCTTCATCAAACTGGTGTGAAGAAACACCCAGGTCGGCCAAAACACCATCTACCTGAGGAGCTCCGTACATCAATAATGAGTTTTCCAGAAATCTGAAATTCTGATTAACTAATGTAAATCTAGGATCATCAATTGTATTTTTAAGTGCATCCAGATCCTGGTCAAAGCTGAACAATCTTCCTTTGTCAGAAAGTCTGCTCAAAATCTCCCTGGAGTGGCCTCCGCCTCCAAAGGTGCAGTCCACATATATTCCGTCAGGATTCGTCACCAAATCATCTACACTCTGCTTCAACAAAACGGGGTTATGATACATGCTTAATTGTGTTTTTTATTTAATAATAATCAATTAATAACCTACAGTTATTCTTCATCGAAAGAGCCCATCACATCTTCAGCAAGACTTGCAAAATCAGTTTCGTTGGTTGAGATGACCTTTTCATAGGCTTCTTTATCCCAAATTTCGAAGAGCTCTCCCGCGCTGGTAATCACAATATCTTTGTGAAGATTTGCGAAATTCGTCAGGTCTTTAGAGATCTGTAATCTTCCCGCATTATCCAATTCTACTGTCTTTACTCCTGCCGTAAACATTCGTATGAAATCAGCATTCTTTTTTATGAACCTGTTCAGTTTATTAATTTTGCCCATCAGTTTGTCCCATGCGTTCATAGGATAGACTTCCAGACAAGGTTGGAACACAGATCTTTTGACTACAAACGCCTTATCGTCGAAGTCTTCCATCTGCTTAATTAAAGATGAAGGAACTTTTAAGCGGCCTTTATCGTCAATTTTACACTCATATGTTCCAATGAAATTTTTCATTTGGGACAAATTTATATAATAATTTCCAAAATTTCCCACTTTTTCCCACTTTTTGACTCAATGTTAATAAGTTTTATTAGAGATTGAATTTCGATAATGTAAAATACTGATATAAAGGAGGTTGCTGGAAGTGTTATTTAGCCCATAATAAAGCGATTTTGAAAAAAAAAGTTAAAAAGGAGAATATTATATTATTTTTATCTTAAATTAGGATAATCAAAATTTTTTTGAGGTTTAATTTGTATTTTTGCAGGGCTTTATTAAGGCGTTTTATGATATTTAGTACAAAAAAAGAAAAGAAATATTCCTATGTAGAAGCGGGAGAAGGACATCCATTAGTGCTGTTGCACGGGTTAATGGGTGGTTTGAGTAATTTCGATAAAATGGTAGATTTTTTTTCGGAGAGAGGCTTCAAAGTATATGTTCCTCAGCTGCCGATCTATGATCTGCCGGTACTCAATACGAATCTTACCACTATCGCAAAATATATTATCAAGTTTATAGAAAGTCATATTTCAGGTCCGGTTACCATTATGGGAAACTCAATGGGAGGGCATGTAGGGCTTATCTTGACTTTAGCAAGACCAGATTTGGTGAAAAATCTTGTGCTTACAGGAAGTTCCGGATTATATGAAAGAACTTTCGGGGACAGTTTTCCAAGGAAAAATGACCGATCTTATATCAGAAAGAAAACGGAAGAAGTTTTCTATGATCCAAAGATTGCGACAGAGGATCTTGTAGATGAAGTTTTCGGGGTGGTAAATGACAGAATGAAAGGAATAAAAACAGTAATGCTGGCTAGAAGTGCCATCAAACACAATATGCTGAACGATCTTCCGAAGATTTTGACCCCTACGTGTCTGATCTGGGGAAGACAGGATAATGTAACTCCTCCGGAAGTGGCTGAGGATATGCATAAGTTTATTCCTAATTCGGATTTATTCTGGATAGACCATTGCGGCCATGCAGCCATGATGGAAAAACCGGATGAATTCAATGAAATCCTGTACAACTGGATAAAAGATAAAGTTTAATAAGTAACATTATAAAATGACCATTAAGAGCTTTTCTTAATGGTTTATTTTTCTAAAATACATTCAAAAATGATTATCAAGACAGCAGAGTTTGTAAAGAGCAGCGGAAAATGGCAGGAATGCCCTGAACCCAATATTCCTGAATATGCTTTTATAGGAAGGTCAAACGTAGGAAAGTCATCATTGATCAATGCCATGATGAATCATAAAGATTTGGCTAAAACGTCTGGGACTCCGGGAAAAACTCAGCTGATCAATCATTTTTTGGTGAATGAAAACTGGTACCTTACCGATTTACCGGGCTATGGGTATGCAAAGGTTTCAAAAGTTCAGCGAAAGGATTTTGAAAAACTGATTACGAACTATATTCTGAACAGAAGAAATCTGGTGAACCTTTTTGTTTTGGTCGATTCAAGACACAATCCGCAGAAAATTGACCTGGAATTTATCCAATGGTGCGGTGAAAGCGGAATACCATTTTCAATAGTATTTACAAAGGCTGATAAACTAAAGCCGAATGTTGCCATTAAAAATGTTGAAGATTACAAAACTGAACTTCATAAAACCTGGGAAGACCTTCCTGAATTATATCTTACCTCAGCAGAGAAGAAAGAGGGTGGAGATAAAATTCTTGATTTTATCCAAAAGACCAATGAGTTTTTGACAAATAATAATATAAGCTTCGATGAGTAATATTGTCTGGAAAATCAAATCGTTTGATGAATTTACCGTTCCGGAATTATATTCGGTACTGAAAGCCCGTATAGATGTTTTTGTTATTGAACAGAATTGTCCTTATCCTGATCTGGATAATTATGATCAGAAAGCAGTTCATATCTGGGCTGAAGAAGACGGACAGGTGCTTGCCTATTGCCGTGTTTTTGATAAAGGAATAAAATATGATGAAACTTCTTTCGGAAGAGTTCTGACTACGGAGCAGGCAAGAGGAAAAAGCCTTGGAAAACAGTTGATACAATATGCTGTAGAAATCATAGAAAACCGTTTTCATACTTCTGAAATTAAAATATCTGCGCAGGATTATCTGTTAAGATTTTACAGCGGATTCGGATTTGTAGATACGGGGAATAAATATCTTGAAGATGATATCCCGCATACGGAAATGATAAGAAAATAAATAAAAGCGAGGAAATTTAATTCTTCGCTTTTTTAATAGGTAAATATATTGAGTGTGTTTTTTTATTTCCCTGAAATCGCTTTTAAGATAATCGGTTCTAGGTTGGAGGGAAGATCAGCGGATTTGATCTGATACTTTTTAATTTTCATTTCTTTAAACCAATTTTCCCAGTATTCTTTAATAACGGCTTCTTCGAAAGGATTCCCTTTTGCCGGATTGATTCCTAAAACAATGACTTCGAGATTACTCAGATTTTCATTTGCTTTTACAAAGCCATAGCCATTTTTTTTAATAGTATCTTTAAAACCAGATGTGGTTAAGTCATTAGCTTTTATAAGCTTGGTTGTTAAATAAGAAGTTCTATATGAGCTTTCATTTTTTTCTTCAAACTTAGTATTTTGATGATACATATAACCGTCGGTCAAAATGAAAAGGATGTTTCTGCGATCATCTTTTATGCAATAATCTTTCACTTTGTTTTTGAAGAATTCCCAGATATCTGAACCTACATATTTGCCATCTTTTATTGCTGATTGATAAATTTTTAAAGGTAATTCCGAATATTTTTTGTCAACGGAATCAAAATAACTTCTTGGAATATCCTTATTGAAAGAAACTTTCAGCTCCTTTGTGAGTTCATTCATTTTCGGGTCTGAGGGCTCCGGGTTGAAGAAAACCTGCATCTGATCATCATAAGTGATAATTCTTTTTGATTTAATATGATTTAAAAATCCTTTCTCAATGGTCTTGATATATTCTGTATCCCTTTGGTAATATTCCATTGTAGGATTTGGATTGGTGTTAGGATCAATCCTGTCGGATAAATCAATCAAAATACTGACATTGATATTGTTTGAGTCAAAAACAATAGAATCCTTATTTCTTGTGATTGTTCCGTCATCTTTGCTTTTGCAACAGGAAACCAAAGAAATGATCATTAATAAATAAAGTAATTTTTTCATAATCTGTGATATTATAAAGATGATAAATACACTAAGTTTTGATTGTCGGAATTAGCACCCACAGTTTCCAGATTGGTATTGTAAGTGGCAATGCAGTCGTCAATCATCGTTTGTTTTTCTGTTCTTGATACGGCTATTTTTTCACCAATAAAAGTGACCCAGCCCTGAACATATTCCGAAGCATACAATTTGTAATCTTTGGTTGGAATAATAACTCCGTCAATAATATTTTGAAGTTCTTCGATTCTTCCTCGTGTTTTGATAATAGTTTCCTTTATTGTTGCGATACTGGCAAGAATCTCTTCAATTTCTCTTTTCAAAACACTAATCTTTTCCTGAAAGAATTCAACCCTTTTCTGTCTGATTTCCTGTTCGTTCTTGATCTTGTCTTTTTCACGGTGCTCTTTCATAACAAAATCAAAAACCAGCCCCCAAATAATATATACAATGAAACCTGCGAAAATAATTCCCCAAAACTGAATTTTGGTAAAAGCTATTTTGATATCAAATGGTGGAGACTCAAAGGTTTTATTGAGTTCATATAATTTTGATTCAATTTCGTAGGCTAAAATGCAGTCGAAAATGAATGTTACGATAAATAATAATCCCAGCTTGATATAATTGGCTCTTGTTTTATTCTCCCAAAACATATGAATCAAATAGCCCAGCCCGAGAAATACAAACGGAATCAGGGTAACAAAAGCTCCTTCAATAACACCCTCGTTCCAGGCTTTGCTGAAAGCCTGAGCATCCAAAACACTTTGAATCACCGTACTTTTTGCATCAAAACTTTTAAAGAAAGCAGAATATGATGTTGAGATATAAAATGTTCCTAAATATAAAGTGATAGGAAACAAAAGGAAAAGCCCGATCCAGAATTTTGCAGAAGCTCCTCTTGTTGCTTTTACATTGTGCTTTTCCGGGTTTCTGGGAAGGTCAAGAATTTCGGCTTTTAAATTTTCAATTGTATGTTGATGGTTTTCTACTTCTGCATTTTTATTTTTTAATTGTTCTTCTTTGGTTTCCTGTGAAACAATTAATGCTTTAATCTCTGTTTCCCTGTTTTTTTGTTCGTTAACGTAAGATTCTTTAAGCTTTTGCTGTTTTTCTACCATTTCTTTTTCTTCGTTTTGAAATTTCGAATAGACGGCATCCAGACATATGGACAGAGTAGAGTGGTTTCCACTGGTTCGCGAGCTGTCTCTGTAACCGGACTCGTGATAGGTTCTTTTTCTGCTTTCTTCTAAAGATTCATCGGTTGCATCGATTTCATTTTTGGGTAGCTGTTCCTGTTGGGGTTCTATCGGAACAGATTTTAGTTTAAATAAATTTTTTATACTGATGGTATCCATGATGAGTTAGTTTTTTAATTCATATAAAATTTCGCTTTTATTCTTTCCAATTTTTACGGCTTCAATGAGATAATCTACAATTGCAGTTGCGTTTTCTTCCAAAAAGCCAAACATCAAAACGTATTTTTGCATCGCAGAATATTCGTTTGGGGAAACAATTCCATCTGCCCAGATCATGACGGTGAGATCATACAGATAATCAACTTTTTCTTCTATAGTTTTCGGAATCAATGATTTTAAATTGATAGGATTTAAAAGAATTTCGTCTAAATTTTTTGATGAAATCCCTCTTTCTTCCGCACATTTATAGAGCATTTTTAATTCTAATGCGCTGAAATCATCATCACAGATGGCCATTTGATACAACCGTAAAAAATGAGCTTTGAGATTTTCAGTTATTTGATTGTTTTCCATAATGGTTATTCTTCTTTTGGTATTTTTGGATTAATGATTCTGTCTCTTGAAACAGTTCTTTGGTGGATGGGAGCAGATTGTTCTATGGTTTCTTCAGTAATTTCTTCTTCCTTTTTTTGTTCTTTTCTTTCTACGAAATTGATCAGCAGAAATAAAATTCCTGTAATGACATCAATCGGTATCCAAACGCTTTTCCGATATAAATAAAAAGGAAAAATGGGATTGAAAAGAATGAGAATGATTAGAAATAGTATACTGAAATAATGTTGTCTAGAGCTTAAAGTATTGTATAAAACCAATAAAGCTCCAATGGAAATAAGAATTCTGAGAAAAGTATAATATTCTATAGGAAGTTTGAAAATACCAGCGAAACAACATACCGCACAGAAGGTGAGAAATGGTTTCATAATGTTTGTTTAAAATCCTGTTTTGAGATTATATTTATAATTAAAACGGCTTTCAGACATAAAAATAAAGACGAAGAAGTCGACAAATGCTATTAATGCAGGAATGAAGGTCCAGCAAAAGATTAGATACAGTATTCCCATAACATTTTGGCCTAAGTAAAATCTGTGAATGCCTAATCCTCCAAGGAAAAATGCAAGTAGAGTGGTGGTAGATTTTGATTTCATAATTTAGACTCTAGATAAGATTTCGTTCTTTTTTACTTCAAATTCCTCAGGAGAAATTATTCCACTTTCTTTTAGACCTTTTAGTTTCTGCAACAGTGCAAAAGGATCTTCACTCTCAATCATTAGTGGCTCTTTTTCCTGATAAAATTGTTGTGGTTGTGTAATAATTGGGGTTGCATTATTCACAGTAACACCTCCTGCAGAGGCTCTCAATGTTTCAAGATTTTTTTCTCGTCTGAGCCCCCGCATTTTTTCTTCCACTTCCTGTGCAAACTGATACAGCTTTCTGGCTTGTTTTTTAGGGAGATAATCCATCATATTGGTAAGACTGTTTGTTGTTCTCATGATAAATGTAGCACCCACAATTCCTTCCTTGATATGGCAATCAGCTATATCAACCCAGTTGTAATCTTGAAAATCCATTGATAAACCGAAGGTTTTCGGCCTGCAGAAAATGATTCTTCTATTGGTTAGGGCAATACAATCTGGTGATAAATTGATTACAGGTTTCTTCTGAACAGCTATATATTCTACAACTTCTTGTGAGGTAAGAAGACTGTTGATTCTTCCTAAAAGCTTTTCAACAGCTTGAGGATCTTGTTCTTCATTTAAAAATTTCTTTAAGTTCATATTATTTTGTTTTTGATTATTTTATGTCTTTATTGAATATATATCCTTTTTTCCCACTTGATTTAACTTGTACTTTGTACCATGAGCCTTCTGTTGCCAGCTTTATCAATTTGGTATCTCTCGGTACCGCTGCTAATATTTTAGACTTAAATGTGGGCTTTTCATAAATATTGATGCTTTCGGGTCCTGCAATGTATCTGTTATTAGAATTAAGGTTTACATTTACGTCATCAATAAATACTTTTGGTGGTTTACTGGATTTTGCTTTTGAGGATTTATAAGAATCAGAAGGATTGTGTTTTTCAGACTTATTTTTTTTACTGGATCTCCCTGATGATGAACTCTTTCCGGAAGAGCCTCCTCCACAAACTCCACACGTTCCACCACCACTGCAATGTCCGCATCTTGAGCAATTGGAGCATGCAGTGCAATAGGCAGACCCCGTGCATCTTCCGCCGTGTCCTACATTGTCATTGGCTTTAAAACAAGAATTTAAAAGAAATAGGCTGAATATCAGTATTATGAAAAATATTAAAGTTCTCATGGTTATTTATTTTTTAGGTATAGTTTTCCAATGTCAGATGAAGCTGATTTCTGTAATTGTAGATTTCATCAAGAGTATTCAATAAAATCTTTTCTCCTGCTTCTTTTCCGTTGTGGAAAGTCTCCAGATATTTGTTGGTTGTATTAAAATGCAATCTGCAAAGTGGCTTTCTGTTGTTATCATCTAATAAAATCCCGAAATAGGAAAGAGTATCTCTGTAAGCAATTCTTGAAGATGGAATTTTCTCCCTTAGAATGGCTTTTACAATTTGAAAACCTTCGAGCTCTTCCTCTGTAGTTACAATTTTAGAATCATTATTTTCATCAATGGGTTGTGATGTTTTTACTTCATCTTCCCTTTTTTCAATTTGTTCATTAATGCTCAATGCAGACTTTAACCGGAAGCTGATGGATTCATTAATAGAAGTCGTTAAAGCTTTTTTAGCATATTCTTTGAAAGAAACCATTCTGTTTGCTGTTAAGGGTTTTTCAAAGAAACGATTCACCAGAAGTTTTACCAGTTCGTCAGACGGGTTTTCGATTTCTTTTTCGAATTCTTTTCTGATGGCTTTGATATACTTTAATGCTTCTGCAGAATCAAGAATACTTTCCAGGTTATAATCTTTCTTTGTGAAACTTTCCAGAATTTTAATAGAACTGTCTTTTAGATCCTCAATATTAATGGTGAAGAACGGTTTTTCATCCATAATATTCGGTTTTTCAAGATCCGTATAAAAGTTATACACAATCCCATTGGTCAAAACTCCGAATCTCGTTTTAGAAACATGATAATACCTGTGAAGCTGCGAATTGTGAGCATCGGCACTTTCTTTCCAGTGTTTACATTCAATAATGAAGATGGGGTCATCATTATTTTTGATCACATAATCCACTTTTTCTCCTTTCTTAGTTCCAATATCACAAACGTGCTCTGGTACTACTTCAGTAGGATTGAAAATATCATAACCAAGGATTTGTATGAAAGGCATTACAAAGGCATTTTTTGTAGCTTCTTCTGTTCCTATCTTGTCTTTAAGACCAATTACTTTCTGATACAGCTGCTCAAGTTTAATTTTAAGATCCATAGTTTTTAGTTTTTTAACGTTTCATCAACGATTTCTGCTGCCGGAGCATTTGATTTTACGGAAGCAATACCGTTTTCCATTCCAGATTTGGAACTGTACATTTGACTGTTTCCAATAATTTCACCATTTCTTGCTTTTAAAACGAAATAATCTTTTCCGTTTTTTGCAACTCTTCTGTCGTATCTTGAAAGATCCTGTGAATTAACTTTTACGGATTCTATTCCTTTTTGACAAGATGCTTTCTGAACATATCCTTCGCTGGTTAAAATAATTTCGCCATTTCCGGCTTTAAGATTAAACTGATATTCTTTGTTAACTCTTTGAGTGATTATGAATTTTCCCATGATTAGCTTTTCTTATTTAACTTGTATGACATGCATTTGAACAATAGTAACACCCGTTGATATTGTTTCTTTGAATTGGAAATTGTCTTTTCGCTTCATTTACTGCTTCCTGACAAGTATAAAAACTGCCTAAATAAATTCTATTTTCAGAAGATGGTAAAAATCGGCATGAGCTTTCATGCACTTCATAGTCTCCATTTGACTGCTGATTCTTATTAAGGTAATATTCCTTTTTCATAATAAAAATTGTTTATTGTTTAACAGTCCAAAAATATGAGCATTAAATTTTGGTCCGTTACGGGTTTCCGTAAAATGGTCAAAAAATAAAAAAACCTTTCAAAAAATTTGAAAGGCTGTAAGGTGAAATGAATTATGTTTTATATGATCCCGATGTCCTTGCAGAAGGCTACCAGCTGCTCATTGCTGTTTATTTGAAGGTCTTCTTTCAGGCTATTTAATCTTTTTTCCACACTGCTAAGGCTGGCTGGCTTAATGTTTCTTTCTTCTAGATGTATAGGAATATTTTTCTGTAAGATTCCTTTGGAAAGAAGGGAGACGAGGGTGATGTCAAATGTAGAAAACTCATAGCTGTTGAACTTTTTCATATCTTCCTTCAGATCAAAAGATAAATAATTTTCCCCGATGTATACAGCTGCAATAGATTTTTTCAAATCTTTTGAATCGTTTCTTGCTTTACGAACGAAACCATTAATTTGGTAATCTGAGAAAAGATTTTCTATGACTCCCGTTTTATGTTCGGCCGAGAATACTATGATCTTCAAATCAGGCTGTATCTCCTTTGCTTTTCTGATGAGGTCTTTTCCATCTTTAAGTTTCTGCTCGTGATGATCATCTTCATAATACAAATCTGTAATCAAGAGGTCATAAGAATACTCTTCCCGTAATGCTTTCTGAATTTTTCCTATAGCATCATCACAGTAATATACATAATCTACCGTTGGTATATTCAGTTCTTCAAGGGTTTTCTGAACGGAAATGTTGATGCTTTCATGATCTTCGGCAATTAAAATTTTTTTGAACATGGTTATACGGTTTAATTTTAAAAATAGGTTAAGACCTCAAAAGTATATTCATTTATTTTTTCATCATTACGGTTTCACGTAAAGCGTAAGAAAAAATGACCTTTTCAGCAGAGATCATCAGATCAGGCCAATATCTTTGCAGATCACAATCATCTCAATATTGTTTTTTGCACCGAGACTATCCCTAAGTTCATTCAATCTTTTTTCAATAGATCTGATGCCATAAGGTGTCATTCGATGTTCTTTCAGATAGGTACTTATTTCACTTTGTTTGAGTCCTTTGGCAAGCATCTCAAGTAATTTCATATCATACATGTTAAACTCAGAAGAAACATGGCGCATCGTATTCAGAACTTCTTGTGGAATGACGATTTCTCCATTAAAAATTCTTCGTATTGCACTTTTCAGGTCTTTTCCATCATGCCTTGCCTTGCTTACAAATCCGTTAATTTGATATAACTTGTAAAGATCATCAATTGCTTTAGCTTTCTTTTCTACTGAAAATACCACTACTTTTAATCCGGGCTGAACTTTTTTTGCTTCAAAGATAAGCTCCTGTCCGGAACGAAGCTTCTGGGAAATATGGTCTTTGTCAAACGACAGATCAGCGATAAGCAATTCATAAGGACGCTCTATTTCCAAAGCTTTTTTGATTCTGCCTAAAGCTTCATCACAATATGTTACATATTCAAAATCAGGGATGTTTAATTCTTTTATTGTATTCAGGATTCCCTGGTTCATTATTTCCTGATCTTCGACGATTAAAACTTTTTTGAACATGGTTTTATGTTTAGGAGATAGGGAAAGAAAGATTTACTTTCAGCCCTTTTTCAATTTTCGTGTCAAAAGTAATCGTTCCGTTAATTGCCTCAATGCGGGATGCCGTATTGCGTAACCCATTTTTATATACAAGATCACCGGAAATTCCTATCCCATTGTCTTTGTATTGAATTTCAACCATATTGTTTATTTTTTCAAACTTCACGGCCACATGGCTGGCATGGCTGTGTTTTTTCATATTCACCATCAGTTCGCGAAGCATTTGGTAAACTTCCTCTTTTACTGTAGCAGAAATGGATTCCCAAATTTCAGGACTGTTTCCAGCTGTAAAGGTTTTTACCGTTTCATTATTAAAAGAAGCAATAAGTTCTGAAATTACTTTACTGAATTCTTTTTCTTCACCAATTTTATCATAGGATATATCCCTGGATTTTTCATACACAAATTCCAGTTCGTCTAGCGCTTTATTCCGGTCGAAATCTTCCTGGTTTTCAATCTTTGTCATCACCTGGTAAATCCCATTGGCAACTACATCATGAACCTTTTTAGACATTTTAAGCTGGGTGTTTTTAACTTCGATTTCTTTTTCTTGTTTTAATTTTAATTGTCTTCTTCTGTAACCAATTATAATAAATATGATTGCAACAATTAATATCACTACTCCAATCAAAAGTTTTAGAATATTATTATCCTTTTCTACATTTTCTCTTTTTAGTTTTTCAGAATCATATCTTTCTAAAGCAAATTGACTTTTAGACTTATTTCTGGCTGTTTCTAAACTATCCTTCAAATTTTGATATTGTCTGAAAGTTGTTTTTATATTTTCAGGTTTTTCTAATTGTATTATTTTTTGGAGGGCTTCTAATTTATCATCAGGGCTATTGTTAACTGAAGCGGTCTGGAACATTTTTTTTGCATAAAAAAGAGCTTTTGTTGGATCGCGATTCTCAAAGTATTCAGTTAAGTGAGAAAAACTGGCATTTAGTCCATCGGTATCTTTTATGCTTTCTCGTATATGTAGGGCTTTGTTCAGTTCATATTCGGCATTATATTTAGAATTTTGTTGAAATTTTGCAAAGGCAAGGTTATCATAAACTTTAGAGAAAATGACAGAGCCTTTATCGATATTAGAAGAGGATAAAATTTTGTTGTAAATATTAATTGCCTTATCGTAATCTCTCAAATATACAAATGAAACGGCCTTATTATTAAGAAGAGTGAATCGTTCAATAGGATTTTGAGCATATAGTGCAGCCTGGGTGTAAAATTCTGCAGCTCTTTTATAATCTTTTAATTTTTGGCAAGAAACACCAAGGTTATTGTAATTGGAAACAAGTTCTACCGAATCCTTTTTTGTATCTAAAAATTTAATAGCTGATAAAGCTGTTTCTTGCGCTCCATAGAAATCTCCTGCTTCACATTGGATTACTCCCATAAATACTAAACAATTTCCAGTATAAGAAGGATATCCTTTTTGAATAAAATCATCTTTTGCCTTATTTAAATATTTAAATGCACTGTCTTTTTTTGATGCCTCTAAATAATCATAACCCTTATCGTAATTTATTCGATCGGTTACTGATGGTTTTTTTCTTGAGCAAGAAAATAGAAGGAATAATATTAATAGAAAAGTTATATGAGTTTTCAATGGTTTTTTTTCAAATTTAATAAAAAAAGCGAAAGATAATTCTTTCGCTTTCTTTGTTATTTTCTTGGAGGTATGATTTGTCCTGTTTCACCTCCTGTATCGCTTCCCCCACTTTCCCCTGTAGATCCTCCTGGATCTGAAGCACCACTTTGAGGTTGAACGGTTTCAGTAGTTGGGTTATTATCATTTGCTGTTGTTGCATTTGCTGTATTGTTTGAGAATGCTAAACCTAATAGCATTAAAATAAATTGGATCATTTTTCAAAAAATTTATTGTTAAAGCATTCGTATTCTTCCCTGCGAAGCAGATCGCAGATAGTGTTATACGGTTAAAAAAAATTGAAGCGCTTCTAAATTTTTTGGGAAGTGAACCTTCAAAAACGGAGGAGAAACATCTGCTTCCCAACCCGGAGTTTTCCTCCGTTTTATCTGGTGATTTTTGAAATCAGGATTTTGATTTTCTTTTTATTTTTTGTCCCTGATTTCTTTTACAAATATCCGATAGTGCGTTGTCTTATGTAAGACAGCGAGTGGACAAGCAAAACCTTGTAAAATGCTGTTTTTTACGGGAAACCGCAATTATAATGTCTAAAATGTGTCTAATTTGGACAGCATATTAATCCATTATGGAAATTGTATGTTTGAGAAAAGAAAATTGCTCATAAAAGCAGCATATAAAACCGCAAAAAAAGAACTTGGAATTGAAACAGACAGTTATAGTACTGTATTTGATTTTTTAAGTCAGAAACTAGAGGAGAAATTTGAGTCTTCCAAAGATGGAAGAACTTTTGTGAGATATTATAAGAGATTGATAAATGAAAATGAAGACTATCCTATTGACGCTATTACTTTAGACCAATTAAGTTGGTATGTGGGCTATGATAATTTTCAAGATTTTTCTGAGAATTATATAATTAGAAGAGATCATGGAGAGACTCAGATAGAAATGAGAATTGGAAATGATGAAGATTCTTTGTCAGAAAGGCTTTCTAGAATAATTATAAACATTACGAACACACCTGTTTTTAATGTTCCGCAGATGGCAAAAAACGGAATGGGAATAGGTGTGATTGTCTTAGTTTTATTTGCAAGTTTAAATGGTGGTTTAAAAATGCCTGGGAAAGATAATCAATGTATGTATTGGGACGGAGATGAATATAAACTAACATCTTGTGATGATAAAAATCCCAAGCATCAGTTATTACCAGCTGATACTGTCAAACTAAAATATTTTAAGAGAATTACCAGACCAGATACCTTGACAGTAGAAAACGGATTAGGTAATTCATGGTATACAAAATATGATAATGCGGTAGAGTTTTTTACAATGGATGGAATAAACCCTGGTAATGGTAAAAGTTTGAGAGATGCAACGAGACATATGATCTTAACTTATGGTAAAGGAGAATGATCTTCCTTCACAATTATTTAAAATTCAATTAAAACAATTCTCTGCTCGTTGCCTTATTTTCGTCTTTATTTTTAAGATGAATAGACAGATATTCTCCATTTTACTTTTTATAAGTACTCTTTTTTCGGCGCAAAAGCCTGTACAGATTGCTTTTCTGTCTGATGTACATTTTCAGGATTTGTATGGAAGTTTTTCGGATAATGATTTTAAAGGAATTATGAACTCTAAAACGGGAAAATCCACGATCCTGAGAACGATGGATTCTCAGTTGCATTCCACAAGAATTTTCAATGAGAACTATTTTGCATTTCTTAAAGCGCTAGATGATATTGCGGCCAAAGGAATTAAAATTGTAGCTATGCCCGGTGATTTTTCTGATGATGGGCAGGCTTATAACCTTCGCGGGCTTCATACAATTTTAGAACAGTATCACCAGAAATATGGGATTAATTTTTACCTGACAACAGGAAACCACGATCCAGTTGGACCATTCAGAAACGATGGAGGGAAGGATGATTTTCTTGGGAAGAATGGAAAGCCGCTTGGAATTTACAGTAAGGAGAATATTGGAAAATCAACGGATAAAGTTATTACAAAAGATATTGCTGAATCCGGGTATCTTGAAATTTTGAATGAATTAAAAGATTTTGGTTTCTATCCTAAAAAAGAAGACTTGTACTGGAGTACCCCTTTTGATCACGACTCATTTAAAGATTATTCTTATGAAAAAGGGTTGAGGCTGGCAGACTATTCCAAAAGAATGTATGAAGTAGCCAAAGGTTTTTCTGTTCCGGATTTAAGTTATGTTGTTGAGCCCGTGAAGGATGTCTGGATGATTGCTATTGATGGCAATACCTATGTTCCGAAAAATATCAGCGAAAACCCTGAGAATGCATCTAATTATAAAGGAGCAAGCATTGGTTATAATAATGTACTGACCAACAAACAGCATTTGATACAATGGGTAAGGAAGGTTGCTGATGAAGCAAAGAAAAACAACAAAACTCTGATTGCATTTACCCATTATCCGATGATTGATTTCAATGATGGGGCAACCAACGAAATTAAAAACCTGTTGGGAGAAAAAAAGTGGCAGTTGGAACGTGTTCCGCAGGAAGAAGTCGCAGAGATGTTTGCTGAAGCAGGTTTGCAGATTCATTTTGCAGGACATATGCACATCAATGATACAGGAATCAGAAAAATGGGTGAGCATGTTTTGGTAAATGTTCAGGTTCCGTCATTGGCGGCTTATCTACCCGCTTATAAAATTTTGACCATAGAATCTCCCGATAGGATGGAGGTCCAAACCGAAGTTGTAAATAATGTTCCCAGATTTGATGAGCTGTTTCCTTTGTACGAAAAAGAATATGAAGCTTTACAGCATGATACAGCCAAAATACTTTGGAATAAAGACATTTTAAAAACAAAATCCTACCATGATTTTATGCTTTTTCATTTAAAAGAATTGGTTCGGCTGAGAATGATTCCCGATGACTGGCCAGTAGATTTTATTGATAAAACTAAAAATTTAAATGGAGAAGATCTCCTGCTGCTTATTCAAAATAAAGATCAGCTCAAAGAAAAAAGAATAAGGCCCGAATCCTTTAAAAAATGGTCTTTTGATGACTTGCTGTTGGATTTATATAAATTTCAATCTGCAGATGAGCTGGCGAAAAGAGATATTCCAAAAGAAAGACTGGAGCAATATCAAATATTGGAGAAACTATATCAGGAAAATGATCCGAAAGACAACTTGTTTATTAAGCAGTTGCAATCAGTTTTTAAAATACTTTCATTACTCTCTCATGGAGATCCGGCAGATCATTTTGAAATAGATTTGAAAAAGAAGGAAATAATAAAGTTATAATACTTCATAACCCTCCATTTGGATTCAATGAGATATTTGTGGCATTTGTGAAAAGAATTAGTGTTTAAACAAAAGAAAGGTTGTCCATAGACAGCCTCCTCAATTATAAATCTAACAGCAAAACAGGACTACTTTCCTGTCAAAGGATTCTTTCTTTCATAAGTATTGTTGTCAAAACTTACCTTATAGTTGGATTTGAATAATTTGCTGGGATAATAATAATCCGTTGTAATGATCTGCGCTCCAGTTTCTTTTGCCTTTTCAAATCTTGAATAATCCTCGCTTCTTGCTTCCATTGTATCTGCATCAGCTCTGGTACGGATGATGTATCCTTTTTTTACCAGGTCTTTGATCATTGTATCATCTTTCTTCGGTTCATTCATGAACAGAACAGCCGATTCAGGAGTTCCCGGTGCAGAATTTGTGAAAATCATCCTGCCTTTCAATGAAGGATGATCTTTGGCGTACAGATCTCTGTTTTCTCCGTTATTATCCATTACAAAAAGGAATTTTCCCTTTACGTCTTTTACTTTCGGCCAGTTTTTATTTAAAACAGCTTCGTTCAGCGTTTTATAAGATCCTCTGATATCATCAGGGGTAATAATTTTCTCTTTTCCGAGGTACTTTTTCAGTTCATTATCCAGATCATCAAAAAGTGGGCTTGTATAATGCTCAGGTTCGGTTCCGAATTGATTGGCCTTTCCATCTTTAGGTTCGAGCGTTATAAAAACAGGATCGTGATCAGGATGTTTGTCAGACCATTTTTTCAAATCCTTCAGACATTCTTCTAGGGTATAATACCATGTCTGATAATCAATATCTGTAATGTGAATCATTTTGTAACCCGGTTTTTTCATTTTTCCTTCAGGATCAAAAGATTCGTTGGTCTTTACAAGATCAAGAATTTTGGGATGGGCATATTTTCCTCCTTTACTGTCTGCGTATACATCAATTTCCAGATTTCTAAGCCCAAGATCCAGCTGTTCAGGAATAGGAATGTGTTCATATTGAATCTTCGGTAAAGAGTTCTGAGTGTCTTTTTGTGACAAATAACTGTACACTTCAGGCAGAATGGCTTTCTTATAAGAATTGTGAGAACCTATTACCTGAATTTCATTGATCTTTAGCTCATCAAGTTGCTGAGATTGTGACCAAAATAGGTTGAAGGAAGATAAACAAATGCCAAGAAAAACCGCCTTTTTCATTTCGATACATTTTACATGCAAAATTAAGGAGTCTTTGTTGGGGATGATTTATATATTATGTTAAGTAATTTTTAAAAATTTGTGAATGTTGAAAAAATAGAGGTATATAAATATTTGATATATAGTAAGTTTATAATATCTCAATTTGAGATATTTATATTTTGTTGACTTTAAGATAATATTATGTTAAAATAGATTTGTGGTAGATCCTTTTACTTTGTATGCCGAAATAAAAACTAACCGTTGCCTGAAAAGAAAACCACTGTTGCGGGAACAACAGCGGCTTTTTGATAAGCAATGTAACGTCTTGCAATTACTTTACTTATTGATATGTACCACAAAATTAATTTTTTTAAGTTTAAAAAGCTAATCCCGATTGCATTAATTTTTTTGGTGGCCCACCAAGCTGATGCTAAAGGATTTACTTCAAACTATCCTGTGTTTTCGCAGGTAAACGAAACCATTTCCGGAAATGTAACGGATCAGAATGGTTCTTCAATAGAAGGCGCAAAAGTCACTGTTGTAGAAACCGGAGATACTGTTTCTACCGATGCATTGGGGAACTTTTCAATTTCGGCCAATATCGGGCAGACCTTATCCATTTCTTATGACGGATATGGAGAACAGATGGTGAAGATCTCCAGTACTTCGGTTTCCGTAAAATTAGAATCCAAAAAAGGTTCAACTTCTATTGAAGAGGTAACTCTGGTAGGATACGGTTCTCAGAAAAAATCTGATTTAACGGGAGCGGTAAGCCAGCTGAAAGCCGAAAATTTTAAAGAAGGAATGAATATTTCCGTTGATAATCTGATGCAGGGAAAAATCGCCGGTGTTCGTATTGTTCAGTCGAGCGGAGAACCCGGTGCCGGAGTGAATGTTTCCATCAGAGGTATCGGCTCCATCCGAAGCGGAAGTACACCTTTATTTGTTGTAGACGGCATTCCTCTGAATAATGATCCTGTAAGTGCACAAAGCCCGAATATAGGACTTGGGAATACAACCGCAAAGAATCCGCTTAACTTTTTGAATACAAGTGACATCGAATCCATCACTGTTTTGAAAGATGCTTCTGCTGCGGCCATTTATGGGGCGAGAGGTTCAAATGGGGTAGTTTTAGTAACAACAAAAAGAGGGAAGAAGGGAGAGCCGATGTTTACGTATGATACGTATCTGGGCTTTTCTTCAGTGATTAAAAAATTAGACTTAATGACTGCGGATCAATATAGAGCTGCAGGCATAGATAAATCTTATGACCATGGCGGAAATACAGACTGGCAGGACGAAATCTATAGGAATGCCGTTTCATCCAATCATTCTGTTTCATTCTCAAAAGCTACGGAAACAGGGAATTATTTTGCATCTCTTTCTCATATGGATCAGGATGGTATTGTTCTGAACAGCAGTTTTAAAAGAACAACCGCCCGTTTGAATGCTGAAGAATCTTTCTTTGATAACAAGAGATTAAAGGTTAAGTTAAATCTTACTGCTAGTGATATCAGAGAAACAGGAATTCCAAATGGAGGAAATGCCGGGTCTGACGGGCAGCTTATTATCCATGCTTTAATGGCGAATCCTACGCGTTCTGTCTATGATCAAAACGGAAATTATACCAATTTCAATATGAATGCTCACTACAATCCATTGTATTTATTGAGTGTTTACGAAGATAAAACGAATACTTTCAGAGTATTAGGAAATACTGAGGCAACGCTGAGAATTTTACCAGGATTGAATTATAAATTTAATTTAGGGGTTGACAGAAGTTTATCGGAAAGAAATACAACCATGTTCCCGAACATTACAGACAGAAGCCCGAAAGGAATCTATTCACAGGCCAATCTGGATTCTTATAATATTCTTTTGGAGCATTATTTAACCTATGATCTTAGTTTAAAAAGGCATAATTTCAGCGTATTAGGAGGTTTTTCTTATCAAAAGTTTAAAGCTACTGCCACTTATCTGGGTGTAAGAAACTTTGTTAATCAGGGAGCGGGGATTTCGCCGGAAATTAACCCTGGATATTCTGGAGATGTGTTTATTCCACAGCCGGGAACTTCCCAGGAAAATGAACTGCAGTCTTATTTCGGAAGGGTAAATTATAATTTTGATAAAAAATATTTCTTAACAGCTTCATTAAGAGCTGATGGTTCTACCCGTTTTGGAGATAACAATAAATATGGGTATTTCCCATCAGTTGCTGCAGGCTGGACTATTTCAAAAGAAAATTTTCTGAAAGATGTTTCATTTATCAATGAGTTGAAATTAAGAGGAAGCTGGGGAGAAACCGGAAATCAGGAAGTTCTCAACAAAATTACAAAAGCAAGTTATCTGTTATCACAAAGTGCAGGATATTATTTATATGATAACTTAAATCTGATCAATGGAGTTCAGGTGGTGAGAACACCCAATCCTAATCTGAAGTGGGAAATTGTAGCACAAACGAATGTTGGTTTGGATTTCAGCCTATTCAGTAATAAATTATACGGTTCATTGGAATATTATAACAAGACAACCAAAAACCCAATATTGTTTATTCCTTCCACTCCGTTAAGTCCTACAGATTTTGTCTGGCTGAATGCTGACGGAAAGATCGTTAATAAAGGTTTTGAATTCTCTTTAGGTTCAGAAATTATTAAAAACGAAAACTTTACATGGAATCTTGATATCAATGGAGCTACAGTAAATAATGTGGTGAAAGATCTTCCGGTCTCAGGAATTAATTCCGGTGAAGTTTCAGGTCCAGGACTTTCAGGCGTTACCGCAAATATCTACAGAAACGGATATGAAGCAGGATCTTTCTACATGTACAATTACTTAGGAATTGATGCCAACGGAAAATATATATATGAAGATCTGAACGGAGATGGAAAGATTGATCCGAATGACAGAAAGATTTTCGAAGGTGCTATTCCTAACTTCACTTTCGGGATCAATTCTTATATGAAATACAAGAAGCTTGATTTTGCATTCTCTTTCATTGGTCAAACGGGAGGGTACTTAGTAAATAACACTGCGTTGGATTTGAATATCAATAATTTAGCGTCAGACAGAAACGTATTGAAGAAATATTATGATTCAGGGGCAAGCTTTGCCAATCAGCCGCAGTTATCTTCTTTATATCTTGAAAAATCAGACTTTATTCGCTTAAGCAACGTAAGATTAGGATATACTTTTGACATGAATCAATTGAAATTTTTGAAGAGTATCAATCTGTATGTAAGTGCACAGAATCTATTGACCATTACCAGCTATTCAGGTTATGATCCCCTTGTTGACACCAACAAGCAGGTGCAGGGAAATCAGTCGTTAGGAATTGATTACACGACTTATCCGTCTGCAAAAACTTTCATTTTGGGAGCTACTATTAAATTTTAATTTAAGTTAAAAGAAATCATGAAATCTAAATTTTTAAATCTAAATAAAATCGTTTTGTCCATCGCGGTGATATCTTTAGTGGGATGTACGAATCTGGATGAAAAAGTAATTGATGAGGTAATGGGAACTGAAAATGCAGACCCTGAAGCTTCTCTTGCTGCTGCTTACGGACAACTTGGCGACGGAACTTTTGTAGACCATGGAAGTGTGTTTGCGTTACAGGAATATTCTACTGATGAAGCCCTATTACCAACCAGAGGAAGTGACTGGGGAGATGGTGGAAAATGGAGAGCTATGCACGAATTTACCTGGGACGCCAATAATGATGTGGTAAAAACTACCTGGAATCAGTTGAACTCAGGAATTACGAAATCCATATTTGCTATAGGAAGTATCAACAAGAGTAACATTAATAATAAGACTTTATTTTTGGCAGAAGCAAAAGGGTTATTGGCGTTTTATACGTATACAACAATTGATTTGTATGGGCAGGCTCCTTACAGAGATCCTGATAACTTAAACGCTCCCATTCAGATCAGAAAGGCGGAATCTACCATTGATGCTTTAATTACTGAAGTGGAAGGTCTTATCCCAAACTTAGCAGATATTAAAACCCAGAATACCCACGCAGGAAGGTTTACAAAACAGGCAGCGTATGCATTATTGGCTGATATGTATCTAAACAGAGCTGTTTTAAAGAACAAGACAGCAGGTACTTTTAACTTTAAGGAACAGGCTTTAAGTGGAGGAGGGAATGATATGGATATGGTGATCAAGTATTCTGATATGTTGATTAATGGAGGCTTTTTTAGCTTAGAATCAAATTACTTCCACAATTTTGATATCAACAATGATACAAGTAAGGAAATGATCTTTACTATTGTTCAGAAGAAGAATTCAAATAGAAATGCGGACAATGATCTGGCCTATATGTCTATGGAAAGAATTCAAAAGCCGTCGCCTGATAACAGAGGAACCAATGCTTCTTGCGTTACACCGGAATTCTATTATTCATGGAACGGAAATCATGATGATCCTCGTTTTCAGAGAACCTATCAGTATGAAGACGGAACATGGTTCAGAAATGATGGAACGGATGTAAGTGTACCTTCAACAAGTAAAGTGGAAGGAACAGGAAAACCATGGTTTCATTTCAACAGAGGCTTACAGGTTGGTCAGCAATATGGACCTAAAATTCTTGCCAATGGTAACTTTGACCTGACTGCGGATGGAAGAATTAAGGTCTATAAATTATTCACCGAAAAAAACACGACGCTTGCCGCAGATTTTACTCCGGAACTTAATTTTGACAATCCTTCAGAAGCGGTATTTACACAGGCTCAGATCAACAGAGGGGTAAGAAACTTCAAATTTGAGTTTGATCCCGGTTACGGAAACAACGGAACAAGCGGAATGGATGTTCCATTATACAGACTTGGAACGATCTATATGATGAGAGCAGAAGCTTTTTTCAGAAACGGAAACGTATCTGGAGCGTTGGCTGATGTTAACAGATTAAGAACAAGCAGAACGAATGATGCTTTAAAGAACAATGCTCCAGGAGTTGCGCTTGCTTCTCTGGATGCTAATACGCTTTTTAAAGAATCAGGATACGAATTGTATTGGGAAATGTACAGAAGAAAGGCGATGATCAGGTTTGAAAAATTTGATCTGCCGGGAACTGCCAAAGCAGCCACTCAGCCTTACAGAAGAATTTTCCCGATTCCTCAGGCAACTCTTGATGCCTCAAAAGATTTTAGTCAAAACCCTGGATATTAGTTTTTTCATATAACAATTATTTTTGCGTAAACAAGAAGCGAAGAGATTTCCTCTTCGCTTCTGTTATTTTATATCGGTTTGTAGCCATTCATTTGATATCAATAGGAACGGACTTTAGTCCGTTTAGCCGTTTAATAAAATGTTTACAATCAATCCGGCTTTAGCCAAAATTTAAAAATTGGTCAATTTTATTCTGCATTCAGCATTCCCATTTCTCCATAGTATTTTTTAAACTTCTGGATTTTTGGACCTACAACAGCGCTGCAGTAGGGTTGAGTAGGATTGTCATTGTAATACCCCTGATGATATTGTTCTGCAGCCCAGAATTTATCGAATTGAGTCAGTTCCGTTACATAAGTTCCTGCCCATCTTCCCGATTCCTGAGATACTTTGATAGCTTCTTCAGCCTTTGCTTTTTCAGCGTTATCTTTATAGTAAATCACAGAACGGTATTGGGTTCCGATATCATTTCCTTGTCTGTTGAGTTGAGTAGGATCATGAAGGAAGAAAAATACATCCATCAGCTGCTCGTAAGAAATAATAGAAGAATCGTAAGTGATCTGTACCACTTCTGCATGTCCTGTTTCTCCTGTACAAACTTCCTGATATGTCGGATTATCTTTATGTCCTCCGGAATATCCTGAAATAGCAGATTTTACTCCTTTAAGCATATTGAAGCAACTTTCCACACACCAGAAACATCCACCACCAAAAGTAATTTGCTCTAAATTATTGTTATCCATTCTAAGGTTGATTATTTTATTTAAAAAATTCTTTTTCCATTCTGTATATTGAGAAAAAAGACAATCAAAAGTATGAAAAACTTTTTCATTTGAACATGATTTTAGCCTCATAAACTCAAATTACAATGATAGATGCTGCAAATGATTTTAAACACTGTTACGAACTAAATATTAAAGGTAAATGACGGAGATAATAGTAAAGCAGTTAGTATTAGCAATGTCATGCTGAGCAGAGTTGAAGCATTTCAATTATGCTGAAATTTAAACACGAATAACACGAATATTTTCACAAATAAGCACAAGAAAATGCAATCCAATCATCTGTGCAATCTGTGAACAAAAAAAGCACCCTAAAAAAGGATGCTTTGTATAATTTAAATAGCTTTCAGTTATTTTTCCCAAACTAAAGCACTTGCTCCAAGGATGGCAGCATCTGCTTCGTCAAGTTCACTGAATACCAGTTTTACTTTATTTCTAAAGATCGGAAGAAGGTTTCTTTCCATATGAAGTTTAGCCGGCTTTAAAATAAAATCTCCTGCTTTGATTACTCCACCAAATAAAAGAATTGCTTCCGGGGAAGAGAACATAACAAAATTTGCGATGGCTTCTCCCAGTTTCTGACCTGTGTATCTGAAAACCTCAATAGCAATTGGGTCTTCTTTCATGGCACATTCATATACCGTTTTAGAATTGATCTCGTCTTCAGGATACTGGTTCAGCATAGATTCTGGGAATTCAGCTCTCATTTTCTTGGCTGTAATGGTAATTCCGGTAGCAGAAGCATAGGCTTCCAGACTTCCCTCAGAACCTGTACTCCAGTGTTTTCTACCGCCTGGTTTTACAATCGTGTGTCCCAATTCTCCTGCAAATCCATCATGTCCGTAGATTAAGTTTCCGTTGGCAATGATTCCGCTGCCTACTCCTGTTCCCAGGGTAATCATGATAAAATCTTTCATTCCTCTGGCTGCTCCAAAAAGCATCTCGCCTAAAGCTGCTGCATTCGCATCATTGGTCACTGTACAAGGAAGACCGAATTTTGCTGTCATCAGCTCGGCAAAAGGAATTACCCCTTTCCATGGAAGGTTGGGAGCTAGTTCTATGGTTCCTTTATAGTAGTTTGCATTGGGAGCTCCTACTCCGATTCCGTCAAAGTGTGCTTCAGTACCATATTTTTCCATCATTGGACGAACACTTTCATATAAAGCATCGATGAAATCTTCAACTTTATCATAAGCATCAGTTCTCAGGTTTCCTTTATCCAGAACTTCTCCACGGTGGTTTACGATTCCGAACTTAGTATTGGTTCCGCCGATGTCAACTCCAAGGGCAACTTGTTTTGATAAATCTATTAATGACATTTCTATTATTAAATTCTAGGGGCTAAAATTATAAAAAAGATTGTATTAATGGATTATTAACTGGGTTTTATTTAATATGTTAAGCTGTTTTTAACGGTTTTTTCTTTTTTCTTCCCCACCAGATCATAAATCCGGTAACCGGAAGAGAGGCACAGATAAGACTTACAATAAAAGCAATGATCTTGGTAGGAAGTCCTAAAATAGCTCCTACGTGGATATCATAATTAGCGCTCACCGCCTTTTCTCCAAAGTTTTTGTCCTTCGGATCATGAGTATGTAGCAATTCTCCTGAATTTTCATCAAAGATTAAACTGCTGCTTTTATGGTAAGAATAAGAAAGATGTTTCACATACACCTCAAAGTTGGGATGCTCGTGGTCATCCATATGTGGGTGTCCTAAATCTATAGCAAAACCATAGGAATCCGGATATTTTGTCTGTACAGTATTGATAATTTTATCCAGTGTTCCCTCTGTTCTCAGCTCAATAGGAGCTTTTGTCTTGATATGGGAAAAGTCCGGGTACTTTGTTTCTCCTCCTGAAAATAGTACATAGATCATCGCCTGAACGACAAAAAATGCATAGAAAAGTCCTGTAATGGAGAAGATCAAAGCAAAAATGGATGCATAAAACCCTAATACATTGTGTAGGTCATAGTTCTTTCTTTTCCAGCTTTTAATATTTTTCCATTTGAAGGCAAAACGCTGTTTTCTTGCTGCTTTATTCTTAGGCCACCATAGAATAATCCCTGAGATCAGCATGATGATAAAAATGATTACCGGAATTCCTACGACATATGTTCCCCAATCCTGTTTCAGGAGGTAGCTCCAGTGGATCATTTTTACAATATTGAAGAATCCGTTTTTTTCATCATAAACTCTCAGTACTTTCCCGGTGTACGGGTTTACATAAGCCTGTTTATAGATCGGAAATTCATCAAAATAATTCCAGGCATCCGTATTATGCTCATACCAGAAGAACATATAGGACATCTTTTTGTCAATAGGAACATTGACCCAGTGGATAGGATATTTTTCCTTGACCTGTTCTGCAACAGCTTTTTCCATTACTCTGATAGGAAGCACCTGTTTCTGTTCAATATTTTGCTCATGGTGGTACATGACATCTTTTCGGGTAAAGTTTTCCACTTCATCCTTAAAAACATACAATGCTCCGGTAATAGAGATAATAAAGATCAGAAAACCTATTCCCAGTCCGAACCAAAGGTGAAGCTTGGCAGACCATTTTTTAAAGAATCCCGGTTTCTTTTTTTGATGATGATTTTTCTTCATATACAGCTAAAAGTGAAACAAAGATATGTTTTACTTTTTATTTAGTTTAATTAAAATTTATATTCAATCATAAAGGTTCCTCTTGCTCCCAATGCATTGGTGAAGTCACTGTCTCTTGCTGTCCACCATGAAATGGCAGGTTGGTATACTTTGTTGAAAATATTTTCAATCCCTAATGATACTCTCCAGTTGTTGTTCACTTCGTAGCTTGATTTGAAATTAAAGACAGTATATTCTGGAACATATCCTTCACCATAAGCATACAATCCTGTTTTCGCATTAGGCTCGAATCTGTTTTGCTGGAAAGAATGAAGCATATCAAAACCAACAGACAAAGCCGGAACAGGTCTTGCCTGAACATAAGCTAAAACTTTTGGCGCAGAAATTCTGCTGTTGTTGATTTTTGCAGAATAATCTCCGTCATCTTTTATAGAAGTGATCCCTTCCATCCAGCTGTAACTTCCACCAAACTGAACCCATTTTACAGGAGTAAAGTGTAAAAATCCTTCCACTCCATATACAATTTCCGGTGATCTCTGAATCATCAATGCTCTGTCCGGGCTCTGTACGAATGAAGCTCCTAGTTTGGATGTACTTACGTAAGAAGTCAGTTCATAATTAAGCCAGCTGGAAAGTTGTCCTGTTGCTCCCAATTCATAATTGTTGACAATGATAGGTTTTGTTTCCAGGTTTTTAATTGTTTCAGAAGTTGAGGTTCTTAGAATTCTTCCTAATTCATTGATAGAGTAGGCTTGAGAAAAGCTTCCGAAAAGATTGATATAAGGTTCAATATTATAACGAACACCGATATTTCCTACCAACGCATTATAGCTTAACTTTCCACCTGCAACAGGAATACTCGTAGTAAATGTTCCATCACTTTTAAGTGAGGAAAGTGTATTGAAGTCATCTACATTCACTTTGATATTTTCGTAGCGGAAACCTCCTTTGATGGTAAACTTTTTGAACAGATCAATTTTTGCCAATACAAAGGGAGCTATATTGGTCATGTTCATATTAGGAGTCCAGAAACGTCCGTCTTCCAGTTTTTGTACGGTCTGATCGTTCAGGATATCAGCTCCATAGATAATTTCTCCTTGTGAATTTGCTGAGTTCCAAAGCTGTGTGTCTAAATTGATTCTTGCTCCTTTTTTCTGGGAAATAACATTGGATTGGCCGCCATTAAAGAAAGTGTCACTGTATCCGTAAACGGTTTTAAAATCCTGATAATAAAGGTTAATATTTAAAGAAGTTCCTGCAAACAGGTTCTTGTTGTCATAGCTTACTCTGATATTATGGTTTTTCGGAGTTCCCTGAGGAGTTGTTTCCAACCCTTTTCCTACTCCTTCACCAATCGTAGGAGTGATACCATATTTTCCTGTTTTTAATCCTACATTCAACCCTGATCTTGATGAATAGCCAATATAAGAAGCCTCGATTCTCTGGTTTTCATTGATATCATATCCTATTTTAAGCAATCCGTTGTAGTTGTCCATCTTGGCAATGCTGTAAGTAGGACTTATCAAAACACCGTCTCCATCTTTTGTATATCCCGTTCTTTCGTAGGCTAATGAAAGGGTATAGTCAAATTTATTGATCTTTCCGGTTAAAAGCTGGCTGGCTCTTACTCCTAAAGTACCTCCGTAAGACTGTCCTGTAAGACCAACCTGTGAAATTCCGGAGATTTTTTTATCTGTTTTGCTTTTTTTCGTAATATAATTGATAATACCACCATCAGCACCATTTCCATAGATGGAAGAAGCACCCTTGATCACCTCAATTCTTTCGATAGCTGAAGGGTCTATAGTTCTTAGATCTCTTGCTCCGTTACGAAGTGGAGTAGACTGTGGAATCCCATCAATCAAAACCAAAACCTGGCGTCCTCTTAAAGTCTGTCCCGAATTGGAAGTCTGTCCTGAGTTGGTTCCTAAACTGGGAACTGTATACTGCAGGATGCTCGTAATATCAGAGTTAACAGTCAGCTGAGACTGAATCTGTTTTTCTCCAACAATGGTGATAGAGCTTGGAACCTCTTTTATATTTTCTTTTTTTCTTGAGGCAGTCATAACAACCTCATCCACATTTTGGGTTTGTAATGTATCTTTTACCTGGGCAAAAACGGTAGTAGTTCCTAAACAGGCAGCTGATAAAAGCGCTTTTTTCATTATATTTTCTTTCCTTGTTTCTTTCTTTTTCCCCACCAGACCAGAAATCCGGTTACAGGAAGTGATGTACATGTGAGGCCGGCAATAAACCAGATGATTTTTCCAAACAGTCCAAAGTAGGATCCTGTGTGGATATCATAGTTAGCATTGGCATATTTTTCGGCGTTGCTCAGTTTTTGATGAGGTTTGTTGGCGAGTAGCTTTCCTGAGTATTTATCGAATGTCAGCAGATTTCTTTCGCTGAATCTTCCGTCCTGTCCATAGATGGTAACGGGAAGGTTCTTCAGTTCTTTTCCTTTTTTATTTTTTCCGTTTAAATTGATTCTGAAGCTGGATGAGCCTGCATACAATTTTTCTGTCTGTGCGGCGGCCAGATCAAAAACAGCTTCATTTTTCACCATCAATGAATCCGGAGACTTGATTTCTTTTTCTTTTGGAGCTTCCCAATAACCGGATATGGCCAGGTTAAAGGTGTTTTTTACATACGGATAAGCAAAATAAATTCCTGTAACACTCATCAATAAGGCAATGAATGAGGCATAGAAACCTAATACATTGTGAAGGTCATAATTTTTACGTTTCCAGTTTTTTATATTTTTCCAATTGAACCAGAAACGTCCTTTTCTTGCATTTTTATTTTTAGGCCACCATAGAATGATTCCCGTAATCAGCATGATGATAAAAAGAACGGTCGGGATTCCTACAGTAAATGGCCCCCATTCGGAATTGAGTAGAAGCCCCCAATGGATATACTTCAGAATATTAAATACATCATATTTTTCATCATACACCGCAATGATTTCTCCGGTATACTGATTTACATATGCCTGCTTATTGATGAGAACCTGTTGAAAATAGTTCCAGCCTTTTTTACTTTTATCATAATAAAGGAAACGATAGGATTTGCTTTTGTCTAAAGGGATTTCTACCGAGCTTAGCGGATGTTTTTCGTTAAGTTCCAGTGATACTTTCTCACGAAGCATATTAAGGGATAACGCCTTTTTCCCGAGATCTTCTTTTTTTACATAAATAGCTTCTTTACGCAGACTGTTTTGTACTTCATCCTTAAAAATATATAAAGTCCCCGAAAGAGAGACTATAAATACAATGATGCCAACAGACAGACCAAACCACAGATGGAGTTTGGCAGACCATTTTTTTGTTGAAGAAACCTTCTTTTTATGGTGATGCTTTTTCATAGCAAAAAGTTAACCCCGTGAGGGGCTAACCTTTGATTTTTTTAAAATTTATATCCTATTGATACTCTCCAGTTGCGCGGAGCATTATAGATCCATGCGTATTCTCCTCCATCTCCTCTGTATCCGCTGTAAAGTTTTTTGTTAAGAACATTATTCAACATAAAGTTAACATCGAATTTTTTAGCAGTATAGGAAACTCCGAAGTTGGTATCAAAATAATCCGGTAGACTTTGATCTTTTGTGGCACTCACACCAAACCAGGACTGTCTTCCTCCCTGATACTGATAACCTGCTGAAATACCAAAGCCTTTCATAAGACCGTTTTCAAACCTATAGTTTACCCATGTATTTTGTACATTTTTTGCATTACCGGGAGACTGAATTCCAATTCTTGTAGGATCTGTGTCTTTGATGGTTTTTGCATCTGTATAAGCATAGTTGATAATAATATTCAACCCCTTGATGATTTCTCCTTTGATATCAGTTTCAAATCCTCTAGCTCTTTGTTCACCCGTAGCAACCTGAAAAGCAACTCCATTGTTTTCGTTTGCATTTCCTGATACAAGAATATTTTGCCTTCTGATTTCGTAAACGGCAAAAGTAGTGTTCCATCTTCCTCCGAACCAGTCTTTCTTCAGTCCGAATTCAATATTCTGCCCTCTGAAAGGATCTGTAATTTTAGTTTGGTTAATCCCATTTCCGGATTGTGGTGTAAAAGTTTTGTCATAAATTCCATAAGCAGAGAAGTTTTCATTAATAGAATAACTCACTCCAACTCTTGGTGTAAACTCACCAGCTGTATCGGGTACAATAGGAGTTCCCGGGCTCAGGTTAGGATATGCGGAATAGGTTTTACCGCTTGTATATCTTCCTGCTAATGTTAATCTCAATTTATTATCAAACATTTCAATCTGATCCTGAGCATAATAAGAGGTATATTTTACTCCCTGGTCATTATAAAATGGAGCAGAGGTGTTTAAGCTATAAAAGTCAGAAGAAGGAAGTTTTGTAGGGTCTACACCATAATTCACATTATAAATGTCAATTGGGAAAGGTCCTCCTGCAAAAGATGAAAAATCAGCATTATACTTTCTGTCTCCATAATCAAACCCTGCAATTATTTTATGAACAATATTTCCGGTATTAAGTTTTCCTCTTACATACGTCTGAAAAATGTGGTTTTTTCCTTTTGCCTGCCAGTTGCTTAATGTTCTGTTTAAAACATTTTTATTGGCCGGATCAAAAGTTCCCCACCATGAACCTCCGTCATAATTCAGATCCATATAAGCATATTGTGTACTCCAAATCCAATCTTTAAAAAGTTTCTGATCTAAGCTTAAGAATAAACTCTGATCTTTTACTTCAGTTTTTTTGAAGTTGGGATCATTAAAGTTGGTATGTACATTCAGTGAAGCATATCCGTCGTTAGACATCAGGTAAGCTCCCGGTTGATTAAATTTTAAGTACTGATAGTTGTACTGAGCTGTAAATACAGTCGTCTTTGTAGGTCTGAAAGTAATAGATGGAGCAACAATGATTTTGCTTGTTTTATCATTTTCCACCCATGAATTGTTGGAGCTTCCCATCAAATTGATGCGGTAATCTAAAACTCCGTCTTTCACAAGAACCCCGTCAAGATCTGCTTCTCCTCTGAAAAGATTATAGCTTCCTGTAGTGAAACGAACACTATTGGCAAATTTTCCGGTAGGTTTTTTTGTTACAACATTATAAAACCCGGCAGGATCTCCCATAGAACCCATAAATCCGGCTGGTCCTTTTACAAATTCTATTCTGTCTATAATAGATGCATCAGGATTAATGGGTCCCCATGTAGAGGAAACATTCATTCCGTTCATGAAAGTAGCAATACTGGCTCCTCTCATGAAGACATTGGAATAGACATTATCCCAGTGTTCTACTTTTCTTGCTCCACTGACGTTACGTACAATTCCTTCAGACATGTTCAATGTAATCTGATCAGCAAGAACCTGCGAACTTACAGACTGTACATTCTGAGGAAGCTCAAGAATAGGCGTCTGAATTCTTAGTGAGCCCGATACTTCATTCAGTTTATATTTCTGATAATACCTTCCGTTAACAATTACTTCTTCAATATCGTTGGATTTGATGGTGTCTTTTTTTTCCTGTGCAAAACTGAACATAGATGTTAATAATGCAGCTCCTATTGTTATTCTTTTCATTGTTTATAAGGGGAGTAATTTATTCTTTAACAGTTTAAAATTTATAAGTAAAGCTTCCTAATACGTTGGCAAGGGCCTGAGCATTTGCTGTTGTGTACCCGCTCCAGTAATGTTCGTTTGTAAAGTTGTCTACCTTTACCCCGATTCTGAATTTTTTAGTATCATAAAATGCGTTAGCATTCAGTACCAGATATTTCGGAAGGATGAAAGTTCCCATTGTTGAAGAGTTTACAATTTTATTATCGCTTGCATAGTTTCCTCCAACTCCAAATCCAAGTCCTTTTAATTTTCCGTCAAGGAACTGATAACTTGCATTGAAATTAACCAACCATGGCGATGATGCTGTAGCAGGTCTTCTTCCGATTACCGTTTCATCCGCTTCAGTATATTTCATATCGTTGTAACTTACTCCTGCGATTACAGAGAACCCTTTGATCAAATAAGCGTTTGCTTCCAATTCTACTCCCTGACTTCTCAATAGACCTGCCTGATTTTGTACAGCCTGTCCTGTTCCTGTCATTTCATCAGTATTAAGAAGTGTATTTTTTACCTGAATATTATAGTAGCTTAAAGTTGTAGTAACTCTTCCTTTGATTAGGTTCGTTTTAATACCTCCCTCAAACTGATTGGCTCTTTCAGGAGTTGAAAGTGTTACGTTTCCGGTTTTATCTGAAGTATAATATCCATTTACAGTAAAACTGTTCTGATAATTTCCAAATACGGATAATTTCTCAGGAAGAATTTGGTAAACAACTCCAAACTTTGGAGACCATGCTCCCTGCTTGTATTCAGCTGTTTTATTTTGCCCAACCTGGCCACCTTTGTAGTTATTCGTTTCGTATCGTAATGAAGTAAGAATATTAAGACCGGCTATTGGTGTAATAACGTTAGAAATATAACCACTATAAGTGTCCTTTTTACCAGCGTTTATATAGGTGTTGTTTTTCTCAAAATCAGGTTGATTTCTAAGGTTGTCATACATCGCTCCCAATGTCTGTCCGTTCATATTAGAATAGTCTGTACCTGTGAAAGGAACCCAGTCAAAATTGGTGAACATAAAGTATTGGTTGTCATTAAGTCTCATATAATCGAAACCGGCAACAGTTCTGTTTCTTACACTTCCGATATTGAAATCAAAATTAAAGTTCTGCTGAACCTGAAAATAAGTTCTTTTGCTGTCTTTGGTTGACTGATCAGCTCTTACAATTCCTAACTCTGTATCTGTTGGAACTCCTGTTACCATTCCTTTCGGAGCAAAATAGAAGTATGGATTAAATCCGTCAGAGTAAGAATAAGAGGTACTTACATTCGTAGAAGATTTAATATGTTCATTAATCTTATAGTTAACCTGTCCAAAGAAGTTTCTAGCTTTACCAATAGTTTTAAGGCCTTCTCCGGTGTAAGATTGCTTATAGTTATAACCAAATTTTTCCAGTTTGTCCATACTGTCTGCCCCAAGCTGTGCACTTGGAACATAGAAGAAGAAAGCCGTTTCAGGATATGAATTGGTTTCAAACATCTCCAGTTCAGCATTGATCTCTAAATTATCTGTAGGACGGTAAGTAATAGATGGGGTGAAAGCATAGAAAGAATTCTTTGCATTGGTTCTTTGGAAAGTTCCCTGATTAGTATAAGCTGTATTTAATCTGAATAATAATTTTTTATCTTTTGTAAGAGGAGCATTGACGTCTGCCTGTACTCTGTAATAGTTATAGCTTCCTCCTGCTACGGAAACAGCACCTGCAAGAGTTTCAAAAGGCTTTTTGGTGACTCTGTTAATAACACCTCCGTAAGAAGTTACATTACTTCCGAATAATGTAGCAGATGGCCCTTTTAAAACTTCAATTCTTTCTACATTAATAGCATCCATTGAAGTGGTAATCGGAGCTACCATACCATTTCTGATAGAATTTCCAGCTACAAAACCTCTTAAGTTAAGGAAGATTCCTCCGTCTCCGGCTCTGTTCGTTGCACTCCACATTTTCTGTGCACCTGCAACATTTCTGAATGCATCATCTACGGTAAATAACAATTGGTTTTCCAGAACTCCTTTGTCAATTGAAGAATATACTTGTGGATCTTCTATTGCTTTTAAAGGCATCTTGTTGGAGTATTCACTGTCTTTTTTCACATAAGTGTTGATAATTACTTCATCAATGCTTTTAGTATCAGCAGAATCCTTCTTTTGAGCAAAGGTCACTACGGATCCCAGCACAGAAGCACAGATTAGTACATTTTTCATGAAAGTCAAATTTTCTGCAAATATATTATTTTTAACTGTTCTAAATAAATAATGAGATTGATATTTATCATAAAATTATTATATACTGAATAACAAAAAACCGCTATGGCCAATGCCAGAGCGGTTTTTAGATGATATTATTAAATTTTTCTTAAGCTGGAATTTCTCCTTTGTATAAGAAAGAAATAATTTCTTTGTTCAATTTGTCGATCATTTCACTGAATAAGTGGAAAGATTCCTGCTTATAGATAACAAGCGGATCTTTCTGCTCGTAAACGGCTCCTTGTGAAGATCTTCTTAAGTCGTCCATCTCACGAAGGTGAAGCTTCCAGTTTTCATCAATGATTGATAATGTGATATTCTTTTCGAAGTCATTCACCAAACTTTCACACTGCGTATCATAAGCTTCTTTAAGATCAGCTACGATAGTCATTGTTTTGTGTCCGTCTGTGAAAGGTACCTGGATCATTTTGAACATTGAACCTTGATTTTGGTATACATTCTCAATGATTGGGAATGATTTTTCTTTCAATAAGTTCAATTTCATTGCGTAATCTTCCTGAGCAGCCTTGAATAAGATATCCGTTAATTCTGGAACTTGCTTATTACTGAAATCACTTTCAGAAACAGGAGAAGCCATTGTGAAATGCTTGATTATTTCAAATTCAAAATCTTTATAATTTCCATTAGCTTTTCCTTTCGCAACGATAGAATTGGCAACATCAAAAATCATATTGGTGATATCATACTTCAGGTGGTCTCCGAACAGAGCATTCTTTCTTCTCTTATAGATTACGTCACGCTGTTTGTTCATTACGTCATCATACTCAAGAAGTCTCTTTCTTGTTCCGAAGTTATTCTCTTCTACTTTTTTCTGCGCTCTTTCGATAGACTTGCTGATCATAGAATGCTGAATAACTTCACCATCTTTATGACCCATTCTGTCCATCATTTTAGCGATTCTCTCAGAACCGAACAAACGCATCAGGTTATCTTCAAGAGATACATAGAACTGAGAACTTCCAGGATCTCCCTGACGTCCCGCTCTACCTCTCAGCTGTCTGTCAACACGTCTTGAATCATGTCTTTCAGTACCGATAATAGCTAAACCTCCTGCTTCTTTTACTTCTTTAGAAAGCTTGATATCCGTACCACGACCCGCCATGTTGGTTGCAATAGTTACCACTCCCGGCTGTCCTGCTCCTGCTACAATTTCTGCTTCTTTCTTGTGAAGTTTCGCGTTCAATACCTGGTGCGGAATTTTTCTTAATTGAAGTGCCTTTGATAATAATTGAGAGATTTCAACAGAAGTTGTACCTACCAAAACAGGTCTTCTTGCTGCGGTTAATTTTTCAATTTCTTCAATTACTGCATTGTATTTTTCTCTGTTAGTTTTGAAAACTAAATCTTGTTTATCATCTCTTAAAATAACACGGTTGGTAGGAATTACCACTACGTCTAATTTGTAGATCTCCCAAAGTTCTCCAGCCTCAGTTTCAGCCGTACCAGTCATCCCCGCAAGTTTGTTGTACATACGGAAATAGTTCTGAAGCGTAACTGTTGCAAAAGTTTGAGTAGCAGCCTCAATTTTTACATTTTCTTTTGCTTCAATTGCCTGGTGAAGACCATCAGAATAACGACGTCCCTCCATGATACGTCCTGTCTGCTCATCAACGATTTTTACCTCGCCATCAATTACTACATATTCATCATCTTTTTCAAATAATGTGTATGCTTTCAATAGCTGGCTCATTGTGTGAACACGCTCAGATTTTTCAGCAAAGTCAGAGAAAAGTCTTTCTTTCGCTTCAAATTCTTCCTCTTTAGAAAGATTCTTAGCTTCTACTTCAGCAATTTCAGTCCCGATATCAGGAAGAACGAAGAAGTTAGCATCAGAATTTCCTTGAGACATATATTCAACACCTTTGTCTGTAAGGTCTACCTGATTGTTTTTTTCCTCAATTACGAAGTAAAGATCTTTATCTACGATCGGCATATCACGGTTGTTGTCCTGCATATATTGCGATTCAACTTTCTGAAGCAATGCTCTGTTTCCGCTTTCCGATAAGAATTTGATTAATTGTCTGTTTTTTGGAAGACCTCTGTATGCCTGAAGCAATTTGAAACCACCTTCTTTTGTATTTCCTGCAGCGATTAATTTTTTCGCTTCGTTGAAAATAACAGAAACAGTTTTCTTTTGTACTTCAACAATTCTGTCGATAGAAGGTTTAAGAACATCAAACTCCTGTCTGTCTCCCTGAGGAACCGGACCGGAAATGATCAATGGCGTTCTTGCATCATCTACCAATACAGAGTCAACTTCATCCACGATAGCAAAGTTCAATTCTCTTTGTACCAATTCTGAAGGTGATGTCACCATATTATCTCTCAGGTAATCGAAACCGAATTCATTGTTGGTTCCGTAAGTAATATCTGAGTTGTATGCTTTTCTTCTTCCGTCTGAGTTCGGCTGGTGGTTGTCGATACAATCGATAGACATTCCGTGGAACTGATAAAGAGGACCCATCCATGCGGAGTCTCTTTTTGCAAGATAATCGTTCACGGTTACAACGTGTACTCCTCTTTCCGGAAGTGAATTTAAGTAAATAGGTAATGTTCCTACCAAAGTTTTACCTTCACCGGTTGCCATCTCGGCAATTTTACCGCTGTGAAGAATAACCCCTCCGATAAACTGAACATCATAGTGGACCATATCCCAAACTACTGGAGTTCCGGCAGCGTCCCATGAGTTTTTCCAAACAGCTGTGTCTCCCTGAATACTAACGAAATCTTTTCCTGCAGCAGCCAGTTCTCTGTCCCAGTCACTTGCTGTTACACGGATCTCTCCGTTCTGAGCCCATCTTCTTGCCGTTTCTTTGATCAATGCAAAAGCTTCGGGAAGAACCTGGATAAGAACTTTCTCTTCAATTTCGTATGATTCTTTCTTTAGAACTTCAATTTTTGAAAAAAGAGCTTCTTTTTCGTCAACGTTCGTTGAATTTTTTATCTGCTCTTTTGTCTGTTCTATTTGAGCTGTGATCTTGCTGGTTGCAGATTTTATATTCTCTTTAAACTCAGCCGTTTTTTGTCTCAGCCCATCATCCGTCAATTGTTGGATGTTAGGTTCTACAGCCTTGATTTTTGTTACAACTTTTTTTACTTCTTTTAGGTCCTGCGCTTTTTTGTCTCCCAAAAACCCTTTAAGAACTTTGTTTAAAAAACTCATAAATTTTTTGCTTTATGCTTAATGCAAGATGCTTTAAGCGTTTTAAATGACACGCTTATCGTGTGAATTAATATATAAAAAAGGGCAAAAAAGCTCTAAGCACGCAGCCTAAAGCTTATCGCTTTATTAATATTCGTCCTCGTTCCAAAGGAAATCCTCGTCAGTAGGATAGTCGCTCCATACTTCCTCGATAGATTCATAAATCTCTCCTTCGTCTTCGATTGCCTGAAGGTTTTCTACTACCTCCATAGGTGCACCAGTTCTGATCGCGTAGTCAATAAGCTCTGCTTTTGTCATTGGCCAAGGTGCGTCACTTAAATATGAAGCTAATTCTAATGTCCAGTACATAATTTTCTAATTTTTTGCAAAAGTATAAAAATAGGTTGTATAATAAACTTTTTTATACTTGATTTTCAATTCTTTTTATAATTTTTTCTTATAAACGACTGTCACAAACTGAATGGCAGCTATGTCAGCAATTTACTTAATGTCGTTTTCTCAAAAACCATTCCACAAATTTTTTTATGCCATTTTGGAAGTCTGTGGCCGGTTTATACCCTATTAAATCCTTTGCTTTTGTAATATCTGCATTCGTTTTTGTGACATCTCCGGGCTGCATTGGCAGAATTTTTCTAGTGGCAGTTTTTCCCAATACACTTTCTATAGTGGCAACCATCTCAGATAAAGTGATCACCTGATTTTCTCCTAGGTTAAGCACTTCATAAACCCCGGAATTGGTTTCCAGATAAAGGATAGACTTGGTAATGCCGTCAATAATATCATCTATATAAGTATAGTCCCTGGCAGTATTTCCGTCACCATAAAAAGGAATTTCCTGATCTTCTGAAATGAGCTTTACAAATTTATGTATTGCGAGGTCTGGTCTTTGTCTTGGTCCATATACCGTGAAGAACCTAAGCTGGATCATATCTATATGATATAGATTATGATAAACATGTCCTATGATTTCTCCGCTTTTTTTGGTAGCTGCATAAGGTGATATAGGATTGTCTACATTGTCTGTTTCCGCAAAAGGAACTTTTTCATTGTTTCCATAAACACTTGACGAGGAGGCACAAATAAATTTTTTAATATTAAAATCTTTACACAGTTCCCAAAGATTCATTGTGCCTCTTACATTTACTTCTTCATATTCTAAAGGACGCTCAATGGAAGGGCGTACACCAGCAAGTGCAGCCAGATGAATCACCATATCAATATGGTGGCTTTTAAAGATGTTTTCAAGACCTTTCTGGTCTCGGATATCCTGCCAATAGAGGGAATATTGGTCAGAATGAGTAAGTGAAATCAATTGGCGGATATCAGTCTCTTTGTCTGAGTATTCAAAATCCGAAATTTTACCAATTGACTCTAAAGTATTTTTAATTTTTACTTGATAGTTATAGAAATCATCAAAATTGTCAATGTTTATGACAGAATGTCCATTTCTTAATAATCGTTCAATTAAATGAGATCCGATGAACCCACTACCGCCTGTTACAAGATAAACCATTTGTATTTTTTATGAGTACAAAAATATAAATTTTACTTTTTGAAAAATATAATCATTAAATTTACTTAAAAAAGTAATATAAATATAATATGCAGTTTCAAGGGCAAATTTTAAAGATGACAAGTTACGATGCAAAGCCAATCCAATACTATCTCAATCTTTCAGGGGATCTGATTCATATGAATGAGTTGATTGGAAAGGAGTTAAGTGTCAGGCATACCGGATTCCAGTGTGTAAACTGTGGGGAAAATAAACCTATTTACAGGATGGGATTCTGCAAAAGCTGTTTTTTTGAAAGTCCTTATGCAAGTGATACCATTATCCGTCCGGAGCTTTCTACAGCACATTTAGGAGTTGCAGAACGAGATCTGGAGGTTGAAAAACAAATTCAGCTTCAGCCGCACACGGTGTATCTGGCTTATACCGGGGACGTAAAAGTTGGAGTCACGAGAAATACCCAGATTCCTACGAGATGGATTGATCAGGGTGCAACTTTTGCATTACCTATAGCAAGAACAGAAAACCGCTATGAAGCAGGAATGATAGAAGTGGCTTTAAAAGATCATTTATCAGACAAAACCAATTGGCGAAAAATGCTGCAGGATGATTTTGAAGGAGAAATAGACCTTGCGGACTTCAGACAGAAGATAAAAGAATATTTCCCCGAAGATTTTCAGAAATTCTATAGTGAGGGCGAGGAATTGTGGATGTTCGATTATCCTTTTGAAAAACCAGCAAAGGTGACTTCATTTACATTAGATAAAAAACCTGAATTTACTGGAAAACTTACAGGAATCAAAGGACAGTATCTTGGATTTGAAGGAGGAAATTTCATCAATGTAAGGGGACATGAAGGCTATGTGATTGACCTTGAAATAAGGAATTGATCAATGAAAAAATAAAACCAAATTACAAAATATGAGAAAATGGGTTAAAAGACTATTGATAAGTTTCGGAATCCTGGCAGGAATTCTTCTTGCTGCGAATTTCGGACTGAATATATGGCTTAAAACCCAGCTTCCGGAATACATAAAAAAGAATACCAATTATAAAGTTTCTTATAAAACCCTGGATGTAGATTTAGGTACCGGAAATATCTTTGCTTCCGGAATTTCTGTCAATAGTAAAGATCCTCAAAATACCGACGTTATTGGACTGCAGGGAACTATTGATACTCTTAAAATAAACCGTTTTGGGATCTATGATGCTATTTTTAATAAAAGAATAAGCTCTTCAGATCTCTTGCTGGCAAAACCTAATTTAAATATCATCCTTGCAAAACCGGTTGATAGGAAAACCGGAAAAAAGACAAGTCCGTTCTTATTTGAAAATATAAGAATCAATGGTGGTAAGATTGCCGTTTTTAAGCATACAAAGCAAAAATTTTTATCTGTGGACCAACTGGATCTGTTTGTAGAAAACTTACAAATGACAGAAGAATCTGTTGAAGATAAACTTCCTGTAGTTTTTGACAGATACAGCATTAAAGGAGAGAAATTCTTTTTCCGTCCCGATGAAACCTATGCCATTACCATTAGTAGGATCAATACAAGTGACGGACAGATGTCAGTTGAAAATTTCAGGATGACTCCGCTTCTTTCTTTCACTCAGTTTAAAAAGTTTTATCCTAAAAAGCCCCAGTTATTTGAATTTAATGTTCCAAAAATGGAATTCAAAGATGTGGTTTTGACTAAAAATAAGGTGTCGCTTGCCAATGCAGACTTTCAAAATCCTTCTTTTACAGTGTATAATACAGGGGTAAAAGCGATAAAAAATAATAAAAACTCCAGCTTTGAGGTTGATTTAAAAAATATAAAACTGAATAATGCTGTAGTTCAGATCAATAAACCGGATGGAAATAAACTTTTGTCTGTTGGAAATCTTAATCTGAATATCAATCAGCTGATGTTTAATAAAGAAAGCGCACAACAGATAATTCCTATCGGATATAAAGATTTTTTGTTTTCCGGAAAAGATATCCAGTATTCCAATCATCAAAATATCTCTATAAGAAGTTTTGCATTGAGCCCTAAAAGCGGAGAAATCATGGATGTTCTGCTGACATCAGAAACTCCGTCAACAGGAAAAACAACAGCAGATATAAAGACAAATCACATTGCTTTTAATATTAATAAACTTGAATTTCTTAATAAAAAAATAAACCTTGATCTCAAAGATGTTCTTCTAGAGAATGTAAATGGAACGGTCAAAGCAGGGGAGAAGAAGCAAAATAAAACTCCGGAACCCGGCATCATACAATCTGTTGTTATAGGGAAAATGTCTTTGAAAAATTCAAATATTACCTATGATAACGGAAAGGAGCCCGTGGTTTTTCATGATTTGAATGCCACACTTAATGCTATTGAACTAGCGCCCAAGCCAAATCAACAAGGGTTATCCTTTAAGGTTAAAGATTATTATCTCACCACTCGGAATTTGGCTTACAAAACACAGTTCTACAACATGAGTTTAGGGCTTCTTAAGCTTAATAAAAATAAAGTTCAAGTCAATAATTTTGCAATGAAACCTCTCGTTTCGAGAGCACAGTTTATCAAAATGATCCCCGTTGAAAGAGATTTGTATGATATAAAAGCCGGACAAATAATTGCAGAAGGAACGTGGGATCTGTTTTCTCATCATAAAATGGTGAACGCTTCCCATGTCACGATCCAGTCGGCAGATGCCAATATTTTCAGGAGTAAAATTCCGAAAGACGATCCAAAAATAAAAGCATTGTATTCCAAAATGCTGCGATCCATTAAAATTCCGATGACCATCAATAATCTTGATCTGAAAAACTCAGTATTGGTCTATGAAGAAGACACTCCGGAAAGTATGGGACCTGGAAAACTGATATTCAGTAACTTTAATATGAATGTCAGAAACCTGAATTCTGCTAAAATAAAGGGAAAACCCACAAAAATGGACATTAAAATCAATTGTTCATTCATGAATCTGTCACCTCTTTCCGTAAACTGGAACTTCGATGTTGCCGATAAGAACGATAATTTTAACATTTCAGGGAAAACTACAAATCTTCCCGCCAGTGGAATCAACCCGTTTATCAGACCTTATCTTCATGTGACGGCTACAGCAGGAACAATTCAGGAAATGCTTTTTAATTTTAAAGGCAATCCTGCAGGATTACACGGAACCTTTAATCTTAAACATAAAGATCTGAAAATTGCGGTACTCAATAAGAATAATCACGAGAAAAAAGGGTTTCTCACGGCCGTTGCCAATGTTTTTCTGAAATCAAATTCAGGCAGTTTCCCTGAAGCCGTTACCGTCGAAAATGTAGAACGTGACCCGACAAAATCTTTCTTTAATCTGTTTTGGAAAGGAATTGAACAAGGATTGAAGAAAACGCTCATTGGTAAAAATGTAGAAAAGACAGAAAAAAAAGTAAAAGAGGCCGTTTCTTCCGTGAAAGATATGAAACAGTCTGTAAAAGAAATAAAGCAGGAGATCAAAAATAAAAAAGAGGCTCCGAAACCGGAAGTAGAAAAAAAGGAAAAGAAAGGTTTTCTGAACAATATATTCAAGAAAAAAGAAAATTCCGGAGAATAATTTCTTTAAACCATTAAGATGTAACGATCGTCTAGAAACAAACAGCCTTTTAAATTAAGCTTAATGGTTTAAAGAATTAATATAGAATAGGTTCAGTTTAAAAATTGAACTCATCACTTTCCAATATAGGAATATCTCTTAGAAACTTATCAAACTCTTCTCCGGGATAATTACTGTCTGCTCCGTATGAATCTATAATCATCCCACGGTTTCCGGCACCATCTTTTACTACATAAAGCACTGCGCTATCATCAGGATTGCTGTCTCCTTCAAAACGATATGTTTTTAAAATCACCAATTCTGCAGGCTGATAAACTTTCTCAGAATTTTCAAACTTCATTTCACAATTCTCATTCATCCTGAATTCTCTCTGTATTCCCCTTTCAGAAAGCGTTTTCATGACTTCGCTTAAGGTCGTCATTCTGTCGATGTTTTCTGGATTTTCCATAATAATATTTTTCTTGTTAAGTACAATAATTAAACCATTACAATCTTTAAATATAAGAAAAATAGCAGATTATAATTTTTATAAAAATAAAGTTTAATGTTAACAAAATTTATAATTTAAAAAAAATAAATAGGTATACTTTTTGCAATGGTAACAATATTAAATCAAAGAAAATATGAAAAAAGAAGTTGGAGTTTTACTGGCAGGAGGAGTTGGTCTTTTGGCAGTATTAAGTTTAATCAGCATAAAAAAAATATTGACTAAAAAAGATAAAAAATATAGTGATTCCTATTCGGACTATCACAGACACTTTGATGAAAAGAATCAAGAAGATGAAACTCATGGAGTCGAATTTTACGCACTGAAGTAGTAAAAAAATATATTTAATTATGTTTAAATCCATCGCTTTTGAAAGTGTTGGATTTTTTTTGTGGAAAACTTTAATGTTAAAACTCATTATTTTATACAAATTCCATTCTAATTTTACACAAGAATGCAAAACGAAGATTTCATAAAAGGTCAGGGAGCTCAGCGGAACGTTATCAATCGTTTCGACAGGTATACCTATGAACCTGAAGATGAAGATTTCGAAACTGTAAAAACTTCTTTTACCGAAGTTTTTCCCAAAACAATTGTTAATCAGGTGAAAAGCGAAGATCTTCCGATGGAATATTCCGTGAATCCTTATCAGGGATGTGAACATGGTTGCTCCTACTGCTTTGCAAGACCCACCCATGAGTACTGGGGCTATAGTGCTGGAATTGATTTTGAAAGAAAAATCATGGTAAAGAAAAATGCGCCCGAATTACTGGTGAAGTTTTTTCAAAAAAGAGGCTATAAAGCAGCCCCAATTCTGCTATCCGGAAATACAGACTGCTATCAGCCGGCCGAAAGACAATTTGAAATCACGAGAAAAATACTGCAGGTTTGTCTCGATTACAGACACCCTGTCAATATTCTGACAAAAAATGCCATGGTATTAAGAGATCTTGATATTTTAAAACCAATGGCAGAGCAAAATCTCGTTTCAGTGTCTTTAAGTATTCCCACCATCAATGAAGAACTGAGACGAAAGATGGAGCCGAGGACGAGTTCTGCAAAAAATAAATTAAAAGCCGTAGAAATTCTTTCCGAAAACAATATACCCGTACACGTAATGGTAGCTCCTATTATTCCCGGGCTCAACAGCGATGAACCGCTGAATATATTAAAAGCCATTTCTGATGCAGGAGCTTTAGGATTCGGATATACCCTGGTAAGGTTAAATGATACCGTTGAACCTGTTTTTGTTAATTGGATAGAAGCTCATTTTCCGGACAGAGCACAAAAAGTCTTAAATCTTATCCGTTCTATGAGAGGTGGGAAGCTTGGTGATAAAAGATATTTTGAAAGACAAAGGGGAGAAGGTAATATCGCTGAAATGATTCATACAACTTTTAAGATCGGCAGAAAGAAGTTTTTCGATGGTAAAGAATTTCCAAAGCTCTCAACAGCTAACTTTACAGGAACCCGCGATCAGCAATTGAGATTGTTTGATTGATCATAATTTAATTGATCCTATATATATGATATAAATAAGAACTGCTTTCAATAGTTGTCTTAATAACCTTTCCGCTGCTACTTGTTTTCAACGTATCATATATATAGTATGTACTCGAATATTTTTAAGGAGCATTCTCCTGCTATCCATTCCTACTCCTCGCGCCCTGCTTTCCTTGGCTCAAACTCATCGGCTCTTCCACGCAAGCTGCGGGGTAACCATTTCTATCAGGGCTAGGAGAGGAGATGAATTATGAGTTATAAGTTATGAATTATGAGTTGTGGGATTCGAGGTTGGCGTTGCGGGTTTCGTGTTCTGAGGTTTAGATTACAGATACCGGGTTTATTCTATCCAGTAGAACGCTATTTAGCCGTTTTCGTCAAGACAATCTCCCTCCTGATTACGGAATTCTGTGTCATCTGCGGTTAATCTATAATAATTGATGAATGCAGATAATCTTTAACCCATTTCCATCAAAATGGTTTCCTTTGTATACATATATATACATCATCATCTGCGAAAATCTGTGTCATCTGTGGTTCATAATAGAAACTCCTTCATTAGAACAGGCTATATTCCTGAGCTTAGCCGAAGGGAGCCCGTTTTTGATCAAAGAATCTTTTTCCTCCAGCTTTAGCCAAAACTTACATCTTTATTATATGCACTAATTACAATAACCCCGAAATCCCTCACCTTCGCTTGCACTCCGCACCTCGTATCCCGAATCCAGCACTCTGTATCATACATTCCCACCTCTTACTCTCAAACCCTCA
>NZ_WJHU01000030.1:0-707 GCF_033712365.1 Chryseobacterium sp. JV558
GTCTCTCAGGGGAAAGACGGAAAAGACCTAATTTAAATAAAGGACCATTATACAGATCAAACGCTTCGGTGATATACTCAGAGATCTTTTGCGATGATTCATCAGCTTCATTACGATCCTGGAAATCAAAATAGGACACGTGGAATTTATCCGGATCAGGATCAAGAATCAACTGACGGATATCACCCTGATCATTCGCCCTGAACACCGTACGTAAAGACTCATGACGCACGATCAGATCCCAATAAGCCAATTCAAAAGCTGACTGATCAAAACCTGAATCAAATTCATACACCCCGTTTACGTTATAAGCGAGGTTAGCATCCTCAAACTGGCTCAAAATCCACATACGCTTCTGTGAGGAAGATAATGGGTAATCTGCCTGAACAGGCGCCTGAGGAATAGAGGCTAGAACTGTCTTTTGGGAATTATCGATCAGAAGAGCCTGATCTCCAAGCTTCGTATGTCTGAAAAGCTCTTTAAGACCCAGATGTACATGAAGCCGGTCGCTGATCTGGCTGGATAAACGTGTCGCTTTCAAACTATGCCCTCCCAAATCAAAGAAGTCATCATAAAGACCAATATTATCTGCATCCAGCGACAGAACATCACTCCAGATCTTAACCAGGATCTTCTCTGTAGAAGTTTGCGGAGATACATATTCCACACCTGTATCGATGCCCATGTCTTCTGGCATGGGTAGTGCT
>NZ_WJHU01000031.1:0-682 GCF_033712365.1 Chryseobacterium sp. JV558
ATTTGAGGATGCTAACCTTGCTTACAACGTAAACGGGGTGTATGAATTTGATTCAGGTTTTGATCAATCAGCTTTTGAATTGGCTTATTGGGATTTGATGGTGCGTCATGAATCTTTACGTACGGTGTTCAGGGCGAATGATCAGGGTGATATCCGTCAGTTGATTCTTGATCCTGATTCGGATAAATTCCAAGTGTCCTATTTTGATTTCCAGGATCGTAATGAAGCTGATGAATCATCACAAAAGATCTCTGAATATATCACCGAAGCGTTCGATTTATATAATGGTCCATTGTTTAAAGCAGGTCTTTTCCGTCTTTCCCCTGAGAGACTGGTTCTAGCTTACAGCATGCACCATATCATCAGTGACGGATGGTCGCTTCAGGTTATGATGCGTGAGCTTTTGGTTCTTTACCATGCACATGTTTCTGGCACGGCAAGCGGTTTATTGCCTCTTCGTATCCAATATAAGGATTATGTTATGTGGCAGATAATGGAGAATTCTACTTCCCATTACGATGAAATGAAAGCGTACTGGCTGGGGGAATTCTCAGGAGATCTTCCAGTGCTTAATCTTGCTGGTGATTACCCTCGTCCTGTAGTTAAGAGCTATAAAGGGAGTACCTACCATACGCATTTTGATAAAACCGTTACCGCAGGACTTCATCGTCTTTCCAAAAGT
>NZ_WJHU01000032.1:0-507 GCF_033712365.1 Chryseobacterium sp. JV558
GCCTCTATTCCTCAGGCGCCTGTCCAGGCAGATTACCCATTATCTTCCTCGCAGAAGCGCATGTGGATTTTGAGCCAGTTTGAGGATGCTAACCTTGCTTACAATGTAAACGGGGTGTATGAATTTGATTCAGGTTTTGATCAGTCAGCTTTTGAATTGGCTTATTGGGATCTGATCGTGCGTCATGAGTCTTTACGTACGGTGTTCAGGTCCAATGATCAGGGTGATATCCGTCAGTTGATTCTTGATCCTGATCCGGATAAATTCCACGTGTCCTATTTTGATTTCCAGGATCGTAATGAAGCTGATGAATCATCACAAAAGATCTTTGAGTATATCACCGAAGCGTTCGATTTATATAATGGTCCATTGTTTAAAGCAGGTCTTTTCCGTCTTTCCCCTGAAAGACTGGTTCTGGCCTACAGCATGCACCATATCATCAGTGACGGATGGTCGCTTCAGGTTATGATCCGTGAGCTTTTGTCTCTTTACCATGCACATGCTACA
>NZ_WJHU01000033.1:0-458 GCF_033712365.1 Chryseobacterium sp. JV558
AGTCTCTGACAAAGTGTAAAACTGGTCGAAACTACACTGTTTTCAGTTGGTCCGTAATTATTTACCAACTTATAATGGTTACTCGTATTAGAAGTTAACAAACGGTCTCCTCCGGTAAATAAATAAGACAGGGAGTGATTCTCTATCTGAATAAAAGGCTCACATAAAGCAGTGGGCAAAAACGAATGGGTAATGCCAGAATCTTCATAAAAATTATTGAGCCCTATTAAATCAAGACGCAGTGCTGACGGAACAATATACAGACTCGCTCCTTTTAATAAATAGGGAAATAATTCCCATACTGAAGCATCAAAGCTATAATTAGAATATAAGGTCGATTTAGTATGCACATCAACATCAAAGGTTTCTATATGCCAGAAACACAGATTCACAACCCCTTTATGCTCAACCATAACACCTTTGGGATGACCTGTGGTACCGGAAGTATAAATGACATA
>NZ_WJHU01000034.1:0-452 GCF_033712365.1 Chryseobacterium sp. JV558
AAGCCTCAAACTCTGCCCCTCTCCAGCCCCAATCACCACCCCCCAAACAAATGTTTAAAATTTTTCCTACTGCCAGTCAGTAGATTAGGGTTAAATATTACGAAAAGGTAAAATTTATGTTAAATAAAGTTGCGGGGTATTGGGGAAGTTTCTATCTTTGCCCCACTGAAAACAAGAGTAGATCAGTAAGCGCAGAAGAGCTTTTAAATAAGCAGAAACATTATAAAACTTCAAAAAGAGACAGACGAAAAACTTTAATTTTTTTATCAAAAAGAGTTGTGAGTTTAAAAAGAGTTTGTATCTTTGCAGTCCCAATTAAGGGAGCGCAGGAGTAGAGAGATTGAGGGTTAGAGAAGAGTTTAAGGTTACTTAAAAAAAACTTTAAAATTTTCTTCTAAAACATTTGGTCAATAAGAAATAAAGTTTTACTTTTGCACTCGCAAATATGGAGT
>NZ_WJHU01000035.1:0-421 GCF_033712365.1 Chryseobacterium sp. JV558
GAAGATCCGTGGTTACCGTATCGAGCTTGGAGAGATCGCACAGGTTATGAGCCAGCATCCCCTGATCAAGAACTGTTTTGTTCATGCCAGTGAAGGCTCATCTGAGAACAAAGAACTGATTTTGTATTATGTGAGTGAATCTTCGTTAAGCATTCGTGATCTACGATCTTATTTATCAGAGCGTCTACCTTCGTATATGATCCCGGGATATTATATGCAACTGGCTGAACTACCATTGACCTCAAACGGAAAGGTAGACAGAAAAGCACTTCCCATGCCAGAAGATATGGGCATTGATACAGGTGTGGAATATGTATCTCCGCAAACTTCTACAGAGAAGATCCTGGTTGATATCTGGCAGGAATTGTTAGGTATTGAACCAATAGGCATACATGATAATTTCTTTGATTTGGGAGGGCAC
>NZ_WJHU01000036.1:0-391 GCF_033712365.1 Chryseobacterium sp. JV558
TGTACGAAGAATTTCATGACGTGAAACGATGCGCCTGAAGGATTCCTCAAGGCTTACAAGGTCCAGAGAGCCATGGATATGGTGGCTCGATGGAATGCTATAGGCCAAATTCCCAGCCTCGAACTGGCTCAAAATCCACATTCGCTTCTGCGAGGAAGATAATGGGTAATCTGTCTGGACAGGCGACTGGGGAATGGATGCAAAAATTGTCTTTTGGGAATTATCGATCAGAAGAGCCTGATCCTGTAAAACAGAATACCGGAACAAGTCTGTAAGGGCTAACTGAACACCCAGATGTTTGATGATCTGGCTGGATAAACGTGTCGCTTTCAAACTATGGCCTCCCAAATCAAAGAAGTCATCATAAAGACCAATATTATCTGCATCCAGC
>NZ_WJHU01000037.1:0-367 GCF_033712365.1 Chryseobacterium sp. JV558
ATGACCAAATGTTTTAGAAGAAATTTTAAAGTTTTTTAAGTAACCTTAAACTCTCCTCTAACCCTCAATCTCTTTACTCCTGCGCTCCCTTAATTGGGACTGCAAAGATACAAACTCTTTTTAAACTCACAACTCTTTTTGATAAAAAAAATTAAAGTTTTTTCGCTTGTCTCTTTTTGAAGTTTTATAATGTTTCTGCTTATCTAAAAGCTCTTCTGCGCTTACTGAACATCTTTCGTTTTTCAGTGGGGCAAAGATAGAAACTTCTACCATACCCCACAACTTTATTTAATATAAAATTTACCCTTTCGTAATATTTAACCCTAATCTACTGACTCGCAGTAGGAAAAATTTTAAACATTTGTTT
>NZ_WJHU01000038.1:0-364 GCF_033712365.1 Chryseobacterium sp. JV558
TGGAACTACCAGGGTTATGTTGAGTTCATGGGCAGGAACGATGATCAGGTAAAGATCCGTGGTTACCGTATCGAGCTTGATGATGTTGTGCTTGGGCTTCTTTCCCACGATAAGATAAATAATGCCGTAGTGATTGCTTACGGAGATACCGAAGGTTCCAGGGAACTGATAGGATACTATACCAGTGATGATTTTATCAATGTTCGTGAACTACGATCTTATTTATCAGAACGTCTACCTTCGTATATGATTCCTGGATACCTTTTAAGATTAAAATCATTCCCATTGACCTCAAACGGAAAGATAGACAGAAAAGTACTTCCAATGCCAGAAGGTATAGGCATTGATACAGGTGTGGAATATG
>NZ_WJHU01000039.1:0-353 GCF_033712365.1 Chryseobacterium sp. JV558
CATAACCCTCAATCTCTTTACTCCTGCGCTCCCTTAATTGGGACTGCAAAGATACAAACTCTTTTTAAACTCACAACTCTTTTTGATAAAAAAATTAAAGTTTTTCGTCTGCCTCTTTTTGAAGTTTTATAATGTTTCTGCTTATCTAAAAGCTCTTCTGCGCTTACTGAACATCTTTCGTTTTTCAGTGGGGCAAAGATAGAAACTTCTACCATACCCCGCAACTTTATTTAACATAAAATTTACCGTTTCGTAATATTTAAGCCTAATCAACTGACTCGCAGTAGGGAAAATTTTAAACATTTGTTTGGGGTGTGGCGATTGGGGCTGGAGAGTGGTAGAGTTTGAGGGAG
>NZ_WJHU01000004.1:0-634648 GCF_033712365.1 Chryseobacterium sp. JV558
CATAAATTTTATTTTCCCAAAATTTAAAATCCACCTTTATTTCCCGGATGCATAGTCTTCCAAAATGAACTACCAATTGTATGTTGTGGTTTTAATACCATCATCCACATGATGATACCAGCCCCACTTCTTAGGTGATTTCCCTAATATAAATCCAGCTGGTGATCTCGGTAGGACTATACCCAATTCATCGATTGATGCGGCAAATTTTGAGTCTGTCTTCATCATTGCTTCAAGTGCTTTATTTGCCTCGCGGAAATGACCTCTTCTATAAACTCCTGGATAAGAACCTTCTGCAAGTTTCATTTCAAAAGCTACAGAATAATAAGTACCTGTCGCTTCTTTAGCTGCTAGTCATGGTTTCTAAAGCTCCAGCAGCCATTGCAAGATACCTATTTTTTTTGGGGGGAGCCAATTACTCATCACTTGCCCACCAATATCAAAGACTCCTGCTGGATCACCCGCTCCCCATATTCCCAAATCCGGAATATACATTCTGGCACCATAGTCATACATTCCATTTTCCTGAAGTTCTTTGCTATTATATTTATAGCTGTAGAAACTTCCGAAACCTGAAGTACTGAACGAACCAGTGATATGATTCATCCTAAAAGGATAGTAATTGTTGTTATTAATAATTTCAGGAGCGCCTGTGCTGCTTTTGGCAAAACTTACCCTGGTATTTCCAAGATTATGGATCTTTTAATACAAGTGCTTAAATAATTTATTTTCACCACTTTACACGCTTTGATTTCTCCTTTATTTTATTTTGGTTATCCAAAAACCATTGCAATGCAATGGTTTTGTAGTGTCTATTCTATCTAAAAGTCTATTTAATTATCTTTTCCGGAAAAAAATCTTTCAGATCAATATCATAAATTACAGGATTACATTTTTTTTCAGAGATATTCTCTTTAGGAACTTTTGAAATATTACTTAAAATATCATCTATATTTTCGTAAACAATATTTCCTTTTAGATCAATGTCTGATACATTACAAAAATTTCGAGTGTCTTGTATGGTAATCCACGCTTTATAAATTTCATTTTTTGGTGGAGGTAGTGGCATGTAATGATATTTTATAAAATACTCGTAATTGAAATCTTTATCTAGTATAGCCATTGAAGAAACAAACATATAGTTATCGTGAGAACCAGTACGCAAACTGAAATTATAGATATTTGTTTTGGTATGAAATACCATCTGTTCAAAATTAGCAAGTATACCTTTATTATATTTTTTAGAAAAGAAAATAATCTTTGCAATGCCATTAGTTCCTAATCCTTTTTTTAAATGAAAATCTTTTCTATTTAATATATAATAAATACTATAGTTGTTATCATCAGATATTTTTATAAGATTTTGTTTTTGTGTTTTTGAATTAATAGAAAATTTTTTATTTTCTATATCAATCATTTTCAATTGAGAGAAGATATTTACACTGATAGTAAAGACCACCAATATTATTATTTTATTTAATTGTTTTAACTCCATATTTTGTCATTATAATATTAAAATTTCTTTGTGTAGCTACGCCATCTCTATACCAAACCCAACCCTTGAGATAATTTTCCTCAGAAGTTTGATTATAATTTATAAAATTTTGAAATGGAATATTTTTTTGACCTTTAGCAATATAGTTACTTGAATAGTCTCTATTCACAAAAACATCTCTTGATGTAGCAATTGAGGAAATTCCTGCACCAAAAAGATCATCATACCTCACAGACCAACATGATCCCATAATCAGATTCTTACCTTCTTTAACATATTTGGCAATTCCAATAAAACTTTCTATACTGTTTCTTGTTTCCGCAGCCAATTTACTTTTATCAGATGTATACTGTTGCATATGGCTTCCTAAAATTTTATCATTATCTGTATGAAAGCCTGTATCTCCTACCATTATATATTTACCGGAGCTTGGATCACGAGTAGCTTCACCATTTTCATCAAGCACATAACGTTCACTGGCTAAACCATGGGCATTAATATAAATATTATCGGCAAGGTTTTTCCCTAAATATGCTGTTAATTTTTCTAAAGCATCTTTTAAGCTTGAAGCATCAATCACATGCCAACCATTTTTTTCAAAATCATTATTAACTAAATTCCCCAGATGCCCTGCATCTCCTCTTAAAAAATTAATGATGATGTTAGTTGCTGTAGATCCCCCACCGGTACGTTTACCAAGGCCGCCTTTTTCTACATATTCGGGCGTAAAACTTCCGTTCATCCCGGAAAACCAATAGGAACCCTCAGGAATGTTACTGATAATTCCACCGTCATAAGGTACATTTCTCATCCCATCCGGGTCTATAAACATAACAGGATTATCTGCCCCATAGTGATAAGGGCTAAATCTTCTGAAGCCTTCTGCTAATGGATCTGTGGTTCCCCATCTTCCCAAATCCGGCATATACATTCTTGCCCCATAATCATACATTCCATTTTCCTGAAGTTCTTTGCCATTATATTTATAGCTATAGAAACTTCCGAAACCTGAAGGACTGAACGAACCAGCGATATGATTCATCCCAAAAGGATAATAATTGTTGGTATCAATAATTTCAGGAGCGCCTTTGCTGCTTTTGGCAAAACTTACCCTGGTATTTCCAAGATGGTCTTTATACTGGTAAATATAACGGTTTTCGGTGAAACTGTAATAGCCTTCCGCGGTCGCTGCAAAATCAAGCTTCCACTCCGGAGTTGGTGTGCCGGGAAATACAAATGATGCATTTTTATAAGCTTGTTGCTCATAAGCAGTTTCTGTTCTGCACTCAAGGCAGATTCCGCCTCCTTCCGTGTAGCTGTACTGGAAACCGTCCAGATAGTCTGTGATACGGGTGGTAGTAGATCCTCTTGGTGGTGCGCTGGAATAGGTTTTTCTCAGCTTGGTTCCGTCTGCACGGTAAAGATAGCTCATCGTACTGTTAAGCAGCTGACCCAATCCGTTTGTCTGCTGCATGCTATACCCGTTAGAAAGGTTCAGAAAGTTATAGGTGATAGACTGTATTCCTTTGTCCGGCATATCTTTCATGTTTCCGTTCAGGTCATAAGTAATAGTGTTATTTCCTCCTTCATAGCCTGTGTCATTCAGTGCATTCTCTGTTACTTTGGTCAAACGGTTTCCGGTATAATCATATACCAAATCATCTACTTGTGTAGCTGTTGTTCCGGATACAGGAAAGGCATTTCTCTTTAATGTTTTAATGTTTCCATTCACATCATACGTCAGGTACTCATTATAATAATTGTTAAACGGTGTGGTGGAAGCAGGTTCAGAATATACTGCATCTTTCATTCTGTTCAGCCCATCATAAGTATAGGTATATCTTTTCTGAACATTTTCCGAAGCATTCTGCCAGTCTATTTCGGCAATACTACCATTGTATTTTCCTGAACTAACATTACTATATTCCGGATTGTTATATTTAATTCCGTATCCGAATAATTTACCATTCAGATTAGCAGGATCATTAATCTTAATAAGGGAACCTCTGATGTTATAAGCATAATCTATACTTTGGAGAGGGCTGGCAGGAGCTGTTCCGCCTACCTTTTTTCTTTTCAGCTGAGATAATTCATTATATTCATTCTGAGACAGAATTTCAATTGGATTATTATCAACCTGATGCCTGTGTACCAACAGCCTGTTCTGATTATCATAGTCAAAGAACTGAGTGATAATCCTTTCGGGATCACTCTGTAATCTTTTGTGATAAACCTTACTTTGAACTGTAGTACCGGCAAAATCCAGCTTGGTCTCTGTTTTCGTATACCCTCCCAAATGATTGATCGTATGGCTTCCTATAATTCTGGATTTAGCATCATACCAGGTCCAGTTATAGGTCCAGTTATTATCATCAATATTCTTCACATAAGATGCCGTAGGAAGATTTTTGGTATTTTGGGAAACACTCATATTATCCCAAATGACATCCTGCCCGAAAATAGGAGCAGGCTTTGCAGGAGTGCCCTGAGGATAAGTATCATAGTAATTGACGCTGAGAATTACCGGTGTTTCACCGCTGAAATAACTCTCTGTATAATAAACGGTACTTCCGCTCCTTGAAAAACCGGTGGTATCTCTTTTTTCAGTGACAATGAGGTTTTTCAGGTCGTTTTGTCTTGCAGCCCTGTCTCCGCCGGTTAAAAATCCGGTATAGACGGGTCTTCCAAACTCATCATACTTAGTCATCAGCCATTGGTTGTTTTGCTTTATGTTGATATCACGGGAAAGAATAAGTCTGTCAGCTTTATCATACACCATGTATTCCCAATCTTTGCCGGGAAGTTTCTTTTCTACCAGTCTACCCAAACTGTCATAACGATACTGATAGCAAAGATTATCCAATGCATTCTGATCTACTGTGGCTTTTGCAGCCAACGGAGTAATGACAAAAACCTGCATCCCAAAATCATTGTAAACGTAGTAAGTATCAACATTCTGTGTACCATCGTTCTTTCGCAAAAGAATAGTTTGTCCAGCTGTATTCTTAAATTCAATGGTCGTATTATTATCATTATCTACTGATATGGTTTTCATCAATTGGTTAGCTCCATAAGTTCCACTGTCAACCAATTCAGAATAAGTAGCTTCATTATTCCAGGCATTAGTAGCCGTATATTTTTTCACCTCTCCGGCAATATTCGCACTATACACCATCTGAACGGGATGGAGTGCCCAATCATTTCCTAAAGGAGTAATCTTATCAACCCTGCTTAAGGGAGAATTTTCAAACTTTTTTTCGGAATAGATTTTCTCCTGTCCGAATACGGAAGGAGCATTGGCTAGCGGATTTGAATAAAAAGCTCCATTCTGTGTACTATTTTGCGGAATCGGAAGATATTCTTTCGCGAGTCTTCCAAATTCATCATATTCAATATAATTAACGATATCTTTTCCGGATGGCGTAGCCTTAATTGCTACCGTTTGCTTTACATTTCCCAGACCATCAAAGTATTGTATGGTTTCTGACTTTTTAATACAGTCCCCATCAAGACAGGTTTTGCTGTATACATAATTTTCAGTAGCTGTGGCATTTAGGGTCTGGCCGTAAGAATACCCTGATATCCATAAAATACTGAATATATTTAAAATTCTTTTCATCGGTATTAGTGTTTATAGTTATACTGGTATTCTTTAATCGTTTTACCTTCTGAATCTATTGTTTTTATTAACCTGTTTGATATGTCATATACATAGGTTAATTTTATTCCATTGGCAGAAACCGATTGTGTAGTACCAATCAAAGGATCATAGGTATAGACAGCCACTGGCTTAGACTGTAATGCCGGATCTTTACGTAGGTTTTCCAAAGCTTGTAACAGGGATGCTTCATTGGCGGGATTATCGGCATCAGCATTAGATGCATTTACCGCAGCAATAACAGATGGCAGGGCAGCTATCTGGCTATAAGTAACTCCTGTAATCTGGGCAATAGGCTGGGTCTGATAATATCCCCATATTGTAGTGGTAGGAATACCATTTTTTCCTGTAATTTCCATCAGATTTCCTTTACTGTCATATTTATTAAATGTCATTATCGTAACAGGGGCCAGGTTTTTCAAATCATAAGTAATCACTGAGGATGGATTGAGGTGATCAGCAGAATCATATTTTGTTTCTCCTTTGCTGGTGATAGTTCCGTTTATTTTGGTTTCTAACAGAATGGGAACAGAAAGCATATTGGCATTGATCAAACGGGTATTCGACAGATCAGAAGGGTATTTTATACTTTTTTCAGTAATTTTTCCTTCGGGGGAAATATTCTTTGTATAAGCCGGTTGAAAATTGGAAGCGTTAAAAACTGTCTCAGTACGGTCTTCCAAACTGCTTCCGTTGGCATAGAATGTTTTAGATGTTGTTGTAGTTGATTTTAACCATGCGCTTTTAGATTTATAAAAACCACAGATAATATATTCCTGTACCCCATTGATTTCATCAAGCACATAATCTGTACTTTCACTGGAAAGCATCTGATTTTGCTGATTATACATTTCTTTTTTCGCCAAAAGGCCTGTAGAAGTAATATTATAATAAGGCTTATAGAGATTGACAGTACTTGTATAGTCATCCGAAGTCTTAAAATAATATTGGGTGTAACCCAGATTCCCCGAAGTTCCCTCATATATTTCTCTTACATTTTTATATAATACTGTTTCATTTAGATTTCCTGCTTCTTCATTGCATACTTCACCGGAAAATAATTTACCACTCGAGCTGCTATTATCAAATAAATCATATTGATAAGACATCGCTTTTTTTACAGTGTTATCTGCATCATAATATTTTATATTGGCAATGCGGGCTCCTATTTTTGATTGAGTCGTATTCTTATAGGGAGCAGATAAGTTAGTGATTGTATAATTTTGAATACTTCCGTTTCCATTTCCACTGATTTGGAATGTATAGGTTCCGGGAGTTAAATCATAGTATTTTACATTTTCTGAGCAGCCATTGGCAACTCCTGTAGCCTCACTTCCTGATGATCTTAATAATTTATAGGTTGGCGGAATAATGATATTGCCATGGATATTAATGATTTCGTAAACCTCATCAATCAAAAGCTTAATAAAAAATCTTTTTGTTGTTGAGACCTGGAATGTGTAGCTTCTACTGTTATTTGTATTGTAATTTACTGTATTAGCAGTACTTAAATACTGTAAAGCAGGATCGGTAATCTGATTTGTATTAAGTTGGGGGTTACTTTTATTCTCATACACTTCATTAGCTTCAAAATTATATACAACATATCCGCCTTCTGGTAAAGTCATTTTTTTGAGTAAGCCTAATGTGTAGGTTTTGGGGTTCATTTTTGTGTTATCAGGACACAGAAAATTTCCATATTCATTAGGGTTTGGAGAAGCTCCATATTTGGTTTCTGATCCCACTTCATCATATGTGAATTGTCTACTTTCGATTGGGGCTTGATTTCTATCTAGTTTTAAAATTGATAGCAGAGTTCTTTTTCCTTGATTGACATTGTTTGGGTAACTAGTACTGGAAAAACTTTCATAATCTAATGTATATTTGGTAATAAGATGAGAGGACATATCCCATAAACTAAGACTTCTTATAATGTAAGGATCATCATTACTAATACCTGTATAAAGATTTTCAAAAGTGATTTTTCCATAGGAAGTAGAAATACTTTCCGTTTTACAATTCTGATATAAAAGTATATTACTAGTACTGCTTACATTTTTACTATATTTCTGATAATTGAAAGTAGCTATCGTAATATTATTTTCATCAATAACCCTTGTTAAATAGAATGCAGATTTATAATTAAAGCCTTTAGGACTTGTATCAGATCTTGCGATGCTATAATCCTCAAAAACATATTTAAATCCTTTGCTGTCAGTTATTTTAAAAGAGTTAAGAACAAGTGTCGCAATATTAGAATCTCTAGTATATTCTATTTTAACATTACTTCCCGAAATATTATTCAATGTAAAAGTATTGTTAATAGTATCTCTGACAAATTTGAACTTTCCTGAATTACCAGGTAAATCATAGTAGTAAATATCATCAAATAAATTCTTTTTATAACTTGATTTCGTAGTATCATAATTGAATTCATCGACAGCTCCATTAATTATCCTTGAAATGACAGCTCCACTTTTAAATAATGACCAGCCAAGACCTACTTCACTAGCCGGTTTATCTTGTCCTGTATTGTAGGGATGATAGCTTAGTGAGGAAGTAATTTCAAAGTCTTTATTTCCCGTTGGCAATGACAATAAAGGGATTCCAATACTGGGAACTCCGGTAGATAATGAGATAGGGGTATTTACATAGGATGAAAAGGATGATGCGGAAGGCACAGGCTGAGCGGTATCCCCGTAGTTCCTTTCAATCTGAGATTTTCCCAAATTAAAAATCAGGAAAATAAAAATTAAAATAATTTTCTTAAACATGGTTTTATTTCTTAATTAATTTGGCATTCGCCGTTTTATTGGTATCAGTTTTTATAGTGATTAAGTAAGCACCCTGAATCAAAGCCTGAGTGTTAATCTTAGTTACTCTATTCTTAGTTTTAATACTCTGAAGCTGCCTTCCACTCATATCATATAATAGAATATCAGCATCCTTAAAATCAAAACCGATTTCTACATAAGCATAGTCAGATACAGGATTTGGATAGATTTTGATGTCGTATTTTTCTATTAACTGATCAACCTGTTTGTCTCCCAGCTTTACAATCTTCCAGTTTTCTTTACCTAATTCTTCTGCGCTGGTTCCTGCTAATACAATAGAACCATCTCTATTCAGCTTTAAGTCAGAAAGTCTTTCTTCTTTTTGTCTGGATTCTCCTTTCACATATTTTCTCCACTGCTCATTTCCATTCTGATCCAGATATAACATCCAGAACGTTTCATCGTCAGTCTCTATTCTTCCTTCAGCCTGCGTATAGCCTCCTAACAAGATTCCTTTTGTAAAGTCTTGATTCTTGGCTATTGAATCCTGGCTCTGAATCACACTCATTCCCATTAGGATATCACGATTTTTGAAATTGTAAGATTTCTGCCATTGTTCCTCTCCTCTTTCATTTAAAGAAATCAGCCAAAGGTCTGTTCCTTCTTCTAGTCCAACCGTTTTATTTCCTGATCTTTCTGATCTGGATTCTCCACCAATGATAAAGCCATTTGAAGTTAATGCCAGAGTTCTCAAATGATCATCTCCTTTTCCACCAAAGTTCTTTTCCCATTCTACTTTTCCGGTTTTGTCTAACTTGACAATCCAGTAGTCGCCTTCACCAAAATTGTCGCTTTGCTTTGAGCTTGCAGAGAGCAGGTTTTGGGTTGCAGGTCTGTCAGACGGAGTATTAGTATTGATCGTTGATTGCTGATGAGTTGTTTTAACAGCTCCACTTCTGGAATAAATTCCCAGTAAGGCTCCGCCGTCTTTCGTTGGAATCATCTTCTCCACTTCGTCTAAGCCTTTTCCGCCTAAAATTAATTGCGAAAGTTCTTTTCCGTCTTTATTCAGTCTTGTGATCAAAACATCTTTTGAACCATATCCTTTTGAAGAATTCTGTACGTTACCAGCAACAAAGAATCCTAGATCTGTAGTTTGAATAACCGATCTTGCTTCTTCGTCTGAAGAATTTCCCACGGTTTTCTGCCATAATTCATCACCAAATTCATTGATTCTGATCAGCCAGATATCTGAACCTCCTTTTGAATCTTCTTTTTTATCCAGACCTTTTCCTGAGTAAGAGGTTCCGGCCAATAGAAATCCGCCATCTTGTGTTGTAACTGTGGCTGATAAATAATCATGATTTGTTCCTGAGAAGTATTTCTCCCAGACTTCATTTCCTTGCTGATTAAGTTTTACCAGGTGAAAATCGTAGCCATTGTTCTGCTTACTTCCTGATGTTTGCTGATTATCGCTTTGAATAGAGCTTCCCGTGATAAGATACTGCTGATCGATGGTTGTAGTAACCTGGCTAAGAAAATCCTGGGTAGAGGATTTGATGTCTTTCTGCCATACCACTTCCTGAGCAGAGATACCCAAGGCCGTGCATAAATTGAATGCACCGATATAGAATTTTTTCATTCCCGTGTTGTTGTTTTCTGAGTTAGTAATTAGTTTATTGAAAACTGCGCGAATTTAACATTTTTTAAGACATGAAAATCATTTTAATGCAGTTTCCTGTAAATCATACTATTTATAATCAAATTCTCTCTATTTAATTTATATCCACTTTCATCCTAATTATGATGTAAAAATATCCATCAACAACGACAAAACTTGTCGTATTAAAAATAAATCTTGATAATATGAAAACAAGTACGATAGGAAAAAACACGCAAAATGTATATAGTATCTTACAATGATTATGTGCTTGGATAGGTATTGAAACAGAAATCAGAGAGACCAGCATTCAAATAATGTTGTTTCATTCTCTTAAAAAAATAAATTATCACTTAAGGTCAATTCATAGATTTAAAATAAAATCATACCGATTCAAAGTCTCACAGAGCGAAGCAGCAACTTTGTTAGGACGTAAGGACTTTCAAAGTTGCGAATGAGCTCCTAACTTTTCCGCATAGTTGTAAAATCATATGCATTTAGATATGCAATAGAATTATTCTTAAAACAAAATTTCAGGTAAATTACTTTTTACAAAGCACGCTTAGTTTTGATTAATTGTTTAAAAAGTACAAACAGATTTTATAGATATATACTTACGTGACTAGCAACAGAAAAATTTTTAAGTTCAATCATTAATATCTGCATCAATAAAAGGCTTCTAATTTTGACTTTCATTGACGATCGAAGCCAAATAGGTCCTTACACTATCATTGTACAGACATACCTCATTTACAGGATTAATTTTCTGAAAAATGAAATTATGATCCATAAGGAAACTGTCAGTAAGGAGATGTGGGAACTCTTACAACAGCTGATGAAAGATGAAATGCTAAAAGATTTTACTTTGGTAGGTGGTACCGCTTTAGCCTTAAAATTAGGGCATAGATTATCTGTAGATATTGATTTGTTTACTACAAGGGATTTTGACTCATACGCCTTACTAAACCACTTACAAAAAGAATACAATGCGACTAACGAAATTGTTTTTGAGAATACCGTAATGACCTATATTAAAGATATAAAAGTTGATCTTTTAGCTCATAAATATCCTGTCATAGCAATGGATAAAATCTCAGAAAATATAAGAATGATTTCTAATGACGACATTGGTGCTATGAAACTTCACGCAATATTTCAAAGTGGAGAAAGATTAAAGGATTTCGTAGATATGTATTTTCTTCTTGAGGAAAAACCTCTACAGTCATATTTAAATAGCTACCAAGCGAAATACAACGGAAATTCAAATTTGGCAGCGTACTCATTAGTTTATTTTGATGGGATTAGAAAAGAATATGATGTTTCAATAGTTCACGGTAAAGAGCACAAATGGAAAACAATGCAGGAAAGACTTAAGGAAGCTGTACTAAATCCTAATGTAAAATATGGAAATTCAGTCGAAAAAAAAAGTTGTTCTAAAAAACAAAGGAAAGGGATTTAGAAGGTGATTTTGTTGCCATAACGAGATAAAATCACTATATTTAAAGTATGGGATTAAAGAGAAAAGTCTTGCCAAAAATACATCCAAAATTCTTTTGGGATACCAATTTTAAGAAACTTGATTGGGAAAAAGCATATATCCCTATTATTTCTCGAATTCTTGAGAGGGGTGGGCAAAATGAGATCGATGAAATTATAAAATACTACGGTCGAGAAAAAATTGTTGAGACAATCCTGAAAGAAATTCATTTTTTACCTAATTACGCCATTGACCGAGCAATGGATTTTTTTCCGGAACTTAAGAAAGAGGATATGCACTGCTATATTAACCGTAAGGATAAACCATATCATTGGATATAGCTCAGAAACTATTTATTTCAGCTATAACTCAAAACAAATTATATTTTGAGAAAAACAATTTCTCATATTAAAAAATTGAAAAGTGCTACATTGGGTGAGGCAATGCTCGGTAAAAAATTGCATGCATTTTAATAGACAATATATTCATCATTGAAACAGAATTTTAGGAACATTACTTTTTATAACGTGGTTTTTATTAAACTTTTAAAAAGTACAAAAGGAAGCCCATATACATATTGTAGATTTTAAGTCTAAATGTTTTATCTGCTTTTATATTGATATGCCCATAATTTTTAAAATTCAATAGACATTCATTAAAGTAATGTACTTATTACCCTTTCATTAAGAATGGAAGGATTTTCGTTTATCGTAAATACTTTCAAAAATTATTATTTTTGTATCAGTTACAGCCAACATGGCAAACTTACAAAAAACAATTTTGTTGTGAACTGCTTTCAAAATTATTATTTTCATGATTAGTTATAGCAAATAAAACCGGGCTTTGGTATCCGCCACCTTTGTGAACTGCTTTCAAAAAATTATTATCTTCGTGATTAGTCACAGCTAATCAGATCACAGGACACCGACACCGCCCGTTGTGAATTGCTTTCAAAAATTATTATCTTCGTGATTAGTCACAGCGAGATATCGACTTTTCCTTCTTCAATAATTGTTGTGAATTGCTTTCAAAATTTATTATCTTCGTGATTAGTCACAGCCGCACTTGAATATATAAACGATACACCTACGTTGTGAATTGCTTTCAAAATTTATTATCTTCGTGATTAGTCACAGCAACACATGTCAATACATATTAGAGCATAGTGTTGTGAATTGCTTTCAAAATTTATTATCTTCGTGATTAGTCACAGCACGAAATGTTATCATGGGTTGGTGTTACCAGTTGTGAATTGCTTTCAAAATTTATTATCTTCGTGATTAGTCACAGCGTGTTCGCATCTGCACTTGTTAAGGTTCGTGTTGTGAATTGCTTTCAAAATTTATTATCTTCGTGATTAGTCACAGCGAAACAAATCGTTGATTATTTTGATGATGAGTTGTGAATTGCTTTCAAAATTTATTATCTTCGTGATTAGTCACAGCAAAAAGGAGATAATTATTTGCTTTCAAATAGTTGTGAATTGCTTTCAAAATTTATTATCTTCGTGATTAGTCACAGCCGGGCAAAAAAGGGGTAATGTTTAAGATCCGTTGTGAATTGCTTTCAAAATTTATTATCTTCGTGATTAGTCACAGCGCATTTGCCGCTTTTCCATAAATTGGAACAGTTGTGAATTGCTTTCAAAATTTATTATCTTCGTGATTAGTCACAGCATTATTTAATCCAGGTTTCGCGGGTTCATTGTTGTGAATTGCTTTCAAAATTTATTATCTTCGTGATTAGTCACAGCAACACATGTCAATACATATTAGAGCATAGTGTTGTGAATTGCTTTCAAAATTTATTATCTTCGTGATTAGTCACAGCTGCTTTGAACATGATAGGGACAGGATCCTGGTTGTGAATTGCTTTCAAAATTTATTATCTTCGTGATTAGTCACAGCCTCAAAAAACAATCTACTGGCAATCAGTAGATTGTTTTTGTTTATAGGATTTAAATTCTAGAACAATTCCAGTTGTTGGAAGTTTGGAGGCGGTTCTTCTTTATTTCTGGCAAAGAAGATTTCAATATCTCCAAATTGTTTATCTGTAATACACATAATAGCAACTTTACCAGCTTTAGGCAACATAAACTTAACTCTCTTAATATGAACCTCGGCATTCTCCCGACTTGGACAGTGACGAACATACATCGAAAACTGAAATAATGTAAAACCATCATCAATTAAACTCTTACGAAATCGATTGGCGTCTTTCATATTAGCTTTAGTTTCAGTCGGTAAATCGTATAATACTAAAACCCACATAATTCGGTATGCATTAAACCTTTCGGAATTCATATCAGTTCAGGGTAGGAAATCAGTCTTTTTTCGCCAGTATAACATTTATAAAGCGATGAAGCTGTTGTTTTCACGGCCACCAACAGAGGTCTTGTTTTACTGTCAATCATCACATCTTTGGTCACAATCTGCAAAATATGTGCTTTAAATCCTTTCGTCAATTCTTCTATTTCAGGGTTAATTTTCAGCCATTGCATTACCAATAAATCAATAAACGGACGATAAGGCTCCATTAAATCATCAGCAAGACAGTAAGGATTATATTTATTTTTATGGAAAATTCCCAAAACAGGAAGTAAGCCAGTTTCCACAATGGCTCTCGCTACAATACTTCTCAGAACAGCATATCCAAAATTGAAAAACTGATTGGGCGAATCTCCAAAACGCTGTCGAAGAAAATCAAGACTGATTAAATATTTCCAATAATGTTGCGCTGCAATACCTTCCATATTGGTAATATCGCCAGACTTTACATTTTTTTGATATTCAATCATAGGTTCGTAATAATTTCCCAATCTCATTAAAACATTTTTCTGATTTTCAATCTTACATTCTATAGTTTGTTTCCAAAGCTGTTTTTTAAGAGGTTCGCTGGCTTCTAATTGGTCTTTTACACGGTCCGAATGTTCGGTATGACCATACAACGGTAACATAATTCCATGAGGCAAATGATGTGCATCACAGCTTACCACCACAACATTATTCCCCATCATTTTTTGGATCAGATTATGAGAAATAGTAATTTGAAAATGATCCAACATCAAAAGCCCCAAATCTTCCACAGGAACACTCCCCTTTTCCGTTTTGGTTTCCGGACAGAGGATTTTCATCTGCTCATCTTTTAATTTGAGATAAGCGGGATTGCCGATGTAGATAGAGCGAGTAATCATAATTATGCTTTTGAGATGTTTCCTAATCTATCCACTTTCAATTTCCAGCAACTTGATTTAATTTGTTCTCTACTGTAAGTATTTTGGCTTTTTGTTTTATTTTCAGAACCTAATCCAACTTCATTAAATAATGGTTTTATTTTTTTTACAATTCCTTTTTTTGTTTCATTTATTTCTTCCCAGAATAATAAGTTATCTTTTATTTTTTTATGTCCTTCTGCTTTAATATCTATAATTGGAGTAGCGATATTAGCAGACACAAAATTCATAGTCGTTCCACTTCCATCCGTAAATTTGTATATCCTATTCATCTGCTCTTTGCTCAAATTATTGAAATCAATTAGAGTAAGACAGTCTTTCTCTTCTTCCGTTGGAACAAACACAAAATCACTTGGATTTAATACAAAAATCAATTTGAAATCTGAATCTTCAGGATGTATTGCAGGACAAGGTTCAAATCCTTGTTTTAAACTCTCAACGGATTCTCGCAAAGTTGGAATATAGAATTTTCTCTCTGTACCGTTTTGATAAAAACCACAGAAAGAATTACTTCCAGCTGCTGTCACAACAAATTTCGTACTCTTTTGCCCTTCTTCCGATACAGAGAACTTGGTTCCCATTGCATCACTTGTCCTTACTTTATAAATAGGATGATGAAACATGCCATTATTTAACTCAATAATGTTTTTATTTAATTCTTTAACACCATCTGATGAAAACGCATTTTCAGTATCAAACCTTGGTTTATCATTAATAACCTCTTTGTAATTATCAAGATGGTTTTCTAAAATTTTCTGTATTCCCGTATCTGTAATTGATTGAATGACTTTAATAATTTTATCCGATGGTATCTGTGAAAAGGATTCTAAATTGTTTCCAAATCTTGTTGCTACAAATTTTTCATAAACAGAAACTTTAGTATATTTATTATTTAATAACTCTATAATCTCTTTTACAGATTTACCCTCGCTATTTTTTAAAACATCAATTTCTTTTACTAATTCATCATCAACTAAATCATATTTTTCAATTAGTGCTTTCTCCAAGCTAAGTGTAGTAATCTTATTTTGTAATTTGACTTTACCGTAAAATGTATCTTCGTGAAGTCTTTTTCTTACATTGTAATTTACAGCTTGTTCTAAGTTTTCCTGTTTAATGATATTGAGCTTTCCATCTTCAGATTTCAAATATTTGTTCCAACGCTGTCGAATAACGCGATTCTTTTGTTTAAAACTAGCTATCGTATTTTCTAATGCATTTTGAGCAATATCTTTGAATACTTTGCTTTTAAAATCTTTAAACTGATATTCAAATTCATCAATCCCATCTTTTGATTTTATCTGTGCAGGTGGCAGGAAATACCATTCTTTTTCGTCATTAAAACTTCTTCTTGAATTAGTTAACTGAAATTTAATTGCTTTTCTTGTATTTAATTTCTCTTCGCTACTTTCTTGTGATGAAATATTATTTAAATAATTGACGTGATTTTCCGTAGTCAAAGCAATTATCAAAGCATCTAAAGCGTGATGGCGATGATCTATTCTTTTAGAATCGAAATTTTTGCTTGTTTCCTCAGGAACGGTATTGATAAAAACTTTATGCCCATTAATTTCTCTATAATCTCCGAATAAATTTGTATTTGTTAATGCATTCAACCGTTTAAATCTTGGAGAAATAATTTCATTCCAAGCATCATTCAGTTGCCAATGTCTTTTTAAGGTTGTGGTAATAGTTCCATTTGTAGCCAAAACATTCTTAGAACGGAATGTATCTTCGTCTTTTTCTCGTACAATATTACTCAACAATTTCATCGCCATTTTGGAGATATATTGACTGTTATTTAATTGGCTATTTGTAAATTCTTCCGGTATTTCTTTACTCAATAGTATTTCTCTTTTTCTTCCGGAAAAATTATTATTCACTAAATCTTCGTAATCTTTTATAGCAATTATTTCAATTTCTGAATCGTGTGCACAGCAAAAAACTTTTTTAGATTTTGCGTTAGATATAAAACTATATCCTGTAGAAGCTTTCTTTTCTTTGTTGATTTCCGTTTCACATATAACTTTATTATAAAGTGCATTCAGTGTGATACGTTCTTGTGGAAAAACATGTTCAATTTCATATTTTTTTCGGTCAAATAAATCAGATAACTTAATGAATCTTCCAGAGTAAGGTGATTGATATCTTTGATCTAACCAAAGTTTATATCGTTCAAAATCACTTCTACTAATTTTAGAAAACTCTTTCGATGTTATGTCTTTGATTTCCTTTTTAGTTATTTTTCCGTTGGCAAGCAGATACTCAGTATTGTCTTTATCATATTCAATAGATGAAAGAAGACTTTCTTCTAATATTTTAAGCTTCTCTTGTTGGAAAGGCGATTTTTCTTGAAGTGAAAAATTAGTTTGTTTTAACTCACGTAAAAGCTCCACTATCCTTTCATTAGCTTTTCTATTTTCCTTGTTTTGTTTATCATCTCTTTCTTTTTGTCTATTATTTTTTTTCATTTCTCGAGCTAACTCAATATGAATTTTATCGAATAGCGTGTTATAAATAATTTTTCCGTCCTTATCTTTTCCTATTTCCTCACCATAATATTTCCAAATATCCTTAACAACGTGCAACGTTTCTACTAAAATTTTCTCAACTGTTGGATTATTCAATGAATGTTGCTTGAATTCATTCTTTAAATAGTTTTCAATATCATAAGGCGATTGCCAAAACTGTACTTCTCCAACTTCAGAGTATCGACCATAAACCAAATAACACGCACTAGAAACCCAAAGTCCTTGAAAGTCTTTTAACTCTCCATTGATTTCCTCTTTATCCAAAACTTTTTGTTTTATTTCGTGATTTGCTTTTGAAAGAATATTCTCAATACCATCTGAATTCCAATATTTTCCAAGTCTTAGAAACGGTAACATTTTCTTTATAGCCTTTTCCGAATAGGTCCCGTAATCATTAGCATATCCTCCGAAAGAGCTAAAGTACTTAACCAATTCTGATTGAAACTCTTTAGATAAGCTTGTTTTATCTAATAATCTAAAAATCAGATTATTTAATCCTTTATTAAATTCATCTTTTTTCTTTACCGAATAAAAGAAATGCCAAAGACTGTATTCATTTTCAGGAGTCAGAAATGTTTTATAGTCGAATCCTTTAATACGTTTTGTTCGGAGAATGAAATTATATCTCGTTGGGTTACAAGGTTCTTTTTCAGAAGTAAAGTTCCATTTGTAATGTTCTGTAGAAATATTTAAATCTTTATATTTTTTGTTCAAAAATCCAAGAATATCTTTCTCCGTTACATTTTCCTTATCATTTAAAAAATCATACAATTCTTCTTTCAATTCGTTATTCAATAAGGTAGAAGTAACATCAACATTTAGCTTAATTTCTTCGTTTACAAGTTCCTCTTTCTTAATTATTTTCAGCCTTTTAATCAATTGCCAAAGCCTAAATTCCTGATAAAAAGGATTAGATTTATGAATAGCTTTTAATGGGGTTTTATATTTCTTGCCTGTTTTTTCATCCATCCGTTCAAAGTTTTGCTTTTCATAAATACAATTAGCGATCAAAGACTTTTTTGATTTTAAATCTCTTTGATACAAAAGAATATCTTCTTTAATTAGATGATTAAAATCTAATTCTTTAATTGTCTTTTGATGATTAGGATTGTTAGGATAAAGAAGTTGAATTGCTTGTTCATACAAATCTCTATTTCCTAATTCCGGATGAAATCTTTCTTGATTTTTATAAATTACGTCCAACTCCTCACGATAGTAATCTCTTTCAATTACCGTGATTAAGTCAGCTTTTATTTTTTGTTTTGGATTTTGCAGAAGATTGTAATAGATATAGGAAGCAATACCCTTTGCATTATTTTTTGTGTTAAAAGAAGTTAAAGAAGTCTCGGTCTTTAATTTCATTAAAGTCCAATCATCTTCTTTTGGAATATTGATATTTCTACCTTTATCAGCTCCTTTAGGTATTCTAATACCATTTTCATCATATCTAGTACGAATAATAAAATCTCTTTTAGTATTTTTCCACTTAGGAATAAATTTACTTTGTTGCTCTTTTGTCCAACCTGTCTCCAGTTCTACATCAAAAATGGAATTTTCTTTTATTCTCCTTCCTGTATTTCTAACATCAGCTATTAGAAACTCACGTACTTCATTAATAATATATTCGGTTTTCTTAGAATCAATTGTACCCTCCTCATCATATTTTGAAATAATTTCAACCTCTTTCAAATCTCCGATCTCCGTAATTGCAATTTTTGTCTCTTCTTTATATTTGAAAACTTCTATTTCTTCGTTATTATTATCAACTAAAATTACTTGATAAGCATCTTCATTTTCAAGTTTATTAACTTCTTTTACTTTGCCAACAAAAGAGTCAGTTAATTCTCCTTCTTTTTGAACTTTTTCATCTTGCCCAATTACTTTTTCATAACCTCTTTTCTGATTAAAACTTAACGTAATCCAAGCTAATTGTTCTTTGGTTAGTTCAAAATTTATATCTGTAACAGCTTTATGTCTTAAATAATATAACGTCCAGTCATAAGGAATTTTAGTCTGATTTCCATTTTTTTTATGATAAAACATTTCAGGATATTTTTTCCTAAAATCATTTTCCATAAGATAATAGGCATCCTTAAAAAGAAATTGAGATTTACCATTATCATCTTTGTAATAAGCCAATTTCTCTTCAGTTCCTTTTTTAAATTTCCCACTACGTTTACCTTTTTCATTTTCAAATTCAATAAAAAGTTTATAATGTCCTGGAAGACAGTTTAATAAATTCAAAACACTATGAAGTCTATCTCTTCTTAGTAAATATCTTTCATTAAGTTTTCTTGGAGAACGCAATGTCGTTCGTTTGGCCGCACCACTCTCTGTTTTGGAACCACTCTCAAATTTTGCAATTTCAGCAGCATCCATCGTCAGGATTCGAGAACCAAGTCCTAAAATTTTTACAATTTTATGATCGTGGTCTATTTCAACTAATGCCCAACCAATCGAGTTAGTTCCCAAGTCTAATCCAAGTATAGTTTTGATCATGGTTATCTATTTTTTTCTTATTATATAAAAATAGAAAGAAAAAAAATACTAAAAATGAGGATTCCCGTAAATCTTCTAAACATTTTTCAATTATATTTGTATTAATAATTTTGAAAGCAATTCACAATAAGGATTATTCCGTTGTGAAAACATTTAGAGCCTCGACTATCTTCGGGGCATTTTTTATTAGAATTAGTGTCTTTTTTTAATACGTAAAACCTTTAAGCTTATTTAAATCATCAACAAAATGGTTTGAGAATTGTTCTTCCACGTCTACTTAAAACTCACTTTTCTAAATTTCCTGCACAGGCAATAAGAAATACAAAGAAAAAATATGCCTGTTACTTCCTCTTTTAGGATATCTGTAAGTCTAAAGTTTAAATTTTGAATTAAATCAAAATTTATAATTATGGATACAATAACAAAAACTGATTTAGAAGCATTGAGAAAACTTATAGTTTCGGATATTGAGAACTTAATAAAAGCTAATCTGGCTAATTCAAAAGAGCATGAAGAATTTGGCTGGATGCGAAGTAAGGTAATTCGCAGAAAACTGAATATTTCTGCTTCGACATTGCAAAATCTCAGAATCACAGGCAAAATTCGATTCAAGAAATTATTAGGCTCATATTATTACAATTGGGAAGACCTTCAACATCTATTTGACTATGAAGAAGAATAATATGCAGCACTGGTTTGATTTCCTTGATGAAATTCAAAATGATCCAAAACTGAATGTTTGGCATATTGCTTTACTGATTGCAATCGCACGCCTTGCCTGCAAGCAAAATGAAAAATGGGTTATCAGGGTGAGCAGGAGAAAGCTTATGGCGTTTTCGCACATCACTACAATAACCAGTTATCATAAATATTTTAAGCAGCTTCAGCAGTTTGGATATATCAAGTACATTCCGGATTATCATCCGGATTATCGCAGCACAGTAGAAGTTTTGCATAAACAGAAAAGCTGATTCAAAACAATTCCCTCAATACTTCAAGATTTTGAGGGAATTGTTTCTATCAAATAATTGCCTTTGCTCTGTTAAGTATATTTTCAAAAGCATTACATCTGTCAGTAAGAGAAATCTCTGAATGAACGTTTTGAGCGTTTTTTAAATCATGGAATTCTTTTTCAAGCTGTTCAAGAAATTTCACCAGATCACTATTGAAATTATTTGTTCCTCTTAGTTTAGCTTCAAGTTCTTTCATTTCACGCGCAATAGATTCCTGTTCGGTGATTGCATAATCCTCGGTCTGTTTCACGGAATGATGACCCAGCATTTCTTTAACAACGTGTATCGATACACCGTTGTTTAAAGTAACTGTACTGGCAAAGGTACGTCGTGCTTTATGAGTATTAAGTGTTACATTCATATTACATAAAACCGCTATTTCCTTTAGATACTCGTTCATTTTCTGATTAGATCGACCAGGCAGTACAGTACCTCTTTTTAAGCATAATGGATTATCCCTATATTTAGCTATAATTTCCAACGCTTTAGGTAGGAGCGGGATATCTGTGTCAGATTTTGATTTTTGCCTGCTGGACATGATCCAAGCGCTTCCATCATTAGCTTCTTTAATATCTTCCCATTTTAACTGGAAAGCATCGATGTAAGACAATCCTGTGTAACATTGAAAAACAAAAATATCCCGCACTACTGACAGTCGTTCTGAGCTAAATTCTTTTTCTTCAATTCGTCTGAGTTCAGCTTTTGTCAAAGGTTTCTTTCTAATCTTAGTCTTCTTTCCGATAAAAAGTTTGAACGGATCCTTAGGAATGATTTCTTTGGCAATAGCTCTCAGTACTATTTTCTTAAAATTGCTAATATACTTCAATGAAGTATTATTAGCACATTTCCTTACTGTTTTAAGGTATAGATCATAATCCTTTACAAACTCATAGTTCAGAACTCTGAACTCTATGTCATCTTTATTATATTGATACTTTATAAATTCCTGGACATGAGACCTTGCAGTGATATAACGGTCATGTGTTCCTTTGGTATATTCTCCGGTCTCCACCAATTTGCCCATCTCATCATTATGTTCCTGAAATTCTTCAAGTACCTTATTGCAAGGCTTATATTTTCCGTTTACAAAATTTATAAGATCAATAGAGGTAATGGGAATACCATTATTCATGAGCTCGGTTCTGTAGCTGTTGATCTTAGTCATTAAAGATTCAAGGAAAAGATTGACAGTCTTTGCATCTTCTTTCGTCCCCACAGCTTTGCCTTCTTTCTGATCCCATCGGTTGGGATACCATTTTCTTTTCGTAGAGGTTTCTTTAGGAATGCCATCTACTGTTATCCGTACATAAATATGGCGGATCTTTTCATTTTTTGAGCTCTTTAAAAAGAAAGTGAGCCCATAGCTTTGTTCTACTAACATAATTCAACATTTTTAAGGTTATAAATGTCAAACTAAAAGTTCCTCGAATCAAGATGTTTAGATATACAACACGTTCATTACAAATTAATTAAACGCATTTTTACAGCTTTTTGAATCTGCTTTTGTGGCAATTTTTAAGCAATTTAAAAACTGCCACACAATTGCCACAAACTTTTGGAGTATTTTTGAAAATTACAGCAATTGCCATAAATAAAAAAATCCTGCAAATCATTGATTTTGCAGGATATATTTATTTTTTGATGCCTTTTGAAAACTTTCGTTTTCGCATCTTGCGGAGAGAGAGGGATTCGAACCCCCGGACCTGTTACAGTCAATAGTTTTCAAGACTATCGCAATCGACCACTCTGCCATCTCTCCTTAAACTCCGGTAGTACCGTTGTTTTCAGTGGTGCAAATATAGAAAGTTTTTTATTACTGACAAAATATTTTTTTAATAAAATTTACATTTCTATTTTTTTCAAGAAAATTCTATTTTTCAAGGCTGTTAAATCAAAGTGATTAACAGCTAAAATTCAACTGTTTATCCCTTAACAAAAGGGATTCAGCTCTAATAGATATTTTTAATGAAATTTTTTAGCCGTAATAATATTCGGTAGTGACATCACCGCTAAAAGCCGGATGCATGTCCTGTTTCTGCATATTCAGTTCAAATAATCTTTCACCATCTTTTTTCCCTCCCCGTATTTTTAATGAATACCATCCGTTTTCTAGAGATAAACTAATACTGTTTTCATCATTGATAGAAGTAATGTCTTTTAAATAGCCAATACCAACAACTCTTACTTCATTATTAGCGGTCTGAAATACCCAGCCTCTGGACTCTACTTCTACCTCATCATCATTCAGAATCTTTTCGCCATTCATAGAGACCCGGAATGTATAATGATCTTCTTCTACGCCTATTATGGGGATTGCGATTCCTGATTTCGTTATTTCATCCCCATGTTCGTTTTCTACAAAATATTTTAAAATATTATTACCCTGAAGATGATTTTCTTCCAGGTATTTTGCTAAAAGCTGTGGACTGAATACCACAAAACCTTTAAGTTCAGAGAATATTTTCTTCATATATGGATTGGATTTGGATTAAATTTCACTTGACATTTCGAGGTTGGCAAGTGGATATTGTCTCTTAATTGATCATATTTTCTTGATTAAATGTTATAAAATCATTTTGTGAAATAGTATCAATTATGTCTATTAGTTTATCTTCTGCTGAAATTTCTTTATCATAAAACTGTTCAATAAATTCTTCACACTCATCATCATCACCATCAGGATCGTTGGTAAAAAATTCTTCAGATTTAAGGTTGTTGATTACATCCAGAGTATAATCTATTGTTGATTTTATCTTTGCTTCCTCTCCTTTTACTATTTTAATAATATTAACGGCAATCAAGGCGATATTAACTGCAATTGCGGCCTGATAACTGCTGTACTCGTCATCTTCAGGAGCTAAACTTTCAAGGGTATTGAATCTCTCAATACCTGCAGAATTCAGTTCATTACCTGTAAAAACACTATTTAAAACATAATCTGAAAACTCAGCAAGCTGTGTACTTCCATTTTTAAAACGTTGGGCATACTCATAATCATCATCTTTAATTTCTTCCTCAAAAAGTTGATACAAGTCTTTAATTCTTATGAGTGATGACAGATTAAATTTGATTTTATTTTCTTTACTTAGGTTTAATGATTTTTCCTTAACCGAATTTTCGCTCATATCTTTTTATTTATATTTTGGTTGATATTTTCCTTCAGGAATATGATATTTTCCTCCTTCCTGACGGTTTTTGCTAAACTTACCCGTTGTAGCTTCTTCAAATTTAACATTATTATTATTCATGTGATGCTCACAATCAATACAAATTTTAGTGCTTGGCTCAATTTCTTTAATGCCTTTTTTAGCATTGATTAAGGCTTCTTCAGCGTGAACATTATCTGCTTTACTCTGAATCACAGTGACACCCATTTCTTTGGCCCAGTCTTTTATCTGCTTCGGCACATATTTCTTACTTGAAGAAACGTAATAGTTACCATTACCATCAGTACCCACAGCCGTTACACTAAATCCTTTAGCGTCGCCAAGGGTACTGTGCGCATCCTTAACCAATTCCTGCAAAAAGTTGACAGGATCGTTATGCAGACCAAAGATGTCAACCCAGCTGTTACTGTCGCTTACAAAGGCATACATAGTATCATTATTCCCCATTAATCCGATGGGGTCTTTTGATATATACGTTCCTGAAGAAGAATCATAATATCTCCATCTGTTATAATAAAGTCCTTCTAGTTCCTGATCTTCATATTGCCCAAGCTGCCGGAACGGAATGAAAAACGGATCTCCTTTCGTGTTTCTCAGATTTCCATATATATCAGACTCTGCACTCCAGATGAGCTCTCCATTATCATTATAAGATTGTACAGGTCTTCCCATATAATCTGAAATTATACTAAAGTGCTCTCCATTTACAATTTTTGCAGAAGGAACAAATACTCCTCTCTCGTATACCCACGTGATAAGATTCTTTACTGTTTCATCTTCAGATTCCAGTTTACCCTCATCATTGATGTGTGTTTTAGGGATTTCTTCTGTATCATAGCTCCATTCATGTAAAATAAGATTAGCATCCCATACAAAGCGGCTTACTCTATTCTCTGTAGTTTTTGAAATTCTTCTTCCCAGAGCATCATATTCAAAACTTATTTCTTTACCATTTGGGCGCTTAACTTTCGCCAGCATTCTGTTGGCATTCCATGAATAGGCCCAATCTCCAGATTCCCATTCCTGTTTTTGAACTTCTGTTGAAGGATCTTTATATAGGTCAGGTAAACTATTTCCATCAGGCAGTTTTGGGCTGTTCAGCCAATCTGAGGCAATGTTTTTATAGTAAGGATGAGTATCTTCGTGTTTTTCTGTATGTTCAGGTTTAATGTTATTGATGGGACGTTTACTTTTCAGCAGTAAGCAGCCTTCTTCATCATAATGATAAAACCAGTTTTTATCACGCATCAGCTTTCCTCCTTTATCATATATACGATCTGTCTGCTTTGCGCTTTCATACAAACAGCCTATTTCATCAGGATTTTTATACTGTATTTCTCCATTAGAGTATTCTGCAGCCACAAGACTTCCAAAAGCATCATAATCAAATCTTACCCTTCCGCCAGTTACTCTGTCCAGAATGTGTAACAAACGGCTTCCAACGCCCCAGTCATAATCTTTATGGAAAGTCGTATTTGTTTTATTGACTGTTATTTTCTGGCTTATTGGTATTCCAAGGTGATCAAATTCAAAAGTGCTTTCCACCCCTCCTGTCATTTCGCGGGAAAGCATCTGCCCGTTACGGCTCACTTCAAGATTCATCTGCCATGGAGTATTAGCATTCTGATGGGCAGCAGTTACTGTTTTCAGCTGATCAAGATCATTATAAGAATACCCGATTTCTGCTCCCAAACTACTCTTTAAACTGAGTAGATTCCCATGGTTGTCATATTCATATTGAATGGAATGCTCACCTTGCTGCTCGTTGGTAACCAATCCTAATTTATTTCTCTGAAAGGCAACGCTACTGTTTTCATTATCTGCCTTAATTAATAATCCTGAAGTATTATACTGATACGCTTCCCATGAACCATCAGGATAATGAGTCTGAGTGAGTCTTCCCGCCAGATCATATTCATAAAAAATATTTTTTCCGTGTGGGGTTCTGGTTTGGGTCACCAGCCCGTCTTTATCTCTTACAAAGAATTTTTTCAGACCATCAAAACCTGTTTCACCAATTATTTCACTGTTATTATTTCTTTCAAAAGAATAAGTTTCTCCTTTTTGGTTGGTAATGCTCATTAAGTTTTCATAAGCATCATATCCAAAAGCAAGTGTTTCCTCTTTTTTACTGGTAATAGCATTCCGGCGAACCTGCCGCTTCAGACTTCCCATTGGCGTATAGCTCATCAGCCATTCTGCACGCCCATCTGTAGCATAAACCGGAAGATCATATGCATCGTAACGAAGTTTTAATGGCAATTGTCCCTGTTCATTCACTTCTACTACTCTTCCCATTTTATCCCTGTTCCAAAGAATTCTGTTCAAAGGTTCCGGACTAAAGACCAGAAGTCTTCCATATTCATCATATTTCCAGTACTGCTCAACTCCAGTAGTATTGGTCAGTTGAATGAGCTGACCTCTCTTATTATACTCGTAATGTGTTGTAATATTTTCTCTTATACATTTTTCAGGAATTCCTTCGCCATCAGCATATTCATAATAAATACTATCTTCAGTGGGATCTGTATAACTTATCAGCTTCCCATCTTCATCATAGCTCCATGTTTCTGAAACCCCTGAAGGGGATAAACGGGCCAAAACCTGCCCGAACTCGTTGTATTGATAATGATATTCTTCGCCATCAAGACTATGGAAAATTTTAATATTTCCCATCTCATCATAGGTGTATCCCTGAACTTTTCCTTCCGGAGTTCCTATCATTTTCAATTCGTTGTGAGCGGTATAATCGTACCAGTACTCTCCACCTTCTCCATCTACTTTTTGGTAAACAAGAAAATTTTCATCATAATAATAACGCTCTGTTTTATTGTTCTGTTTAGGATATATTACCTCTGTAAAGCCTTCCTCCTCATTATAAAGAAGCCTACCTTCCATGTACCCGTCCACTCCTTTGGTATGAACTACTCTTCCTTCTGCATCATATTCCCACTGATAGCTCATTCCGTTTCTGTTGGTTCTTCGGACAACATGGTTTTCTCCATCATATTCAAAGACAATGGCTTTTTTGTGAATATCCCAGACATGAGTAAGATTCCCGTGATCATCATAATCATAGCGAACCTGAAGATCTCTCTGTTTTTTATAGCAGTAAAATACTTCTGTTACTTTCTTATGCTCTGGATGAACAGCCGTTTCTATACTAAATCCGCTCTTAACATCTTTGATTCTTTTCAAGACAATACTACGATCTTCATACTCATATTCCCGGATGGTTCCGTCACCATATTCAATGCGACTTACCTTATATATTGTACCTTCTGTAATATGGTGAAAACGTTTATAGGTATAGATATCAGTTCCTTTTCGGATCACCCAAATACTGCTGCTTGGCCTGTACTGCCATATTTTCTGATCTCTGAAATAAGTCATTTCTTCACCAATTTCGGGTGCGGGAATCAACATTGCAATATTTTCGTCAGGATGCATCCATCCGGCAAACTTATTGTCTTCTTCAGGAAGGATAAACAAATCATGATTATTAAAGACACCATTTCCCAAAGGTCCAAAATCATAAGGTCTGTCGCTATGCCATACATTTCTCCAGGTTAAAGGTGTACTCCCCTGAATGACAAAATCATCCCATTCAAAAACCATTGCCCCAGTTACGAAATTGACAGGCTCGAGTCCTAAATGACATAATTTCTTGGATAAGGCATTCGCAAACTTGAACTTATTGAATGGTGCTTTCTTGAGAACACTGTTATTGAGTTTCTTTAATCCATTCGCACCCAGTTTCCCTATTTTCTTGGTCAGGCTTCTCATTAAAAACATCCCTGCAAGACGCATCAGCATTTCTCCGGGTGTATAAACATGGGGAACAAAAGCTCCTCCCACCAATACAGGACCTCCCGTATTGATCTGGATATACATGCTTGAAAAATTATTATAGAAGGCAAAATAGGCCAATGGGTTTTTCTTTGGCTTATCCGGCATGGCAGGCAGCATAGTCATCCCGAAAGGGAATCCCATACAGGTAAGAACCTGTTGAGGCTGGTTTCCACTCATTTTACTTCCCTGCGCCAAAACAGTTTGTGAACCATAATAGACTTCTCCTTCGTGTGGTGCCTCCTGAGGAAAAGGTATCAGATACACCGGAATCAAGGATGTGATATGTTTAAACGGAATTACCACTCCCATTACACTTGTAGTAGTGGTTGCCTTGTGTCTTCCGTGAACGTATATAGAGCCTCCCATCGGAATACTTTCCGGCAGTGACGGCATCAGATTTCTTGCAAACTGTGGAATCGGAATAGTGATCGTAATGTAATCCATAATGTCAAAAACAATCCCGATAAAAGGATGTGGCAATGGCAGAGGAATTAACATAAATGAAGGTGGCGGCGGAATCAGCGTCCAGTGGATATCAATTGCCAGTACAATATCAAAATGCTTACTCGTATGCTGAATTGCAGTAGAAGGCATTGCCGGAGTATTCACTTTGATCAGTTTCACTTTACTTTCCGGAGCTGCTTTTTCGGCAGTCACAGCACTGCTTCCACCGCCTCCTTCACTACTTTTCCCAGGTTGTGCGCTGTCTCCTCCAGCTAAAGATTTAACCATAGAAACAGGGTTCAGGGAATCAACGTTATTTTTCATCCCGTTTTTCCACCCCTGTTTGGTTTTGTCCCAGCTAACCGAAGTAACGTCTGCGTTCACCTTCAGAGAGCGGTCCGGGTTCATATCCGGTTTTGCAACCTTTATGGGTTTTACTGTCTTTTTATTCAGATCTGCCATGATTCTTTTAATTTGAGATTACCCTGCTTTTGGCCTTTCTACACTTACCCTCCAGTCATCACCAAAATAAGTCTTCATTTCATTGTCCAGTAATGTTTTTTTATCATGATCACCTTCATATTTGAGAATCAGCATTGAGGCTACAAACCGCAGGCTGCTTTGTTCCCGTATTGAAGGGTCCATTAATTTTGCTATGTCGAGGCATTTCTCAAAATACCTTATCATTTTATCTTTTGTCAGTAGAGTATCATTCAATGTTCCAATGATTCTATAACATTCAATAGCCATCGCATATTCTCCTATCTTTTGTGCGGTTTCAGCAGCTTTTTCAAATATTTTTTCTGCTTTGGATTTTTTGGAATTTCCTAACAGATGGCTACCGTAGTTCATATACATCTGAACTTCCAGAGGCGAGTCAGGTTCTACTTCATCAAATATGGTTTGGTAAGTATCTTCTGCCCTGTCTTTTTTTTTGTTGGCTGTATATGCCTGGGTAAGCATAAAATAGGCAGAGATCTCTCCTTGTTTATTTTTTTGTTCTTTAGCCAGCTTCACTGCTGTTTTCAAGGCATGTTCCGCTTCATTGAATCTTTCTTTACTTAAATGATTACTCGCTATAAGAATCTGCTGCTGAAAATCTGTATCCGGGCTGTTTTTCTTCCGGTTAGTATGCGCTGCCGTATTCTGCATTAACTGATGAATATCTACTTCTACCCTGAAGCTGTGCGATGAAGAAATTCGTGATAGCGTTCTATAGGTATGATGCTCTGCCCAGACCAGTTTAATATCTTTGTTTTGTGTGATCTCACAGATCCTGCACCACTCTTTCACCCAGAGAGACAGCTCTTCAGTATCGCTTATTCTGAGTGGAGCAATGTAAAGGTAGATTTTGGAGTTCTTAATATTCGGGAAGTTTTTCTTTAATTCCAGCAAAGGATAAAATGCTTTATACGCATCAGTTTTAAAAGCCTGTTCCGGATCTTTTAAGTCCCATTGCGGAATATCTTCTTCACTTTTTTTCAACATTTCGTAGAACTCGGTCCATTCATCCAGTAAAGTCTGTCCGAACGAACTCATCCCGTTAAATTCCTGATAATGGAGTAAAAAAATATCATCTCCTTCTTCATCTTCGGAAAGTTTCGACTTGATAAATCCGTCAAAAAGATCGGTTTCATGTTTTTCTCCTATACAGATCAGCATAGGTTTTTCTTCGTTCTTTGAAACGACTTTCTGCCATTGTCTTTTTAATTTTACCAACTCCAAATCTACTGGATTCATCTGCTTTTAATTCAGTTTTACAGTTCCACTTACAATATTTGTTTCACTTCCGCCGCCTACATTTATTTTTCCTCCACTGCTGAGATTGGCTTCGGTATCTCCTCTCATAGAAAGGGTTTTGGTTCCGATATCCAGGGTATCCGATTTTATTCCGATTCCGGAAGTAGGATCACCATCTTCAGGACCTACTCCAACGCCGATACTTGTAGTTCCGCCAACTCCGATATTAACTCCTTGTACAAATATTTCTTTTCCTTTGATCTGAATATTTCCATCTTTATCCATATAAATAGAACTGCTTCCACAGCTCAGGGTAATGGAAATTTTACTGTCGATACTTATATTCCCTGCACCATCCAGAAAAACGGAATTCTGGTCTTTATCTCTTACCGTAATTCCTCCGGCATCATCCAGACTCATGGTATGTCCGCTTTTACTGCTTAAGCTTTTGATGTTATTTCCGGTTCCGCCGCCACCGCCAACTCCACCATGAAACATTCCTCCCATCACAAATGGACGGTCAGGATGCTGATGGGCAAAGTTGACCACTACCTGGTCGCCTTCTTCCGGAATAGCCATAAAGCCACGGTTTTTGCTTACTTTCTCGCTGCCACCGCCATCAGGAGTCATTACCCGGATATATTCTGTAGTGGTAGAGCCATTCTGCCAGTCAAACTGAACTTTTACTCTTCCTTGGTTCAAAGGGTCTGTATTAGAAATTACTTTGGCAAATTGTGCATCTGCTTTTGGTATATGAAACTCCGGACGGGGAATAAACCCTGTGTCAGAAGCTATTGCTTCAAATGTTCCGGTATAATATCCTCTTGCATCCACCTCATGATACATATCTATAATCATCAGTTTAGTGAAATAGGTGGTTTCACTGCTTTCTGCTTTCCGCATTTCAATATCAGCAATACAGCCAGGATACAGGAATGGTACTGTTGTAATCCCTGAAATAACAAATACCTCTGAGGCCTTACTTCCTGCTGTTCCTTTCTGGGAGTTTTCCACATCCATAAAAGACACTGCTTTTATCGGAGCTACCCTTAATGAAGGAGTGGTAAAAGTTTTTTCTGAAATTTCATAAGCTCTTTTAGCAATATCTGAAGTATGGGTGATTTTAGAATTTCCTGCTATTAATTTTTCATTTTTACTGCTGTTATATCCATAAAATGACGGATTTACGTGCTGCGCTTTCATTTTGATCTTTACATCACTCACACTGCTTCCGTAGGTAAGTTTTACAGGCTTTTCCTGGGGCGGAAGTTTCCCGAAATGAAGAACTTCACCATCATAATAAAATTGTTCTCCATATGCCTCTGCTATTCTTGCCAGATAGTTGTAATGGGTTTCTTCATATTGTGAGCTATAAGAAATGTTTCCGTGTGCGGCATCAACTCTGAAATCAAAGGAATTCTGTCCAAGCCCTTCTTTAATAACTTGATCTGCAATACTGTTCAGGCTGATTTCCTGCGCTCCGCCAAAACTCTGAATGTGAGGAGCTGCATCTAAAAGAACAGTGGGACTTGACCCTGTAAGAACAATATTCCCAAGGCTTCCTTTTTCCTGACTGAAACCTACTTCGGTAATCACTCCTACAAAGTTTCTTTCAGGACCGTCTTCAACGTCTTTGTATTTGAAAATCACTGTAATTCTTTTCCCTAAAAAGTTCTGAGCTTCTTCCAGATTATGGTTTTCTGAGCTTCCCAGAGTATCGTGAGCCAGCATAAGATCGAACTCATGGTGTTTTACAGCACTTTGTTTTAGCTGAAAATGTTTGAAATGTTTGATTACTTTTCCGTCAATTACAATTTCAAGCTTTATCACACGGTTGATTCCTGCTACCTGATTTCCAGGGATTGTATTGGCGTTATAGATACCGGAAGTAGGCTGTTTTGACCATACTTTGTCTTCTACCAATGTAGGTGGATTTGGCTGTTTAACCTGGTTCATAAACATTTGGGAACCGCTTTGAACCATTCCGGTGTAAGCCTGTGCCTGAACCATTTTTTCTGTAGCTTTTTTAATAGTCCCACTAGATTTCTCCTGTACTTTCTGGGCAGCTTTGCTTACTGCCTGATCTTTGAGAGTATCTTTTAGATTATTTACAGCTGGAATTTTATCTTTGGAAACAGGCATTTTTGATGAATGATCGTCCTGAAACATAGTTGTAATATTTTGATTGATTGGGTGTCAAATTTTTTAAGGCTAAAATCTACCTGAGCAAAAAGTTCAGATACATTTTCGTTATCCGTTTTCATTACAAGAATAAAATCCGGATAAGGAGATCAAAAACAGGGTATAGAATAATAAGTAAAAAGGTAAAGAAATTCTATCTACTTTACTCCCTGTTGAATTTTAAGGTTTTTCTTTAGTTTATCGTGATGATAGGCAAATTGTAATCATTATTATTTTTTTGTAATTAATTGGTGGTATTACAAAGATAAAACGCTAATCTCTATCCAAAAAATTTTCTATAGGTAATCTTAAATTTTGTAGTAGTTCTACGACTTTAGATTAATAATTCCAAAATAAATGATTAAAAAATAGAAATAAATAACTCTGTATCAAATGGATATTTAACAGTTTTTAATAAATAAAAACAAAAAATTTATCACTTAAAATAGAAATAATATAAAATAACACTAAAGTTCAACAACAAAAAACCAGCTGCAAATAATGAATTTACGGCTGGTCTTTATATTAAAAAATTAAATCGTTTTTACTGTTTTATCAATTCTGATACTTTTTTCATATAAACATCAGTCTGATCCAGAAATTCCTGATCGGTCTGCTGTATCTGAATATGAGGAATAATTCCCTGACCTCTTTTCTGGTCGGGAAGATTTTGAGCATCCTGAATAACATGCACAATAGAGAATCCGGTCTGGATTCCGGTATTGGGAAGTTCATATACCAACGGAAGATGGCCGTTATGTTCATAGTACCCTCCTACTGTTTCTTTTCCGATCACAATGGCATTGGTATAAGATTTTATCAGCGAGGCCAAATGTGAAGCAGCAGAAGCAACGCGCTGGTCGGCAAGCAGATAAAGCTGTCCTTTAAAAGTTCTGGCATTAGGCAAAATTGTAGGGTTTTTATCATCAGCCCAATAATATTTTCCCTGAACCCCCTTTGGATAAAGCTGTTTCAGATAGGCATTCAAACCATGTTTATCCTGTACTCCATTGGAAAGAAAAAGAGACGTTATGACCAGTTTCTCTTCCATAGGCACTTCATTAAAGTTGGTATAGGCATAATGGCTGTCACGGAAAGGTCTTGGTGCAAGGTAAGAGAATACTTTTTCATAAAGAGCTCCTGTACCTCCGGTATTTCCTCTGAGATCAATGATCAGACTTTCTATTTTTTCGCGTTCCAGGGTGTCCATCATCTGCTCAAGAAAAGCACTGAATTTTTTATAGGCAGGATCGTCTTTCCCGGTGGCAAAATCAAATCCTCTCAAGGACAAACGATAGATTCCATCTCCTTCTTTATTCAGGCTGTATTTTTCAGACAGCAGTTTTTTATCAAAGGCAAGCGAATGTCTTGAATCCTGAAGTTTTTTAAAGTTTTCCAATGATATTCCCTGCAGCGACACTTCTTTTACGGTTCCGTTCCATTTGTAGCTGATGACATAGTTTTTATGAGTTCCGAATTCGATATAAAATTTATCCAGCATTCCTCTTTCAAAACCTGCTGTTTCTTTGTAAGGAACTGAATATCCGTCAGAAAAATAATATTGAGAAAAGCGACTGATCATTTCTTTTGCAGAAACTCCGTTGATGGAAAGTATTTCAGCACCCAGAGGTAATTCATTGTCTTTTGAGTCCTGAAGAAGACGTCTGTCAATATTCTTTAAAGTAATAGGTAAATATTCCGGTTTCTGTGTGAGATAATAAGAGGCATGATTGGGAAGATCTGTATAGTTATGACAGCTTCCTTCAAATCCGGTAACCTTTGCAATTACTTTATAAAAATCAAAAATATTTTTGCTGTTTCTGGCTTCTTCCTCAGCCTGTTGGTAAATACTGTCAATTTGCTTTCTTGTTCTATACACATACAGTCCGGAGTTTGCTTTTTCTCTGATAGAACGGAATGTATGAAGATCTTCTAACAATTGATCAGAAGTAAACTGACCATTCAGAACTGATACCTTTTTGGATTCTGTAATGGAAACTTTGGCCGTTTTACTTTTTTCAACATAAGATTTGGCCCAGATTTTAAGTTCATATTTTTTTCCTTTTTCCGGGGTAAAATAGAAGCGTTCAACGCTCTTTATCCCTCTGGAATCATCCTGTTCTTTTACCTTTTTCCCATCTGTAAACAGGGCAACTCCAAGATTGGCATCTGCGGACTGTACCGAAATCCAGGAAGCTTTATGAGATTGGGGAGAATATTTTAGAGTATCTCCCGGTTTCAGCTCTGAATGGGTCTGTGCATAGGCATTGTTTAGAAATAATAAAAGAGGAATGATGAAAGGTCTGGTCATTATTATTTTTTGAATAGGCTAATATACAAATTAACCCCAACGGATTGAAACTCTTCAAAATCCGTTTAACTTATAGTTTCACACTCAGCTCCTGAACTTCTTCGGCAGAAAACCCGTAGATCTGTGGCGTTTTTACATCCAGAAGATTCAGATAGATGTATAATTCTGCTCTGTGATGAATCTCGTGTTCTATCATCGCGCGGAGCCATTTCCATACGGAGATTTCATTATTGGCTGGAGTTAAACATTTACGTGTAAGATCTTCATCAGAAAGACCATTGATAATTTCCAACGTTTGTTTGTGCATTTCATTGAAAAACTTCATGGTATTTTCATAGCCATCAGCCAGTTCTTTTCCACATCCCGGATAAGCACTTTTCTTTCCTGTAATGGTTTCTCCATACATATAGCGTTCTATAGTGGCAATATGTCTTATCTGATCACCAATAGTAAATTTTCCGGGCTTATAGGTAAAATCTATATGCTCAGGAGGAACAACTGCAATAATTCTGTTGGTTCTTTCTCTTATTTTTTCATAATAATCAATGAATGATTGTACTGTTTTTATTTCCATATCTATTGGGACTTGTCTGATCTGTTTGGTAGGATGAATGTAAGAAATCTAATGAGAGAAATTTTTGATTTTATTATAAATTATTCATAAAAATTAAAAAAACACCCAATAAGTGTGTGTGAAATTTGGCTGCTTATTAAATATCCAATATTTTAGTTAAAAATAACCATGATGAAAATAGGAATTTGCTTGTGCATCATTCTATTAGGCTTTAACAATATCACTGCCCAGTCAGCAAAAATTGACACTGAAAAGCTTCTTGAATATTATGAGACACAGCGTTATGCCGATGCTTCAAAATATCTTCAAAGCATATATCCCGGAGATACACAGGATATAAAAGCTCTTTCGCAAATAGCTTACTGTAATATGATGGCAGGAAAACTTCCGGAAGCAGAAAAAAATTATCTAAAAATCAACACCATACAACCGAATAGCCTGCCTACTCTATTTAGTCTGGCAAGCATCAATTCCAGACGTGGCAATGCAACCAATGCCAAGACCTATCTTCAACAAATTATTCAACTGGACAGTCTCAATTTTAATGCTTATAAGCAACTCGCAGCCTATGCAGACACTCCTGAGTCCAAACTCAATTATTTAAAAAAAGCTAACTCTCTGAATGCTACGGATCCCGATTTAGCTTATGATCTTTCTCTCACCTACAGTGGTTTGAAACAATACCAGCTGGCGTATGATGTTTTGAAAACAGCCATTGCTTCTGACCCTGAAAATTTCACTTTACAACAGGCGTTATTACCTGTAGCCAATCAACTCGCCCAATATCCGGAAGTAATTGAAATTGGTGAAAAGCTCCTGAAAAACCATGCTGATGTGAATGTAATAAATGATATGGGACAAGCTTATTTTTATGTAAAAGACTATCAGAAATGCATCAGCCTTTATAAAGTACTGGAAGATATGGGAGTGCAAAACGAAGGCACATTATATTTTATGGCTTTAAGCTATCGTGAACTGAAAGATTATAACAATGCTTCCATCTATGCACAAAAGACTATTGATGAAGCTATTTCAGATCATACCACTCTTTATTATGCAGCACTGGCGGGCATTTTTGAATCCAAAAATCAGTATAATGAGGCGCTAACAGCTTATAAAAGGGGATTAACCTTTGGCAGCAGTAATATTATTTATTACCGCTTAGGTCTTCTTTATGACCTGAATCTGAAACAGCCTAAAAATGCAGCCATCTACTATCAGATGTATCTTAAAAACCATCCGGATCAGGAAAAGGAAAAAGATCAGATTGCGTATGCCAAGGGCAGGATTCCTGTTTTAAAATAATAGAAAATCCGAGTCATTTTGTGATTATAGTCACAGGTGAAGCATCCAGAGAACGGCTAATTTTGTACTCAACAATAAAAATAATATTTATGGACAATACAACCCAAAATGTGGCGGAACAGTTTATTCAATATTTAAATGAAGAAAATTTTGATAAGGCAGAAAGCTGTCTTGATCCTGATTTTAAATTTATCGGAGTATTGGGAAAAAGGGATAATGCTTCGGTTTACATCAAAGATATGAAGCAGATGAAGTTTAAGTATAAGATTCTTAAGGCTTTTACATCTGGCGAAGATATATGTTTCTGGTATACTATTGACATGGGAGAGCAAGCGATAGAAGCTTCCGGATGGTACCAGATCAAAGATGGAAAGATTCATTCATTAAAAGTTTTGTTTGACCCAAGACCTTTATTGGATAAATAAAAAATGCTGAATATTACATTTAAGCAAAACAAAAGGGAAGATTTAAAATTAAATTAAATCGCTGTCCCCATTCTTATGACTTAATCGTCATTTAAATAAAGAATCTGATTATGAAAGAATTTGCATTAATCTTCAGACTGAAAGATATTTCTGATTTTAAGCCTTCCCCGGAACAGATTCAGGAACGCCTGAGTTGGCTGGGAAGCATCGCTGCTCAAAACAAACTTGTGGATAAGGGAAATACTCTTTTGCCCGCACCGGGAACTGCAAAAACGGTAAAACCGGATCATATTGTAACAGATGGTCCTTACACAGAAATTAAGGAATTCATCAGCGGATATATTATTGTACGGGCAGAATCTATTGATGAAGCTGTAGAAATGGCTAAAGGAAATCCTATCTTTAAAATTGGGGGAAATATTGAAGTGCGTGAAATTTTAAAGGTTAATTAAATGGAAAGTAATGGATTTAGGTTTTTCAATTTAAATCCAGCCTACTTTTTTTCTCCAAACTGTATATTCAACATTTTTATCATCTATTTCCGGAATGTCTTCAGGTTCCGGAATTTTGTTGATTTCTGCCAATGCTAACGGCGGAAGGTTTACTTTTTCACGTTCTTGGTTTAAGGTTTCTTTGTTTTCTACAGGATACACCATTCCATCAGCGGTAAGCTGTGTTCCATATCTTTGAGGTTTGCTTTGAAAGAACTGAATCCGGTCGTATAAATAAGCTTTATGTATCGGACTAATATCACTGCTGTTTTCCTCCATCATGGTACAGCATTCTTTCATAAACTGAGGCTCACTAATAGCGTGCTGGATAATCAGCCATGCAGCATTGCTTCCCTTTTCACCGACTTTTGAGAGGGTTGGAAATCCTATTTCTGCTATAATTTCCCGAAGCCGATGGGCATTAGCTTTATGAATATTTTCCATCTCGGGATGGTAACCTCCGGATAGTTTTCCGGCAGCGAGCAGATCTCCTCTTACAGTCAGATCTTTCTCAGCAAGTTCGATCAGTTCTTTTTCAAATGGGAATTTGTCCATATTATAGTGATAATTGATTGGTGATATAGGATAATCCTCAGCTGTGCTTATTTTAGTTTTATATCAAAATTCTGTCAAGGATAAACGCAGCTCTCTTTTCTACAGTAACTTTCGGTACTTCAATGACAGTAAAGCCATATTCCTGATAAATTTCTTTCATACATTCAAAAGTAAGGCCCGCTTTTTCAATGGTTTGTTTTCTTTCCGGATCATTTTCATAAATCTCTTTCCATGGGGGAAGAATAAAAACATGGTTATTATAAACCATTTCTCTGGCTTTTGTTATCATTACTTCCGGAACAGGAATATTTTCAAGCCTCATATACCCCAGCGTGTCCCATATTCCACGGTCAAAGAAAACGGGTTTCAAATGGGTGGATTGATTGAGTTTCAGATAAGTTTTCACAGATTCTTCAAACATCAGACTGGCAAAAAGCTCTTTGTTAAGCCATGGAAGTCCTTCTCCACCAGACTCCATCTGTTCTTTTATAATTCTCCTGCCTTCCTCTGGAACTGTTGTCAATCCGTATTTGTTTAATTCATCCAACAGCGTTGTTTTTCCAGCTCCCGGACCGCCTGTAATGATATATAATTTTGAAATATCCTGCTTCATTGGTTTGAATTATTTTAAAATACAGCCCGAAACCTCAGATTTCCTGCAGGGCTTACTTGTTATTTTTAATGATACTTTTATAGGTATAAATACGATTTTCTTCCTGGTACATATTACATAATATCAAGAGATTATCCGTATTGTATTTTTCTGAAACCTGTTGTAATTTCTGCCCTACAGACTGTGGTGTTTCTATGATAATTCTTTCTAAAAAGGTGAAAAACTCATCTTCATCTTTAGTTCCCAAAACCTTTTGCTCTACGGCTTCAGGAGGAAGAACAACATTGGGACTAACTAATTGACGGGATTGTAAAAACTGGTAGGCCATTCCATAAGCATTCCGTCTGGCTTCTTCAATAGTAGCTGCTACTGATACAGCAACTACCACCTGCAAAGAAGGCTGGGAAAAATATTGAGTGCCATCAAATTCTTTAAGATAAGCTTCTGTATTTTCCATTCCGTTCTCACTGTTCATAAAAGCAGCGAAGGAATATCCTGTCCCATGTTTAGCAGCTTCTTTTGCTGAAGTCATTCCTGATCCCAGCCACATGATTTCAGGAATATGCTGTAAATGGGTAGGCTGCGCAATAAGTCCTTCATAAATTCCTTCTTCATCACGGATCAATTGAATAATCTCTTCCAGTTTCGTTTCCATGTTTGATAAAACTACCGGTTTATGATTATTAAGTGCCATGACAGCATCTTTCAAACCTCCGGGAGCTTTTCCCAATCCGAGAATAAAACGTTCAGGATATAGGGTAGACAGCATTTTTGCCCATTCCGCAATTTTATAGGCAGAATAGTTTCGCATCATAATTCCGGCTGTCCCTATTTTGATACGGTGGGTTTTACTGAGTATAATTGCTGCTAAAAGTTCAGGACTGGAGCTGCCATAGGCTTCTACTCCATGATGTTCGGAATACATGATGCTGTGAAAGCCTGTTTCTTCAGCCAGTAAAGCAAGATTGACACTGTTCTCCAGTGCAGAGGCTGCATTGCTGCCCATTGTTACAGGAGACTGGTCTAAGATCCCTAATTTCAGCTTCATACTACAGAATAAATTTTAGGTGAAGGTATGAAAAAAGGGAATATACTCTTCTTATTCTTTAGGCGGAAAAACAATTCCTTCATCTTTGATCAGGTCGTAGCCAAACTGCATAATGGTTTCAATAACCGGAATGGCTTTTTTTCCTTTCTCTGTAAGACTGTACTCCACTTTCGGCGGAACTACGGGAAATACTTCACGATGGATCATATCTTTGGCTTCCAGTTCGCGCAGCTGGCTGGTCAGCATTTTGTCTGTGATATGAGGAATATCTTTTTTAAGTTCACTGAAACGGAGGGGTTTCTCCTGTAGTCTCCACAAAATAGGCATTTTCCAGGTTCCTCCAATATGGCTTAATGCAAATTCAATTGGAGTATAGTAGAGTCTTTTATCGTGGAAAAATTGAGGCATAATAATCGTTTTTTTATTTACACTTTCAAAAAGGCAAGTATAGAACTAAAAGGTAAGTATATAGTTTTCCGATAGTCTATTCTGCAAATTTGCAAAAAAAATAATGAAAATGAACAGAAATCTTTATGTACTGGCACTTGGTGTTTTCGGAATCACAACCACAGAATTTGGAGTTATTGGTGTATTGCCTGAAATAGCTTCAGCGTTCCGGGTTTCCATTGAAAAAGCGGGATGGCTGCTGAGTGCTTTTGCGTTGATTGTTGCTGTTTTCGGTCCTTTTATGCTGCTGGCACTGTCTTCTTTCAAAAGAAAAAGTCTGCTCATTTTTTCGTTGTTAATTTTTGTGACAGCGAATGTTCTTTCTGCATATATCACTCATTTTTATCTGATGCTTGCTGTCAGAATGATTCCTGCATTTTTCCATCCGGTTTACTGGTCAATTGCTTTATCCGCAGCCGGAGAAACGTCAGACCCTAAAGAAAAGTCAAAGGCCGTAAGCATTATTTTTTCGGGACTTACCCTGGCTACTGTGCTGGGTGTTCCATTGGCTGCTTTGATGTCTGATCTGCTTTCCTGGCAGTCTTCTTTTTTACTTACTGCTTTTATTAATGCGGTCGCTCTGGCAGGTGTGTGGGTCTATTTACCGCCTATTCAGAGTAAAACCGGGGCTTCAACAGGATTTCCGGGTCAGATATTTCTTAATAAACACTTGTGGATCGGGCTTTTCCTTGCATTTTTTACTATTGCTGCCATGTATTCTACTTACGGTTATATGGCTGATTTTTTAAAGAATATAACGCAGATGAATGGAAAACAGATCAGCCTGATGCTTTTCTTATTTGGGATGGTAGGAATTATTGGGAATAAAACTGCAGGAAAATATATGAGTAGATTCCCGTTTCAGACAACCCTTTTATTTTTGATCGTATTATCCGGCATCCATCTGTTGATCTGGTATTACGGAAACCATTTTGCCCCTATGATCTGGATTGTTGGATGCTGGGGACTGGTTCATTCCGGAGGATTTCTGATCAGTAATATCAATGTGACCTCTTCTTCAGATTCTTCTGAGTTTATCAATAGTATTTTTACTTCTTGTGGGAATTTCGCTGTAACAGCGGGTACACTTTTCGGAGGGTTCTGGATTGCTCATTACGGCATCGAAAATATAGTGTGGTCAAGCATTATAGGATTGATTCTGGCTCTCATCATGTTACTTATCAAAAGAAAATATTCAGAGACTAAGCTTTAATACTGAAAAAATAAAACCTTCCGATGTTCGGAAGGTTTGTTTATAAGAATCTTTATGCACATCTGAGGTCACCACAGCCTCCGCCGCCACCGTTTCCATTTTTATAATAACATACTGATGTAGGGCAGCCACATGCAATACATTCACTTTCTGCAGCCGGACGACCTCCAGTGATTGACTTTAAATTCTGTCTTTCGATTTTCTTTAAATTTTTCATAATAAATAAGTTATTAGTTTGAAAACCTAATTTAATAAAAAAATCATTGAAGATACTTACTCGTGAATGTTAAATAGTATTAAATTAAAATCCTGTCTAGAATTTAAGTGCATTCAATTGGCTGAATTCCTCCTTTTCATAGATCTTTTCAATATTTCCATTTTGCAGAAAAGCAATTTTGTCACAGGTATGAAAAAGAGTTTCAATAATATGGGAGCTTACAATGACTATTTTGTTTTCGGATTTCAGCTGTCTGATAATATCATAAAGGATGTGAACTCCTTCAAAATCTACCCCATTGAAGGGTTCATCCAGGATATTAATAGGTTTATCCAGCATCAGCATTCCGATAAGAGCCAGTTTTTTCTTCATTCCGCTGGAATAGTACTGTACATATTTTTTCATCGGAAGATTAAATTTCTCAATAATTTCCTTGATGTCAACTTCTTTTTTTGAAGTAAAATAAGCAAGATATTCTTCTCCCGTAATGTAAGGGTAAAAATAGTTTTCGGTTTCCAGATAAGAAATCATTTCACGCTTCAACCGTTCGTTCTTCCAGATAATATCTCCGGAGAATGGAATACTTTGATACAGAGACTCGAATAAAGTGGTCTTTCCTGCTCCATTTCTCCCAAGCAGTCCCAATATGCAGCCTTCTTCAATGGATAGGTTCAGATGGTTTAAAACATTCTGATTATTAAAATGAACATGTATATTTTTAATCTCCAACATAAGTTCTGATATTTTGAGATGCTTCTTTAATATTATTTTTCAACAGGAATACCGCCGGAATAATGATGATACTGCATATGATATACTCAATAAAAACACCTATCGTATAGTAATTGCTCTTTTCTTTATGATGATAATTCTTATATTTTCGGGTCAGAATCAGCATAAAATACAGGTTCATAAAGGCAAAATAATAAAGTATGTATAAACTTTCAGCAGGGTTCAGAATCAGGAACAGACAGTATGTTGGCAGCAGTATAGCATTGAAAAGCAGAGAATTTCTTCTGAGTTTCTCTTTTAAAGTATATTTTTTGAAATACATTTCCAGCATTTCTTTATTTTCATTAGGCTCGTAAAGATGTGAGATATAATCCAATGCAAAAACTCCCGCAAGAATAAGAGTCACAAGATGATAAGCTGAGCACCATAGAATGACGAATCCCAGAACTGCCAGCAAAGTGTTTTTTCTCAGAAAGCTCTTCCATTCAAACAAATCATCAGGAATAAAGTTCCACTGAAATGTCATCAAGGGTTGGGTTCTTGGAGTGATAAAAGCCAGTAAGACAAACATCGGCAGTGAAAGTAATGCGGTTTTCTCAAATGTATAATGAATATTTCCGCATAGCAAAATACTGTAAATGAATACCGCTTCCAGTACAATGATCCACCGCCAGCTTTTGACAAAGACTTTTTTAAGGAAAGGAATGTCCTTTCTTTCATAGTGAAACAGTAATACCAGTATAAAAAATAAAGGTGGATAATAGAAACTTTCGGGCATCTTCATGGCCATCAGAACGCCCAGAATAATCAGAACAGGTACACCCGCTCTCGGATTCAGGTTTAGCAGCCTGAAACTTTGATAAAATCTGAATTTTAAATGGTTAAATAATTTATCCAAGGTTTTACAGTTATCTTTTAATCCTCTATTTTAATTTAAAGGTAAATATTTTACTATTTATCACTTGTTTTAAATTTCACCAAAAGCGTTTCATCTCTCAGGGGATAGCCGTCTTTAGAAGCAAAACTTTTGTTCGTCAGTACAAATTCATACTCCTTCCCCGGTTTCAGATCTGCTGAAAGAACCAATGTTCTGTCATTATTTTCCATTCCTATTATTTGGGTAATTGGAAAATACTCTTTTCCTTTATCGGAAAGATTAATGGAATAGCTTTGGGGAACCATTTCTTTTGAAAAGGTAATTCTTATTTCTTTGGTATCAGCACTTACTTGTACGGAACCGTTTACAGGTTCTGTTTTTACAACATAGGGTAAATTTTTATCATATTCTTTGATCAGCTTTTGCTTATCAATTTTTTCTTTGAAAAATTTTGATTTGGTGAGAAAATTTTCAACAGCTTTATCATTATCGTAATTCAGTTCAATAATATCTTTTACCGCCTGTTTTTTATCTTTTGCGTTCTGGTAGTAGGATTTAGAGATCTCATACCCTACATAATATCCCAGATCGGCACTTTCTCCTTTTTTTCTCCCGTTATACAGCCAGTTTGCAAAATTACCGGTAAACATTTCTTTTTTAAACAAATCCTTCACCTCAGCGGCATGTGCTGTTCCATAAGACAGGTATTTTCTTTCTAAAGGTTTATTCATGACCAGTTCAGCAATCAGATCGCATACTCCTTCTTTGATAGATTGGCTTAGAACTCTTCTACGGTCTCCAATCTGCTGGGTATGGATATATTCATGAACATTTAAAGAGACAATATTATCCAGAGACTGCATTGCAAAAACACCCTTCAGCCAATCATCCTGAAACTCTGAAACATCTGTAGATGACAGTCCGGTAGCAAGCTCAGCACCTACCAATACCTTATTTCCACTTACTGTTCCTCCGGAATTAAGTCCGCCTATCGTAAAATACATCTCAGCTTCTTTAAGTTTGGGATAAAGTTCCTTCAGCCTGACAACGCTGGCTTCCAGTTCATTTGTTTTGGTTTTTATCGCCAGGGTATTAGGTCTGATAGAATTCCAGAACTTAGGGTACTTATCAATGAGGTTTACAAATACAGTATCATTATAATCTCTGGCTTTCATAAAGGCTTTTAAGCCTTCTGTTCCTTTGTCTGTATACAGTTTTTTTATCAAATCCAGTTTTTGGGTATGATCATTTGTCTTTTGAATGCTGTCATAAGCCACCCAAAAATTGTCAATATCTGAAGTAAAAATTTTAGTTGATTTCTGTGAAAAAGCACTTGCAAATACAAGTGAAAAAATGATTGTAGTGAAACTTTTCATGGTTCTTTTTAATATCACAATGATACACACAATTATTATATTTCACAACAATCATTTTACAGCATAAACACTGTATATTTCAGAAGCAGAGACGCTAAAAATCTATTGCAATAACTCTACAAAAAAGAGGTCACAATAGGTATTCCGTCATTTATTTATATTAATTCCAAATAATTTTATTTCTTTCCATTTTTATTGTCGTAAATATTTAATACTTTAGCTTAATAATTTGAACAAATGGGAATAATCCTTAAACCAATTGATATTGTAGATGACATTTCACAAGAAGATTTCCGTGAAAAATATCTAAAGCCATGTAAGCCAGTGGTAATCAAAAATATGGCTAGAAAATGGCCTGCCTACCAGAAATGGACGATGGAGTATATGAAAGAAGTGGTTGGCGACGTTGAAGTTCCCCTTTACGACAGTTCCAAAGCAGATCCTGCCGCTCCTATTAATACTCCGACTACGAAAATGCCTTTTAGCGATTATGTTGATCTTATCCAAAAGGAGCCTACTGATCTGAGAATCTTTTTCTTTGATCCTATAAAATTTGCTCCAAAACTTTTGGACGATTATGTTCCGCCAAAGAATCTGATGGGTGGATTTTTAGATAAATATCCGAGTATGTTTTTCGGAGGTAAAGGTTCTGTAACCTTCCTTCATTATGATATAGACATGCCTCATATTTTCCACACCCACTTCAATGGAAGAAAACATGTTATGCTATTCGAATACAAATGGAAATCAAGACTTTATAAACTTCCGTATGCTACCTATGCACTGGAAGATTATGATATTTCCAATCCTGATTTTGAAAAATTCCCGGCATTGGATGGTATTGAAGGAATTGAATGCTTCCTGGAACATGGAGATACATTATTCATGCCTACAGGATGGTGGCACTGGATGAAATATCTGGATGGGTCTTTCTCTATTTCTCTGCGTGCATGGGACAAAAGCTGGGCTGTAAAAGCACATTCTCTTTGGAACCTTGCCGTGCAGCGTAATTTTGATAATTTCATGAAAGGACGATACAAAAAAAGGTATATGGACTGGAAAGAAAGAAAAGCTGTAGAGATTGCTAATAATGCATTAAAAAGAGGACTTCCTAAATAACAGGAAGAATTTTATACTCATAAAAGAGGATGGTTTATTACAATCATCCTCTTTTTTGTTTAGAGACTTTAATTTTTTAAGATATCGTTTAAAATTTAATTAAATTGCATACTGCGTTCCCTTAATACCCAGTATATGTTTGAAAAGTTAATCGATAGTTTTGAGAAGCTGTGTCTGCAGATTATTATTGAAATATTGTTGGTTCCGGTTACCATTTTCAAATTGTTTCAGGATCCCCGCCGCTGCTATGATCTTTCTGTACATGAGATGGAAAAAGAAGAGACTGAACGTTTCCAGGATCACCTATCACCTATCAAACTTTCCGTTTATACCTCTGTTATTATCTCTGTACTTCTGATGGATTACGGTGGTGAACACAATATTATTTCAAAGATCAAGGGATTAAGCATGGTAGAAAAAGCCCTTTTTATATTTCTGATGAATAATATTACCGCAGTACTATTCAGCGTTGCTTTATTATGGTACAAAAAGGAGAAAGTAAATACAGTTGCTTTCCGTACCCTGCTCTTTTCTTTCATTTATACTACCGTATATACATCTACTCCATTTTTCATATTAATCAGTTCTGCCATGTTTCTGGGGCAGACCATTAATGTGGAATCTTATCTAAACCATCTTGGAAAAGTAACCAATTATGAAACAAGAGATTATATCTTTTTCATGGCTTTCCTTGTTTTTATGATCGTTGGCATTATCGGTATTTTTAAACTTTTCAAAGCTCTGCATTACATTCTGAAGAATAATTTCAGTTATCATCCTTATATCGTCTGGTTTTTTACGCTGCTGTTTTTCGTTATACAAGTGTATTATGCCAGAGGGTTTATTTAAAATGTACCAGTCTGTTCATATTTTGTTTACATTTGTGGGAAATCTTAAACTATGCCCCGACCTCGCGAAAGAATTCTAAACACCGCTATGGTCCTCTTCCATAGACAGGGCTACAACAATACAGGGATCAATCAGATCATTGAAGATGCAGAGGTCTCAAAAGCAAGTTTTTATCAGCATTTCAGGTCTAAGGATGAACTTTGCATTGAATTTCTTAATAAAAGATACGACTACTGGGCTTCTGAGCTTGAACAATTCACTTCAGACACCAAAACAGTACAGGAAAAAATCCTAAAATCGTTTGATTTTTTAATTGATATGAATAAAAGAGAAGACTTCAGAGGATGCAGTTTTCTGAATATTTTATCTGAAATTCCGGCCGATAAAGAAGAGATTCACAAGGTAATCCGCTATCATAAAAACAAGCTGAGAGCATGCTTCAATGAAGATATTCAAAATGATGTTACAGCAGCACATATCTATCTTCTTTTTGAAAGTTCAATACTTACCAGCCAGCTTTACAGATCCAATGAATTGATAGAGAAATCCAAAATTATCGTGCAGGAGATACTTAATATTTCAAAATCTTAAAAAGGTAAAACTTCAAAAAATTAAATGCATTATTTGGACTCCTGCGGAATGACAATGTGTGCGTGTATTTGTATTGTATTAATAATTATTTCATCCATCCATTTTATCATTCCATAGGAATCTAGATTTATCTTATCATCAAACCTTTTGTCTGAACTTCAATAACAACATCTTTTATCTTTCTATATTAACAATTCTTAAGAAACATTTAATTTTCTCTTCAACTCCTTTTCCAAACAGTCGTTTAATTTTGTGGTGATTGTTATCTAAAAAAGGAAAAGTGAAGAAAATTTTTACATCTGTTTTATTTTGTGCCTCTATTTTTTTCTATGCACAGACCGGTTCTCTTTCCGGAAACATTAATGACGACTCGAAAATTGCCCTGCCGGGAGCCAAAATCTCCTTGAGTCCAGGGAATATCTATACAACCTCAGATGAGCACGGAAACTTTGTCTTCCTGAATGTTCCTCCCGGAAGTTATACCATGAAAATTGATTATCTTGGGTATGGCGTACATGAATACAATGTAACAGTGGAGTCTGAGAAAAATACCCGCCAGAATATTATTTTCGATAAAAAAGAAAACTCTATTGCTGCAATTGTAGTATCTGGAGCTACTTTAAAAAATCAGGCAAGAGCTTTAAACAAGCAAAAAAACAACGCCAATATTACCAATGTCATTTCTTCGGATCAGATCGGGCGTTTTCCGGATGCGAATATCGGGGATGCTTTGAAGCGTGTTCCTGGAGTTACCATACAGAATGACCAGGGAGAAGCCAGAAATCTTATTATCAGAGGACTTGCTCCCAACCTTAACTCTGTTACCCTGAATGGTGACAGAATTCCTTCTGCTGAAGGAGATAACCGTAATGTACAGATGGACCTGATTCCTTCTGACATGATCTCCACGATTGAGGTTAATAAAACCCTGACTCCGGATATGGATGCCGATGCTATCGGAGGTTCTGTAAACCTTATTACCAGAGCTTCCCCGAACGGACAAAGGATTTCGGCAACTGTTGCCGGAGGATATAATCCAATCCGTGAAAAAGGAAATTATACTGCAGGATTTGTGTACGGAAACCGGTTTTTAGACAAAAAACTGGGCGCTGTATTCAGTTTTTCCTATAACAACAACAATTTTGGTTCGGACAATATAGAACCTGTATGGAGCCAGGCGAATGATCCTGCGAAGACCGTTTATGTAAGTAAAATGGGAATTCGATCTTATAATGAACACCGTATCAGACACAGTTTTGATCTCAATATGGATTATGAATTCAATTCCAAAAACAAAATCTATGCTTCTGCGATGTACAATTTCAGAAATGATAAAGAAAACAGATTTGCTTTGGGATATAAGATCAAACCTGTATACAATGCTGATGAAACTGAGATTACAGATTGGAAAGGAAGTATCACAAGACAAAATAAAGGCGGGGCTGCTGATAATGACAATACCCGTCTTGAAAAACAGAAAGTTCAGAACTATGCTTTACGAGGAGAACATTTATTAGGTTCTAAAGTAGATCTAGACTGGTCGGTAAACTATGCAATCGCCAGTGAAGATAAGCCTCACCAGCGTTATATTGAGTTTGAAAACAGCAAAATGAATTTCTCTCCTGACCTTAGCAATCCTGAAAAACCGATGTTTAATCTCCTTGCTGCGGATAATTTAGGAAGTTATAAATTGAGTGATCTTTCGGATGCCAATAACTTTACACAGGAAAAGGAATTGGGCGCAAAAGTGAATGTACGTTTTCCATTTTCTGTAATTGATGGCCAGAAAGGACGTCTTCGTACTGGTTTTCGTATGCGTTTGAAGAAAAAAGAAAGAGAAAATGATTTCTATGCTTTTACTCCTGTAAACACTATGGGAAGCCTTTTGTCTGTGCCAACAGTACATCTTGACGGTCAGAACTTCCAGCCGGGAAATTATGTTCCGGGAACATTCGTTGATCCTTCTTTCCTTGGAGGGCTTGATTTATTCAATCCTACTTTGTTTAATGGTAAACTAAAGCCTGAAAAGTACCTTTCAAGCAACTACAATGCAAAGGAGCAGATCTATGCAGGTTATATCCGTTGGGATCAGGATTTCAATGATCAATTATCCATGATTGTTGGAGCGCGTATTGAAACAACCAACATCGATTACACCGGAAATTATGTAATGAATGAAGAAGATCTGGTAGGAAAAATCAATAATACAAATACCTATACGAATGTTCTTCCTAATATCTCCTTTAAATATGTTCCGATACAGGATCTTGTGCTTCGTGCAGCATTTACCACAGCTCTTGCCCGCCCGAATTATTATTCATTAGTCCCTTATCTGAATGTTATTTCAGAAGACGAGATTGTAGCTGCCGGAAATCCAAACTTAAAAGCAACCTATGCGTATAATTTTGATTTTATGGCAGAAAAGTATTTTAAGTCTGTAGGGATTCTTTCCGGAGGTATTTTTTATAAAAACCTGAATAACTTTATTTACACGTATTCCCAAAGAAATTATACGGCGAATGATTTTGCTAATGATTTTGCGGGACAATCCAACCCCATTCCTGCGGGAGAAAGTAACTGGAAGTTTACCCAGCAGCGTAATGGTGACAATGTAGATATTTATGGGTTTGAAGTGGCATTGCAAAGACAGCTTGATTTTATTCCAGGAGCTTTCTGGAAGGGACTTGGAGTATATGTAAACTATACGTACACCAAATCCAAAGCAAAAGGAATCACCAATGAAGAAGGCGTTGAAAGAACAGATGTAGGATTCCCGGGAGCGGCTCCTCATATGTTCAACGGATCTCTTTCTTGGGAAAACAAACGTTTTTCAGCCAGAGTTTCTATGAACTATGCGTCTCACTATATTGATGAACTGGGAGGAAAAGCCTTTGACGACCGTTATTATGACAAACAATTTTTCCTTGATGCCAATGCTTCCTACAAGATTACAAGCCAGCTCAGAATTTTTGCAGAAGCCAATAATCTTACCAATCAGCCGTTAAGATACTATCAGGGAATCCAAAGCAGAACCGCTCAGGCTGAATATTACAGACCAAGGTTTACAATGGGAGTGAAATTTGATTTTTAAATACACATGAAAAACATACATTATATATTGGCTCTTTCAGTTCTTCCTTTTGTGATCAACTGTACAGGGCAGAAAGATTTAGCAGAAAAATTAAAACCAGCAGTTATTACAGAAACAGTGGCTCATGATACTGATGATCCCGCTATATGGATCAATCCACAGGATGCCTCAAAAAGTATCATCATTGGAACCGATAAAGATACGGACGGCGGATTGTACGCCTTTGATCTCAACGGAAAAATCATCAACAAAGTTTCAGGATTAAAACGTCCCAATAACGTTGATCTGGAATATGGTTTTATACTAAATGGTAAAAAAACAGATATCGCCGCTGTAACGGAAAGGGAAACCAACAAAGTAAAGTTATATACGCTTCCTGAACTGAAAGAAATTGGAGAAATCTCTGTATTTGACGGAGAATCTGAACGCGGCCCGATGGGAGTTTCTCTATATAAAAATCCGCAGACAGAAGAAATATTTGTTATTGTAGGAAGAAAATCCGGTCCGGCTGACGGCTACCTTTGGCAGTATAAACTGACTGAAAAGAATGGATCTGTCACAGGTGAAGCTGTTCGTAAATTTGGGAAATACAGCGGACTGAAAGAAATTGAAAGTATTGCTGTAGATGATGAAATGGGTTATATCTATTATTCTGATGAGCAGTTCGGGGTTCATAAATATTATGCAGATCCGGACAAAGGAAATGAAGAATTATCTGTCTTTGGGAAAGGTGATTTTAAATCTGACGTAGAAGGAATTTCGATCTACCCTACTTCTAAAGGAAAGGGATATATTCTGGTTTCGAATCAGCAGAATGATACCTTCAATGTTTATCTAAGAGAAGATCAGTCCAAAGGAAGAATTGCAGAAATCCCAGTCTCTACACTGGAAAGTGACGGTTCTGAAGTGACGAACGTTAATTTAGGACCCAAATTTCCTAAAGGAGTTTTCGTTGCGATGAGCAATGGCAGAGTATTTCACTTTTATGACTGGAGAATAGTTGAGAAAGCCATTCAATCTGCTGTGAAAGCTGGTAAATAAAATCAATCTTTAAACCATTAAGATTGAATAAGATTTTAAGAGTATTAAGTTGAGTCACATTGTCATTGCGAGCCCTAGGTGAAGCAATCTCATGAATTGAGTTCAACTTAATACTCTTCATTGTTCTTAATAACTTAATAGGACTTTAGAATTCTTCAACGCAAAGGCTATTTTGCATTACGTACTATTTTAAGGAAGCTAAGAAAGAGTCGATTTACAATCGACTGATGAAGCTGGTGTTTATCCATAAGCTTTTTAAGAAGTTTTTACTGCTATACTTTACCACTTCATATGAATTATTTACATTTAAACTTTACGTTTTAAATAATAATATACGTTAAACTTTTTTACTGAATATGCTTCTTCAAAAACTCTGCTGTGAATGATATTTTGTTTTTCAACAGCTCTGGCGGAGTGCCTTCAAACAATACTTTCCCACCAAATTTTCCTGCACCTGGTCCCATATCAATGATCCAGTCTGCCTGTGAAATAATATCCAGATTGTGTTCTATAACAATCAGCGTATTATCCTGATCTACAAGACCGTTAAAAAAAGTCAGCAGTTTTTGTGTATCACTTGGATGCAGCCCTGTACTCGGTTCGTCCAGAACAATAATCTGATTGGTGTTTTTCAGCTCTCTTGTCAGCTTCAGGCGCTGTCTTTCACCTCCGGAAAAGCTATCAAGCCTTTGTCCCAGAGTCAGATAATCAAGTCCCAACTGTATCAGCAGATCAAAATTTTTGAGAACAGGTTCTTCCTTAAAAAAAGAGACTGCTTCAGAAACGGTCATGTTCATCACTTCTGCAATTGTTTTTCCGCTGTAGGTATATTGCAGTACATCAGGATCAAATCCCGAACCTCCACAAACTTCACAAGGCTGCTCAATATCATCCATAAAAACAAGATCAATCTTTTCTATCCCCAACCCTTTACAGTTTTTACAGGCTCCTTCACTATTCCTGCTGAACAATTTATCTGAAACATGATTAGATTGTGCGAAAAGTTTACGTACAGTATCTGATATCCCCAGATAGGTAAGCAAATTGGAACGGGCACTTGCAGCAAATAAAGACTGGTCAATAATGGTCACATCAGGATAAAGCTCCGGAAGAATACGGTTAATGAGAGTACTTTTGCCAGATCCTGCAACGCCCGTTACGACTGTCATTACTCCAGTTGGGATATTTACAGTTACATTTTTAAGATTATACCTGTTGGCATTTTTAATTTCCAGATATCCATCAGGCTTTCTGAATTTTTGCTTTATAAATGGTTTCCTTGCAAAATATGAACCTGTTTTTCCGGTTGACGTTTTTAAGCTTTTAAATGTTCCTTCATAGACCACTTCTCCCCCGTTTCTTCCTGAGCCTGGCCCTATATCAATAATATGGTCTGCCATTTTTATCAGGTCCGGATCATGCTCTACAATTAAAACAGTGTTTCCTTTATCCCTGATCTGCTGTATAATGGTGATAATATTTTGCAGATCTTTTGGATGAAGACCAATACTGGGTTCGTCAAAAATATATAAAAGATCTATCAGACTGTTTCCCAGACTCCGCACCATTTTTATACGCTGAGATTCTCCTCCGGAAAGGGTGTTAGTACTTCTGTCAAGAGTCAGATACTGCAGCCCGATGGTCATAATATTCTGCAGTTTTGCCGAAAGTTCTTTGATGACGACCTCATATTGCTTTGAATCCAGCGAAGTGATAAACTCAAGCAGTTCATCTACGGAAAGGGCCATACAATCAGCAATACTTTTACCTTCGATCTTACAGGACAATATCTTTTCATTCAACCGTTTTCCGTGACATGACGGACAGGTTTTTGTGATCACAATATTCTTCAGCGCATCTTTTCTTGTGATATTTTCTTTAGAATCTTTTTTCAGGAACGCTTTTTCTATTCTTGGAACAATTCCTTCATATTTTACAGTTTTTCCCCAATCTTTATGGGGATGTTTAGGCTTATGTTCCGGTGCATGCAGCAAAATATCCCATTCTTTTTCGGTAAAATCTTTCAGTTTTTTATCATTATCAAAATAGCCGGACAAAGTATATCTTGTTAAACGCCATCCACCCGGCTGAAAAGTCGGAAACCGGATTGCCCCTTCATCTAAAGATTTCTCACGATCAATTAATGCATTCACATCCAAAGTTTGAACAAAGCCCAGCCCTTCACACTCAGGGCACATTCCCTGCGGATGATTAAATGAAAAAACGTTAGAATATCCTACAAAAGGTTCTCCCATTCTCGAAAATAACAGCCTTAAGGAAGCAGATACATCTGCTACCGTTCCCACTGTAGATCTTGCATTTCCTCCTAACCGCTTCTGATTGATAATGATAGGGACATTCAAATTTTCAATTTTATCTACATCCGGCAGACCATAATGCTGCAGACGATTTCTGATAAAACTGTTCTGGGTCTCATTGATCTGTCTCTGAGCTTCTGCTCCAATGGTTTCAAAAACCAATGAAGATTTCCCGGATCCTGATACTCCCGTAAAAACCACAATCTTATATTTTGGAATTTTTATGGAAATATTTTTGAGATTATTTTGCCGGGCATTGGTAATTTCTATATTTTCCATAATTAAAATGCTTAACTTTGTTAATAATTAACTAAGTTAAGTATATTTATCATGAAACACATTGAAAAAGAGTTTTTTAACACATTCACAAATTTCCAATGCCTTATTCTGGCGCATATGAACCGGGGAAATATCAATGGAGTTACAGCCGCTCATTATAATATCATTGAATTTATTTTAAGAAAAGAAACAGCCACAGGAAGGGAAATTTCAGCAGCATTTAACATCAGCCAGGCAGCCATCTCGAAGCAGTTGAAATTTCTGATTAGCAATGATTTGATTATTAAGAAACAAGAGGAAACAGATCATAGAAAATACAATCTTTCAGTAACGGATAAAGGAAGGTTTATCATAGAAAATTCGGAAACTTTCCGTAAAAATATTACCGGACAGACAGCTTCTATATTGACTTCTAAAGAATTGGAAAGCTTTAATTACCTGTTAAATAAAGTATTGAATCATGTAAAACTATAATACTTCTCTCCTACTTATACGTTCTAAACAGCCTGTCCCAGATAGAAGTATAAAATCCAAAATTTTTGCTTTCATCCAGGTGATGCTGATTATGAAATCTGGTTGTTCCGACGAATAAACGGTCAAATGAGGCCGGAAAAAACTCTCTGTTCAGATGTCCTATGGTTCCCCAGATAAGGTTGAGCAAAAGATAAATGGAAATAGAAATTACAGAGAAATCATAACCGATGAGTAAAGCAAGCATCATCAATCCAAATCCTATTGTTTCAAAAGGATGCAGAACAAAAAGGCTCAGAAAGTTGGTACTTACATGCTCATGGTGCTTTCTATGCAGAATTTTGTAGATATAAGGCAGATGGGCTCCATAATGAAAGAAATACATCAGAAGATCCATCAAAAGAAGCAAAGCAATAACTTCCGCTGTTATCCTAATTACCGATTGAGTTTCTCCAAGCACAATCCATCCGTTTTTCCATAAGAAAACTCCCAGCAGCATCACAAAGCTATTACAAATTATGGTGAAAAGACTGAGAAAAAAATCGGATCTTGTAACGGGATGAGATATTTCCTGCAGCTGACTTTTACGGCAAGTTTTTTCAATAAAAACATATAAACCTATAGAAAACAGGTACAGAAAACTGTTAATAACCAGGCTGAATAAAATCCATTGTGGCCAGGAAAACTGCCAGAACAGATGCAAATAACCGGAAAGTTCTGTGTGATTAAAATTCATAAACCTTTCATCCTTCAGCTTGATGTCATAAAGGTATGAATTTCATGGTAAAATCAGCTGATAAAGTAAATTTCAGGTATTATTTCTGTCTTGCCTTTCTTCTAAGCTCCCGAAGTCTTACGGTAAGATTTTTCCGTAAATCATTATGATACTGCCGGTAGTTTTTGATGCTGTTTTCCAGATTTTTTTTATTAAGCAGATATTCTTCATACAGATGACCCAGTTCCGAAATCTGTGTAACTACATCCGAAGGCTGGCTTTCAGGATCTTCTGCAGCTTCTATCAACAGACGGTAATATTCAATACGGCTGGTCAGGTTCATGTGAAGTTTCGGTTCTATACCCTGCATGATTTTGTGATTTTATGGTGTTCCTGAATAGGTAAAGGGCAAAAAGTTTTATCCTTTTACTATTCGATATTATTTTTTATTATTAAATAAACTTTTTAATTTTTTCTTGAACCATTAAGATTGTATTAAGGTGTTAAGATTATTAAGATAAGTTTCGCTTTAACTTAAAATCAGAATGATTGTTCTTAACTATACTTTAATTCTTCAAACTTCTTAATGGTTTAAAAATATGTACTACATTTTTTTCTCTATCCGAATTCTATTTTTCCATCATAACCGGAGGCACATCACTCTGATATAGAATTGTAATGCTTCCGTTCTTTTCCTGACCTGCAGATTTGAAATACCCACCGTTAAGGGCTGAAGAAATAAGGGTTTCGTTAGGATCGCCCAAAGGCAATAGTGGCAGCCCGGCATATTCGTTGACCATGATCTGTGGAGAAATTCCATTACTGTATTCTCCGGCACCACTGGCATTAAACACTTTATAAATCACCGGGTGGATCTGCCAGGAAATTTTTCTCGGCTTCCTTTTGTCTTCCACTACAAATCCGGCCATATCTTTACCTAAAGTAGTATCTCCGATCTGAATAACCTGCATATAAGGCTTCAGATTGTTGATCACAATTTCTGCTGCAGATGCGGTACTGTTAGAGGTAAGAATAAACACTTTCTGTAATCCCAATGCATTGGCGCGTAAAGCAGCAAAATCAAGAGCTTTAGGATCATAGGCGATCTGCTGGGCAAATGTTCTTTTCACTTCACCTCCGTTTTTATTTCCTTTAAAAATGATGAATGGCGAACCAGATGACAGCCCTGAAGGAATCAATGAGCAAAGAGCGGCAGCAGACGATACCGAGCCTCCATAATTGTATCGGAGATCAAGAATCAGTTCCTGTACTCCGGCAGCTTTAAATTCTGCAAACTTCTGGTTCAGCACCTGAGTCATTCCGTCCGGGAAATCATAGATATACAGATATCCTGCTTTTTTACCGTTTTTCTCAAAGACTTTAGATAAAATAGGCTGTTCAAAGGAAAATCCATAGTAAACGGTAATATTTTTTTCATCGGTAACCGTTCCGTTCTGCCATTTCCCTACCGTAAGGTCTACAACAGTCTGGTCTTTAATGGATGAGGCCATTGATTCTGCATTGGCTTCTGTAATACCTTTTCCATTGATTTTGGTAATAATCATTCCCCGTTCCAGCCCTGCATTGAAGGCAGGAGAATTTTGAAGAACCAGCTTTACAATTGTAACAACCTGGTTGTTGGCAAGTTTGGCAACGGTATAATCAAAACCATACATATTCCTTATGGAACGTGGATAGCTGGAGGAATCTTCAGTATTGACCATGAAAGAAAACCGGTCCTGGGAAGACAACAGACTTTTAAAAAAATCTTTTACGGGAAGACGATAATCTGGTTTTGCAGGCATCTGATCTGCCCAGTAATAATATCGTTTCATACTGTCCTGAACCCAGAGATTGACAGATTCTGTACTTCCTTCCGGAAAAACAGGTGCGCTTTCGTCATTATTATTCGTACACGAAATGAGAAAGACTGTCAGAGCAATCAGTTGAAGTTTTAGAAAGTTTTTCATATTCAATTACAGATATTCTGCTACATCAATGTCTCCTTTTACCACCCATTCTCCATTTTCCATTTTTTCCTGAAGAACAATCATGTTGGCTCCGGTGTGCTGTTTCAATTTCACCTGAATCATTTTAGATCCTGCATAAGGTTCTGTAGTTCCCGGTTTGTACAATTCCAGATATATGGGAGCTGTAGAACTGAAAAAACTATAGATTTTCACTGTGGTAAAATTGTCTTTCCCGATGTTGTCAAATTCTGCCAGTACCACTCCATTTTCTCTTTTCAGAATGCCTTTCACCTCTTTCTGTGTAGTTCCGGAAAATTCGCCAAGATTAGGAAAAATAAATTCAAACCCTACTTTTCCAAGATTAACCTGAGGTTTTACAGCATATGTCTGCAGATAAATCCCCGGAAGATTGAAAAAGTATAAGTTTTTAAAATCATTTATATTGTCATAGGTAATATTGTATTTTGCAATTTCGGTTCCTGTTTCATTATTATATACGGACAGCTTATTGGTTTCTCCCTGATCCAGAACAAACTGAAGCTGCGTTTCTATTTTATTGGTATAGGATGTTTTTCCGTCAATGGATACAGGTGCTCCATTGAACCTCAGCTGAAGGACCTCAGGCTTGGAAAATCCTTTGATATTAACCTCTCCGGGTTTCTGTACTTTATCATACAACTCCATCGTGTTGTTGTCTGTGCATGAAAACAGTGCAGTAAATAATAGTAGTAATGCAAAGATTCTGTTCATCTTTCTTCAATTATTTCATTGTAAAACTTAAAAAATATCACCCTACCCGAAAGTAGGGCGATATATAATTATAAAAAAACTAGTTGGATATGTTCTGGATAGCCATTGTCAAATACTATCCATTATCTTATATTAAAAATTCATGGTGTTTCTAGAATCAGTTTCTAAGGGAAGACGAGTTATTTTTTAATAAACTTCAACCTTTCCATCGTCTTTCCATCTGTAATTTCTGCTATATAAGCTCCAGATGTAAGACCTGCCGTATTAATTGTTTTAGAATACTGAGTGGTCAATACTTTTTGTCCTGCTGCGCTGTAAATAGTTACCATCGTCATATTTTCTTTCAATGCCGGGTTAAGCTGCAGCTGTAAAGATTCTTTTACCGGATTTTCTGCTATTTGTGTTACAATTTTGTTTCTTTTTACATCCTTAGTTCCCAAAAATGAAGTAGCGTAGATTCCCATTTCATCAATATTGATATTCTGGACATTATTTCCGCTTGTTTTTCTGTTTGACCACATTCCGATATAGATTTTCTTCCCTGCAAAAGCAGAAAGATCTACAAGGGATTCTACAAACTGGGTAAGATCGGCCGGAAAGGGATTGGCTGAGTCACCTACCTGTATTTTATATATACTTTGAACATCATTTCCATCTGCATCTACTGTCATTGCCTGAAAGTCTGATAATGCAGGAACTTCTTTCTGTGGTGTGCTTACATAAATAAAAAGCTCTCTGGCAACAATAGTATGAGTAGATCTCTGTCTTCCGATATAGGCAGCCAGCGTAACAGTTCCTGCAGTATTTGAAAGATCAATCTGAGGAGAAATAATCCAGTCACTTTCTGTCCCAAATCCTGTAGCACTTCCACTTGGAACCAAGCTGATAGAATGACGAAGAACTCCGGTAGTTCCATAGGTTAGAGCAGTTCCGTTGTGATAAATGTTCTGTCCTTGTACCCATCCGTTGCCATTGCTGTTCAAATCATGGAAAGTCCATCCCTGAAGGTCAGCAGGAGTATCAAAAGAATTTCCCCATACCAGAGTCTGCGCTGCAGCCAGGTGAGATAAAAACAGAACAGATGATAAAATTATTTTTTTCATAATGCTGATTATTAAGGTTTTTGAAGTAAAAGCAAGGAATCAGCATGTGCTGTTCCCTGCTTTTTAAAGTTTTTTATTATTCTACAATGGAGAAATTGTATTTTGTCCAAAGTCCCTGGAAGTTTCCACAGTTTCTTGGAGATACATTCCAACCACCTTCGTTGAAGAAAGGCTGGCTCATACCCCATAGAGATGCAGGAGTTCCAGTCAATAGGTTAGCTGCAGGGATTCCTGCTGTTCCTGTACCTGTAACTGAAGTAGTAAATCCGTGGATCTGGATTGTGTTATATGCTGAAGCTGAAGAAAGTTCAGAACCTGTACCTTCTACTTTGATTCCCACAGGGTAACCTGTAACCACAGCGTTATTTAATGTTAATCTTCCGTGTCTTCTGATGTGGATACCGTTTTCATACAAAGCACCTTTCGTAGAGTTCTTAGAACCAATGATCGTAAGGTTGTTGATAACCGGATGAGTCAACAATGATGTAGAAGAACCGTCTGCGTTGTTATCAAGCTCGATACCGTTAGAATCCGGGCTTGCTCCGCTAAGACTGTGTGTAGAGTTGTAATCTGCCAAAGCAAGAGCACAAGTAATAGTTCCTGTATATCCGTTATCGAAATCGAAGTTGTCATCATCCGCAGCGAAAGAAACAAGGTTTGAAGCGTTTACAGTACCACCGAAGAATTCAAAAGAGTCATCTTTCCCGAAAGATACCTGGATATGATCCAAAGTAGTTCCATTTCCTACTCCTCCTAAAGTAAGACCGTTGATTTCGTTTCCTGAGTTAGGAGCCAAAAGATCGAATCCTGCAAACTCGATACGTACATACTTCAATGTTCCTCCGTTGTGAGAAGCATTAGTACCTCCGTAATAGAAATCAGGACCAGATAATCCTTCAACTGTTTTTGTGAATGGAGTGTTGGTAGGAGCATCTCCTAACATGATAACACCTCCGAAATCACCAGGAGCAGCAGTTGTATCTTCGTTTCCGTCTAGCAATTTGTAGCTTGTGAAGATAATTGGTTGTGCTTCAGTACCTGCTGCGTTGATTTTTCCTGTTTTAGCAATTACCAAAACTCCTGTAGCAGTATTGCTAGTGTTTGGTTTAGCTTTAATGAATGTACCCGGCTGGATTGTTAATGTAGCACCATTTTTTACGGTTACAACTCCATCTAATTCAACTACACCGCTCCATGTAGTATTTGTAGTAATAGCACCACTTACGCTGGTTACCGGAAGAGCCGAAGCTGTAAGGTACTCAGCAGAAGTAGATTTCATTTCGAATGGAGAAGATGAATCCGCCAGTTGATCGTTTTGACAAGCTGTAAGAGATAATGCTGCCACTGCAATTAGAGTTAGTCTTTTCATTGTTATAATTTTTAATAAATCCGGTCGTGTTATTTTATATACCAGATCAGTTTTTTAATATTCAGGAATATCTGCCTCTCTATTCCTTCGATTTGGTTTTTAAAATTCATCCGTCACTGCAGGAGGAGCTGCATTGGGGAAGTTCCCATAGAAACCGTTAATACCTGGGAAAAGCCATTAACGCTCGGTTTTTTTCTGAACCGGTACTGCTGTGCGCTTCATCAGTATTCTTCCAGTTTTTGATCAGGTTACCGAAACCTGTACGCTGCTATCCTGAGCTCTTTTTTATAGTATCGTGTTTGGTGCACTTATTTTTTAAAAAGTATAATTCACGCTTAGGCTGAACATTCTTCCACTGTAAGCTCTGAACATAATTTTATCAATATTTTTATCATATTTGTCTGTTGCTCCCGGAAGAAGCTCCCAGCCTTCTCTTTCTGTCCCCACATTACTTCCTCCTCCGTCTTTTGCCGCCAGATAAGAATTGAAGTTGTTATAGTACTCCTTCACCCTGTTGAATAGGTTTCTTATATTCAATTTCACTTCAAAGTTTTTATTACGCAGGAATTTATAGGAGATCTGAGCATCTGCTACTGCATAAGGGCGTTGAATTTCTTCACCTTTATAAGCATATCCTACTGTAATGTACTGGTCTCCTTTCGCGTTATACAAAAAGCTCAGTCCAAGGCGGTCTCCGTCATAGACCAGTCCAAGGTTGTAAGCATAGGGAGTCTGTCCGTAAAGCGGTCGTTTCACTTCGTAGGTTTCATCATTATCACCAGTTTTGTACAGGTCTTTAAAAGCCACTACTTTTGTATGGTTATACGTAAAGTTTCCACTTATAAAAAGTTTTTCCAGAAAAGTTCCGTCAGCAATAAAACCAAGATTCTTTCTTACTTCTGCCTCAACTCCCAACAGCTTTGCATTTTTTGAATTCCCGTTATACAGGGATAGATTTCCTTCACTGGAGATGTGGCCTTCACGTTCAATAGGTCTGTCTATATTTTTGTAGTACAGTCCTGCTGAGAATATTTCTCCTAAGCCTGGAAACCATTCAAACTTAAAATCATAATTATTAATGACCGATGAGCTCATTTCCGTATTGTAAATCAATCCATTGGCAATAGGATCAAAGTATGGCAATCCTGTTCTTTCATTAAACTGCGGGCGGATAACAGATTTATTATACGCAAGTCTCAGGTTTATTTTATTGGTCGGGCTGTACGTAAAGTTCACGGAAGGCATAAACTGCCAGGGTTTATCTTCAATTGCCGTTCTCAGGATGTGCTTGGAATCTGAAGGATCCAGCTGCTGGGAAATCATGTCATATTTAAAATATTCTGCACGAAGTCCCCACACTAATCTCAATTTATTCTTCCAACGGTTGTCAAACATCACATAAACAGCATGCTGATTGACTTCTCCTTCATATTTATCATTTTTGTACAACGCTTTGGTTTCCCAGCCAATACCACCCGGAACATAATGGGAGCCATTAAACCAATCTGCAAGTGAACCATACATCGTCAAATGATTCTTCTCGTCATTGGGAACGTCCCGGTTTTCGTCAACACGAAGGAAAAACTTCTGTTGTTGGTTGGTATTGCTTTTTATAGCTCCGGCATATCCGGTTTTAATTGTATTTTTAAAACTTCCTGCATCCATGTCCCATTTTACAGAAGCCCCATAGTTGTAATCTGTTTCTCTGTTTTCAATATATCCTCTGTAAAAATCAGCTCCAGAATTATAAATCTTATGATAGGTTAAAATTTCATTTCCTATAAAATCATATCTGGTAATATATTGTGTGTAATCTTTAGTATCTGAAGAAACTCCTGTACGGGCTCCAAACCAGCTGATCTCTGTATTTCCTATTTTATGGTTCCCCTCGATTTTATTTTGTAAAAGGGTCTGAAAAATCGGATAGTTGGTATTATCAGTATAAGGTTTATCTAAGGTTTTGATCTGAGCCGGATCATTATTGGGTATGATTCCGTTGTAGAAATAATTATAGGCTAATTCTGCATTGGCAGCCATTCCGCTCCCGGTTGAATATTCATTCCACCCGGTGACTCTTGTCAATGTATTATCAAAAATATGGGTGTAGGAATTACGGAATGAAATTCTATTTTTTCCCAGCTGTAACCCGAAATTAAGCATTCCTGCCAGCGTAGAATTATAGTTGTAGGAAGCTCCGCTGTTTTTGAAGTTGTAAAACGGAATCTGTCCGTTGGCATCCGGCATTCCTGTGGTATCCAGCCAGTTTCCTCTTCCTGTGTGGTCTATATCCAGTTTATTCTGTTCATTTCTGATGACAAATGCTCCGGCAAATCCCCATTTATTATTGTTTTTCAGTGCATATGTTCTTCCTAATGCCAGCTGTATGTTAGATCCCATATCACCTCTGGTTTTATAGGTGCTGAAATTGTCATTGGTAAATTGTCTGGACTGTTCAAAAAATTTCGGATCCGTCCAGTTCACGGCTTCCAGTCCTTTGGGAAAATCCCTTGTTCCGTCGTCATATCCGAAATAATCATGCTTTCCCCGCTTGCGTGTCAGGAATTCTTTAAACGCCGACTGGTCATTATAAGAAGTTCCCATTGTTACGGTTGTAAAATTCTCGTTGGGAATATCTTTGGTTCTCACTTCTACATAACCTCCTGCAAAACTGGCGTTCATATCAGGTGTTGCAGATTTACTCACCACTACACTCTCCACCATGGCTGTAGGAATGATATCAAATGAGAAATTCTGATTATAGGCTTCCGTACTTGGAAGATTAATTCCGTCCATCGCTGCCGTATTCCATCGTTCCCCCATAGATCTTACAACTACATATTTATTATCAATAGTGGTAATCCCTGTTACTCTTTTCAGAGTTCCTCCTACATCGCTGTCCGGAGTTTTAGAAATTTGTTCTGCTGAAATACCGTCACTCATCTGTGCTGCTTTTTTCTGCTGAGCAAGGAGTCCGGCCTGAGTATCTGCTTTACGGGCTGCAGTAATTACTACTTCTTTAATATCTGTGATTTTATCAGAAGCTTTGTTCAGAGCAAATGATACGGAACTTGTTTCTTTATTGGTAACCGATAGTTTTTCAACTCTCAGCGTATTATATTTGGTAGCTTTTATGGTAAGATTATAGATTCCCGAAGGAAGGTCTACAGTAAAATCCCCGTTATTATCTGTTACTACGGTTTTCTGGGCAATATTAATTTCTGCTCCGGTAATCGGATTTCCTACCTCATCCACTATTTTACCGGAAATACGTCCGTTTCCCGGTACAGAGATGACAGAGCTTTCATATTTTATCGAAATAAGGTCACCATGCAGGCGGAATACTACAGGAAGACCATTGGTAATATCTTTCAGACAGCCATTAACGGATGTATTTTCACATTTTACCCCCTTTACCTTCAGCTCTTTAATATCTACTTTGGAATAAGCCAGTCTCAATCCCGTTTTCCCGGCAAATTCCTCCAAAACTTCAATCAACGGTCTGTTGGCAGGTACAGAAAATGTTACTTTCTGAACCAGCTCCTGTGCTTCTGCGGTTACAGTAAAAAATAAGGCTGCTATGGTAATCCCACATTTCAAACTTTTCATACTTAAAGTGTTCTCTTGATTATGATTATTTATTTTTTTTGAGTAGTGTTTTATTTCTTAAGGATATAGGTGTTTTCTTTTTTCTGGACTTCCAATCCCAGGATGAAAGCCAGTGATTCGATATTTTCTCCAACTGTTCCTCCTGTAAAGTCTGCGGTGATCTTCTTATCTTCAGCATCTTTAGGATACAATACCTTAGTATTATAGTTGCTCTCCAGAACGGTTACCACTTCTTTTAAAGGAACATCGTTAAAACTTAAAGACAGTATAACAGAGACTTTCTTCGCTGCATTTTTTACCGGATTTATTGAAATGACTGCTGTAGTATGGGCAATCCCGAAATTGGTCCATTTCTGATTGGGTGTAAGGAAAGAAACCGGAACTCCAGGAGAAGATACTGCCACCTTCCCTTCATAAAGATCAACCGCTTTTTTCTTTCCTGACTGTGAGATTTTAAATACAGTTCCCAAAACTTTAGTGCTGAAACCGTCAGCACGCACTACAAAAGGATGTACTTTTGACTTGGCTACGGAGAAGATGGCATCTCCTTTTAAATCTACTACTCTGGTAGAAGCAGGAAATGATTTTTCAACGGTAAGTTCGGCACCCGGTAAAAGGGTAACTACGGATCCGTCCTCAAGACGAACAATACGGTTTTCCGATTTTGCCATATAAACATCAGGCTTAATGAACACGGTATAGGTGAAGATACCTCCCAATGACAAAAGCAGAATAATGACCGCTGCAGTTTTATATAGGTTTGTTTTAAACCTTTTTGCAGAATGTATAGAAATAATATCTGTCTGAGTAAAATAATGTTCCAGTCCGGATAATACCCTTTCTCTGGATTCTTTCCTATGAACACCATCCAGATCTTTTTCAGTCTGAATTTTCCATTGTGTTAAAAGTTCATTTTCCTTTTCAGAAATTAAACCTTCAGAAACTTCCCGTTCCCAAAGTCTGAAAACAAAGGCTTCAATATTTTTATATGTTAAACGATTTTTCATAAAGTCTTTCATGGTATTCACAGATACTTCTATCTATAAGACAGTGAAAATGAAAAACTTCCCCAGGGCATTCTTAATGTTATATTCATATTACGAGAAAATTGTTAATAATTTTCATCATTTTTCACATTTACTCAACATTAACCCGCTATTTCGACCCCGTTTTTCAGAAATATTTAATCTTACCATCCCCAAAGTTCACAAAAAGTTAATTTTCCTTTAGGTAATTTTGCATCAACAATATGAGCCCAACTGACTATACATTATTAAAGAAAATAAAATCAGGCGACCGTCCTGCATTTATGCTGCTGTATGACCGATACTGGGATAGTCTATATAGTTTTGTCTTTGTACGGACCCGGGATAAAGAAATTGCTGAAGAAATCCTTCAGAACCTATGGGTAAAGATTCTTGAGAATACTGATACGATACAAACTGATGATTCCGAAAGTGCAAAAGGCTACCTTCTCCGCCATCTTCATTACCGTATCCTTGACTTTTATAACAGTTATAAAAAAGCCCCTCCCACGCTGAGTATTGACGAGTTTGATATTCCCAGTGAATTGGAGATATCGGATACAGACTATTTTGAAATTCTTGAGGAAAATGAGATCAATACTTTATTATCAATGATTGATGAAGTGGTAGCCCGGCTTCCTTCCACGGAGCAGCAGGTATACGATATGAGGATTCGGAAAAATATGTCCGTTAATGAAACTGCTGAAGCATTGGGACTGAGCAATAAGACGGTAAGTAATAAATTAAGCAAAGCTTTGGGGGAAATCCGCGAGCAACTGAATCCGGAATATCAGTCGTCTAAAAAACTGGTTTCTATTCTGCTGCTGATGGAGATTTTGATGAGGTATTGAGGTGCGGGTTGCTGGGTTTGTGATTCGTGATTCGGGGATTGTGTCAATAGTCAATTTGCTGCGCAGTCAATAGTCAATTTTTACAGCACATTAAAATTTACAGCGAAGCGGATTCACTATTAATGATTGTGTTTCAATAGTTAATTTGCTACGCAGTCAATAGTCAATTTTTACAGCACATTAAAACTCACAGCGAAGCGAATTCACTATTCACCATTCACTATTATCAACTTATTCACTAAACACCGGCAGCAAAGTGCTGTTAAAGTTCAATATTTTAAAGTCAGCAAGATCAGAATCAATGCTTTCATTATCATTGGTAAAAACAATGGTCTGCATTCCTGCTTCTTTTGCTGCTTTTAATCCTGAGTGGCTGTCTTCAATAGCAATGCAGTGTTCAGGAGAAACGCCTAGATTTTTTGCAGACGTAAGATATACTGCAGGGTGAGGTTTTCCCTGAGTTTCAAATTCGGATGAATGAACGGTATCAAACAAATCACGAACCTGAAGTTTTTCCAGGACAATATTTGCCACACGCAAAGGAGCGTTAGTCGCCAGTCCTATTTTGTATTCTTTATGCTTAAGATATCTGATAAACTCCTGTACACCAGACATTGTACAGTCTTGGTTTTGTATCAGTTCAATCACTTTTGAAACCACTTTATTTTCCAGATCGGATGTATCAAAATTTTCCCAGGGAAATCTTTCATACCAGAATTCTGTCACTTCCTGAGTGGTCATATATTTAGTTTGTGCGGCAAGATCTTCTGTGACCTGCACTCCATAAGATGAAAATACATCAAGCTCTGCCTGAGTCCAGAATTTTTCTGAATCGATCAGAACTCCATCCATGTCAAATATTACTGCTTTTAAAGCCATCTTCCGAATAATAAATTATAAATGTTACTGGCTGATTTTATAAACACAGCGATGCCCGCCGGAGATAATATGGTCTACTCTTTCAACCGTGTATTCTTTCCCTATCAGCGACTGGAAATTGGATAATTCGGCACGGCAGAACCCTTGACATTCTGTTGCGGCAGCACATATCGGACAATGGCTTTCAATCAGAAAATAGTCTTTTCCTTCTTTTTTCCATTCTGCCATATATCCTTCTTCACTACGTACTTTTGCCAGAGATTCAAGGCGCTGTTCCAGAGATTTTGCCTTAGAAAGCACTTTTTCATACCGTTCGTGAGTATTCTTCTCACGGTCACTGATTAATAACTCCAAAGCGTTTTCACCCAAAAGATTTTTTACTGATTTCAGAATCTGAACCGTCACATCTGCATGGGTATCAGGAAACTGAGCCAATCCTTTCTCTGTAAGCGTATAGTAAGTAGAGGGACGTCCCACTCCTTCGCTCTTCACCGAAGACCGAATCAATCCTTCCTGAGCAAGATTCAATAAATGTTTTCTTGCCCCTTCTTTGGTAATCGACAATTCTTCAGCAATAAGAAGGGAGGTAACTTCACCTCTCATCTTTAAAAACATCAGAATGCGATCCGCAGCCGGCTTCTTCATTTGACAATATTTAGGTTGTTTTATTTTTCAACAACAAATATAGTCATTTTCTATAACCTCCAAAAATACTGGATAAACAATACATTTACAGCTCATTATCTTTTCAAAGTGCAAAATACATAAAACAACCATTAAGTTGTTTTATTGAAATATATTTTTACCTTTGTGAAACAATAATTAAAAAAATAAATACGATGAACCCATTTACATTACCTCAGTTACCTTATGCTTATGATGCTTTGGAACCTTTTATAGATAAAGAAACAATGACGATTCACCATCAGCGCCATCACCAGGCCTATGTTGATAATCTGAACGCAGCCCTGGCACAAACCAATGAAACCAACCCTGATCTTGATTCTTTATTGCAAAGGATAAGTGAATACAGCCCTGCTGTAAGAAATAATGGTGGCGGGCATTACAATCATTCTTTATTCTGGGAAATTCTTTCTCCACAACCCAAACTTACTCCCGAAGGTTCACTTAATGATGCTCTTACTGCAACTTTTGGAAACCTTGAGAACCTTAAAGCAGAAATGAAAAAAACAGGTTTATCACAATTCGGGTCCGGATGGGTATGGCTTTTTGTAAAATTCAACGGATCACTGGCCATCAGTTCTACCCCTAATCAGGATAATCCGATGATGGATGTTCTTTCGATGAACAGAGGTTTCCCAATTCTTGGAATAGATGTGTGGGAACATGCTTATTACCTGAACTATCAGAATAAAAGGGTAGATTATCTGGATGCTTTCTGGTCTGTTCTGGATTGGTCTTCTGTAGAGAGAAAATATGAAGAGGCTTTGTCAAAAGTAAGATAATTAACACTTATTACAAACAAACTATGACTGAGGAAAATTTTATCAATAAAGCAAAAGCTTCAGGTATTATCGCCCTTGATCTTTCAGATTACAAACCAAAAACGGAAATTGTAGAACTGGATATCAAAGATCATCTCTTCATGGGAATGATTGTCAAGGAGAAAGAGTTTAAAGAATCAATTGCTGCGGTGGATTTTTCTGTCTATAACGAAAAAGCAGTAGGAATTATCTGTTCTACGGATGCCATTATCCCGCCCTGGGCCTATATGCTGATCATGGAAAAACTATCTCCTTATGCTTCTTATGTAGATTTAAACAATGCCGAAACGGTTCTGCTCGATCTGTGGAAACGCCGTCTCATCTATGCGGATCTGAAACAGTATCGAAATCAGAAAGTAGTTGTCCGGGCGAGTACCTATCATGATCCTGCCCTCTATTTATTAGCTGCAGGGCTTCTGAAACCATTGGTTAAAACACTGATGTATGGCGAGATCGGATTACCCAAAGTAATTTTTAAACAATAAAAAAATGAAAGCAATCATATTCAACGGATCTCTGGAAAGAAGAACACCATCTACTTCGGGACTGATTTCCAATTATTTTTCAGAACGTCTGAAAATGCTGGGAATTCAGACTGATATTTTCACCCTCGCAGATTCTGGCATTCCGTTGTTCGATGTCACGCTTACCAAAACTCCTTTGGCAGCAGAACGCATGACCCAGATGTTCACTGATGCTGATCTGCATATCTGGCTTGCTCCGCTTTATCATGGAAGTATTCCGGGAGTGATGAAAAACTGCCTGGACTGGCTTGAAGTGACCGCCAACAGGTACGAGCCTTATCTTACGGATAAAACTGTCGGGCTGGTATGCTGGGCAGATGGTCTTCAGGCTATGCAGGGAATCAACACCATGGATTCTATCGCCAAGTCATTAAGAGCGTGGCCATTACCATTCAGTGTTCCTATTGTGAGATCATCATTATTTGATACTGAGCATTCAACTGCAATTTCGGAACTTTATTCCGGTAAGTTCGATAAACTTATCAGCATTGCAACGTCTAAAAAAATAGAAAGCCTGAATCCTTCAACATTCACAAAGTCAAAAGATTAATCTCCTGATACCTTTTATAAAGCAGTTGCGAGGACTTCTCATAGAAATTGCTGCAGATTAATGATTAAAAAATAAAAATTAGCACACTTTATGCTGCTTATTTTCAAAAGAACAGTGTTGAACTGCTGTAATTAAGTTTAGCAGGGATTTCCGAACCGTTCAACGTTGAAGAAATCCCTTTTTAAAACCCTCTAAACATATATAATATGGCTATAAAAATAACGGATGCCTGTATCAACTGTGGGGCCTGCGAACCTGAATGTCCCAACTCAGCCATTTACGAAGGAGCCATCGACTGGCGCTGGAAAGATAAAACAAAACTTGAAGGTCATATAACGTTCCCTGACGGTACGGAAGCTGATGCTGACACATACAATCGGGCGGTTTTAGATGATGTTTACTATATCGTATCCGGAAAATGCACAGAATGCAAAGGTTTTCATGAGGAGCCTCAGTGCAAGGCTGTATGCCCGGTAGACTGTTGTGTAGATGATCCTGATCATCGCGAAACGGATGAGGTATTATTGGATCGGCAGAAATTTATGCACAATGCTTAAAAAATTGTACGAGAGATGATCAACTATAGAATGAATAAAAATTTCTATCTTTTATATTTAATTTCAATAGAGGCGGGTTTCAACCCGCCTTTTTATTATTTTTTCATCCGGTTTCAGCCCAAGCCTATTTTTCTTTAATCTCCCTATAAATTTTTTGAATAAAAGGAGTCTTAATACCAAGTTCGGTTCCATATTTTAAAACAGCTCCAGCAAATAATTCCAGCTCATTATCTTTTTTTCCTGAATGAATATCAAGCTGTAAAGAAGTCGGGGTTTCAAAAGGAAATGTAGACGCTTTTTCAAAGGTTTTATCAATGATATCTTCCTGAAGGTAGATTTCTTTTTTATCAGCAATCTGCTTTATCTCTTTCATAATTTCGGTCGCTTCATGCTTTTGCTGTTCATCTGTACACACTGTCCCAATAGATGAATTATGTTTAGCTGTGACCAATCCGAAACTGGCGATAAAAATAAATTTCGTCCAGATATCCGTTAATGAATTGTCTTTAAAATCAAAATCTATTTTACTTTCACTCAAAAGATCCGTAATCCATTCTACAGGCGTAGAAAAATGCTCAGGATCTCTTCCCACAATCATTTTTCCGGCTTTTCCTTTATGCTCCACAATCCCTCTTTCTTTAATATGGGAAGCTACATAGATGCAGGTTGGAAGAACGGTATGATCAGGAATTATTTTACGTATTCTGTCATAGATATCTGCTCCGTTCATCATCGGAAGCAGTATAGTATTTTTATTAATAACCGGAAGCAGCTGCTTACACACATTTTCAAGATCATATTCTTTTACACAAATCAGCACCAGATCAGGATTTTGAATATCACTGATGTTCTCTTCAACAGCATTAGGATGTGTTTGGGTATTGGAATGTTCGGGAGATAGCAGAGTCAGTCCGTTTTCTTTTACTTTCTCATAAGTTTCTCCCCGGGCAACAAAAGAAACAGTATATTTTCCTGAAGTTTCATTGGTCTGATTTATTTTAAAACCAAAATAACCGCCTACTCCACCTAATCCTACAACGACAATATGTTTTTTGTTCATGAAATTATTTTTAGCAAATATCAGAGATGATCTCTGAAATATCACTTGACAAATGCAAAGAAATTAAAGTTTATGAATATCCCTTCTGATCCGGCTCAGAGAACTGTCTTTGATTCCCAGATAAGAAGCGATTATCTTCAAAGGAACATGCTGAAAAATATCAGGATCTTTCTTCATCAGATTGAAATATCTTGTAGAAGCTTTCTGACTTGCCATTTCTATCAGCCTGTCATGAATATTATAGTAATTAAGAACAAAAAGAAGACGGCTGAATTCTCTGAATTCAGGAATATTATGGAAATTATCCTGTACATTTTCCAATCCTGTTTCCCAAAAAACACAGTCAGTCACCGTCTGGTATATTTCTTTGGTTGGCTGGTGCTTAAAGAAAGACAGAAAATCATTCACAAAGCACGGAGCTTTATAAATATTGGTTGTAATCTCCTCATTATCTTCATTCAGTATATACGAGCGGACATAGCCTTTTTCCAGAAAGTATGTTTTGGTACTTATCGCATCTTTATCCAGCAAAACAGTATTCCCTTTTAATTCAAAACGGATAAATTTTTCTGTGATCTTTTCAACCACTTCCACTTTGATGCTGAACAGGGAATGAAAGTAGGTGTTAAGTGATGATTTATTCATTAAATATAGATAACCCTATTTAGGTACTTCGAAAATAGTTATAATTCCTGAAAATTTGGCTAATAAACCACCCCGTCAAAAATTCTTTGAATTTTCGCTACCTCCAAAGAAGGGGAATTTTTATAAGTGTTTCATTTTACGAAAAGAAAAACCTTTAAACATTAAAGTTTAAAGGTTAGATAATTTTTTAAGGTTCTTTACAGAATTAATAATATGATTATTCTTCAGACATGACTTCATCATAAGTAACAGGGTCTGTAACCTCTTGATATTGTTCCCACTCTGCTTCCAGCTGTTTATTAGTTTTCATATCTTCTTCAAGTTTTAATGTTTCGCGATATTGTTTTGCCTCTGCTGCCAGTGTCCATTTACAACCAATCCCCATAGAATCTAGATAATTTCTGACATCATGAATATTTAATTTAAAAAATTCCTTTCTTGGGTTAATTTTATTCAACTGACTTTTTATGAACTTTTTATGAAGCTGTTTTTCTAAAGCTGGAGCATCTTCAGCATAAATCATAGCATGAACATCAAATTCAAAAGGAACACTTGCATCCCCCAACTCACGAACACGGTCAAGAGGATCAAGACGTCTGGTCATACCAATTTTATAAACATGCTCTCCAAATGAACCGATATTCGAAATAATATAAACATTTCCGGTTCTGGTTTGCTGAGCCATGGAGATAGCTCTTTGATTTTTCTCTTCCGCTTGTGTAAGTTTTTGTTGCAATTCTTCCAGTTGCTGCTGAAAAAGTACTTTTTGTTCCTCATTTGCTCTTGCTACCTGAGATTCAGCTTTCTCAATGAGTCTTAATAAAGTTTGTTCCTCCTTTTCAGCTTCCTTGATCGCTTTTTCATATTCCTTACGCGCTCTTTCTTCTTCACGAATCTGCTCACGAATCTGTCTTTGCTCTTCCTGTTCCTGCCATTTCAGTTCCTGAGCAACTACAGCCCATTTTAATTCTTCAATCCTTGCGCTATGATAAACCTCTGATATTCTAGCATTTCTAAAAGCTTGTCCATTAAAATTCACCAATTGAAACGCATCGTCCATCTTTTGTTTCAATATGCCAAAATTATCTTTCTTTACGGAAGCTAGAATAGAATCTACCTTTCCATTATAAGCATCAATAACAAAGTCGACAGCTGTATTTCTTCTTACCTCATCCATATAATCACAGATACCCGCCTGTCTGCTAACAATCATAAGTTTATTGTTCTGTCGAAGCTTTTTAAGATTATCACCAGCTTCCTTATGACTGAAATCTTCTGCCAGTTCATCCAATAAGGTATAAGTTGGAACCAAATATTCATTACCATAACCCTCAATGACATTTTTCATTGCTTTTATTCTGTCCGCAATCTGGTCAGACTCTCTCAAACTTCTATAAGCATCACCACCTATTGATTCTGCTCTCGCTTCAGCATTATCTACAATACGCTTAGCTTCATTTACAGCATTTTCGTACAGTAATTCTATCTCTCTGTTTTTTTTCTCAGTATTTTCCTTTACATTCCTGCGGAGCTCGCGAGCCTCAAGTTGAGCATTAGAAAGTTCTTGTCCAGCCTTTTCTCTTAATCTCAAACTATCCCTTTCGGCTTTTTTAAGAAGATAATCACATTCAACCTTAATATCAATAATGTCCTGATACTTTCGTAACGCATCATTATATCGCATCAGTTCAGCTATTTTTTGGTTGAGAGTCATCTTATCAAGCTGTAATTTGGAAATCTCCATTTTCAACTCATTATTCTCCTTTTTAAAATTGGTAATCTGAGTATCTTTCCTCAGTGATTCTTTTTTAAACTTCCCTGATTTATTGAATGCATAAAGCATCAGTATAAACAAAATAATAATCAATAAAATTGCCATGGTTGAGGTTTTTATCCAGCAATATTAAATAAAAAAAACAGACACAACTTACGGAAAACCGTAACCTGAATGCATCTATAACTTTGCAGTCTATTCCAAATTTTGTAATTTTCTTCTTTAAAAGCATCTTTCTGCAAGCATAATTATGGACAACAATTTCTATTATAACTTCATAGAACCTGATAAAGAGATCGCTGATTTTGTTGAAAATCTGGGAACGTTTCAAAACCTTTCGGGTGAACCTAAAGAAGTTGTGATTATTCCTGATGGAAGAGTTGATTTGTTCTTCTCACAGTCGGATTCAGAACCTTTTCATGTGACCCTTCTAGGGCTGGAAACTTATCCAGAGCAAAGATATATCGCTCCTCATATGACTGCTTTTGTTGTCAGTTTCAAACCCATCGCTGTTGAATATATTTTAAACACATCTATCGCCGATTTATTAAATATAGGAAAAGAACTTTCTCCTGATTTCTGGGATTTTAAAGCTGATGATTTACAGGATTTTGATACATGTTGCTTAAAAGCAACTCAAAGGATAAAGGAGCTGCTGTCCAAAAAGATGGATGAAAGAAAACACAGACTTTTTGAATTATTATATACCTCAAAAGGGGAAATGAGTGTACAGCAACTTTCTGAAAAAACAGGCTGGAGCAGCAGGCAGATCAACCGTTATTTTACCAAACAGCTAGGCTTATCATTAAAAGCCTACTCTACGATTTTGCGTTTCAGGGCTTCATTGGAACATATTGCACAGGGAAAGCTCTTTCCCGAACTTAATTACACAGATCAAAACCATTTCATCAAAGAAGTGAAAAAATTTTCAGGAGTTGCTCCCAAAGAATTATCCAAAAATAAAAACGACCGATTTGTACTATTATCCGTGTTGAAAGGAAAATAAATTTGCATTGTAAAATTTAAACTAAAAATGCTGATAGAAAACAAATCAATAGCAATCGTTGGTGGCGGTCCCGCAGGACTTACGCTGGCAAGACTTTTACAATTGAAAGGCGCAGATGTAAAAGTGTATGAAAGAGATGTCAATAAAAATGCACGGGTACAGGGCTCTCCTCTTGATATGCATGAAGATTCGGGGTTGGCAGCCATACGTAAAGCAGAACTGCTGGAGGAATTTAAAAAAGCTTTCCGCCCCGGAGCAGACAGAACACTGATTGTCAATGAGCAGGCAGAAATATTTTTCAATGATCATGAGACGAAACCTGAAGAAGATTTTGGTGAGGAACATTTCCGTCCTGAAATAGACCGCGGACCTCTAAGAAATATGCTTTTAGAATCATTACATCCTGAAACTGTAGTCTGGGACAGTCATTTTCTTACGATGGAACCTCAGAATGAAGGATGGCTTTTACATTTTAAAAACGGAACTTCAGAATATGCAGATCTTGTTATTGCAGGTGATGGGGCCAATTCTAAAATACGGCCTTATCTTACTGATATTAAACCTATTTATTCCGGAATTATCATGCTTGAAGGAAATGTTTCAAAAGAAGCGGCACCTCAAATCGATGCTATGATTAAAGGAGGAAAAATAATGGCCTTTGGAAATACCAAAAATATTCTGCTTGGCCAGAAAGGCAACGGAGACCTTGGATTTTATGCAAGCTTTAAATCAGATGAAAACTGGCCTGAGAACAGCGGTCTTGATTTTTCTGATCACACACAGATGCTACAATGGTTCAAAACAGAATATGCTGAATGGAGCCCTATCTGGGATGAATTGTTTGCAAATGCCATAACTCCGTTTATTCCACGACTGATCTACTCTATGCCTTCAGATCAGACCTGGGAAACACAGTCCAATCTAACTCTGATAGGCGATGCTGCTCATGTAATGCCACCATTTGCAGGAGAAGGTGCTAATATGGCTATGCTGGACGCCCTTGAAGTGAGTGAATATTTAACGAATAACAGTTACAGCACATTACAGGAAGCGATTTCCAGCTATGAACATCATATGCGTGAAAGAGCAGCCATTGCCACACAGGAATCCCTTGAAAACGGAGAACGGATGCATTCTGAAAAGTCATTGGCAACCATGCTGGATTTTTTTAATGGTCATCTGACTTCATCATAAACAAAAGGCTGCCTCAACCAGAGACAGCCTTTTTTAATTAAATAAATCTTTTTTCTCTCCGCTTTTTTAGATCCTGATGCGGAGATTCATTTGTGTTATTTCTTGATTAACTTAGTATTATAAGTATTCTTATCATCTTTTATAGTGATCACATACATTCCTTTCACCAAAGAGGCAACGTTGATTTTTCCTTCGATTCTACCTTCCTGAACTAATCTTCCGTCCGCACTGTAGATTTTGTAATCCGCTTTACCTTTAAGGTTTTTCACTTCTACAAATGTATCTGCAGGATTAGGGTAAATAGTTACTTCCGAAGATTTTGTATCTGCTGATTCTCTCACAGCAAGCGCCCCAGCAGTAATTTTCACAGGAAGATCCATAATACCTCCCGCCTGGCTTGCCAGTTCACCACATGCGCTATTTAATGCACTGGTCGCGAATTTAGCCACTACTCTCATCATTAATGTTTTATCTCCAGAATAAGTGTTTGCCGGAACTAAAAAGTTAAAGCTGTTCAATCCCACATTCCCTGTATTTATTGTTGCTGAAGTCTGTCCTACTCTTTCTGTGGCTTCAAACACTCCGTTTCTGTTATAATCAATCCAGGCGGATACATTAACCGGCATTCCGTTTTGCAGCAGGTTTCCGACTCTTGGTGTAAGCGTATATGTACTGCCTTGCATCAAATTAACAATCTTGGAAGGATCTTCGCTTAAATCTTTATAAGATCTTGCTGTAAGATCACTGTAATCAATATTTGCAACTGTAATTTTTAAGATGGCCCCTAAATAAGGCGAACCGGAATTTAAAAAGCAGTAATCAACTCCTGTCTTTAATCCTTTTGTTTTAAATGTATAATTATTAGAGAAGGTTCCAGGAACTGAATTGACTACAGCCGCCACCTGTACTTCATAATTTGTTTCGTCTTCTAAATTGTTCAGCACTACAGAATTGGCCTGGCTTACAGCATTAGACCAGTTTACCGTTCCTGTTTTTCTGTAATTAACAGAATAGGTAGCCCCTGGAACACTGTTCCAAGATACCCTTGCCGTTGTTTTGAAAATCTCAGTATTTATAGCAGAAACACCTGTAGGAGCTGATGTATTAGATGTAGGGGCATTACCAATAGTAATTGCAGGAGATACGGCATAAAATATATTACCTACAGCTGATACTCTTAACTTTACAGCTCCAGTTAGATTACCTGGCATTTGAGCGCTATAACTTCCTGTATTAGGGGTTGCCGCTACAAGATTTGTCCATGATACTCCGTTATCTGTAGTATAATCTATTTTTACACTGGCTGTATTATAAGGAGCATTATTTGTATTTGCTGTATCCCAGTAAATCGTGTTCATTGCATTGTTGTACAATATTGAAGATGCAGTAAGCCCATTGAATTTGAATGGCCCGTCATTTCCTACCGTCACTGTAGTTGTTGAACTTGAAACCATTGGGCGTTGTGCATTTTGGTCTCTTGCTGTTACTGCATAATTTAACGTTCGGGGAATATATGATACTGTTTCCCATCCCTGCTTATCTGTAAGAGATCCGTTCATCACAGTCTGCAGCTTAGGAAAATATCTTGTTCCACTTGGTGTACCAGGAATTGATCTTGTTAAGGCTCCTTTAGGATTATACCCCCATCCGCTATCTCCTGAAATTGTAGAAAATTCATCAGTGGAATCATTTTGCTCCCATGTATAGTTTACAGCATCATTTTCAGCATCTGCAGCAGAAGCCTCAAGATAATAAGCCGTTCCTTTAGGAATATTATAAGCTGACAATGGATTAATTGCCGGAGCTGTATTATTAGTAATATTTTGAGATGTTCCACAGTTAAGTTTATTCTCTAAATTAGTCAGTACCTGATCAATTGACTTGTAATGAAAATACCCATCTGCATTAGCCTGCACATTATCATAGGTAATCCCTGCATATCCCATAATGGTTGTTCCTCCTCCTGGTTCTACATTGGCTCCTTGATTGGCATCTGTGACGGAAGTATTTGAAAACGTGTGATTAGCTCCCAGCTGATGCCCCATTTCATGAGCTGCTGTAAAGTCGAAAACGTCGCCTACAGGAATAGGCCCTTGTGTATAAGCAGAACCTTTTTTTATTTCAGTGTTAGTTGCCGGATCTATACAGACAATCCCAATTCCACCTGCATTTCCACTCCTTTCGGCATTTTGATTAAGAACATGCCCAATATCATAGTTGGCATTTCCTACCACAGAAGTAAGTGTCTGCTGCAACTGAAGATTTAAATTACCTGTGTAAGGATCTGTAGCCGGATCAAGATAGATGATATCTGGAAGATTCTGCACAGTAAGATGAGCGCCAAAATCACGTTCAAAAACACCATTTATGCGGGTCATTGTATTATTCATAGCTGCCAGCACCACTCCTTTCTTTACATCGTTGGTAGCATTGGCTGGAGTTCCTGCAGCTGTTAATTGATATTGGCTGTATTCTCCTGTAACAGACAATGCCATTCTAAAATCTCTGTATTTTGTATTTGTGGGTCTGCTGGCAATTCCCACTCCGGAAAGCATTTTTTTACCGTTTGCTACCAACTTATTAATATCCTTAAAATCATGTTCTCCTGTGTCACATTTAAAGCCATGTTCTCCTTCATTCTTTGTTTTATAAAAGACACCATAAGTCTGTTTATCTGCGCTTATAGGCTCAATAAACTGGAATACACCGTCTTTAATGATCATAGACTGCATATCATTCGGTGATGTACTGAATCTTAAATATTTAGAAGAATCATCTACACCAATTCCCACATATGATCCCAACTGATATCTGTCTACAATTGATTTATCCATTACAGGATTGCTATAGACCGCAAATTTTTCAATCTTTCCTTCTACTGTTGGTAAAGAAATAATAACAGGGCGTGCATTTTTCCCTGTTTCTTCAGCATTTTTCAGCATCTCTCTAAGAGATTTCAGATCTACTCTGTAAGAATACTGTACTTCTACTCCTCTTCTTATCTGCGAGGTTTTTTGAGAGACAGATTCCCATCTCTGAGCATTGAAAACCGTAAAACAAGATGCTAACGCACAAACGAATAAAATTCTTTTTTTCATAGATTTATTTAAAAGTTATTTTGGGGAGCTTATTGAAAATATTATCCAAAGACTGTTTCAGCTTCTCTTCTTTAATCATCTTAATGACAAATACATCATTATCATAAATTCAACAAAACGAAACATATCATACAACATTCATAATAAAACTCTGTACAAAACTTATATATTTTAAATAAAAAACAAAAAAAGTTGATACTACACAGATACACATTTATCGTAAATAGCTAAATATCAGTAATTTATATTTTTCTTCTTTTGTATTCATTAATTAGCAGAATTTTAAATGATAAAATACATTGAATATTCTGATCAAAATATAACCGAAAAAACAAACTGAAAATCAGAGATAAAGTAATACTTATATACTACTTAAGTAACATCTTAAAAGAGGAATTATAAAAAATATAGGCTAAAAAAATGAAGCAATTTAGCATTGCAGGTTCTTTTTTCATAAATAAACCTTCAAAACATTCAACAAAAACAACCAACTGTATATCAGTTATTTAAAAATATAAATACACGATGTAGTACCCGTGTAGTAGAGCTTTTTTTCCTGTTTTCGTTAAAAATTTTCATATTTGACCCCGAGACCACAAAAAAATCCAAGTGGTGAAAAGAGAATATTTTCGAGTACTGTCTGAGATGATAAATCAGACAGTTTTTTTTTGGAATTATTTCGGATCAAAGTGCAAAAGTTGGGGGCTAAGTAAAAAAACTAAGATAACCTTTGATAAAACAATATGATTGTCTGATCGCTTAGAAAAAATCAATGAAATTGATTCCGCCTTTGTCTCCTTAACTTCTTAAAAATTAACGTCAGAATTAAATTCCTAACAGTCTTAAAAGTTGGAAAAATGCGTAATTCTAGATTTTATAATGCACAAAGATTTATTTTCAGCTCTATTTATTTAAGTGAGCAAAGAAGTGAATCGATAGTCAATCGATTCTGTTGAAGCATACCTTAATAGCTGTGCTATCTTTCATAACTAAATATTCCCCCAGCATTCAGAATTTGAGACTGATCCATTATTTCAAGGTATCAAAGAAATGATAAATATCTGTTTCTCCGGGAATATTCAGCTTTTTTCTTATTCGGTATTTTTTCTGCTGAACACTTCTGTGCTGAACCAAAGTATAACTTGCAATTTCTTTGGATGTAAAATGCAGTTTCAGCATGGCACAAAAAATCAATTCAGAGCTTTCAAGACCGGGATTAATCGTTAAAAGCTGATCTATAAATTCAGGATAAACTTCTTTAAAACGATTCAGAAATTCAGGATCATTCTTCTTACCAAGTTCTATAATCTCTTCCTGCTTGTTGTCATTCATTCTGATTTTAAGATTTTCAGCTTCTATTGTAAGTACCTCTTTTCTTTTTCCAAGTGCTCTGATAATTCTCCATGCATATAATCCTAATAAAGAAAGACCTACTAAAGACAGAAAGATAATCCAGTATATTTTACTTTTATGATGGTCAGCATCCTGCTGGGCTCCCGTAATAAAAGATTCCATATCCTGATTGATTGTGGCCAGTAAAGATGTATTGGTTTTATAGTAAGCATCTGTATAGGCTTTCAGATAAAGGTATGCTTTTTCCTTATCTCCTGTACGTTCATATAACACTCTGAGATCGTTATAGATATACTTCCCATAGTAGGCATAGATACGTTTAGTCTTTTCATTGATTTTCAGAGCCTTCTTAAGGGCTTCTTCTGCCTTGTCATATTGTTTGTTGGTAAGAAAATATTCTCCCATGATCGTGTTGGCATACAGGGAAATCCCGTCTTCCTTCCCTCTTATATTCGCTTTATTGTAAGCAGTCGTGACGTATTTATATGCAGAATCTTTATTTTTGTGCATATAAACATAATCACCTATGGCACAATCTGTAAGACCTGTGTTATCCAGTTTTTTCGCCTTGTGAAAATATTCAAGTGCCTTTTCGTAATTCTTTTTTTTGGTAAAATAAATGGCCTGTCTGAAATAAATACTGAAAAGAAGATCATTTTTAAGTTCAGATTGACCGCTTTTCTGTATCAGGCTCATTGCTTCATTATTATATTGAAAAGCTTTGTCAACCCTTCGGAGTTCTATATTGAAACGGCCATAAACATTGTAAAATCTGGCTTTATGTATATGATCTTCCGAATGATCCAGGATCTCTTTTGCATTATCAAAAAGAATCTGAGACTTTTGAAAGTTTTCTAATGAAATATTAAGCTCTGCCAAATTGATATAGCACAGGGCTTTTCCATCTGCATAATTTATTTTATCGGCCTGTTTGTAATATCTTTTATTAAGATTGATCAGAGAGTCATATTCTCCGGCTACTCTGAATTTCTCATTTTGTTTCAGCAGAGAAACATCAAATTTCCTTTCAGCCTCTTTCTTTGAATGAGAATGGCACGAAACCAAAATAATAAGTAAAAAAGCAAGAAAAATACGTGTCATATGTTTCTCTATTTAAGCTAAATTTCTGTATAAATTATGATTAAAAAATAATCTCTTAGAATGAATTATATTTTATTTTTTTGACTTTCTAATGGTAACTTCTGGTGAGATCAACAATAAAAATCTTTTATAAAACAGAATCCGGCATCTTTTATTGTGATGAAATTCTTTATTCTGTTAAGTTTTCAAAAAAGTCATAAATATCTGTTTCTCCGGGAATATTCAGTCTTTTTCTGATCCTGTATTTTTTCTGTTGTACAGACCTGTGCTGTACAAAGGTATAGTCTGCAATTTCTTTGGATGAAAAGCGCAGTTTCAGCATCGCACAGAAAGTCAGCTCGGAATTTTCCAGATCAGGATTTATTTTCAGAAGTAATGCTATAAAACCAGGATACAGTTCTTTGAATTTCAGTAAAAAAGAGGAATCATTCCGTTTGGCAAGCTCTATCACTTCTTCCAGCTGCTTTGTCTCCACATGATTTTTCAGCTCATCTGTTTCCTCTTTTAAAGAGTTTTTCTTCACCTTCAGCTTATTGATCATCTTCCGGACATATACTCCTGAAAAAGTAAAAACAGCAATAGACAGGGCAATAAATAAAGGAAGATCATTCTTATGCCAGTCCGACTCCTGTTTTACTTCAGAAATAAAATCTTCGGTTGCTTTATTCATTGTAGTAAATCGTGCGGCATCAAATCTACCCTCTTCTTCCATGTACTTTTTCAGATAGAAATAAGCCTTCCCGCCGTCATTTTTTTTCTTGTACAGCTCTGCCAGTGCCTTGTAAACCTCTTTTATATGTGAAGAATACGTACGTCTTGTTTTTATATTGATGTCCAGGGCTTTCTTAAGTGCTTTTTCAGCCTGCTCACTGTTATCTATTTCATTATAGTAATAGCCCATCGTATAATAAACCCAGAGAGATTCTACATCAGTTGTTTTTTGGCTCAGCATCTTTTCATCTGCACGCTCAATGTATATTCCTGCAGCATCAGGTTTATGGACAAATAAATAGTATTGGGCGACCATACAATTACTATAGGCAGAATTTTCAAGTACATTCGCTTTAGTGAAACATTTTAAAGAAGTTCCTAACCACCCTTTCCAGGCATAATAAATTCCTTTGTTTACGTAAAGCCTCGGAAGAAGTTTTTGAGCAAGGTTTGTTTTTGCGGCCTGTTTTAAATAATAAAATGCTTTATTATTGCATTCAATAGCCTTATCATTTATTTTAAGGTGAGCATAATACAGGCTGTAATCATTATAAAATGCTGCTTTATGATAACTATTCTCAGAGTTTTCCAGATCTTTCTCTGCCTTATTGAAAAAAAATCGGGCTTTTTCATAATTCCCTGCTGATACATTCACTCCAGCCATATTCAGATAGCAGAGACCTTTTCCGGCTTTATATTTCATTTTAGCGGCCTTTTTCAGGTACTTTATATTCAGCCGGATAAGAGCTTCATATTCTCCTGACAATTGAAGATCTGTAGTTTGGTTTAATAAAGAAGTGTCAAAATTTTCTCTTTCTTTATCCTGAGAATCATGGCTGCACGAAAGTATACATAAAAATAATCCCATGCAGATTGTAGAGGCTATTATTTTCTTTATATCCTTTGAGTATATTTTTTTATTCCTAAGAATGATCAAATTTATTCTTTCCATCAGTACCACTTTCCCTATATCTACCTATACATATTCCACTGAAACATGTTGATAAATTTCTACTGTTATTCTATTATTATTCCCCAATAAGTGTTATAAATATACATAATTTATCATGCTTATTATGAAATAAGCAATTAATTTTGCAAAAATGTAACATTTAAATAAAGTACTAAAATTTTCCCCTTAAACAGACATTCTTTTAAGTTTTTTGAACGGTTTTATACACTATTCCGATCAAAAAAAGCTGTTTTTCTTTATAATAAGACTATCTGAAATGAAATTTGTTACAACTACATTGGCAGGTTTTATAATTTTAATAGAATCATTGAAATTCAAACCATCATATTAAGAAGAAGTTTAAAATAATCTACATATTTGCATCCGGACATTAATGAAAATGAATAACCAAATAATTATGACAAGTATTAGCTATCGAAAACTTCTCCCAACAGAAAGTAAAATTTATCGGGCCATCCGCCTGGAAAGTCTGGAAAAATTCCCGGAATCTTTTGGAGCAACCTATCAGGAAGCCTTGAGTATTGAAAAATTCCGGATCGAAACTGATATTGAAGAACAAACACCGGAAAGATTTGTATTTGGAGCTTTTGAACAGCAGGAGCTTGTGGGTATCTGTACTTTTGTTAAAAATGAAAACGGCACCGGAAGTATTTACCAGATGTATGTAAAAAAAGAATTTCAGGGGAAAAATATCGGGCAGGGATTGATTGAGGCTGTTATTTCTGAAGCCTGTCAAAAATTTAATAGGATTGAGATCATTCTGGAAGTTACTCCCGGAAATGACAAAGCCTACAATCTGTACCGGAAAATAGGATTTCAAGAAATCCCCAATACTTCTTCTGAAGAAATTAGTATGAGATATATTCCCAGATAAGAATATTTCAGTTTTAACAATAAAAAAGCGCCATGTAAAAGTTATCATTTTTACATGGCGTTTTTGTTTGATCCCAACCCATTTTTATCCCTTAGAATAGTTGAGTGTCCTATTTATGTGATGTAGGTCACGCAATCCTTTGCCAGGCTCTGCCGAATTTTGTTCTAGAATTTTAGGGTATCACAATTTATCCGAATACATCCATTGGCTAAAAATAATGAGATAACCAAAGTCCACCTTCCGATCGGTTTTTACTATAATAATTAATTCTAAAAAAATGAAAAAAACAAATTACTTCATAGCTCTGTTTTGCACCATTGCATTTCTAAGCACAAATCGTGTTAATGCTCAAAGTTTATCCAATAATGAATTGGGTGATATCTATGCAGAAAACATCAAATGGTCGGCATTTCCTGCATTTCCACCGGAAGCCCGCCTTGCTGTACTGATAGGAAATCCGAAAAAAGCAGAACCTTATGTCGTTCGGGTAAGAGTACCTGCCGATGTGGTACTGCTTCCGCATAAGCATCCTGAAAATAGAATATATACAGTCATAAGCGGTGTATTTTATATTGGTATAGGCGAAAAGTTTGATGCAGCTCAATTAAAGGCCTATCCACCGGGAAGTGTTGTGATTCTTCCCGGAAATACACCGCATTTTCATTGGGCAAAATCAGGCAGTTATGAAACACAGGTTAGTGCCTATGGGCCGTTGGGAATAAGCTATATGAATCCTTCGGATGACCCCAGAAATAAAGGAAAATAAGAAGTAAGACTTACTAAAATGAATTAAAATATAATTGTCATGGAAAATAAACCAATTATTGTTGATTCAAGCTTTTCTGCTGTGATCAACGCACCGATTGAAAAAATCAACATTCCGGAATGGTGCTTTACTCTTCCGGAGCACGAATATCAGGCATGCTCTCCTGCTCACATTTCAGCAGGTGTTACGACCTCACCTGATGGCAAAAGAATGTCTATCAATGTAGAAATACTTGGAGGAAATCCAATGGTGCAGCATTATCTAGAAACTGTTTCAGAGCCCGCACATCTTATCCTGGAATCTGTTTCGGATGTTTTTACTCCTACCGGCCGTGTTACTATTTTAGTACACTGGGAAATGAGTGTAAAAAAGATTGATGATAATACCTGCGAATTTACCAACAGAGTGATATCAAGACCCACTGAAGAATTCATGAAAGGACTGGAAAAACAGGGCATCCCATTTGAACTTTTTAAAACCCAGCGGCAACCGGTCTCTATATACCACAATCAAAGCGAAACCCCTCTGTTTGCAAAAAGCATAGAGCGACATGCTTTGAGACAAAATTAATCTTATATTAAATAAAAAAAGAAAATGGAAACACCAATCTATGAACGCAACAAAACAGCTCTGTTGTTTATTGATCCTTACAATGATTTTCTGTCTGAAGGCGGTAAAGTGTGGCCAAGAGTAAAAGAAGTTGCCGAAAACAACAATTTATTAAATAATCTGCGAAGCATCGTAAAAACTGTAAGACAGGCTGGCATACAGATCTTTATTGTACCCCACAAACGATGGGAACCTACGGATTACCAATACTGGAAATTTCCCAACCCTACCCAGATAGGCATTATGGACCGTCATTCATTTGCAAAAGGCAGCTGGGGAGGTGAATGGCATCCTGATTTTATCCCTCAGGAAGGAGACATTATTGCTAAAGAACACTGGGCTCAAAGTGGCTTTGCCAATACAGACCTGGATATGCTCCTCAAACAACGGGACATCACCCACGTCATCGCTATAGGACTACTCGCTAACACGTGTGTTGAAAGCACTGCCCGTTTTGCCATGGAGTTAGGATACCATGTAACTCTGGTAAAGGATGCAACAGCAGCTTACACTTCCGAAATGATGCATGCGGCACATGTTCTGAACGGCCCTACTTACGCTCACGCACTGCTCACAACCCAAGAGCTTATCACAGCATTACCTGCGGAAAATAACATTGGGTCATAGTAGATGATCAGATAAAAACAGATTTGTTTTAATGTCTTTGAACTGCTTATTTTCAAAAATAAAAACTCATCTTAGATAGAAAGGCACATTTTCATGTGCCTTTTTTAATTGATTAAAATCTGAACAAGTTTTTGGTGGCCGCACTTGGTATAAAACCCGAACTTTTTATTAGAAGATTTAAGAAAGCTAAGTATTCTTGACCTTAGCTTTGTTGTTGATTATATATCACCGCTCTATATCCAAATCATTATACGAAAAGAAGTATTCATTAACAGAAAGAAGGTTTCGCAATAGAATTGTTTTTGTTACTGATTAACAAATAAAAAAGGCTTAAACCCTCTATAAAGATTGGTTTAAGCCTTGTGACCCGGCTGGGATTCGAACCCAGGACCCATACATTAAAAGTGTATTGCTCTACCAGCTGAGCTACCGAGTCGGCCGCTTACTTTTTCAAGTAAATCCCTTTGTTTAAGGGACTGCAAAGATAGAAACTTTTTCTAAAACTCCAAATTTTCAGCAGCGTTTTTATTCAAAAAAATCACTTTAACTTAATAAAGAATAAAGCATTTCTAATTTACTTAGAACAAAGATTCTATTATTCTGTTCATAAGTATTTGTTTATGAATTACATTACACTCAAACATCCTATAGAAGGAGGTTTACACAGTTTCTAAAATAAATTTCAAAAAAAATCAAAAATTTTTATAGATGAGCGCTCGCAGGATTTACCAAAGCAACGGAGCCTTATCTCCTTTTTTATTTTCCATGTCCAGTTTTGTAAGACGGTATGGAGGAACAAGGTAAATGTAATCACCTTCTTCAGTCTTGGCATCGTCTGCATTTCTATATTCTTTCATCCAGATGATTTCAAAAAAGTCGGCCCGCTGAGAACTTTCCAGATAAGGAGTAGGAAAATGAGAAAGTTCAAAAAAAATAAACTTTAACGGGTCAATTTGGTGAATGAATTTCATATCCTATACAATTTTATACAAATATACAGCTATACTAAAACGAGCTAATACAAGCAAATCCTCTCACAGATTCTTGTGTCAAAAGAAAGTTGAGAAAGTGATCAGAATCCATAAACAATGGAAGAAAATTTGGTTTTGCAAATCTTCTCAGGTGCATCTTTTATTAATTTTTTATTAAGTTTAAAATCAATAACTTGTTTTTTTCAAATAAATTCATTATATTGAGGAATGAAAAAAAATGAACGTCAGGACAATATAACGCACGCTGGCAAAATTAACGAGCGAACAAAAGCATTGGAAGTTCTTGAACAAGCAAAAAAAGTACAAGGAAAAATAACATTTCTCCGACAAGGAGCTGGGAGAAACTTTAAGCCGAAAACTGAAGAATAAAGAATATTCCTGAATTTTAATCGCAATAGAAAGAGTAAAGTCAAAAACGATTTCTAAAGATAGAAAGAAAAGAGAGTTTGAAATCAAAGCGTAGATTTTTGAAAACCTGACCATAGTACTCCACTATTGGTCTGTTTACTCTGAATTTACAACTAATGTGTTACAAACTTTTAGAGTACTTTTGAAAATTATAGCTAAGGCTATAAAAAAACCTGCAAATTAATAATTTGCAGGTTTTTTTAATGATTTTGAAAACTTTTATTTTCACATCTTGAGAATAGTGACCCGGCTGGGATTCGAACCCAGGACCCATACATTAAAAGTGTATTGCTCTACCAGCTGAGCTACCGAGTCGGTCACTTACTTTTTCAAGTAAATCCCTTTATTTAAGGGACTGCAAAGATAGAAACTTTTTCTTTATTTACAATACTTAACAGACATTTTACGAACCAAATTTCGCTAACTTTTACAAAATCAGAGACAAAAATTTCATGCTCTATTGCCGATAAGGTTATTTGAATTTCAAATATTATAAAATGATTAAGAAATATCATTCCAATAAAAATGGATTGCTCAAATGAACAATCCATTTTTATTTAGTGACCCATTAGTACAAAACCCGAACTTTTGTTGGAGGATTTATTTCAGTATTTAACGCAATGCTATTATCTTTCTTTGGTTCTTCAACCTGAGTGGTAATATTGTTTGTTGGGAAAAGTTATTTTTTGTGAATTTTGACATCTTAGTAATTAATTGATTTTAAAATTTACTCAGAACACTTTATTAATTGAATATTGACTTCTTTAAACTTTGTAAGAATATTTTGACCATAATCTGTGTAATATTTATGATCCTTTAAAAAGTTACAATTCTTTACCAGCCATTCTTCATCAGTATAAATAAGGCCGAGATATTTTTCAAATTCTTGCCTAATTGCCTTTTCATAATTTGAAAAATTGGGTCGTGTTAAATGATATAAATCTGCGTCACACAATACTTTGTCTAACAAAGAAAAAGGTTTTGGTGGATATTTTGTAGAATCAATACAACTTAAAACCGCATCAATGAAACTTTTTTCACATCCGTAATTTTCTAAGAAATTTCTTGCTATTTTTTTACTTTCTTCTTCATGACCGATATAAATATTCGTATATCCGCTGTCATGAAACCATGCTGCCACCAGTAAAACAGACATTTCGTCTTCCGACAAGTTACTTTGTATACCAATTTCTCTTGCTGCACTTACTACATCATAGGTATGACTCATACAGTGAAAAGAAAGATGCTCCGAAAGATTTTCTGAAAGAAATAATATCACGTAACTGCTTACAGCTTCTAGTAAATTATCCATGATCACTGTTGAGTTTTTTATTAAAATTGATAACTACATCCTTATCTTACTATTTGACCTTCTGTATATTATTAATTTCAATCTTTCTTTTCCTTTAAAAATTTTCCGTTATTCTCAAAAATCAGATCTTTGCCGTTTACTTCTGCTTCATAAGTAACAATGCCTTTTGAATCAGTAATTTTCGCTGCTTCTTTTATTTTCTGGTTAGGATAATTTTTAACAATATATGCTTTGATAGAGGTAGAAAGAGAATTGCTGCTCATTTCTGTTTCGGTTTCAAGAATGCTGCCTGAAGGATTGATCACAACGGAAGTTTCTGCTCCATTTATTTTAAACCCTGCTTCATAATTACCATCTTCTTTTTCCCATTTTGCATCTTTAACCGTCGGAAATTGTTTTTGAAAACTATTCTGAACCGATACAGGCACATTTTTTTGCTGAACTTTTTGTGCGTTAACACAAACTACAGCCGTAATCATTGTTAATAGAAATGCTGCTTTTTTCATTTTAATTAAATTTTGAATTTGCTATACAATATTGAGAAACGATTTAGAAGAAATTTTGAATTTTCAGGTTTTAAGAAATAATTTTTACTTAACGGTCTTTACAGCAAGAACCTGAAATGTTCTTTGATAAAAATAAGATGTTATTTTTTAGAAATTCTGAATTGTTAATTTATATTTCCAGAAACATTCGCATCACTTTTAACATAAAAATGTCCCATAATCAAGACACAGAAAACACCAAGAATAAATCCGCCCAGAACATCTGTAAACCAATGTGCTCCTAAATAAACCCGTGAAACTGCTCCGAAAAAAATAACAGAAAGACAAATAGTTATAAGAAAAATTTTCACTTTATATTTTATCTTTTTTAAACGAAGAATTATCAATATTAATGTTCCGAAAAAAACGGTATAAAATAGAACATGACCGCTCGGAAAACTTTGGTATTTGGTTTCTTCCAAAAGAACAACCAGATCTTTAGACAGACGTGGTCTGTTGATCAGTATTTTTAATCCTAAACCTAAAATTCCCGATAAAAGAGATGATAAAATCAATATAGATTCTTTTTTTAAACGCAAAAAATAAAAGAAAAAAGCACTTAAAACTACCATAACGACTGATACAGGTGTTCTCCCAAACCAGCTGATCCAGATCATGATTGTGTTAAGATTCGGGGTTTGATTTTCCTGTATTTCCTCGGAAATATGAATATCTAAATATTCAGGTGGCTCAAAGAATACGAAACAGCTTAACACTATAAATACGATCAAAAGTGTTACAAGTAAAGAACGAAACAAAAGTCGTCTGTTAGCTTGAAGAAAATTTATCAATCTCATAGTTTAAGAATTAATCAATACACAATATAACAACCTAATTTTGAATCTTAACTCCCTTGTGAAGCCTCATTTAAATAATCATTACTGATATCTTTATCCTTTTTAAAATCTTTTCCAAACTTATAACTGAAGCTGATTCCGAAAGAACGAAGAGGCAACTGACGTACAGAATATGAAGTATAATCGTTAGTATCAACCGTTGTCACCTGTTTTATATATTTATTGAAAGGATTTGTTGTCGTAATACCTATGCTTGCTTTTTTGTGCCAAAATTGTTTTCTGGCTGCAATACTATACGTAATCGACTGGGGATTTTCTCCCTGAATATTTTTGGCCGCTGAGTTATAATTTCCAAACACTTCTACGATAAAATCTTTTGGAAACTGGTAATTCATATTTAAATTCAAACGGTAACGGAGCCCCATATCAACATTTCCAAAATAATCACTGACAATATATCTATGAAAAAGCATCATATTTCCTCGCAGATTTAATTTGTTATTAAAAATTGGAAGTGAACCTGATAAAATACCGCCGGAGTTATATTCTTTTCCGATGTTGTCTCTTGAAGTTACCGATACGTTTGTATAATCTGTCCCATTTACGGTGTAAATAGGATAAAAAGTAGTGATTTGTTTTAAATCCTGACTGTTAATTCTTTCTGTAAGTGTTAATGAAAGATTAGCACCATTTTCAAAATTCCTATTATAGCCTAACTCCATATTATCCCCTATTTCAGGTTTCAATAAAGGATTTCCTGTTGTAATGTTATGTGGATCACTGAAGTTTAAAAATGGATTGAGTTCAGCATATTCAGGTCTTTCTACCCTTCTTGTATAGGCAAGTTTCAGCGTTTCTCCACTATCAAATTTATGTGATAGAATTAACGAAGGAACGAGCAAACTGTATGATGGAACATTAGTATTTTGATAATCAATTCTAACGGTTGTATATTCGTAACGGGCACCGGCTCTTACATCCAGCCAATCAAATAATTTTAGGGAAGAAGCAAGATAAGCTGCATAAATTCCCATATCATATTTCAAATGATAAGATTGAAACGGATCTGATTCATATTGTCCTGATGAAGCATCCAGAACACTGACGTTGGTTGTATTTGTAATATGTTGAAAAATCACTTTTGTGCCCATTTCAAGGGTCACTTTATCATTGATTGGCTGCACGTAATCTATTGATAAATTATGGCTGGAATCCGTTCCGGGATTGCTCCCCAAAATACCATTGTAAGGTGAAAGTGCTCCGGCCAGACTCTGAGTCTGCAAATAATTACTTTTTGGCGAACCGTAACTAACTACATAGTCTGCCATTAATTCCTGTCCCTCTTTTTCAAATGTTTTTCTGTAACTTAAATTCCCGTCGATGGAATTCACCGAAGAACGGTTATCCGAAGTTCTGTAACCAATGATCGATTGCTCGCTTGAATTGGAAAAATCGGTAATATATTGCTCCTGATTGATGAATTCTATGCTTTTATTGGCAAAATTATTGTAAGAAACGGAGCCGCTTAGTGTATTTGTTTTGTTAATCGACCAGTCAAAACCCAATCCCGTACGGTAACCGTGTCTCTGAAAATCGGTATACCCGTTTTGTAATAATCTGGTTTGGGTCTGTAGTGAATTGTCGTGAGAAAACCTGTCCTGTGATGAGGGTGTTCTTGATTTCAACTGTGCATTTCCGCTGAAAAAAGCATTCAGGTTGAAATTGTTATTTCTGAAATTCAAATTTAAAGAACCCGTTTCAAAACGTGTTCCTGCAGAAGCATTAATAAGTCCATTGATACCTTTTACTTTGCTTTCGTTCAAGACAATGTTGATGATTCCTCCTGTTCCTTGCGCATCGTATTTTGCACCGGGACTTGTTACCGCTTCAATACTTTTAATCTGACTTGCCGGAATGGAAGCCAATGCATCGGCAAGACTGTTTCCAAATATACTTGAAGGTTTTCCGTTAATCAGAAATCTGACATTGGGATTTCCCTGTAATTCTACATTTCCATCTCCGTCTACTGTTACCTGTGGAACTTTTCTTAAAACATCAATTGCTGCTCCGGTTTGAGAGGTTACATCATTGGTAACATTGTAAACAATTTTATCAACTTTATTTTCGACAACTGCTTTTTTCCCGACAAGAGTAACTTCCTGAATATTTTTAATCCGATTGTCCTTTACAGTATCAGTTTTATTTTTATATGCAGTGTCTGGGTCTGAAGTTTGTGCATTAATGAATACGGCCGGTATTAAAGCTAAAAGAATTGATAGTTGTTTCACAATGAAATTTATTAAAGGACAAAAATGAAACTCAATTTTGAATTAATTTTGAATTAATCAGTTCTTCAATCCGCCCTTCCTTTAAAGAGATATTCTTCTGGAAGATAAAATGCAAATAGTCAAAAGCATTACTAATACAAAAGCTGCTAATCCTATATTTTCTGTTTGAATTTCATATCCTCTATCAACAACTGCGTTCCAGATACCGGATTGATTTTTAAAACCTGTTACCCATTGTCCAAAATTCCATGATGTATGAAGGGCAATGGGTAAAGCTATTCCTCTTGTTTTTAATGCCGCAATTCCAAATAATAAGCCTCCTAAACCGGAACCAATGATTGACATTTTCCAGCTCATTCCGGATAAGATGTGTTCAAAAATAAAAAGTATAATCATTACGGATAATGCGAATACTGCTTTGAATTTATAGTCTAATGTTCTCAATAAGTAAGATCGGAAAACCAATTCTTCCCGAACTGCTATAAGCACATAAAAGAATAGAAAAAAAACAATTGTTCCCCAATTGAAGTTAGAAGTCATTCTCAATTTTAGATGTCCAAAAGCCATAACAATTAAAGCTTGGAGGATTGCCAATAGTAAACCTATTATAAATCCGGTAAAAAGCCTTCTTAACATTAATTTGCCTGGTGTCACTCCAATTTCGGAAAGTTTAATATGATCCCATCTTACAAATAAAACGGTAAGAAGAAATGTTGTTAACATTGCTATAAAAACAGATAATAAATCACCACTTGGTTTTGATAATTCTCTTGTTAATTCTGATGCTGAAATCAGTATTATTATAGTGCAGACATAAAATAACAATACTTTTGTAAAAGCCTGAACCTTTTTTTTCCTGAAATTTAGTTTATTATCTTCCATAGTAAATTTAAGGTATATAAAGTATTAATTTAGAATATGGATGGGTTCTAGTCCAAAATCCAAATAAAGAAACACTACATCTATTCGTAAAATTAATCAATTAATTTTTTCAGGTTGAAACTAAAGAATTGAATTTTTATATCGTACATAGAAATATGGGAATTATTTAATGCAAGACAAGTCATTAAATACTGAGATTTTGCCAAAAAAACTGGAAAAATTACTTTTATATGATACGGAACAATTAATCTCCAGAATTCATCAAACTACCTCTACTTGAACAATAGCAGCTTGAAGTACAAAAAGTTATTGATATAAAAAAGGAGACAACTATTACAGTTTGTCTCCTTTGTGACCCGGCTGGGATTCGAACCCAGGACCCATACATTAAAAGTGTATTGCTCTACCAGCTGAGCTACCGAGTCGGCCACTTACTTTTTCAAGTAAATCCCTTTGTTTAAGGGACCTCAAAGATAGAAAAACAGTCTTTAATTCCAAATTTTTCTGTGCATTTTTACCATAAAATTTACAGCCAAAAAGTCAAACACCTGTTTATAAATTAATTACATTAATTATTTTTTCCAATAAAAATCATAGGAATAATGGGAATTACCGGATTAAGCCATTTTTTGAACATAAAAAATATTTTGCTAAGTCAGAAACAAATAATATCTTAGCAACTAAGATAATTAGATACTAATTAAACTATGAATAAAAATACTGTCCACCATTTTCGCGAAGCCAGCAGATCATATTCTGATGCTTCTATTTTTATGCACGAAGCTATTGCCAGAAAAGCAGGTCTTTCCAATGCAGACCATAAGTATCTGGGACTTATTCTGAAGTATGAATCTATAACAGCAGGTGAAATTTCAAAGTTAACAGGCCTTACTACCGGTGCTGTGACAGGATTGATAGACAGGCTGGAGAAAAAGGATCTTCTTAAGAGACAATTTATCCGTGAAGACCGAAGAAAAGTAATTATCATTCCAAATGTTGAGAACAGCATGAAACTATTGGGCCCTATTTTCGATGAACTGCAGCAAAAAACGCTTACACTCATTGCTACTTTTTCTCAGAAAGAAATAGAATCCATTGAACGGTATTTCAGAGAGGCAACTATTCTTATGAAAGAAACAGCAGATCATTTAAACAACCCATAAATCCCAAATAAAATCATGGAAAGTTTAACCATCACTTCTATTACCCGCGCAGAAATATGGCTTTGCATTACCACATTGCTTTATTTCCTTATGAACGGTGCGCAGATTTTCGAGACCTTTATATTTGTGCCTAAATGGGCTTCTTCCCCACCCGACACATTGAAGCTGCTTCAGGATGGAAAAGGAGCAAGTCTGAAGTTTTTTTGGATCATCCTTCATTCCCTTCACGAAATTGCCTTTATTCTTGCCATTATTTTTTGTTGGAAAATTGATCCGGTAAGAAACTGGCTTTTGATTTTATTTATCATTCATGCAGCGGTAAGAATCTGGACATTAACCTTTTTTGCTCCAAACATCATTCAGTTTCAGAATCTGACTTCTCTTTCTGTTTCGGAAGACATAATAAACAGAATATCACTCTGGAAAACCCTTAATTATGTGCGGGTAGCTATTTATATTGCTCTTTCAATCGGCTTTATTCCTCTTTGTATTAAACTATTCAGCTTCCGTCATTAATTATTTATTCAAAAAAAAATTTCCGACGGTTTTTACAGTTGTCGGAAATTTTTAATCAAACTGTTTTATTTCTAATGTGAAACATCAGCATTATTATTCTGATATTCAAAAATCTTAACGATTGTATCAACAGTTTCCTGCCCCAGATGCTTTCCAATAAGATAGAGAGCTGCATCAATTCCAGCTGTAATTCCAGCAGTAGTAATCAGCTGTTTCTGATCAACATAACGTACATTCCGAAGAACATTGGCTTCAGGATTATATTGTTCTAAAGCATCCAGCAGCATACTATGAGTTGTGATATCATGACCAGCAAGTATGCCTGTTCTGGATAACAGCATGCTTCCTGTACATACTGTAAATACAACAGTTCCGGTATCATAATGATTTTTAACCCATTTCAGAACAGTTCCCTGAAAATCCTTATCCTGAATATATTTCATGATATGGTCTGGATTTGCTCCGGGAACAACAATGATATCCGGCTTTGGACAAGACTGTAAGTCATAAGTGGGAATAACAGCCATCGTATTTGCTTCCGTGTATACGGCTTCTTTTGTTTTTCCGACCGTAAAGCAATAATAGCTTTCGGGCTGTATGACATTTGCTTTAACAAAAACATCCAAAGGACCGTTTAAATCAAGTACTTCCACCTGATCATAGACTAAAAATGCTACATTCATTGTTTTACTGTTTTGTTCGTGTTTCATAATTCTATTTTTTTAATTGATTATTTTGGAAATAAAAGACATAATTCTTCCTTACTGACAATTGATGATCATCAGTTTTTATAGTAAAAAGAAAGAAAAAATGATTATTCTGTGCGCTTAAATGTTTTCTGGTATTGCGCCGGGGTAAGGGAAATATTTTTAAGGAATAAACGACGCAGCGAAACCACACTGCCAAAGCCGCATTTATCAGCTATTATTTCTATACTCATATTGGTATATTCAAGCATATTTCTGGCCTGATCCAACCTCATCTTTTCAATGAATCTGCCAGGAGTTATTCCCGATTCTTTTACAAATACCCTCGAAAAGTTGCGTGCACTCATGTTCAGAGATTCAGCAATATATTCTACTGTTACAGTATCTCCCAGCTTATCTTTCAACAGATCCCGAACCTGTTTTGTAAAAGGAGACATGGTTTCATATTCCGGCAATGCGTTTCCAAACTGAGACTGCATTCCGGGTCTTTTTAAATGCAGAACGAGGTGACAGGCTACTTCTGCTGCCAAAGCTTTACCAAAATCCTCTTCCAACATTGCCAATGCCAGATCCATACCTGAAGAAACACCTCCTGAAGTATAGATGGGTTTGTCACAAATAAAAAATGGATTAACATTGACCTCCAGATTTGGGTAAGATTTCTGTAGTTCATCAGCAAATTTCCAATGGGTAGTCACTTGCCGGCCATCCAGCAGACCTGCTTTGGCAAGAACAAATGCTCCTATACATACTGATCCCATCCGTTTTACTTGTGGTGTTATATTTTGAAGATAATGATAAACATCAGGACTGATCTCATCCAGTACACTCAAAGCGGTACCAGCGACGAGTAAAGTATCTACAGAAAAATCAATATCGTAAATGGTATGACTACATGATAACGGCATTCCCGAACCGGAATAGATTATTTTCTCTGCTGTTCCGGATACCAGATGAACATGATAACCGGAATCCTGTCTTTCGTTATTCAAAAAACGGTTTGCTGATGTAAAAACATCCCACGGTCCTGCAATATCAAGCAGCTGTACCTGTGGCAGTGCCAAAAGCACTATGTTTTTCTTCCCGGTATGTTGTACTTCTTTCTTCATATCTCATTCTGTATGAGTACAAATGTAGAGAGAAAGCGGCTTGTCTGCAATGACAAAAAACATACAGTTCCGGCCAAAATATTTTTTTCCTGTCACAACAAAAGAGACTGCCTTATCAGACAGTCTCAGCACTCTACTATAAAATTAGCTTAATAAGCTATACTTTCAAATATTAAAATTTCACCTAAGCTGGCGATAGTCTTCGGGATTTCAAATAAAGAGCCGTACGGTTCAGATAAGGAAAAAGAAAAATTAATAATAGTGAAGCCACAAGAAGCCACACCATCATTTCATAATAATCCATAGCAAAACGGACATGATTCTGAACATTCATTCTTCCCACCAACAATTTATTGGCTGCTTTTACCGCCTTTTCTTCAGGCATTCCTCTGGAAATAAGTTTAGCCGTCTGCTGATGAAGAAAATTTTTGACTGCCGGGTCTACAGCACTTAAATGATCCTGAAAAGCATTATAATGACGGCTTTTTTCAAACAATTCAAAAAAATTGATCAACGCTATACTGATACAAAACCCCAAATATCTGACTGCCAAAGCTGTTGCAGCAGCTGAGGGACCAATAATAGCAGGAACTGACGAAATAATAAAAATAATCGTCGGAACCATAATCAACCCTACTCCCAATCCCTGAAGGAACAAGGGAATATAATAATTAAACTCATCAGCCTGAACGTCAAAAGAATAATACATTAATCCATGAAAGATCAACAGCATTAAAAATCCGGAGCCCCAGATGTACCTTATATTTTTCTTTTGCAACACCATACAACAGGCAATAATTACCCCGGCAACCAGTCCTGCAAGATTGAAAATGTTTATATAAGAAATATGAAACGGATCCAAATGCAGTTCCGCCGCAAAATAATTGTTGACAATCCCAGATGCAAACCGGCAGATATACATTATAAAAAGAATCAGTAACCCCACTTTAAAGTTTCTGTATTTAAAAATCCGCAGGTCAATATAGGGTCTTTTAATCGCCTGTTGACGGAATATGGATATTCCACTTAACACAATAATTCCAATGACACTTCCCATAATACGGTTATCTTCCAGCCAGTAATATTCCTGTCCAAAAATGGTAACATAACCCACCAGTACCAATATGGCACTGAATAACCCAAAGCTCTGCCAGTCGAGCTTATACAAATGAAATCTCGCATGAGTTCTATAATTGCTCATAGCAAGAGTGAGAAAAATAAGTCCCGGTAGATAAGAAAATATAGCGGTTTTATAGACAATATTAAAATTATAGGAATCAATAAGATCTGCAGTAATCAGATTATTAAACGGCAAAGCACAGATCAAAATCCCGAAAAACACTGAAAAACTGATCTCTCTTCCTCTTTCACTGCTTAATCTCGTAAAAATAAGGGTAAGCGAAAGGTTCACGTTACCTGCAAATAACATTCCCTGCATGAAACGCACCGGAAACAGGATATAAATTTCCTTGGTAAAATAACATACCAGACAAGCTAAAATCTGCAGCGTGGTAAACAGAAGAAAATATTCCTTTGCGGCCAGAAAACTGAAAAACCTTCTTTCCAGACTGTAAAATCCTACATATCCGGCATAAAACAATGCAACAGAAAACTGGATATCTGCAGGTTCACATCCATAATAACCCGCTGCAGCATTTACATTGGCCAGTGGAAGGAAAAATATAATAATCCCCGGAAGAGTCATCGAAAAAAGAATGATCTTGATCAGCCATTCCGGTGCCCATCTTTTGAAAAAGGGCAATTGTCTTTTAGCCATTAGAATGTTTTTTGTCGGCATATACATTCACGTTCATTCCCACTTTCAGGACATCAATATCTTTTCTTGCTCCATCTACTTTTATTCTCACAGGAATACGCTGTACAATTTTCACATAGTTCCCCGTAGAATTATCCGGTGGCAGCAATGAAAAACTTGATCCGGTAGCCGGGGAAAGCGAAATAATGGTTCCTTTAAATTCACTGTCAGGATAAGAGTCGGCTACAATTTTCACATGGTCCCCAATATGCATATCCTTAATCTGTGTTTCTTTATAATTGGCAACCACCCATTTATCTGTTTCATTATTGACAATAAATGCCAGCGTTTCTCCGACATCAATCATCTGCCCTACTTCAACGGTTCTACGTCCCATTCTTCCATCATAAGCTGCGGTAACTGCAGTATAGCTTACATCCAGCTTGTGACGGTCCAATAGAGCTTCCAGTCTTGTAATTTCTGCCTGAACAACTGTTTTTTCTGCCTGAATATCATTTATTCTTGATCGTGAAGCTGCATAATTATCCTGTGAAGATTTATAATCGCTTTCATTCACATCCAACGTTGCTTTTACATCTTCGAGCCTTTGTTTTGTGGCAGATTCTTCATCGTATAGTTTTTTATATCTGTCATAATCAAGCTTCTGCTTCCATACTTTTGCTTTGTTGGCATCTATCTGGGCCATTGCTGCGGCAGCTTCTTTTTCTGTGGTACCGGTATTGCTTTCCAGTACTTTCAACTGAGCACGAGCTTTCTGAAGAGCCGCCTGCGTCTGTTTCTGCTGAAGAATATATTCACGGTTATCAATAATCAGAAGGGTATCTCCTTTTTTAACTTCCTGGTTTTCTTCAAATTTCACGGCCACAATGAATCCTCCGGCTCTTGAAATAATAGGGTTCACATATTCCTGAACCTGTGCATCATTGGTCTGTTCATAGGCATAGTAATTTTTTAGGGTAAAACCGCCCCATACAGCAAGTGCAGCAACGATTAAAACTGAAATCCATCCTGTGATCTTTGTGATTAGTCTGTCGGTGGGAGTATATTTTTTTTTCATTGTATTATAAAACGCCTGTAATATTTTGTAGTAAATAATAATTGTTCTGTGCCATAATTTTTGCTGCTTCCAGTTCAAATTTTGTCTGAAGAAGCTGTATATCCGCATCCAGCAGTTCTGTAATAAGCGAAGTCTGGCTGAAGTACGTATTCTTAATGATACGTGCATTCTCTTTGGCCTGGATGACATTGGCTTCCGCTACCTTTATCTGTTCAAGAGCTTCCTGATACCTCAGATAGGCTTCTTTCACCTGCTGTCTTACCTTATCTTCTGTATCCTTGTGTACCTCCTCTTCTTTTTCAAACTCCAGCTGTGCGGCTTTTACTTTATGAGTATTGTGGTAAAGGGAAGAGATGGAAAAGGAAGCCTTGATTCCGACTATTCCCAATGAATACCAATAAGGATTGTAGGGATAAAGAAAAATCTGCGGATTGGCATAGTAAAATTCACCATACATCCCGATTTTAGGTCTTACATTCGCTTTTACCTGCTTCAGTTTGATCTTACTCAGCTCTGCCTGCTGTTCAGAGACATGATAATTGAAAGAGTGATCCAGTGCCAGTTTCAAATAGTCGCTGTAAGCTGTATTTTCATTCCATTGATTAAATGGAGCTTCAGGAATGACAGTCTGCTCATCAGGAATACCAAGAATAATATTCAGTTTTTGGGTAGCAATGAGAATATCATTTTCTATCGTCACCAAAGCCATCTTTCGCTTCGAAAGTTCAAGTTCAATTCTTAAAACATCGCTTTTTAAAACAACCCCGTTTTTATAAAGAGCCTGAATTTCTTTAAGCTGTGTTTTCTGATCGGCAATATCCTGCTGAATAAGGTTTCTGAATATTAAAGTTTTCTGAAGTTCAAGATAAAGAGCCGCCGTTTTATAATGAATATCAGAAACAGACTGCTCTTTCTGGATATCCTTAATTTTCTGAAGGGTCTGGTTTTCCTTAATCTTAAGATTCAGCTTATTTCCGTTATAAATATTCAGATAAAAATCTGCTCCTGCCCGGTAAAGAGAATGAATAACTTCATGCTGGGTTGGTTTGGAAAAAATTCCGTTTTCATAGATAGGAATATTGGATGCTTTTTCTGCAGAGCCTTTAACTTCTATTTCCGGAAGCCGTTCTCTTTTCGCATCTTTTACTTCAGCTTCCGCAATGTCTACATTGATGGTATTGATTCTGATATGGCGGCTGTTTTCTTCAGCTTTCTGCCATGCATCTTTTAAGGAGAGTCGTAGGGTGTCCATTGTTGGGCAGCCTGTCTGAGCTGATATTGTGCAGGAAATTCCCCACATCAGCAATCCGGCGACATAAATTTTCATTTGAATTTTCGAATTATTGCACTGCAAATTTATTCTCAATCCGGAAATTATATTTATCTAAAATAGTCAATTTTTACATGATTCCGGCCAAATGATTATATTTGCATTTTCATTGGTATTTTATATTCTTTTATGGGATTAATTGCGGCACTTCCTGATATTGATAAAGACGATAAAAGTGTATTTGTTATGCACGAAAAATCGGAAAAACTGATTCCTTTCCACAAGCATACAAAAGGTCAGCTGAGCTATGTAGAAGGCGGTATTGCCTATATTACAATCAACAACAGAACCTATGTGGTTCCAGCCCGCCATTTTTTCTGGGTTCCCCAGGGAATGGAACATATTTTAGAAATCGGACACACCGCCACTGTTCTGCGCTCTCTTTATTTTTATGCCCATGATGACCTCTCAGATCCTTTTTACAGCAGACTGGGAATATATCCGGCATCAGAACTTTTGATTCAGATGATTAAGTATACAGAAATATGGGATGAAAAACATGTTACCTCAAAAGATGAAAACTTTGAATTTCTGGTCGCTTTAAAAAAAATACTGCCAAAAACCCACAAACAGCCGTTACCCATCATTCTTCCTGCTACACACAACAAACAGATGATGAAGATTGTGTCTTACCTGGAATGGAATATCGGGGAAAAACTTACTTTGGCCAGTGTAAGCGGCAGATTTGGTTTGAGTGAGCGCTCCATGTCCCGTCTATTCAAAGCTGATATGGATATTTCTTTTCTTCAATACCTGAAAACATTAAGAATTATCAAAGCCATTGAATTACTTTTAAATACAGATAAGCCCATTAATGAAATTGCTGATGATGTGGGCTACAGCTCTATTAGCGCCTTTAGTGATACTTTCCGTGAATTTACACAATCCAGACCCTCAGACTTGAGAAAGAGTAATAAAACGACTCAGAATACAATCGGATAGTTGCTTTATATGACCTTCGTCAGCTTTAAAAAAATAAAAGAGTAATTTATCTTTTATTAAAAATATCTTTCTATCTTTGTCTCATAAAACTCAGTCAAATGTTTTCAAAAACCTGTGAATATGCCTTAAGAGCTTTGATCTACATCGCCCAGCAGTCTAAAAATGACAGCAGGGTCGGGATTAAAGACATTTCAAAAAGCATTCATTCACCGGAACACTTTATCGCCAAAATTTTGCAGGATCTCAGCAGAAAAGGATTTGTGCAATCTGCCAAAGGTCCGAATGGAGGTTTTTATATGGATCAGAAAAACCTGAAAACGTCCATTGCTGATATTGTAAGGGAAATTGATGGTGATAAACTTTTCTCCGGTTGTGGACTTGGACTGGATCAATGTTCAGAAACGCACCCCTGCCCTTTACATGAGCAGTTTAAAAGTATCAGACAAGATCTCCGCATCATGCTTGAAACCTCAAAAATTCAAAATTTCGTTGATAATCTGGATTTAAAGCTTACCCATCTCAAGGTGTAAAAAAAATTAATTAAATAAAAGATAAAAAGATCTTTATATATTATAAATTTCAAAACGATACCTACTACTACATTAACTAAAAAAAGAACTAATGCATACAGAAAATATTGAAAAAATGTCCGGACACTGGTTATTGGCTAAAATCGGTAAAAAAGTGCTGCGTCCCGGAGGTCTTGCACTTACCAAAAAAATGTTGTCAATGCTGGACATCACCTCTGCAGATAATATAGTGGAATTTGCTCCCGGTCTTGGTTTCACCGCACACATGACATTAGAAAAAAAACCTAACTCATATATAGGAATTGATGCTGAACAAAACGCGGTAGATTATCTGAATAGAGAATTTGGGCGAACTTCAGCCCAATTTAAACTGGGAAATGCTGCGGAGAGCTTTTTACCTGAACAATCAGCCAGTAAAGTATATGGCGAAGCTATGCTGAGTATGCATGCAGATCACAGGAAAGCAGAAATTATTCAGGAAGCTTATAGAATCTTGAAGCCTCAGGGGTATTATGCAATTCATGAACTGGCCTTAAGACCTGAAAACCTCGACAGCAATGTAAAACTGTATATTCAGAAGGAACTGGCTTTAGCTATTAAGGTCAATGCACGTCCGCTGACTGTTTCTGAGTGGACAGCTTTACTGGAAAAAGAAGGATTTAAAGTATTAAAAGTAGAAACTGCACCGATGCATCTTCTGGAACCTCAAAGAGTTATTGATGACGAAGGGGTTTCCGGAGCGGTTAAAATTGCTAAAAATATATTACTCAATCCGTCCATCAGAAAAAGAGTTTTTCAGATGAAAAGGATATTCAAAAAACATGAAAAAAATATGTGTGCTGTGGTGATCATTGCAAGAAAAGAATAAGTTTTGAAAGGTTACTTCACAAAGAAAGATCATTATTCCGGTCATGCTAAAAAGTATCAGACTCATATTTTAAAAACTAAATAGGTAGTGATTGTTTGATAAAACCTGATCAAAAAACCAATTCAATAAAAGATAAAAGGCTATTAATATTCCAAATAGTAAAAAAATGAAACTGAATGCCAAAAATCCTCTTGTATTAATGATGCTATGTCTGATGGCAGGCGTTTTTATCACGGTCAGTTTTCTGGAAACCCCTATGAAATTTCAGGTTTCAGGAATGACACTTCCTGTAGCCCTTGAACTGGGAATGATGATGTTTGGGATATCCACAAAAATACAATGTGCTTTCCTGATCCTTATTATAGCAGGAATGTTTATAAGCAGAAAAAAATATACAAAAACAGACTTTATAATAATAGCCTTTTTATTAGCAATCCTGCTGTTAGAAAAGTTCTGGATGCTCCCAGTACTTGATGACCGGGCACAACTGTTATCAGCCGGAAAACCGGTTCTATCTTCAGAAATGCATAATTATTTCATCTATGCCGAATCTGCCAAAGCAATCATCCTGTGTATAGCCATCGGCTTACAATTTACCAAACAAAAAATGAATACTGAAGCAATTCTATACAACGCTTACTCCAGCAGAAAAATTTAAACCCTAATTCCCTTATTATGAAAAAAACGATCGTACTCACCACAGCATTATGCACAGTGATGCTATTCAATGCCTGCAAACAAAGCACTTCAACAGACGCAATCAATAGAGCCAATACAGAGAACATCAAAACGGATGGCACAAGCGAGGAATTAAAAATGCTGGCTCCACCCAATGTTCCGACCCCTGTTGGATCCCGTGCTGCTAAAAAAATTATTGTAAAACTGGAAACGATAGAGAAAACAGGCGAACTGGCAGATGGAACACAATATAATTTCTGGACTTTCAATGGAACGGTTCCCGGAAGCTTTATCCGGGCAAGAGTTGGAGATGACATTGAACTTCATCTTAAAAACAATGAAAATAATACCTTCCCACATAATATTGACCTTCATGCTGTGAACGGACCTGGCGGAGGTGCTGAAGCTACTTTTGTGGCTCCCGGTAAAGAAGCAACTTTTACTTTCAAAGCACTCAACCCCGGATTATATGTCTACCATTGTGCAACAGCCCCTGTGGGAATGCATATTGCCAATGGGATGTACGGTCTTATTCTTATAGAGCCTGAAGGCGGTCTTCCAAAAGTTGACAAGGAATTCTACCTTATGCAGGGGGATTTTTATACTAAAGGAAAATTCGGAGACAAAGGATTGCAGGAGTTTGATATGGATAAAGCTATTGCCGAGCATCCTGAATATGTAGTCTTCAATGGAAATACAGCTTCTCTTTTAAGAGATAAAGAGCTTCAGGTAAAAACGGGTGAAACAGTAAGAATCTTTGTAGGGAACGGCGGTCCGAACCTTACCTCATCTTTCCACATTATCGGGGAAATCTTTGATAAAGTATACATCGAAGGAGGCAGCAAAATAAATGACAATGTACAGACAACCGTAATTCCTCCCGGAGGAGCGTCTATCGTAGAGTTTAAAGCGACAGTTCCCGGAGAATATGTGATTGTAGATCATGCTATTTTCAGGGCGTTCAACAAAGGCGCTTTAGGTAAGATAAAAGTAACCGGACCAGAAAATCAGGCAGTATATAAAAAGAATCAGTAATGAATTAAGTTCATTGGGATTTCAAAAGAGAAACAATGAGAGCTTTTGCAGTTATAGTATGTCTGGCAGTATGCTCACTAATGACATTTTGTTCTGAACAGACGAAAAGTCCGAAGGTGAAAATTCCGGCCCGGAATCATTTAAATCTGATTATAAGTCAGAAAAAAATGATTGAAATACAGGGTGGAACGTATAAGGCATTCATCGGGAAAGATTCGGGAAGAATTGTAAGAGTACAGACTTTTTATCTGGATGACAGCCCTGTTACAAATGGTGAATATCTTGAGTTTCTTAAAGCAAATCCTCAATGGACAAGAAGCAAAGTATTAAGACTTTATGCAGACAGTAATTACCTGAAACATTGGAAAAGTGACTACGAAATCCCGGCAGGAATAAGTCCGGAAGCACCTGTTACCAATATTTCATGGTTTGCAGCTGAAGCGTATGCAAAAAGTACAGGAAAAAGACTTCCGGTAATCGATGAATGGGAATATGCAGCACTGGCAGATCAACACACTCCGGATGCCTCCAGAGATCCCGATTTTACGGATTATATTCTGAAGGCTTATCAAAAAAAGGATAAAAACAAACAACCAATAAGACAAGAACCGCCCAATTATTACGGAATTTATAACATGTATGGAATGGTTTGGGAATGGACTTATGATTTCAATTCAGTGATGATGAGCGGTGAATCCAGAAAAGATAATACGGTAAATGACAACCTTTTCTGTGCCGGAGCAGCAGTAACCTCTTCTGATTTAAGAAATTATGCAGCCTTTATTCGGTACGCATTAAGAGGAAGTATAAAAGCTAATTACTGCCTTAACAATCTCGGATTCAGATGTGCTAAAAACAAAAATTGACCCTTATGAAAAATATAACCCTGATATTACTGGCTTTGATCATGATATCCTGTGGCAAGAAAAATGAAGAGATAAGCCCAGATTCCATCTACAACGTACAGACAAACTGGGAAAAACAGGATGGCGACAACATTACATTCTCAGATCTGAAAGGAAAAGTACTGGTAACCGCAATGATTTTCACTTCCTGTAAAACGGCCTGCCCAAAACTGACCGCGGAAATGAGAACAATCTCCCAGAAAGTAGGAAAAGTAGATCCAAAGGATATTCAATACGTATTAATCTCCATTGATCCGGAAAATGATACTCCAAAAGTAATGAAGAGATACCTGTATGTAAACCGATTTGATGAAAAAGAATGGACTTTCATCCGGGGTAATGAAGAAGATACCCGGGAACTGGCGAATATAATGGCTGTAAAATATAAGCAGATATCCCCTATAGAATTTTCCCACTCCAATATCATTACAGTGTATTCAAAAAAGGGAACTCTTGCATTTCAAAAAGAAGGTCTCGATAGTGATTATGAAGCTATTGTGAACGAAATAAAAAAACAAATACAACTTTAAATGGATAAGATTATGAAAAAATTACTTGTAACAGCCGTGCTGTTTTCACTCGCTGTAACTTCATGTTCAGATAAAAAAGATACAGATCCTACTCCTCAACCGCAGGAAACCAATACCATGCTGGAAGAACCCAAACCTCAGGAAGCATCACCAGCTGCCACTCCTCTTTCAGGAGCTGATGCAGAAATTGCTGAAGGAAAATCCCTTGTAGAAGGTACAGACTGCTTATCATGCCATAAAATTGATTCAAAACTTGTAGGCCCCGCATATCAGGAAGTTGCTGCAAAATACAAAGATGCAGATATTGATATGCTTGCCCAGAAAATTATTGACGGCGGGAAAGGTAACTGGGGAGAAATTCCGATGACTCCTCACGCAGGACTGAGTAAAGATAACGCCAAGCTGATGGTAAAATACATTCTGTCACTTAAGAAATAGTAAAAAAATTTAAAATAATAAAAGATAAAAAAGTATTATATTATGAACACAAGAACAGACTTTATAGGAAATATGGTTGCTGAAGATTTCAGAACGGCAGCAATCTTTAAAAGACATGGAATTGATTTCTGCTGTAAAGGCGGAAGAACCATAGAAGAAGCATGCAGCACTAAAAAACTTGCTCCGGAAAAGATTTATGAAGAACTCGAAGATCTTCCGAAAAATGAAGGATCTGCAATAGATTTCAACAGCTGGCCTTTGGATTTGCTGGCAGATTATATTGAGAAAACCCATCACCGGTATGTAGAAGAAAAAACGCCTGTTCTGCAAGCTTTCCTTCATAAATTATGTAAAGTACACGGAGACAGACATCCGGAGCTGTTTGAAATTAATGCATTATTCAATGAATCCGCACATGATCTGGCCGCTCATATGAAAAAAGAAGAACTGATCCTGTTTCCTTTTGTAAGAAATATGGTGAAAGCCAGAATATCAGGCGAGGCACTCCTCCAACCTGCTTTCGGAACAGTAGAAAACCCTGTTAATATGATGCAGCACGAGCATACAGTGGAAGGAGAACGTTTCAGAAAAATTGCCGAAATCACGGATGAATATCTTCCTCCCGCAGATGCTTGTAACACCTATAAGGTAGCATTTGCTATGCTTCAGGATTTTGAAAATGACTTACATAAACATATTCATCTTGAGAATAATATCCTTTTCCCAAAAGCAATCCGATTAGAGAAAGAATTTTCCGTTGAATCATAAAAACTAATACAGAATGACACCTAAAAAACTTTGGATATGGCTTGCTGTAGTAATGGTTGCTTCGTTTGCTGTTCTTATCTTTTATGGAACTGAAATTTACAGAAAAGTCCCCCCAATTCCTGATAAAGTAATCACTACAGATGGAACTGTAATTGCTACCGAACAGGATATAAAAGACGGGCAGAATGTCTGGCAGTCTATTGGAGGGCAAACAGTAGGAAGTATCTGGGGACATGGTGCTTATATTGCTCCGGACTGGACGGCTGATTACCTTCACAGGGAGTCTGTGCTGCTGCTTGATGAACTGGCCAAAAAGGACGGTAAAGTATATAAAGACCTTCCGGATGATGAGCAGGCCAAATATCAGGTACTATTGAAAAAAGAACTCCGTACCAATACATTCAATGAAAGCAATAATGAAATTGTTTTCTCCCCCGAACGGGCCGAGGTACAAAAACAGTTAGCCCAGTATTATTCAAATTTATTTATGAATGATGCGTCTATGGCAAAACTACGGGATCAGTACGCCATCCCGGAGAATACCATCAAAGATACCGGAAGAATGGCTCAGATGAATGCTTTCTTTGCCTGGAGCACATGGGTCTGCATTACGGAAAGACCCGGAGATGATGTGACGTATACCAATAACTGGCCGCATGATGAATCGGTAGGAAACGTTCCTCCGCCTTCGCTGCATTTATGGTCTGGTTTCAGCGTATTGCTCTTGTTGGGATGTGTAGGTCTTCTGGTGTTTTACCATGCCAGAAATAAAGAGGAAGAGGTCAGCGAGATTCTTCCACTTGAAGATCCGCTGCGAAATATGAAGCCTACCCCTTCTATGAAAGCTACATTAAAGTACATATGGGTAGTTGCTTTACTGATTCTGGTTCAGATGCTTGCCGGAGTTGTTACCGCTCACTATGGTGTAGAAGGAAGCGGGTTTTATGGTATTCCGCTGGATCAGTTTTTACCTCAGTCGGTTTCCAGAAGCTGGCATGTACAGCTGGCGATATTCTGGATTGCTACCTCATGGCTGGCGACAGGACTTTATATTGCCCCGGCAGTTTCCGGACATGAGCCGAAGTACCAGAAACTGGGAGTGAATATTTTATTCGGAGCTCTACTGATCGTTGTTCTGGGATCTCTTACCGGACAGTGGCTTGGTGTGATGCAAAAGCTTGGTCTTGTTGATAATTTCCTTTGGGGACATCAAGGGTATGAATATGTGGAACTTGGAAGAGTCTGGCAGATTTTACTGCTGGTTGGTCTTATTCTATGGCTGGTTTTAATGGTAAGAGCGCTGCTTCCGGCATTAAGACGTAAAGATGGAGACCGTCATTTATTGACACTGTTCACCCTCTCAGCTGTAGCTATTGCTTTATTTTATGGAGCAGGATTAATGTATGGAAGACAAACCCATATGGCTATTGCAGAATATTGGAGATGGTGGGTAGTTCACCTTTGGGTAGAAGGCTTCTTTGAAGTATTCGCAACGGTAGTGGCAGCATTTTTATTTACAAGACTGGGATTATTGAGACTGAAATCTGCTACCAATTCGGTCTTGTTTTCTACGATTATTTTTCTTGCCGGAGGAATTTTAGGGACATTCCACCACTTGTATTTCAGTGCTACACCTACAGCGGTATTAGCATTAGGAGCTACTTTCAGTGCGTTGGAAATTGTACCGCTTGTCCTGATTGGTTATGAAGCCTACCAAAATTACCAGCTAAGTAAATCAACCAAGTGGATTCAGGCTTATAAATGGCCGATCTACTGTTTCATTGCAATGTGTTTCTGGAATTTTCTGGGCGCTGGAATCTTTGGATTTGCTATTAATCCGCCGATTGCGCTTTACTATATTCAAGGACTGAATACTACCGCCGTTCACGGCCATGCTGCTTTGTTCGGAGTATACGGAATTTTAGGAATCGGATTAATGTTGTTTGTATTACGGGGACTTTATCCTGACAGACAATGGAATGATAAATTAATAGGCTGGGCTTTCTGGCTAACTAATATCGGATTGCTGGTAATGGTAACCATCAGTCTTCTTCCTATAGGCATTATGCAGTCGGTAGCCTCTATAAAAGAAGGTTACTGGTATGCACGTTCTGCAGAATTTATGCAGACGGATATCATGCACTTCCTGAGATGGATGCGTGTTCCGGGAGATATTTTACTGGCTGCAGGTGAGCTGCTTCTGGTAATTTTCATCATCGGACTTAAATTGGGTTGGTCGTTGAAAGAAAAACGTTAGCATTCTTTATTCAAGCCTCATGAGTTATCCAACTTGTGGGGTTTGATTACCTTTAATCAAAAAAAAATCATGAAACGTAATGAAAATATTATCCCACTTTCCAAAGATCATCATTTCGGGCTTCTATGCAGTTGGAAAATAAAACAGGGACTGAAAAAAGAAATTGAGGTTTCCCGGATTAAAGATTATATCGAGTATTTCTGGAATCATCATCTGAAAAAGCATTTCAGGGAAGAAGAAGAAATTCTGTTTCTTTATCTTGAAGATGAATATACGCTCCGTATACAGAAAGAGCACAGACAGATTCAGAATATTGTTTCTCAAATTTCATCCTCAGAAAATATTGATCTTTTCTCAGATTTTGCAAACCTTCTAGAACAGCATATCCGTTTTGAAGAGCGCGAATGGTTTCCCCATCTTGAAGAAAAACTGGAAACTTTTATTTTGGAAAAAATAGGAACAGCACTGAATGATATTCATACAGAAGAAAAGGATGATTATCAAGATGAATTCTGGAAATAAGTTTGAATTTATTTTATTGATACTAGTTAAACTTCAGAAAAAACCACAAAAGTCACAAAAGCTTTCATTTAAAAAACTTTAGTCCAAATAAGTTTAAAATAATGTCGGATAAAAGTTCACATAAGATGAAAATCAAGATTTTCACAAAACTTAGGCGTACTTATTATGTATAAAGTTTGGCTCTAGAAAAAATTGCGTATTTAAAACTTTTGTGACTTTTGTGGTTAAGAATCCTCACAGTAAGTTTAGACAGCTTTTATAATTAAAAAGAGGCTGTTTCAAAAGTCAAATTGTTGACTTTTGTCATTGACTACGTCGAATCTTCGATTTCTGACGAAGGAAAAATCTTATTGATAATCATATACATGAGATTCTTCATTACATTGCATTTCATTCAGAATGACACTTTTGAAACAGCCTCTTTTCCATTTATAATCTATTGTGTTGCTTTCATCATGGCATTGGTAATCTCAATTTCCTTTTTCCTGGAATAAGCAGAATCAAAAGGCTCCATAACATTGAATAAATATTGGTAAAAAGGTGCAATCTGCCGAACATTTTCAGATTCTTTAATTGCTTTTTCTTTGCTCATTTGCTGCAATCCTTTTATAAAAACACTGAATTTTTTATCAATCGGCTCCACTGATTTTAAAAGATAGGCATATGCTTTTTCCTTCTGTCCCAATGTTTTGTAAGCTTCTGTAACCGCCGAAACAACTAAAGCATATTCCATTGGTTTTGACCTCATCTGTTTTCTGGCGGCTGCTTTAAATGCCGGAGAAAGATTTTGATAGTAGTCATATTCTTCAAATATTCCTTTCTTAAGGGTTTCTGCCAGCTGAAGACCTTTCTGCTCCTGTCCTGCAACAATATATCCGGTTACCATTGAGCTTAATGACCTTGGATCGTTGTACTTCTCAACCGGAATTTCTTTTGCCGCAAGATCCAGCAGTTCTAGTGCCTTAGCTTTCTGTCCGTTGACTACAAGTGCAGATACAGCCCTGCTTACTGACATTCTGTAGCTTAAAATATTGGAAGTAGCCGTTTCATTATAATAAATGCTGAGGTCTTTAAAATTACCCCATCTGAAGTTTTTCACCACCTGATAAAGTGAATTGGCATCTACCCTTCCTTTATCTCCATCCGGACTCTGAGGTGTGTGAATAGGAACCAATCTGTAGCTGAAACCGTCAAACTGCAAGTATTCATCAAGGTAAAAAATATTCTCACTGTCATACATGCCGCCCGATGAGAAATTAATAGGACGTTTCCAGTCGAAATTGGCCAGCATATCCAGCATCATCAGATTACTTTTGTAAAGAGTATTCGCTTCATATTTGATCATAATCTGATCCACAGCCTTGGGAAGATCCGCCTGATTGATGATCCCCGATTTTACAGCATTTTCCTTATTTACCGGAAGTATAAATTTACTTACCGGGAGAATATTATATTTTTCATATTGTTTTTCCCCGAAGTACATCTTCAGCAATTCATCTTTTTCGGATGATTTTATTTTAAGGAATCTGATAGCATCTTTCACTGTCAGAGAATCCTGGGTAAGAAATTTTCTAAACTCCTGAAAAGTTGTTTCTGGTGCTCCCTGTTCTTTCAACATCTGGAACACGCCTTCCCAATCCTCTTTCTTCATCAGATACACCTGATCATTGACACCGTCTCTGTACTCTTCGTGAGTGAGCTCTCCCGGAATCCCCTTAGCATTGTATGTTTTTCTTTTTACCTGATCTATATTCCATGGTGTGGCTAAAAGGGTAAAGTTGACTGTTTTCACATCATCCCTGAATCTTTCGGTCTCCTGAATTCCCCATACCGGAAAAGTATCATTATCACCATAAATGAAAATAATATCATCTTTAGGCAGCGAACGTAAAAATGAATAGGCATAATCACGGGCCGCGGTTTTTTTGCTCCTGTCATGCGAAGTATAATTCTGGAACCCCATCATAAAAGGAATTCCCAGCAATATAACTCCCAGAACAATATTAGCAGCATTGGATTTAAGTTTAGACTGAATCATCCAAAGTACAGCTCCTGCGCCCAGACCAATCCAGATCGCAAAAGCATAGAATGAACCTACCATTGCATAATCTCTTTCCCTCACTTCAAATGGTTTTACCCCGGTATAGAAGACAATTCCCATACTTGTCAGAATAAACAGTGAAAGAATAGCATAAAATCTCCCAAAGTCTCTGTTCAGCTGAAAAAAGAAACCGATAAGTCCTAAAATCAATGGCAGAAAGAAAAATTTGACCGTACTTTCATTTTTAAATTTAGCAGGCATGTGGTCCTGGTCGCCCAACAAAGCATTATCAATGAAAGAAAATCCTGAGATCCAGTTTCCATTGGTATTTTCCATATGCCCCTCAAGATCGTTTTGCCTTCCTACGAAATTCCACATCAGATATCGGACAAAGTAGTATCCGTTCTGGAATGAGATGAAATAATCCATATTCTGAGCAAAGGAAGGACGCTGCACCTTAATAAGATCATAAGGTTTTACTTTCAGATAATCTTCTGCGGTGATAGAATCTCCTTCATATTTTGCTCTCAGGTCATCAAAAACCCTTTTAGCCTCCGGATTGTCCGCTACGTCTTCATTATCATAATTGAAGGTAAAATCAGGAGCGCCATACAAGGCAATATAATTGGCTGTAACCTCTTTATCTTCATTGAACATCCTCGGCATGAAACTGATATGCGATTTATTAAATACATAATTGAATCGTTCCCCGGTTTTTCTGTAGGTTCCGGTTTTTTCATCCTTTTCGTAAATATCTCCTGTAACATCTCTTTTATAGCTTCCGTCTTCGTCTTTTTCCAAACCGTTTTTATCAAGAAATGCGGTGTAATTCTGTCCGTAAATGGTAGGCCAGTCACCATACTGTACCCTGTTATAATAATCTCTCATTCCTATTGCCGTATCCGGATCATTAAGGTTCATCGGCGGATTGGCATTTGCCCTGATGGGAATCACCAGCCAGCAGGAAAAACCAATCATCATATACACAACGGATAAAACGATGGTCTGATAAACTTTTCTTTTTGTTTTCCTTGCATATTTAATCAGGAAATAACTTATTGCAGTCATAAGAACAAATGCGACAATTGTCCCTGAATGGAAAGGAAGTCCCAGTCCGTTCACAAAGAAAATTTCAAGTTTTCCAAATATGGTCATGACCAAAGGGAAAATAATCTTGAATACGAAGGCAAGAATCCCCAACGTTACCAGATTGGCAACCATGAAGCTCTTCCAGGAAAAAGTATAGTTTCGGGCATAATATACAAGACATATGGCAGGAATAGCCAGCATACACATCATATGTACCCCCACAGAAAGACCTATTATAAAGAAAATAAGAATGATCCATCTCTCGCTGTCAGCCGCTTTAGATTCATTCTCCCATTTGGTGATCAGCCAGACCAGCAATGCAATGAACATAGAAGCCATTGCATAGACCTCTCCTTCTACTGCTGAAAACCAGAAGGTATCTGAAAAAGTAAAACATAAAGCCCCGATGACCCCGGCAAACAAAATTGAAATCTCCTGAGATCTGTTAACTTCTTCAAACTCTTTATTTAAAAGCCGTCTTAAAAAATGGGTAATCGTCCAGAACAGAAACAAAATAGTAAATGCACTGAATACTGATGACATCGCATTGATCACAATAGAATAATTTTCAGCATTTCCCAACGCAAAAATACTCGCCACCGCTCCCATAATCTCAAATAAAGCGGCTCCCGGAGCATGGGTCACTTCCAGTTTTACCGCAGAAGAAATATACTCCCCACAGTCCCAAAAACTCAGGGAATGCTCCATTGTTGAAAGATAAGTGATAAGTGCAACAGCAAAAAGGAACCATCCCAATACGGTGTTCCATTTTTTAAATGACCAGTTTTTCATATAATATTTTCAATATGTATATGACAACCGAGGGAAAGGGTTTATTACATAAAAGAAAATTTATTTTATTCTAACTATAAAAGTTACAAAAGCTTTATTCCAATTCAATGAGTTTAAAATGAACCCCCTATAAAAAGTTCATATAAGAAGAAAATAAAAAATTTTCAAAACTTAAGTGTGCTTTAATATATGTGAAGCTTAATGCTTAAAAACTTTTGTGTCTTTTGTGGTTTAAAATATCTTGAATTATTATAAATCTTTAATACGTATTATTCAATCCACCATCTAAAGGAATACTGGTTCCGGTAAGATAATTTGAATATTCTGAAGCCAGGAAAGCTACCAGATGGCCATATTCTTCCGGCTGCCCGAATCTTTTCATGGGAATCTTATTTTCTCTTGCTCTTTTTATTTCTTCTTCTGGAGCACCACTTTGCTGAGCTTCATGGGTAACCAGTTTTTGAATTCGTTCGGTATCAAAATATCCTGTCAGAACATTATTTACGGTGATATTATGTTGTGCAATTTCATTCGAAAGGGTTTTTGCCCACGCAATGACTGCAGAACGGATAGAATTTGACAGCGCAAGATTTCCGATTGGCTCTTTTACTGATAAAGAAGAAACGTTGATAATACGGCCGTTTTTCTGTCGGATCATATGAGGCAAGGCCAATAATGTTGTTTCGCAAACCGTTTTAAAAAGAAGATCAAACGCTTTCTGATAATCATCCGGGGTTTTATCGAGTGCTAAACCTGGTTCCGGACCGTTTGTATTGTTAACCAGAATATCAACCGAATGGTCATTAAAATATCCTGTTATCATTTTTTTATAATTTTCAAAGTCCGAGAAATCAGCCACCAGATACTCGTGTTTCTGCTCCGGACTGATTACCGGCAGTGAAGAAACGAAAGCTTTAAGTTTTGTTTCATTGCGGGCCATAACGGTAACATTAGCGCCACATTTTGCCAGCTCTGTGGCAATTCCTGCTCCTATTCCCTGAGTTGCGCCTCCTACTAAAGCATTTTTTGAAAAAAGTTGAATGTTCATATGATCTTTAAATATGGTAATTGGTATAGGATAAATGTAAGAAAAAACCTCCAAATTATATTTTGAAGGTTTAATTTTTTAAACTCAATTTCTCATTTATTTGACCACTGTAGCTTCAAGTTCTATTTTTAAAGTTTCAAATAAACCTGTTACTTCCAGCATTGTCGTTGCCTGCTCGATCTTATGTCTGGCAATCCACTCCTGAAGGATAGGAAAATAAGGCCAGAATTCTTCAGTAGAAGTTGTATAGATATTTAATCTCACGATACCACTACATTCATATCCAGCTGTGTGGATCACTTTTTCCAGATTGGCAATAGCCTGTTCCAGCTGAGATTTCATATCCTGATCACTGGATGTTCCATCAGGATCAATAGCCGCCTGCCCTGAGCAGTATAAAGTACTTTCAACATTTTTTACCTCTACAGCCTGAGAATAGCTTCTCTCATCCTGCCATTTCCATGGGTTAACCGTTCTTTTTTCCATTGTATGAATTTGTTATATGTTACTGTACAAAATTGCAGAACAAATACAGCAAATTCCTGTGATCCCGATCACGATTATGAGGTGAGTAAGATCACTTTTTTATAATGGCAGCCGGCTCAAAGTTTCTCTGGAAACTCCTAAATAAGCAGCTAAAAGAGATTTCGGGACACGTTGGACAAGAGAGGGATACTTTTTCAAAAGCTGGTCATACCGTTCTTTTATTCCGGTGGTCATCATAGAAACGGTTCGCTGCTGAGCGGTAATAAATCCCATATATGCTTTTTCAAGAAAAAAATGCTCCAGTTTTGGCAAATGGGCACAGAGTTTTTTATAGTTATCTAACTGAAGACACAATACTTCCGTATCTTCAAGACATTCCAAAGACATTGTTGCCAAAGTTTGCTGATAGTAAGCCGGGAAGTCTGTTTCCCACCAGTCTTCCATAGCAAATCCAATAATATGTTCCTTTCCCGTTTCATTGGTGTAAACCAATTTCAGAAGACCTTTCAGAACAAAATAATTATAAGGTACTGTTTCTCCTTCCTGTACTAAAAACTGATGTTTTTTGTATTTTTTATAGGTAAAGCAGGATGATATGAATTCAAATTCATCATCATTAAGAGGGATTATTTTTTCAATGTGAGATCTTAGCAAATGTAGCATGTTCTGTTTCCTATGATATAAAAATACGATTTAAACAACTAAAATTTTTGCTTCAACAATTCATCGATTTGTTTGTAAAAAGAATCTTTGCTGTAATCTGCCAATCCCTTATGATGCAGACGAATTACTCCTCTTTTATCCAGCACTACCGTTGTGGGCAGTGATCCACTGTAAAGTACATCAGGAATATTTCCAGCAGGTACCAGAAATGGAACTGTAAAGCCTTTTTCTTTTAAATAAGATTTTCCAAGAGCCGTGTTGTCATCCAGATTTACAGTAAGAAATACGATATCCGGATTGTTCTTATATTGATCATACAACTTCTGAACGGAGGGAAACTCTGCCCTGCACGGAGGACACCACGATGCCCAAAAATTGATGAAGACTACCTTATTTTGTAAAGCGGAAGTATTGATAACGGTTCCATCTTCATTTTTCAGCATAAACCCGGCGTAGGAAGCTTGTCCTGAGGCACTTTGTTCCTCTTTCGGTTCTGATATACTGGAATTGAGGATTCCTGTAGAAGCAACCTGTCTCATCAGCCATGCCTTTGCATCTTTATTCACCAATACGATAATGAACAATATTGTCAGTATTGCAGTAGAACCATTTTTCCTGATCCACACTTTCACATTTTCCATACCCTTTCTTCTTAATTCTTAGCCAAGATAAGACTAAAATTCCGATCAAAAATCTGGAAGAAGCGTTTTTAAACTAAAAGTCTTTCCGTCACAAGAAATAAAAGCCATTGAAGTAGTAAGTTGTATTATTTTCATACAGCCAGCAATAAAGCCCGCACCACAACCGTTAATAATTTATTTTTAACATAATTAACTAAAAGACAATTAATCAATCAATATACAATGCATAATATTATTTTTTATGTAATAGTCTTATCCAATTCTTGCTTTTACCATTTCCAAAAACACATTTTTTCAATGGATTTATTTCATAATTAATTTGTTACGTGTAACAAATTCCCTATTCATCTAACTAATCGTACATCAACAAAACATTAATTCCTATACAAGAGATCTACTACTTTAAAATAAACTAATGCAAACATCCTTTTTTAAAATTACCGCTGCCACCGCAGCGCTCTGTTTCAGTACCCTGGCAATAGCCCAACAAACCTATTCTGTAAGCGGAACCGTGAAAGACAAAAAAAACGGTGAACTCTTAATCGGAGTATCGGTAAAAGTAAGTGAAGATCCTACCATCAATGTTTCAGCCAATGAATATGGTTTTTACTCTCTTTCACTGCCTGCAGGTACTTATACCATCATTATTTCCAATCCTGGATATAAAGATTTTGAACAGCAGATTAAACTAGATCAGAATATGAAACTTGATCTTCCTCTTCTGCCGCAGGAAGAAGTGACGAAAACAATTGACGAAGTAGTGGTATCCGCCGTTAAAAAGGATAAAAATTTAACCTCCGCTCAAATGGGAGCAGAAACGTTAAATATAAAAAGTATAGAAAAGCTTCCTGTTCTTTTTGGGGAAAAGGATGTGATGAAAACCATACAGCTTTTACCGGGTATCAAAAGTAACGGTGAAGGAAGCAGCGGATTCAGTGTAAGAGGTGGTGCTACGGACCAGAATCTGATATTACTGGATGAAGCTCCGGTTTATAACGCATCTCACCTTCTTGGTTTCTTCAGTACATTCAACAGTGATGCCCTGAAAGATGCCAGTATCATCAAAGGAAACAGCCCTGCACAGTACGGAGGCCGACTTTCTTCCGTTCTGGATGTCAAAATGAAAGACGGAAACAATAAAGACTACAACCTGAATGGTGGAATTGGTCTGATCAGCAGCAGGCTGAGTGTAGAAGGACCTATTCAGAAGGAAAAGTCATCATTCATTGTTTCGGGAAGAAGAACATATGCCGATTTGTTTCTTAAAACCAATAAAGATTATAAAGACAACAAATTATATTTTTATGATCTTAACCTGAAAGCCAATTATCAGATCAACGAAAACAACCGTATTTACCTGTCAGGATATTTCGGAAGAGATGTTCTGGGATTGGGAGATACCTTTAATACAGACTGGGGAAATACAACGGCAACTTTAAGATGGAACAGCATTATCAGCAGTAAGCTATTCTCCAATACATCTTTCATCTACAGTAATTATGATTATAAAATCAGTCTGAAAAATGATGATACGGTATTTGATTTAAATTCAAAAATACGTGACTGGAACCTTAAGCAGGACTTCACCTGGTTTGCCGGGAACAAGCATTCTGTACGTTTCGGCCTTCAGTCTATTTATCATACCCTTACTCCAAGCAGTGCTTCCGGTACTACAGTAAGCAGTTTCCCAAGAAATCCGAGATACTCATGGGAGAATGCGGTTTATATCAATGATGATTTTAAAGCAACAGAAAAGTTAACCATCAATTATGGAGTAAGACTTGCAATATTCAGTGTATTAGGAGGAGATACATTCAATACATATGAAAACGGAGTACTTACCGACAGTGAATTTTTAGAGAAAGGAAAATTCGGGAAAACGTATGTGAATCCTGAACCGAGAATTAGTGCCAACTACCGCATCAATGAAGTAAGCAGTGTGAAAGGAGGTTATTCCAGAAATACCCAGAATCTTCACCTTTTAAGCAACAGTAACAGTGGAAATCCTACAGATCAGTGGATAGGAAGCAGCTATACGGTAAAACCTGAAATTGCAGACCAGATCAGTGTGGGTTACAGCAGGAATTTCAACAACAATAATTATGAATTGAATGCTGAAGTTTACTATAAATCCATGAAAAATCAAATCGACTTCAAAAACGGAGCTCAGATTGGATTTGATGCGGGATCTGATGTAGAAAGTGAACTATTATTCGGAAAAGGAAGAGCTTACGGTCTGGAACTTATTGCTAAAAAGAAAAGCGGAAAACTTACGGGATGGATTTCCTATACCCTTTCTAAAACGGAAAGAAAGATCAACGGAATTAATAATAACGAATGGTACAACGCTAGAATGGATAAAACCCACGATCTATCCATCGTTGCCACTTATCAGCTTAATCCGAAATGGAGCTTTTCGGGACTATTTGTTTACAGCACAGGAAATGCCGTTACCTTCCCTACCGGAAAATATGAACTGAACGGACAAACCATATTCCAGTACAGCAACAGAAATGCTGACAGGATGCCTGCTTATCACAGAATGGACCTGAGTGCGACTTATGAGCCAACTTCCAATAAGCGCTTCCGCGGTTCATGGACCTTCGGTATTTACAACCTGTACGGTAGAGAAAATGCCTACACCATCAACTTCGAAGACAATCCTGACCGTCCCGGAACAACACGTGCAATGCAGACTTCTCTGTTCCGATGGGTACCCAACATCACTTATAACTTCAAATTCTAACTCATGAAAAATACTTTTTATATCATATTATCTCTTTTTGCATTAACTTCTTGTGAAAAAGAGATCGACCTGGATCTGAACGATCAAAGCGGAAATATCGTCATTGAAGGAAATATAACCAACCAACCCGGACCTTATACTGTAAAAATTACAAAATCAGTTGGTTTTTCGGAACCTAACCAGTATCCGGCTGTAACCGGAGCTCAGGTTGTTTTAAGTGATGATACAGGCCAGACTGAAACACTTCAGTACACAGGAAACGGAATGTATAAAACAACCACTTTTGCAGGCCAGCCCGGAAGAACCTATACCCTGAAAATACAGGCAGAGGGAAAACAGTATACCGCTCAGAGCAGAATGCCTGAAATTGTTCATTTTGATGGACTTGAACAGAGTTTTTTCAAATTTGGTGATAAAATTACATATACCCTCTTACCCATCTTTACAGATCCAATGCCGCTTGGAAACCGTTATCTTTTTAGCTTTACGATCAACGATCTTCCTAAAAAATACATGAATACCTTTTCAGACAATGTAAATAACGGAATGCTTAACCAACAGCCTTTGATTCTGCCTAATGATGATAACGATGGCAGAGATCATGAAGTGATCGTAGGAGACAAAATTCATGTAGAGATGCAATCTATTGATAACAATATATTCACCTATTATAATGCTCTCCTTCAGATTTCCGGAGGCAATGGCGGGGGTGCTACTCCAGCCAATCCACCAAGCAATATCAACAATGGAGCTTTAGGTTATTTTTCAGCTCACACAACAGATACGGAAACTTTTGTGATTCAACAGACAACAACACCATAACATTTAAAAAGGATATTCCAATCAACGGAATATCCTTTTTTTATCTCATTAAGGTTATCTCAATTTTCTTTTTAAAGCATAATAGCGGTATAAAAGTTTATCATATCTGATAACGCAAAACAATAATCCAGCTGTTACTATCAGTGTTTTCAAATGAATTATTCTGTACCCAAAACCTCCTATTATACATCCTGAAAAAAAACAGGCAATGATGACCAGTTTCAGCATAATATTTTTTTTAAGCTGTTTCTGTTCATTTTCCCTCTCCTTAAAAAACAGTTTTGAAAGCTCTATTCCGAGATCTGTAAACAAACCTGTAAGATGGGTCGTTCTCACCACAGACTGTGATACTCTTGTCACCAATGAATTCTGCATTCCCATTGCAAAGAGCAAAAGACCTGCAATGGTATAAGGAGATACTGAGATTTTTAATCCCTTATCATCTGACATTCCTACAAATCCCAGTATCAAAATTTCAATTATTAAAGGAATGAGATGCGGGCGAAATGTTCTGTGTCCTGAAGAAAATTCAACCAAAAAGCTGGAACAGAAAGCTCCTCCCAGGAAACAGATAATAAACAGAAAGTAAATAAGTACTTCGTTGTAATGATCGAGAAGAATCTCTTCAGAGAAAAAAGCAAAATGCCCGGTTATATTGGTTGTAAGCACTTTAACGGATAAAACACCTACAATATTCACTATTCCAGCAACAAATGAAAGTACTGATGCCAGTTTTAGGTTGTGAAAATAAGTTCTGTTTTTCCCTCTGTGTCTGAACATTTTATATTTCTAATAATTCAAAATACAGATTTTAAAAGCCCATCTTTAAAATGCTATTCTAAAAAACAGCTGGATAAGATAAATAAGTAAAAAAAAATAATTTAGAAATGTCAGTGTCAAACTGTGAAAAACATGTCCGCTTAAATATTTATCCAGTGTTCTTATAGATTTCCTCTATCTCTTTTACTGTATGAGTAGTAAAATATAACCCTTTATAAGTTGTAAAAACAGCTTCTCTACCCCTCTGCAAAATGTTCTGTTTCTTGATTCAAAATCAATTTTATTACTTTTGTAAAAGTAATTCGTTTAGAAAAAAAACTTGGTGATCTGCATCAGCTTAAAATGTGATTTAAGTTAAAAAACTGAGCGTTTTATTCAATAGTCTGTATAGAAAAATTATGATCTCAAAATTTATTTTTAATAATCAGTATCTTTTTGATGAGCTCCCTGAATATGATAAAAATCTGCTTACAGGAGCCATGAAAACCAGGAACTACCGTAAAAATGAACCTATATTTACTGACGGCACAAAACCTAACGGCGTTTACTATCTCAATGAAGGCAAAATAAAGAAATACAAGGTTGATAATGACGGAAGAGAACAGATTATCTACATTTACAGTTCGGGGGAATTCTTTGGGTATTCTGCTATTTTGAGTAATGAATCCTATGGGGATACAACCTCAACACTGGAAAATTCTGTTATCTCTTTTATTTCAAAAGACAATTTTATGGATATCCTTGGGCAGTCATCAGTACTTTCAAGGCTGCTGCTGAAATCTTTAAGCCATGAATTCAGTGTCATGGCCAATCTCATTGCGATTTTATCTCATCGTACAGTCAGAGAGCGGGCAGCTTTGAGCCTGCTTATTCTTCATGATAAGTACAAATCAAATAATGAGCCTGAGCAGGAAGTATTCATCTCCCTTTCCCGTATCGATCTGGCAAATATGGTAGGAACAGCCAGAGAAACATTGGCCCGGATTATCAATGATTTTAAGCAGGAAAAACTCATCAGATCCGAAGGACGGAAAATACAAATCCTCAACTTTAAGCAGCTAATTCATATTGCTAATTTTTATTAGTCAAATAATTTAGTTTAAAAGCTTTAATTTTCTACTGACAAGCTGTTGTCATAAGTACCTATTACCTTTGTTTAAAATTAATTCAAACAAAAAAATACCTTATGAAACTTACTTCATTAAGACTCATCAGCAAAGACATCAAAGCAGCAGTAGAATTTTACGAACAAACCATGGGAGCAACAGCCAGATGGTATACTGAAGATTTTGCAGAGCTTTCTGCAGATTCTATAACGATTGCGATCGGAAGCACCCGGACAATGCAAATGTTTTCGGAAGGTCTTACAGAGTTCGCGGGAACAAAATCAACCATTATTGAATTTATGGTTAAAAATGTAGATGAAGAATACGAAAGAATTAAAAGTATAGCTTCCGAAATTATTCAGGAACCCACCACGATGCCTTGGGGAAACAGATCGCTTCTATTCTGTGATCCGGAAGGAAATCTGATTAACTTTTTTACTCCTGTAAGTGTAGAAGCTGTACAAAAATTCAGCTAAGTCTTTCATCAATAAAACAAAAACTCGCTGAACACCACAGCGAGTTTTATTTATATGAATATTTAAAAATTAAATCTATTTCCCAAGGAATTCAATTGCTTTTCCTACAAAATTATCATGGTATTGATAGAAAGAGGCATGCCCTGAATCCGGGAAAATCACCAATTCTGCCTGATCTAAATTCTGAGCCATATTTTTCGCATTCTGAACAGACACCGGAAGATCATTTTCACCATGAACAATGAGTACAGGATTTTTGATCTTTTGTATCTCTGTAAGAGCATCAGCATTGGGTTGCGCCCAGCTTAATACAGCAGTAAATTGCGAATTGGAAGCAGCATCACTTAAAAGAATATCCCTGTCTGTTGTACGAAGCTGAATTCTTGCGTAAGATGCTTTTCCCTCCGCGGTACTCTGAGCAGATTCTGTAAATCCGAATTTCAGGAAAGAAGCTTCAGGACTTAATCCCGCTGTTCCTGCAATGATATTAGGAAGGTTTGATAATCCGATGGCTCCCTGAGGTCCTGTTCCGGTTAAAATCACTTTATTGATAAGTGAAGGATAAGTCAGCACTATTCTTTGTGCAATAAACCCTCCCATAGAAAATCCCATGATATTGACTTTGTTCAAATTCAATGCTTTGATAAAATCTACAGCATCATCGGCCATTGCCTGAACCGTATTCGGGGTAATTCCCTTTGAAGAAGCCACTCCTTTATTGTCAAAGATAATTACTTTATATTTTTTTGCCAGTCCATCTGTTACTGCAGGATCCCAGTCATCCATTGACCCACCCAATCCCGGCAGAAGAACCAATGGAATTCCATCCTCTTTTCCCAAAACGCGGTATGCAATGGCATTTCCTTTAACGTTTATGAATTGGGTTTTGGCAGTTTGGTGGTTTCTGTTTTGTATCTCCTGTACCGTGGGAGGCTCATTTTCTTCAGTGCAGGACACCGTCACTACGGTAAAAAGAGTTAAGCATAATAGGCTAACGGCTGAGATTTTTCTGATTGTTTTCATTGTCGTTTATTTTTGTTTGATTATGGTGCAAACATAAAACACAAAAACAGGCAGCACACTCAAAAACATATGGAACAGGACATTTCAGCGGTTTATACAGACAATTCAGAAACCGAAAAATTGAGAAACCATCAATTATTTTCTTTTCAAATATAATAAATGTATTTTTTCCGACGAGAATGGGGAATTATGATCATCTACGATTTCTTTAAAACAGATTGCTGAAAATCCTTTTCTGAAACCCAAACGGTCCCACATTCTCCACATCCCCAAAATTTTTCATTCCCATCATCAATATAGTTTACAATACCGTCTGAACAAACCGGACAGTTAACAATAACTGACTGGCTGCTCTTTTGATCTTCATCTTTCTGAGACTCCATTGATAATAAATCAGCAGGATTTACAGGGATGTGTTTGTAACATTTCGGGCAGTCAGTCATGATAAGACGTTGGCCTTTTTGTATAGCTTCAGTAATAAAAAGTTCCTGATCATGGTTTGCCTTAAAAATTCCAAGACAGCCTGGGCATCTTATTTCCATTATTGTTTAGTTTTTTCCATTATCCGCTCTATTTCAGCTTTATCAAGATAGAAATTGTCTGCCATTGAAATTCCATTCTCACTAATAGTAGCACTCTTTGAGACAAATTTCTTATCATTCCAATTAAGAATATAGGTTCTGGTATTGGTCATATAATTATTTGTTTTTTCAGTGCCATCTGAGTTCATCGCAGTAATCCGGTCAAATTTGGCTTCATCCATTGCGATTGGTTCATCATTATTTATATATATCATCCTGTATTCCAATATACAGCCATAATATTTTATTGCATATTCGTTGCAGTTCTGTTCTCTGAGCTTTTTACTTTGGGGTAACAACTGGTTGATTTTTTCAATTTTTATCCGGTCATCATTACTTACATTATCAAACTTTATTTGTTGTATTAACGACTGGCTCGGGCACAGCTGAAAAGCTACGGCAAAAAAAATGATAAAAAAAATCTTCATAGGGAGTTATTCATAGTTAAAAGAGATGTGGGCTGGGCTTAAATATAAAGTTAAACGTAAAAATAAGGTATAAACTTACATCAATTATTTTTTAAAGTATAAAGAGCTTCCATCGCCTTTTCAGCATCTTCTTTTGCCACAAAAATATGGTCATGAAAATAAGCCGCCACTACATTACAACTTATATTTTCCTGTTTCAGGGCATTGGAAAAGGCTGCAGTGAGCCCTACGGCTTCCAGAGAAGAATGAATATTAAGAGTAATCCATGAAGCAATATAACTGTAAGCCATGCGCCATTCATCTGCTGTCGTTTTTTCTAAAACAATGGTAACAGCTTCAGTTTCCCGAAAGAAAAACAAAACGTTTTCTATATCTGGTATATCACGGAGGTTTTCAACGGTACAAAATACATATTCTCCGGCATTTAATACTGGTTCCATATTCTGAAGCAAAACGGCCAAATCTTTTTCTCCTGTCATCTTTTTTTGGGTACAAAACTAAGATATAGATTACAGCATCTGTTTATCAAATGATAAAAAACAAAAAAGGAGGCTGTATGCCTCCTTTTTTGTTTTGTAATTGTAACCTATCAACTGAACCTCTTTATGTGTATTTGTGTTTTTTTCATTTGGCTTTTTAAGAAGCCTGTTGAAGGTTATTCATACACCTCGTTTAATTTCATCAGTGTGTTTATAAATTTCATCATTTGTGTTTCTATAATTATCATTTATTAATTGAATAATTATAATCATTTGTTGTTTTGTGTATGAAATTTAAAACCTGAATAAGCATTTCTCATTTACTTTTTTCATTACTTAAATTTCACAGTACAAAGGAACAACATTACAAAATAAAATCCTCTATAAACCCCATCGATACATCTCGACTCATCTATAGATATTTATCGATAAAATCAAATTCTCTGATAATAAGAAGTGCAGAATCTCCTACAGACTGCTATAGTTTATGGTGTGTTTTAATAAGGTCCACCAGCTCAACCATGTTCTCTATCTTTAGTTTTTCAAAGATATTTTTTTTGATTGTGCTCACTGTATTCTGTTTGATATTCAAGCTATTTGAAATTTCCAGGTTTCCATATCCTTCCGCATAGAGTTCTGCAATCTGCAGTTCCCGTTTGGTCAGACTATTGAGAGGACTTATCAGATCCGGATTGTACACAAACTGAACCAATAGATTCCGCAAAAGATCAGAGAAATACTCTCCTTTCTCTATAAAAGTTGTGATCGCTTCCATTACCTCTTCTTCTTCACTTAATTTGCTCAGGTAGCCATTGGCACCCGCTTTGATGAATTTAAGGCCATGCAGATCCTCTTCTAGTCCTGTAAAAATCAAAACTTTAAGATCTGGATTTACACTTTTCATCTGAGGCAGAATATGCAGACTGTTTCCGTCCGGGAAATGGGCATCAATGATCGCCATCTCAATCCCTTTTGATTCTATCAGCTCCAATACCTGGTGTAAAGATGAAGTTTGATAAACTTTTGCGTGAGGAGCAATATCACTGATAACAATTTCCATTCCCTGGCGTACAATGCTGTGATCGTCTGCCAGCAGGAATATTATCTCTTTATTTTGAATTGGTATTTCCATTATTATTAGTATTTAAATTGATACTGAATGTCACTTTCGTTCCTTTATGCAATTTACTTTCAACTGATATATCACCATTGAAAAGCTCTACAATTTCTTTTACAAGATTAAGACCTAAACCGGCCCCCAGATTATCTACTTCATCAGATACCATTCCCTGATAATAAGGATCAAAAATTTTACCAAGATCAGATTCTGATATCCCTACTCCGGTATCTGCTACCGTTGTAATCAGAGAAATTTGGTTTTCTCCTATGGGTTCTGTAACCATAACAAGATCAATCTGACCATTTTCTGTAAACTTGTTGGCATTCCCAAGAATATTCATAAAAATCTGGTTGATTCTTATATTATCAGAATATACCTCTACGTTTTCAGGAATTCTGTCTGTTACTGCAAACCTGTTGTTTCTGGTTTCCAGATAAGGAGTAATCACCTTCACAATAGAACTGATCTCATCTTTAAGATTGAAAACCGATTTTATAAGTTCTTTTTCAGCATTTTCATTTTTAGTATATTCCAGAATCTGGTTAGATTGCAGAAGCAGAGTGCTGTTGGTAAACTTGATAGATTTAAGATAATCTTTTATCGTTTCATCCTCTGTGGTTCTGTGGATCTTATCTATAAAAATATTGATAATTTTTAATGGGGATCTCAGATCATGGCTCAGCATTCCCAGAATTCTATTTTTAAAATTAAGGTTCTTTTTAATCTCTTTATTTGCAGCATTCAGTTTTCGCTCATATATAAATGCTACTCTTGTAAAGTACATGATCAAAATGGATACAATAAACATCAGAATCATCAATCCCAATACCAGATAAGTCCTGATTGTATTATTATTGGAACTCTGCTCGTTATACTCTTTTTCCAGTTCTGTTTTAAAATCCTTGATGGCATTTTCGTAAACTTCTATCAGCCCATTACTATAAACCAGCAGTTTACTGAAGTTACTGTAAAACTGTAGATTATTCTTCTGACGTTGTGCGGCAAGCATCTGTACCTTCTTTACTTCAGCGGCATAGTGCTTATCCATAGACTTTATCGTGTTATCCATTTTGGATTTTACCTGAGAAAGATCTATGGTTTTGTTGTTGGTCATCGTGATCACAGTACTTTCTTTCTGTACGTCCACTTTCCCTGTTACAGCATCTTTTAAACGGCCGAAAAAGCCTTTCTTTTTAACAGTGTCAGCATAAGTACGGGTCTGGATTTTCAAATCGTCAAAATCATTTTTATACTTTGCAGGTTCATATTGCTTATCCTCAATCTTTTGAGGTGGATTCAAAGAACTCTGGTATACTGAATCTATCAATGTTTTAAGTTTGGCCGTCTTCAGCGTATCCTGTCGATGAGCAGCCAGATTCTTTTTCAGCCTTGGACTTGTATTTTCATATTGACCAATCTTATCAAAATTCATTTTAAGTTTTCTCAATGACTGAAAATAGAGCTGCAGGTCATCATTATCCTGGGTAGCCATATATCTTTGAAGATGATCCTGCGCATCCATAAAATCTTTTCTGGAATTATCCGTCAATCCGCCCAATGCACGGGTTTCTTCAAGCTGATCTTTAATAAACTTCAGCTTCTTTCCGTTGACAAATTCATTATAAAAAAATATGGCGATAATGACCTGTATCAGTAAGATACAAAGGATCAATGAGTAATGAACAACTTTTCTCAATTTAAAATTTAAGAATTTATATTTCATATTTGTTTATCAGTTAAATCAATTTCCTGACTACATGAGTCCATTTGGCATTAATTTTCAACAATATACCATTATTTTCAGCAATTCCATAATAAGGATATACCATCCAATTTGCAAAGTTAAAGTAATTTTTGTCTTCTTATAATAATGAATATTTGATTAAACCTTCAAAAATGAATTTTATTTTCTATCAAAACACCTTATAAGCATTAAGTTTTATTCACGTAAACTCATTTTTTTAGATCAATTGCAAAAAATGATGCTCAGTAAAATATTCTCCCTATATCTATTTTGTTATAAATGGTAAACAATAATTGATAAAATGATGTATAAAATTACAAACTTGCTTCTATCTCTCCAATAATTTTTTTAAAGGTTGAAACTTCCTTCCATACTAGCTTTTCTCATCATTAGGTATTTCTACCCAATGCAAAAATTGGTTATTTACACTCTAAGAACATATACCCTCTTCTTTGTTACTTTGAAATGCTTATTAATAGTGATAATATTCTATGGGAAACCATAATATTCACGTGTACCGGCAGATTCGTCTCTATACTTAATCTATCATATGAACAGAATTCGGAGATTATGAAGGTCAGTAATGATGGTACATTTCTACATATGGCTGTCTTTACTTTTCTGTATCTCTTCAATATGATTATAAAAAATAAAAACAAATAACCTATGATTACAGAAAACTATGACGTAATCGTCATTGGTGGAGGAGCAATAGGTCTGGCAACAGCCTATCATCTCGGTCAGCGCCAGGCCAAGACATTAGTATTAGAACAATACACTTTTGTGAATCAGCTGGGCAGCTCTGCAGGAGTATCCCGCCAGTTCCGGATTCCTTATCCTGATGAATATATGGTACAAATGGCTTTGGATTCTCAGCCTTATTGGGATGAGCTTCAAAAAAAGACCGATACCCAATTGCTTGATAAAGTAGGCACACTGTGGTTTGGAGATCCCGAAGTACATTCTACAGAAGGTAATATTGCCGAAGCTGAGAAAGCTTTAGAAGCTTTAGGCGTTCCCTATACCAACTTAACCTCCAAGGAAATTGAAGAGCAATATCATTTCAAAAACCTGCCGGATAATTATGTAGGTCTTTTTCAGCCTGATGGAGCCAGCATTAATTTTAAAGCAACTATTGAAACGCTTTTAAGCCTTTGCGAGAAAGAGGAAACCGTAGAGCTCAGAGAAGACTCTCCTGTACTTGAGATCAAACAAAACGGTGACCTTTTTGAGCTGACCACTCCCAACGGAATTTATATCGCCAAAAAGCTGGCCATTATCCCAGGACCTTACATCAACAGTGTGATCAACTTACTGGATTTTAAAATAGAAGCTTCCTACTGGAATATGTCTTCTGCTTATTTCAAAAAGACCGATCCTTCGATACAGTATCCAACCTGGTTTGTGTTCCAGAATGCAACAGGAGATAACGGCAACCAGTTTTACGGTTTTCCTTCCGTTGAATGGGATCATCCGGAATACATCCGTGTAGCACCTGATTTTGTCATCAATCCTTTGGAAGAACCAAACGACAGAACATTGATTCCGAATCCGCAGGAACTTGCCTACACATCCCAGTGGATACACAATCATATGACTGGTCTCAGCATAGTACCGGAATATACCTCAACATGTCTTATCGCTTTAAGCACCATTCCCAATAAAGAATTGCTGATTGATTTTGCACCTTCCTATGTACCCAATCATAAAAATATTGTGGTCTATGCCACAGGTTGGGCCGCAAAATTCACCCCTTTCTTAGGTAAAATCATGTCTGATCTGGCATTAGACGGACATACCGATTTTGACATTACTCCATTCCGATTAGGATATAAATATTTCTTAGCACTTTAAAAATTTATAAAGCCATGAACAGAGAAAACGTAAATAAAGATACACCGCTGTATCCGGGAATGCAGCCCGATCTGAAAGTAGAAGTAGCCATTATTGGTGCCGGAACTTCCGGATTATATACTGCTTTCCGCCTGGTGACCGATAATAAGTATAAGGCCCATGAAGTACAGGTCTTCGATATGAGTGACAAGTTGGGCGGAAGACTGGAATCCGTAGTTATGCCGGGAATGAATTTCTGGGGTGAGCTCGGAGGAATGCGTTATCTGACTTCTCAGGAAATTGTAACCACATTGATCGAGGGTTATCCATTGAAAGAAGAAGATTTAAGCAAAAGAACTCCTGTTCTGAAAGATAAGATGACTCCTATCCCATTCCATATGGGAGAGCCTGAAAAACTCCTGATGTACATCAGAAAAGAACGTTTCAAACAGAATGCCTGGACAGAAGAACAGAGCCATGGCAACAAACTGATTACCCGTTATTATCTGAATGAAGGGGATGAAGGTTTCAGCTCTGATCAGTTATTCAATAAGATCATTTACAATGTTTTAATGGCAGATGCATGGGTGGCCGAAAATTATAAAGAACTGATCATCGCAGATCCTAATGGCTATGATTATACATTCAAACTGACCAGCCGGGATTGGGATGTTATAAAACCAAGACTGATGTACAATTTCCCTGGTTCTCCATATGACAAACGTCTGGTAAATGACATTGGTTTCTGGAATTTAATCAAGGATCAGGTTTCTCAGGAAGGCTATGAGTTTTTGGCCAACGCCGGAGGATATTATTCCAATACCATCAACTGGAATTCTGCTGAGGCATTTCCGTATATGGTAGGAGATTTTTCTGCCAATACTACCTACAAAACCATTGAAGAAGGCTATGACAGTATTGCTTATGCAATAGCCAACACGTATATGGAATATGAAGGAGCACGCATCTGGTCCGAAAATAAGCTGATTACTTTCACCAAAGATCATCATTTAACCGCAACGCATAAATACGAACTTACTTTCCTGAATATACAGAGTAACACGACATGGAAAGTGTATGCCAATTCAATAGTATTGGGTATGCCGAGAAAATCTCTCGAACTTCTGGATCAGAATAACTTCTTTTTTGACGCTAACAGACATCAGGAACTGAACAAAAATATCCGTTCTATCATCATGGAGCCTGCATTTAAAATCCTGATGGGCTTTGAAGGTCCGTGGTGGAGAGATCTGGGGATTGATTCCGGACATTCCATTACAGACTTGCCGATGAGACAGTGTTATTATTTCGGTACTGATACTGAGACCAAAAACTCAATGTTATTGGGAAGCTATGGTGATATGGAGACCGAAACATTCTGGAAAGCACTTTCTGATGACAAAGTTTTGTTTAAAGTAAGAGCTGCAAGATCTGCGTCACTGGAAGAATTGCATAAGTTTGATGATGTTCAGGCTACAGAATTCATGGTGAATGAATTGATGAACCAGTTAAAAGAATTACACGGTATAGATATTCCGCAGCCTTATGTAACTTATTTCAGAGACTGGACCGATGATCCTTACGGTGCAGGATACCACGCATGGAAGGCTGGTTTCTCAGTGAAAGATGTCATGCCTTATATGAGAAAACCTTTAATAGATGAACATATACATATTATTGGGGAAGCCTATTCAGATCAGCAAGGCTGGGTAGAAGGCGCTTTCTGTGAAGCTGAAAAAATGCTTCAGACCCATTTTAAACTTGACTGGCCGTACTGGCTGGATCGTGAATATTATTTAGGATGGTAATCATGAATTCATAATAATAAGATGATGTGTATAAATAAAGCTCCGGATTGTTTCGGAGCTTTATTGTTTTTATTCGGATTAACTCAAGTTTTTAAAACCCATAACACACTCAATTCAAATACATTAAATTTATTTTTAAATTTTTCACTCAAAATATTCATTAATTCATTACATTTGTATAACTAGTTATATAATTAATTATACTTATGGACTTATTTGAAAAAACAGGAAAGATTGCATTGGGAAGCAGATTGCGGTTTATGGCTTCAAATATTACAGAAGAAGCAGCAAAGATCTACGAACTTTATGGTGTTGATTTTTCGCCAAAATGGTTCCCTGTATTTTTTGTTCTCTCCGAAGGAGGTTCAAAGACCATTACCGAAATTGCTGAAGAAATAGGACATTCTCAACCATCAGTAACCAAAATCATCAAGGAAATGACCACTGCAGGATTAGTTAAGGACAATCAGCAATCAGATGATAAAAGGAGAAATATTGCAGGACTTACGGAAAAAGGAAAAGAACTTTCTGAAAATATAAAAATCCAGTGCACAGATATTGATCATGCCATCGATGAGATGATTGGCGAAGCCACTCACAATCTCTGGGAAGCACTTGCAGAATGGGAGCACCTTTTTGAACAAAAATCTTTGCTTTCAAGAGTAAAAGAACAGAAAAAAGCCCGCGAAAGTAAAAATGTAAAGATCGTTGATTATGATCCGAAATACCAATCCGCATTCAAAGCACTTAATGAAGAATGGATCTCTGCTTATTTTGAAATGGAAGATGCCGACTATAAAGCGTTGGATAACCCTGAAGAATACATTTTAAATAAAGGTGGAAAAATTCTTGTTGCCTTATACAATGAAGAACCTCTCGGGGTCTGTGCTCTTATCAAAATGGATGATCCTGATTATGATTTTGAGCTGGCAAAAATGGCTGTATCTCCCAAAGCACAAGGAAAGAATATAGGCTGGCTGCTGGGACAGGCTATCATCGGCAAAGCAAAAGAATCCGGAGCATCCAAAATATATCTTGAAAGCAATACCATACTGAAACCCGCCATTAATCTGTATTACAAACTGGGTTTCCAGAAAGTATCCGGACGTTCAACTCCATATCAGCGCTGTAATATTCAGATGGAATTAAATGTAAAAAATTAAAATATGTACGATAAAAAAGTAGCTATCGTTATCCAAGATGACCTGTTGCCATGGCAAAAACTTAATGTTGTTTCTTTTTTGGCTGGAAGCATTGCTATTGAATTTCCAGAAACCCATGGCGAAAAATTCATAACAGCTGACCACGAGGAATTCCTAGCTTTTATAAAACACCCTACTCTTATCTATAAAGCAGACAGTACAGAAAAGCTTCAGAGAACATTCCGCCGGGCAAAAGACCGTGAACTGGCAATAGGAATCTATACCCAACAACTCTTTGATACAAGATCAGGTGAAGAAAATGTTCTCGAAATAGCAAAACATACTGCAGATCATCTGGATCTGGTTGGTATAATTGTATATGGTGAAAATAAAAAGGTTGACAAAGCTTTAGACGGGTTAAAATATCACGAATAAAAGCCAATCATTAAAAGCCAATTTCTTATAATACTAAAAATGCGCAACGATTATCTTGTGCATTTTTTTATATCATCTAATATTCAACGATTGGAAAACGTAAGATCTTATATTCTTATTCCATATCATAATCATTAGTATTTTCTATTTTTCTAAGGGGATCTTGAGATGATATTTTCCTAACTTTTCCGTTTGAAACGAATTAAAGAATACTTCAGACAAATCATCATATGCTCTGAAATATTCAAAGGCAAATAACAGCAAAACAGCTTCATCATCTTATGACAGATAAAAATTTTAATCCCGGAAAAGGCTTTATATTCAGTAAACATGTGCCTGAGGAATTATCGCATTTTGACCGGGTCTTTGATGTTTTCAAAGATTTGCTTACCCACACCTCCGGAGATCTTGAAGAAGCCTTCGAATGGCTTGATATGCTGGATAAGGAATATGACATTTTCGATGAGGAATATACCCTTCAGGATTTTGAAGAAGATCTGAAAAAACGGGGTTATATCAAAGAGGAAGATCCCGAAGAAGGCAATACCGGAAGCGGAAAAGGTAAAAATATATTAACTCCAAAACTGGAAGCAGCCCTTCGTGAGTATGCTTTAGATCAGATATTCGGAAAGCTGAAGAAAAACGGAGCAGGAAATCACCGCACCAGCAAAACGGGAATTGGCGATGAACGCGATGGTGAAAACCGTTCCTTCCAATATGGAGACGACTTAGCAGCTGTAAACATGACTGAAAGCTTAAAAAACGCCCAGATCAATAACGGAATTTCAGACCTGCGCCTTACAGAAGACGATCTTATTGTAGAGGAAACCAAACATAAGGCCCAGATGAGCACTGTCCTGATGATCGACATCAGCCACTCCATGATTTTATACGGTGAAGACCGCATTACTCCGGCGAAAAAGGTTGCCATGGCACTTGTGGAACTGATTAAACGGAAATACCCCAAAGATTCCATTGATATCATTGTTTTTGGAAATGAAGCGTGGCCGATCAAGATCAAAGACCTTCCCTATTTAAAAGTAGGCCCTTACCATACCAATACGGTAGCCGGTCTGGAGCTGGCAATGGATATTCTTCGCAGAAAAAGAAATACCAACAAGCAGATTTTCATGATTACCGATGGAAAACCAAGTTGTATTCAGCTGCCTAGCGGTGAATTTTATATGAACAGCTTTGGTCTGGATGAGAAAATTGTTAACCAGTGTCTCAACAGAGCAGCACAGGCCAGAAAGCTGAAAATTCCTATCACCACTTTCATGATTGCCCAAGACCCTTACCTGCGTCAGTTTGTAGAAGAATTTACAGCTCAGAACAAAGGAAAAGCGTTTCTGACAGGACTATCAGGTTTAGGACAAATGATCTTCGAAGATTACGAAAAAAACAGAATAAGAAGAATATAGAGGTCCGATTTCAGACTTCCATCAAAGTATTAAAATAAATCTTACCAGATAATTAGCAGATAAGAAAATGAAAAACGATATTACATTCAAAGAATTAAAAGACTCCGGTTATACCCATAAAACGATTAATGAGGAAATTCAAGCGAACTTAATTGCCAGGATTAAAGCTAAAGAACCTGTATTTGAAGGGCTTTGGGGCTATGAAGACACCGTAGTTCCCCAATTGAAAAAAGCCATTCTTGCCGGCCACCACATCAATTTACTAGGCTTACGCGGTCAAGCAAAAACAAGAATTGCAAGAAGCATGGTCAATCTTCTTGATGAGTATATGCCTATCGTAAAAGGATCGGAAATCAATGACAGTCCATTCCAGCCAATTTCAAAATATGCCAAAGATCTCATTGAAGAGCTGGGTGATGAAACTCCGATTTCGTGGGTACACCGTTCTCACCGTTTCTATGAAAAACTGGCGACTCCTGATGTGAATGTTGCCGATTTAATTGGTGATATAGACCCCATCAAAGCGGCTACTTTAAAATTACCTTATTCCGACGAGCGCGTTTTACATTACGGAATGATTCCGCGTGCTAACCGTTCTATTTTTGTTTTAAATGAATTACCGGATTTACAGGCAAGAATTCAGGTTTCCCTTTTTAATATTTTGCAGGAAGGAGATATTCAGATCCGTGGATTTCAGTTGAGAATGCCGCTTGACATTCAGTTTGTGTTTACGGCCAATCCGGAAGATTATACCAACAGAGGAAGTATTGTAACGCCATTGAAAGACAGAATCGGGTCACAGATTTTCACCCATTATCCAAAAACAATTGCTCTTGCCCGTCAGATCACAGAACAGGAAGCATTGATTTCTGCTGAAGACAAAGCACAGATACAGATTCCTGACCTGGCGAAAGATCTTTTGGAGGAAGTTGCTTTTGCTGCGCGAATCAGTGAATATGTAGATGCAAAAAGTGGTGTCAGTGCCCGTCTGACGATCAGTGCTATGGAGAATTTAATTGCAGCAGCCAAATTACGTTTGATAGAATCCGGAGCAGAACGAACTACTGTCCGTTTGCTTGATTTCATGTCCATTATCCCATCCATCACAGGGAAAATTGAACTGGTATATGAAGGAGAACAGGAAGGTGCTGATTATGTTGCCAAAATATTGATTGACAAAGCGGTTATGACTCAATTTGAAAGTCTGTTCCCGCGCATTTCCAAGCTTGAAAAAGAAGGCATCAAAACTCCTTATACCGACCTGATCAGATGGTTCAATAAAAATCATTTGGAACTTAATTATAATGATACGGATGAAGAATTTTATGCTAAACTCGATGGGATAACTCCTCTCGCTGCCGTAGTGGAAGAAAATACGTCTGAACTGAGTCCGGAAGATCAGAATTTCTGTAAAGAATTAGTATTATGGGCATTGACGATCAATAATAAAATTGATAAGTCTGAAAATCAAAATGCTTTTACTTTTGATTCACCTGGAATTGGTCAGTTTTTGCGAAACTAGATCCGTTAATAAGCCAACAGATTAAAAATAAAACCTTCAGAGCTAATCTGAAGGTTTTTTATTTATTTTCGAAAGGCTTTACACCATATTATCATTTTTAAGTATAGCAGAACCAAAAGGATTGTCAACCAGCCACAGCCATTCTCCATCTTCATTTTTTTTCATGATGCAGGAAGTATGACCCGTCATATGTATAGGGTGCCCGTCCGGAGCAGTTCCTGTCATTTCCCACTGATCAAGCCACATCGCAAGATCATTTACAACGGTCACATGGGGAGCTTCTCCTTGTATATCCAGGTGTAATCTGCAGATCTCATTCATTGCCATACTTATCTGTTCAAGACCTCTCAGCTCTCTCCCATCTCTATCAATGTAAACTGCTTCAGGATGGAAACAGCCCAATGCTCCTGCCGCATCTCCATTTTTTATACAATGACGGAAATAGGCTACTGCTCCCGCTTCTGTTTGTCTGTTAAAGTCCTGCATTTTATTTTAAATTTCTCGAGTTTAGTTCTTCTTCTAACTGCTTTTTGTTTTTATTCCAGCGGCTAGCGATAGAACCTACAAAAAATAAGGGCAAAACGGTCAGAAATCCGAAACCGCCAGTTATGGTGCTGTAAATCGAAATACCTACCATTACTCCAAGAAGTACAGCGTTGAGAATATTATTGGATTTGATTTCTTTTTTCTTTTTTAATAATTCATGGTCGGTTAATTCTGACAATTCTTTTTCCATGGTTTTATTTCAAGTTTTTGGGTTATTTTTTGTTTTTAAAATGGCAAAAATTGTGGTTTCCGGATTTATTTTTACCGAAAGCTAAAGTACAATATTGTGAAGACATTTTTTTATTTCTTTTATTTGTAATGTATTTCAGACCTCTTATTTCTGAAAATTTCAAAGCTTATGGAAGACAACCTGAACTGTATTTACAAAGTCATCAATTTCATGGAAAAGAATTATGACCAAGCCGTCTCTGTAAAGGAACTGGAAGAAATTTCCAATTATTCTTACCGGAATATCCAGCGCATTTTTAAGTACAGCTGCGGAGAAACCATAGGTGCTTTCCAACAAAGACTGAAGGTAGAAAATGCCTATAAGCGGATTCTTTATACCCAGGAAAATCTCACCACAATTGCTATTGAAGTAGGATTTGCCAATATTGCTTCTTTTTCGAAGGCTTTTAAACAGCATTTCGGAATTTCTCCAAAAGCAGCAAGATTAAGTAAGGAACAGCTTCTTTGTGAAGATGAGATTATTCCGGTAACATCTGATGTATTGCTGGAACCGGAAATTGTATATCTCAAACCGCTGCAGGTGTACTACCAAAGTATTAAAACGTATTATAACAATGATGAAATTGAAGTATTGTGGGAAAACTTCATGCAAAACGATTTTCCTGACTCCAAAACAGAATATTTTGGAGTTATAGCAGACGAACCATTGATTAAAACGGAAATCAACTGCCGGTATGATGCATGTGCTTCTGTACAGTCAGGAAACAAGAAACTACCTTCAAAAACAATATTCGGGGGTAAATATGCCCGTTTTAGCCATACCGGCAGCTATGAAACTATAGATGAAACCTACACTAAAATCTATTCCCGGTGGATCTTTAATTCCGGTCTTGAATTTTCGCACTCTCCTATTATAGAAAAATACGAAAGGCATGCTGAACAGAATGATAATCAGGAAGAACAACTTATGTATATTTTACTGCCTTTGAAGTAAGTTGTCAATTTGGGACAAGTTTTCACATTTTTATCGATCTAATTTTGCCCTGTTAAAAATAGATCAATTATGCAAAAAAAGAAAATCATGTTCCTGTTATTACCAGCTCTTTTACTGTCCTGCTCTCAGACAGACCCGGTAGAAACTCCAGATGCAGCAAATACTGGAACTGTAGTTTACAAAATGCCGGAAGAATCTGCTCCACACGAAGGAACCTGGCTTCAATGGCCCCACCAGTATCAGTATGGAACAACTTACCGCAACCGATTGGATGCAACCTGGGTAGCCATGACCAAAGAACTTGTACAGAGTGAAAAAGTTCATATCATCGCTTATGACGGTACAGAAAAAGCTCGTATTACAGGGTTACTAAACAGTGCCGGAGTTCCTCTTACCAATATCAATTTCAAACTTTATCAGACAGATGATTTCTGGGTAAGAGATAACGGTCCTATTTATGTAAAGGATCAGAATGGCCAGTTATTCATTCAGGATTGGGGATTTAATGGCTGGGGTGACAAAGCTGATTATAGCAGATGTAATGCAATTCCTTCAAAAATAGCTTCAGATACCAATGTTCCTAAAATCAACCTCAACTCTGTGATGATCAATGAAGGCGGAAGTGTGGAAATTGATGGAAACGGAGTGTTGATGGCCTGTAAAAGCTCCATCCTTAATAACAATAGAAATCCGGGGATGACCCAACAGCAGGCAGAAGCCATATTCAAAAAAAATTTAGGAGTCACTAAATTTATCTGGCTGAATGGAAAAGCAGGTCTTGATATCACCGATATGCACATTGACGGTTTTGCCCGGTTTGCAAATTCGTCTACGATGATCACTATGAATCCTGATGATTTAAACTACTGGCAGGTTCCTGATGGCGACATTGATAAATTATATGATGCTACCACGAAAAACGGTACTCCTTATCAGTTTGTAAAAGTTCCATTGACCAGAAATGATGTGATAACCACTTACGGAAAAAATGTAGGCCGTGCTTCTTACATCAATTATTATATTGCGAATAACCGTGTATTGGTGCCTAATTATAATGATCCAAATGATGCCGTTGCCAACAATATTATCCAAAAGCTGTATCCCGGTAAACAGGTTGTTGGAATAGACTGCCGTAACTTATTTGCCAATGGCGGAATGGTACACTGTGTAACGCAGCAGCAACCGCAATAAAATAATCTTCCCAATAGATAAAGTCTGCTGATTATTCAGCGGGCTTTATTCATTTATATTGAAATACCGTTGAGCCAGACTTTTAAATACTTAACCTGATTATGCACCATTTCTTAATACAACAGAAAGGCAATCGCCAAAAAATAGCGTAAATTTGCTCTGTCCATCAAGTAAAGGATGGTTTCCAGTTTAAGTATTATGAAAAAAACAGCAGTTTCTTTATTGGCCCTACTTCTGAATATTGTTTGTCAGGCACAAAATTTTGATGTCATTCCCTTAGGGATCTATGGTGGAGAGCAGGAAGACAATTTATCAGCCTATCTGGTAGGTGCTCCGAAAGACAATGCATTTCTCTGCCTTGATGCCGGTACTGTAAATGCAGGAATACGAAAAGCTATTCAACTGAAAAGTCTTGACGGATCTGCAGAAACAGTCCTGAAAGATCAGATAAAAGGATATTTTGTATCTCATGGGCATTTGGATCATTTATCAGGATTAATCATCAATTCTCCGGCAGATTCTAAAAAGGATATTTTCGCTATAGCTCCTGTGATTCAGATTTTGCAAAATCATTACTTTATCACAGATACCTGGATTAATTTTGCCGATCAGGGCCAAAAACCGATCCTTGGAAAATATCATTATAATGAACTTCAGGTAGGAACTGAAATCCCTGCACCTAAAACTCCGTTTTTTATAACAGGCTATGAACTGAGCCATGTAAACCCTTATAAAAGCAGTGCTGCACTGGTAAGAAGAGATGATCACTATCTGCTTTATCTGGGTGACACTGGTGCTGACCGCATTGAAAAGTCTGACCGTCTTGATCATCTTTGGAGTACAATAGCTCCACTTGTTAAAAAAGGACAGCTAAACACAATACTCATTGAAGTTTCATTCCCAAACAGCCAGCCTGAGCATTTACTGTTTGGCCACCTTACTCCTAATCTGCTTATTGAAGAACTGAGCAAACTGAAAGAAAAAACCGGACAAAACAGCCTTGAGGGACTTAGCATAGTAGTTACGCATAGAAAACCAACAGGAGATAATCCTGAACTTATCAAAAAAGAGCTATTGAAAAACAATCCTTTAAAAGTAAATTATATTTTCCCGGAACAAGGTAAAAAGATTAGTTTACCATAACAACAGATAAAAAGATGAAGCAGAAATAAGCTTCATCTTTTTTGTCTCATATTTCAACTCATCGAATTCTATTCATAAAAAAATAACATTTTTTTTGTCTTATTAATTTAATATCGTAATATTGCAATATTAAAATCAAAATAATGGGAGTTACTAAAACAGAAATCTACACTGAAGAGCAGAACAGATTGTCTTCTCTTTTTAAAGTTTTGGGGCATCCTGCCAGAATAGCAATTTTACAGTATATCATCAATCAAAAGGCATGCATTTGTAATGATCTGGTTGAAGAACTTGGTTTAGCTCAGGCTACCATCTCTCAACATTTAAAAGAACTGAAAAATATTAATATCATTAAAGGCTCAATTGAAGGAAAATCTATTTGCTACTGCATTAATGAAAGTATATGGAAGCAGATTCAAAATGAATTCAACCTGTTTTTTAATCAGGATGTCAATATAAAACAATGCTGTTAAAGCATTTTTTTAATCAAAATCATCGTAATATTGCAATATAACATTGAAAAATTTAACATCTAAAATTTAATCTTATTATGAAATTATCCGAAGTCAAAGAAATTCTGCTTACCCTTGAAAATGTGGAATTTCAATTAGAAAACGGCACTTTTGTTCCTGAGCATTTCCATGTAACAGAAATAGGTCAGGTAATGAAAAGCTTTATCGATTGTGGGGGTGTAATTCGCAATGAAAAAGCTATCAACTTCCAACTGTGGAATGCTGACGACTACGAACACCGATTGAAGCCTGGTAAATTGCTGCACATTATCAAGCTTTCAGAGGAAAAATTAGGAATAGAAAATTCAGACATTGAGGTTGAGTATCAAAATGAAACAATCGGTAAATATGATTTGGATTTCAATGGTAAAACCTTTGTTTTAAAAAACAAGACCACAACCTGCCTTGCTCAGGAATCTTGTGGAATTTCGTCTGACAAACAAAAGAAAAATCTATCTGAATTAATGGTAAATCAATCATCTTGCTGCACACCGGCTTCAGGTTGCTGCTCATAAAACAGGAAATTATGCTTCAAAAATTATTAAACACAATCCAATCTTTACATTGGACAGAAATAACCACAGATCGAAGAAAAGTACTTCAGCCACTAATGGATTTTATCCAGAAAAAAGTAACTGAGGATGAAGAAATCAATCTAAACTTTATCTGTACCCACAATTCACGTCGAAGCCATTTAGCTCAGATATGGGCGCAAGCGGCGGCGGCTTATTTTACAATTCCTAGAGTTCATTGTTATTCCGGAGGAACGGAAATAACAGCTTTATTTCCTAAGATTGCGGAAACCTTGACTGAGCAGGGTTTTGCGGTTTTCAGCCTGGCTGAAACAGACAATCCTGTGTATGCTGTAAAATATGATAACAATAGCATGCCTGTCATTGGTTTTTCCAAAAAATATGATAGCCACTTCAATCCTATTTCAGGATTTGCTGCAATCATGACGTGTTCACAGGCAGATGGTGGATGTCCGTTTATACCGGGTGCAGAGAAAAGAATTCCGATTACGTTTGAAGATCCTAAGCTTTCAGACAATACTCCGGAACAAACCGTCATATACGCTGAGAGAAGCTTACAGGTTGCCACAGAAATGTTTTATGTTTTTTCAAAAATCAGAAAGTAATCATGAAGCCACGATTGAAATTTCATGATAACTATCTTACTTTATGGATATTTCTGGCGATGGGCACAGGTATTGGTCTAGGACGTATCTTCCCTGCCATCCCTGATATGATCAATTCATTATCCGTAGGTACTACTAATATTCCATTGGCAGCAGGGCTTATTCTGATGATGTATCCACCACTGGCTAAGGTTGATTACTCTCTTTTACCATTGGTATTTAAAGATAAAAAAGTAATAGGTATTTCCTTATTTCTCAACTGGATCATCGGACCGGTTCTGATGTTTATTTTGGCAATTCTCTTTTTAAGAGATGAACCAGATTATATGACAGGTCTGATACTGATAGGTCTGGCAAGATGTATTGCAATGGTCATCGTATGGAATGATCTCGCCGGGGGCAACAGAGAATATGCAACCTTATTGGTTGCTTTAAACAGTATTTTTCAGGTATTTACTTATAGCTTTATGATCTGGCTGTTTACTACAATACTACCCCATCAGCTGGGTCTCACCAGTTTTAATGTAAGTATCTCTATGAAAGATATTATAGAAAGTGTACTCGTTTACCTGGGAATTCCTTTTTTAGCAGGTTTTTTCACCCGTTATTTCTTGATAAAATCAAAAGGTACAGCATGGTACAACACAAAATTTATACCTCAGATATCTCCTGTTACCTTATTTGCGCTGCTATTTACCATCGTATTGATGTTTAGCTTAAAAGGGTCTAAAATATTGGAGCTACCCATCGTTGTGGTAAAAGTAGCAATTCCGTTAATCATCTACTTTGTTTTGATGTTCTTTGTAAGCTTTCTTATCAACAAATCATTAAAAATTCCTTATGATAAAAATGCTTCCATTTCCTTTACCGCTACGGGAAACAATTTTGAACTGGCTATTGCGGTTGCTATTTCTGTATTCGGTCTTCATTCTCCACAGGCTTTTGTAGGAGTAATTGGCCCTCTTGTAGAAGTTCCTGTACTCATATTACTAGTAAGAGCAAGCTTGTACATGAAAAAGAGATGGTATTCCTAAAGTAAATACCTCATCACAGCTATACTGTCTCATTTTGTATATTTGAATAGTAATAACACCCATCATTTGGAAAATATCATCAATCATTTTAAAAAGTATCTTCCTTTAAACAATGAAGAAATACAGGCTTTGAAAGACCGTGTAACAGAAAGGAAAATTAAACGCAGACAGTTTCTTTTGCAGGAAGGAGATGTATGCAAGTATTTTACGTACGTGCAAAGCGGCTGCTTCAAAATGTATGGTGTGGATGATAAGGGTGTGGAGCATAATCTTGCTTTTGCAACAGAAGATGACTGGATTTCAGATATTGGCAGTCTTCACAAAGAAATATCTTCCAAACTGTTTATTGAAGCCATTGAGCCATCGGTAGTGTTGCAGATTTCCAAAGGGGATTTATGGTTTTTATATACCAATTATCCAAAATTTGACAGAAATTTTCGTGTAATTATTGAAAATAAATACATTGAACTTCAGGACCGCTTATTACAAACATTCAGTACCACTGCTCTGGAACGGTATGAAAGTTTTATCAGTCAATATCCTCATTTAGCAAACAGACTACCTAATACACAAATCGCTTCCTATCTAGGTATTACTGCCGAATTTTTGAGTAAAATAAAGAACGAACGATTTAAAAAATACCTGTACCCTTAATCTATATTAAGGGTATTTCTTATCCTATCTTATAGGCAGCAAATAACAGTTCATTGCAACTTTGTAAAGTCAATATTGACAAACAATTTTTTAAAACAAAGCAATGAACACAAAAAATCCAAAAACAAAAATTGCCATTATAGGCTTAGGAAATATCGGCAAAGCTATTGCCGCTAATCTTGTAAAAGGCAGCCATCCGGTTATCGTATCCTCAAGAGAAATTGAAAAGGCGAAAATCTTTGCTGGAGAACTGGGTGATCTTGCCAGTGCGGAAGAAATTTCCACGGCAATTGATCAAGCAGATGTGATTATTCCTTCAATTTATTTTGATAAGATCAAAGAGTTTCTAAAACAATATGCTGAAGAACTGAAGGGGAAAATTATCGTAGATGTCTCTAATCCTATTGCCCCGGATGAAAACGGAGGATTTAAAAAGATTATTGATAAAGATACTTCTGCCGGCCAGATTCTTTTACCTTTAATTCCAAAAGATGCAAGCTTTATCAAAGCATTCGGAACATTGGGAGCTGCCTCTTTATCTGGAGCTGCATTTTCAGAACCTGAAAGAAAAGTTCTTTTCTACGCTTCAGACAGTATCAACAGCAATAAATATGTTGAAGAATTGATTACCGACAGCGGTTTTGAACCACTGCACATAGGAAGCATCAATCAGTCTATCCGCATTGAAGTATTTGGTGACCTGCATGAATATGGTAGATTGGGTAAAACGGTAACCCTAGAGGAAGCCAAAAACGCCCTTAACCCAACCAAAGAATAAAACGTTTGCTTTATGAAAGGAATCACCACATTAGCAGCACTGTTATTAATTTTAACAGCCTGTCAAAAGGCAACAAAGCAGAAACAAAATAATTCAACAACCATTAATTCGGCAACAATGGAAAATAAAACAGCAAAAATAGAAATAGAAAAATCATTAGGCATTTACTTTGATGCCCTGAACAAATCGAATGTAGAACAGGCAGTTAGCCAATATACATCTGATGGTATTTTTATGCCAACCGGACTGTCGACCGCAGCAGGAACAGCAGAACTTACAACGGCCTATGAAAATGTATTCAAGGCTATCCAGCTTAATGTAACGTTCAAGATTGAAGAAATTGTATTATCGGATGATAGTACTGCATTTGTCCGTACGCAATCAAACGGAACACAGCTTATACATGCCAACAATCAGAAAACGGAAGAATTAAACAGAGAATTTTTCCTGATGAAAAATGAAAACGGGAGTTGGAAAATTTCGCGGTATATGTTTAATCAGCCCAAGTAATATTGATTTGTACATTGGGATAATAAGATATACTTTAATACAATAAGCCTCGAATCAAATGATTCAAGGCTTATTTTGTGGAGATTCCATTATTTACCCGATGAGCTTTCCTAAGAGCATTATTCTGGTAAATTCTTTACTGAATTTCTGTAATGATATGCTTAGCGTTTGATTACTTTTACAGTTTTTACAGTATCATTCTCCGAATGTACTATCACCTGATAAACACCTGGTAACAGAGTAGAAAAGTCAACTGTTCCTTTAGTATCATTAATTGCTTTGGTAAGTACCTGTTTTCCGGCTGTATTGTAAACCATTACTGAAAGAATTTTCTGATCCAATGAGACTGTCAGGACATCATATACCGGATTTGGATAGACTTTCAGCTGTTCTGCCTTTGTTGGAGCTAAACTTTTCCTTGCTGAAACTACATCAACCACTACATTACTTGCAGGACAGCCAACAGGCGTAAAAATTGTCCTTTGAATATCTGTGCCATCAGGGATCTGTCCTTCACTATTATAACCAGAGATCGCTAAAAGTCCATTAGTATTTATAGCCAGTGTATTTTGACCTCCTGCTGAGATACTTTGCCAGTCGGTGGCAGTTGCAATAAGCATTGGGGTAGATCTGTGCGCTGTAAAGCCGTCTCCTAATTGTCCTGAGGCATTATATCCCCATGTCCAAAGCGTTCCATCTGTTTTTATCGCTATAGTGGACCCATTAGTACCACTGCTAAAATTTCGCCAATCTGTTGCGGTTCCTACTTGTATAGGTAGGGTTTTATTCACTGTTGTGCCATCTCCCAATTGTCCCCATCTATTATCTCCCCAGGCCCAGATTGTTCCATCTGTTTTGATTCCCATGGAATGAATTCTTCCTCCATCAATAGTTTTCCAATTCGTAGCTGTTCCTATTTGTACAGGTAAGGTTTTATTTACTATTGTGCCATCTCCTAATTGTCCGCTCTTATTATCCCCCCAGGCCCAAAGCGTTCCATCTGTTTTTATGGCAAGAGTATGATTGCCTTTGGATGCTACACTTAGCCAGTCTGTTGCGGTTCCTATCTGTATAGGTAAGGTTTTATTTACTGTTGTGCCATCTCCTAATTGCCCACTCTTATTATTTCCCCAAGCCCAAAGGGTACCATCAGATTTTATAGCTGCCATATTACCATCTCCAGTTGCCATATTTACCCAGTCTGCATCTGTTCCTAGTTGTATTGGAGCCGTCCTCTGGGTTGTAGTTCCATCACCTAATTGCCCGTTATAATTCCAACCCCATGTCCAAAGGGTTCCATCTGCTTTTATGCCTGCTGAATAAGAAAGCCCGGCAGCTATTTTCACCCAGTTATCAGAGGTTCCTATTTGTGTGGGAATATTTCTGTTTACAGTAGTTCCATCACCCAACGCTCCATCAGAGTTATCTCCCCAGCCCCATAATGTTCCGTCTGTTTTTAATCCTATGGAATGATAAAGACCGGCACTCACCTTTTGCCAACAGCCGGGTTCAGTGGAAGGAAGTGTAGTAAAAGAACCTCCAGACAGCCAAACTGCCTGGCTAAATCCGCAATCAGAAGCCACCCACCAATAGTAAGTGGTGGCAGGCAGTAAATTGGTTAAATTTACCGTTGTAGAAGTAGTAGTTCCATTATTTCCACTCATTGCAGGATTTGTGCTATACATGTACAAATAACCTATACCAGGCGCTTGAGTGGCTGCCGTCCAGGTAATAGTAGCTGTTGCAGAAGTAATATTAGCTGTTGAAAATTGTGTTGGAGGAATACAAACTTCAGGACAGGCAATAGCGACAAACGTATCTTTCTCAACATTAGTACCATCTCCTAACTGACCTAAACTATTTTGCCCGCAAGATTTAAAAGTACCGTCAATATTCTTTACAAGAACATGATTTTTTCCAACATAAATCTGAAGATTGTCTGAAGAAGAACCTACTTGTATAGGTGGTAATGCGGCATTTGTTGTATCAGTTCCATTTCCAAGTTGTCCAAAAGCATTATATCCCCATGACCAAAGAGTTCCATCTGTCTTTGTTGCAAATGCAGCCCCATTTTTAGCCCCTATATATAGCCAGTTAGTTTCCGTTCCTATTTGAGTCGGAACTTTTTTTGAAAGGTTAGTTCCATCACCTAATTGCCCATAAATATTCTGACCCCATGCCCAAAGGGTACCATCTGTTTTTAGACCTAGTGAATAATTATCTGAAGCATCAACGCTTTTCCAATTCGTATCTGCTCCTATTTGCGTGGGAACTTTTTTTGAAAGGTTTGTTCCATCTCCATATTGTCCGGAACTATTAGAGCCCCATGCCCATAGTGTCCCATCTGTTTTTATTCCTAATACATACTTATAGCCGGTATCAACGCTTTGCCAGTCTGTACCTGTTCCGAGTTGTGTTGGGATTTTTTTTGTAGCGGTAGTCCCATCTCCCAATTGCCCGGAATCGTTACGTCCCCATGTCCATAATGTTCCATCTGTTTTTATTCCTACCGAAAAGTCTTCCCCTATGCTGACACTTTTCCAATTCGTATCTGTTCCAATCTGTGTTGGGATATTTTTTGTAGCGGTAGTTCCATCTCCCAGCTGTCCATATTCGTTACGTCCCCATGCCCACAATGTTCCGTTATTTTTAATGGCGAAAGTCTGGTAACCTCCGGCACTGATAATTTTCCAATCTGTAACTTTTCCTATTCGGCGTGGTGCATTTCTGCCCATTGAGGTTCCGTCACCTAGCTCTCCTGAAAAATTAGTTCCCCATCCCCACAATGATCCGTCTGTTTTGATTCCTACTGAATGTTCATTTCCAGCACTGAGACTTTGCCAACATTGAGCAAAGGTGTGCAAACTAATGAATACACATAATAAAAGTATTTTTCTCATATTTTAATTTTCATGATATTTTCCTACTCATATAGCTTTTCGGTTCCGCTTCGTTTACATGGTTTCCAAACTCCATACAATAAGTCATCTGAATACCAACAATTCTTCAGAATCAAATAAATTCATAGAGAAACAGAAATGTTAATCAATGAATAAGCATTGATTTTAAAAAGAATTTTGCAGATGTTACTTGTAGCCCTGAAGAAATTTTGAGGACTTACTGTTGTTTTAAGTTACAGGAAAAAAAAGAGTGTGGTATTTGTAAAAACAAATACAGTGTAGTTCTGTTCATTTTCATGGTTTAATTAGTTTTTGAGGAAACAACATTATCAGTTATGATAATTTTTATGCTGTTGGTTACAAAAGTAGATTTTTATGATGAAACCCGAAATAGCATTTATGAATATTTTCAGCAAGGTCAGAATGCTATCGTTTCTACGTCCATAAAGATACAAGCTATCTATTTTTCCAGATTGATTATTTTATCCAATATTTGCTTTTTTCTGTTAGCTAGAGTTCCTGTTACTACTAGAATTTCATTGCTAAAATCTCCAATCCAGTCTAGCAAAATATCATTGACTTCGTGTCTTAGATCAGGCAAATCTGATTCCTGACAGATTATTATATCGACAGTTTCTATGGGCACAAAAACCAAGAGGTCAATCCCAGCAATTGCGTTGGTCATTTCTTCGTAGAGAGCAGATATATTTTTCTTTTTGTTTATTGCATAAATGTACGCCAGCAGGTCTAACGGGCAACGGTCAAAAATCACGTTGTCATCACTATTTCTTATTTGTTCTACAGAAAAATTGAATTGTTCAATGTAATCATCCGAAGTTGGTATTTCTGAAAACAAATATCCTTGCTCTTCAAGTTGAAGATAAGGCTCATTTATAAATTCATAGTCAGGTAAACTTTCAGCTATTTCCTCCGCCAAAGTTGTTTTTCCGACTCTATGTGAACCTGTAAAAGCTATTCGCATACTTTTAGTTTTAAAAAATTAAATTATTTTATTTTGTCCCACTTAAAGATATAGCTTTGCTCCAATAAATTTCTTCGGTTAATTTACAAAACAAAAAATCCTGTACGAATATCGTACAGGATTCACTTTTTTGCGGAGAGAGAGGGATTCGAACCCCCGGACCTGTTACAGTCAATAGTTTTCAAGACTATCGCAATCGACCACTCTGCCATCTCTCCTTAAACTCCGGCTATACCGTTGTTTTCAGTGGTGCAAATATAGAACGATTTTTAATTTCTGCAAAACTTTTGCCACATAAATTTTAACAAAACTTAATAATAGACTAGAAATCAAGGGAATTATTTTCACCGAACACATCACCTATTCTCTGTCTACGATTGTAATGAAGCTGTTTTTTAAAAAATCGGATGGATATACAAACTGATCCCCGTCTTCTCCTTTTACCACAATAGCACCCTGCTCATCGTTCAGGCATTTGTCTAGCTGGCTTTTCAGATCATTAAGTTTTCCGGCGGGAGCCTCAATGATGTAGGTTCCGGTAACGTGCGTTATTTTGATGACTTTTGTTTCCATTTTTGTTTTCGATTAGAAGCTAAATTTAGGAATTTTACTCCAGGTAGGAATATTTTTCAGGAAGATAAACAACTTGCCCTTAAACGAGTATACAAGAAGAGCCAAATTGTTTTTTCACCAGGTACCATCAAAAAATCCTTTATCCCCTTTATAAAGTAGAACACCTTCCAAAGTGGCTGAAGACCGTACATGCACCCTCCAGGATGTTATACAAGTATCCGGAGAATAAAGTATATTTGTAAAGATTCAAATCACTCTATAACAGAACTAAAAACTAATAACACTATTTTCAAATGTTTACTCAATCTTTTATTAAAAGTACGATTGTTACTGCTTCTCTAGCTTTTTCCTCAATGGCATTTGCCCAGAAAATGCCTATGTCTGTTCTTCCATCCGGCCATCTGATTGTAGGGGCTGAAGTAGATGGCAAAAAGGGAAATTTCATCTTCGATACCGGAGGAGGAATTAATCTTTTTCTGAGAAACTTTTCCAAAGACCTGGGCCCAAAAGAAACCTATAATTACCTTACAGCTTTCAGGGCAACAGGCGAGAAAATGACTATTCCCCTATTCAAATCGAAAGAAATTATTTTTAATGGTAAAAAGTTTAAAAACACATGGTATGCCACGCATGATATGGAGATCAAAGGAATTGACGGCTTGATTTCCCTTCCAATGCTTTATGACACAGAGTTTATCATTGATTATACTACCAACGAGCTTGTCTTTCCAAAAGAAAAACTGAGCAGTAAGAAAGTGATGGATATCCAGTTGTCTACCAACGCAGACCAGTCCATGGATATTACTACTTATGTGCTATTAAACAATACATACAAGATCAATGTTCTTCTGGATTCCGGCTCTGGTAAAGATTCTTTTTGGCTGAATGAAAACCTGATGAATACACTAGCCATCAAAAAAGAGACCCTGCAAGTAATGGAAAAGAAAAGTGAATTCAATCCCGATCTGATAACCAAGTTTTATATAGGTGATATTGGCTCTATTTCTACCCCTTTTGCTACCGTTGAAAAGCCTAAAGTCGCTTTTGTGGAAGGTCTTATTTATGAAGGCAAAACGAGTATCAACTGGCTGGGTAAAAAACTGGGATTCAATCTTAAAGAGAAGAAGATTTACATTTTAGATTAAAATTACAGAAATGTTGCAAAACTTTAATTTTGACGAAGAATTACCTCAAAAATAAGATTCTTCCTTCGTCAGAAATCGAAGATTCGACGCAGTCAGTGACAATGTGGAAAACTATGCTGCGAAAGCCATCCCGTCAAAATTTTTTTGAATTTTCGCCTTCCTTCCCAGCAGGGAAAATAGGTATTACTTCTGTCAGAATTTTGTATGGTTTCTCATTTCTTACAACCATATTTCTTCTGAGTTATTCACACTGGATTCTTACGGAATGACAAACGTTGCGGGTAAGCTTATGTCATTCCATAAGAATCTAAATTTATTGAAATACTTTAGATTCCACGCTTCAATTTGTATTGCTCTGAATGATAAACTTTACATATAGTTAGTAGCATGTTATCAATTACAGCCTTTTCCGTCTTTTACTCCCCTGCCGGTTCAAACAATTCTATCTTGTTTCCTTCCGGATCGAGGATGTGTACAAATTTCCCGTATTCATATGTTGCCACTTCGTCCAGTACCGTTACACCTTCTTTCTTTAGTTCCTCTACTAATGCTTCAATATTCTCTACATGGTAATTGATCATGAATTCTTTTGAAGAAGGTTCAAAATATTGGGTAGAGTCTTTGAAAGGGCTCCACAGCGTATAACCTTTCTTATCAGAATCAGCCTCTTTCCAGTCGAATTTAGCTCCGTATGGGCTGGTTGGCAACCCAAGGTGAGTTTTGTACCATTCGTTTACTTGTTCCGGGTCTTTACACTTAAAGAAGATGCCTCCAATGGCAGTTACTCTTTTCATTTTTTATTCGTTTTTTTAAGTTGATGTAAATGGAATGCAAATCAGTATCACTTTACAGTTTCACAAATATATTAATGTTTTCATTAGATATTTCATGAATTTTTCATTGGATATGGAGAAATATTTTTGTTGGAAAACGCAAAGGCACAAGTAATCCTAAAAACACTTACTATAAGGTGCAAAGATTTTATCTCATACTGATGTTGCAGATAGTAATAAAAAGCTGCTTGACGTGCAAAAACACTCAGATAGATGGAAAACGAAAAAAGCGCACCCATCAGGCACGCTTTGTATTGTATAAGCTGAATACTATTAGTGTAATTCAGCCAGATATTTTTCTGCATCCATTGCAGACATACACCCGCTTCCGGCAGCTGTAATAGCCTGTCTGTAGATATGGTCCTGAACATCTCCAGCAGCAAATACTCCCGGAAGATTTGTTCTTGAAGAACCTTTTTCTGTTAAGATATATCCGTTTTCATCAAGATCTATCTGACCTGTGAAGATATCCGTATTCGGCTTGTGGCCAATTGCAATAAAGATTCCTTCAACATCTACTGTAGATTTCTCCTGAGTCTGATTGTTGATGATTACTGCTCTTTCTACAAGGCTGTTTTCTCCTTCAATCCCGATTAATTCATGGTGAAATTTCACTTCGATATTCGGAGTATTTTCCACTCTGTGAATCATTGCTTTTGAAGCTCTGAAAACGTCTTTTCTTACCAATAGTGTTACTTTTTTACACAATTTGGCAAGGTAAGTAGCCTCTTCAGCTGCTGTATCTCCTGCTCCTACTACCACAACATCTTTTCCTCTGTAGAAGAATCCGTCACATGTAGCACAAGCTGAAACTCCACCTCCTGCATATTTTTTTTCATCATCAAGCCCTAAATACTTTGCAGTAGCTCCTGTAGAGATAATAACTGTTTTTGCAAGAATTTCTTTGTTTCCTGCATATAGTTTGTGAACACCGCCAACTTCCTTAGAGAATTCAGCTTTAGTGATCATTTCATAATGAACTTTGGTATCAAATCTTTCTGCCTGTTTTTGCAGATCCATCATCATTTCAGGACCTGTAATCCCAGCTGGATACCCTGGAAAGTTATCCACCTCTGTGGTTGTCGTTAATTGTCCGCCTGGCTCCAAACCTGTATACAATTCAGGTTTAAGGTCTGCTCTTGCTGCATAGATAGCAGCGGTGAAACCAGAAGGCCCAGATCCAACGATCACACAATCTAAAATGTTTTGCTCCATAATTTACTTTGTTCGAAAAGATTTAATTTGAATTAAGACCGCTAATTTCGGAATTTTTAATTTCTCCTTAAAGTTATTTTAATGATACTTGTCAATATCTGATATGTTGAATTTCGATGGTAATTGTTGTGAGGCTCGGGATTCGAGTTCCGTGGTTCGGGTCCAAAGTTTGAATTATTGGGATTCAGGAGGGATTTGGTACGAAAATTTAACAATTTTATAACCTCATATCCCACAACTCGTTACCTCGTATCTCGCATTCTCATCACACTTTCATCTTAATCTTATCTACATTGATAATCTTATACACCAGTTCCCTAATCAGCTCAGCTTCTCCCATATTCACAGCTCCAAGTCCTTTTCCTTTCATATCAAACTCACGTAGAATAGAAATGACTCTTGTAGCATGTTTTAGAGGATAAAGTCTCGCACTTTCCGCATAATCTTTAATGAAGTATGGATTTACACCCATCTGAGATGCTATGGTCTGTGGAGACTGCCCAGCCATCGTCTGATAGATGATAACATTTGAAAAGTAATTGTAGAGGCTTGCCAGCATCATGACGAAAGGGTTATTCTTCGGATTTTTTCCCATAAAATGGGCAATTTTAAAAGCAGTATTGGCATTTTTGGTCCCCAAAGCCTTTTGAAGTTCAAAAATATTATACTCTTTACTGATTCCGATATGGTTTTCAACAATAGTTCCGTCAAGGACTTCCCCTTCTTTAAGAATAATCTTTAATTTGTTGAGTTCATTCACAATTCTGGACAGGTCGTTACCAAGATATTCTGCCAGAAGATGGGAAATATTAGGCGCTGTATTGATTTTACGTTTCGCACATTCATCTGAAATCCATTTGGGAAGATTGTTTTCCTTCACAGATTCACTCAGGAAAAGAGTTTTGGCTTTATCTAAAGCTTTAGCTGCCTTTTTTCTGCTGTCTAGTTTTTTGTGCTTGTGTGCGAAAACCAATACTGTAGAAGGAACAGGGTTTTCTACATAAGATTCCAGAATTCTGTTTTCCTCTTCATTGAATCGTAAATCCTGAGCTTCTTTCACGATAATCACCTGCTTGTCTCCCATCATGGGAAACTGTCTGGCCAGAGAAAGAACTTCCTGATAAGAAGTATCTTTTCCATAAGTAACTGTCTGGTTGAAAGCTTTTTCATCTTCTTCCAAAAAGTTATGTTCAAGGGCTTTTACAGCGACATCAATAAAGTAAGCTTCTTCTCCGTGGAAAAAATAAATAGGTAAAACTTCTTTATTTTTAATATTTTTGAGGATTAAATCTAATTCTTTCATCTTATTAATGGAACTTCCAAAACTGAATTTTCAGGAAACTTTTGATTTTAAATTCAAGAAAGACAAAGATAAGTTTTTTATTTATGATTTGGTTCGTAAAACTTATCTTCTGCTCACTCCTGAGGAATGGGTAAGACAGCACTGGATACACTATTACCTTACTGTAAAATCCTATTCTACATCAGCCCTGATCACCGAAAAAAAGATTGTCCTGAACGGGCTTACCAAACGTGTTGACCTTCTGGTTACAGAGAAAACAGAACCTATTATTCTGATCGAATGCAAAGCACCACAGATTAAATTAACGGAAAAAACATTCGAACAGACGGCCAGATATAATTCTATTATCGGAGCCCGGGAAATCATCCTGACCAATGGACTTCAGCATATCAATGCTTATTATGAAGATGGGCAGTATCGGTTCTACAGACCAGAGTAAACCATACTATGACTCCGTTTTTACCAATATTGACAGGAAAGGCAAAAGTTAAAAAAAACCTTAATAAGTTGATTTACAACAATATCAATTAATATGAAAATCAAGAACATTATTTTCGATTTCGGAGGCGTTCTTATGGACTGGAATCCGAGATATTTTTTCAAAGATTATTTTAACGATAACGAAAGAATGGAATACTTCCTGAAACATATTGCTCAGGATGAATGGAATGTAGAACAGGACAGAGGAAGAAGTCTTGCTGAAGGAACAGAAATCCAGATAAAAAAATTCCCTGAATGGGAAAAAGAGATCCGGGCTTTCTATGACAACTGGACCGTCATGCTGAAAAGTGATATTCCACAAAACGTAGAGGTGCTAAGAAAACTAAAAAATACGGATTATCACCTGTTCGGACTCACGAATTGGTCTGAAGAAACCTTTCCTTACGCATTGGAAAACTATGATTTCTTCCAGATATTTGAGGGTAAAATAGTGGTTTCCGGAACAGAAAAGCTGATAAAACCAGACCCTAAAATCTGGCAAGTGCTGTTAGAAAGATACAATATCAAGGCTGACGAATCTGTTTTCATTGATGATAATCCAAAGAATATCGATATGGCACAGTCACTGGGATTCATTACCATTCACGTTTTTCCGGATACCGACTTAACGAAGGAACTGAAAAAATTTGGAATTGAGGTTTAACTCTTTTGAATATTTTCTTAATTTTAATCTGTTTTTACAATTCACAAACATTTAATTATGATACGTTCCATCTTATTAACCACAATGATTATGGCTTCAGGAACCCTTTTCAGTCAGAAACTTAAAACTGTTTCCTATCAGGACGGCGCACAGAAACTGAATGGTCTTATCACTTCCAATGCAGGAAAGAAACTTCCGGGAGTTCTGATTCTTCCAGCCTGGAAAGGGATTGATGAGGAAGCTAAAACAGCCGCTCTTGAACTTGAAAAACAAGGTTACATTGCTTTTATCGCTGATATTTATGGCGAAGGAAAAATTCCGGCAGACAATGAATCCGCGGCCAAAAGTTCAGGATATTACAAACAGAATTACAACGAATACCAGAAAAGAATTGCACTGGCTTTGGAACAGCTGAAGAAAAACGGAGCTATTTCTGATAAAACAGCTGTTATTGGCTATTGTTTTGGGGGTACTGGAGCATTAGAATCAGCCAGAGGTCATTTACCTGTTGCCGGAGTGATTTCTATCCATGGAAGCCTTGCAAGGGATCAGAGCAGAAAAAACGAAGCACTAACTGCGAAAATTCTGGTTGAAAATCCTGCTGATGATAAAAGTGTAACTCCTGATGATTACAATAACCTCATCAAAGAAATGAATGAAGGAAACGCCGACTGGCAGATTATCACTTACGCCCACTCAAAACATACTTTCACAGATCCGAAATCACCGGATTATAATGAAACCATGGCGAAAAGAGCCTGGAATCATACCCTGATGTTTCTGAAAGAAATTTTGAAATAATCATAAAAAAGGCAAATCTGCTACCTGCAAATTTGCCTTTTTCCGTTTATATTTTTATTCAATTATGGTGTAGCTACCAGCTCAACATCATATTTTTTTGGAGAATATTTGGTCAGGGAGCCTGTTGCGGCATCAATTCCAACTCCTATTGCACCTCCCAGAATAATATTAAGCAAAGTTACTGCATTAAAGTTTTTTGTCAGTTTCACTTCTTTCTTCTCAAATCCTTCTTTTTCAAATGTAACCATCTGCTTACTCAAAGATCTTTGGATTTTAGCAGTACAAGGCGTTGTACATTTTTCTATTCCTTTGTGAAACACTTTTGCCCCTTCAGGGCTCGAAGAAAAAGCTATTGAATCCTGAGTTCCTGTAAAAATAGATGCACATGAAGTAGTAGAAAGCGTAATGCCCAGCAATAGCACAATCGATAATTTATTTTTCATAAATTTTAAATAGTTTTTTTAAGCCCGCGAACTTACAAAATAATTTAAAACATCCAATATCAATTTAAAAAAAAACATAATAAAAGATAGAATTCATAGGCATTTAAGAAAAATAACTCTAATTGAATACCAAACAAAAAAAGCAAATCCAAGGATTTGCTTTTTATAGTTTAAAAATGTTCTTAATCTGCTCTTTCCTCTTCCCTGTTGACCAGCTCCATAGAAAATGCTGGCAGACAGATGGCAAGGTATTCACAAGGTTCTGAGAATGGGTTGCTGTAACGGATTCTCGCCCCTTTTTCAATAAGAATACTTTGACCTTTTTCCAAAACAACAAGTTCTCCGTCGATTTCAAATTGTTTTTTCCCTGAAATGATATAAGTAAATTCATCAAATTCTGGCGTCTGATGAGGCTCACTCCAATCTGGAGGTGCTACCATATGGGCAATAGAAACATTAGAATTTCCGGTAGAATTTCCCCAATGCTCTTCAATCAGTTTCCCGTCTGTAGTAGGAACTACAAATGGGGAATGTTGAATTTTATATTTTTTCATCCCCAGTCTTCTTTTGTGATTTCATATACAAAATTGGTTCTTGTAGGCTCTGCAAAATAAGCAACTTCTTCTTCAGCAATTTTTTGTCCGCCAAGTCTTTCCAAAGCTGTCTGCGAACGGAAATTTTCTTTTCCAATATGAAAATGAACCTTATCTACAAACTGAAAGATATAATCCAGCATCAGCTTTTTAACCTGTGGATTAATGCCTTTGCCCCACGATTTTGTTCCGTAGAAAGTATATCCTACGAAAATATGGCTGTCTTCTTCATCAAAATTATAATAACGGCTACTGCCCAATACATCTCCAGTAGCTTTCTCAATAATTTTGAAAGCTCCGCCACTCTCCATAGCTCCTGTAAAAAAGTTTTCGAAAACCTCTCTCTGGTAACGATCTTTGTTGGGATGCTGTTCCCAGACTTTAGGATCAGAAGCTACTTCATATAAAGATTCAAAATCTCCTTGCTGTAAGGGGATCAGTTGAAATTCTTCATTCTCTAAAACAGGCTGAACAGAAAAATTCATTGCTTAGCTCTTTTTAGTAGAATCTGATTCTATTTTCTTGATTTCTTTTAACTTATCAGAAATCTTGATCACAGTGTCTAATTTTGATGGCTTCAAAGGAACTTCAGCCTGAGCCATATCCCATTTGATCACTAAGTTTCCTGTATTTTCATCTGTAGGATTCAGCGTGATTTCAAACCACTCTTGCTTGTCTGTAAGTACATTAACTGGTACGGTAACATCTACTACATCTTGTTTAGGATCGTAAGTATAAGCTCCCCACTGTTGGAAATCTTTATTCAAAATCACTTTCCATTCTTTTTCTGTAGGAACGATGAATAATCCGTAAGTTCCTGCAGGAACTGTTTTCCCACCGAAATTAACGGCCTGTCCGAAAGTGATTTTCGTAGACGAGTTAGCACCTGCTCTCCAAACCTGACCATAAGGAACCAATTCTCCAAAAATCTTACGTCCTTTCACTCCTGGTCTTCCATAATCGATGGAGATTTTAGACATAGAAAACTGTTGCTCAACCTTCTGGCGCGGACTTGCTGCCGGCACAGAATAATCCTGAGCAAAACTTAATGCTGAAACTGAAATGCAAACTGCTGCTAATAACTTTTTCACGTGTAAATTTTTGTTTAAAATTACAAAAATCAAAACAAAATAGCTTTCACAAACTTCGTTAATTTTTGTTTTACCGATATTTTTCTATTAACATATTATTCCATCCAAATCCTTTTTAAAATCAGTATCTACCCATTAAATAGTTTACTTTTCTTGATTGTTTTTCCCTTTCTGAGCTGGATTGAATGAAAAACAGAAGGAACATCATTGGTCCATGTTTTCAGGATCAGAAGAATAGCAATAATTTCTGCCCTGGTCAGCAATCCCACCCAAAAACAAAGATTAAATAGAATAATCGACTGACACTGGAAAATAACCTGAATTAATGTTCCAAAAAGCAATAGAGTCCATATTTTGGCACCAATAGAGTGCGTAGCCACTTCTTTTCGGAATTTTATAAAGCTTACCAGATAAATAAGGATTTCAGCCCCTCCGAGAATGATTATTTTATAAGCATTTGTTTTGAAAAACTCGGGACATTGTATATACGTGGCAAGTCCTACTGAAACGAAAAAAATCTGATCAACAGTAGAATCCAGACGTCTGAGTTTTTGGGTTGAAATATTAAGATATCTGGCTATAATTCCATCAAAAATATCGGTTAATAGTCCTATGGTTAATAAAACAACAGCAATTGTCTGATAATAATCTACTTTAATAAGGCTTAATAAAATGATGATTAATCCAATAATAAGTCTGGAAAAAATTAAAATAGCCGGAATTTTTGATTTCATAAAAGAATATAGCAAGATCATTTTAAAGGGTAAAAAGTAAGGGATAGAAAGGGTTTCTAAAACAAAATAGCTTTTTCTAACTCCAACAATTTTTGTTTTCTCCAGATACCTCCGGCATAGCCTACCAATTCTCCGTTGGAGCCTATCACACGGTGGCACGGGATTAAAATCGCAATTTTATTGATCCCATTGGCTGTTCCTACGGCACGTATCGCCTTTGGATTTCCTAAGATCTCCGACTGCTGCTTATACGTTCTTATTTCTCCCATCGGAATTTCACGGAGAAGCTGCCAGACTTTTTCCTGAAACTCAGTTCCTGTCGTAAACAGCGGAACATCGAAACGGCTTCTTTTTCCTTCAAAATATTCTTCCAATTCTTCTTCCAGCTGGTGAAAATGAAGATGTTCTTGTTCTACAATTTCTACTTTCAAAGATTTTGACAAAGCCTTCAGCTGTTTTTCAATATTTTTCCGGTCTGTAAATTCAAGCAGACAGATCCCCTGGTCTACGGCGCAGACAATCATTTCTCCCAGCGGGGTTGATATGTTTTTTTGATGTATTTTCATTTAATAAAAATAAAAAAACCTCATAAGTATTCTTACAAGGCTTAAATTTATACATAAAAAATAAATTTAATATCCATAAACTGCAGATACTCTCAAATAATCAATGGGAGTAACATCGGAAATCTTTTCCTGATAATAAATTATGGAGGGTAGATTATTATTTTGATATTGAGAAACCATTTCAAATTCTTTTTTCGGGCTATCAGGGAGCGAACCAAAATAATATACATTTTTTTTACTTATATTATTTTTTGAAATTTGCGAGTAATCCTGAAGCATAAAAATATTATAAGCATATTCAGGCAAAGCCAATATTCTGTTTCTGTCAATCAAAAAATTAGGATTTATATTATTCTCATATTCATAAGTGATAACATTTCCCAACTTAGATAAATTTCCTTCTTCATATCTTTCAACCTTTGTTACATTCTTATTATTCATATAGATTTTAAGCATATCTGTATTAAATGGTATACCAGAATAATTATCAATATAATTTTTCACAATAATTATATCTGCAGACGGATACTCAATTGTTTTATAATTGCCTGAATCTAAATTTTTCACTTTTACAAGCCTTTGATTATTATCATAGATAAGTTCTCTCTTTTCACTAAATGGATAAGGATTGGACAAGTCCATCACATAAGTGTTTCCCACAATAGAAATCGAAGTAAGCAAACCATTGGTATAGTTAAGATTTTCAGTATAATCACCATTAGTATCCCAAACTTTAATCAACTTATCATTGTTGTATTCAAATTTAAAATCCTGTTTCTGAACAAGAGAAGCTATACCATTTGCTATCTCTTCATCCTTAAGGGTAAGTGTTTTAATTTTACCTAATGACAGATCAGTATTGGGTATTTGATTGTCTAGTTCATCCGAACTTCCACATGATATGATCGAGAATAACAGAATTCCTAATAAATATTTCTTCATATAAGGCTTTTAGCACTGCAAAACTATGAAAAGTTAATAAATACTTCCAACTTTATAAATTGAGTATTTTCTGAACCTGCTCAACATGTCTTACATTATGATAAATGACAAAACGAAAGGTATCGCCCAGCTTCAATTTTATAAACTTTGAAATACTGATACTGGTTTTCGTTTTTTCCAGATCAATATGCTGAGCTTTTTCTAATAATTCGAGTAACTGTTTTTGCTGGCTGATAAATTCATCCACAACTGTTTTATTGAGTCGGCTGTGGACAGGGTTCATTAGTTTAAGTGTTTTCATCTTATTCAGTTTTTCTTTGGGGAGCATGCTTTTAGCAAAATAATTCCCAAGAATTCCTGATTTGAAAATATCGTTTGGAGAAGTTTTGGAAGCCGCAATTCTGTTGGAGATTTCAGGAATATAAAAGGTTCCGTAACGGTTGAGATGTTCCAGACATTCCAATGAACTCCAGCTATCCTGTGAGGTTCTGAAATTCAGCTCCTCCTCTGTTTTTTGTGTGAGTGCCTGTGCATATTGTATATGCTGTCGGGTTATTTCTTTTAATTGATCTAACAATTCTAAAGCTGAAATTTTCATTACGTTTTTTATGCAAATATCCTGAACAGATTATTCTTAAATCTTGACTGAACTCAAGATTTTTTAAGCCTTGATAAAGTTTCTGGTGACATTCTGAGATAATTGGCAATATATTTATTGGGAACTTCCTGAAACAGCTTCGGACTTCGTTTTAAAACCCTCTCAAAACGTTCTCCGGGAGCATTGATAAGCAGGTCTTTTTCTCTTTCTAGCTGCTGCAATACCAGATCTTCAAGAGTATTCATCCAGAATTTCAGATGCTCTTCACCAGATTGTACAAACTCATAAAAATCTTTTTTTGAAGCTATTTTTACGGTTGTTTTTTTTATCGCCTGAATATAAAGATCAGACGGCTTTCCTGTTAAAAAGGAATCAAGACTGACAATAATATTTCTGGTATATCCGAAACGGATAATTCTTTCTTCCTTTTCATCCATCATGAAGATCCGGACACTCCCACTTTCAATAAAATAAATATTAGTATCCGTACTGCCCGAAATCTTCAGAAACTCATTTCTTTTGAACTCTTTCTTTTCCCAATGAATTTCGCTTTGAAGCAATTTTTCAACCATTTCATTTTATTATTTGCTTTTTCAAAGATAATAGGTAATTTTAATGTTTTAAAACACTAATCACTGATAATGCTCAAAAAAACAGCCCTTCTTATGCTGCTTTCTATTGGATTTTCCGGTATGAAAGCCCAGCAAACCATCCCTTTCAGGATTACCAAACACAATAATATCATTGTGAAGACCCTTATCAACAAGAAGGATTCGCTGGATCTGATGTTTCAGATTGCGATGAAAGATTATTCAATCTCCCCTGAACGAAAACGGAAAGCAGATCACATTATTTTCAACAAAGAAGATATCAGTGATCATAATACCGTAGAAATTGGGAAAATCACCCAGAAAAATGTACGCTTTTTTTATAATCAGTTAACAGGACATGAAGCTGACGGAAAAATAGGAACCGGAATTTTTGATGGTAAAGCATTTAAAATTGATTATGATAACAACCAATTTGTAATGTATAATAAAATGCCCGATCTGAAGGGCTACCAGCCTGTGAATATCATCTTAGATCATGATGGATTTTACCTTGCCGGAGATAATATTTTTGATGGAGATCAGCAGCAGGAAGCCTACTTTGTCCTGCAATCAGGGTTTTCCGGAGCGATTCTGTACAGTAACGAATTTGCAGAAGAAAAGCAACTTGACAAAAAACTAAAGGTAACCGGAGAGAAAACGCTGAAAAATTCTGAAGGCAAGACTTTAACGACCAAGCAAGCCATTCTTCCTTATTTTAAACTGGAAAAGAGTGTTTTCAAAGATATCCCGGTAGGATTTTTCTCAGGAGAACTCAAAACACAAAATGTAAGTTATCTGGGTGCTGATATGCTCCGCAGATTTATCTGGATCTTTGATGCCGAGAGGAAAATGGCTTATATAAAACCCAGCAAATATTTTTCAGAGCCTTACTACAAAATGAATTAGAATATGATAAACACCTTAAAACTAAGAAAGATCATGAAAATCAAAACTGCTGCAGCCCTTTTATTTTCCTCACTCGTTATTGTAAGCTGTCAGAAAGAAGAGAAGAAAACAACTGCCACAGAAACAAAAACCACAAATGATTCTATAAAAACAACTAAAACTGAGGAGAAAATAGATTACACCGATTTTAATATTTTCAGTTTATCTGTTATTTCATCCGCTGAAAAAGATTCTGATATGGATATTTTCATTTCTGTTTCAGATATCTACAAAGGAGAGCAACCTATTCCTGCAGACATTGTTAAAAATCATAAGCAGATGACTTATGAAGAACGCCAGCATTTTGAACTGGATACTCCCAGCAGAAAGAAGCTTCTTAACGGAATTCATCTCACAGAAAATGATTCTCTCTTTATATATGAGTATGGTTCTAATAAACTTCAAAAAATGCCGATAAGCCAATTAAAAGCAGTAGCTTATCTAAGTCCTTATACAGATAGTGAAGATTTAGATCCGGATTCTTATATGATGGGCTTTCAGGTAGCTACTCACCAAAAAACCACAGAGTACGACCGATTTAATAATGCCATCGCATATTTTGGGAATAAAAATCCTTTCGTAGAAAATAAAATGAAAGCAATGAAATGGCAAAAAGCAGGTACCGATATTTCAAAAAAATATTTTTCTCATTCAAAATTAGTTCAGGGAAAAACCTATCAGTCACAGTATGAAAACCTGACCTATTATCTGCAGGATTATCTTGAAGAAGGAAATATTGTAGATCGTAAACTGGTCGTCATCAATGATCATAAGGAAAAGATTGCTGAGAAAACATTTTCTCTTGCAGGAAGTGATGGCGGAGAATTCCTTCCTTTGTATGGAATAGATGCTGATGAAGCTAACATTTTCCAATATACAGGTCATCTTTTCAAAGGAAAACCTCCGGTTATTTTTGGATTTCTTGTGCAGTCTTTTGGCTGCCCTTCCATTAGTTTTTTAGATAAAGCTGAGAAGGATTTTCCTATTAATTGTGACAACAGGCATTAACTCTAGTAGGATTTGCTCGGATTCCTACGGAATGACAAACTGTGTGGATAGGCTTTTAGAATTAATCTTCTCAGGTCAGTACAATCCGCAAAAAATATTCAATAGGAACGGGTTATAATCCTGAACTTAGACTAAGGGAGCCCGTTTTTACTTTTTAGAAATATTCCATTGGCTTTAGCCAAAACCTATTATAAAAATTCTTATACATATAAAAAAAGCAAATCTGTTAATTAACGGATTTGCTTTTTTATTTTCACTTCATTATTTCTTAGGATAATATCGGTCTTTTAGATTCATAAAATAGGTTTCGGATTCTTTGAAACCATTACTCTTCATGAATTTGATCACCACATCCAGATAAGCTTCTGAAGGGGTGAACTCTGTACCCATTTTTTCGGAAAGCTTTTTATAATCTTCTTCAAGCAGTTTGGGATTTTTGGCAAGTTGTTTTATATCTGTTCTGAAACCTTTAAATATAAATTTTAATGCTTCATAATTTCCAGGATATGAAACTGTTCCGTGGGTTTCTCCTTCAAAAAAACGATGTTTATAGTTCAGAGATCCGTTTTTTTCTATGATTTCTTTAAACTCTTCAATGGCCTGGGTCATATCAGAATTCCAGTTTTTCTGCTGTTCTTCATTGTCTGCCTGGGAAACATACAAAGATTTTTTTGCAGGAAACTTCTTATTCTTTTCCAGATACTCTTTTGTTCTGGTGATGGTCACTTTATTATCCCACCATAAACTTGGATCGTTCGCAACATAAGCATTGAAATACTCCGGATGTAAAAGGAATGTATTGATGGCAAATAATCCCCCGAAAGAATGCCCAACCAATACAGAATAATCCTGAGTCCTGTAGTTTTTATTAATGAATGGTTTCAGTTCTTCCTGCATAAATTTCACGAAATTTTCGCTTCCTCCGCTGTCTGCAAAGAGTATTATATTTGGATTTACCGGGCTTTTTTTCTGAGCTTTTGTAGGCGTAAGATCTCTTGTTCTTTCTGTATTTTTAATTCCAACAACAATACACTCTGGAATATCAGCATAAGGAGTTCTGGCAATAAAATCCGTTAATCCTGTATAATATTCAAAATTGATTTCTCCGTCTAAAAGATAGATTACCGGATATTTGGCGGGACTTATGCTATTGTCATTATAGGTTTTTGGCAGATGAATCCAGATTTCTCTGTTTTCATTCAAAACTTTTGAAAATAAGTTCTGCTTCTCTCCTATTGTTAGTTTTTCCTGGGCTTTACCCGATGTGAACAGTAAAAATAATGAGAATGAGATAAATTTAAACCAATTGTTCATGGTGTGAGTCTTTTCTGTGTTGATGAATATTTTTAATTTCTTTATTCTTTTTGGGTGATTTGTTTCTTCTGCCCCACCAGATCAGGAATCCTGTAACCGGAAGACTTGTACAGATAATTCCAATGATGAACGTGAATATTTTTCCAAACATTCCGCCCCAATATCCTACATGGAGATCAAAATTCATATGCTCAATCACTTCATGCATCTGCACTTCTTTCGGATAATCAATTTCTTTTCCGGTATATTTATTGGTTTCCATACTTTTCCCATTGACAAGGCTTTTTAACCCGATAAACTGCGCTGCAACCACATGATAAACTGCTGCTGAATCATTTCTTGGAATACTCATCCTGAACTGTTTTGCTTCTGGAAACTCTTTGAATTTTCTGTCTACAAAATCAGTGTAAGACAATGCTTTTTTCTCAGAATCAAACTTAGGTTCATATTTTTCTGCAATGGTATGGGCATCCGGTGCGCCACCAAAAGCCTGCTGGGTAAGATCCGTTAAGACTTTATAAGCCATAATCAATCCTGTAATGGTTATGAATACTGCCGGCAGCAATGAATAAAAGCCGAAGACATTATGAAAATCATAATTTTTCCTGCGCCATTTTGTTCCTGATTTGATTTTAAAAGCTGTAGTTCTTGTTGTTTTGTTCCATTTTTTAGGCCACCAAAGAATCAGTCCGCCTATTAACTGGACAAAAAATATGATTGAAGCAATGCCAACCACCGTTTTCCCGAGCTTTCCGGACAGCAATTGGGCATGAATATGGGCTACGACATAGAAAAACTCATAGCTTTTGGTAGAACCAATAACCTTTCCGGTATATGGATCAAGATAATGATAGGCAAATACACCTCTCGGACCACGCTCTTTCTTCTTGGGTTTATCTGCTTTGTTGGCAGTTTTGTCTTTAGGTGGCTTAGTTGCCGAAGCTACTCTGAAACTTCTGTCTGTTTCTTTATATGTATCAAAATAAAATGCTTTTCTGTCCGGAACCTGCTGGTGAAACTGAACCAACAGTTCTTCAGGTGTCATTTTTTTAGCATTGACCGGAGCCTGAACATATTTGGCGCTTCCGCCGCACAAATCAATGATTTCGTCACAAAAGACAAATACAGTTCCGGAAAGGGTAACGGTAAGCACAATGATGCCAGAAACCAGTCCGAGCCAGAGATGTAGCCATCCAGTGATCCTTTTGGTAAGGGATTTTCCCTGCTTTTTTTTAGGATTAGTTTTTTTATTCTCCATATCTGTTTTCATCATTCAAAAATGTAAAGTTGGAAAAGCAAAGGCGCAACAGGATTATAATAATGGTGTGTTTGAAAAGTGAAAAGAGTTATTCCTGCTGCCATTTACTTTAGCATATTTGAGGGCATCAGAAACAGGTGTTTATTATCAATCAAAGCGTTGCACCTTTGCGGTTTTCATCCTTATATTTTCGCTGATATTATTTTGTTTTTAAGGATTAAAATTTGAATGCGAAGTTGGCAAGAATTTCTCTTGGCTTCTGTGGCTGTCCGTAGAAGTTCCAGTAGTTTTCATTCAAAGCATTATTCATTTTCAAACCGATTCTGTATTTTTTCTTATCATAGAAAACCGTAGCACCCACTGTAGTATAAGAAGGGGCAAGGAAATGATTGGTAATATTGATGTAGGTTTGATCCACAAAATTGAATCCGGCTCCGAAACCAAGTCCTTCGTACGCGCCATCCATAATTTTGTAACTCGTCCACAGATTGGCAACATGTTTTGGTGTCCATGCAATTCTTTTCCCACGGTCTTTGCTTCGGTCATCATATTTATTATCGTTATATCCGTATCCCGCAACGATATTCCATCCTTTGAGAGGATTGGCGATAATCCCTATTTCCAGTCCCTGGCTTTTGATATTTCCATCCTGAATGCTTCCTATTCCGCCCGGATCAGCAACAAGTCTGTTTTTAACATTAATATTATAATAGCTTATGGTTGTCAGTAATTTTTTATGGAAAAGGTCTACTTTAAAACCTGTTTCAATCTGATTTCCCTGCTCAGGATCCCATTTTGTCAAAACTCCGGATTCATTAAGGGATGGAGCATAATTTTTGAACCCGTTTACATAATTGGCAAAGAATGAAATCTGTTCCTTTACAATTTCATAGACCAATCCGAATTTTGGTGAAAACTGAGTCTGGCTGTAACCGGAAACTTTATTTTCTGGGTAGCCGTTTTTAGTGGAAATCTCAACTCCATTCACAATGGTATCATCATTTTTATAACTGTCTACTCTCAGACTTGCCATTACCAGTAAGTTATCGGTAATATTCAAAACATCAGAAATATAACCACTTATTGTTCTGAATGTTGTAATATCAGATTCTGTAGATTTTCTCTCCTTATTCATGAATTTATTTCTTGAAATAGGATCCCACGCAGAAGAGCTGTCCAGAGTCACTTTATCATAAGGCATAAAAACATTACTGTATCCGTTGGCTTCATAGTAAGGGAACTGATATTTCGTTCTTTGCTGGAAATAATCTATTCCTACTACCAGGCGGTTTCTTAGATTTCCTATTTTAAAATCTCCAGTAAAATTCTGCTGGATATTGTCTGTGGTCACTTTAAAGCTGTCAAAAGGGCGGATCATTCTTTCTACCTGATTATTATTCAGATATCTGAGTACTAAAAAGATAGATTCATTTTCATTGGCTTCTCCTCTCTGGTAAGACGTTCTTGAAGTCCATTGGTCATTGAATTTATGGGTAACCTCAGCCATCGTTACAAAATTGGTTTTTTTGGATCCAATGTCATTGCTTGTAAATGCTCGTTTGTAAGCTACTTCCAGATCCTTCATAGAGTGTAAGGTCAGTTTTTCTGAGTTTCTTACGTAAGCATTCAATGTTTTATCCGGAGCATGAAACTCGGTATCAAGTGTTACTGTGGTTTTGTCACTTACTTTATATAAAACACTTCCTGAGAAGAACAATCCTTTGTTGTAACCGGCATCCTGGAATGAATCCTGAGAATAAGCTGCTACATTGAATCTTGCCAATGCTGTTTTTTCTTTATTCAAAGGGGTGTTTACATCTGCCGTGATTCTGTTCATTCCCCAGCTTCCGGTAGTATAATTGATAATTCCCCCGAAGTTTTCCTGTGGTTTTTTGGTCACTATATTTACGACTCCGCCATAGTTGGCCAATGTTCCTCCAAATAAGGTTCCGGATGGACCTTTAATTACTTCTACTCTTTCAATATTAGCGATCTCGGACTGTACTCTTGGGTTTTGAGTCAATCCGTTTCTGAAACTGGCATTTGAGCTGAATCCTCTCATGAAAATATCGTTCCCACTGTCGTTTACACTATTGCTTACCACAACACCCGGAGCAGAAGCCATCGCTGTGTTGAAGTCCATAGCTCCCATTTCACTGATAATTTCTTTGGGAACAAGGTTGTAAACGGTAGGGTTTTCCAGGTTTTCAAGAGGAAGTCTTGCTATGGATTCAGATTTTTTGGTTCTGTAATTATGGGTTCCCTGGAGTGATACAGACTGGATTTCAGCCACTTTGATGGTATCTGTTTCCTGGGCACTCAGCATTGTTACGGCTAATAGAGCTGCAGAAATAATTGTCTTTTTCATGTTTATAATTAAGTTAGTTTTACAAAATTATCTTATTTTTATTAATTCTAAATAAAAACATGATGCAAATCATAAAATTTACTTCTCCGAAACAGTCATCAACAAAGGGTTTCATGAAAATAAAAAAGCAAATAATTTCTAATCTATTTAATCTGAGGCTTAAATTTTCGTATATTAATAAGGTCTAATAAATTCAATTATTGATTATAATCTTCAAATATGAATAGTAATATCCAAGAAATTATTCAGCACTTTCTTCAGTTTCTCTCGGAAAGAAATCTAAAAGAATTAACTAACCTATTTTCTGATACTGTAGACTGGTATATCCCTGGTGATGAAGAAAAAGCACCCTGGCTAGGCATAAGAAATAATAAACAGGAAGTATCTGACTTTTTTGAACTTTTATGGAAAAATACAGAGCCCATTTCTGCTAAAATCGACCATATTTTTACCGATGATGAAAATGCTGTTATCACAGGAGAGTTTGCAACGAAGATGCTTGAAACAGGTAATATTGCAGAGTCTTTATTCTGTATTCAGATGCGTATTCAAGATCATAAAATTATACGCTACAGATTATTGGAAGATAGTTTGGCTGTTTCAAAAGCTTTGGAAAAGTAGTTAAAAACTATCTGCTTTTATTGGTAACAATCTCAATTATTAGTGAGATTCTTCCTACGTCAGAAATCGAAGATTCGACGTAGTCAATGACAAAAGTCGACTCATTCGACTTTTGAGATAGCTCTTTTATATATTTGAAATTATTTCTCTTATGATCTAAAATTATCTTTTATATCACGGCAGCAGCCATCATCGACATATAATAATTGGCACAATGCAACGCATTAATTAAGACAATTTCTTTATCCGGAAACATTTCAAAGGCATCAGATGTTGTGATCTGGTATTCATAATTCATGGAGGTCCATTTCAAATGCGGTTTCATGACTATAAGCTCCACTCCTTCCTGATCTGTAAGGACAAAAGATTCTTTAAAAATACCTCTGTGCTTAAAGAGATAACCGTTTTTCACCCCGTCAAAATAAGTCTGCACTACAATTTCCCCATTCCAGTTCATTCTGAATTTCAAAAGAACTCTTTCGTGATCTTTTAGTTCAATAGTTGTTCCCCAAAAACCTTTGGGCTCCACCTGATAGGACTGACCATCTGCAATTTCAATGACAGCATTAAATTTAAACCAGCTTGTATAGGTAAGTTTTCCAATTAATTTTTCTTCTTTTGTGATTTCAAAAGATAAAGAATTGCTTGATTTCGCGTAATATTCTGCCATGGTTGATGATTAGTTTGGTGAAGGTTTTATTAATTTTTAAATATTAATAACAGCTTGAATTTTAACGCTCTAATTTATAAATAATTCGGCAAACATAATCTACTTTTCAACTAATCCGATAAAAACTACAATGAATTAATTCCTGCGGGTCTTTTTATGTTGGAAATTTACATTCAAATACGTGTCTGTACAGCATACAGCCTGTTATTTCACTTCAAACCAGTACTTCCATTTTTCATCATCAATTCCAAATTTTCCCTGCCACCATCTCGCAGGATATCCAACATCATCATTTCTAATGGGTCTATGCTCCCTTTCCGGATAAGTAATATATTGATCTGCATACCCAAAATGGGTATCATCATGTAAGATCCCGATAACTCCCAATATTTCCAGCAATCCTAACCGTTCTTCGTCGTTTGATTTTACTGTTTTGGAAATCTTCTTTTTGAGTTGAGAAATTCTGTCATTGGGTTCTGCTGCTTCTATAATTCCTTTCAATTCATTGAGAATCTTATAGTCATTTTCGTTTGGTTTAACAGCCAAATGTTTTGGAAACTGTTCTACATCAAATAAAACCTGGATTAAGCTATCAAAACAGCTTCCGTCTTTATATTTAAAATAATTGATGGTATTAAACTCGATAGAATCTTCAAATTCAAAAGTGTGAAGACCGCAGACCGCACAGATCTCTTCATTGGGCTTTGGACTTGCTGTAAAACTATGTTCTGCGAGACTTTGTGCAATACAGTAGCTGGATAAAAATGAACGATATTCTAATTGTCTGGTACTTAAACTATAAAGAAAAGCATCTACCACTTGCTGTTTATCAATATCAGCAACAGCTTTTTTAATTCTTCTGCAAATTTCATCATGACTTATTTCTTCCTGATCAAACATTACAGACTGCTTCTTTGCATACTCAAAATCGTCTTTGGTAATATATTGCATGTAAGTTTCCCAATCAAACCAGTCTCTTAAGCTTTCATCCTGAGAACTTTTTATGGTATTTAATAAAATTTTTATGGCTTTTTTATCCATTCTGGTTTTTTTCTTTATTGAATTTTATAAACATAATCATTACGAATATACCGGCTTTTATTCTGTAGTTCCGCAGGATAAAATATTGTTCCATCAATCTCAACACTTTTAATCTTATATCTCCAACTTCCATTATGGCTGTTGTAAATTTTTGTTGTTGAATTTGGATAAAGTTCAACAACGATAGAAGAATCTCTTACTTCTATTTTTTCAAGAGACTTGGGATTTTTGATTTTATAAAAAGAACGGGGTGACAGGATTCCATTCTCATAATTAAATCCAAAGCTGCCGGATTCATTATCAATCGCTTTTGAGATAGGATAACTATAATTGATCTTTATTATTTTTTTGGTCCCGGTCAGATTCTGAATATAAAAATCAGTCAACCAGGAACATCCGGAAAGTACCAATACGAAAATAAAGCTTAAGAATCCTATCGTAATTGACTTTGTTCTCATTGTATTGAAGTTTAGATGGTTTTTGTAAAAATAATGAGATAAGTTTAATTTATGGGGGTTCCCAATAAAAAAAATCCCACAAGAAAACTTGCGGGATTTTTTATTATTTATTTTGTTCGAATTACATCGTCTCCATTTTGAAACTCATGCTTTCGATTACTTTTAAGATTGCTTCTACTGTATCCATTGAAGTTAAACAAGGAACACCGTTTTCCACACTCATTCTTCTGATCTGGAATCCGTCTCTTTCAGCCTGCTTACCTTTTGTAGTGGTATTCACAACATACTGAACTTTTCCTTTCTGAATCAGGTCGATAAGGTTTACACTCTCTTCTCCGATTTTGTATCCGATTTTGCAAGGGATTCCTTTTTCCTCGAAGAATTTCGCAGTACCTTCTGTAGCCCAGATTCTGAATCCTACTTCATGGAATCTTGCTGCAAGAGCCGCTGCTTCATCTTTGTGCTTATCTGCTACCGTGAATAGGATAGATCCATGCATTGGAACTTTTCTTCCTGCTGCAACCAATCCTTTGTAAAGTGCCTTTTCAAGAGTTGTATCTTTCCCCATAACTTCTCCTGTAGACTTCATTTCAGGGCCTAAAGAGATGTCAACCTTCGTTAGTTTAGAGAAAGAGAATACTGGTACTTTCACAAATACTCCTTCTTTATTTGGAACCAATCCGTTTTTATATCCTAAATCTTTCAGCTTTTGTCCTAAGATTGCCTTTGTTGCAAGGTTAGCCATCGGAACTTCTGTGATTTTAGATAAGAAAGGAACTGTTCTTGAAGAACGAGGGTTTACTTCAATTACATAGACGTTTCCTTCGAAAAGAACGTACTGGATATTCATTAATCCAATAACTTTCAATCCTTTTGCCAGTCTTTGTGTATAATCTACCAAAGTATCAATTTCACTTTGAGAGATATTCTGTGGTGGATATACTGCGATAGAGTCTCCGGAGTGAACTCCTGCTCTTTCAATGTGCTCCATAATCCCTGGAATCACCACTGTTTCACCATCACAGATTGCATCAACCTCAATTTCTTTTCCTACCATGTATTTGTCAACCAAAACAGGGTGCTCAGGGCTCGCCTCTACAGCGTGCTCCATATAGTAAGCCAATTCTGCTTCTGCGTATACAATTTCCATTGCTCTACCTCCAAGAACATAACTTGGACGTACCAGTACGGGGTAACCGATCTCGTTGGCAATTTTTATAGCCTCTTCTTTCGAAGTTGAAGTTCTTCCTTTTGGCTGAGGAATTCCCATCTCCTGAAGTGCTTTTTCAAATTTGTCTCTGTTTTCAGCTCTGTCAAGGTCTTCTAGTGAAGTTCCTAAGATCTGTACTCCATGAGATGCTAATTTATCAGCAAGGTTGATTGCAGTCTGTCCTCCGAACTGTACCACTACTCCTTTAGGTTTTTCAAGCTCTATGATGTTCATTACATCTTCTTCAGTAAGTGGCTCAAAATATAGTTTATCAGAGATAGAGAAGTCTGTAGAAACAGTTTCAGGATTGTTGTTGATGATAATTGCTTCATACCCCATTTCTTTGATCGCCCATACTGAGTGAACAGTAGCGTAGTCAAACTCAACTCCCTGTCCGATTCTGATAGGTCCTGAACCCAGTACAATGATCTTTTCTTTGTCTGAAACAACGCTTTCGTTCTCTTCTTCGTAAGTTCCGTAGAAATAAGGCGTTTCACTTTCAAACTCAGCAGCACAAGTGTCTACCATTTTGAAAACCGGCATTATTCCGTTTTCCTTTCTGAAATTGAAGATCTCACGCTCTTTTACATCCCAAAGAACTGCGATATTGACATCTGCGAAACCTAATCTCTTAGCTTCAATTAATGTTTCTTTATCAAATTTGTTCTCAGCGATTACTTTTTCGAAGTCAACTAATTTTTTCAGTTTCCAGATGAAGAATTTATCAATTTTACTCCATTCTACAATCTGCTCCCAGTCATATCCTCTTCTTAAAGCATCTCCGATGATGAATAGTCTCTCATCATCACATACTCTGATTCTTCTTTCGATTTCTTCAGCAGTAAGTGCTTCAGCTTGTTTTGTTTTTAATCCAAGGTGTTTGATTCCTGTTTCTAATGAACGGATGGCTTTCTGTAAAGATTCTTCAAGATTTCTTCCGATGGCCATTACCTCACCAGTCGCTTTCATCTGAGTGGAAAGTCTTCTGTCTGCAGTCTCGAATTTATCGAATGGGAATCTAGGGAATTTTGTTACCACATAATCCAGTGCCGGTTCGAAACATGCGTATGTCTTTCCTGTCACAGGGTTCATGATTTCATCCAGCGTTAATCCTACAGCAATCTTTGCCGCGATCTTGGCAATCGGATATCCAGTTGCCTTACTCGCTAAAGCTGATGAACGGGATACTCTTGGGTTTACCTCAATAATATAGTAATCGAATGAATGTGGATCCAGAGCAAGCTGTACGTTACATCCTCCTTCGATACCTAAAGCTCTGATGATCTTTAAAGAAGCATTTCTCAGCAGCTGATATTCTCTGTCTGAAAGCGTCTGAGAAGGTGCTACTACGATAGAGTCTCCTGTGTGAACTCCTACCGGGTCGATATTTTCCATGTTACAAACTACAATGGCGTTGTCGTTTGCATCACGCATTACTTCGTATTCTATTTCTTTGAAACCAGCGATTGATTTTTCAATCAAACACTGTGTAACTGGGCTGTGCTTTAATCCTAATTCGGCAATTTCTTTCAATTCTGCTTCGTTGGAAGCAATACCTCCTCCTGTTCCTCCCATTGTAAAGGCAGGACGAACAATTACAGGATAACCGATCTCATTTGCAAATGCAACAGCTCCTTCTACCGTATTCACGATATCAGAGTCCGGAACCGGCTCATCCAGTTCTCTCATCAATTCGCGGAAAAGGTCTCTGTCTTCTGCCCTGTTGATTGCAGAAAGTGTAGTTCCCAATACTTCCACTTTACATTCTTCAAGAATTCCTGATTTCTCCAGCTCTACCGCCATGTTCAGTCCTGTCTGACCTCCCAAAGTTGGTAATAATGCATCCGGACGTTCTTTTCTGATGATGCGGCTTACAAACTGTAATGAAATCGGCTCGATATATACTTTATCAGCGATTTCCACATCCGTCATGATTGTTGCAGGATTTGAATTGATTAAAATTACCTTATATCCTTCTTCTTTCAAAGACAGGCAAGCCTGCGTTCCTGCGTAATCAAATTCAGCTGCCTGACCAATAATGATAGGTCCTGAACCGATTACTAAAATTGTTTTTATATCTGTACGTTTTGCCATTTTTCTTTTTTTATTAGAGTCAAGAATCAAAATTCTTAAACTTCGTATTTTTTACTTTTATAAGACTTACGATTGTATTTTGTCATTCCGAGAAATCGAGGAATCTAATTCTATTACTGAGATTCTTCACTCCGCTTTCTCTTCTTTCAGAATGACATTTAGTCGTGTTACTTCTTAAAGTCCTCCATCATTTGAATGAACTCATCAAACAAGTAGTTTGCATCTTCAGGACCTGGGCTTGCTTCCGGGTGGTACTGAACAGAGAAACAAGGGTGGATTTTATGTCTTAATCCTTCGTTTGTTCTGTCATTCAATGCGATATGAGTTTCAACAAGATCTGTCCCTTTTAAACTCTCCTGATCTACAGCATATCCATGGTTTTGAGAAGTGATGGCTACTGTATTTTTCTCAAGATCCAGCACCGGGTGGTTTCCTCCTCTGTGTCCGAATTTAAGTTTGAAAGTTTTCGCTCCACAAGCAAGACCAATCAATTGGTGTCCTAAGCAGATTCCGAAGATCGGAACTTTTCCTAATAATCCTCTGATCATATCTAATGCATGTGGTACATCTTCCGGATCTCCAGGACCATTTGAAAGCATGATTCCGTCCGGATCCATTAATAAGATTTCTTCTGCTGTTATATCCTGAGATACAACAATGATATCGCAGTTTCTCTGAGACAATTCTCTAATAATTCCCAGTTTTGCACCGAAGTCTACCAATACAACCTTGAAACCTCTGTTCGGGTTAGCATAAGGTGTTTTTGTGGAAACCTCTTCTACCTGATTGGTTGGGAAGCTTGTTCCTTTCAACTCAGCAACTACTGTCGCTTCATCTGCATCAACGTTTACGATTTTTCCTTTTACCACTCCAGAGTTACGAAGAATTCTTGTCAGTCTTCTTGTATCAATTCCTGAAATTCCTGAAAGGTTTTTCTTTTTAAATAATTCATCTAAAGTAATTTGAGTACGGAAATTGGAAGGAAGATCGCAAAGTTCTTTTACAATAAGTCCTTTGATTGCCGGCTCAATACTTTCATAATCATCACGGTTAATACCATAATTTCCGATAAGCGGATAGGTCATACAAACTATCTGACCGCAATACGACGGGTCAGAAATCAATTCCTGATAACCTGTCATTCCGGTATTGAAAACTACTTCTCCTGCAGTTTCCAATTCTGCTCCGAAACCTTCTCCATGAAACACTTCACCGGACTCCAGTATTAATTTTTTCTTCATTTTAAACTTTTATCTCTTATTATTTTATTTATATGTCATTAACAGGCCGCCCTTACAGGGCTTGGATTGTCTCAATCCTTTTGTTTCCATGGGCTTCACCCATTGCTATTAACAGACCGCCCCTACAGGGTTCATTAACTTTTAACTTCTTACTTTTACCCTAGCTCTTTTAATTGGGCTCTTATTTAAAGGTATAACCCTTGCTTTCCAATGCCTCTTTCAAAATGGCCATTCTTGCGAATACTCCGTTTTGCATTTGTTTGAAGATTCTTGATCTCTCGCATTCTACAAGGTCCGAATCTATTTCTACTCCTCTGTTGATAGGCGCAGGATGCATGATGATGGCTCCTTTTTTCATAGCCTTCTCTCTTTCTTTGGTCAGACCATATCTTTTATGGTATTCTGAAGCAATGAGGCTCATAGCAGCGTCATGTCTTTCATGCTGAATTCTTAATAACATCAGAACATCTACTTCAGTGATCAGTTCATCTACTGACATATAAGTTCCGTTGATTAAAGCTCCTTCATCAAACCACTGTTCAGGTCCTGAGAAGTATACTTTAGCACCTAATCTTCTTAAAGCCTCCGCATTTGAATTGGCTACACGGCTGTGTTTTACATCGCCTACAATTCCTACTTTTAATCCTTCAAACTTCCTGAATTCCTGATAGATGGTCAATAAATCCAGCATACACTGTGAAGGGTGGTTTCCTGTTCCGTCTCCTCCGTTGATTACAGGAATCTTAATATTTTTCAAGTCTTCAAAGTATCTATCTGTCTTATCGCGGATTACTACAAGGTTTACTCCTATACTTTCAATGGTCTTTACTGTATCATAAAGGCTTTCTCCTTTGTTTACTGAACTGTGTGATGCATCAAACGGAATTACCTGAAGTCCTAGTTTTCTTTCTGCAAGATCAAAACTTGTTTTCGTTCTTGTACTGTCTTCGAAGAAAAGGTTTGAGCAAAAAACTTCTCCTTCAATTTTAGCAGTTTTACCGTTCGCAAAAGCCAGCGCTTCTGTCAGTATACTGTTGATTCTCTCGGTGCTTAGTTCTGTAATCGTAAACATAATTCTTATTTTTGGGCATAAAAAAAGCGAAGACAACAATCTTCGCTAATAACAATAAATATCGTAAAGGGCGCTTTCGCCCGGTAAATCTAATGATATAAATGCTTTTTTATTCATTAGGTGCAAAGATATAACAATTTTATGAACCTACAAAAACAAAATTTAAAATAAATTAAAAACCTCAGTATTTCCTTATTCTCATTTAAAATTAATATTTTTGTTACAACTCAAATTATTTTATGGATTTAAAAGACAAAATGATTCTCAGCATTATTCAGGAAGACTCTACACTATCGGTTAAGGAAATTTCCGAAAAAATAGGCCTTACCTTTACTCCTACTTATGAGCGAATCAAACAATTGGAGAAACATGGGATCATTCAGAAATATGTAGGACTTTTAAACCGTGAAAAATTGGGTTTGAATATTGTAGTCTACTGTAATGTACGTCTCAAGGAACAATCCAAGAAAGTATTGGAAACTTTTGAAGAGCATATCGGAAAATATGATGAAGTACAGGAAATCATCAGTCTTTCCGGAGAGTATGACTATATGTTGAAGATCATTGCCAAAGACATCAATTCTTATAATGAATTTGCTGTAAATGTGATCTCAAACATTCCTAATATCGGGCAGTACCACAGCTCCATCGTGCTTCACGAGGTGAAAAAATCTACCAAGTTCAAAATTGATCTGGAATAAATCCTTTTATTTTAAACCATTAAGAGCTTTTAAGAGGTGAAGAATTATTAAGGAATTCGCAAGCGAATTTTAAAACTATGCGGCTAAAAAAATCGCGGCTTTTCTTAACTTACCTTAAACCCTTCATCTACCTTAATGGTTCAATTTATCAATCATCAAATTCAAAGAGCGGAGTAAAAAATCAAACCATTAAGACCACTTAAGCAGATAAGATTTAAGATTAAGGCTTTCACAACGAAAAGGCAGCAGGCTAAAATAATTTTAGAAATTCTACTGATTTTTGCTTAAGTTTTTAATGACCTTAATGGCTTAGATTTTAACCCAATAATTTATTTTTCAGTTTATTGAACTGATATTCTATTTTATCCAGACAAAGATTTCCGATACTTCCCTGGTGGGTATGTTCAAGGTTTCCAGGTTCAAATTCAAACTCATTATTTTCAATTTCCTGTCCTACTTTCACGTAAGCATCACGGAATGAACTTCCGTTTTTCACTTCTTCATTGATCTTCTCAACACTGAAAAGGTATTTGTATTTTTCATCCTCCAGAATTCCGTCTTTTACCTGAATATTAGGTAAAGTGTAGCTTAGGATCTCTAAACATTCTTTCAGGGAATCAATGGCCGGGAAAAGAATTTCTTTCGTCAGCTGCACATCTCTGTGATATCCTGAAGGCAGATTATTTGTCAATAAAATAAGTTCATTCGGAAGCGACTGGATTCTGTTGCATCGTGCACGAACCAGCTCAAAGATATCCGGATTCTTTTTATGAGGCATGATACTACTTCCTGTGGTAAACTCCTTTGGAAAACTTATAAAATCAAAGTTTTGATTCAAATACAAGCATACATCATACGCAAATTTCCCAAGCGTTCCTGCTAAAGTTGCCATAGACATCGCCAGCATTTTCTCTGACTTTCCACGGGTCATTTGAGCATACACAGAATTGTAATTCATCGACTGGAATCCTAAGTTATAGGTTGTACTTTCACGGTTGATCGGAAAAGATGAACCATAACCCGCAGCAGATCCCAATGGATTTTTATTAATGATATTCTTTACTGAAAACAGCATTTCCACATCATCCAAAAGCGCTTCCGCATAAGCTCCAAACCACAATCCGAATGAAGAAGGCATCGCAATCTGCAAATGGGTATATCCCGGAAGTAAAACATTTTTATGTTGATCTGCCAATTGAATCAGAATCTGGAAAAACTCATCTGTAAGAACTGTGATCTCACGGATCTCATCCAATAAATAGAGTTTGATATCCAACAAAACCTGATCATTTCTTGATCTTGCCGTATGAATTTTCTTTCCTGTATCTCCTAATTCTTCAATGAGGATCGCTTCTATCTGAGAATGGATATCCTCAGCTTCTTTATCAATTTCAAAAGTCCCATTCTCAATTTGATTTAAAATAGTGTTCAAAACAGATACCATCTGCTCTGATTCCTCCTGGGAAATAATCCCGGTTTCTGCTAACATTTTGCAATGTGCCATAGAACCTTTGACATCATATTTCGCCAAACGCTCGTCGAAGTCAAGGTCTTTCCCAACGGTAAATTGAGTGACTAATATATTGGTGGCAAGGTTATCCTTCTGCCATATTTTTTTCATATGTAATTATTTATTTTTTTTAAATCATATGCAATCACCACTTCTATCTGCTGTATTACAGAAAAATTCGTTGATAGTGACTTCATACTATTTGATTTAAAATATTTGTTGGTTTTGACATGCCCGGCAAGGCAATCCTTATTACTATTAACTATAAAAAAACATTTCCTTATGAGAAGCTTTCATTTCTAATTTTCTTTTTGCATAAATCTTATTAAAAACTAAACTTCGTGCCTGCCGGGCGGAGTCAAAACATATATTGAGCTGAAAGCCTGATGCTGGAGACTGAAAGCGAATTACAAACTCTAATAACTCCCATCTTCCTGCTTCATTCTTCCATTATTTATAACACTTTTTCTAAAATTCTGATGTAGATTTCTATACCTTCTTCTATTTCCTGAACATAGATAAATTCATCTGCAGTATGAGAGCGCCTACTATCTCCAGGGCCCATTTTCACGGATGTACATGGGATAATCGCCTGATCTGAAGAGGTTGGCGAACCGTAAGTTGTCCTCCCTATTTCGATTCCTGCTTTTACAAACGGATGATCCATTTCGATCTTTGAAGAATTTAGTCTGAAAGACCTTGCCGTCAAAGTGGATTCCATCTGAGACTGAATAATATCAAACGCTTCGTGGTTAGAATATTCATCTGTTACCCTTACATCCAATGTGAAATTGCAAGATTCCGGAACAACGTTGTGCTGCACTCCTGCATGAATTCCTGATAAAGTAACTTTAACTTCTCCCAGATATTCTGAAACTTTTGGAAATTTAAAAGCTAAAATATTCTGCAGATCCAGCATGCATTTTACAATCGAATTATCATCATTAGGATGAGCGGCATGAGAAGGAGTCCCTTTCATTTCTCCATCAATCACAAGAAGTCCTTTTTCCGCAATCGCCAGATTCATCTGCGTGGGTTCTCCTACAATGGCGAGTTCTACATTGGGTAGCTGCGGAAATAGAGCTTCGATTCCATCAAATCCTGAAATCTCCTCCTCTGCCGTCAAAGCAATAACTAAATTATATTTTAAATCTTCTTTATTATAAAAATGCAAGAAAACCTGCGCCATAGAAACCAAAGAAGCTCCGGCATCATTACTTCCCAATCCAAACAGTTTTCCGTCTTTTTCAACAGGCACAAACGGATCCAGTGTATACGCTTTATTAGGCTTTACCGTATCATGATGGGTATTCAGTAAAACAGAAGGCTTGAATACATCAAAGTGCTTATTCACCGCCCAGATGTTATTCTTAAAACGCTTGGTAGGAATCTGATGTTTCTTGAAAAAATTCTCAATTTCTACCGATGTATTGAATTCATCTTTACTGAATGAAGGAATCTCAATCAAATTTTTAAGCAATCCGACTGCATTATTCAACAATTCTTCTTTATAAACAGATTTCAGTTCCTGCATGATGATTTTCTATATGGTTTTTAAGTTCTGTTTCTTTGATCAGAAACACCTTATTTACATTATTTTTAATTGCTCCAAGAGCATTTTCAAGTTTGGGTAAAATCCCTTTGTGAAGTTTTCCTTCTTCTTTTAATACAGCAAACTCTCCTTCAGTTACACTTTTGATCACTGATTCGGGGTCATTTACATCTTCCAACACTCCCGCTTTATCAAAGCAATACAAGAGCTCCACTTCATATTTCTCCGAAAGAGCCTGCGCCATTACAGAGGCAATGGTATCTGCATTGGTATTAAAAAGGTTTCCTTTTTTATCGTGGGTAATTGCAGAAAATACAGGAACCAGATCCAGTTTCATTAATTTTGAAACCAGCTTTTTATTCACGCTTTTCTTATTGATATCTCCTACAAATCCGAAATCAATTTCAGGATGTTCTCTTTTTTTAGCTTTAATTAAATTTCCGTCTGCTCCGGAAAAGCCTATGGCATTGCATTTTTTCTGCTGCAGCTTTTCAACAATATTTTTATTGATTCCTCCTGCATATACCATTGTTACAATGTCCAATGTCTCTTTATCCGTAATCCTCCTTCCGTTGATCATTTTCTGCTCGATGCCCAGTTTATCAGCCAGCGTTGTCGCCAACTTTCCACCACCATGAACAAGGATTTTCTTTTCCTGGATTTCAGAAAATTGTTCTAAGAATTGGGTTAATAATTCCTCATCATCAATTAAAGCTCCGCCAATTTTTATGATGTATAACTTTTCCTTCATTGTAAACGTTTTGTGATCCATACTTCTTTCTATCCTTGTTAAGGTTTAAAATCTTAACAAGGATTATTTCAGGCTTTTAATTCATCTAAAATTTCACTGAACACAGCCTGTGCAGAGAAAATACGGTTTTTCGCCTGCTGATAGATAATAGAATGGTCTCCATCCATCACCTCATCGCTCAGCTCCACATTACGGCGAACCGGAAGACAGTGCATTACTTTTGCATCATTAGTATGAGCTAATTTATCATTGGTCAGCATCCAATCTCCTTTCACTTCAGGCATTGCTGCATAATCATCAAAAGAGGACCAGTTTTTCACATAGATAAAATCTGCATCTTTCAAGGCTTCATCCTGATCATGAATTACTTTTATGTCTTTTGTAAAGTTTTTATCCAAATCATACCCTTCGGGATTGACAATTACCAACTCTACATCCATTTCCTGCATCCATTCTGCGAAAGAATTTCCAACAGCATGCGCAATAGGTTTGATGTGTGGCGCCCAAGTTAAAACCACTTTTGGTTTATGATCTTTTTTCCAGTTTTCTGTAATGGTGATACAGTCTGCCAGACTTTGCAGCGGGTGGCGGGTTGCTGATTCCAGTGAAATCACAGGAACTTTTGCATGCTTTTCAAACTGGCTTAGGATGCTTTCATTTACATCATCTTCCTTGCTCTTCATTCCTGCAAAACAACGTACTGCGATGATATCACAATATTGATTAAGAACCTCGATAGCATCTTTGATGTGTTCTACGGTATCTCCGTTCATTACAGCTCCGTCAGCAAATTCAAGATTCCATGCCTCTTGTGCAGCATTTAACGTCAATACATTTAAACCTAGATTTTGCGCAGCAATCTGGCTGCTCAGACGGGTTCTCAAGCTTGAGTTTAAAAATACAAGTCCTATTGTTTTTCCTTTTCCTTTTTCTGTTTCGGAAAGAGGATCTGCTTTTATTTGTAAAGCTTTTTTTATGATTTCCTGTAAGTTTTCTACATCACTTACAGAGGTAAAATTTTTCATTTTGAATTAATTTTAAAGATTTTGTTTTTAAATCACTTAGATATTTTCCAATACTGTTTTCAAAGCATTGATGAAAAGATCCGTTTCCTCTTTTTTGATATTCAGTGCCGGAAGAATCCTTAAGACACTTTTATCATTAGAGTTTCCTGTGAAAATATGATGATCGAACAACAAGCTTTTCCTTATTTCTGAACAGTCTCTGTCGAGTTCTATTCCGATCATCAACCCTTTCCTTCGGATGGATTTAATATGTGGTAAATCTTTAATTTCATTCTCAATATATTCGCCCATTTTCTGAGCATTTTCGATAAGATTTTCATCTTTCATTACATCCAGCACAGCAATTGAAGCGGCGCAGGCAAGATGATTTCCTCCGAATGTAGTTCCCAGCAAACCGTTGCTTGCCTGAAATTTAGGATGAATCAAAACTCCGCCAACAGGGAAACCATTTCCCATTCCTTTGGCTGTAGTGATGATATCAGCTTCAAGTCCGAACTCCTGATGAGCAAAGAAATATCCGCTTCTTCCGTATCCAGATTGTACTTCATCCAAAATAAGAACAGCATCATTTTTTTCGCACAGTTCTTTAATTTTAGATAAAAATTCCGGTGCAGGAATCATAATTCCGCCTACTCCCTGAATTCCCTCGATAATCACAGAAGAGATTTCACTTCCAAATTTTTCAAAGGTTTCTTCAAGCTGCTGCACATCATTCCATTCCGATTTAATGAATCTTTCTGAAAAGTTAACCGGAGCTACAATTTTAGGATTATCTGTCACTGAAACCGCTGCTGAAGTTCTTCCGTGGAATGAACCTGAAAAATAAAGCACTTTGCTTTTTCCATTATGAAATGAAGCAAGTTTCAATGCATTTTCATTAGCCTCAGCCCCCGAATTACATAAAAAGAGGTTATAATCTTCATATCCTGAAAGCTTTCCTAATTTTTCAGCTAATTCCGTCTGCAATCCATTCTGAATGGAATTGGAATAAAAAGATATTTTTTCCAGTTGATCTTTCAGCTTATTCTGATAATGTGGATGATTATGGCCAATAGAAATGACAGCATGACCTCCATAGAAATCAAGGTACTTTTCGCCTTTTTCATCCCAAAGGAAAGATCCCTTTGCTTTAACCGGATTTATATTGAATAATGGATATACGTTGAATAAATTCATTTTTTGTTTTTTTTAAATTTTTCTTTTGTCTTAAAACAAAAGAAACAAAAGTTCAAGACCTGGAAACTTCCGCTAAAAATTAGTTCTATTCTCTAAAAATTCTAAAACTTGTGCGAATCCGAGATTAGTTCTTCGGCTCAATATTTGCGTCGCACTTCGAACAGTAGAATTTTATTAACGTTCATAGAATTAATTTTCTTAACGCTTCATTTTCCTAAGTCATTTTACTTCTAGTTAGAAATTGTGATTTAAAATGCTATCGGTTTTAAGTTCAGGCCTGCATTTTCTTCCCAGTTCATGGCCAGATTCATATTCTGTACTGCCTGTCCCGAAGCACCTTTTAACAAATTGTCAATCGCTGAGTGAATAACGGCAACATTTCCACTCTTTTCGATCTGAATCACACAGCGATTGGTATTGACAACCTGCTTTAAATCCACTGCCTTCCTACTTACCGTAACGAAAGGCTCCTCCGTATAAAAATCCTGATATAATTGTTCTATTTCCTCCAGCTCCAAATCCGTCTTCATCGTGGAACTTGTAAAAATTCCTCTTGCAAAATCTCCTCTCCATGGAACAAAATTCAGGGTTACTTCTTTATTATTAAATGAAATCAACTGTTGTAAAATCTCATCCACATGCTGATGCGTTAAAGTTTTATATGCTGAAACATTATCATTTCTCCAGGTAAAATGAGTTGTTGCCTGCAAAGACTGTCCGGCTCCTGTAGAACCTGTAATCCCTGTAGTAAAAACTTCATTTAACGCTCCCTTTTCCGCTAATGGCAGCAAAGCCAATTGAATAGCTGTAGCAAAACATCCCGGATTGGCAATACTTTTAGCACCCGACAGTTGTTTTTTATTGATTTCAGGTAATCCGTAAATAAAATCTCTGTTTTCAAAGTTTCCTTCTAAACGGAAATCGTTCCCAAGATCAATCACCAGCGTTTCATCGTTGACAGGATTTTGAGTTAACCAGTTTTGACTTTCCTTATGTGGAAGACATAGAAAAAGAATATCAACCTCTTCAGGTTTATCCGTCAAAACCATTTCACAAACCGTCGTTAAATCCGGGTACAGATCCGAAATTCTTATTCCCGAATTCGAACGACTATATAAAAAACTCAATGTCACATGGGGATGAAAAGCCAGTAAGCGTATCAGCTCACTTCCTGTATAACCGTTGGCACCAATTATTCCTACTGTTTTCTTCATTTTAATTCTGGCGGAACTCTATTCTGCCTTGCATTAATCGTCCTTCCGGAACTAATTGATATTTTGGTTAATCTGGTGGTATATATTTAAGGAATTGCTTACAATTTTTGTATATCCTTTCACATCATCTCCTGTCCATGCTCTGTTTGCTTCTCCATAACTTCCGAATTTATCGGACATCAGGTCATGAGCAGATTCTATTCCATTCAAAATAAATCTATATGGATGAAGGGTTACAAATACTTTTCCAGTCACTGTTTTCTGAGAATCAATCAGGAAAGATTCAATATTTCTCATAACAGGATCTAAGAATAGCGCTTCATGAAGCCAGTTCCCATACCAGTCGGATAACTGAGACTTCATCATTTGCTGATATTTTGAAAGCGTATGTTTTTCTAATAAATGATGTGCTTTGATAATCACCGATGCTGCTGCTGCTTCAAATCCCACCCGTCCTTTAATCCCAACAATAGTATCACCTACGTGAATATCACGTCCGATTCCATACGCTGAAGCCAAAGCCTCTATTTTTTGAATAGCATATACAGAATGTTCAAAACTTTCACCGTTCACTCCTATTACCTCTCCGTTTTTAAATTCAATCTCCAGTTCTGAAGGCTGAGTTTCTTTAATCTGGGATGGAAAAGCTTCTTCCGGAAGATTATTTCTGGATGTCAATGTTTCTTTACCGCCTACTGAAGTTCCCCAAAGCCCTTTATTTACAGAATATTGTGCTTTATGGAATTCCATTTCATAACCATGGTCTTTCAAAAATTCAATTTCTTCTTCACGGGATAAAGCCATATCACGGATTGGCGTAATAATCTCGATATTCGGGCACATTACCTGGAAAATCAAATCAAAACGAACCTGATCATTTCCAGCTCCTGTACTTCCGTGAGCAATAGCGTCTGCTTTTACTTCAATCGCATATTTTGCAATTTCCTGCGCCTGAATTGTACGTTCAGCACTTACAGAAAGAGGATAAGTATTATTTTTCAATACATTCCCAAAAATCAAATATTTCACACATGAATTATAATAATCTTCCTGAGCGTCTACACACCTGTATTCTTTTACCCCAAGATTTAAAGCTTTTCTTTCCAACTCTTTTTCTTCCTCTTTTGAAAAACCTCCGGTATTTACAGTGACTGCATACACATCATACCCAAGCGTTTCACTAAGATATTTTGCACAGTAGGAAGTATCTAAACCTCCGCTAAACGCTAAGATGACTTTCTTTTTCATCTGGACTTTTTTTATTATTATTAATGGTCATATGGAATTCACTTGCAGAGTTTTGTGCAGAATACACAAAATCACTTTGGTTCGCTCCATTATATTTATTTTCAGGCTGATCTTTTACAACCTCTTTTTTTTCTATATTTTCAGGAACAAATAACATCGCTGTACACAGACAGTTTTTACGTTCCTTCATCATTAAAATTTCATAGTTCACACAGTTTTTGCAGCCGCTCCAGAATTCTTCATCCTGAGTAAGCTCAGAATAGATTACCGGTTTATATCCTAAATCACTATTGATTTTCATTACTGCTAAACCTGTTGTCAATCCGAACACTTTCGCTTCCGGATACTTGTCTCTAGATAACTGGAAAACCCTCTGCTTGATTTGAGTTGCTACGCCTCCATTCCTGAACTTCGGTGATACAATTAATCCCGAATTGGCAACAAACTTCCCATGCGACCAGGTCTCTATATAGCAGAAACCTACCCACTCACCATTTTCAGTGGCTACCACAGCATTGCCTTCTGAAATCTTCTTACTCAAATATTCTATGGAACGTTTTGCGATTCCCGTTCCTCTGCGCTGTGCAGAATCATACATTTCCTGCTGTATTTCACTCACATACATTAGATGTTCGCATGAGGAAATTTCTATTTCCATTTATTTATCTAATTTTTTTGGCAAATTTAAAATAAAACTTCTTTAAAAACCAAATAAAAAAGATATTTTTTTTGTTTTAAAATTTTAGACAGGTAAAATTATCTTTATTGAAAAATATACATTTGCTAATTTATTATATATTTGCTAAAATAATATAGTTATGGAAAACGCATGCCCTAAATGCAACAGTACCAAGGTGGTAAAAAGCGGCATCATCAATGAAAAGCAACGCTTCCACTGCAAAGACTGCAAGTATTATTTCACCGTTAAAAAACTGGGAAAACAGATTGATGATTATTATGTCACCAAGGCTCTTCAGTTATATCTGGAAGGTTTAAGCTATCGTGAAATTGAAAGGATTATCGGAGTTTCACATGTCACCATAAGTTCCTGGATTAAAAAGTACAATATTACCAGACCTCCCCATTCTGAGTTCCATCCTGTTTATAAAATATTAAAGCAGAACGAACTCATTGAATATATCGCTCAGGAAGAAAACATTAAAAATTCCGGGATTATCATTACTCAGTTTGCTGATAAGTATATGTTGATTAAATGGGAAAGGTTTAAAAAATAGATACGAGTTGCGGGGTGCGAGTTGCGGGATATAAAATACAGAGTAACACACTAAATATCAATGATTCTTGAATCTCATACCTCGCAACGTGGATCGCAAAACCCGAATCCCGAAACCCGAAACTCATAATCAAATAAATCATAACTATAGTATTACCACTAATATATATTAAATTTTCGTAACTAAATTATTAATTACAATTTGGCATTCACAAAAAACAACGCCAAAAATTGATAATTTATGAAGAAATTACTTACATTTATTGGAGTAGCCTTAATTAGTAGTTCTGTATACTCACAAGGTTCTCCTGATTACGGCAATGGCTTAAAAATAAACCTCAATCCGGATGGTGACAAATTCGTCCGATTTATTTTATGGGACCAGCTTTGGCTGAGAAATACCTCCATGAATCCCGGAAGTATGGTAGGTGGCGAGCCCACAGACAACTCCTGGAGCATAGGAAACAGGCGATTACGTGCTTTAGCATACGCACAGGTCTCTAAAAGATACATGATTCTCCTTCATTTTGGAATCAACAACCAGACCTTCATCAATGGAGGAGCAACAGGCACTTCCGGCACGGGAGGGTATGGAAATGGAAAGAAGACCCAGTTATTTTTTCATGATGCCTGGAACGAATATGCAGTTATTTTACCTGGAGAAGCGGGAAAATTCAGTTTATCTTTAGGGGCGGGGCTTCATTACTATATGGGACTTTCCCGTATGACGATGGCTTCTACACTCAATTTTCTCACCTTAGATTCTCCCGTTTTTTCATGGCCTTTAATTGATAACTCAGACCAATTTGCCAGACAGCTCGGCATGTTTGCAAAAGGTAAATACGGAAAACTGGAATACCGTTTCAGTTTAAATAAACCTTTCGCCACAGATCTTATTCCTGTGAATGTAACAGATCCATCAAAAGCTGTTGCGGTAGACAACAACGGAAATCCCAGTTTTTCAAAAGCAGGATATGTAGAGTATCAGTTCCTTGATGAGGAATCCAACACCCTTCCATACAAAGTGGGATCTTATCTGGGAACGAAGAAAGTTTTCAATATAGGAGCCGGTTTCTATCATCAGGCAGACGGAACAAGAACTTCCGTAAATTCCAACATTGAAAAGCATGATATTACACTTTTTGCAGTAGACGCTTTTGCAGATATTCCTTTGGGAGAAGCGAAAAATAAAATGGCAGTTTCCGCTTATGCTGGATATTACAACTACAATTTCGGCCCAAACTATGTAAGAAATCTGGGAACAATGAATATTGCAGCTTCCGATCCTAATTTTATCGGAAATAAAGCCATTGCAGGACCAGGAAATCTGCAGCCAACCATCGGAACAGGTAATATTATCTACGCACAGGCTGGTTTACTATTACCAAGTCAGGCAGAAAAGCCAAAAATCAGAATACAACCCTTCGCTGCCTATACCCACAAAAGTTTTGAAGCATTTGATAAATCTTCCTCTCAGTTTGATGTAGGAGCCAACTGGTTCATAGACGGACACCATGCAAAAATTACGACACAATATTCAACAAGACCTGTTTATACCAGCCCTACGGAAAGTCCTTCTTCAAAAGGAGAATTTATTGTACAGTTTCAAATCTACTTGTAAAATTCAAATTAATATCCTATTCCATTAACATCAAAAACTAATCAATATGAGTGAAAATCATCACGAAAGCTACGAAAATATGACCGACAGGCAGAAAAACCGCACCATATGGAGTGTGATCACTGCCTCTTCACTCGGTACATTGATAGAATGGTACGACTTCTATATCTTCGGAAGTTTAGCCATTGTTTTAGCTACTAAATTTTTCCCTGCAGATAATCCTACTGCAGCATTTTTATCTACTCTGGCTACTTTTGCTGCCGGATTTGTTGTAAGACCTTTCGGAGCTCTATTTTTCGGAAGACTGGGAGATATCATCGGAAGAAAGTATACTTTTCTTGTTACTTTACTGATCATGGGATTTTCCACTTTCCTGATCGGCTGTATTCCAAGTTATAAAACTATTGGCTTTATGGCTCCTGTTTTAGTTTTAATTTTAAGATTACTTCAGGGACTTGCCCTTGGTGGTGAATACGGAGGCGCCGCCACTTATGTAGCAGAATACGCCCAGCCTCACCGAAGAGGTTACTGGACATCCTGGATTCAGACCACTGCAACAGCCGGACTTTTTATTTCACTGATCGTTATTTTAATTACAAAATCAACTCTTTCTGCAGAAGAGTTTGACAACTGGGGATGGAGAGTTCCTTTCTGGATCTCGATTCTGATGGTTGCCGTTTCTTATGTCATCAGAAAGAACATGAAAGAATCTCCGCTTTTTGCTAAGGCTAAAAGTGAGGGAAAAACGTCTAAAAACCCTTTGAAAGAGAGTTTCGGGAACCGATACAACTTCAAGTTTGTGCTATTGGCTTTATTCGGAGCAGCAATGGGACAAGGGGTTATCTGGTATACAGGACAATTTTACGCCATGAGTTTCCTTCAAAAGGTAATGAATGTAGAATCCGCACAGGTAGATTCACTCATGGCTACTGCTTTATTTTTAGGAACGCCTTTCTTTGTATTCTTCGGATGGCTGTCTGATAAAATAGGAAGAAAAGCAGTGATGATGACCGGAATGCTAGTTGCTATTTTAGCCTACAGACCTATTTATGACAGCATGTTCAAGAGTGTAAATCTTGAAAGTAAAATTGTTGCTGCCAATGGAATTACAGAAAAAAGAACCGCCAAAATCCACAGTGATATTGCCACGGACAGTCTGGTTACTTTCCATAAAGAAACTCTTTACACGGACGGAACTTTGATTAAAAAAGACAGCATCATTCACTGGTCGCCTGCAGGACCTGTTATGAAAGACGGAAAAGCGGAAGAACCAAAAATCTCCACATCCCTAAAATTAAGCGACGATACGAAATGGTATCTGGTCTTCCTTGTATTTATCCAGGTAATATTTGTAACCATGGTATATGGACCTATTGCCGCTTTCCTTGTAGAAATGTTCCCTGTAAGAATCCGATACACCTCAATGTCTCTGCCTTATCACATCGGAAACGGAGTATTCGGAGGTCTTCTACCAGCTGTGGCAACTTATCTGGTTACTACCGGGAAAGAAGCGGGACATGCTACATGGTATCTTGAGGGGCTATGGTATCCCATTGGAGTCGCTACAGTATGTCTCATCATCGGATTATTTTATCTTAAAAGTAAGAACAATAATCTTCACGATTAAGTATTGAATCACTCAGATTTTTATTAATTTTAAAACTACTAAAATGAACGGACTAAAAAAAATATTAGGCATTCTCTGGATCGCAATTGCGGTGATTGTAGGGTATTTCGGAATTACAGTCTTGGGAATCCCCAAAATCGCATCCGGAAAGCAGGAAGATCTGGTTTTTGGCATCATCATTCTTTTTGTACTGATGCCGATTATCTCAGGCGGAATGGCCATTTTCGGTTATTATGCCCTGAAAGGAGAATATTCTGACGACAAAATTTAAAAACAAAATGGATAATTGATGAATGTAGCATTCATCAATTATCCTTTATCAATAATCATTTATGAAAAAGAGACACGAGCAAAAACTTATTATACTGAGCGTAGGGCTTATGATCGCTTTCAGTATTCCTATTTCATTGCTTTTCAACAGTGAAAGGGAAGTTTTAGGCTATCCTATGATCCTTATCTACCTGTTCGTGATCTGGATGATTTCCATTGTGATTTCTTTTGTAATCGTAAAAAGACATGATGAGTAGTTTCGCATTATTTTTTGTAGTCCTGTTTTACCTGGCCCTTCTTTTCTTAGTTGCCCACCTGGCAGAGAAGAAAAAGAGTAAGCTTTGGATCAACAATCCTTACATCTATGCGTTGTCTCTTGCGGTATATTGTACTGCCTGGACGTATTATGGAAGCATTGGTGTTGCAGCTACAAGCGGATTAAATTATCTACCGATTTACATTGGTCCTATTATGATTATTCCGGCCTGGATCTATATCAATACCCGGATTGTGAGAATTGCAAGGGTTAATAAAATAAGCAGTCTTGCTGATTTCATCTCATTAAGATATGGGAATAGCAGAAGCCTGAGCGCTATTATTACTGTAGTTTGCCTTTTAGCCATTGTTCCTTATATCGGATTGCAGATCAAAGCAATTTCGGAGACGTTCCATTTGGTAACGAAAACTCCGATGTCAAAAAATATACTGACCGACAATGCTACTTTTGTTGTAGTCTTAATTGCCCTGTTTTCTTCCTATTATGGAACGCGATATGTAGATGCTTCGGAAAAACGACTGGGAATTATCTCAGCGATTGCACTGGAAAGTTTTTTAAAGCTGTTCTTTATTATCATTCTCGGACTTTTCGTGATCTATTATGCCTTTGACGGGTTCTCAGACATTTATGAGAAAGCCAGCAAGTTTAAAGATTTTAAAGAAAAAAATACCTTCAACGGTATCGAAGGCGCTATGAACTGGATGATTTTGTGTATGATTTCCGCCACGGCAATCTGCATTCTGCCGAGACAGTTTCACACCGCCATTGTTGAGAACAGACAGGAGAAGCATATCAAAACGGCTATCTGGTTTTTCCCTCTTTATCTCCTGATCTTCACTGTATTTATTTTCCCGATTGCCTGGGGTGGAAGGTTGATTTTTGATGGTCAAAAAGTAAACCCAGAGTTCTACTCTATTCTGATTCCACAGCATTTTGACAATACTTTAATTACTGTCCTTGTTTTTCTGGGAGGATTGAGCTCATGTATTTCCATGATCATTATTTCCGCTATCACCTTATCTATCATGCTTTCCAACAACCTCATCATTCCCTATGGATTGCTTGGAAAATTAAAATCTGAAAGTGAGGAACAAAACACAAGAAGCATTACCAACATTAGAAAAATCAGCATTTTCGGGCTGATTATCATGGCTTTTGCCTTTTATAAATATTTCATTCTGAAAACATCACTGGATTCTGTAGGACTGATTTCATTTGTCATCATTGCCCAGCTGGCTCCTGCATTTTTCGGAGCTTTATTCTGGAGAAGAGGAAGCTATAAAGGTGCTGTTACGGGACTTATAGCAGGATTAGCAATCTGTTATTTCGGATTGATTATTCCCCAGTATTATTTTTCATACAATCAGGAGCTCAAAGGGGTACTGAGAGAGATGTATGATGCTTTCGGATTTTTCACAATTCCTTATCTGGGAAGAATTCCACAGATTTTCTTTTGGTCAATGCTGGTGAATACAAGCCTGTTTACGATTGTTTCCGTCAGTTCTAAAGGAAATTACCGTGAAAGAAACTTTGCTGAGCTGTATGTAGATATTGACAAATATATTCAGAATCATGAAAATGCTTTTATCTGGCGGGGAACAGCCTATATTTCAGACATTCAGAATATTCTTGAGCGTTTTTTAGGCAAAAACAAAACAGAACAAGCTCTGCGAATTTTTAATTTAAAATATAATATTGATTCCAAAACGGAAACTGCCGATTCCAGATTTATTAAATTTTCGGAAAACCTGTTGGCTGGAAGAATCGGGACAGCTTCGGCAAAAATATTAATTGAAGGTGTCACCAAAGAAGATAAAATATCTTTAAAAGAGGTCTTAAATATCCTTGAAGAATCTCAGGAAAATATCAGTTTAAATAAAAAGCTTACCGAACAGTCCGAAGAGCTGCAAAAACTGTCTGACGATCTGAGAACAGCCAACGAAAACCTGATCGTCAAAGACCGCCAAAAAGACGACTTTCTGGATTCTGTTGCCCATGAACTGCGAACCCCGATCACCGCTATCCGTTCTGCGGGAGAAATTTTAGCCGATGACGATGATATTCCTTTTGATATCAAACAGGAATTTTTAAATAATATCGTTACAGAATCCGACAGACTAAGTGAAATCATCAATGATATTCTCTATCTGGACAAACTACAGCATGGTGAAATCTCTCTACACATTCAGGAAAATAATATTATTGAAACCTATAAAAAAGCATTAAACCCGCTTCTTCACCTGATACAGCAGAAAAATATTCATTTAAGTGAAGTTAATCTCCTGAATCAGTTTATATTTGAATATGATGAAGCGAGAATGATTCAGCTGTTTCAGAATATCTGGGGAAATGCATTAAAATTTACAGATGAGCAGGGAACCATCCAGACCAAATTATTTGAAAAAGACCAACAGCTGGCCATTAGCATTTTCAATACCGGGAAACATATTCCGGAGGAAGACCTGGAAATGATTTTTGATAAGTTTTATCAGTCTAAAAATCAAAATATTATAAAACCAACAGGAAGCGGGCTAGGACTCGCCATTTCCAAAAAGATAGTACAGGCACACGGAGGAAGTATAAAAGCCGAAAACAGCGGATTGGGCGTAACTTTCACCATAAGCATTCCCGAAAAAATGAAAAAAGAGATTACAGATGAAGTTGAACACCATTAAAACCCTTTTATGAGAAAGATAATTATTGCGGATGACGAACACAAAATACTAATGTCGCTGGAATACAGCTTCAAAAAAAATGGTTATGACGTTTATATTGCCCGTGACGGTACGGAAGTCCTCGACTTTTTGAAAACAATGGTCCCGGATGTGATTCTTCTCGACATTATGATGCCGAATCTTGATGGCTACAGCACTTTGGACCTTATCAAACAGGATGAAAAACTGAGAGATACCAAAGTTATCTTTCTGAGTGCCAAAAACAATCCAAGAGATATTGAAAAAGGTCTGGAAATGGGCGCTGATGCTTACATCACAAAACCCTACTCTATCAAAAAACTGATGCAGCAGATTGAAGAAATGTTTTAACGTATAAAATTAACCATTAAGATTCATAAAGACATTAAGAGTATTAAGAGATTGCTTCGCCTCCGGCTCGCAAGTATCCTTGTCAAGCTTTAAAACCTTGATAAGGATAAGCAAAAAACAAACACAAGACTATTGATATGGATACTGATACATTATTTAAACAAAGCATAGAATATAAAGAGGATTTCTGGAAAGAACAGGCTGGAGAAATACAATGGTTTGATTTCCCCAAACAGATTCTTTCAAAAGATGAAAATGATTACCCTCAATGGTTTTCCGACGGAAAGCTCAATATGTGTTACCTATGTATAGACAAGCACATTGATGACGGATTCGGAGATCAGGTTGCAATTATTTATGATTCTCCTGTCACCAGTCAAAAGAAAACCTACACCTTCAATCAGGCGAAAGAGGAAATTTCAAAATTCGCAGGAGGTCTGGTTTCTTTAGGATTAAAAAAAGGAGACACGGCGGTTATTTATATGCCTATGATCCCTCAGACTCTTTTTGCCATGTTGGCATGTGCGAGAATCGGAGTTATTCACAATGTGGTTTTCGGTGGTTTTGCTCCCCATGAACTTGTGGTAAGAATTGACGACTGCAAACCAAAAGTTTTAATCACAGCAACTGCAGGGGTAGAAATTGCTAAAAGAATTCCTTACCTCCCGCTGGTGGAAAAAGCTATTGAGCTGGCACAGGATAAAGTAGACCACATTGTTGTGTACAACAGAAAATTAGTAGATAATCAGGATGAAATGTTCGATGGACTGATTGATTATGAAGAACTGGTTGAAAAATCAGCTCCTACAGAGTGTATTTCTGTGGAATCTACCCATCCACTTTATCTGCTTTACACATCCGGAACTACAGGAAAGCCAAAAGGCATTGTTCGTGACACCGGAGGTTACGCTACTGCTTTAAAGTTCTCCATGACATCTGTTTACGGAGTGGAAGCCGGAGAAACCTATTGGGCTGCTTCAGATTTCGGATGGGCAGTTGGCCATAGTTTTTCGGTGTATGGACCACTCATCAACAGAAATACGACTATTATTTTTGAAGGAAAACCTATCATGACCCCTGATGCAGGAACGTTTTGGAGAATCATTTCAGAATATAAGGTTTCAGTGATGTTTACTGCACCTACCGCTATCAGAGCAATCAAAAAAGAAGATCCGAATGGAGAACTGGTCAAAAAATATGATTTAACCCATTTCAAAAAACAATTTCTGGCGGGCGAAAGATGTGATGTAGCTACCCTGGACTGGTTTGCTGAACATATCGGAGTTCCGGCTATAGACCATTGGTGGCAGACAGAATCCGGATGGCCTATGCTTGGACTGCTGACCCATGATGAAAGTTATCAGATCAAAAGAGCATCCGCAGGAAAACCTGTTCCGGGATATGACATTAAAATCTTTGATGAAAACGGATTGGAACTCGATCCTCACCATGAAGGTTATCTGGTGATTAAACTTCCTCTTCCCCCCGGTGCCATGCTTGGAATATGGAAAGACTACAAACGTTTTGAAAACAGCTATCTGTCTCAGTACAAAGGGTATTATTTTTCTGGAGACGGAGCTATTCGGGATGAAGATGGCTATATTTTCATCACAGGAAGAGTTGATGATGTGATCAACGTTGCGGGACACAGACTTTCAACTTCTGAAATGGAGGAAATTGTTTCTTCACATCCTGATGTCGCGGAATGTGCTGTGGTAGGTATTGATGATGATTTAAAAGGACAGGTTCCTTTTGCTACAGTGGTTTTAAAGAACGGCTCAACCATTTCTGAAGAAGCTATTGAAAAAGATATCATTCAGATGGTCCGCAACAAAATTGGCGCGGTAGCTTTTCTGAAAAACGCTATGGTTGTCAAACGTTTACCTAAAACACGATCGGGAAAGATTTTAAGAAAACTGATCCGAACTTTACTTGACGGAAAAGATTTTCAGATTCCTTCAACGATTGATGATGAAAAAATCATTGATGAGATTCAGGAAAAAATCAAGGAATACAGGGCCTAAGCCAGAAATTAAACATAAATTTAAAATAAAATAAATTCAAATTTCAAAAAACGAAAGGGATATGAGAAATTACTTAATAGAAGATTTACCACAGTATTTTGAAGATTATAAAAAGTCTATCAAAAATCCTAAAAAATTCTGGGATAAGGTAGCTGATCAAAATTTCGTGTGGTACCAACGATGGAGCAAGGTTGTTAAGTACGATATGAATGAAGCTAAAATTACCTGGTTCAAAAACGCTAAACTCAATATTACCAAAAACTGTATAGACAGGCATCTTGCCATAAGAGGAGATAAAACAGCCATTATCTGGGAACCTAACGATCCAAAGGAAGAAGCACAGCATATTTCTTATCAGGAACTGTATACCCGTGTGAATAAAACAGCCAATGTTTTACACGATATGGGTATTAAAAAAGGAGACAGAGTCTGTATTTATCTTCCTATGATTCCTGAATTGGCTATTACAATGCTTGCCTGTGCAAAGCTGGGAGCAGTACACTCTGTAATCTTTGCAGGATTCTCAGCTTCCGCAGTAGCTTCGAGGGTAAATGACTGTGAAGCAAAAATGGTGATCACATCAGATGGAAGCTACAGAGGAAATAAAGTTCTTGACCTGAAAAGTATTGTTGATGATGCTTTGGAAAAAACACCAACGGTTGAAAACGTTCTTGTCGTTAAGAGAACCCACAACGAAATTAAAATGAAAGAAGGAAGAGATCACTGGATGGCCGATCTGTATGAGAAAGCTTCTGCTGATTTCGTTACGGTAATTATGGATTCTGAAGATCCGCTTTTCATTTTATATACTTCCGGATCTACAGGAAAACCAAAAGGAATGCTTCATACCTGTGCCGGTTATATGGTATATACCGCTTATACATTCAAAAATGTATTTAATTATAAGGAAAATGATATCTATTGGTGTACTGCAGATATCGGGTGGATCACAGGACATTCTTACATTCTTTACGGACCTTTATTAAATGGGGCTACCACCGTAATTTTTGAAGGTGTACCTACCTATCCTGAACCGGACCGTTTCTGGGAAGTGATTGAAAAACATAAGATCACTCAGTTCTACACCGCTCCTACAGCCATCCGTTCTTTAGCAAAAGAAAGTGCTGAGTGGGTAGATAAGCATGATCTTAGCTCTCTGAAAGTCATTGGTTCCGTAGGTGAACCTATCAACGATGAGGCGTGGCATTGGTTCAACGATCATGTTGGAAAGAAAAAATGTCCAATCGTAGATACATGGTGGCAGACGGAAACAGGAGGAATTATGATTTCGCCACTTCCTTTTGTAACGCCAACTAAGCCTACTTATGCCACTCTTCCATTGCCGGGTGTACAACCTGTTTTGATGGATGATAAACGAAATGAAATTACAGGAAATCAGGTAACCGGAAATCTTTGCATCCGTTTTCCATGGCCGGGAATCGCAAGAACGATCTGGGGAGACCATCAACGATATAAGGAAACCTATTTTACCGCTTTCCCGGGGAAATATTTCACCGGAGATGGTGCACTAAGGGATGAAGTTGGTTATTACAGAATTACCGGACGTGTAGATGATGTGATCATCGTTTCCGGACACAATCTGGGAACAGCTCCTATTGAAGACAGCATCAACCAGCACCCTGCCGTTGCGGAATCTGCTATTGTAGGTTATCCGCACGACATCAAAGGAAATGCCTTATATGGCTATGTAACCCTTAAAGAAACAGGAGAAGGCCGTGATAAAGAAAATCTTAAAAAAGAAATCAACCAGCTGATCTCAGATCAGATCGGGCCTATTGCCAAGCTGGATAAGATACAGTTTGTTTCCGGACTTCCGAAAACGCGTTCAGGAAAGATTATGCGTAGAATCCTTAGAAAAATTGCAGAGGGTGACTTCAGTAATTTTGGAGATATCAGCACGCTTTTAAATCCCGAAATTGTAGAGGAAATCAAAAACGAAAGAATTTAATTATATTCAATTTTTTAACCAATGAAAGCCCTGAAAGTTATTTTCGGGGCTTTTTTTATTTATTGATGAAATAATATAACTAGAATTAAACCAAAGCATCTCACTCACGAACATAATACAATAAAACCTTTATTCCTCCAATGTTTGTAATTTCAGTTGAAGAAAATAATTTCTTCTATATAATACATAACCTAATAATGTAATTTTGATTATTTTTATATCATAAACAAAAATTTGATTTATTCAGGAATATTTGATCAATTAAACTTAATAAAAAACACAATGAAAATGCTAAAGAAACAGAATGTAGAATACAAAATAATAATGAAGGATATTATTAGGGCAATTACATATTTGTTGAAGTTTTGTGGAATTTTGATAATAATTGATATTCTTAGTAGCATAACATCCCATGAAGGAAAGTCATTGAATATCATATTTGATATTATTTTTGGTTTTCTATTTTGGATATTATTTATTTTTTCGGGTAAACTTAAAAAATAATATTCTTAGTACATATCCCCTATTGGCACAAACACATTGCTAGTACCATGAATAATAAACAATTTCTCTAATAATGACTTTCATTTTGGCTTAAGAAAATAATCTTCACTGTCCTTCCCAAATCTTACTAAAGTAGAAGTTTGGAAGCTTTTGTTCTACAAACTCAAATATTATTCAATTGTTAAAATTAAACACCTGTTCAATAATTATTCATAGATATTATCATTTTCTATTGAAAACAGAATATTAATTAACAAATTATATTGCCTTAAACACAATGATAATCAGAAAATTATTACTAACTTTAGTCATAACTTTAAAACCAATTAACTATGTCACATATATTAGCTGGACTATTTGATCATCACAGCGACTACAAAAAACTGGAAAGTGATCTGGAAAATTCAGGATTTGAAAACTCAGATTACATTGTATACCTTAATAATGGTTCTAATAATTCCCAATATCTGGCAAGTGTTACCGTGAATGATATCAATCAGATTGATATTGCCCGGAATGCATTTATTCAGAATGCAGCTTTGAAATCATATTTGTTTGAAAATATGAATATCAATGAAACCAATTATGACACTATTAAAAAGTATATTGATGCAAGAAACAGAGCTGAAATACAGAACAGCCCTGATATAAAAATTAAAACGTCAAGCGACGGTATGAATTCTGAAGTGAAATTCTAATCGGCTTAAAACCTAATAACCAAAGATCCGTAGTGTATTCTGCGGATCTTTTATGTTTGAAAAAACTAAAAAATTTCGTATTTTCGTCTTATTATAGGTATGCGCACAAATGAGTTACGATTTAGAACAAGAGAATAAAGAGATCCTTGCCAGATATAAGGACTTGATTTCTAACACATACAGAACGTTGGATGAGGAAAATAACAAACTCATCCGAAAAGCATTCGATATCGCTTTGGATGCTCATAAGGATCAAAGGAGAAAATCTGGGGAACCTTACATCTACCACCCTATTGCTGTTGCTAAAATTGTAGCGACAGAGATTGGTCTGGGAGCTACTTCTATTGCCTGTGCGCTTTTGCATGATGTGATTGAAGACTCCGATTATACTTATGAGGATCTGAAAAAAATCTTTGGAGAAAAAATTGCCAGTATCGTGAATGGTCTGACGAAGATTTCCATCATGAACCACCAGAATATCTCTGTACAGTCTGAAAACTACAGAAAACTGCTATTGACTTTATCTGAGGATTTCAGGGTTATTCTGATCAAAATTGCAGACCGTCTTCACAATATGCGGACTCTGGAAAGTATGGCCCCGGATAAGCAGAAAAAAATCGCTTCAGAAACGGTTTATATCTATGCTCCAATGGCCCACCGTCTTGGATTGTACAACATCAAATCTGAGCTGGAAGATCTTTCCTTAAAATATAACAGCCCCGAAGTATATAACGAGATCACGGAAAAATTGGAACTTGCCAAAGAAAACCGTGAACGATATATTAACGAGTTTACCAAAGAAGTATCTGCAAGACTTGGTGAAGAGGGCTTAAACTTTAAAATTAAAGGCCGTGCAAAGGCCATCTCTTCCATTTACAGAAAGATGCTGAAACAGGGAGTTTCTTTTGAGGAAGTTTTTGATAACTATGCCATCAGGATTATTTATAAATCAGATGCAAAAAATGAAAAGTTTTTAGCCTGGAAAATTTACTCCATCGTTACAGATGTATACCACAGTAACCCGTCAAGAATGCGTGACTGGATTACGCAACCCCGTTCTACAGGATACGAAAGTTTACACTTAACGGTTTTAGGACCGGACAAAAAATGGATTGAAGTACAGATCCGTTCGGAAAGAATGGATGAAATTGCTGAAAAAGGAGTTGCTGCCCACTATAAATACAAAGAAGGTTACAAACAGAGTTCTGATGACAGAAACTTTGAAAAATGGGTAACTGAAATCCGCGAAGTACTGGAACAGCAGCAGAATCTTTCTACTTCGGAGCTTTTGGATAATATTAAGCTTAATTTATACTCCAAAGAGGTATTTGTATTTACCCCGAAAGGAGAAATTAAAATTTTGCCAACCAATGCTACTGCCCTGGATTTTGCCTTCTCAGTCCATTCCGACTTGGGGATGAAATGTCTGGGTGCCAAAATCAATGGAAAATTGGTTCCCATTTCTTATACCCTTCAAAACGGAGATCAGGTAGATATCCTTTCTTCACAGAATCAGAAACCAAAATCTGACTGGCTGGAATTCGTAGTAACATCGAAAGCCAAATCAAAGATCAAAAGTTATCTGAACTCTCAGAAAAACCAACTGGTAGAGGAAGGAAAAGAAATCCTGCAAAGAAAACTTCGTCATGCGAAAATCAATTTCAATGATGAGGAAATTAATAAACTTCAAAAGTTCTTTAATTTAAAATCTTCTCAAGAATTGTTTCTTAAATTCCAAAGCAACGAACTGGATGTCAGCAGTTTGAGAAAATATCTTGAAAGTAAAAACGTATTTAACAACTTGCTTTCAAGATTCAGAAAATCTCCGCCAAAAAATCAGCATTTCGAGGAACCAAAAGAGGAAAACCTTGACATGATTATCTTTGGGAAAGATGAGGAAAAACTAAACTACAGCTATGCAAAATGCTGTACCGTGATTCCGGGAGATAAAATTTTCGGATTCATCACTATTTCAGACGGAATTAAAGTTCACAGTGATAGCTGCCCGAATGCCATCAACCTGAGAGCACAATATGACTACCGTGTCATTCCTGCCAAATGGGTGAATGCCGAAAGCTTCAAAAACAGAGTGAAAATTGAAATTGAAGGACTTGACAGAATGGGTATGATCAATGATATCACCACTGTCATCAGCGGAAGTATGGGAATGGATATGAAGAGTCTCTCCATTGAATCCAACAATGGTGTTTTCACTGGAAATATTATTCTCGAAGTCAAAAATAAAGGTCAGCTGGAGGAAACCTTCAAAAAACTTAAGAATATTAATGGTGTTTCAAGAGTGAGACGACTACAATCATAAACATGAATTTATCTCTTTATTTTAAAAAATTTTTCAACAACAGCCAGTCTTCAGGAATTATTCTTATTTTCTGTGTACTTGTTTCATTACTTATTGCCAATTCATCTGCTGCGGAGAACTTCCAGCATTTTTTAGACAAAGAAGTGGGTACCCATCTTTTTGGATTGGAATATCCTGTCAGCATCTGGATCAATGACGGATTGATGGCAGTATTCTTCCTTCTGGTAGGTCTTGAAATAAAACGGGAACTTGTAGAAGGAGAACTTTCATCCTTTAAAAATGCTTCACTGCCTATTTTTGCAGCGGTGGGCGGAATGCTTATTCCAGCAGGAATCTACAGTATTTTCAATACCGGAACAGAATACAGCAATGGCTGGGGAATTCCTATGGCTACAGATATCGCTTTTTCACTGGCTATTATCTCCATGCTGGGTAAAAAGATCCCCAACTCTATCAAGATATTTTTAGCGGCATTGGCTATTGTAGACGATCTGGGAGCTATTCTTGTGATTGCAATTTTCTATACCGAGCAGATTCACTGGACTTATCTTCTACTCTCTTTTGGGGTGACTGCCTTATTATTTATTTTAAATTTCTTAAAGGTAACCAAAACTATATTTTATATTATTCCAGGACTATTTTTATGGTATTTCCTTCATCACTCCGGAATTCATGCCACAATAGCGGGTGTTTTACTCGCATTTTCAATCCCTACCAACGCTTCGAATGTAGAAATATCACCATTGGAAAAACTGGAGCATCAGCTTCACATTCCGGTAAGCTTTCTGATCATGCCTATATTCGCTTTAACGAATACCAACATCACTTTTTCCAGTGAAATGGTTGCCGGTGTTACAAGTACATTAGGTTTAGGAATTATTTGCGGTCTGGTATTGGGTAAACTGATCGGTATCAATCTGTTTTCGCTCATTGCGATCAAATTAAAGCTGAGTTCCCTGCCTCAAAACAGCAACTGGCTTCAGATGATTGGTGTAGGTTTATTGGCCGGAATTGGATTTACCATGTCCATTTTCATTGCACTGCTATCCTTTAAAGGAGAAATTCCTATTCAGGATGAAGCTAAATTTGCTATTTTGATTGCTTCTTTTATAGCTGCCATTGCAGGGTTTACCATATTAAGTGTAAGTTCAAAAGAAAATCCCGAACTGGAAGAGAATTAATCTTTCTTCCGGTTTTCCAGCTTTCTCTTATGCTCTTCATCACCATCAAAGTCAGGTTCTGTAATCTGGGTATGATAGTGTATGGTTTCTCTCTGGATTTCATCAGACAGCAGCTTTTCTATTCTGAGCTTTCTGATAGCCATATTCAGTTCATTTCCGAATAAAAGCAGATATACATTCACATTCACCCAAACCATCAGCAGAATCATACTTCCAATGGATCCGTAAAGGACGTTGTACCTCGCAATATCCTTTACATAAATAGCAAAAATATAAGTAGTAACAACAAATAGTATTGTGGTTAAAATAGCACCGGGAACTGCCTGACGGAATCTTGTAATTTTAACAGTCCCCAGCCAGTAAAATAAAGTCAGAAGGATAAAATAAAAAAGCGGAAAAGAAACGAATCCAATAATACTGGAAAGGTTATCTACAAGCCAGGTAATATCATAAGCTGGTGTAAAAAGCTTCATCACGACCTCCACATAATACACGCCGAAAAGTGCTAAAAAAACAATGGTAATAAAGCCTATTGTGATAAAGAATGAAAGAATAAACTCTTTTACATCACTCAGCTTTTCATCCGTATTTTCATTAAAGCCATTGATCAGAGAAAATGTACCATTCGTAGCAAAAACAAGTGCCAGAACAATGGTCAGATTACTGATCCCTCTCATATTTGGAATAATATTGTTTTCTATATATCCTCTGACATCTCCTTCCATATTAGAAGGGAAAACATTATGCATCAGTACATCAAAAATATAGAACTGAAGCTTGTCATAATGCGGCATGTAAGGTAAAACAGAAAGCAAAAACAGAAGAAACGGGAATAAACTGATGGTAAAGCTCCAGGAAATAGCAGCGGCTTTCCTCCCTATTTTTCCTTTGAAAATCCCGGAAATATAGATCTGAAACATCTGCCAAAGCGATATTCCCAAAACAGGAATATGGATGCTGTCAAAAAACTCTTGAATCTTCAAAATAAATCTGGGAACCTTTACACTCATCGATCTGTTTGTCTTTATACAAATGTAGGGGAATTAAATTAAATAGGGAAAAGATAAAGGGTGATAGGTGGTAGGAATTAGGTAGCAGGGATTAGGGAAAATACTCTGTGAAATAGTAATGAAGGTTGGTAGAAGTCAATAGTGAATTTTGCTTTGCAAGTGAATGGTGAATTTTTTGAAGGAGATACAAGATAATAATAACCGAAATAGAACTAGCAACTAGCAACTAGCAACTAGCAACTAGCAACTAGCAACTAGCAACTAGCAACTAGCAACTAGCAACTAGCAAAAAAACTACCATCAACATTCAACCCAAAACTTTGAACTTTCCTTCCTGAAGCCGTATCTTTGCCCTCTGAAACTTCTTACAATGCGAATCAGTTTACTTTGTATCGGTAAAACAGACGATAAGGAAATTATGTCTTTAATCAATTATTATCTCAACCGTTTACCCAAACACTGGAATTTTGAAATCACTGAAATCCCGGATGTTAAAAATGCTAAAAACCTATCTCCTGATCTTCTTAAAAAAGAAGAAGCTAAATTGTTTTTAAATCATATTGATAAAAACGATCTGGTAGTGATTCTTGATGAAAAAGGAAAACAGTTTACCAGCCGTGAATTTGCACAGAAAATTGATACCTGGATGAATTCTTCTGTAAAAAAAGTACATATTCTGATTGGAGGTGCTTATGGCTTTTCTGAAGAGATCTACAGCAGAGCAAATGAGAAAATGTCATTATCCAAAATGACCTTTACCCACCAGATGATCCGCCTTTTTATTGTGGAACAGCTCTACCGTGCTGATCAGATTTTGCAGGGCAAGCCTTATCATAACGATTAAAACCCTTCTTAATTCAGAAGGGTCTTTGATTTATCCAGCTTTAAATCTTATTATTTGATTAAAAATATAAGATCAACTTTTATTTCAGATTGATCTGTCTTTTCGCCTCACCCACTACAAAAGCAACGGAATTGGCAATATTAAAGCTTCTGATCAGTTTTGACATAGGAATGGTCAGATGATTTTCAAAACGGTCCAGAACCTCTTTACTCAGTCCTACACTCTCTTTTCCGAAAACCAGCCAATCTCCATCCTGAAAATCGGTTTCCAGATATGATTTTTCAGCATGTGAACTCATTAAAAAAACACGGGACTTATCAGGGATCTGCTGTATCCACTCTTCAATATCTGCATATTCAGAAACATCGAGATGTACCCAATAATCCAATCCGGAACGCTTCAGGTTTTTATCATTAATTACAAATCCAAATGGGTGAACCAGGTGTAATCTGCTTTCGGTTCCTACACATAATCTTCCGATATTTCCTGTGTTATTCGGTATTTCGGGTTCTACTAGAACAATATTCAACATCTCTCTTTCTCTTTATTCGTTTTTTAAACTGCTAAACCTGATTGTGGTATTTTAGTTTGAATTTATTTTAATGACTGGGATTGGAATCTCAATTTATTTTTTGCCGCATTTAGCATAGGAATCTGTCAGCACCGCTTTTTCATAGCCCAAAGCAACTGCTTTATCCAGATTTGCGCAGGCTTCTTTAAGTTTGGAAGTATCCATCAGAATCATGGCTTTGCTCACATAGGATTGTGCGAATTTCGGATCTATCGAAATGGCTTTATTAGCATCGGTAAGTGCTTCTTTATATTTTTTCATTTTAAAATACACATCAGCACGGCCGTTGTAAAGCAATGATTCCGGTTTCTCAGAAAGAAGGGTATTGTAATCTTTTAAAGCACCGTCCAGGTCACCATTATTTTTTTTCAGATTGGCGAGTCCTGTTTTTGCAAAAATATTATCGGGTGCAAAAGTCAGAATCTGATTAAGGTCTTTGATAGCAAGATCTTTTTTCCCTTGGCTGTCATAGATTTTGGAACGGGTAAGATATAAATCCGGAGTCTCAGCATTCACTTTCAATCCTTTTTCTATATATTCCAGTGCTTTTACCTTATTTCCTTTCTGACTGTAAAGCGATGAAAGGTTGACATAAACGGAAACCGACATAGGATTTGCTTTTAAGGCAGAATCATAGGATTTAAAAGCCTGAGTGGTCTTCCCCAGCCTTCGCTGAGCCGTCCCGAGATAATCATAATATTCCGACTGAAATTTTTGAATCTGTTCTTTCTCTGCCAGTTTTAAGTATTGCTCTTCGGCACACTTATAATCAGCTTTATTAAAACAGTCTTCAGCCAGTTTTTTATCCTGAGCATAAAAATTAAGGGAGAAACAAAGGGAAGTTACTAATAATAAAGTTTTTTTCATGAGGTTATAGTTTGTTTATTGATCACTTTTTTGGCGAGTGCACCAAATATCACTCCCAACAAAGATCCAACAAACGCCCCCACCAAAATATCAATTGGGAAATGCACTCCTAAATAAATTCGGCTGTACGAAACAACCAGAGCCCATGCAAATATAGCATAAGGAAACCATTTAATCTTCTTTTTCAGTAAAATACCTAAATACGTTGCCAAAAAGAAGGTATTGGAAGCGTGGGCAGAATAAAACCCAAACTGTCCTCCACATTTTACAATTCTCATATGATGCTCCAAAGTTGGGTCATGACATGGTCTTAACCTCGCTACTCCGTATTTGAAAATATTGGCCAGCTGATCGGAAACTACCGCTCCAAGTCCTATAAATATGAGAATAAAAACTAAAGTTCTTAGTTGATAATTTTTGTATAAAAAATAAAGAAATATAATATAAAGAGGCACCCAGATCCAGGTACTTGAAATAAGCATCCAAAATTGGTCAAAAGATGAATCGCCCAAATTGTTAAGGTAAAGAAATACCTTCTTATCTTCCTGAATGATTTCCTCCATTGTATTATCTGCTTACAGGTCCCTCATGAGTCTCATCATCTGCGGGCTTCAGTTTCGGAGGTTCATTAGAAGCAAGAGTTCCAGGCTCCGTTAAAATATCTTTTTCGATATCTTTCATCGGATTAAAATCTTTGGCAGCATCTTTTACCTTTTCAATCTCACGCTTTATTTCAGAAACAGGATTATCTGTTTCCTTCATGATTTCAGTTTTGATATCTTCTACTGCTCCACGCATTTTTCTAACGCCTGCACCTAAGTCACGCGCAATCTGAGGCAGTTTATCCGGACCGAATAATACAACGATTGCAATGGCAATGAGTGCCATTTCTCCAATGCTTAATTCCATCCTGTAAAATTACAAAAGATTATTGCATTTATAGATGGTAAACTAAAAATTTAAACAAATTTTAAGATTTTGTAAAATAAGAGTGGAAGTTCAGTGTTGTTGGTAGTTATGAGTTGCAAGTTTTTAGTTATGAGTTGTGAGCTTTTGTTTCTGATTTTATTTAGGTTATTATTATGTATCTCCTTCAAAAAATTCACCATTCACTTGCAAAGCAAGATTCACTATTGACTTGAATCAACCTCCATTATTATTTCACAGAATATTTTCCCTAATCCCTGCCACCTACTACCTATCACCTACGAATTAACAAATACTTAATTCAAAACAATGAGAATTACACAACAATTCAGTATATTTATAATGCACAACCAAACAAATATCCATTATGAAAAAACTAGTGACTACTTTTAAAGTTTTCGCCCTCTTATCGGTATTGGCACTCAATAGCTGCCAAAATGAAAACAACGAAATCAATCAACAGGAAATAGTTCAGGCAAAAACTACCGTCGCAGACCTGAAAAAAGAGATCACTCCTCTTTCCTCTCAAATTGTTCCTGAAGCGGTACAGCTTCAACTCAATGAATCCGGAAAAAATCTTGAAACGTACCTGAACAATGATCTGCAGATTGCAGAAGTAAAAGTATTGGGTAAAATTTCAACCCAAAAAAGCATTGACATTTCCAAAAGCCTGATCACCGACAAAGATCAGTTTATCGCATCCGGTAACATCATGGATCCTTCTTCTGTAAAGATTGGAAAAATTGGAGATTTGTATACCGGAGATGATCTGACAACAGCTCAACAGGGATTGAAAGAGGCTGTCACTGAAGAAGTAAAATCCGGTACAAATGTTATGGAAATAACATGGAACAGTAAAAACGGAAAGTTTACTACATTGTGTTTTTACAAAGATTCAGGGATTATCTGGGACAATATTTTCGGAGGTCTTATCATGATGGATCCGCGTGGAAGTACGGAAGCTTCCAACAATAATCAGGCTGCAAAAGTAGTTTCTACCTGGTATAAACAATGGTGGACAGCAAGCTGGCTATGGGGCTCCAAGAGAGGTGAAGCCGGATATCAGATTACAATTTATTATTCAGGTTCTACCGTTTCCAATGCAGATGTAAGCGATTGGGGATATATCAGTTTAGGAAAAGCGAAAAGCGAGAGTAAGATTACGAAAAAAACAGGAGCTTACGGACAATGTCGTTATGCACTGGGACTTTGTACTCCTACAGGTTCTTTAAGCTTTAATACCAGCAATTTCTCTGTATCATTCTCAGGATTGGGCAGCAATATTGTAAGTAACGGGACGAAATCCCTTTATCCATAATTTTCATAAAAATCAGATTTCAAAAAACGGGGAGCTTGCTGAGCTTCCCGTTTGTATTGTAAAAGAATATCAATTTCAAATTTTTGCTTTCAATGCTTCTATTGCATTTTCTTTCAGTCCGAAAGTATTTTTCAGCATAGCAAACAATTCTTCATTATTATGAATCAAAACAGATTCTTTTTCACCTTTTTCATGTCTTATATTTAATGTATTTTCAGTGAAAGTATATCGGGCTTCTGCATCTACTTTGGAGAGTACCAGATTTTTTTTGAAGTTGGATTCAGGATGTGTAGATAAGTACCAGTTAGAAATTTCAAGGTCTCCGTGTTCTACCCGTTCTAATGCAAAACGATAAATCGGCAGCCATTTTTCTTTCCAGATCCACAGGAAATACACTCCTTCTTTTTGTGAAATCTTAAAGAGTCCGTTCGGGGTCTGCTGGGGTTCTTCGTTATTCAACAATAAAGGTGTAGTAAGTGTAGTTGTTCCAAAGCCACAATCTACAAGATATTTCTGGCCTTCTACATCAGCAATCAACATCAAATGACTTCTGGCAGCACTGCTGTCTTCTTCTCTTCGCCATACTACCCTTCCCAATTGTAATTCAACATGAAATCCCAAACTGGAAAGAACTTCTTTTAAAAGTAAATTTTGTTCATAGCAATATCCGCCTCTTGATTCTGTAACCAGTTTTTTAAAAATATCTTCCAGATCCAGAGAAGGAACTGTTCCTGTGTAAGAGTCAATATTCTCAAAAGGAATATGTTTAGGATGAAGCTGGTGTATTGCTTTCAATACCTCCATACTCATTTCCGGAGTTCCGGAGAAATGAATCCGTTCGAAATATTTTTCCAGGTCTAATGTATTCATAATTTATTTTGTGTTTAAAAAAGCAGAAAAACTGCTCCTGTAAAATTATTGAATAGATTGAATCCGGAGCGGCAAATATGTTCGGAATAGAACAAATCTATTGATTCTAAAACTCCTTTTCTATTTTTACTTTTTGTTTTTTCTGAAATGCAGAATAAGTAATCACAACGCTGATTGCCATTAAAATAAATGCTAAAAAGAATGGAGCACCAGAAAACTTGAATGGCGCTTCATCATGCGTGAAAAAGTAAAACAGGTTCGTCATCATCGGAGGCCCGATTATAGAAGTTGCACTCATTAAACTCGTCAACGCTCCCTGAAGTTCACCCTGCTCATTGGAAGGAACACTTTTTGTGATGACGGACTGTAATGCCGGTCCACAGATTCCCCCTAAACAGTAAGGAACTAAAAATACAAACATCATCCATCCTTCAGAGGCAAAAGCAAACAGCAGCATTCCTACTGCATAGAAAGCCAGTCCGTAATAAATACTTTTCTGCTCTCCAAGCCTCGGGGTAGTCCATCTGATAAGCCCACCTTGTACAAGACCAACCAATAAACCAACAACTCCTAATGAAATCCCCACCATTCTTTCTGTCCAGTTGAATTTATACATCGTAAAGAAGCTCCAGTTGCTCTGTACAGCATGACCTGCAATATAAATCAATATTAAGGAAAGAATAAGTCCTGAAATTTCAGGGTGCTTACCTAAAAATTTAAATGAACCAATTGGGTTTGCACGTTTCCAGTCAAATTCTCTTCTTTTATCTTTATCCAAACTTTCAGGAAGGATGAAATATCCATACAGGAAATTAAGCAGACACAAGCCCGCAGCAGCATAGAAAGGAACTCTGGCTCCATAATGTCCAAGTACTCCTCCCAGAACCGGACCTATAATAAATCCGAGCCCAAAAGCAGCGCCTATCAGTCCAAAATTCTTGGCTCTGTCTTCATCAGTGGAAATATCTGCTATGTAGGCACTGGCCGTAGTGACACTTGCGCCAGTTATTCCGGCAATAATTCTTCCGAGAAACAGCCACCAGATTGTGGGTGCCAGAGCAAGGAAAATATAATCCACGGCAAATCCGAAAAGAGAGATCAGAATCACAGGTCTGCGCCCATATTTATCACTCAGGTTTCCAACAAGTGGAGAGAATATAAATTGGGTAAATGCATAGGCAAATCCAAGCCAGCCACCATATTTTGCGGCTTCACTAATATCTGCATGAATAAGTTCCTCAATTAATTTAGGAACAACAGGAATAATGATTCCCCACCCTGTAATATCAATCAGTAAAGTAATAAATATAAAGCCTATAGCTGCTTTTTTCTTTGAATTTTCCATGATGGTGCAAAATTAATCAAATCTTAAAAATAATGGTTCTAAATTTCCATGTATTAAAGAAGTATAACATGAATAATTTACTTTTAGCATCTACAGTGAATAAAAATCAGATAATAAGCAAGAAAAAAGCCTGTTACAAATTTTTCTTTTGAAACAGGCTTGTATAATCAATTAGAAATCAATCTATTTAATTGGAATTCAACTTTGTACATATCATTCTGTTTGTAATAATACATTTGATCAGACAGTTTTGCTTTACTGTTACTTTTACCACATTGGTGTATTGATAACCCGTGGTATTTCCGCTGAGTACAGACCTCACGCCCCGGCGATAATAAGTAGTCTGTGTAACTGGTGGGGCATCATACGTAACAGATGTTGCATTGGTAATATTCACAAATGTTATATTATCTGCTGAACTTTGCCATTGATATTCTGCTGAACCACTTACCTGTGCTGCTGCAGTTTGATTAAATGCAGCAGGATCATTGCTGATATCCATACACACCGTCTGGTCTGCCGATATAGTTCCAGGATCATTTACAGAGTTGACAAAAAGTCTTCCAACAGTAGAAATTGCCTGGAAAGAACAGGTATGGAAACTGGAATTGGCAACTACCCGATATTGATTATTATTAAATCCTACAGGAACATTGCTAATAGTAAGGGTGGATGATGTAACATTACTGTAGTTGGTACCATTTGTCAGATTAGTCCACGTACTTCCGTTAAGAACCTGCCATTGATAAGTAATAGTATCCGGAGTTTCATCTGTAGGAGTATTATTGATCACAGCAGTCATAGTTGTTGATCCACCTGCAGCCACTGTTTTATCCGAAGGCTGAGACAGATACGTCATGGGAGCCAGATAGTATTCTGAGAGAATATTATACACTCTCATCTGGCTGAATGAGAAACCAACCCCTATAGCTTCTCCAAAATCCAGCCTTACTTCATCCCATGCTGCTGTGGGAATTACTTTAATAATCCTGCGCCCCTGATTATCACCAAAATCAAAGAAGAAATGTCCATTGATACCTGTACGGTACACTTCCTGCCCGTTGTTATAGAAAACAAAATTTCCCCCATTAAAACTGGGATTAAAATTGAACCCATCTGAAGCAAAGTCAATATACACAGGTTTATTAGCCTGAAAATCGGCTCCATTGGTTCCTACTCCCACATACATACTGCAAAAAAGGCCAGCGCCTGTCCCCGGTTTCAATGAAGCGAATGAATTGACGTCCGTATCAGTCATATTACCCGGATTAGCAGCTTCTTTTCCCAATCTGAAACAAAGAAAACCACCATCACTTGAACTTGAGGTATTGGTATCCAATAGTCTTCCACATCCGCCATTGGGGAGTGTAACCATTTCTTGAGAGGTCATTTTACCTGATATAAAAAGACCTATTGCTATAAGCATATATCGGAATATTGAATTTATTTTCATCATCATCAATTTTTTAAATTAATTGTACACGAGATACTCATCCCTGAAAAAGGATGATCATAATGACTGTATGCTTCTTAAAATTATTTGATTACAAATACAATATTTACGAAAGAGCAGGCAGTAGCCGATCCTATCACATCATAGCGAAGTATACCATTGGCATCAATGCTTACATTGCTTAACACCGCACTGTCAAAATCAGTCACATAATAGTACAGATCTGATGCGTTTACAAAAAAGGGAATTGCACCCGGAGCTCCTGTACTTGAAACTTTTGGAGTAGAAAACTGCGTTTTATAAAGCTGGAATAAATCTTTTGTTCTTCCTGTTCCTAAAGTAGAAGTATCAATACTGATGGAAGGCATATAGAAGAATTTAACAACATTCCCACTTATCGGGATCCAGTTTGGACTAGCGGGTGTTCCGATGTTCTGGGTTAACGCCTGCCTTTTGAGATCATAAACCAGTAAACCATTAGCTGGAGCAGCTATTGTTGTGAGATCGGAAATTCTGGGGATCAATACACCTTTATTGGTGCCTGTAACATCTAATGCAGAACTTTTATCAGGATTTGGAGTGCTAATTCCAACCTGCGCGTAGAGGAAGCTGGCAGCACATAATGCCACAGCAATGAATAATTTTTCGACTTTCATTTTTGTTTTGTTTTAAGTAAATATAAAATAATAAACTACATAAAACTCTTATTTTTTAATAATTTTTAAATAAAATAACAATTTCAAAACAAAGTCATAAAAATCCTTTATTATTCAGCAATTACACACAATAATTTTATCTCTAAAATTTGAGTTATTAAACATAATTCTACTTTAAGATAATTTTAAAAAATAAAGTTTACTAAAAAATAAATAATAAAATCAAACTGAAAACAACTAATAAACAATTACCAGTAACGGATAAATAAAATAATTAATAATTACATGAAAATTTAATGTTACTAAAGGGAAAATATCAACATCCCTGAAAACATCTGTTATCTGCTCTTAAATTGATTATCAACTCATAAAGTGGCAGAGGATATAAAAAAAGACCGTTTCTTTCGAAACGGTCTTTACTAATTTATTGTAGTGAGTATTACTTTGAAGCAAGTTCTTCTTTTGTAGAAGTCGTTTTTCCGTGTACCTCTTCTTCTTTTCCTGTTTTAAGGAAGTCATAAGCAATTGCAGATGCAATAAAGATGGATGAATACGTACCGAATCCAATACCAATTAACATCGCAAACATGAATCCTCTCAAGTTATCACCACCGAAAATAAAGATCGCAAGGATAACCAGAATCGTAGTAAATGAAGTGTTGAATGTTCTACCCAATGTGCTTGAGATAGAGTCATCAAACAGACCCGCTAATGTTAAAGATTTTTTCTCTCTCAGGTATTCTCTAATTCTGTCAAAGATAATTACCGTATCATTGATTGAGTATCCTAATACTGTAAGAATCGCAGCAACGAAATCCTGATTGATCTCCATGTTGAACGGCATAAACTTGTGAAGCAATGAATAAGCTCCCAAAATGATAACCGCATCGTGGAATAACGCTGCAACAGCACCAAGAGAGAACTGCCATTTTCTAAATCTTACCAAGATATAGATGAAAATACCTGCTAATGCTGCAACTACAGCAAGAATACCGTGAGTCTTGATATCGTCTGCAACAGTAGGTCCTACTTTCTCAGAAGAAATGATTCCTGAGTGATCTTTATCTGCAGATTTGAAATCTTTTAACGTCATGTTTGCAGGTAAGCTGGATTTTAATCCTTCATACAATTTCTGCTCAACAGTCTGGTCAGCTTTCAAAGATTCATCTTCAATAAGGTAATCTGTAGAGATTTTCAACTGCTTATCGTTACCGAAAGTTTTGGCTTCTACAGAAGAGTTTTTACCATCCTCAGTTTGGAATACTTTTACCAAATTAGATTCAACATCTTCAGCATTTACAGCCTTATCAAATCTTACCACATAGTTTCTACCTCCTGTAAAGTCGATACCATATTTGAATCCGTGGATTGCAATAGATGCGACACAAACAATAGTTAAAATACCTGAAACGATGTAAGCATATTTTCTTTTTCCAATAAAATCGATCCAAGTGTTTCTGAAAAGATTTTTTGTAGCACCTGTCCAAACAGAAAGGTGTTTTCCTTTATTCAATCTAGAGAAGATCATTACTCTTGAAATCAATACCGAAGTAAAGAATGTCATCAGGATACCGATTCCTAATGTTAATGCAAAACCTTTGATTGGCCCTGTTCCGAAAAGGAATAGTACACCTGCCGTCAATAATGTCGTTAAGTGACCATCAACAATTGCATTTAATGCATGTTTGAAACCGTCTTTGTATGCTTCAAGAATACTCTTTCCTGCGAAAAGTTCTTCTTTAGTTCTTTCATAGATAATTACGTTCGTATCTACCGCCATGGCCATTGTAAGTACAATACCTGCTATACCAGGAAGCGTAAGGGTAGCATCTACGGAATCCATAATTCCGAAAATGTAGAATAAGTTGATAATCATTGCAATTACTGCATAAACACCAGCTCCACCGTAGTAGAAAATGATATAAGCAATAATTAATAAGAATGCGATACCGAATGACATCACCCCAGCATCAATAGACTCTTGTCCTAATGAAGGACCTACAACAGTAGCCTGAACTACTTTTGCACCTGCTGGTAATTTACCTGCACCTAAAACGTCTACCAATTCTTTAGCTTCCTCCTGAGAGAAGTTACCAGAGATCTGTGTTCTACCGTTAGGAATTGCATTTACAACGTTTGGAGCTGTATAAACTCTACCGTCAAGCGTTACAGCAACCGGCTTACCAACGTTTTTCTCTGTTAATGTTTTCCAATCTTTTGCTCCTTTGGAATCCATCTGCATATCTACTACTACTCTGCTCAGCTCATCATAGCTGATGCTTGCAGTTTCAACAGCACCGTCTACCGGAGCTTTTTGGTTGATGTTACCTCTGATTGCATACAATACTAAGCTTTCAGCATCTGTAGCTTCAGGTTTGTAACCCCACATGAACTGTGTATATTTAATGTTAGCCGGACGTAAAGACTGACCTACTTTACTGTTTAAAATTTTATTTACAACAGCTGTATCAGATAATTTTACGTTAGCAACACCATTAGTTCTTAATTTGTCAAGCTGTAAAAGGTTCATGAAGTTCACATTCTTTGCTACTCCCATAGAATCTCCTTTTGCAGCAACCATAGTTGTCAAAGTCTGGAAATAAGGCGCAATTTCAGGAACCTGCTGTACTTCCCAGAACTGAAGTTTTGCAGAAGTCTGAAGCATTTTCTTCACTTTATCGATGTCCTTCATACCAGGCATTTCTACAGAAATTCTAGCGGTTCCAGGTACTCTCTGAACGTTTGGCTGCACAGCACCCATTTTATCAATTCTCGTTCTGATTACCTCGAAAGCTGTTCCTACAGATGCATCAATTTTTCTTTTAACAATGCTTTTCACCTGCTCATCAGCAGTGTTGTACTTCACCTCAGTAAGTGTTGTATTTCCGAAAATTTCCGGATCTGCCAACTTAAGGTTTGTTCCTTTAGCTCTGTTAACTGCATCGAATTGCTCGAAGAAATTATCAATGTAAGCTTTTGTAGAATTCTTCTGTGCTTCATCAGTTTTGTTTAAAGCCTCGATAAGAACAGGATTTGTAGAATAATTTGTTAAATCATTCACAAGATCTCTTTGGTTGATCTCCAAAAGAACGTTGATCCCTCCTTTCAAGTCAAGACCAAGTTTCATTTCCTTGTCTTTGGCTTTAGTGTAATAAAGTTTTGTGAATCCTAGATTCAAAGTATCCTTAGAAAGTCTAGCAATTTCTTTCTGATACTTTTCCGGATTGTCTCCTGCAATAGCAGTTGCCTGCTTTTCAATTTTGCTGGCGTACCATGTTGGTAATAGCTCGTTTAAGCAAATCAACCCTAGTACAATAGCGACAATTGTAATAAGTCCTTTTCCTTGCATTTTGTTATAACTACGTTAAATTAAGTCGGCAAATATAATGATTTTCTTGTATTTTATGAATTTTTAACAACAGAAATGGTTTATTTTCAGATATATTGGTATTCTGAGTTCTATTTAAGATTTAACAATTTTTTCATGGTATCATAATGAAGTCTTCAAAATTCGATTGGTACAAAATTTTCATTCACTTAATCAACACACTAAATATCAAAATATTATGAGAAAACTACTTTTTACCATAAGTATATTTTCTTCCTTAATCGCTAATTCTCAAAGCATTAATTTGGAAGAATTTGTGACGGGACTTACCAGTCCGGTGGAGATTACAAACGCCAATGACAGCCGGCTTTTTGTTGTTCAACAGAACGGAATTATTAAAATTATTCAACCCAACGGGACAATTAATACCACTAATTTTCTGAATATCGGTTCAAAAATTATTTTTGGTGGTGAAAGAGGTCTGCTGGGACTTGCTTTTCACCCGCAATACTCTACTAACGGGTATTTTTTTGTTTATTATAACAACCCAGCCGGTAATATCATCGTTGCAAGATACAGTGTAAGTTCAACTGATTCTAACGTGGCTGATCCCGCTTCTGAAAAAATCCTGCTGAACATCCCCAAACCATTCGATAATCACAATGGAGGAAGCATTCATTTTGCCCCAGACGGAAAACTCTGGATCATTACCGGAGACGGAGGAAGCGGCGGAGATCCGAATAATAATGCCCAAAATAAAAACGTATTGCTGGGAAAAATGCTGAGGATAGATGTGGATGCTACCGGCCCCTATAATATTCCGCCGGATAATCCTTTTGCAGGAGCTGTGGATGGTGCGGATGAGATATGGGCTTACGGCCTTAGAAATGCATGGAAATTTTCCTTTGACCTAACTACAGGAAATGCGATGATTGCAGATGTAGGCCAGGGAGCCATAGAAGAAATCAACAAAATGCCTATTACTCAGGCTGGCTTAAACTATGGCTGGCGCTGCTATGAAGGAAATAATGCCTACAATACTGCAGGATGTGCAGCTCAATCTACAATGACCTTCCCTGTTGCCGTATACAATCATTCAGGTGGAAAATGTTCTATTACGGGCGGTTATGTTTACAGAGGAACCCAATATCCGTCACTTCAGGGAAAATATTTTTTTGCAGACTACTGTTCTACCCAGATTGGAATTCTGGATAGCAATAATGCCATCACATGGACGACTCCTTATTCGGGAAATAACTTTTCTACTTTCGGAGAGGATTATCAGAAAGAACTGTATGTAGCCGCTGTAAACAGTGGAAAGATTTTTAAGATATCCACAGGAACTTTAGGAATAAAGGAGAATACTTTAGGAACCGTAAAAATTTATCCTAATCCTGCTTCAAAAGAGATTTTCATTGATGGCGTTACTGATAAAAAAGCAACGTTGGAAATTATCAGTGCGGAAGGAAGAAAAGTATTGGAAGCAGATCAGATTATGAGTGGCAAGGGTATTAATATTTCAGGAATACCCGCTGGAGTTTATTATATCAACCTGAAATCCGGCGAATTGAAATCTTACAGTCAAAAATTGATTATCAAATAATAACTACTTGTTATAAACGCAAACGAAACGCTAAGATTTTTAAATTCTATGAAAAAGGGTCGCAAAGGCGTTTCACTAAGCAGAAAAAGCTTGCTAAACACAGTGGCCTTGCGAACAAAAAAGATAGATCAGTATTATAAAATCTTTGAACATATCGCTTAATGATAAGATCAATTTTAAAGCAATAAAAAAGCGGTTCAGATCTGAACCGCTTTTGATTTATATTGTCATTGAGAAAATCCTTGTTTCAGGCTTATTTCTCATCATTCTCAGGTCAAAAACCATGGCTACATTTCTTGTGAAAGCTCGTCCTGCTTCTGTAATTTTAACTTCAGTTCCATTAATCTCTACCAGTCCGTCATTTTCCATTTCTTTCAACATTTGCAAAGCGTTTTCAAGCTCAGGGAAAGAATTGTTGATATCAAACGTTGTTTCAAGCTGACACATCAGATTCAGAATATGTCTTCTTACCGTCAGATCTTCTTCACTCAGAACATGTCCTTTTACAACAGGAATCTCACCTTCTTCAACCATTTTCTGATATTCTTCAACCGTTTTTACATTCTGGGCAAAAGCATACCATGAATCTGAAATGGCAGACATACCAAGCCCTACCATCAGTTGGGTTTTGCTTGAAGTATACCCCATGAAGTTTCTGTGAAGTTTTTTATGAATCAAAGACTGATACAGATCATCATGTTCAAGAGAGAAATGATCCATCCCCACTTCAATATATCCTAAATCCTGAAGCAGTCTTTTACCATCTTCATACAAACGGCGTTTTTCTTCTCCGCTTGGAAGGTCATTTTCATCAAAACCTCTCTGCCCAACTCCCTTCACCCATGGAACGTGTGCATAAGAGTAAAATGCAAGTCTGTCCGGCTTCAGCTCCATAGTTTTTCTGATTGTGTGTTCCATCGCCTCCCAATTCTGGTGTGGCAGTCCGAAAACAAGATCATGGCTGATTCCTCTGTAACCAATTTCCTTCGCCCATTCTGTAACGTTTTTTACGTTTTCAAAGGGCTGGATTCTGTTGATTGCTTTCTGAACTTTAGGATCATAATCCTGAACTCCAAAGCTTACTCTTCTGAAACCAAGGTCGTATAAAGTCTGAAGATGTTCTTTCGTTGTATTATTAGGATGTCCTTCAAAAGAAAATTCCGGATGCTCCGCAATGTCTACTGTTGAAAAAATTCCCTCTAATAATGTTTTTAAATTCTCAGGCGAGAAAAACGTAGGAGTTCCTCCACCTAAGTGTAATTCTTTCAGTTTAGGTTTTTCGTTGAAAAGGTCAAGATAAAGTTTCCACTCTTTCAAAACACTTTCCAGATAAGGTACTTCAACGCTGTGCTGTTTGGTAATACGTTTATGACATGCACAGAACGTACACAAAGCCTCACAGAAAGGTAAATGGATATAAATAGAAATCCCCTCCTCTGCATTACTCTCATGAAAAGACCTGATTACTGTTTCTTTCCATTTTTCCGGTGAAAATGTTGATTCATCCCAATATGGAACGGTAGGATAAGAAGTGTAACGCGGTCCGGGAATATTATACTTATCTATTAAAGAGTTCATTTTGAAAATTAAGATTTTATAAGGGTATGAAATTTAACATAATCAAAATTCCATCTTACAAAATTAACCATTAGTTATGAATTTTAACCTATGAATTATATTAGGTTCTATTTTATAATGAGTCTAAATACGTATGATCAGGCTTTTGGCAAATAGTGATAAATTCTATACCTGATATTTAAAATTTTAATTTCATGACAGCAATTCTGCTATTTCCTGCAAGAACAATACTGTTACCATCAATCCACTGACAGACAAAGAAACCTTTTTCATCAGAAATTTTCTTCCAGGTTTTTCCAAAATCTGAAGAATAGCTGATGTGTTTGTCTCCAACTGCAATGATTTCTTTTCCTTTTGACCCAGGTTTAATTTTCACACAGGTTGTATATCCTGCATTTTGTCCTGAAGCCTGAATCTGCCAGGTTTGTCCACCATCATTAGTGGTTGCAATATTATTGACATTGGCATCCTGTTTTGTATAATCTCCTCCTGCAGCAATTCCGAAATGGTCATCATAAAAATCTATAGAATACATTCCTTGTGAAGATTCTCCTTGTACAACGGGTGTATTGAAAATTTCAATTTTTTCATCTTTCAGATTCATTCTTAGGATTCTTGAAGCCTTCCCTCCGGTTGCAATCCATAGGTGTTTTTTAGTTGATGAAATATTGGTATTACTGGCGGCAAAAGCCGCTTCACCTTCATTCAGGGATACATTATTTTTAAACATATTCCATTTCCCATTTCTATACACTGCCAGTTTCAGCAAGTGGTCTTTATCTGCATCACTAAAGGTAAAGGCAAGCTTATCATTCACAAAACGTAAAGCATCATAAAATGCTGTTTTGGCCGTATCTTTAAAGACAATCTGTGATTTCAGATCTTTCTTATTGATTTTAAAAAAACGGGCAGGACTTTCAATATTGATGGTATAAAAAGAAGTTTTATCCTGTGCCAGCGTTCTGAACTGAAGCTTATCTTCAGATAGCTTGATCTGTTTCTGGTTTTTATGGTCTTTAAGATCTACAAACCCTAATTTGGAGTCTGTACCACTGTACCAAACCTTATGGTCATACAGCTCAAGTGCTCTTATACTGATTTTATCATTCAGAATGGTTTCAACGCTTTCCACCTGCTGGGAAAACGCTGTAAATCCTATAGACAAACACAAAATGGAGAAAATCTTTTTCATATTATAGAAGATAAAAAAAACCGCCGAAGCGGTTTATATTAGTATTAATTTACGTCCTTATATTTTTCAGGATTATTAAGTTTACTATTTGATTTCCCGTAAAGGAAATATACTAAACCTCCTAAGAACAACCATACAGCAGAAAGTTCCAATGCATGAGCACTTAAGTTAAATATCAGATAAATATTGATAAACACTCCCAGTCCTACAACTATTTTATAAGCTGGAACTTTGAAAGGTCTGATCAAATTAGGTTCTTTTTTTCTCATCACCCAAACCGCAATACAAACTAGTGTAAATGCAAACAGGGTTCCGAAACTTGTCATATCTGCCAATGTTGAAATTGGAGTAAATGCAGCGATAAATGCAACTACAATTCCCAACAAAATGATTCCTTTGTAAGGTGTTTTTGTTTTTGGATGAAGCTGACCGAAAAATTGAGGAATCAATCCGTCTTTTGCCATTCCGATGAAAATTCTTGACTGTCCCATCATCATTACCATTACTACGGAAATTAATCCTACAGTAGCAGCGATGGTAACTACATTACTCGCCCAGTGTTTTCCGGCAATTTCAAAAGCATAAGCCACAGGTGCCTTAATAGCATCAGGGTATTTTCCTTCAGGATTAAAGTCTGAATAATGCATCATCCCTGTCAATACAAGTGATACACAAATATAAAGCGCTGTACACACTAAAAGTGATGTAATGATTGCAAAAGGGACATCTTTTTTAGGATTAATAGCCTCTCCTGCCTGTGTAGAAACAGCATCAAAACCAATATAGGCAAAGAAAATAGCTGCTGCTCCAGAAATAATTCCTTTAATACCATAGGCGGAAACCATGTCTCCTTCAGAGTTCTTAAGCTTTACTTGATCCGGAATAAAAGGCTTCCAGTTTTTAACACCATCTACCGCATTATAAAGATCAGTATTAGAAAAAATAATATATACTCCTGCGATAATTACAAAGATAACGGCAGAAGTTTTCATCAAAACGATCAGGTTATTAGCTCCTGCTGCTTCTTTAGTTCCTTTTACCAATAATGCAGTAATTAAAAGAACAAGAATGAATGCCGGCAGGTTCATTGAAAAACCATCTCCTGTATAACTGGCAGGATCTGATGTAAGATAGGCCGGTAAATGAATATTAAAGATTTTCAAAAATTTGGTAAAATATCCGGACCAACTCACGGAAACGGCCATACTCGCCATGGCATACTCGAGGATAAGACACCATCCCATGGCCCAGGCAAAAATTTCTCCTACCGTTCCATAGGCATAGGCATAAGCTGAACCCTCTACAGGAATAATGGATGCAAATTCTGCATAACATAATGCAGCAAAAACGCAGGCAATACCTGCTATGATAAATGAAATGGCAAGTGCTGGTCCTGCGTGATAATAGGCTCCTGTTCCGGTAAGAACAAAGATTCCACCTCCAATGATAGCACCCACTCCAATTGCTGTTAAACTCCATTTTCCAAGGACTTTTTTCAGCTCACTTTTCTTCATATCTGCCTCATAGGCACTTAGTGGCTTTTTAACCCAAATTTTCGACATGTTTTTTTATTTATTAAGGATTTACGAAAATATAAAAAATTTAGGAACTCCCACGTTTATCGTTAAACTTTCGTCATTTATTTTACATTAAAATCTTTAAAAACCTGAGCAACACATTATTTAATCCATTTTAAAAAGTCCATATTTTTGCTTATTTTTGATTGCATGAATTTATATGATCTTTTTGTAAAACCTTATGAAAGCTATGATTCTTTACAGATTACACTGGAAGCATCAGGTGCTGTTTTCGGAATATTGAGCGTATTTTTTTCCATTAAGAAAAATATATGGGTATACCCTACAGGCATTATTTCAACCCTGATCTATGTATATCTTCTTTTTAATGCCGGGCTGTTAGGAGACTGTATGATCAATGTCTATTATTCTGTCATGAGTATTTATGGCTGGGTTTTATGGGCAAGAAATTCTGAAGATCATGTTCATGTAGAAGTTACCTGGGCCACCAGAAAAGAATGGTCTTATGCCACCCTACTTTTTATCTTAAGTCTGGCGCTGGTTACTCTTATTTATTATTATAAGCCTTATATTGATAATCAGTTTTCTATGAAAGGAACCAGTTTAGGATTGTATCATCTGGATTGGGCAAATTGGATGGATATTTTTACCACTTCAATATTTTTAATAGGAATGTGGTTCATGGCCAAACAGCGCATTGAGAACTGGATTTTCTGGATTATCGGAGATATTATCTGTATACCTATGATGATTTTTAAGGGACTTGGAATCACTTCGGTTCAATATTTGGTATTTACTATAATGGCTATCTTAGGATACCTCAATTGGAAAAAAAGTTTTAAAGAAAAAAGTACAATAAAGTCATGAAAAATTTATTTAAAATAGCAGTCAGTATTTTTGCTATTACCAGTTTAACATCTTGCTTAGCATATACCGACGGATACGGAAGCAATAATGGTGGTTATGGTGACCCCTATTATAACAACGGATATTACTATGCTCCTTCCGGATATTATGGAAATGGCGGGTATTATGGTAATGACGGCTATTATTACAGAAATAACGTTAATTACTACTATGATAATGGCATTCCTTATTATTATGACACTTATAATAATTCCAGAAGAAAAGTCTATGTAGAAAGAAGATCATCATCTTCTTCAAGACCTCAAAACGGATTCCAGAATACTCGTACAACGGATGGTAACGGCTCTTACAATAATAACGGAGGATTCAATAATAACAGAAACTCCAATAGTAACAGCAATAGCAGCAGAAACAACAATGGCGGATTCAGAAACCAAAACAGTGGTTCTCAGAATAACCAAGGTAACCAAAACAACAGCGGATTCAGGAATCAAAACAGCGGTAACCAGAATAATCAGGGAACCCAAAATAACAGTGGATTCAGAAACCAAAACAGCGGCAGCCAAAACAGTGGCAGATCAGAATCTTCCGGCGGTGGATTCAGAAACAGCTCCAGTGGCCAAAGCAGTAGTTCAGGCAGACAACAGAGCGGCGGAGGCGGCTTTAGATAAAACGATTATAAATAAGGAAACGAACAGTTAACACTGTTCGTTTTTCATTTTAAATATATTAATTTTGCTTCTTCATTTTAGACAAAAAATATGGAATTTTATAAATATCAGGGAACAGGAAATGATTTTGTAATGGTAGACAACCGCGATCTGCAGTTTACTAAAGATAAAAATAGTATTGAAAAATTGTGTGACAGACGTTTTGGAATAGGTGCTGATGGTCTTATTCTATTGGAAAACGATTCTGACTATGATTTCAAAATGGTTTATTACAATTCTGACGGAGGAGAAAGTACCATGTGCGGAAACGGAGGAAGATGTCTTGTAGCTTTTGCTTTTTTCCTTGACATCTTTGAAGATAAGTGCAAATTCATTGCAACAGATGGAGAACACGAAGCTGAAATCCATAACGGGATCATTAAATTGAAAATGATCAATGTGGACACCATTTCACAGGACGGAAATGACTTTGTTCTGAATACGGGATCTCCACACTATGTAAAATATGTAGAAAATCTTCCGGATTACAATGTGTATACTGAAGGAAACGGGATCAGAAATTCTGAAAATTATAAAGAAAAAGGAATCAATGTGAACTTTGTAGAAAAAATTTCTGATAATGAAATTTTTGTAAGAACCTATGAACGAGGCGTTGAGGACGAAACTTACAGTTGTGGAACAGGAGTTACAGCTTCTGCTTTAACTTTTCTTCAAAAACATAATCTAACCTCTGTAAAAGTTAAAACTTTAGGCGGAAACCTTAAAGTATATGCTGAAAAAAGCGGAGATACATTCCAGAATATTTGGCTGGAAGGTCCTGCAAAGCAAGTTTTTAGAGGTAAAACAGATCTTCTTTAAAAACAAAAAAACTTTTAATCAACATTTATAGGAATGAAAAAAGCTATTCTCATTATCATTCTGCTGGCTTTTGTAACTGCAGGATTTTTTGGTTTGAGATTTTATAATAAATATTTAGGAAACAACGTAGAAAAAGACGGTTATGTTCTGATTCCTCATAGAGCAGGTTTTAAACAGATCCTTGACTCTATTGCTCCTTATATTAAAGACAAAGAATCTTTTGAAGCCGTAGCTAAAGAGAAAGGTCTTGATGCTAATTTTAAAGCAGGACGTTATCACATCCAGAGCGGAACAGGAAACAAGAACCTTGTCAACATGATCAAAGCAGGTAATCAATCCGCAAATTCTTATAGAATCGGAGATTTTGGAGATATGTACCAGATGATTGGCAAGGTGACCAAAAAGACGGAAATTGATTCATTACATTTTATAAATGATCTGGATGCCGTGGCACAGGAAAAAGGGTATAAAAATGTTGAAGATTTAAAAAAATATTTTTTCATTGATACTTATAACTTTTTCTGGACCGTAAGCCCAAGAGAGTTTTTCGCAAAGTTTGAAGATCAGTATAATGATTTCTGGACGAGTGAAAGAAAAAATAAAGAACAGCAGTCTGGTCTTACAAGAGATCAGATCTATGCACTGGCTTCTATTGTTTATAAGGAATCCGGAGGAAAAAAAGATGAAATGAAAACGATTGCCGGATTATATTTAAACCGTTACAGAAAAGGAATGAAACTTCAGTCTGACCCTACGGTGATCTACGCAATCAATAAGCAGACTAATTTTAAAGAATCTATTAAAAGGGTATTATATAAGCATTTGTCTACACCATCACCTTACAACACTTATGCAAACGCAGGTATTCCTCCGGGCCCCATCTGTGTAGTGGATAAAAATTCGGTTGATGCTGTTTTAAATGCTGAAAACAACAATTATATATTTATGTGTGCTGATCCCGCAAGGTTTGGATACCATAAGTTTACGGCAAGTGCTGAAGAACATGCTGTAAATGCAAAAGCGTACCAGGACTGGCTCAACTCAAAAAATATAAAATAAGCTTAGAAAGCACCTATAAATTTATACAGCTAGAAAAACAATAAACGATCATAATGTTTTGAAGATCAAATTAATATGGATATTCAAAATGTTAAGGGTTATCCTTTCACGATTTTATACAAAAAAATAACCTATGAAGAATAAGACAGAAATTGTCAATATTTTCACCAGAAAAACTTTAGGACTTACGTTAGTACTTTCAGCGGCGGCGATGGCATTTGCACAGGAGAAGGCTGGAGTTTCAGGGACTATTGTCAACAAAAAAAACCAACCGGTTCCTTATGCCTCTGTAACTTTCAGCAATAAAGTGAGCAAAACATTAAGTGATGCTGTACTGACAGATGAAAAAGGCCAGTATAAGCTTGAGCTTGTACCGGGAGATTATGATATCACAGTAGAGGCTATTGATTACAAAAAAAATGTAGTCAGTAAAAATATTGCTATAGCAGGTAATATCGGGGCATTATCTTTAGAGCCTGAAGCTGCTACAACCATTGATGGCAAAACAAAAGAAATCCAGGGTGTTGTAATTACTGCTTCAGCAGCCAAACCCTATAAAGTAGAACTTGACAAGAAAACATATGATCCTTCACAAGATATCGTGAGCAAAGGAGGAAGTCTTCAGGATGTATTGACCAATGTTCCTTCAGTTTCTGTAGATACGGATGGAACCGTTTCTATGAGAGGAAGTACCAATGTAAAGTTTCTGATCAATGGAAAACCTTCTGCCCTTCTGGGAATAGATGATGGGGCCAACGCCTTACAAAGTATCCCGGCTGATCAGATTGAAAGAATTGAAGTCATTACCAACCCTTCTTCTAAATTTGAAGCAAGCGGAACTTCCGGTATTCTGAATATTATCCTTAAAAAGAACAAAAAAATCGGATTTAATGGTAGCGTTGTAGGATCTTTAGGATATTTCCCAAGAACCTCGCTTAACACCAATCTGAGCTGGAGAAAAAATAACTGGACCTGGTTTGTAAACGGTGGCGGCGGTTACACGGAAAATAAAACTAAAAATAATTCGGAAACGACATATCATAATCTTACTTTTCCTAAGATCCTTCCTGATACGCAGCCAAATGATGTTCTTGCTCATCAACTGCAAAACTCCACCAGTAAGACCTATAACAAAAATTATAATGTAAGTGCTGGTTTTGTGTATGATTTGTCTGACAAAACATCCATCAATGTAACAGGATTGGTAAGAACTTTTGAAGGAGATGGAAATGAGCTTCTGCAGACGTATGACAGTTTTCACAGATTTTTCACAGATCCATCAGATCCAAATGGAACTGCGGGAACATGGCAGTTATTAAACCCTTACGGACAAAGAGAATCTAAAACGATATTTAATAACCTTGCTTTCCAGGGAGATTTAGGTTTAGATCACAAATTTGATGATAACGGTCAGAATTTATCAGTATCATTAAGTTTACAGAGAAACAGAAGCAACAACAATGCGAATATTCTTGAGACCAACGACCTTCTTCCGGATGTACAGGATATTACCCGAAGACATTCTGTAAGCAAAACAGTGATCGGGAAAGCAGATTACGAATTACCTATAGGAGAAAAGTCTAAGATTGAAGCAGGATACAGATTGGATGTGAATGATAACACTTATGATAACTTTGTAAGCAGTACTTCCAATAATCCTTATATCCAGAACTATAACAACAATACAGATTACAGGGAGATCTTCAATGCTTTCTATTTACAGTTTAAAAGTAAAATCGGAGAAAAATTTGCTTATCAGCTTGGTTTAAGAGATGAACTTTCCAATGTAAAGATCAATTATATCAATCAAAATCCTAATGATCCGCAATTAAATAAAACAAAGAACTACAACAATTTATTTCCGAGTGTATTCTTAAGCTATGATGTATCTAAGAACAATCAGATTTTGGTTAATTATTCCCGTAGAATAGACAGACCAAGATCTTTCTTCATGGTTCCCTTCCCGAATTACAGCAACAGCCAGAATATTTTTGAAGGAAACATAGATCTTAACCCATCATATGTAGACTCATTTGAAGTAGGATATAATATTACAAAAAAGAAGTTTACTATTAATCCTACCTTATACTACAGACATGCTACGGATGATACTAAAATGCTAGTCTACAGACCTGATGAAAATCTGGGAGTATTCTATACAAAACCTATCAACCTGGGAAGTGACGACCGCTATGGTTTGGATCTGAACTTTACCTATGATCCTTTTGCATGGTTAAAAATAATGGGTAGCTTAGACATGTTCGGATATAAGACGACCGGAATTGCTTATTATGATGCTATTGATAAAAATAAGCAGCAGCAAACACGTAATATGAACTTTACAGGAGATGGTTTCTCTACCAGAGCACGTCTTAATACGACATTTAAGCTTGATAAAACATTAAGTGTACAGCTGCAGGGATTCTATAGAGGAGCTCAGAAATCTGCCAACCAAAATACAGAGGATATGTATGCGCTGAACCTTGGTGCTTCCAAAACGATCTGGAAAGGAGACGGAACAATTTCCTTCAATATTCAGGATATCTTCAATACAAGAAGCAGAGAAGTACTTAGTTTCAATGAGGATTATACCCGAAGAAACTATATGCAGTGGCAGCCAAGACAGTTTTCTATTTCTTTAACCTATAGATTCAAACAGGGTGAAAAAGTAGATCAGCCTAAAAAGAAAAAGGATATCAATTCCAATGCAGCCGGAGACGACCAACAAGGCGGTCCAATGTAATACAACAAAAATAAAATCCCGAAAAGTACTTTTCGGGATTTTTTATTAATGTTATTTTACAGTCTCAGCTTGTGAGTCTTTTTCTTTTTCAGCTTCATAGATTCTTCTTCTCAGATCACTGGTGGAAAACCTATGGTCTCTTTTGTTGTAAAAGATCTCAATTCCTTTTTCTTCACAGTATTTCTTACCTGTAAAGTCTCTGTCCATATAATCATCTCCAATGATTCTTACATCAATCACAAATGATTTTAAAATATCCAAAAGATCTTCTTCCGTATAATAAGGAATGATCTCATCCACCGCATTTACTGCTTTCAGTTGAATGTATCTTTCAACGATGGTCTGGCTTGGCTTATTTTTATTGGGACGATCGTGGGAAGGGTCGATCTGAAGTCCTACGATTAAATAATCACATACAGTTTTGGCTTCTTCAAGCATTTTGATGTGCCCAGCATGTAATAAGTCAAATGAGGAAAATGTAATCCCTATTCTCTGTGTCTTCATATTAATTTTGAATTAAAAACTTCACTGAAATAAATGTTCTTTTAAAAAGATAAAAAACAAAAAATTCAGGGAAGACGTTTTGTAATTTGTTTATATAATTCGTTCTTTAATTGTTCTTTCATATGGTTAGTAAAATTTCATAACCATTGAAACTTATACATTCCTTGTATTCAAATATTTCTGCCATTCCCAAACCGTTCTTAAAGATTCTTCCAGAGACGTTTCAGACTTCCAGTTGAGCTCTTTTTCGGCCTTTTCAGCGTTGGCATACGCAATCGTGATATCTCCTTCTCTTCTTGCGCAGATCTGATAGGGTACTTCTACATTATTAGCCTTTTCAAAAGCTTTCACCACTTCCAATACAGATGAACCTTTTCCTGTTCCCAGATTGTAGGTATCAATCACAGCTTCCATTGAAGAATCTTCTATCAATTTCTTTAATGCTGCAACATGTGCTTTCGCCAGGTCAACAACATAAATATAATCACGAACGGCTGTCCCGTCCTCTGTAGCATAATCATCTCCCCAAATACTCAGTTTCTCGCGTACTCCTGAAGCGGTCTGCATCACATAAGGTACCAGGTTATTAGGAATTCCTATCGGCAGTTCTCCAAGTTTTGCAGAAGGATGAGCTCCGATTGGGTTAAAATATCTTAATAACGAAATTTTACGTTGATAAGCATTTGCAAAATCAATCAGGATCTGCTCTCCCATTTGTTTTGTTTTCCCATACACACTTTCAGGTACTTTTAAAGGAGTATTTTCGTCAATTGGCATTACATCTGCCTGCCCGTATACTGTACAGGATGAACTGAAAATAAAGTTGGAGATTTCTCTTTCTTTAAATTCCTGAAGAATATTAATCATTGAGAACAAATTATTCTCATAATAGTCCACCGGTTTTATCTGGCTCTCTCCTACTGCTTTAAAAGCTGCAAAATTGATACAACCATCGATCTGATGGGCATCAAAAACCTGAGTAAGAAGTTCCTTTCTTCTTAGATCAAAAGGATAAAAAGCCGGCTTTTTACCTGTAATCTCTTCTATATTCTTTAAAATAAATCTTTCCGTATTGGATAAATCATCTACTATAACTACTTCAAAGCCGCTATTGATAAGTTCTACCACTGTGTGAGAACCAATATATCCAAGTCCTCCTGTAACAAGTATTGCCATTTTTATTTTTTAATCTTCATGTTTTCCTATACTTTCTATTTCGTTACCACTCTTATATTTTTTCACCTTAAACATATTTATAATCAATAAACTGAACATCAATATAATTAAAAATTTAAAAGTAAAATGTCCTAAAATATTATATCCATTTAAAAATCCAAGTAATAAAGGATAGCCTAAAATAATTATGGATAAAAATAAACTAAGATTTAGGAACACTATAGCTTTATCATATTTTTCAACTAAATTGACAAATGCAAATGAATTAATAACTAACGAAATACCAATAAATAATGTTTTAAATAAACTAAAATCATTAAATATATCAAGAACCAAAAATGATGATATTATAAAAAGTAATAAGCTGGTGGTTACCGCTAAGTAATATACCAACTTATACTTAAATATCTTTTTGTTCATTTATTTATTTCATAAACTCAAGAACAGCATCTGTAATATACTTCAGTTGTTCTTCGTCTAATTCTGTATGCATTGGTAAAGAAATTACCTGATCCAACAGCTTATCTGTATTCACAAAGTCTGCATCATTACTTTCCTGGAAGTATGCTTTCTGCTTTCTTAGTGCTACCGGATAATAGATCATTGCAGGGATTTCTTTTTCCGTTAAAAACTTCTGAAGCTCATTACGTTGTCCGTTCAGAATTCTTAAAGTATACTGGTGGAATACGTGAGTAGAGTTTTCAGCTCTTTTCGGAGTCAGAATATTAGGGTTTCCTTCGAATGCTTCATCATAAAAATCTGCTGCTCTTTTTCTTGCTTCGTTGTAAGAATCAAGGTGAGGAAGTTTTTTTCTTAAAACCGCAGCCTGAATACTATCCAGACGGGAGTTTACTCCTACCTCATCATGGTAGTATCTTTCGTACATTCCGTGGTTTACAATCCCTCTTAAACGGTGTGCTAATTCATCGTTGTTGGTGAAAATAGCTCCACCATCTCCGTAGCATCCAAGGTTTTTTGAAGGAAAGAAAGAAGTTGTTCCTACAGTAGACATTGTTCCTGCCTGTTTTACAGTTCCGTCAGAGAATGTATATTCTGCACCAATTGCCTGGGCATTGTCCTCAATAACATATAGATTGTGCTCTTCAGCAATTTTCAAAATTTCTTCCATATTGGCACACTGTCCGAAAATGTGTACCGGAATAATCGCTTTTGTTCTTGGCGTAATCGCTTTTTTAATCTGTTCTGTAGAAATAGTGAATGTATCATAATCTACATCTACCAATACAGATTTCAATTTAAGCAGGTGAATTACTTCTACCGTTGCAGCAAAAGTAAAATCAGCTGTGATAATTTCATCTCCTTCTTTCAGATCTAATGCCATTAGGGCAATCTGTAAAGCATCTGTACCATTGGCACATGGAATCACATGTTTTACTTCTAAATAAGACTCCAATTCATTCTGGAAAGACTTTACTTCAGGACCGTTAATAAACGCTGCAGAGTCCATTACATTCAAAACTGCATTGTCTACATCATTCTTTATTTTGTAATACTGACTTTGCAAGTCAACCATCTGAATTTTTTTCATATAACAAATATTTCTGTAAAAATAAGGAATTTAATATCCTATCAAAAATTTTATTGATTTTGTTTTTATCTTTATACAAAATAATCTTATGAAAAAACTTTTACTCTTTTGTTTCCTAACAGGTTATCTTAATGTATCTGCCCAAACAGAACTTGTTTTTGTTTTCTTTACTGATAAGCCGAATAAGGCTGCTTTCTATGCAAATCCGCTGTCTGAACTCAGCCAGAAATCACTCAACAGACGTACAACGCTGGGAATTCCTCTCAACGATCAGGATGCGCCTATTGAACAGTCTTACCTTCAGAATCTTCAAAATTTAGGATTTACTGTTACAGATTACTCAAAATGGCTCAACGGAGCTGCAGTGAATGCTACTCCTGCCCAAAAAGCATTGCTGCAGACTCAATCTTTTGTTTTGTCTGTTGAAAGTTTTGCCAGAAACAGCTCAACCACTGTAAAAGCAGCACCTGGAAAATGGAAAGATGATGCCAATCTCAATAAACTGCTTACCACCTTTAATTATGGTTCCGGCGCCGGCCAAATTGATCAGGTTAATATCCGCCCCCTTCACCTGGCAGGTTATACCGGAACAGGGATTTCTATAGCAGTCATTGATGCCGGATTTCCAACGGTGAATACGGGAACTGCTTTTTCCAGATTATGGAATGGTAATCATATAAAAGCGGCCTATGATTTTGTCACTAAAACCGGAAACATTTACAATACAACACTCAGTCCGCATGGCTCAGTGGTATTAGGAGCTATCGGCGGATATCTGGAAGATATTTTTGTTGGTGCTGCTCCGGATGCTGATTTCTATCTCTACCGAAGTGAAAATGCCACTGTAGAAGTTCCTGAAGAAGAGCTATACTGGATTGAAGCCGCTGAGGAAGCGGACAGAAAAGGCGTGGAAATCATCACCTCATCACTGGGATACAACATTTTTGATGAAAGCCGTTACAATTATACCTATGCCAATATGAACGGAAGTACTTCTTTCATTGCCCGCGGAGCAGGTATTGCTGCTGAAAAAGGAATTTTTGTTCTTGCTGCTGCCGGAAATTCCGGGCTTCAGCCGTGGCATTATCTGATGACCCCATCTGACAATGCTAAAGTATTCTCTATCGGATCTGTAGATTCTGCCGGAAATGCATCAGGGTTTTCTTCTTTCGGACCTAACTCCGTTGGAGTGGTAAAACCTGATGGAAGTACCCAAGGAACTGCTACAACAACAGTATATGATAATGCTACTACAATTGTAAACGGAACGTCCATTGCTACCCCTATTGCTGCAGGAGGTGTAGCCTGTCTTATCCAGGCATTTCCAACAATGGACAGGGAACAGATGAGAACAAAGCTAAGACAAACCGCCTCGCTTTATCCTGCTCATTCAGATCAGACAGGATATGGTATTCTCAACTTCGGAAGCCTGTATAATCTGGTTCTGAATACTTCTGAAATGGTAAAGAAAGATAAACTTTCTATTTTCCCGAATCCTGTTAAAAACATTCTGAATATAGCATCAGAGCAGGAAGTTCAGTCTTTGGAAATTTATGATAACCTGGGAAGACTGATCAGAAAAAGCAGTCATCAGAAATCTATAAAAGTGGAAGATTTTGCAAAAGGAACTTATTACCTGAAAATTCAGATGAAGGATAAAGTTTACTATGAGAAATTCTTAAAGGAATAAAAATTTTTGTCTCTCGCAGATTTTGATTTGTTGAATGTGCGAGGGATATTATGAGTTTTCTAAAACTGCATATACTCTATTTTGGCTAAAGCCGATGGATTGATTCATAAAAAAGAACGGGCTAAAGCCCGTTCCTATTGATATATTATTGTACAATCTGTACAAAACATTTGTTTAAATAACTTACGCTGAGTTTCTACTCGCATTAATATTCCCGAATAAAGACCGGGTCACCAGCTTTTCATAAGCTTCTTTATTGCCCTCTCCTTTCTGTATTTTCATCAACGCATATTGTTGAATGCTCAATAATGGAAGTACAATCTTTTCACGGATCTTCACTGATTTTCTGGACAGAGGATCTTCTTCCTGAAGCATTTTAAATCCTGTCAATTCCAGCATGATTTCTCTTGAAAGCTCATATTCATCAAAAAGAACATTCCAGAATGCACCAAATTTCGGGTTGCTTTTAATATAATAAGTCAAAGGGAAATAAGACTTGTTCATACTCATCATGGAGTTCAACACTAAAGTTTTAAAGAAATCCGAACCTTTATACAGTTCTCTTACTTCTTCAAACCTTCCCTGCTCTTTCATCTTTTGCATCGCATACCCAAAACCGAAGAAACCGGGAACGTTTTGCTTCAACTGTGACCATGACCCCACAAACGGGATAGCTCTCAGATCTTCAAATTTCAGTTCGCTTCCGTTTCCTCTTTTGGAAGGACGGCTTCCGATATTTGTTTTTCCATAATATTCAAGGGTACTCATCTCCTGAAGGTAAGGAACAAACATAGGATGAGCTTTTAAGTCTGAATATTTTCCGTAGCTGATATCTGCCAATTCAATGATCAAGGCCCTTTCCTTTTCTGTAAGCTCTTTTTTTGCATTTTTGAATACATCATTTTCCACACCAGCGGTCAGAAGCTGTTCAAAGTTATATTTCGCCTGTTCTTTATTTCCAAAAATACTGGTAATCGTCTGCCCCTGAATTGTAAGTTCAATCTTATTATTGGCAATAGTTTTTCCTTGAGAAGCATAGAAATCATGGGTCTTTCCTCCTCCTCTGGCTGGCGGTCCACCTCTGCCATCGAAGAATATAACTTTGATATTTTTCTGCTCGGAAAGCTTGGTCAATACTTCTTTGGCTTTATAAATTTCCCAGTTGGCTTTTAAATATCCTCCATCTTTAGTTCCATCAGAAAATCCAAGCATAATGGTCTGCTGGTTTCCTCTTTTTTCCAGGTGTTTTTTGTAAACAGGATTATGATACAGTTCATTCATCACGTTTTCAGCGTTGGCAAGACCTTCCATCGTTTCAAAAAGGGGAACAATATCCATATTGATATCTTCGTCTTTATAACCACAGACTTTAAAGAATGCATAGACATTCATCACATCTTTTACTGCATCGGAATTGGAAATAATATAACGGTTCATTCCTCTTAATCCGTTCAAATTCTGAATGCCTGTAACCTGTGAAACTGTTAACAATGTATCTTTCACAATATCTTCAAAATCTTCAGCGTTTACGGTTTCTGAAACCTGAATCAGTTTATTGAATTTATGTTCGTAATCAGCCTCTTCATTCCCGTATACTTTTGCGTAAACGTCATCAATCACTTTCTGATGAATCCTGCTGTCCTGGCGGATATCCAACGTTGCAAAGTGAGTTCCGAAGATCATCACCCGATCCTTGAAATTAGCCAGAAGATCTAAAAACAAGGAATTATGTTCATTAATTACTATTTTTTCCGCTTCTGTGGCTTTCTTTAAAATATCTTCAGCTGTAATACTTTTCCCATCAAAAATTGCTGCATACAGTTCTTCACTTAATTGGGTTAAAACTTCAGAAACCCCTCTAAAACTCAATCTTCTTCTAATGAATTTCAAATGACTGTAATAGGATTTCAGAATGGCTGAGCGAAGTTCTTCCGCCACCCTTTTCGTCACATCTGCCGTTACAAACGGATTTCCGTCCCTGTCTCCTCCAGGCCAGAATCCAAGCTGAATAATATCTTCATGAAGATGGAAATGTCCGTTTCCAAAAGTCTTTTTGATCTTTGTAAACAGTTCGCCAATTGTATCGTAATACACATATCTCAGATATGAAATGATGCTTAAAGCCTCATCTATAGGAGTCGGTTTTTCTTTGTTGACAAAAGGAGTCTTCCCTAGCTGCTGCAAAAGCATATCAATCTGAGTAACGGAGTCACTGGTAATAGCTCCTCTTAAGTCCTGAATGATCCTTTGTACGGAGCTTGGATAAAACTGTGTAGGGTGCGCCGTAAAAACAACTTTTATACTAAAGTCTTTTAATTTTTCGCGAACTTTTTCAATTTTATGATCCTGAAAAGAACGTTCAAAGAGATTGGTTACAGTACCGCTGTCACTTTCAGAATGAAGATTCGGAAAAGCAGCATCTTCAATACTGTCAAACAAAACTACCTGTCTTTCTATATACTGAATGATCTTAAAAAGCAGTTCGAGTTTCTGCTCTTCGGTCTGAAGATCGGTATGGTTTTTAAAAAATTCTTCGACGATGTTTTCGGGAGTTTTTCCTGCTTCATAGCCGGTTCTGCTTTCCTCATAAAGAAACGGAAGCAGCATTCCGATATTCGTCATTTTATCATAAGGCAGGCTCATAAATAATGAATTGTAGATCTGGAACTTATTTTCCACGATCTGCCTGAATTTTTCTGCGCGTTGGTCGTGTATCATAGTAACAAATGTAAGCGATTTTTAAATGAATTGAATTGACAAATGACAAAAATTACAGCCATGAAAATGAAATTTATATTAATTTTACTTAGTTTTGAAAGCTATTAAAAGAACCATGATCAAATTCAATTTTAACGTCAATGTGAATGTTAAAACCAACGGAACCCAGCTTGATAAAAAGGGACTGAAAACTATTTTAATCATATTTGGAGTGTTTATGCTGGTCTTTGTTTTTTCAGCAATAGCTTTTAGTTCTTTTGCTTTTGGTAGTATGGAATCAATGCAGGAAAGAGTTGATGAATATAATAAACAGGTAGATGCCATCCACTCATTACCGGTTCTTAAATGCATCGTTTATACAGACCAAACGACCTCAGCTCCTCTATCAGGAAAAGATGCAGCATTCTATCTGCTGCGTGTGGGTACCGTCAAACGAAACAAACGATATAAAGAAAACTACGAAAAATTCGATTACGTCATGGCAGCAGGCTATCCCAAAGGAGCTCAACTTTTAATCAATGGCCAACCATATCCTATTGATTTTAATAGATGCATCATAAAAAATCCGGATCAAAGAAACATACCTTTTGTCTACGAAACTTATACTACCAGTGATAGAACACCTTATTATCTGCAAGATTATAAAGCCAGAGGGACTCAAAAAATTTCTTTATTAAAAGATCAGCATCCCTGGATTCAGTCTTTTTTTGAACCTGACGGGTTAAATAATCTTCTTGTCAATGAATATATTTTCAAGAATGGCGATTCTGTTTATATCAATGGAAAAATTGAGAATAACAGGATTGTTCCGTTTGTGGAACATATGCTCGACTAATTCTTTGATATATATATGTAGAAGATACTTTAATATAATTTTCATTAATTTTACTCGTACAACATCCATAATCCATGAAAAAAATATTTACTTTTCTACTCCTAGCCATTCTGTTCATCTCTTGTGAAAAAGATTGTTACAATGCACCGCTACCTATCATTTTTGAGTTTGTAAATTCCAATAATGAAAATCTTATTGCCAATGGAACATTGACCACCTATTCGGTTCAGGATGAAAACAATGTTAATGTACAATTAAGCAAAACATCAGACAACAAGTTTATTGTAGAAAATGTAGGTGCTTATAACGGAACAAAAAAATATAAATTTTATTCTAATATTAAAAACCTTGATTTTTCAATACAGTCATCGGAATTTAAAGGGGCTTGTGATGGGTATCAAATCAATAAACTGACTTTTACAGGGATAGATATTGATGTAACTGATGAAAAGGGATATTATAAAATTGTATTGGAATAATTCTCTTTAAATTTGTACTGAAAAACACGTTATCTATGAAACTCATCATCGCATTTTCCCTGATCCTTTCCAATCTCCTCTTTGGGCAGATCAAGGTACCTGATGATTATAAAAAAATTCCTGATATCCTTGATACGGTGGATTATCTCTACCCTTTCATTGTTCCTGATAAAGACTATGCCTACTGGCGGGTACTCAGTAATGACACTGATTATGAAAAAGCAGTGATCTACGAGAGCCAGGCTCCCGATTTTATGACGATCAATGAGCCTGTTCCGGAAAGAGGTTTTTTCCAGAAATGTATGGGCAGCAACTGTTTTTCATACATCCTTGCATGTAAAAATGAAAGATCTGTTTATTTTTCCAATGAACAGCAGTTAAGAAATTTTATCGGAACGGTGGACAATCTTCCGGAAGCTATTCTGCTGGCAAAAACTTATGGCTATTCGGTAGATACGAGTAACCGTTTTACCGGAGCTTATAAAATTGAGGACCGCCATATCTCTATGTATCTGATGCAGTCTAAGGGCTGTCCCGTTGTGAAAGAGTCTTTTTTGGTTAAAATCAACAGAAAAACCGGAAAACTGGAGGCAAAAAGTAATGGAATCTATTCAAAAGATGAAAACTGTACTTCTTTGTAATTATTTTTTTTAGAAAACGCTAAGACACAAAATAGTTTTTATGCTTCATAAAGCAATAGCTTTCATAAAATATAATAATAGCAATTTTAAAATTTCATTAACTCAATTTTCCTTTTCCATTCCGTAAATTTGGGTACAATAAATTTAGAACAATGCTTAATTTCGAGTTTAAAAATCCAACAAAAATACTTTTCGGGAAAGGCGAAATCGCTAAAATTTCCAAAGAAATCCCTAAAGATGCCAAAATATTAATGATTTACGGAGGCGGGAGCATCAAAAACAATGGTGTTTACGACCAGGTAACAGAAGCTTTGAAAGATCATGAAGTGTATGAATTTGGTGGAGTTCCTGCCAATCCTGAATATGAAGTCTTAATCAATGCCTTAAGTTTTATTAAAGAAAAAAATATCACTTACCTTCTTGCTGTTGGTGGCGGATCTGTGATTGACGGAACAAAATTCCTCTCTGCAGCAGCTAATTATACTGGTGAGCCATGGGATATTCTGAGAAATTCGGTAAGAACTTTTGAAGGACAAGGAATGCCGTTTGGAAGTATTTTAACGCTCCCTGCAACCGGTTCAGAAATGAATTCGGGGTATGTTATTTCAAGAAGAGAGACCAATGAAAAACTATCTTCCGGAGGTCCCGGTCTTTTCCCACAGTTTTCTGTACTGGATCCTGAAGTAATCAAATCTATTCCAAAAAATCAAATTGTGAACGGAATTACCGATGCGTATACCCACGTATTGGAACAATACATGACGGCTCCTTCTTCTGCTGATCTTCAGGAAAGAATTGCAGAAAGCATTCTGATCAGTCTTCAGGAAACTGCTCCTAAAGTATTGGCTGATGATTTCAACTACGATGCTGCTGGAAACTTTATGTGGTGCTGTACAATGGCTCTGAACGGACTGATCCAGAAAGGAGTGATTACAGACTGGGCAGTACATGCCATGGGACATGAGCTGACAGCTTATTTCGGTATTGATCATGCCAGAACGCTGGCAATTATCGCTCCATCCCACTACCGTTACAATTTTGATGATAAAAAAGGGAAACTTGCACAATATGCAGAGAGAGTTTGGGGAATAAAAGACGGAAGCGTAGAAGAAAAAGCAGAGCTGGGAATCAAGAAAATGGAAGAATTCTTCCACAGTCTTCATATCAAAACCAAACTTTCTGAATATACAGAAGACTTTAAAGGAACAGCTGAAAAGGTTGAAAAGGCCTTTACAGACAGAAAATGGCTAGGTCTTGGGGAGTATAAAAAACTGACTCCGCAGGATGCCTATAAAATTGTGGAGATGAGCTACTAATAATTCAAAGTTCAAAATTTAAGGTTTAAAAATTACGTTCTAGCTAGCCTTGTAAGTTTTGGCAGAAGCTATGAATGGTAGTTAATTTATATAGAAAGCGGGCTAAAGCCCGCTTCTTTTGATTATAGATGTTATTGACAAACTGTATGTTTTTTTAATCGATTTTTTATTTTTATGGCTTTCTACGCTTGAAAATGCTGATTACCCTCTCGAAATTATTCAATTTACAAACATTCGTTTAAAAAATCATTATTTCATTATAGATATTTCAAATTTATTTATATTTTAGCATATTCTTAAATTTTGTGAAAATGAAAAAACAGCTACTTTTATTTGCCTTTTCTGCCCTGGCACTTACTTCTTGTAAAGATTACAATCTTGACGCTTACGAAATGGATATCATGAAGGGAGATTGGAAGGAAGTTAAAAGGGAAGTAATTTCCGGAAAAGATAATAAAACAGTGCTTTATACTGAAACATTAACTGGATGTGCAGCCAAAAATACTCTTTTCCTAAGAACAGATTATTATGTGAGCTATACAGCCTATACAGGAGTAGGTGCAGATTGCACTCCATCTCCAAAAACTGAAGGAAGATATACTTATGATGCAGATTCAAAAGTTATAGGGATTAAGTTTGGTGAAGAAGAAGCACCCATCACTTACAGAATTGATGTTTTGACAGGTAAAGATCTTAAACTTGCTCAGAAATCCGGAATTTTCGATATGGATGGAGATAAAATTCCTGATATCCCATATGTTACTTACAAAAGATAAATCATAAAACTCCCGATTAACGGGAGTTTTTTATTACTTTTATATCTAATTTAAAACTGAATATAATGAAGAAGATTCTATCAGCATTTCTATTGCTGTGCTTTACTATTGCCTTTTCTCAGGAAAAAAAACCAATGTTCTGGCAGGACATTCAGGAATTCAAAAAACAGGATCAGCAAAACCCGCCACCAAAGGATGCTATCTTATTTCTGGGAAGCTCATCATTCACAAAATGGACTGATATCGTAGATTATTTTCCTGATAAAAAAATTATCAACAGAGGATTCGGAGGTTCCAGGCTTACAGACCTTAATGATTTTTCAAATGATCTTTTAGCTCCCTATCAGCCTAAACAAATCATTATTTACTGTGGTGAAAATGATTTTGCAGACAACCATCAGCTAAAAGCAAAAGTAGTAGTGAACAGATATAAAGCTTTTTATAAAAAAATACGTGAAAGATTCCCTAATATTGAAGTTGATTACATCTCCATTAAATACTCGCCAAGCAGAGAAGTGATCTGGCCGCAGATGAAAATTGCCAACAAAAAGATCGCTGCATTTATGAAAAAAGAACCCAATGCTGAATTCATAGATGTCACTAAAGCTATGGAAGATGCTGAAGGAAATGTAAGAAAAGATATTTTTGTGGAAGATATGCTTCATTTTAAACCAGAAGGATATAAAATCTGGACCAAAGTGATCACTCCTTACCTGAAATAAACGACAACCCATGATAAAAAAACCAATAACCATTTTATTTTCCGTTTTACTGTATTCTCTTTCTTTTTCTCAGGAGAAACCGAATGAAAAAACAATTCTTCAGGAACTTTCAGAAAACGCATGTAAATGCGCTGATTCTATTGCTCTGTCTAACAGAAAGAAAGAAGATATCATTAAAGATGTGCATGGATGTATTGACAAATACACCGGAGCACTTCAGATATCTACCCTTTTGAAAGGAGCAGAAAAACAATCTGAAAACGCCCCCAGTGTCAACGGAAAAAAGCAGATTAACCTGAATTTTAATACTAATAAGAATTCACAGCAGTACAAGGACAGCTATAATGAGCTGGAACGCTATCTGATGCAAAACTGCGAGAGTGTGCAAAGAGCTACCGAAACTACTGAAACCAGTTATGGCAAGTTCTCAAAAAATGATACAGCAATTGACTTCTATGAAAAAGCCGCTGATGCGGGAAAAGCGGAAAACTGGAAAGAAGCTATTCAAAATTATGAACAGGCTGTAAAAGCTGATCCGAAATTCATTTATGCTTGGGATAATCTGGGAATCACCTATAGAAGAGTTGGAGAATATGATAAGGCTCTAAATGCTTATAAACAGTCATTGGCTGCTGATCCAAAAGGTAAAATGCCTTTGCAGAATATAGCAATCACGTATGTTTATAAAAAGGAATATCAGAAAGCTATTGATGCCTATAATGATTTTGACAAAGTATATCCCGGTGATCCGGAAGTTTACTATGGAATGGGGCAAGTTTACTTTACTCATCTGAAGAATAATGAGAAAGGTCTTGATAATATTTGTAAAGCTTACAAGATTTATTCTGAACAGAAATCACCATACCGATCTGATGCTGAAAAAATGATAGGATACATTTACAAGAGTATGAAAGACGAAGGCAAAGCAGATAAGTTTAAAGAAATTTTAAAAAGCAACAACATTCAATTCGATTAAAAATAAAAAAACGATTCCTGATACTGGAATCGTTTTCTTTTTTATTTCTTTCTTTTCGATTTTGATATGGATTTCTGCTGGGCTCTGTTTGCACCGAATTTCTTAGGTGTTTTTCTTTTGGATGGGCCACCCCAGTTTTCCTTTGTATTCTTAGCTTTCTTCTCATGGAAAGCTCCTCCTCCATCATTCAGTTTTACCTGTGCAGGGTTTTTCATTACCACCTGATCTTCTTCAGCCGCAATTTTCTTAGGATTGATCTTAACGTCTTCCGGGAATTCATGAAATTTCAGATCTTTATCCATCAATAGCTCAATATCAAGAATCAAAGGTTCCTCTTTTTTGGTTACAAAAGTTATAGCCTTTCCTTCTTTGTCTGCTCTACCTGTTCTACCAATTCTGTGGATATACTGCTCAGGAATATCTGGAGTTTCAAAGTTGATCACATGGGTAATATTTGAAATATCAAGACCTCTTGCCATTACATCTGTGGTAATCAAACCTCTCACTTCTTCATTCTCAAAGCTCTTCATAGCCTTAAGTCTGTAGTTCTGAGATTTATTAGAGTGAATTACATCAAACTGTTCAGGGAAAAGCTCATCAATTTTAGTAAAGAGCAGGTCAGCATGTCTTTTATTATTGTTAAAAATCAATACCTTGGACATATCTGTATCATTCTTCAGTAAATGTTCAAGTAAGTTGATCTTGGTATTGAAGTTTTCTACTTTATAAGCAGTCTGCTCAATTTTTTCAAGCGGTGTTCCAGATTTTGCTAATGAAATTTCAATCGGGCTTGCAAAATATACATCCAGCATTTCATCTACAGCTTCCGTCATGGTTGCAGAGAAAAGAATATTCTGTCTCTTCTCTTTCATCATTTCAAAAATATGGGTAAGCTGCGGTCTGAAACCTAAATTAAGCATCTCATCAAATTCGTCAATGACAAGTTTCTGAACTTCTTTAAGAGAGATAGCATTGTCTATGGAAAGGTCCATCACTCTTCCCGGTGTTCCTACCAAAATATCGCAGCCATTGTTGAACAATAGTTTTTGAGTATTGATATTTTTCCCACCGTATATTCCGATTACTCTTGCAGTAATATTTTCTGTCAGTTTCTCAAGGATTTCAGTTACCTGTACTACCAATTCTCTTGTAGGAACAAGCACCAAAACAGTTGGATTTCCTGTTTTGCTGTATTTCCAGGTTTTAAGAACGGGTAAAAGGTAAGCTAATGTTTTCCCGGTTCCGGTTTGCGCAATTCCCATTACATCTCTTCCTGAAAGAATAGGTTTCAAGCTCTTCTCCTGAATGGGTGTAGGTTCAAATAATTCCAAATCCGCTAAAACATCAAGAATTTTAACCGGAAGGTCAAAATCTGCAAAAGTGAGTTTTTCCATTTTGCAAAGATAGGTATTTAATTACAAGTTAAAAATTAGAGGGAGCAGATATTAGGTTACAGATTGCAGGTACTAGCTGCCGGGGGAGAATATTCCCTGATTATATTAAGTAAAACAAAATATATTTATATTGATACAATACTTTCAACTGTTAATAAAAAAGACCAACAACAAAGTAACAATCTAATTCACTTTCACACTGTTGCTTTTTATTTTTATATCATCATCTTCCCATTTGCTGGAGGTGACAATAACATATCCTTTCTTTTTCGGATCTTTTTTGATGGGAAACTTATCTTCTTCCCACTGATTACAATGCGTGGAAATAGAAGGAATTAAAAGTTTCCAGCCCGTTTTCCCCGATGTATAGACCAGAAATCCCCGCCAACAGCTTGTACACCACCCAGGATAAATACCAAGTTCATCCTTACCATCCTCATTAAGATCCCCAAGATTGTATAAAGTTCCGTCATAGGCCGGCGAAACAGTAAATGGTTTTATCTTTTTATCACTGAAATAAACAATGGTTTCACATTTTCCGTCACATTCATCAGTACAGTCACTTACTTTTGTATAGGCATATTCTTGGGTTCCATTTCCATCAAAATCTCCCTGAATTTTTTCTCCATTGTTTTCTTGAGCCATACAATATGAGCTGAATAAAGTGATGACTGTTATAATAAGTGTTTTCATTGTTGATTTTGGTTGTTAGATGTGGGATTGGAGATTCGGATTTTAGAATTTATAATTTTTATGTTCTGGATTACTTTCGTGTCACTCTCAATAAAAGTATTAATACTAAAATGATTGAAAAAACAAAACCTAAAACGGCTACTAAAGACAGCTCTCCTATTCTCGGCCCGGATTCTGAACTAAAAACAATTGCTGTTGCAATGATATTCGCACCTAAAATCATGGCCAAAATCAAATTGACCACACTGGATTTGATCAGCTGGTTGGTCTTATCTATATTTTTGATCTCACTGGAAACCGTAAATTTGTTTTCATCCAGTTTTTGAAGAACAGAACGGAGCTCTTTCGGGATTTCATCCACATTATCTGTGAAGTTCATCATTCTGTCCATTCCTGTTTTTAAAAGATTCTTAGGGTTTATTTTCTTGGTAAAAATCTTTTTGGTGTAAGGATGAAGACTTTTAACGATATCCAGATCAGGGTTAATGCTTCTTCCCACTCCTTCTATCAGGCTGATCCCTTTGAATAAAAGATAGAAATAATCTGGCATATAAAGCCTGTTGTCCTTTAAAATATCTTTCATCTTGTTGATGATCACCTGTACATTAATATCCTGCAGTGATGAGCTGTGAACAAAATTCAGAATGTCATCTACATCGTTTTCAAATCTTCTCTCATCAGGAATTTCATAGCTTATGGCCATTTTCTTGAGCGAGCGGACTATTTTATGTGAATTTTTGGCCACAAAACTTACGATAAGATTTTCAAGAATTTCTTTATCATTAGGCTGAATTTTTCCTACTGCGCCAAAATCTATAAAAACAATTTTACCGTCTTTTTTCACTAAAATATTTCCGCCATGAGGATCTGCATGGAAGAATCCATAGTCTAGGATCTGTGATACAAACAACCTTAATCCTGCTTCGGAAACTTTTACAGGATCAATGCCATTGGCTAAGAGAAGTGATTTATCGGTAACCTTTATCCCATCAATGAATTCCATACAAAGAATATTGTTGTTGGAAAATTCTTCATAGACTTTTGGGACATAGGTTTCTTTGTTATTTTTAAAATTCAGGCGGAACTGCTGGATATTATTTCTTTCATTAGTCAAAGACACTTCTTCCAACAAAGACCTTTCAAAGGTAGAAATGGCTTGCTTCAGGTTAAGTTTTTCTCCTATTTCGGAATATGCAGAGATCAGCTTTTCAATATCTTTGATCAACAATAAATCATCCTCAATAACTGACTGTACATCAGGTTTTCTCAATTTTAAAATCACCGGACTGCCATCCAGCAAAACAGCTTTGTAAACCTGTGCAATGGAAGCTGTAGCCAATGGTTCTTTCTGAATTTCGCGGAAATAATCTTTAACGGAAATATTGAACTCACTTTCCAGCGCTTCTTCTACATCCATATCTACCGTTTCTACTTTATCCTGAAGTTTCTGCAGTTCCTGAATCAATTCCGGAGGTAATAGATCTTCTCTGTTGCTGAATGTCTGGCCAAGCTTTACAAAAGTAGGTCCCAGTTCTTCAAGAGCCAGTCTTATTCTTTCATAAACGGTTCCTTTTGAAATGATTTCATCTGAACCGGAAGTTTCTTCCTGTTTATTTCCCCCATTCATTCTTGCCAGCATATCTTTGAATCCATATTTACTCAATACGGAAATCAGTCTTGCGGATCTTTTCAGTTTTCTTTGCTGCTTGTCAAACATAGTATATCAATAGTAGGTGCAATTTACTCCAAAAATTGTTCCTTTATTAAAAAGAATCATCACAATAACACCAACCTATAAAGTTAAAAATAGCAACACGAAATCAATGTTTTAAAGAATTAAATACATCAATAATTACAAAAACCTCCATTTATCATAAAAATTAATATATTTACAACGTACAAATAAAACAAACCAAAAGTATTACAACATGAAAAATTTACGTAACAACAAACTTTCAAGAGAGCAATTAAAAGGGATTGCAGGAAGCGGAATCATTATCGGAAACTGCTCAAACCAATGCTGTCCTACAGACGGAAGACCAAGATGTCCAAAACTGATCTGCCCTGCCGTAGTATGTCCTCAGTATATGTAATTTACCCCGGTAAGCAACAATAAAAGTGATCAAAAGATCGGTTTTTATTGTATACGACTATACTTAATCAAAAAATATTCAAAATGAAAAATTTACGCAACAACAAACTTTCAAGAAAGCAATTAAAAGGGGTTATAGGAAGTATGGGCATCAACTGTACCTATGAGTGCTGTCCTACTGACGGAAGACCAACATGCCCATGGCTAATGTGTCCCGACGTAGTATGTCCTGAGTACTCATAATGGCTCCCAAAATAAATTTTAGGTAAATAAAAACAGAATGCAAATGCATTCTGTTTTGTTATTTAAGATAGGTTTCATAAAGATCTTTCCTTCTGTCATTCATTACCTGCACTGAACCGTTGTGATGGAGGTCCTTCAATAGATTAAGGTCTACATCTACAATAAGGGTCATTTCTGTATTGGGAGTAGCTTCTCCTTTTACTGCATTGGATGGGAAAGCAAAATCTGAAGGAGTGAATACGGCAGCCTGTCCGAACTGGATATCCATATTGTTTACTCCCGGCAGGTTACCCACACAACCCGCAATAGCCACATAACATTCATTTTCAATTGCTCTCGCAGCAGCACAGTGACGCACTCTGATATAGGCATTTTGCGTATCTGTAAGGTAAGGAACAAAAAGAACCTTCATTCCCTGATCGGCCAGAATTCTTGGTAATTCAGGAAATTCTACATCATAACAGATCACAAGTCCTATTTTCCCGCAGTCGGTATCAAAAACCCGAATCTCGTTTCCTCCTTTCATCCCGTAATATTTTTTTTCGTTTGGAGTGATATGGATTTTTCGGTATTCATCAATACGTCCATCACGGTGCAACAGATAGCTGACATTGTACAAATCATTATTATCATGATCAAACACAGGCATGCTTCCTGAAATAATATTGACATTATAACTGATCGCCAATTCAGAAATTTTATTCTTTATTTCTTCACTTAATTTAGCCAGCTCGATCATACTGTCTCTTTCTGAAAGCTTATTGAAGGGTGCTAAAAGTGGAGTATTGAAAAGTTCAGGGAAAAGAACAAAGTCTGATTTGTAGTCTCCCATTACATTAACAAAGAACTCTACCTGCTCATAAAAAGCATCAATATTTTTAAAATGCCTCATCTGCCATTGTACCAACCCTAAGCGGATGATACTATCTTGCATCGTATTGGGCTTTTTGCTGTAATAGATATTGTTCCACTGCAGCAAAACAGCGTTTTCCAATGATGATTCATCTTCGGGAAGATATTTTTTCAGAATCTTTATGGGAAGGAAGTTATTGGAAAGCTGGAAAGACAACACAGGATCATAAATTTCCTTGTCTCTTACTCTTCGGATGTATTCTCTTGGAGAAAGCTCATCACTATATTTATGATAGTTCGGAATTCTTCCACCCAGAATAATTGATTTTAGATTGAGCAGCTCACATAATTCTTTTCTGGCATCATACAATCTTCTTCCCAGACGCAACTCCCGGAATTCAGGATCAACAAAAACTTCTATTCCATACAATACATTTCCTGTTGATAAATGGGTATTGAATGTATAATTCCCTGTGATATCAACATAGGTATGGTCGTCCCCAAATTCGTCATAATTCACGATAATGGACAGCGCTACGGCAGCTAACTTCCCGTCTACGGTGATACAAATCTGACCTTTAGGAAATATTCTCGTAAGTTTTTCTATACTTTTTTTAGACCAGATAGATTCAGACATCTGAGGATACGCCCTTTTCATTGTCACAACCAATTCATCATAATCCTGAACAGTCAGGGGTCTCGTTTCTATTTGCATTTGATATAATTTTACTTAAATTTAGTGAAAAATAATTAAGAAAATATAATAGAAGTGGGTACTTACATAAAATACACTGATGAAAATAATATCGAAATACCAAAAGAACAGGTGCATAAGCTTTCAGAATTTAATTGTTTAGTTTATGATTCTACTACTAATGAGCTTAAGAAAATAGAGCGGTTTTCAAAAAACTACAGAACACAGCAAATTGAACAATTAGGAGGTGAAATCTTTCTTTCTTCGGAAGACCAATTACCAGAAGTCATTACTAATCATATAGATATTGGGTCATTTGGCAAGCCTTGGACATTTTATTATAATAAAGAAAAGAACAATAAAGGAGAGGCTCAATGGGAGTATGTATTTTATCGTAATGGCAGCCTGTTCGGCAAAGGTATTTTTGTATTTGACGATAGAAATAGAAAATTAGCCGGATGCGCAATAGATTTAATGAAAGGCCTCACAACTGATAAATTTAAAAATTTTTATGGTGATCCTTCTGTATTTGATGATGAATTCCAAAATGAAACCATTCCTAATATTCAATTTAAATATAAACAAGATGATTCTATCGAGGAAATTTATTTTCAAGATGATGATTATTCGTTGAGAGATTTTCTAAATAATGACGAAATAAGTATGAAATTCAATTGGAAAGAAAAAACATATTATCATTCTTTTGAGCCCTTACTTTCCTCAAATTAGAAAACATCTTTTTAAACTTTTATTGATAAATGAAACCATATGCACTCACCTTAATCATAAGTGTCACCATTATTTTTATCTTAAGATTTTTTTATCCTGACTCAATCATAAATATTTCACATAATTTAAACTTGTTTTCAGTATTTCAATTAAATGTTCAGGAAGTTAAAACCCTTGTTTATTTATATTTAGCCGGATTAGTATTTTTAAACTATCTTATTTTCCATAAGCATATATTATTCAAGCTGATCTATTGTTTATTAATTACTATCAATATCATACTCATCGTTTTTTCATTAAAACAATTTTTATAGATTTCTTCAAACACACAGCATTTATATTATAAATTATGGAAGAGTTGATTTATCAAAAAATTCAGGAATACGATTCAAAAATGGAAAATTTTGAAGTTTCATTTACTGATCATACCTTATCAATAGATGATTTAATTAGTTTGTATAGATTTAGAAATGAGATAGCAAGAACTGAAGATGTAAAGAAACTAACACAAAAAATCCATGATGATTTCTGTCTGATAAAACAACAGCGTCATGAAAACATCAAATTTGTCACTGCAAGATATGATGGAATAGCTAGAATGTTCTTTTTCAGTGAAGATTATTCTAAAATTTTTTCGGATCATCAATTGTAACAAAAAAATCCCACCCAAAACGGGCAGGATTTATATTTTAAATTCAAGTCAAAGATTATTCCCACTCAATCGTTGCAGGTGGTTTGCTAGAAATATCGTAAGCTACTCTATTGATTCCTCTTACTTCGTTGATGATTCTGCTGGAAACAGTATCAAGGAACTCATAAGGAAGTCTGCTCCATGTTGCTGTCATAAAGTCGATAGTGTTGGCAGAACGAACTACAGCGGTGTATTCGTAAGTTCTTTCGTCTCCCATTACTCCTACAGATTTTACTGGAAGAAGTACAACGAATGCCTGAGATACTTTTTCGTAAAGGTCATTTTTGTATAATTCTTCGATGAAGATATCATCAGCTTCCTGAAGAATTCTTACTTTATCAGCATCTACAGCTCCCAATACTCTGATTCCTAATCCAGGTCCTGGGAAAGGGTGTCTGTATACCATGTGGTGAGGAATTCCTAATTCTTCTCCTACTCTTCTTACTTCGTCTTTGAAAAGCTCTCTTAGCGGCTCTAATAATTCGAATTCCATATCTTCAGGAAGTCCTCCTACGTTGTGGTGAGACTTGATCACTGCAGATGGTCCGTTTACAGACTGGCTCTCAATAACGTCAGGGTAAATGGTTCCCTGCGCTAAGAATTTAGCACCTTCAATTTTATGAGATTCTTCATCAAATACATGGATGAATTCGTTTCCGATAATCTTTCTCTTTGCTTCAGGATCGTCAACACCAGCTAATTTTGTAAGGAATCTGTCCTGAGCTTCTACCATTTTAATGTTCATATGGAAATGCTCTCCATACTGATCCATTACTTTCTTACCCTCATCCTTTCTCAATAATCCCGTATCTACGAAGATACAAGTCAACTGATCACCGATTGCTTTGTGGATCAAAACAGCCGCTACAGAAGAGTCTACTCCTCCTGAAAGTCCAAGGATCACTTTGTTGTCTCCTACTTTCTCACGGATTTCCTCAACTGTTTTTTCAATATAGTTAGTCAGTTTCCAGTTTTTCTCTGAGTTACAGATTCCGAAAACAAAATTTTCAAGCATTTTCCCTCCTTCTTCTGTATGAGAAACTTCCGGGTGGAACTGAACACAATAGATTTTGCTTTCTTCATTTGAGATAGAAGCAATAACACCTGATTTTGCATTCAATTCAAAACCTGCAGGCAATTCTCCTACTTCGTCAAAGTGGCTCATCCAAACTACAGAGTTCTGGGTAACTCCTTTTAGTAAAGAACTTTCTTTAACGATCTCTAGGTTTGCTTTACCGTATTCTCCTTTTTCTCCTTTGTTTACTTTTCCTCCTAAAAGGTGAGCAGTCATCTGCATTCCGTAGCAGATTCCCAACACAGGAATTCCTTGTTCGTACAGTTCTTTTTCAACCAGGTGAGCATTCTCTGCGTTTACAGAGCTTGGTCCACCGGAAAGGATAATTCCTTTTGGCTGTTTTGCTAAAATATCTTGTAAAGGTGTATTGTAAGGTAAGATTTCAGAGTACACTCCCATCTCACGGATTCTTCTTCCGATAAGTTGGTTGTACTGGGATCCGAAATCTAAAATAATAATACCGTTGTTCATTTTGATAATTGATTTGTTTGAAAGATATCAGACATCAGATTTCAGATTTTTGTTCTGAAGTCTGGAATCTAGTATCTGACTCTTATTTTTAATATTAACTGTTTTACAAAAAAAGACTTGGAATAGCTCCAAATCTTTTTTCGTGATTTTTATTAAAACTTTCCGATGTCTTCTCTGTAGAAGCCGTAATCGAAATGTACGTGACTTGCATCTTCGTAAACTTTCTTGCGGGCATCTTCATAGGTAGCTCCTGTAGCCACAATGTTCAGTACTCTACCACCATTGGAAACCACTTTATCTCCTTTGCTGATTGCTCCTGCATATAATAGTTTACTATGTTTCAGTTTATCTTCTCCTGTAATTTCGAAACCTATTTCGATGTTTCTTGGATATCCTCCTGAACACATTACAAGGCAAACTGCTTTTTCGTCTTTAAATTTAAGTTCAATGTCTTTTCCTTCCATACAGTCCTGGATCACATCTAAAAGATTGTTTTCCATAAGTGCCATCAATACCTGAGTTTCAGGATCTCCGAATCTCATGTTGTATTCAAGAAGGTAAGCTCCGTTTTTCGTAACCATCAATCCGAAGAAGATGATTCCTTTAAATCCAAAACCTTCGGCTTTAAGCCCCTTAACAGTAGGCTCTAAGATATTTTTCTCGAAGTCTGCATAGTGCTCCTGAGTAAATTCCGGACTTGGTGCTACTGATCCCATACCTCCTGTATTAGGTCCTGTATCACCGTTTCCAGCTTTCTTATAGTCTTTTGCTGCTACACATGGGAATAGTTTTTCACCATTAGAGAAAGCAATAATAGACGCTTCAAAACCTTGTAAAAATTCTTCAATAACTAAACGGATACCAGCATCTCCATAGATTCTTCTGATCATGAAGTCATGAATGGTAGCTTCAGCTTCTTCAAGGTTGTCACAAATAACAACACCTTTTCCACCTGCCAAACCACTGGCTTTAATTACCAAAGGATACTGCTGGGTCTGCACATATTCTTTAGCATCATTGTATGAATCAAATACGACCGCCTTAGCTGTTTTGATATCATAGGTCTGCATAAATTTCTTAGAGAAAGCTTTACTTCCTTCAAGGCTTGCTACTTTCTGAGTAGGACCGAAAACTTTAAGATCGTGTTTTTTAAATTCGTCCTTGATACCCGCTACAAGAGGAGCTTCCGGACCTACGATCGTAAGATCAATCTTTTCTTTAATAGCGAAATCTCTAAGTTCTTTGATTTCCGATAAATGAACATTTTTCCCTATTACATCGGTAGTAGCATTCCCGTTAGCAAAAAACATTTTAGAAATTCTTGAGTCATTCTGAAGCTTTGCCGCTAAAGCAGATTCTCTACCGCCTTCACCTATGATTAATATTCTCATACTTTTTTATTATCTAGTCTTATTTTACAAATATATAATTTTGAATGCTAAAAATACAATCCCTAATTATTTTTTAATTCTATTTTAATTAGTGGAAAAAGTGTCTAACACCTGTAAACATCATTGGGATACCGTGTTCATTTGCAGCCTCTACACTATCCTGATCTTTTACACTTCCACCTGGCTGAATAATCGCCTTGATACCTTCCTGAGCGCAGAAATCTACTACATCACGGAAAGGGAAAAATGCATCTGAAGCCAATACTAAGTCTCCGGAGAATTTTTCTTTTGCTCTTTCGATAGCCTGCTGTGTTGCCCAGATTCTGTTGACCTGTCCGCCACCAATACCGAATGCCTGAATTCCGTTGGAAACTACAATAGCATTTGATTTCACATATTTTACCACTCTTTGAGAGAAAAGTAATGCTTTTTTCTGCTCTTCTGTAGGCTGTATTTCAGTAACTACTTTGATATCGTCAGAAAAATGAGTATCGTTATCCTGAACCAGGATACCTCCATCTACTTTCACCCAGGTCTGTTTGTCTGAAACAGGGTTTACGATTTTGATGATTCTCAGATTTTTCTTCTTTCTTAAAACTTCAAGAGCTTCTTCGTCAAATTCAGGAGCCATTACAATTTCAAGGAATGTCTTGTTCAATTCTTCCGCTGTTGCTGCATCAATTTTATAGTTCATTGCAACAATTCCGCCAAAGATAGAAACCGGATCACATTCAAATGTTTTCTGATATGTTTCCAACGCTGAAGTTCCGATAGCAACTCCACAAGGGGTAGAGTGTTTTACGGCGCAACAAGCCATTTCTTCTTTGAACTCCGTAACTACTTTCCAGCAAAGGTCCATATCACGAAGATTGTTGAAAGAAAGCTCTTTACCACCAAGTTGTTCAAAGTCTTTCATTGCTCCATTCTCGAAAGTAGAAACATAGTAAGCTGCTGTCTGGTGAGGATTTTCTCCGTATCTTAAATCAGCAACTTTTTTATAAGAAGCATTCAGATACGTAGGATATTCTTCGTCTAAAAGCATTCTTGAAATAGCGGCATCATACGCAGAGGTAAGGTTGAATACTTTTCCTGCAAGCTTTTTACGGGTCTCGATGTATGTATCACCGTTTTGTTCCATTTCCAGTTTTACAGTCGTGTAATCTTCCACATCTGTAATTACGGTAACAGAATCAAAGTTTTTCGCTGCAGAACGAAGCATTGAAGGACCTCCGATATCGATAAATTCTACCTTTTCATGTAAAGAAATGTTTTTGTTCACATTTTCAAAGAAAGGGTAAAGGTTTACGATCACCATGTCAATCAGACCAATTCCGTGTTCCTGAACTGTTTTCATGTGCTCTTCGTTGTTACGAACAGCCAATAATCCTCCGTGAACTTTCGGGTGCAGAGTTTTCACTCTACCATCCAACATTTCAGGGAAATTGGTTACCTCATCAATCTGAATAGGATTTAAACCAGCGTCTTTCAAATGTTTGAACGTTCCTCCTGTTGAGATCAACTCATAATTCTGAGCCTCCAAAAACTGCGCGAATTCTATTAATCCACTTTTGTCAGAAACACTGATTAAAACTCTCTTTTTACTCATTTTACTTTCAATTTTTTACTTTTTACAGCTATTTCAAACTGTGTCCGGGTCTTTCACCTCCGAACTTACTTTTATTTACTTAGATTTCTTTAATCATCTCGTCAAAAAATTTTAATTTTTGACACCCTTTCAAAGAAAGGGAATTAGTTTCCCAGGACCTTATTGATCGCTATTGGAAATATCTCATATTCAATCTGGTGAACTTTCTGAGCCAATGTTTCAGGAGTGTCGTCAGCGGTTACTTCAAAAGATTTCTGAAGTATAGCTTCTCCTTCATCAATGCCCGTCGTTACAAAATGTACAGTGGCCCCACTCTCTACTTCTTTAGCTTCTATTACTGCATTATGAACGTTCATTCCCCACATTCCTTTTCCTCCGAATTTCGGAAGCAAAGCTGGATGAATATTGATTATTTTACCATTCCAGTTTTCACAGAATTCAGATTTTAAGATGGATAAAAATCCTGCCAATACAATAAGATCTGTATTTTCTGGGATTACTTTGCCCAACTCACTGCTGAAATTCTTTCCTCTTGGAATGAGTATGTTTTCTATATTGTGATTCTTTGCTCTTTCCAATCCGAAACATTCTCTGTCTGCCACTACCAAAGATACTTTTGCATTCTGGATTTCTCCAGCTTCAATGGTATCAATGATTCTCTGCAGATTGGTTCCTGAACCGGATACGAGTACAACGATGTTCTTCATTATTCAGATGTTAGATCTCAGATTTAAGATTACAGACTTACAGTCTGATGTCTAGGGTCTGAAATCTGATGTCATTTAAAATTTTAAATTGATTTTCTCTGCTCCTTCAGTGATTTCTCCTATTTCGTAAGCATCATCTAAAAGGTGTAATACTTTTTCAGCATGTTCAGCATCTACAACGATTACCATTCCAACACCCATATTGAATGTTCCGTACATTTCCTCACGGGCTACCTCACCTCTCTTTTCAAGCTCAAGCATCACGCTAGGAATTCTGATTTTTGATTCGTCAATAGAAGCACAAAGTCCTTCTGGAATAATTCTTGGAACGTTTTCGTAAAGACCACCTCCTGTAATGTGAGCAATTCCGCTTACTTTTACTTCTTCCAATACTTTATGAATATCTTTATAGTATAGTCTTGTAGGAACTAAAAGTGTTTCATATAAAGGTTTTCCTTCAAATTCTTCTTCAAAATTAGGGAATACTTTTCTTACTAAAGAGAACCCGTTTGAATGGAATCCTGAGCTTGGTAATGCAATAATTTTGTTACCTGGTTTGATGGTAGATCCGTCAATGATCTGATCTTTTTCTACAATTCCTACACAGAATCCAGCAACATCATAATCTCCAGGCTGGTACATTCCCGGCATTTCAGCAGTTTCTCCACCAATCAATGCACAGTTGTTATCTTTACAAGCTGCCACCATTCCTAAAACAATTTCTGCTGCGATTTCTGAATCAAGCTTTCCGCAAGCCAGATAATCCAGGAAGAATAAAGGTTTTGCTCCGTGACAAAGAATATCATTGGCACACATTGCGAAACAATCTACACCAATAGAGTCATATTTTTTAGTATCTAAAGCTACTTTCAGCTTTGTTCCTACTCCATCTGTTCCTGATACAAGAACAGGATTTTTGTATCCACCGATTTCATAGAAAGCACCAAAACTTCCCAAATGGTTCAGTACATTAGAATTGTGGGTTTCACCGACCGCTTTTTTGATCTTGTCAACCGTTTTGTATCCTTCTTCTTTGTCTACTCCTGCTGATTTGTAAGTGTTGCTCATGTCTGCTTAGATTTTTAGATATCAGATTTCAGATTTCAGATTTCATACTATTTAGTAACTGCTTCTGGAGTCTTCTTATCTTTTAATATTTCAATTACTTTTATACTCGATTTTAGAAAACAAAAAAGCCGACAATCTTTTCAGATTATCGGCCGTTATTTTATCTCAGAATTTCAGAGCCCACAACTTTCCCTTTATGAGAAAAACATTGTTTATAGGAGGTCTGAATTTTCATCTCTTTTCTTTTTGCAAAAATAGTAATTTTAAATGAATATTCAAATTCTATTTTTCAAGGATGGTTTCAATAGCCGCAATCTTCTTGATTTTTTCTTTTAACTCATTGATTTTATCTTCATTAGAAATCTTTTGAGTTGTTTTATCAAAGTTATCATTAAAGAAAGGTAATGAAAAAGTTTCCACCACATTTCCTCCATGGAAAGGGAAACGCTTCGATGCAGCTTCCAAAACTCCTGCTCCACCTCTACCTCCGGGAGATGTAGACATCAATAGCATGGGTACTTCATTCCAAACCGTTCTGTCTTTAATTCTTGATACCCAGTCGAACACATTTTTGAATGCTGTAGAATACGTTCCATTATGCTCTCCCAAAGAAACCAATAATACATTAGCACCATCAATTTTGGCTGCAAAATCATGAGCTTCCTGAGGAACACCACCAGCTAATTCTCTTTCGTGTTTATAGATGGGCATTTCGAAAGGATTTAAATCAATCACTTCTACTTCTGCATTTTCAAATAATGTTGATGCGTATGCCACCAACTGTTTGTTCATTGAAGCTTCTGAGTTACTTCCTGCTATTGCTAAAATTTTCATAGGTGAGGTTTATTTTTTAAGATTACAAATTTAGTTTTTTATTTAAGATAAGAAGGCAGTTCCATTGGGACTTCCATTAATAATATTTCAGTGTCTTCTTCGGCTTCAATATTAAAGCTCTGGGTATCCCAGATTCCCAATCCATCTCTTTCATTGAGAACACGGTCTCCAATTTTTGCACTGCCTTTTAAAACAAATGCATAGACTCCGTTTCCTTTTTTGTTGAGCATATAATTTTTGCCGTTTCCTTTTTTAAAGTTAGCCAGATTGAACCATGCATCCTGATGAATCCAAACTCCGTCATCATTTTTATTGGGAGATAAAATCTGTTGGAATCCATTGATCTTTTCACCTTCTTTAATGCTTTTCTGATCATATCTTGGTTCCACATCCAGCTCTCTTGGGAAAACCCAGATTTGAAGGAATTTTACCTCTTCATCTTTATTTTTGTTATACTCACTATGCTTCACACCTGTTCCAGCACTCATCACCTGGATTTCGCCTTTTCTGATTACAGCTGTAGTTCCTATTGAATCTTTGTGTTCCAAATCTCCTTCCAGAGGAATGGATATAATCTCCATATCCCTGTGTGGATGTGTTCCGAAGCCCATTCCCTGAGAAACGGTATCATCGTTCAATACTCTCAAAACACCAAAATTTGTTCTGTCTCTGTTTTGATAGTTGGCAAAACTGAATGTATGGTAAGAGTTTAACCATCCGTGGTTGGCATGACCTCTTGAATCTGCTTTATGATATACTGTTTTCATTTCTGTGATTATTTATGGTACAAATGTACAGCATGAGTTGTCTAAAAAAGTTGATGTAAGGTAAGAAAGGAAATTTATGGGGTCAAAAGAGTTTAGGAAGTAAAAATGACGGGTAGGTTGGAAAACGCTAAGACGCAAAGGTTTTTATATTCTTTATCTTTTTAAGACGCAAGGATTTTATCTGCGATAAAATTTTAAGCTGTATAGTATTTACTTCATAATTGAGTAGGATTTAAATAGATTGTATACATAAATGTAAACATCTGTGCCATTTGTGAAATCTGTCGGAAACTAACTCTGCTCTTTGTTATAAATATATGTTTTGGCTAAAGCCAATTGATAAACGTATAAAAAAAGCGGGCTAAAGCCCGCTCCTATGAATTGTATACTATTTCAGATTTTAGTTAAGATATTTTCAGCACAACTTCTTACTAGAAATGTACCTGTTTGATTTCTTCTTCAATTTCTTTAGGGGTTTCATCTTCGGATTTAACAAAAATCATGGTGACTACAGCTCCAATCAGCATGCAAACACCTCCTACCACAACATAATCCATCGCTTGTTTTCCGAAAACACCACTTACAACAGGACCACCAAATACTCCATTGATGATCTGTGGAATGACAATAAAGAAATTGAATATCCCCATATAGACTCCCATTTTTCTTTGTGGAATCACTTCAATAAGCATCGCATAAGGCATTGCCAGAATACTTGCCCAGGCGAAACCTAATCCAATCATTGAGATCCATAGATTGTTGATATCTTTAATGAAATACATTGAAACAAGACCTAAACCTCCGCACAGCAAAGCTAAAGCATGAGTCTGTTTTTTACCAATCAGTTTCGCTATAGGTGTTAATAAAAAGGCAAACGGAATGGCCCATAGATTATACATTCCAAAAAGCTTCCCTGTTAAATCCCCTGCATCATTAAATGCCTTGGAATGGGTATCTTCCGGAGAAAGTCCAAAATGATGGGTGGCCAGCGCACTGGTAGTAAATACCCACATGGTAAATAGTGCAAACCATGAAAAGAACTGAACAATTCCCAGTTTTTTCATCTGTACAGGGATCGCCGCAAAGTCTTTAAAAATATCTGAAAATTTAGATTCCTGTTTTTCTACTTCTTTTCCCTCTTCAAAATCGGCAAATTCCTGTGGAGAGTATTCTCTGGTTGTCATTATGGTGTACAGAATTGAGATGATAAGCAATCCTGCGCCTATATAAAAAGAGTAAATCACATTATCAGCTACAAATCCAGCCGGGGCTTCGTTGGAAATTCCCATTTTTGTTAACCAATCCGGCAGATAAGAGCCCAATACAGCTCCGATTCCGATCAGAATTGTCTGTACTGAAAATCCTATTGTTCCCTGATGTTTCGGGAGCATATCTCCTACCAAAGCCCGGAAAGGCTCCATTGCGATATTCACTGAAGCATCCATCATGGCAAGGAATATTACGGCCAATAAAAGAGCATTGGCAGCAAACATCTGAGTCACAGAAGCTGCATTCGGAAGAAGTACCAGCCCTATGGCACACAAAACAGCTCCAATTAGAAAGTAAGGTTTTCGTCTTCCCAACGGACTCCAGGTATTGTCTCCCATATGCCCGATGATAGGCTGCACAATAAGTCCTGTAACGGGAGCAACGAGCCAGAACCAGGATAATTCATGAACATCAGCTCCTAAATTCCCCAGAATACGGCTTGCATTTCCATTTTGTAACCCGAACGCCATTTGAATTCCAAGGAATCCCATACTCATGTTAATAATCTGAAGCATGGATAAGTTTGGCTTTTTTCTTCGTCCAAATGGTCCCGAATTATATCTCCCCGCCATTTCTGCCATTATGACTTCAGTTTTTGGATTAGCGCATCTTCGATAGGTGTTTTCTCCACTACCACTTTATCTACCACCTCATTAGGAACCGTCACAGAAAGAACATATTGTTTTACCTTCCAGCTTCCGTTGATTTTTTCTACAACACCAGAACCTCTGCATATTTTCATCTGAGTATCCAATAGTTCGTCGAACCACGCCAGTTTTCCATCTTTACTGAAGTAAATATTTCTTTTAAGAGCTTTAAAATCCCAGGTTTTCTTTTTGTCGAAATGAGGTTTTGCCCACACCATGAATTCTTTTTTATTCCATATTTCGGTAGCATCTGTTCCGATGAAGGTAGATTCATCTGCAAAGAAGTTAAAATACCCTATGTAATCCGCCTTTGCAGCAGCTACATTGAATGCATCCAGCATCGTACTGATTTCTGATTTTTCTTTCTCAAATGGAGTTTTTGACTGAGCACTGAATAAAGAAAATCCCAGTACAAAAAGGATTAATGTATAAGCAGTCGTTAGTTTTTTCATATGTATTAATTATTTTTCAAGTTCAATAATGAATGGGGTTTTCGCAGGAATATTCATACTGTTTTGTAATGAAATCTCCTTTCCTGAAATTACTTCTTTTCCTTTTGTAAATCCGTTAAGTGATTCGGCAAATCGTTTCAAGTCTAACGTCTGTTCTTTTTCATTATTGTTGATGATCACCATTACACTTTCTTTTTCATTGTATCGGAAATAGACAAAAACACCGTCCTGAGGAACGAAATTTTTAGTTTTTCCATTATGAATCACGTCTTTTCCTTTTCTCCAGTTTAATAATTTCTGAGTAAACAGGAAAAATTCTTTCTGCTCCTGAGTCTGAGCAGATGGATTGAAGGCATTTTGAGAATCAGACTTCCAGCCTCCCGGAAAATCTCTTCGGATATCTGCATCACCGCCTTTCGTCTTATCTCCTCTCATGCCTATTTCTGATCCGTAATAGATCTGTGGAATTCCTCTTACTGTAGAGATCAGAGCAAGTCCTATTTTGTAAGCATCAGGGTTTGCATTAAAGATTTCATTCCATCTTTCTGTATCGTGATTTTCAAAGAAAACCAAGAGATTATTGATATCCGGATAAAGGAAATCGCTGGTAAAGGAATCGTAAATCCGGATCATGCCTTTATCCCAGCCTTCTTTTTCTTTAAGAGCTTTAGGCATATTTTCAAACAGCATAAAATCCATTACCGAGGGTAAATTTGAATTGTATCCTTCTATGGCTCCTATTTTAGAATTTTTCTGCCACGCTGCAATTTGTGCCGCAGTATAAAGCCAGGTTTCTCCTGCAATATTGAATTTCGGATATTCATCGGTAATGGCTTTAGCCCATTTTGCCATGGCATCTTTATCATTGTAAGGATAGGTATCCACACGGAACCCTCCCAATTCTGCATATTCTATCCACCAGATTGCATTTTGGGTCAGATATTTCAGAACCAGTGGATTTTTTTGGTTAATATCAGGCATGGTGGTATCAAACCAGCCATCCAAAGCATATTTTTTATCAATATCAGAAGCATTGGTATCAAATTGCGTAGTTGTTTTGTAATTGGAGCGTTTAAATCCTTTCTCTCCCTCATCAAACCAATGGATCCAGTCTTTTGAAGGAAGGTCTTTGATCATCCAGTGTGAGCCGCCCCAATGATTGGTCACATAATCCATCACCAGCATCATATTTCGTTTATTCAGTTCTTTGGATAAAGTTTTATAGTCTTCATTGGTTCCGTATCGGCCGTCAATTTTATACAGATCTGTCTGAGCATATCCGTGATAAGAATACACTTTTTCATTGTCTTCATTCACCGGAGTCAGCCAGACTGCCGTAGCTCCAAGATTCTGAATATAGTCAAGATGATTAATGATACCGCTGAGATCTCCGCCATGTCTTCCATTGGGCAGACTGCGATTTACTTTTTCTGTAAGTTCCGGTGTTGAATCATTCTTTTCATTGCCATTGGCAAAGCGATCCGGCATGATCAGATACATAACATCTTTTGAGGTAAAAGATTCACGGTTGGCAGATCCGGGATTCCTTTGCTTCAGTTCATAGGCATAGGAACTCAGGTTTTTGTTACCTTTTTTAATAGTAATAGTAAACTTCGGAACATTTATTTCGTTGGTGTTTACGGTAATAAAAACGTAATTCGGATTATCAACTTTCCGGATCTCTTTGATCTGTATTCCGTCCGAAAGTGCAATCTCGTTATGGGCAATGTCTTTTCCGTACACAAGAATCTGAAGTTCGGGGTTTTTCATTCCTTTCCACCAGAAAGCCGGCTCTATTCTTTCCAACACTTTTTGGGAAAAGACGGCAGAAGCAATTGAAAGGGCTAATGCTGCAAATATTGTCTTCATATTAATGTTCAATTTAGCATTTAATTTTCATATAGACATTTAAAACATGTTAGAAATGCCTCTTTTTTCATCTTAGTACCTGTAAATTTTCAAAATTTGACACTCATTTTTTTACCATCATAAAAAAAACTTAAATTTTTCATAAAAAATTCATTCAAAAAGTTAATTTATCACCCTTTTTATCTTTAGTTTTACAGAAAAAAGATGTTTGATTTCAGTAGTATGTTCAAAGCTGAGGGGCCAGATGTTGTTTACGCCTGGACTATTCCTGTGTTTGCTGTAATTATTTTTGCAGAAATGGCTTACAGCCACTTCAATAAAGAGAAGATTTATGAGACTAAAGATGTAGCAACCAATGTTCTTTTTGCTTTGCTCAATTACGGACTGGACATCATCATGAAAGGTTTCTCTTTGTTTGTCATGATGTTTTTTTACCATCACCGCATCTTCGACTGGCAAGAGGGAATCTTGTATTGGATTGCTGTATTCCTTGCTCAGGATTTTGCTTATTATGTTCATCATTATGTAGATCACCACTCGCGTGTTTTCTGGGCAGTACATATTACCCATCACAATTCTGATTATTTCAACATCAGTACAGGATTCAGAAGTCCTGTATTTCAGCCTTTGTACAGGTATTTGTTTTTCTCTCCATTAGCATTTATGGGCTTTCATCCATGGCATATCCTTGTAGCCTATTCTGCGATACAGATTTATGGCACTTTTGTACATACCCAATCTATTAAAAGTATGGGATTTTTAGAGTATATTCTGGTTACTCCTTCTCATCACAGGGTACATCATGCATGCAACATCAAATATCTGGACCGTAATATGGGTATGGGACTGATTATCTGGGATAAAATTTTTGGAACATTCGAAAAAGAAGATCCTGAGGTTCCTGTGAAATATGGCATCTATCCTAAGATGGAGTCTAAAGATCCGGCAACTACTCTATTCTATGAATGGCGAAGAATAGGGAAAGATATCAGACAGCCGGGACTTTCCTTCAAAGACCGCATAAAATATCTTTTTAATTCCCCGGGATGGAGACATGATGGTACCGGAAAAACGGTAAAGCAGTTTCAAAAGGAATATCTTGAGAAAATAAAAAATAAGACTTCTGCGGTAAAAAAAGAGCCAGTTCCAGAAGCAGAATATGAATATACAGAGGCAATGGATAAGTAAAAAATAACCCCGGATCCTGAAAATTCAATGATCCGGGGCACCTTAGTGTCTCTTTAAAATTATTTTACAGGCTTGATAGAAACCGCGAAACCGCCGCTTCTTACCATTTTAAAATTAATTTTTGACTTGGCTGTAATCTCTTTCTTATAGATATTATAGCTTTGAGGATTATCAATATAATCAGCATCTTTTCCATCTTCATAGATTGTTGCTTCATATTTCTTTCCTTTCTCCAGGAATGAGAAGTCTACGGTATACTCACGTTTATTTTCATCGGTAATACCTCCTACAAACCAGTTTTCAGTACCTTTTGCTTTTCTTGCCGTGATCACATAATCTCCCGGTTCTGCAGATAAGATTTTAGTATCGTCCCAATCTGCTGCTACATCCTTGATAAACTGGAATGCATCCATATGTTTTTTGTAGTTCTCAGGAAGGTCTGCAGCCATCTGAAGCGGCATATACATCGTTACATAAAGAGCGAGCTGTTTTACCAGCGTAGTTTTTACGAAACGGTTATCTCCAGGGAAGTAATAATCTAACTTCGTCTGGAAAATTCCTGGTGTGTAGTCCATAGAACCTCCCATCCATCTTGTGAACGGAAGAACAGTCTGGTGATCGGGTTTGTTTCCTCCGAATGCTTCATATTCTGTTCCACGGGCTGCTTCAGCAGAGATGTAGTTTGGATAGGTACGGCTTTCTCCTGTAGGACGTACAGATTCATGAGAGTTAACCATGATTTTATAGTCATTTGCTTTTTCTGCAATTCTATAGAAATGGTTGATTGTCCATTGAGAATAATGGTGTTCTCCTCTCGGAATAATATCTCCCACATATCCTGTTTTCACAGCGTCATATCCATATTTGTTCATCGTTTGGAAAGCTTTGTCTGCCCATCTTTCATAGTTCGTCGCAGAACCTGAAGTTTCATGGTGCATAATCAGCTTAATTCCTTTTGAATGCGCATATTCATTCAACATTTTGATGTCAAAATCCGGGTAAGGAGTAATGAAATCGAAAACAAATTCTTTAGAGTGTCCGAACCAGTCTTCCCAACCAATATTCCAACCTTCAATCAATAGTCCCTGGAAACCGTTTTCCGCAGCAAAGTCAATATATTCTTTAACTTTTGTATTGTTAGCAGCGTGTTTTCCATTCGGAGTCAGTTTAGCAAAATCAGTTTTCCCTAAGTGTACATTTTCAGCGGTAGAATAAGCCCATTGTGATTTTCCGATGATCATTTCCCACCAAACTCCCATGTATTTTGTAGGGTGAATGTAAGAGGTATCGGTATATTTTGTAGGCTCATTAAGGTTAAAGATCATTTTAGAATCCATTACCTGCTCTGCTTTCGGAGCTACAATAATGGTTCTCCATGGCGTTACCGAAGGAGTCTGGATATATCCTTTCGCTCCCTGTCTGTCAGCTGTCAAATGCGTTTTGAACTTATAGTTCTGAGCATCTACTTCCAGATGAGAAGCCGGATAATCTAATACGGCAGCTTCAGCAACGTTAATGTACAATGGTTCTTTTCCTTCTTTTTTAAGCATTAAAGGAGACTGAACAGCATTTTTCACCAATGACTGGGAAGCGTTCGCATCGTATGCTTTATCCCATTTTGATGGAATTTCAGAAACCTTTGTTTCCTGATACTGGTATTCCTGAGAGTCATAATCTGCAACCATCCACCATGCCTTCATATCGGTAGGGAAATCGATTTCAGAGTCTTCTTCTCTGATCACGAAATAATTGAGATTCTTCTGCTGAGGAAATTCATATCGGAATCCTAATCCATCATTAAACAATCTGAATTTCACCACAATACTTCTGTCTGTAGAAGCCTGATTCAGGGTAACTGCCAATTCATTATAATGATTGATATAGTTTTTCTTTTCTCCTAAAACCGGCTGCCAGGTTTCATTTTTAGAGTCTCTTTTTTCATCTGTCTTTGCAAAACCGTTATTCAGGTCGAATTTTGCATCTTCTGGTTTGGCTATTTCAGAAGCGAATTTTATGGCTGTGTCTTTAAATAATCGCAATCCCAATTTAGAATCTTCAACTACTACCGCACCGTTGTACTTCAGGTTATAGTAAGGTACTCCTTCTTTCAGCTGAAAGCTCATTTCGAACTTCCCATCCGGAGATTTTAAAGATTGGGCTTTCACACCTGTAAACATCATTGAGAGCAAAAGCGCTCCAACTGTAATTTTCTTCATAATGACTATTTAATTAACTTAAAAAATAGATAAAGTGCTGCTGTAAACAGCACTTTGCTTTATTATCAGATTGAACTTATTATATAGGTTTTATTGTATATACTCCTAATTTAACATTTACTGTGATTTTATAATTTCCACCTGTACCGTCAAATTGTATATTTCCATTGCTTCCTTTTGGTCCCAGATATCCTGTATTTCCATCATCTGTTATATTCCCCCAGTCTAAATCTCCAAAACTCTGTTGGCCAAGAAATTTAAATTGAGAACCCGCAGGGAGAGCAATTGTATGCTCAAATTTTCCATTTCCTAAACTGGTCATTGGAATAGATGTAGCTGCATTCCATCCGTTAATAGTACCTACCAGATATACATTTGCAGGATTCCAATTATTGACAGGTGATGGTGTAACAGTAATTGATTTTTGTGTAGCATCTGCGTCAATAACTATTTTATACATTCCTGTTGTGCCACTGAACTGAATATTTTCAGCTGGTGCAGCCACTAAATTGGTTGACCAGGTTTTGAAATACTTATAGTTTGCATTCATTCCTGCAGTATCTAAACTATAATTTATAGGATTCCAATCCTGCTGTCCTAAAAATCTAAATGATTTACCATTCTCCAGATAAGTATATATTGTAGAATAGTTATCCTTTTTATAAAGAAGTTGTGAAGTTGCAGCATCCCATCCTACGGCTGAAGCATCTCCTACAAGGTAAAAAGATGGAAGTTCTGTCAAATAAGGCGTTACAGTAATCGCAACCGAATTAGAATACAATGTTACATTTCCCACTTTTGATCTCAATCTGACTTCAATTTGGCTAGCTGTACCTGGTAAAATTCCAGCATCTAACATTATTTTGTTAAAATCACGAATTGTATATGTTATCGTCTGATCTTTAGCAGCTACATCAATGCTTTTTGCATTTTGAAAATTCGTACCTATTTTAGCAATTTCAAATGCATTATTAAAAGCAACCTGAATATTAAATTTAGGGTTTACCCAATCAAATTTTATGGCTTTATCATTTTCATGATCTTTATCCAGTATCAATACTTTCGCATCAGCTGCTAGAGAAGGGTTAGTACCTTCTCCTAAAACCGCCTGATCCTCATCTTTTTCACAAGATATAACAAAAACCCCTATCACCAGAGCTATAAATATTTTAAAGAAATTTTTCATGTTTGTTATTTTATATTAATATCCAGGATTCTGAGAAAGGTTACTGTTTAAATTAAGATACTTGTTAGGTATAGGGAAAAGTAATTTATTGCTAGTAAGATCTGATCCATTCATACTTCCACCTTTCCACTGCCATGCATATCCGGAAGCAAATTTTCCGAAACGGATAAGATCCTGACGTCTGTAACCTTCCCAATAAAGCTCTCGTCCTCTTTCATTCAATATAAAATCCGGAGTTAAAGCAGACTGCATTACAACAGGGGCTCCAGCTCTGGTTCTTAGTACATTGATGTAATTTAAAGCAGAAGCTATACTTCCTTTCCCATTTACTATAGCAAGTTCGGCATACATTAAATAAGCATCTGCCATTCTAAATAAAGGAAAGTCTGCATCTACAAAATTTGCGTCACTTCCATTGGATCCAGTTGAAGTCTTATTAGAAAATTTAATAAGCTTTGCACCCTGATCAAATTTCAAATAATCTGAAATAGAAGCAGGGTCATTATTTCCAGCAACTTTCATCACCCTTGGATCCGTATTCCCTACAGATTCCATAAACTCCTGTCTTACTCTATAACCTTGCCATCCAAAATCAATTCCTAAAGTTACACCGACTTCATTGGTGCAGTTTGCATGAACAAGAAATGTAGTACCTCCGTAAGTTCTTGTTCTAACCCCGTCAAAAGCTATCGGAAAAATAATTTCTTCCTGAGCTCCATTACTATTATTATCTGCTTTAAACAAATTGTTAAAAGGAATTTGTGCCACTTTATAGCTTGAACCAATTACTTTTGCAACTTCTGCAAGGGCTTCAGTACTTTTATCAGCTCCTGTATAAACTTTAGCATTAAGATATAGCTTTGCTTTTAGCATCCATATCGCTGCTTTATCAGCTCTTCCATATTCATTCATTCTTGGCGCAGGAAGTTCTCCTTCAATGGCATTTAGCTCACCAATTACATAATTGAACATAAATTCTCTGGACTGCATTACCGGCTTTGTTCCTAGAGGATCATTTTCTGTGATAAATGGCATTTTTCCATAAATATCGATAGCATGATAAAAAGATAAAGCTCTTAAAAATCTAGCTTCCGCTCTGAAAGTTTTGATTTGTGTTTTTAAATCTTCTGCAACTCCTCTTGAGGCAAGTTTCTCATCGGTTGTTTCTCTTAAATACTCATTAACCAATCCTATCTGAAAGAAAACCCTTGCAAAAAAAGCTTCATTAAAAATATTATCCGCATTCCATGTATTAAAATTCAAATCTCTGATCGTTGGATTATCACTTTCTCCCCAAGCAATAAGAGCTTCGTCAGTAGTTAATTCCTGTAATTGCCAATACCCTCTAAGATACTGCGAAAAACCCTCATTTGGACCTCCATCATCTTCAGCACCAAGGTCCGAGTCTCCATTTCCGGCTTTTTGACCCGTTACCGCAAGTCCAGCATATATTTTCGCTAAAAATTGCTTATAAGAAGCAGGATTAGCATAAAATTGCTCTGATGTATATAATTCATCATCATTAACTTTAACATCAAGATCATTTAAACATGATGATGTACTGAAAAGAAAAATACCTGCAATAGCTAAATTTCTTAATTTGAATATTTTTATCTTATTAAATTTCATTGTTAAAACGGATTAAAAGTTAGCACTAACACCTAAAGTAAACATCCTTGCTCTTGGATAAATCGAATTATCGATTCCATTATTAAATATTTCAGGATCTAGGTTTTTGTATTTGGTAATGACCAAAACATTCTGCGCTGCAACATACATTCTCAGCGAAGCATTCTCTCCAATGAATTTATTGAATGTATATCCTACCGTAACGTTATCAAGCTTCAGGAAACTTCCATTTTTAAGATAGTAATCTGACATTTTATTGGCTGATATAAAATGTGTTGAATTAAAGTCTACAGGTGCATTATTAATTGTATTATCTACTGTATTATTAATATTTCCCAAGTGTGCTCTATCTGCAGAGATCTGATCATACACATAGTTTCCAATACTTGCTCTCCAAGCCATTGAGAAATCCCAGTTCTTTCCTATTGTAGCATTGGTCATTAGCCCCATTGTAACATCTGCCTGAGGTTTTTTATAATTGTATTTATCTGCAGAAGTAATTATCCCATCACCATTTCTGTCTACATAAGCTCCCTCTATAGGCATACCGCTTTTATCATATACTTGTTGATACACCCAAAATGCATATGGAGAATACCCCTCTCTAAAGGTCTGTACAAATCCACCTAAACCAACTCCTCCTCTGTCAATTCCATTAACTTCAAGTTGCTGAATGTTAATTTTATTATATGAAAGGTTATAATTGAAGTTCAATGTAAAATTCTCTTTTTGTATTGCCTTTATATCCAATCCAAGGTCAATTCCTTTGGACTGAAGTTTACCAATATTTTTTGGACCAATGATTCTCAGGTTTTCAAGAGGTCCCTCAGGAACAATTGACAAAAGGTCTTTTGTATCTGCAAGATAAAAATCCAAAGTACCTTTAATTCTGTTATTTAGCAATCCAAAATCTAATCCAATGTTATATTTTAAACTTTCTTCCCACTTTAAGTTTTGATTATATCCATTTGCTTTTGCAATTTCATAAAACTGGTTTCCAAACTGATAATAAAGCGTTGACGAAACATTATAAGTTTTGAAGTAGTCATATCTGTAAATTCCAATATCTTGCTGACCTGTCTTCCCAACACTTGCTCTTAATTTTAAATCTGAAATGTTATTATTTCCTTTTAAGAAATCCTCTTCGGAGATTTTCCAAGCAGCAGCAACTCCTCCAAAATCACCCCATCTGTTATCTTTACTGAATCTGGATGATCCGTCCTTTCTATAATTAATAGTAAGTAAATATTTATTCGCAAAGCCTAAATTCAATCTTCCAAAGAATGCCTGTAAATTCACATCAGGTTTAGAATCTGGATTATAGAAATTACTTGTTGGGTCTAGGGTATAAAGCAAAGTATTGCCTGATGCTGAACTTACTTTATGATAATTTTGATATTCATATCCTGCCATTGCCTCTAAATTAAACTTACCAAAGGTTTTGGTATAATTAAACTGGACATTCGCATTTTTGTTTAATATACTTTCATCAGAATAAGAGTCCTCTCCATAGAAACCAAAAACATTTTTCACAGAATAATATCCGTTTCTGGAGTTTTTATTAGTAACCACATGTCCATCTAATTCTTTGCTATCTAGACCTGCATTTACAATTAGTCTTAATTCAGGAAGGAAATGGAATTTATAATCCATACTGATGTTTCCAAAAAATCTTTTGAAATTCTGAACATCATGCTTATTTCTAAGCATACTCACAGGGTTTGAAACTCCGTATGCTTTCAACACCTGCTGTCCATTTTCATTATCATATCTAGTCCATTCCGTATAACCATCAAAGGGAGAACTTGAATCATACACAGATTTTGTAGGATCATATGAAAGAGCATTTTTTATGGCATCTTCATTTGCTTTATTCTGAAACGTATAAGAATATGTACCTGTAATATTAAATTTTAAATGATCATCAAAAAAACTTGGACTTAATGAAATATTCGCCGTTGTTCTTCTGTATCTGGACGTTATCAATAGTCCTGAATTATCCATATTATCTACAGAAAAACGAGCTGGCACTTTACCAAATAAACTACCAGATACTGAAGCATTGATATCAGAAGTCACAGAAGTTCTAAATATTTCATTCTGCCAATCTGTATTCGCCGTCCCCAATTTATTAGCCTTTTCAGGAGCAAATTGATTAATGATCCCTCGGAATTCATCCCCCGAGTACACTTTAACTTTTTTTGCTAGGGTATTAACTGTAGTAAATGTGTTTAAAGATACTCGCAGTTTTTTACTCCCTTTTTTCGTAGTAATTAAAATTACCCCGTTAGATCCTCTTGAACCATAAATTGCAGTAGAAGCTGCATCTTTCAAAATAGAAAATGATTCAATGTCATTAGGGTTAATTGTTGACAAAGAAACTCCATCTAAAGGTAAACCATCTACTACTAATAATGGATCATTACTTGCATTTAAAGAAGAGCCACCTCGAATTCTTATTGTTGCCTCATTTCCTGGTGTCCCAGACTGAGTAATTACCAATCCCGAGGATCTACCGTTGATTAGCCCTTCGGCAGTAGTTACAGCGCCTTTGTTAAAGTCTGCGGTGGTCAAAGCTGTTATAGATCCGGTAAGGTCTGTTTTTTTCTGTTTACCATATCCTATCAGTACAACTTCCTCAATTTTCTTTTCCTGAGGAACGGAGTCTTTTGTCTGCGCGTGCATTATTGTGCTGGCCAATAAAAAAGCAGGCGCAATTTTCAATACTGTTGTAAAATTATTCACAATCATATTTTTTTATAGTTTCGTTTTTTCAGTCTTAATTCGGCTTGTAGCCAGACTCGCAATTTAAAAAAAAATTAGAATTATCGTAATTTTAATATAATTTTAGTTAAAATTATGTATATTACGACACCGATTTTAGTTAGTTTTTTAGATTTCAATAATTTGCACTGTCTTATGCATTGCATAATATTTACATTAAATTAATATTTAGTTAAACAACCGTTTAACTAAAATTCATATTCAACCTTGGAAAATTGGCTTTCTCCATCATAATAACACCACCAATAGCGGTATTCAACAGATATTCCTTATCTTTGCAGTTAAAACTTTACTATAAATGTCAAACAGAAAGATGATTACGGCAGCTTTGCCTTATGCAAACGGGCCGGTTCATATAGGACATTTGGCAGGTGTTTATATTCCTGCGGATGTTTACGCAAGATTTCAGAGAAGATTAGGAAAAGATGTTGCGTTTATCTGTGGTTCAGATGAGCACGGAATTCCTATCACCATAAGAGCCAAAAAAGAAGGAGTTACTCCTCAGGATATCGTTGACAAATATCACGGGATCATTAAAAAATCTTTTGCTGATCTGGGAATTTCATTTGATGAATATTCAAGAACAACTTCTAAAAACCATTATGAAACCAGCCAGGATTTCTTCAAGGTTTTATATGAAAAAGGAAAATTCACGGAAGAAGTTTCTGAGCAGTATTTTGATGAGCAGGCAGGAGAATTCCTTGCTGACCGTTATATTGTAGGGACGTGTCCTAATTGTGGTAACGAAAATGCTTACGGTGACCAGTGCGAGAAATGTGGTTCTACCCTTTCTCCTTCTGAGCTGATCAATCCGAAATCAATGCTTAGCGGAAATATTCCTATCCTTAAAGAAACGAAAAACTGGTATCTGCCATTAAACGAATACGAAGACTTTTTAAATGAATGGATCATTGAAGGCCATAAAGACGATTGGAAGCCTAACGTATACGGACAGGTTAAATCATGGTTAAACGACGGCCTTAAGCCTCGTGCCATGACCAGAGATCTAAACTGGGGTGTTCCGGTTCCTCTTCCGAATGCAGAAGGAAAAGTATTGTATGTATGGTTTGATGCTCCGATTGGTTATATCTCTTTCACCAAAGAATGGGCTGAGAAGAATGGAAAAGACTGGAAAGATTACTGGCAGAGCGAAAGCAGTGATCTGGTACACTTTATCGGAAAGGATAATATTGTATTCCACTGTATTATTTTCCCGGCCATGATGAAGGCTCACGGAGATTATATTATGCCTACAAACGTTCCTGCTTTTGAATTCCTGAACCTTGAGAACGATAAGATCTCAACTTCAAGAAACTGGGCGGTATGGGCACATGAGTATGTAGAAGATTTCCCTGGACAGCAGGATGTTTTGAGATATGCTCTTCTTTCATCTGCTCCGGAAACTAAAGACAACAACTTTACATGGAAGGATTTCCAGACTAAGAATAATTCTGAATTAGCTAATATTTTTGGTAACTTCATTAATCGTGTTGCAGTATTAATTAACAAAAACTTTGAAGGAAAAGTTCCTGAAGGAGATGTTAATGCACCTGAATTAGAAGAAATCAGCAAAAGAGCTATTGAAATTAGAAACTTCCTTGAAAATTATGAATTCAGAAATGCTTTAACAGCTTTCATGAATCTTGCAAGATTTGGAAATCAGTATTTGCAGAATGAAGAACCTTGGAAGACTGTGAAAAATGACATTGAGAAAACAAAGAATACACTATTTATTGGAGCTCAAATTTCAGTTGCATTAGCAAATCTAGCCGAACCATTTTTACCTTTTACAGCTCAAAAATTATACGATATTTTTAATGTTGAACAAAAAGAATGGGCTGAAGTTGAAAATTCGAAAGTATTAATTGAAGCAGGTCATTCAATAATAGCTAACGCTCCAATTTTATTCTCTCAAATTTCAGATGATGTCATTGAAGCTCAAATCCAAAAGCTGGAGAACACAAAACAAAACAATAAAAAAACAAACCCTAACGCAAACCCTATGAAAGAAGAGATCACATTTGATGACTTTACTAAAATAGACCTTAGAACAGCAACCATTACAGAAGCTGAAAAAGTAGAAAAAGCAGATAAATTATTAAAACTTACTGTAGATACAGGAGTAGATGTAAGAACTGTTGTTTCCGGGATTGCAGAAAGCTTTACTCCTGAAGAAGTAATCGGTAAGCAGGTAATGATCCTGCTGAACCTTGCTCCAAGAAAAATCAGAGGAATTGAGTCTCAGGGAATGTTATTATTAACAACTAAACCAGACGGAAAATTATCTTTCGTAACACCGGACGACAACAATGTTGAAAACGGGATTGAGATCGGATAATTAACATCATTATAAAGATAACAGGCTGTTTCACTAGAAGCAGCCTTTCTTTTATATCAGCTTATGGTCAATAGAAGTGTTTTAAGAAAGCTTTCCAATCAGGAATTAGAGGGATATTTAAAAGAAGGCAACCGCTTTGTTCCGGAAGCCGTTCAGATCGCTTTTGAAATTCTGGAAGAAAGAGGACGTGTTTTCAGTGAAGTGGAAAAAATATCCGTTCAGCAATTGATTCAGAATAAAAAAGAAGAAGAGGAAGCAAAACGTACAGAAGAGGTAGAAGTATGGAAAGACCATATTACAGAAGATCCCAATGCCGTCAAACTCCATTCAAGAATTGCTATTCTTATAGTCAGTGTTTTTTTCGGCACCATTCCAGGATCAATTTTACTTTTTCTGAATTTCATACAATTAAAAAAGTATCCTGCAGCAATCCTCGCACTGATGTATGGATTTCTTTTTTTTATGGTGCAAAAATATGTTCTGCTATCCGATTTTGATCCTAATTCAATATCACGGTTGAGCCCTGAAATAGGTGTTATAGCCGTAGGAGCACTTGGATTACTGGTTATTTGGGTTGTAGCTACTCCAAAAAAGTTGCCTTATCGCCAGAAGTCCTATATTCTTCCCGTGATTTTATGTATTGCAAGCGCTGTTCTGATGTATTTTTATTTTCAGGAATGGTTTTCTTACTATCCGCTTGTAAGAACCATCCATCTATTCAGACAATGGTAAGGAGCTTATTCCCGCTATCCACTCTTACTCCTCGCACCTGGCTCCCAACCCGAGCATAAGCCGAAGAATCCCAACCGCATGCTGCGGGGTAACCGTTTCTATCGGCGCTGGGAAGAAGTACAAAAAACAAAAATTGCCATCCTGTTCACAGAATGACAATGTATTATTTGTTGAGATTGCTTCGCTTTCAGCTCGCAATGACTTGTCGTTACTATTTCTTAGTCAGTTTTGCTAAATAAGAATCTTCGTCTTTCAATACTTTTTCTATTTTGAAACCGTTATTTTTGGCCGCATTTTTCAACGTATTGAAATCAAGATACAGCCAGGTAATCGATTCTTCAGATTCACCTTTATAATGAACTACGTAATCCAGTTCTCCATAATATCCTCCTGCAGGAATATATACTCCGCCATCTTTATCACGGTCAAACATATAAAGGATATCTGTACTGTCTATCAGCACCTGTCCCCCTTTATTTACTAAAGAATATAATTTCTGAAGATAGGTATCTATTTTCGCCAGGCTTTCAAAAACACCGGTACCATTCATTAATAATAAAATCGTATCAAAAGTCTCTCCTGAAAAATCAAGCATATTTTCACAAACTGCATTTTTAATGCCTCTCAGCTGGCAGACTTCAATAGATTTTGGTGAAATATCCAATGCTGTTACCTCAAGATTTCTTTCATTCTGAAGGTATAAAGAATGAGAACCCGCTCCAGCGCCAATATCCAGGACTTTCCCTCCGGATAATTCCAGTGCTTTCTGCTCAATATCATTCATATCTTCAAAATCTCTGAATAAATATTCTACCGGAAGTTCATCCAGTTCAGAGATTGACGTTTCAGTCTGCAGATCCTCCGGATTTTCATTGTGGTAATAATCCCAGATCGCTCTGCCCATTAAATCTTTCATAGGGCAAAGATACGGGTTCGGGGTTCAATGTTCAAAATTTTTGGATACGGGTTGCGAGATTCGAGGTGCGGTTGTGTAATACTGGTTATTTTTGTTACTGGTTACCTACAACCATAAACTTCGAACTTTAAATCTTCTACTCCCTAATTCCTGCTACCTATCATCTGCCACCTATCTCCTTCCTACTCCATCGAATCCTTCTCCTTATGTCTGTCTGCCTGCGATTCGTTCTCTGCAACACCCGCTTTCCAGTAAGAATAAGCGTATAATTCCTGGGAAGTCCAGTTTTTCTCTTTTCTCAGATAGTTTCTGATCTCTTTTACACTTGAAAATTCACAGGCAACATAACCAAATTTACTCACCTCAGGAATCTCAATACTTTTTACAATATTTGGAATTTCACTGTTGATCTGAGGTTGTGCATTGTGTAGCCATTTAAAATCAATTTGAGCCTTGGTTTCAAGCTGTTGTTCGTCTTCCTTTCCATGAACTTCGATGATACATATGCCTTTTGCTTTTTCAGGAAGTGTTTCCAAAATAGCACTGATCACCGGAATGGCTGTAGCATCACCTACCAACAGATACCAATCTGCTACAGGATATAGTTCTTTTCCTTCCAAACGCATCATCACTCCCAGCTTGGAACCTGCCTCAGCCTCTCTTACCCATCTGGATGCAGGACCTCCGTCTCCATGATCTACAAAATCGATGATTAATTCATTTTTCGCCAGATCAATTCCTCTGTGGGTGTAGGTTCTGATAGCTGGAGCTACCTCTTTAGGCGGATAAACCCATTGATGATTTTCATCCAGCGTGGGAAAATGGATCTCGTTGAGACCTGCTGGCGGAACAGCAATCTTATTATTATCTCCCACCATGGTATTTTTGAATACCTGAACTTCCGATGAGTATAAATACACTCTGATAAAATGGTCAGTAATGTATTCTTTTCTGGTGACTTCGGCAACAATCTGCCCTGTTGAAATTTTAGCCATAACTGATTTTTTAAAATTAAAATCAGGTTTCCGATCAATTTCAGAAACCGGATTTGAAATACAATATATTTTCAGATCAAGGCCATTTAAACCTTAATCGTACTTTTAAAATTCAAAAGTGTAAGAAAGATTGAATGTTCTTCCTCTTCCTTTATAATTAAACAATTCCGGAAGTCCGTAGGTAGAATATAAAACCTGGGAACGCTTGCTCCAAATGGTTTGATAATCTGTATTAAATAAATTCTGGATTCCTAAATTGAATTTACCCCAGTTAAATCGGTATCCCATCATCAGGTCTGAAGTATTGTAGCCTTCCACCACATTATTAAGTTCGTCTTTCTGTTTGAAATTCTGTAACGACTGGAATCTGAATGACCAGTTTTTAATATTATACCCGATATAGGTCACCAATTTTGATGGAGAAGCATTGTAAATCTCCTGCTTCTGCCATTCTCCTTTATTATCAACTTCAGATTTGATCAAAAGTCCGCTTGCTCCGAAATAAACTCCATTGCTTAAGGAATAGGAAACCTCAGCTTCTATTCCCATGTTTCTTAATTTCAAATCATTCACAAGAATCTGGAAAGTCTTTTTATCTACAGCAACCGTTTTATCAGAAGTACTCAGGAATCCGGCAATCTGGGCTCTTAAACCTCCTCTGTTTACACGGTATCCTACTTCAAACTGATTGGTTTTGATCGCCTGCAGCGGCTGTTCTTTTACATTGATACTGGATACAACATCCCAGTTGGTCCCCACAAGTTTATATTGCCCGATTCCGTAAAACTTGGCAGGATCAGCTAAACTTGCTCCCTGAGAAAAAGTTCCCCAAACCTGATGCTGCTCATTAAACTTGTACAATAATCCGGCATTGGCTAAGGTTACATTATAAGAACTTTCACCACCGGGAATTGCAGATGCTGAACTTCCGTATCCCATCGCAACCTGTGTCTGCTGTTCGGAACCTACAAAATCGTCCATCTTAACATTAATATTCTGATAACGGATTCCTGCATTCAATTGTAGTTTTGGAAGAATATTATATTTTGCCTGCACATACCCTGCATAACTCTGTGAGTGGTTGGTAGGATATCTTCCCAAGCTGTATTTTGTTTCATTGACTAAACCTCCGCTGGACATTGTTTTGGCAATATCATAAACAGATTGTGTTCCTTCAAATTTCTCAAAATCAAAATCAACTCCATAGGTAACGTTTAATCCACGCCAAGATTTGGATAGCAAAGCTTTAATCCCGGAATAATAAGTATCCTGTTGTGAAGAAGACATATAAGGTATTCTCCCTGACTGTAACGTAACATTTCCAGGGAATGGATAGAATCCTAATTTTTCACCACGGGTTGCCAGCTGTATATAAAGGTCCTGACCGCCCAAAATTCCATTTGCATTATAAGCTACTGTTGCCATATAACGCTCTGTACCTACATTTTTATCGGATGAGAAACCATCTTTCATTTGTAGCAATGAAGCATTTTTTGTCGTGAACGCACTTAAGTTTTCACCTAAAAATAAACTTCTGTCTCCATTAAATTTAGAATTATAATACTGAAGAGAGGCTGTGATCTTATGTTTATTGTTAAACTGATATCCTCCTGTAGCCAAAATATCAATCGACTGGTTATACTGAAGGTCGGTTTGTGTAATATCTGTAAAAAGCTGTTTCTGATCTGCTCCATACACACCTCCGTTCTGCTGATAAGCAACTCCTAGCCTTCCGAAGAATTTATCACCTTTGGCAGCAATGGATTGAGCAGCACGGAAATCATGATCGTCTTTACCCATAAAACCTGTACGCACTCCAAGTTCTGTTTCTCCACTGATTCCTTTTTTAGAAGGTGTTTTTGTAATAATATTAATAATTCCTCCGGTAGCATTTCCCCCATAGATTGAGCTTGCTCCGGAAAGAACTTCAATTCTTTCAATATTAAAAGGATCGATGGCATCCAGCTGGCGGCTGATTGCACGGATACTGTTCAAAGAAACTCCATCGATCATCACCAGCGCAGAACGGCCTCTCATATTCTGCCCGTAGTTGGTTCTTCCCTGTGGGCCAATATCCATAGAGGGAATTAGAATTGATAACATTTCTTTGATGGGAACTCCGCTTTTAGCTTGTTCCTGGATCTTTTCTTTCTGTACTACCCAAACGGTTCCCGGAACTTCAGAAATTTTCGTAGGTTTTCTGGAGGCTACAATCACCACATCTTCAATACCTTTAGAGGCAATAGAGTCTTTAGCTGTCTGGGAAATCATCACTCCCGAAACCAAAAGACCTATGAATGCATACTGCTTTTTCATTCTTTCTACTTCAAAGTTTTATAATCTCACAAAGATAATTCTTATTTAGAAAGAATAAAAATAACATACTATGAGATTTTCCCTTATTTTATGATGGTAAACATCTTTTTACAGAAAAGTTTTCTAAATCTGGATATAAATAAAAACCATTAAGAAGGAATAAAGTATAGTTAAGATAAATCATTCTGATTTTTAAGCTTAAAGCGAAGCACATCTTAATACTCTAAACACCTTAATACAATCTTAATGTTTCAAAAAAGTTTAAAATTTGACATCTTCTTAAAAACGTAAAATCCCGACCCAATGAAGGACCAGGATTTTACTAGTGAAAAACAAGGTTTCATTTATACTGCAGGTCCTGCAGCATCTTTTATTTCTTCTAATAATTTTTTTCTTTCACGAAGTCTTCTTCTTGCGATGACTGATTTCCCGCCAAGTACTCTGATAAATCTTAAATACTGGAAACGTTCTTTTCCAAAATGATGAGTAAGAACATATATCAAGACTCCAAATCCAACCAAAATAATGTATCCAAACAGTTTTTTACCCGCTATAATAATGGCATTCAGCTGAATTGCTTTCATATTGGAAGCTACATTCTGAGGTGTAATCGTCATCCCATCCATATAAACAGCAAGATCTCCTATAGCAATTACCTGAAAATGGTATTGAAACCATGAAAAAATCGCTGAAAAAAGACCTACTGCAAGAAACGTTCTCCAGACCAGGACAAGCCCTATCGCTGCCAGCATATCATCCATTTCAAGTTTATCCAAAGTATAAAACCATACCGAGATAAATAACGCACACATTCCGTAACCTTTCAGAAACATTGGCAGATACCAGTTGTCATAATTGAATTCCAGTACCATGGAAAAGTACATGATAATCGAATATCCCATCATCGCAGCAAATCCTGAGAAGATGAACATTCTTAAGGGTTTCTCTTTTTTAAACCAAAATACGGCAATCACCCCCGCCAGAATGATCCCGGGAATCATCAGCATACTCAGTCTGGCATTCGTAACCGAATCATATCCCAGCACTCCTAGCGCAAACGTATTCTGAATAGATGCCGTTCCTAAAAACATTCCCAGCCAGGTTAGCATAAACAGACCGTGCTGAACATTGTTTTTTGCGAATATTTTAAATGAAAGGTAAGGTCTCTTCAATGTCAACTGACGAATGGTAAGCAGTGCAAAACTTGTAAAAGCGGCAATACTGGCATTAATGATATTCTTTGAGTTCAGCCAATCCTGCTGTTTCCCGAAAGAAAATACATAAGCTGAAAACATGAAAGTAGAGATAAAAAGCAGAATACTCAGCCAGTCGATATAATGTAATGGTACTTTTAGCGCAAAGTATTTGTTATGCATAAAAATCCAATGGATAAGTGCCAGTATCATACATAAAACAGATGTCAGAATATAAAACTGCTGCCAGTTGTAAGAAACAGCTACTTCAGCAGCATAATAAGTCGCTACCTGGTTCATCATCAAAACAAATGTATAGAACAGACCGTAAAACATTCCCCGGTTTCCGATCATCATCATCAGCGGAAGAAACAGTTCTATTGTGATCATCATTTTCATAAACCCGATAAGCAGAGAAGTAAATACAAACACCATTGGTTGTAGAGTCGTTGCATTCACAAAGTTCAGAAATGCAAGAATCACCAGTAAAGCCACCATTTTATCTCTTACTTTGAACCTCATTTTCATTCTGAGAACAATGGGCATACAAGCCCCCATTCCTATGGTGGTCGCATAATTAGCCCACATGAAGTATTCCGTCATGGCGCCGGTACCTCCTGCAAGATAGCTGATATTCCCAGTATACACTCCACCGATAGGCATTACCACTGCAAGCAGCAATACAATCAGCAGCAGCTGTACGGGTTTCGGTACCCAGTCACTATATAATCCTTTGTTGTACATGATTTTTTAGGTAATAGATGGTAGATATCAGATGGCAAACTTTCAGCATTCAACCTTGGTTTTCCCTACACATAATGTCTGGAATCTGATATCTTACATCTTTAGTCTTTATTAATATTCACATTCATATTCATTCCTGCGCTCAGTTTATCCAGATCTTCTTTTGTATTGGAAGCTGTAAATTCTATTCTTACAGGAATTCTCTGCTGTACTTTAATGAAGTTTCCGGTAGAATTATCTGTCGGCACATTTGAATATCTTGATCCGGTAGCGGCTGAAACGGCAGTCACTACTCCTTCAAATGTTTTACCTCCCAAAGCATCGGCTGTCATGGATATTTTCTCACCAATTTTAATATTGGGCATCTGGTTTTCCAAAAAGTTGGCTGTCACCCATTTCTGACCATTCAGAACAATAGTTGCCACTTGCTGGCCCGGCTGAATCAACTGGCCTTCAGAAATAGTTCTTCTTCCCATTACTCCGTCATAAGGTGCAGTAATCACTGTATATGATAGATTGATCTTAGCCATATCCAATGCTGATTTCGTTCTTTTGATTTCAGCATCATTGATTCCTAATTTGCTTTTCACTTCGGTAGTGGAAAGGTTAGCTGACTGTTTTTGGTTTACTAAAGCATCATAAGCTGCCTTTTGAGCATCATATTCTGTCTTTACCTGATCGTACTGCTGTCTTGTAACTGCTTCAGCAGATAAAAGATTTCTATATCTGTTTAAGTTCTGTTCTGCATTCCATAGTCTGGCTTTTGCTCCGGCAATATTAGACTGCATCACACTGATATTGTTTGAAACTGTATTCACAGAAGAACTTGTTGCTGTTCTTTGTGCCATCGCATTCTGATAGGCAGCTTCAGCCTGTCCCAATTGGGTAAGAATTTCACGGTCATCCAGAACAACCAGCGTATCTCCTTTTTTTACATGCTGATGTTCAATGAATTTAATTTCTTTGATATAAGCAGAAACTCTTGTATTAATAGGATTGATAAATTCTTCTACCTGCGCGGCTTCTGTATACGTTTTACTTCCAATATGGAAATAATTGCGTACCAGCCAGAATAATCCAAAGCCAATGACCAAGAAGACAATGATATTGGAAATAATAGCTCTGATTTTATTGGTTTTATTTTTCTTTTTTTTATTCTCTGCGCTTGGCGCAGCAGGAGCTGGTGTTGTATTTTGAGTGGTTTGTTCCTTGTTTTCCATTGTTGATTTTCAGTTTTAAAAATTAAAGTGTTCCTGTAGATTTCAAAAGGTTATAATACTGATACAAAACATTGATTTCAGCGTTGGCATAATCTAACTCCGACTGCAGTTTCTGGTTCTGGGCATCTATCATTTCGGCCTGTACTGCCAGCTGGTTCAGATATTTGGCTTCCGTAATCTTGTAATTTTCTTCAGCCAGTCTTTTGGAGTCATTCAGAATATCCGCCTGCTGGATGGCTTCCTGATATTTTGTATAGGCTGCATTCACTCCCATATCTACATTCTGCTGTACCAGGGTCATAGCATCATTTGCCTGGTTCTTTTGCATTACACCCAATTTTACTTTTTCTTTCGTTTTATACAACGTATCTATATTGTAACTCAAAGAAACTCCGGTCTGCCAGCCTCCGGAATACATATCCAAAACAGGATTTCTTGTCGTAATCGGTCTTTGTAGGGTATAGCCTCCAAATCCGGCTACAGTAGGTGCATTATCGGTTTTTATGATCTCAATGTTTTTATCTGCAACAACAATATTTTTTTGAGCAGATTTAAGCAATGGGTTTTTCTCATGAGCAAGGTCTGTATAGTAATCCATACCTATCCCCGATTCCTTATTCTCTAAGTTTTCTGTAGGAACAATTTCTGTATCCGAGGATAAACCTAAAGCAATATTCAAATTATAATTAAGGATTTTCTTATTGTTGGTAAGCGTCAGAATTCCCTGATCCAGGTTTTTGATGGCCAATTCTCCACGAATCACTTCGTTTCTGGTCACCATCCCTTGCTGATAGAACTTCTGAATATTTTTAAGACGTTCCTGCGCCAGCTTTTTGTTATTCTGAAATACCTCTTGCTGGTTCACCGTTTTATAGACGTCCAGATAATTGGAAATTACCAAAAACTTTACATCCTGCTTATTTTTCTCTAAATCCAGTTCAGAAAGCTGCTCACGAAGTCCTGCCATTTCAACAGACTTATTCACCAATCCTCCTTTGAAGATTAGTTGTGTGGCCTGTACAGCATATGAACTTCCGTAATGCGGCATCGGAACTTTTGTAGAATTTGAAAAATCTTTGTCGATGGCTACTGCATCCCCTAAATAGAACTGGCTTGTAGAAGCAGTAATAGTGGGCAGTTTTTGAAGTTTAACAACATTCGTGTTTTGCTTTGCAATATCAATATTCTGTGCAGACACTTTGAGCTGCTGATGGTTCTGAACAGCGAGTTCCGCCACCTCACCTGCGGTCATCTGCTTGATCTGTTGTGAAAAAAACAGCGCGGGAAAAGCGGCTATCAAAACTGATAGTGCTGTTTTTATTTTCTTTGTCATTTTACCTTGTTTTACAGATGCAAAGTTAGGACAACAACAAAATCAATCAAATGTTTGATTTTTGGAAAAAGATGTTCAAATGTAAGATTCTAGCTTTCGAACAGATGTCTGTACTGTGTAGGACTTACTTCCATATGTTTCTTAAAAAAATGAGAAAATGCGTATTGATCACTAAAACCAAGCATAGAAGAAATCTCTGAAACTGGTTTATTAGAAGAGTTTAGGAGTACTTTTGCTTCATTGATGACAATTAAAGCAATGATCTGACTCGCAGATTTACCTGTAATCGTCTTCACCACAGAAGACAGATGTCTGGTTGTAATCGACTGCCTTTCGGCATAGAACTCAACGGTTCTTTCAGTAAGGTGATGCTCTGCAAGATCAGTAAGAAACACAAATACAATCTCCTGCTGTCTGGACATCTGATTCATAGAACTGTTATCCTCCTTAGAAATGATTCCTGCCATCTGATAGCAGAAAACAGAGAAAAGATGTTCTACCATTTCTTTCTTGTACAACATTTCTGTTTCAGAGTCCAAAATATACTTCAGGAAATTGACACTTTTCCAGACTACTTCCATTTCATCTTCGGGAAAAGGAACGCCTTTATTCATCTGCTGCCTGAAATAACGATAGGTAATCAAACGGTTAAATTTCAATGATAAAGCAGAAATAAATTCTCTTTTATAAGAAACCATGCGGGACTGAAAATCATCGGTCACAGAAACCACTTCATAGATGGTTTGCGGATCCGTTACCATAAACATATTGGCGGAAACTTCCAGATCACTGAAGTGCTGGCGAAGTTTTATGGTTCCTGATTTAATAAAAATAAAAGCAGGATTATCAGGACGGAAAGGCTTATCGACAGCTATTCGCTCGAAAATATTACGTTCTGTAAAAATATCAACTCCGAACTTTTCTAAGGCAGACATAAGACAAATGTAAGCAATCTTGCCAGTGATTACAAAATTTTATTATTTTAGCATCAATCCAATTTCCTGTCAGTATGAGAAAGGTTGATCTATTATTTGCAGAATACAGTAAAAGCCACAGAAATGCTATCAACAAGTTTATTCACTGGATTTGTGTGCCTTTAATTTTCTGGACGATTCTGGGCTTTGCATCCCTGATTCCATCACCTCATTTCTGTGCTTCTTATTTCGGATGCATCAGTATCATCAGCTTTATTGTGATTTTTCTTATTACTTTATTTTATATAAGACTTTCTCTTTTGATCGCTATTATGATGGCGGTCATTATGCTTATTATGGAGCATTTTATTTATTTGGCCAATATCAGTTTTGGTAAACAATCATGGATCGTTTACCTTTCTGTATTCGTTATTACCTGGATTTTCCAGTTGATAGGTCATAAAATAGAGGGACAAAAGCCATCTTTTCTCAAAGATCTTCAGTTTCTTCTGATAGGGCCGATCTGGTTGTTAGGTTTTATTCTTAAAAAGACGGGAATCAGATATTAATCTTCCAGAGCATATACTGCAAAACTTGCCAGCCAGTGATCACCTCCGTAATTCCCTTGGAAAAGCAACGGTAAACCATTAGCAAGAAATACATCTGCCTTTTTTCTGAAGTCTTTTTTCAGTAGATGACCTGTAGGAAGAGCATTGGAAATACCTTTCATACACCATGCTTTTGAAAATGATAATCCCACAAGGTGAACGGTCTGATAATCGCTAAGATCACTTACCACAGGGATTTTTTCAACATTTTCCAGACTTCTTTTTTCGTAGAAAGCACTCAGCCACTGTACAAATTCTTTTTGAGGAAGAACTCTGCGCATCAGATCAGCAATTTCAAGACTTGGCGAAAAGAAATCTGACCCATCAGGCTCAAGATAAGCAGGTGTTTTCTGCTCTTTTAAGAAGAAGTATTTAGCCTTTTCCATCAGCTGGTTTTCAAACTCTTTATCTTTATTGGCTCTTGCCCAATCTATGGCAAAAGACATTGCAAATGCAGTATTGGGGTGAACTCCTGTTCTGTTTGGATAAGTTTGTTTTGGAAGATAGGTTTTCCAGGATTTAAGGATCTGATCGGTTAGCGGTTTCAGGTTTTCATGCCATATTTTAGCTTTCGGATGGTCCCAGTTGATCAATTCTTCGTCCAGTTTTAAGATCCATGCCCAGCCATAAGTTCTCTCAAAAGTTCCTGTCAGTTGATATTTTGTAAAATAATCAGCCTCTGTTTTCAATTTATCCTTCTGAAAAGATTCATCCAGAATTTTTTCAATCTCTTTGGCATTGGAGAGATTGGGTTTTGTTTTCAAAAGTCTTGTGAGCATCCAATGTCCATGAACAGAGCTGTGCCAGTCAAAACACCCATAAAAACTAGGGTGTAGATCTTTTGGAGTTAAAGGAACTTCGCCTGCATTATTGATGATATGCGCAGTTTTATTAGGATATTCCTGATTGATACAGTGAAGTGGCTTGTCGGATAATTTCATCGCCATTTCGTCTGTAAGTTTCGGGGCTTCCTGGGCGTACATCAGAAATGGAGAAAACACAAATGCTAAAAGACTTTTTTTCATGAATTAAAAATAGAAATAATTTACCAGTCACAGCAATTTTTAAGGTAGGTTTTACAGCTATTTCCTCTGCTTATTAAAACATTCTTTCGTATTTAAATTTTAATCAATCTTACAAACAATCATTTTTGAGCACACTTTTTGATCATATCCGTAAAAAACTAATTAACAATTAACCCATGAAAAAAATTATTTTCCTATTATCAGGTCTTATCCTGATCAATTGCAACAAATCTGGTGGTGAAAAACAAGAAGTGAAAGCCGACCTGATGGAAGTTATAACCGAAGACAAAACACCTTCTTCTGCTACAGCACCTTTACCTCCACCAGCTTTTGTTTCTGAAAAACTGTCTTCTGATGAGAACGGAACCAACAAAGATGTTTACACCCCAAAGAAAACTGATACGATCTCCAAAAAAATCATCAAAAACGGTGACATGAAGATCCAGGTGGGCGATATTAAAAAAGCTCAGCGCCAGGTGAATGATATCTTAAAGAAAAACAATGCTTATATTCAGAAAGAGGATTTTCAAAATACTGATATGGATGATAATCTTAACCTGATCATCAGGGTTCCTCATAAAAATTTTGATGCCCTTATCAGTTCATTTTCTGACGGAGTAGGGTCTGTTTTATCCAAAAATATTTCATCCAATGATGTCACTGAAGAATATACTGATGTATCAATAAAACTGGCCAATAAAAAAATCTATCTCGAAAAGTATCGGGACATGCTTAAAAGTGCTGCAACCACAAAAGATATGCTTGAAATTCAGGAAAAAATCCGCGAGCTTGAAGATGAAATTGATGTGGCAGAAGGCAGACTTCGTTTTATAGATGACCGCGTGAATTACAGTACCTTAAGTTTAAATTTATATAAAGAAAAAGTGAGAAGTTCGGCAACCTCAAAAATAGGTTTTGGAAGCCGGTTTGTAGATTCGGTAACGCAAGGCTGGAACAGTTTTGTAAGCTTTATGCTCGGAATAGTTTCTCTTTGGCCCTTCTTTTTAATCATTCCGTTTATTGTTTTCTTTTGGAAGAAATGGAAATCTGGCAAAAAAAATAAAAATTAATATCTAAAAACCCGGGCATCGAAGATGCCCGGGTTTTCACTGCATTATCAACAATTTATATTGTTTCCAGTATAGTTTTAAAAAACAAGAATAATGCAATAGCCTTGTTAAGAGCTGTTAAATATTTTTATAGTTTTCTAACAAAAAAAAGCCGCCTTATTACAAGACGGCACTATTAATTTTTTTGTACTTTTTTACTTTCTAATGGTTTTAGTAATAGTACTTCCATCCTTATTAAGGATTCTCACAAAATAGATTCCGGATTGAAGGCGGCTGATATTCACACTGCTTTTCCCAGGATTCATAAAAGTCATGATCTGAAGTCCGTGAGGCGTAATGATATCTACTCTACTTATTCTATCAACGTAGCTTTCCGGTACAAAATTCATCAGATGTTCAGATACGATCACTGAAAGATCGTTTTCTTTCTGAGTAAGACTGGATATTTTACAATTCTGACCTTCATTGCAATCACTTACAACTTTCCAGACAGAATTACTTCCCGGTGTATCTCCCGGATTTGCATACCATTTGTTTTCCCATATTTTACAGGCATGGAAAACTTTTGTTCCTGCGGCCGGATAAGTTTTCACCGAACTATATTCCTGTGCGCCACAATAGGTTACCGGACCACTTGATTCACAGCCAGGGCCTTCGGTGCATACACTTATTTCTTCCCATACCATATTTGTACCTGGCTGCTCCCCCGGATTTGCATACCATTTATTTTTCCATATTTTACATGAGTAGAAAACTTTCGTTCCAGCTGTAGGATATGCGTTGACTGCAATATATTGTTCTGTTCCACAATATGTTTGGCCATTTCCTGATGTAATTTTCTTGGTTCTGATTTTTAATTCATTACTTATGTCAGAGATCTGATCGTTCATTGCAACAGATCTTACAGTGTAACGATACTCTGTATCTTGTGTTAAGCCGGTTCGTAAGAAGCTTGTTTGCACGGTCTCTCCTATTTTGACTCCATTTTCAAAGACATGGTAATTTTTGATCCCCTGCGAATGAGTTGAAGCCATCCACATGAGTGAAACGGAATTTTCGGTAACGCCCATTGAGTGAAGATTTGATGGGGCTGAGGGTTTTTCAGGAGCCCCTTCACTGTTTGTTTTTACACTGAGTGATAAGCTTTTCCCTGAAGTAAGTCCTGAAGAGCCTTTCGCCTGTACTTCATACGTATACGTTGTATTGGCTGTTAAACCGGTATCTTCAAATACCGCTGCATTTACCTGCTGAATATTCTGTCCATTACGGAAAACAATGTAGGATACAGCATCTGACTGTGGAGCCCAGCCTATTTTAGCAGAAGAACTGGTTACTCCCAGCTGAGTTAATCCTGTAGGTGTTGCTGGTGGTGTAGATACGGATCCTGAGGTTACATTGACATCAATGACATTATAAAATGCATTGGTGGTATCTGCTACATCCCAGACTGCTAAAATAATATGATAGCCCGTACGGTTAGCAGGAACTGTTATCTGATGAGACACATTATCCTGTGGAGGTGTTCCATTATGCGCCACTGTACCAATGAGCTCCAGATCCTGACGGGAAAGAGGCTGATTGGGATTCCAGCCTTGTTTGGTCATGTAGTAATGCCATTTTGCCGTTGCATGGTAAGCCAGATATTTCCAGATGAAAGCATTTATCCCAGTGGAAATATTGGTTTTCTTCCATCGGTCAGCGGTTTGGATATCCAATGTAGTATCCCCGCCTATACTTCCATTAGCAGAAGCAATCTTTCCATCTGCCGGACCTAATGCAGGAAAACCTTTTGGTGCTTCCAGAGAGCCGGGTTCATTAATGATAGATCCATAAATTCCAAATGCTGCAGAATAGCCAATCGCAGCCTTATCCAGACTTCCCTGATATCCTCTTGAGGCAGGACTCATTACATATCCATGTGCAGATACATGAAGTAAAGAAGGCACCAGTATGGCCAGTATCAGCAATACCGGAAAAAAAATTTTACGTGTAATCATATTTTAATATTTTGGTGTTGATTTGGTTTGATCAATTTTATACAAAACTGAACTTTGAAATTATAACTTTCCTTATCATTAATGAAAAGCGAAAGATATTAGCTTAAATCTACGAAAACAGTTTAAATTATAAAATTTATAATGAATATTAAATAAAACAATACAAATTAATTAATATTATAAATTAATTTGCGAATTTAAAACCAATAACATGTTATAATTAAATATAAATTTAGAATATTTTACACAATAAAACCACAACAAATCCAATTATATTTATCACATATTGTTGAAATATTATTAAATTAAAGTCAAGATCGAGTAGTTTGAAGAGCAAAAAATTTAAAAGACATTATCAATTCCATGAGGAAAATTTCCGATAGTTATTCTGATTTTCAAACAAAAAAAAACTCCTATGCTTATATTGTAAAGCTATAGGAGTAAAGTTTATTTTCCAAGTACAAATACCGCAGGAATTTTATGAAGTTCCGGCTTCTGTTTCTGCCAGTCTTTTATAGATTTTGTTTTGATGAATTCATGTTCGGGGTCGTTGATATTAGCCGCAATACACAGCTTGGTATTGGGCGATAAAAACTTGCACAGATCTTCAAAAAGCTGATTGTTTCTGTATGGTGTTTCCATGAAAATCTGTGAATATCCGGTTTTCTGAACCAGCCCTTCAAGATTCATAATGTGTTTCTTTTTCTCTCCTTTATCAATCGGAAGATAGCCGTTGAAGGTGAATTCCTGTCCGTTGAATCCACTGGAAATCAAAGCAAGAATAATGGATGAAGGCCCTGAAATAGGAATTACTCTGATATTTTTATCATGACACCATTTAACAATCAGGTTTCCAGGGTCAGCAATACAAGGCAATCCAGCTTCTGACAACAATCCGAAGTCCTGCCCTTTCAGCATCAATTCCTGAGCTTCTTTGATGTCTGCATTTTCCGTGTATTTGTCTAATAAGAATAACTTCAGATCTGCCTGTTTTTTTTCCGGAGCAAAAAATTTAACAACCTTTCTCGCCGTTTTTTCATTTTCCACAAAGAAATAGTCTGTCTGCATGATATAATCTTTTAAAACAGGCGAAAAATGGGTAATAGAAGTGTTTTCTGATAAGTAAGCAGGGAGTAAAAAAAGCATTGTATTATTTTTTAGTTCTTTCGTTCAATGAGGGTTGCGTAAAGTATTTTGTAAGATCCATAGAAAAGGTAACGGAAGTAATCTTCCAGGTTCCGTTGATCTTCATCAATGTCCAGATCTCCTTTCCCCAGTTTTCCATTTTACCGTCATACCAAAAGCTGTAATCGAAATTGGCAGAAGCTATTGCTCCATCTTCCACGATCTTAATATTGTCAAATTTCTCTTCAGATTTATCATCTTTAAAACTTTTGATAAAAGCTTTATAGTCATCTGAAAAATAGTAGTCTGCCTTAGGATTTTTCTCAAGGCGTTTGGCCTGCGTTCTGTCTTTGTAAATTCCTGTCCAAAGTACAGGTTCCTGAAATAAAGAGAGGTATTTGGCTTCATCTCTGGTTTTAATACATTCCATAAAGTCATCCATTACTTTACGGATCTCCTTTTCATCTTTGGTTTGTGCAAAAGAGAAATTAAAGCTTATCAGGAGCAGTAACAGCAGTTTTTTCATGATTATGATTGGGGTATTTGGTTCTTAATAGCGTCACATCCTCTATCCAAAAGCTGAAAGACCTTTTCAAAATCACTCATATCACCCCAATAAGGATCCGGAACCTCAGCATTTTCATGATCTCCCAATACTTCCAAAAACAATGATACTTTCTGTCGCTCTTCTTCATTTCTTGTTTTGGAAACCACATCTTCAAATACATCAATATCCATGCAGTAGATCTTATCAAAGGTTTCAAAATCTTTTCTGGTAATGGGTCTTGATTTCTGTTTTGAGATATCAATATTATGATTCGCGGCAGTTTTAATGGCTCTTTTGTCGGGATGTTCTCCTTCATGCATTGAAATAGTTCCGGCTGAGTCTACTACAAAAGTTTCCGGCACTTTTGTTTTCATAATTCCTTCTGCCAGAGGACTTCTGCAAATATTTCCCAGACAAACCATTAATATTTTCATATTCTATCTATTTAAAAAGAGTCTTTTGTCTCAACAAAACTAAATAAAAAATGAAGAATAAAACTATCCTTCATTTCAATTTATTTCTGGTCAACAATATTATTGTTTGATTCTTTCTGCAAGGTCTTTTACGTACTTCTTGATTTCTTTATCAATTTTCGATACGTCTTTGATGGTATCACAAGCATACATTACTGTAGAGTGATCTTTACCTCCCATTTCCTCACCGATTTTACTAAATGTAGAATTGGTTAATTCTTTAGAAAAATACATAGCAAGCTGTCTTGGTAAAGCAATTTCTCTTTTTCTTGTTTTTGAGAGTAACTGTTCTTTTTTGATTCCGAAATAATCACATACAACTTCCTGGATGTAAGGAATATTGATGATTTTTTTCTGGTTAGCCGCAATTCTGTTGATGGTCTCTTTTAACAGTTCAAGACTCAGGTCTCTCTTATATACTGTAGAGTAAGCGATCACAGAGTTGATCACTCCGATAAGTTCTCTTACGTTGGTTTTCGTTTCCACAGCAAGGAAGTCAAGCATATCTCCCGGAAGAACAATTCCGTCTCTGCTTAGTTTATCTTCAATGATTTGTCTTCTTGTAGATAGATCCGGAGATTTGATTTCTGCAGAAAGTCCCCATTTGAAACGGGAAACAATTCTGTCCTGAATATCCATAATATCAGCAGGCGCTTTATCTGAAGTAAGGATGATCTGTTTTCCGTTTTGATGCAGGTGATCAAAAATATGGAAGAAACTATCCTGCGTAGCTGATTTTCCGGATAAGAACTGAATATCATCAATAATCAGTACGTCCACCATTTGGTAGAAATTCGCAAATTCAGTCTGTTTGTGTGCTTTGGCAGCAGAGATAAACTGCTGGATAAACTTTTCAGAAGACAGATAAAGGACTACTTTATCAGGGAACTGGTTTTTTACTTCAAGCCCTACCGCTTGTCCTAAGTGGGTTTTTCCAACTCCGTAACCTCCATATAAGAATAACGGGTTGAAGGCAGTTGCTCCAGGTCTTTTTGCAATGGATCTGGCTACAGTCGCTGCAAATTTATTGCTTTCCCCTTCTACATAACTATCAAAAGAATAGTCAGGCTTAAGGTTTGAATCTATATTTACTTTTCTTATTCCAGGTACTACAAAAGGGTTTACAATATTAGCAGAGAATCCCTGCGGCATTGTTTCCTGTGTTTTTGGAGTAGGAACACTTTGTCCCTTGATGTTCATGGTAACCGGTTTTTCTTCACCTTTTGGTCTGTTTTCCATCACAGAATACCATAATTTCACTCCTTTTCCAATATTTTTCTTCAGGGCAGCAGAAAGTAAGGACAGGTAATTGTCCTCTATATATTCCTTGTAAAAATCGCTCGGTACGATAAGCGTAAGGTTGTTTGCTACTAATGAAAGCGGCTGAACCTTATCGAATAACATATCGAAAGATTTTTCAAGTTTTTTCAGGTCAGAATTGTCTTCAGCTGCGTTCAGGTTATCACGCATAAACTGAAGGCATTTCTGCCATATCATCATTAAATTGTCATCCATTTTTTATGCCCCGATTATTCTTTGTTTGTACTGTGTTTAGAAGGAAGACAAAGGTCCAATTTTTTCTTTTCAAAAAAAAATATTGCAGGTATTGATTATTTAAAAATATATTTGTATGTATAATTTAACACCTAAAATGATACACACAACACACTCAATAAGAGTACGTTACGCAGAAACAGATCCAATGAAATATGTATACTATGGCAACTATGCAACGTACTTCGAAGTGGGGAGAGTTGAGCTCTTCAGAAGCATAGGAATTTCATACGATGAAATTGAAAACCAAGGAATTTGGCTTCCTGTTTCGGACTATAAAATTAAATATATCCGACCAGCTTTGTATGATCAAAAATTAGAAATTCATACTTATGTTAAAAAAATTCCGGGAGTAAGGATCGAATTTGAATATGAAATCTACAATGAAGAGCATGTTAAAATAACAGAAGCTTCCACTACTCTATTCTTTTTGGATGCAAAAACCAACAAGATTATCAAGTGCCCTGATTTTCTAATGGAAATGATTGAGAAGAATTGGAACGAGTAGTCAGGTGACAGGAATTAGGTGGCAGGTTGTAGGGATTAGAAGTTTTAAAGCTAAAGACCCAAGGTTTATGTAACCAGCATCCTGCATCACATAACTCGCATCACGTAACCCGCAACTTTATACCCCGAAAATTGAACTCTATTTATGAATTAATTCGCACCTTTGTACCTTTATTTTAATCATCCCTTATATATTATATTATGAAGATTGCATTTTTGGGACCTCATGCCAGTTTTACCCAGCTTGCCGCAGCGCAGCTTTTCCCTGACGAAGACTTATTACCACAAGCCAGTATTCTGGATTGTTTTAATGCTGTTGAAAACAGAGAAGCAGTAAAGGCAGTTGTACCTTTGGAGAACTCTATTGAGGGAACAGTTTCTATGACGCTGGACTATTTATATAAGACCCCGTCTATTAAGATTGAAGCAGAAGCAGTGATGCCTATTGCGCACCACCTGATGATTCATCCGGAAAATTCTGTTGAGAATATTGAAAGAATATATTCCCACCCTCAAGCTCTGGCACAGAGCTTCCATTTTCTGGATACTCATTATAAGGACATTCCAAAACAGGATTTTTCTTCTACAGCCGCGGCTGCAAAATTTGTTTCAGAGAATAAGGATACTGCTATTGCTGCTGTTGCCAATCAGTATGCCGCCAATTTGTATGGACTGAAGATCATCAATCGTAACATTCAGGATTTCGAACAAAACCATACCCGCTTTATTATTATCTCTAAACAACAATGCATCTACCAAAATAACAATCTGGAAACTTTAGGAGAAAAAGCAGGAATGCTGATCACGCTTCCGGAAGATCATCCCGGTGGGTTACACCAAGTTTTATCTGTTTTTGCATGGCGAAAGATGAACCTCAGCAAAATTGAATCCAGAACTTTAAAGACCGGACTAGGCAATTATTTCTTCTTTATCAATGTGGAAGGCCCCTGGGAAGAAGTCTTACATGGAAACGCCCTGAAAGAGCTTGAATCTATCAATGCTGATGTAGATTTTCTTGGAAACTATAAAGAATTCCTCTTAGAAAGCTAAAATAAGTTAATAAATACATTAAAAACACTGCCATTTGAGCAGTGTTTTTGCTTTTAAACCTACTAAAAACAGGAAAAAAAACAATTTTTATAAAAAAATATCCGGTGCCCGATAACATACCTTTATCAAATAAATAACCCACACAATAGAGATAAATAATTTTCTCTAAACACCTTATAAACAATCAATTAATTAGAAGTAAAATATAATAACTCGTAATTAAATTATGAGGTAATTTTACCCAAAATATAAACATATGTTTAAATATATTACATCATATTAATATTAAAATTATAAATTTCACAATGAAGGGTGTAATTTTTATTGTATATTTGCTAAGCAACTAATTAAAAATCTTGATCATGAAAACCAAACTTTACAGCTTAATGTTAGCATGCGCAACTCTACCTTTATTTTCGCAAGTTGGTATCAATACAGCTACTCCATCTGCAACTCTAGATGTTAATGGAACACTTAAAGTTAGAGATACACCCGCAGCTACAGCATTACCTGGCTATCAGGTTTTAGCAATTAACCAGGGGAGCACTCAGGTTTACACTGTAGATCCTGCACTATTAATTGCCGCATCAGGAACCAACACTTCTGTATATGCAGCAAAAAAAACTACAGGAATCAACCTACTGAGCGTGGGAATTTTCCCTGCAGCATTCCAGCCAGTTAACTTTGTGGCAGCTGATCGAAACATAGGTAGCGCCGCTTTATTTACAGACACTGACGGTTCTTACACCATCCCATCTACAGGAGTATATGCTGTTGGATTTGCATTCAGATATGGATCAGGACTACAGGCATCATTATTGTCAGGAGGTCCGGGAATTGGAATCGCAAGAACCAGAGCAGCAGTGTCAACGATAATAGACACTCGTCCTTTCAGTGGTATTAACCTTGCGCTAGCAATCAACCTAACGCTTTCTGATTCCAGCATCAACTCTTTATATTCATTCCAGGCAGGAGATAAAGTCTCTTTTGGACTTGTAGATTCTGGTGTTATTAATGCAGGTCTTCTAGGATCCAGTATTGCATCATTCTACATTTACAAAGTATCCAACTAGTAAAACATATTGTTAGTTATCTATACCATTTAACCCATCACTTATACTGTGATGGGTTAATTTTTTAAATCGCTTTTCAAACATTTCTTATATTTGATAAAACTAATGAAATGAATGAACTTGTTGCTGCCATTATCCTTATAGTAATCTTCATCATTTTCAACAATCTGAATACTAAAATCAGAAGACTTGAAAAGGAAATCACTGACCTTAATTATAAAATCAATAAGGCCCCGGTTCAATCTGAAGTAATTCATAAGAAAGCTTCAGTAGAAGAAACTATTATTCCACAGCAAGTACAACCTCATCAAATTTATCCTGAAGAAATAAAAAACAGGGAAGAAAATAAAGAAATCCCAATACCCGTTCAAAAAGACTGGTTAACTCCCGTTTTTGATTTTTTAAAACAAAATGCACTCACCATCATTGGTATTTTTACCCTCGTTCTCGGAATCGGTTACTTTGTAAAATATGCTATTGATAAAAACTGGATCGGAGAAACTGCACGAGCTGGCATTGGCTTTTGTACCGGAGCAGGAATTATCGTTATAGGACATTTTCTCAGAAAAAACTATACCGTATTTGCTTCTATTATAACCGGAGGCGGAATTGCTGTGTTATATTTCACTGCTACCATTGCTTTCCGGGAATATCATCTTTTTACACAGAATACAGCTTTTGTTATTACCGCCCTTATAACAGCGGCATCTATTATCTTATCCTATTATTATAAAAGTGAAGTCTTAATTATTTTCTCATTAATAGGAGGTTTCAGTGCTCCTTTGATGATCAGTACCGGACAAAGTAACTACCCTTTTCTTTTTATTTACCTTACTCTTTTGAATATTGGAATGCTGGTAGTCTCTTTTCTTCAACGCTGGAAAAGTGTGGGATGGACTGCCTATATTTTCACGACCGCTTATCTTTTTTCTTGGACGAATGAAAGCCCGGAGCTTTTAAGCATTACTTTTTACATGATCAGCTATGCAATTTTCTATCTTTTTGCCCTGTATGATTACATCAAAAAAAATATACTTTCAACTTCTGATATTTTAATACTTGCTTTCGCTAATTTTTCAAGTGTTCTGGGGCTGCTCTACATTTTTGATACTTTAGCATATGAACCTCCCATTATTTTTCCGCTTGTCTTTGCGGCAATCAATTCTATCCTGCTCTTCAGAGAATATGGACGAAAAAACTTCGGAGTTGCTTATTCTGTATTTGCAGGGCTCGTTACCAGCCTTATCACTATCGCCATAGCTATTCAGTTTAAAACCCATCTTATCACCAGTATCTGGGCAATAGAAACCACCCTGCTGCTTTTCATCTGGAAAAAAACAGGTCATAAAATTTTCAAGATATTCTTTTACATCCTTTTTCCATTGGTCATGATCGCTCAGATTGTAACCTGGACAGAATATTTTGGGACAACAAATTTCAATATCATCTTCAATCCTCCGTTTATTACCAGTTCGTTTACCATCATTTCTATCATCATCAATTTATATTTATTAAGGAATACAGGAAAAGAATCAGATGAGAAAGTCAATACCCTTTTTGAAGATCTCGTTACTATGGTCAGCTATGGAGTTATTTATATCAGTTTTCTTCTTGAAATCACCTACCATGTTTCAGAAATGCCTTGGTCAGCAATTGTCAGCATAGGATTGCTATTCAGTATTTATTATGTTTTCATATTATTACTTTTCAGGAAACCTTTGAATATCAGAAGTGATATCCAAACCGTTCTGATGTATCTTTTTTTCTTTCTGATCACTCTTAATGCATCAGTTTCTACACTGCCAATTGTCACAGCAATTTTAACAAAAAAACTACATCTAAGCTTTTATTTACTGCACCTGCTTCAGTGGATTCCTTTCCTATATGTATGCTTCAGAATCATTCCATTCTCAGAATTTCATAAAGCCAGGATTTCCTATTGGATCTTATCTTTGGCACTTATTATCTGCATAAGCTGTGAAATGCACCATTCTTATGTTTTAATGGTTTCTAACAATCTTACGCATTCTTATGAAGCCAGCGCACACTTCAACATGCTTTACCTACCCATTATATGGACTATTCTTGCCAGCATCTCTATTTATATGGGCTTAAAAAAAGATATTCAGGAATACAACAAGGTCGGTTTTGCATTGATAGGGCTCATGGTTTTAAAACTTTACGGTTATGATGTATGGCAAATGGATAATATTTCAAGAATAAGCGCCTTTATTGCTCTCGGAATTATCTTATTATTAAGTTCTTTCGCTTTTCAACGACTGAAAAATATCATCAGAAATATGGTAGATAAAAAAGATAAAAGCCAGGAAACTACAGATTAATAATCAAGATAAAAGTTTTTATTCTAAATAAAATGTAAAACAATCTAAGATTTCATTCACATTTTATAAAAAATAACTATATTTATCACGTTTTTAACAGTTACATATTCTGATTATGAAAAAAATACTCTATTCTTTTTTAATACTATCTTCAACTACTTTATTTGCACAGCAAAAAAATCCTGCCGTGAAGTTTGCAGTTGCTGACAATGCTATCGGAACAGTAGAATTGTTCAATGCGAGAAAGAACGTATTACAAGTCTCCAAGGTATACAATACTGCGGCAAGCCTTCCTCAAAGTTTAAAAAAATACAGTTCTGTTTTTACAAAAGGGGTGACTGAATACAAGTTCAAGAACGGAGAAAATATATTAGATAGAATGGCTTTATCTAATATGAATGCTCAATATAATATTCCGGCAGACAACCCTGTATTTATTGAAGGCTATGAATTTACAGACACCAGCACAATGATCTATCCTGAGATCAAGAAAAAAGCAGAAACAAAAGATTACAACGGTAAGAAAACTTTATTTATTTATACTACCGAATAATTTAATATTCATAAAAAGGATGCCGTTTTTCAGCATCCTTTTTTCTTTTTAATATTTATTGTTCCATTTTTTCTTAAGCTCCTCATAAATCTTCTTTTCCGTGGAGTTTTTACCGGGCTCATACAATTTCACATTCCTGATTTCCTCTGGGAGAAAGTCCTGTTCTACAAAATTGCCTTCATAAGAATGAGCATACTTATATTCTTTGCCATAATCCAGATCTTTCATCAGTTTTGTAGGAGCATTTCTCAAATGAAGAGGTACGGGCAGATTCCCGGTTTGTTTCACCAAAGCCAAAGCCTCATTAATGGCCATATAAGCAGAATTACTTTTGGGAGAAACTGCAAGATATATGGCTGTTTCACTAAGAATAATCCTTGCTTCAGGATTCCCGATCACATTGACCGCCTGAAAACAATTATTAGCAATCACCAGTGCATTAGGATTAGCCAGCCCTACATCCTCAGCAGCCAGAATAAGCATCCTACGGGCAATAAACTTTATATCTTCCCCTCCGGCAATCATCCTTGCCAGCCAATAAACCGCTCCATTGGGATCACCACCACGCATTGACTTGATAAAGGCTGAAATAATATCATAATGCTGTTCACCGTTTTTATCATACAGCGCCATCGTCTCCTGAAGAACTTCAAGAACATCAGTGTTAATGATTTCTGTTGTGTCAGAATTTTTATATTGATTCAAAACCAATTCTACAGAATTGATTAACTTCCTGGCATCACCACCCGAGTATTGAATGAAAGCTTCTTTCTCAAGGATTTTAAAATCAGTTTCTTCATCTTTATTAAATCTTTCAGAGGCAATATCAATCAACTCTTCAAGTTTTTCATAACTCAAAGCTTTTAAAATATAAACCTGGCTTCTTGAAAGCAACGCTGAAACCACTTCAAAACTTGGATTTTCCGTAGTTGCTCCTATCAGAACAATCCAGCCTTTCTCTACTGCATGCAGCAATGAATCCTGCTGAGACTTATTGAAACGGTGAATCTCATCAATAAATAAAATGGGTGAATTTCCTGAAAACAGATTCTGTTTTTTGGCATCATCAATGACATCACGAACATCTTTTACTCCTGAAGAAACGGCAGAAAGTTTATAGAACTTCCTTCCTGACTGCTCTGAGATAATTTCAGCCAGTGTTGTCTTCCCGGTTCCCGGAGGCCCCCAAAGAATCAGCGAGTTCAGGGTATTGTTTTCAATCATTTTTCTGATCGTTCCTTTATCGCCGGTAAGGTGTTCCTGCCCCAATACATCGTTCAGGGTTTTGGGTCTTAATTTTTCAGCTAATGGAATATTTTGATTCAAAGTAATTCTATTTTTTAAGATCAATGTTCCGGATTTTCGATCTCCGAAACTTATAACAAAATTAAACTAATTTTCATTTTTTTACCCTATTTTTGCATTGTTTTGAAACTTACATTCAATAAAATCATTACATTTCCGCTGGTAATTTTGATAAAATTTTACCAATGGTTCATCTCGCCCTTACTTCCCAAAAACTGCCGCTACGAACCTACCTGTTCTCATTATATGATTGAGTCTCTTCGGGTTCATGGGATCTTTAAAGGATTCTGGCTGGGATTTAAAAGAATTCTGAGATGCCATCCGTGGGGAGGCAGCGGTTATGATCCCGTTCCACCCAAACATAAATGTCAATAATCAAACTATTAAATCAATAGAAAATGAATACTATTTTTTTCAGAATTTATCTTGTGCTGTTTGCGTTCACAACGCAGTTTCTTTTTGCACAGGAATACCCTGGAGGTTTATCTGACGGAACTTTAGATATCAACGGAAGCAATGTTCCTGTAAAAATCTATTCTACCACAGAAATTGGTGACCTGAGTGCTTTTCCGGACAGAGCCATTAATAATAATGTTGTGGTTATCCTCAACGGATCCAGCCTTGAACCTTCTTATTATAATTATGCGGCTTCAGCATTAGTAAGGTTCAAGGATTCCAACTATCAGTTTTTTGATAAAAACTTTAAGCTGATCAATACCGCTGCTACCCAGGAAAATGTTGCAACATTTAAATATGCGGTAAAAACTGCAAAACCTATTGCAGCTTCTGATACAGTAGAACTTGAAACTCCATTCAAAATATGGGATCCTTCAAAAGGTATTCATATCGGATCTTTTACCCTTCACTTTTATAGTTTGATGTTTGTATTTGCATTTGGTTTCGGATATGTTTTAATGACCAGAATCTTTAAGATTGACAATATTAACCAAAGATACCTTGAACCTCTTTTCACATGGACATTAATTGGAACCATCCTTGGGGCAAGATTAGGACATGTTATTTTCTATCAGCCGGAATTGTTTAAAGAGGATTTCTGGAGTGTATTTTTACCCATAAGTACAAAAAATGGTTTTAAATTCACTGGATTTTCAGGACTGGCAAGTCATGGGGCTACCATCGCTTTGATCTTCACGACGTTGTATTATTCATTTAAAATCATCAGAAAAAATCCGTTTTGGGTATATGACAGATTAGGTATTGTAGTAGCGCTAGGAGGTGCATTTGTAAGAATGGGGAACTTTTTCAATTCTGAAATCGTTGGTAAACCAGCTGATCCCAATTCTCCGTTTGCCTTACTCTTCCCACAGCAAAGCAGTGAATATGGTCTTACTGTACCTCGTTATCCAAGCCAGCTATTTGAAGCTGTAGGGTATGTTCTTCTTTTCATTTTATTATGGATACTTTACAGAAAAACAGATAAAAAATATCAGCAGGGATGGTTATTCGGACTGTTCTTTATTATTCTTTGGGCCATCAGATTCTCTGTTGAGTTCCTTAAAGAACCGCAAGGTGATGAATTCATCCAGATCGGAGGTCTGAATACAGGTCAGGTTCTTTCTATTCCGTTTATGATTGCAGGAGTTGTTATCATGATCGTTTCTAAGAAATTTAAGATTACTCCGGAAGAAAACGAGAAACCTGAATATATAGAAAAAGGTAAGGACACTACTGGAGTTTAAAGAACTACAGTTTTAAGATAAAAAAGGCAAATTTGTACTCCTACAGATTTGCCTTTTCTTTTTAAGCATAATTTTAAAAGCCATCAGTTCATTTGTCTATTACAAACTTCTCGCAACTTTCCTGTTAAGCTCCTCAAAAACACTTCCAAATTCACCAATAACATCTGTAGGAAGCATAGATTCTTTTGAATGCCTTTCCGAAGCAAGATCAGCCGATTTTCCGTGAAGCCACACTCCCAAAATACAGGTTTCTTCTTCAGAATATCCCTGTGCTAAAAGTGAGGTCAGAATTCCGGTAAGGATGTCTCCACTGCCTCCTTTCGCAAGACCTGCATTCCCGGTTATATTGTAAAACACATTTCCTTTCGGAGTAATAATTTGGGTATGATGATCTTTCAATACGATATAAATACCATACATTTTTGCCTTTTCTCTGGCTACCTCCAGCCTTTTAAAAGAATTTTCTGTGCTTCCGAAAAGCCTTTCAAACTCTTTTGGATGAGGCGTAATGATAGATTTTTTTGGGATTAATTTTAAATTCCCCGGGGTTTTAGAAATAATATTTAATGCATCCGCATCCAGAATCAGCGGGCTGGTATAGTTTTTCAGAAAGCTCAGAAGACTTTTCTCAGTATCCGGATGAGTCCCCAGTCCGGGTCCTATGCCAAAAGTAAAGTCTTTCTCTGCCTCAAAGTTTGTTATAAACTGCTTTCCTCCTTCTATAAACATAGCTTCCGGGCATGAGGTCTGCAGTATTTCATATCCACATTCCGGTGCCAGAGTAAAAGTAAGGCCAGCTCCGGTTTTTAAGGCCGATTGTGTAGCCAGAACGGCAGCTCCTATTTTTCCATAACTTCCTCCTATAATAACCGCTTTTCCATAGCTGCCTTTGTGAGAGAATTCCTGCCTTGGTATGAATATCGATTCTATCAGCAGATCATCAATCACAGTATAGCCTGTTTCAGTCTGATCTGTATAGTCTTTGCTTAAATCAATATTCAGCACTTCCACTTTTCCGGTATACTTTCCGGTTTCAGGGTGAAGAAAAGACCGTTTCCAGCATTGAAAAGTAAGTGTATAATCCGCTTTCAGGACGGAAGGATTATTGTCAAATATATAATCGATAGATAATCCTGCAGGAATATCTATCGATATTTTAATATTCTTTTGGGTATTCAACTGCTCAACAAGCATTTTGTACTCACCTTCCAAGGGTCTGGATAATCCCGTTCCAAAAAGAGCATCTATAATGATTGTTTTATCATCAAAATGATAATGTTCATTCACGTCAATTTTTTTGACTGAAATACCTGAAAGGTCCCGAAGTCTTTTGAGGTTGACTGAACCATTCTCTGATAACTTTTTTCTGGAATCACCTACAAATACATCTACGTCAAAACCTTTAAGGTACAGTATTCTTGCCATAGCCAAACCATCTCCTCCATTGTTTCCGTTACCACAAAATACGGCCAGCTTTTTATGATTTTTACAATGTTCCGAAATCCAATGGGCTGCAGCCATCGAAGCTCTTTCCATCAATTGAATGGATGAAACCGGTTCATGGGAAATCGTAAACTGATCCCAACTGCGTATCTGTTCTGCTGTGAAAATCTTCATAGGTAAATGAAACTTTTAAGCAAATTACAAAAGATTTTTCATTATGATATCACCTCAATAATAAAAATAAAGAGACCTCATGAATGAGATAAGGTATCTGTATAAAGCTAAAATATTCATTAAAACAAATTCTATAAAATCATCATAAAACTCAATGTTTTGGGAATAAAAAACTATAAAAAGTAGTGTTTTTTACATTTTTTAATTATATTTTTGTCTATATACTAATTAAAAAAATATAAATTATGGGATTTGTAAAAGAATTTAAAGAGTTCGCCTTTAAGGGGAATGTTCTCGATCTTGCTGTCGGTGTGATCATTGGTTCAGCATTTGGTAAAATTGTTTCGTCTTTGGTAGAAGATGTAATCACTCCTCTGATTCTGAATCCGGCATTGAAAGCAGCCGGTGCAGAAAATATTGCAAAACTTACATGGAATGGTGTAGCTTATGGAAATTTCCTTTCAGCCCTAATCAGCTTCCTTTGTATTGCTATGGTTCTTTTCTGGATCATCAAATTAGCCAATAAAGTCAACAAAAAAGAGGCTCCGGCTCCTGCAGGACCTACAGAAGATCAAAAACTACTAACAGAGATCAGAGATTTGTTGAAAAGCAAAAATATATAATCAGTAACCTGATAACAGTATAAAAAATAAAAGCACCTCCATGGAGGTGCTTTTGCTATATCTTTCCGGATTATTGAATCTGTAAAATACTTGAAATCTGCTCCGCCAGGGAAAGTCCTATTCTATCCTGCGCCTCAAGAGTAGAAGCTCCTGTGTGAGGGGTAAGAGAGATTTTAGAGTGATTAAGAATTTTCTTAGATGGAGTCGGCTCATTAATGAAAACATCTAATCCCGCAAATCTTACTTTACCGGAATCCAATGCCTGAATTAATGCTGCTTCATCAATAACTCCTCCTCTGGAACAGTTAACAACAGCCACACCGTCTTTCATCATTTCAAACTCTTTCGCACCAATCATATAGCCCTCTTTCTGAGCCGGAACATGCAGTGTAATAAAGTCTGAATGTTTTAAGACCTCCTGCAGCGGCTCAGTTTCTATGTCAACATTAATAAACTGGTTGTTATAAAACTTTACTTTGATACTGGCCTTTCCTACATTATTATCAGCAGCAACCACTCTCATCCCAAGCCCTAAAGCAATTCTTGCTACTTCCTGCCCTATTCTTCCCATTCCTACAATACCAATCGTCTTTCCTCTCAACTCGATACCGGCAGCATATGCTTTTTTAAGACCTGAAAATTCAGTATCTCCTACCAAAGGCATTTTTCTGTTGGAATCCTGAAGAAATCTCGCTCCAGAAAACAAATGAGCAAACACAAGTTCAGCCACCGATTCTGACGAAGCTGAAGGAGTATTGATCACATGGATCCCTTTTTCTCTTGCATAGTCTACATCAATATTATCCATACCTACCCCGCCTCTGCCAATAATGTCGATAGATGGGCATCCGTCAATAATATCTTTTCTTACCTGCGTAGCACTTCTTACCAATAAAGTACGAATTTTGTGCTCGTTAATATAATCTACCAAAAACTCCTGTGGAACTTTTGTAGTGATTACTTCAAAGCCTTTTTCTGTCAATGCATCTATTCCAGATTGATCCAGGCCGTCGTTTGCTAAAACTTTCATAAAATATCAAGTATATTAAAAAATGAAAGATTTAAAAATTAAAGGAACCGGGTTCACAATTAATTTTTAAATCTTTGAATTATATTTTTATTCGCCGTCTTCTTTGAATACTTCAATGGTCACTTGCTTTTCTACCAAATCCGTAAATCTCCCTTTGTATCTTGTAGCTCTTACCAGGTGATTGTCTATCCAGTGATAGTTTCCTCCTCTTGGTTTTCCGCAAAGTACACTGTGGTATTTGAAACCATGCTTATCCAGCCAGTCTATGGTGATTTGTTTCAGATTTTCGGTTCTTGAAGTAAAAAAGCAGATCTGATGCCCTTCATCATACCATCTGTTGACAGTTTCCAATGCATCAGGATAGGGTTCACAGGTAACCATTCTTTCCGGTTCTTCGTTTGGAACATCATCGGTAATGGTTCCGTCGATATCTATTAAGTAATTTTTTATGTCATCCTTTAGAATAGGACTAATGTGTTCAATGTATTCTAATTCCATTACTAAATATTAAGTAACAAAGTTAGGGTTTTTACAATTATAAGGCACGTTAATCTTAGTTTAAGTTAAAAATTTACTACAAAAACTATTATTTAAAGAATAATATCAATATTTTATCAACCATTTTATTGCAAATAGTTAAAATTTTTCGTTTTGAGAATTCTTTTTATGAGTAATATTTAAGAACAGTCGAAAAAAGGCAAAAGTGAATTTGTAGATTTGTCTATAAGCATTCTCTACTTTCTCAGGATTATTACAAAAAGTATGATGTTTATCTAAAAATTTCCAAAATACATTTATTACTCTTACATTTGTAGGAATGGAAGAATTTGTCGTTTTAGTAAATCCTGAAGATGAAGTTTTAGGGCTGATGGAAAAACAGCAGGCTCACATCAATGGCCTGTTACACCGTGCTTTTTCTGTATTTCTGTTCAACAGTAAAGGAGAAATGCTTCTTCAGAAAAGGGCTTCAGGAAAATACCATTCTCCCAATCAATGGACCAACGCTGTATGCTCACACCCCAGAGATGGGGAAACTTATAAGGAAGGAGCAATACGCAGACTTAAGGAAGAACTCGGAATTGAGGCAGAACTTTCAGAAAAATTCAATTTTATTTATAAAGCAGATGTAGGCAGCGGCCTTTGGGAGCACGAGCTGGATTATGTATTTGTGGGAAACCATGAAAGTCATTTCAATCTGAATAAAGAAGAAGTGGAAGAGGTAAGATTTATTTCCCTGGAAAATCTGGATAAAGAAATCACTGAACATCCTGAAAACTTTACAGAATGGTTCAAAATCATCCTCGAAGAATATAAACACCATTTTTAAATGATGAAGAAAATATTGTTTTTTTCTGCAATGTTAACGGGAAGTCTGTTTTTTGCCCAAAAAGCAAAAGTATTTGAAAGTCCCAACTACTCTATTAATGTTCCTGACGGCTGGAAATCTACAAATGACAGTGAGATCATCAATATTTTTCCTACCAGCCAGATAGGAGCCATTACCATTTCGGAATATCACGATTTGGCACTTCCGAAAGAAGAAGTGAAAAAATTCATCCTGGCACTGTATCAGTCACAGGATCAAGAGAATAAAATAAAAGACAAAAAGAGCCAGAAAGGATATACAGAATATCTATATGAACACTTTGATGAAAAAGAGAAGCTGTTCTGGATAACCAAAGTCTTTCAAAAAGACAAAAACTTATATTTAGTTTCCATCAATTGTGGCCAGAAATTCTGGAACGGAAACTACATGACCCAATTCAATGAGACTTTTAACAGTTTTAAAATAAAGAAATAAAAATTAAATATGAAGAAAACAGCCTTGTACGACAAACATGTTTCTTTGGGAGCTAAGATCGTACCTTTCGCAGGTTTTGAAATGCCTGTTCAATATTCAGGGGTTACAGAAGAGCACTTTGCAGTAAGAGAAAAAGCAGGATTATTTGATGTTTCCCACATGGGACAGTTTTTCATCGAAGGGCCGGGTTCAAAAGATCTTTTACAGTTTGTAACGACCAATAATGTAGATGCTTTGGAAAATGGAAAAGCTCAGTATTCTTGTCTTCCGAACGAAAACGGAGGAATTGTAGACGACCTTATCGTTTACAAAATAGAAGATGACAAATATTTCGTGGTTGTAAATGCTTCTAACATCGACAAAGACTGGAATCATATTTCAAAATACAATACTTTCGGGGCTAAAATGACGAATGCTTCTGATGAGATGTCATTATTGGCAGTTCAGGGGCCTAGAGCTACTGAAATCCTTCAAAAGCTTACAGAAGTAAATCTTTCAGAAATTCCTTACTACCATTTTACAGTAGGAAGCGTTGCTGGAGAAAACAATGTGATTATTTCAAACACAGGATACACAGGAAGCGGTGGTTTTGAGATTTATTTCAATAACGGAAGTGCTGAAAAACTTTGGGATGCCGTAATGGATGCCGGTAAAGAAGAAGGAATTATCCCTTGTGGATTAGCTTCCAGAGACACTTTAAGACTGGAAAAGGGATTCTGTCTTTACGGGAATGATATTGATGATACTACTTCTCCTATTGAAGCTGGTTTAGGATGGATCACTAAGTTTGATAAAGATTTCGTTTCTAAAGATACTTTCGCTCAACAGAAAGAAGAAGGAGTTACAAGAAAATTAGTTGCTTTCGAACTTACAGACAAAGGAGTTCCAAGACATGATTATCCTGTAGTAGATGCTGAAGGAAATGTAATTGGAAAAGTAACTTCCGGAACACAGTCTCCAATGAAGAAAGTAGGTTTAGGTCTTGCTTATGTAGACAAGCCTCATTTCAAATTAGGATCTGAAATTTTCATTCAGGTAAGAAATAAGAACATTCCGGCAAAAGTAGTGAAAGCTCCTTTTGTATAATTGGAAAAAATAGTAAAAAGAGAAGAGGCTGTGAACATATCACAGCCTCTTTTTTGTTTAAAGACAGATACAGCATATTTTTCTATCAGGAGAGCAGACATCACCTACTCCGGGTGTATTGGAAATCACTCCGCCTGCACCCCCGCATAATCTATTACAGTTAACCGGAAGAATATTACCTCCACCATCAATTTTTTTTAAAGCTGATCTGTTAAGACTCTTTGTTTTTAAAAAGTTTGTTTTCATATTATAAATTTTGGTAATGACAAATATATACATTTCAACATAAAACTAAATAATAATCAAATACTTATGGAATAAAAACATTTTAATTAGAATAGAAAATGTCCTGCTCAATAATGAAGAGTATCATACTGAACAGGACAGATTAGCTATTCAAAGTCTTATGAGTTAATTTACCCCAAAGAATTTCTGCAATTCTTCAACATTCTTTTTATCATTTCCTACAAAGATTTCCTTGTCTGTAATAAAAACAGGTCTTTTCAAAAAGGTATAATGATCTAACAGCAATTCTTTAAAATCTTTTTCAGTCAGTGATTTTACATCCAGACCTCTTAATTTGATCTGAGTAGATTTTTTACTGAACAATGCTTCGTATGATTTTGTCTTTTTATGCATTTCAGCCAGCTCTTCTTTGGTGATTGGCTCTTTTTTGATTTCGCGAAGTTCCCAGTCTGCAAGATCAAATTGGGCTAAAATTTTTCTGCAGGTATCACATGTGTTGAGATAAAATACTTTCTTCATTACGGTTTCTAAATCTGTTATTTGTTAAAATTCTCTTTCATTGAACGTTTCGTCTTTCAAAAGTAGGATTTAATCTAAAACTTTGGAAATTATTAAATAACTTTATTAAAATTTTATAAAGATGCAGAACAAGCCTATTACTTTTCAATTTATTTCGGAGCCTTCAGATGTTAATTACGGAGGAAATGTACATGGAGGAAGTGTTATGAAATGGATTGACCAGGCCGGTTATGCATGTGCGACAACCTGGAGTGGTAATTATTCCGTCACCGTATATGTAGGCGGAATCCGTTTTTATGACCCCATCAAAATTGGTGAAGTGGTAAAAGTAGACGCTCAGGTGATCTACACCGGAACTTCAAGCATGCATATCGCCATTAATGTCTTTTCAAGAAACCTGAAGCAGCCTAATTTTGAGAAAAAAACCCATTGTATCATTGTTTTTGTTGCTGTAGACGAAAATGGCAAAAAACTTCCTGTACCCAAATGGATCCCAACAACCGAAGAGGAAAAGCAGCAGGAAATATATGCAAAACGCCTGATGGACCTGAGAACGCAGATTGAGGATGAGATGAAACCGTTTTTGTAGAGACTAAGTGCGGGATGTGAGGGTTTAAAGCTTAAGGTTTAGAGTTCAAGGTTGTGAACACTAGATTACCAGCAACTATTAACAAAACTAACCACATTATATGAAACATATTTTCACCTTAATGGCATTGCTTATGGTAGCTTTGGTCCAATCTCAGACCCATCGGTTTATGTATGAACTGCAATATAAGATGGATTCTACGGAGGTCACTTATGAAAAACTGAACATGATTCTGGATATTGCCCCAAAAGAGGTGAAATTTTACGGAAGAAATCTTATGGCTACAGATTCTTTAAATAAGAAATTCGGTATGAATAGCAGTCATACCGATATGTCTGGACAGGTAGTGAAAAGAAAGATCAATTCTTTTGAGAATGAAAATTTTATCAATATCAAAAACGGGTATTATTCTTTTAAAACCACAGATAAAATAAACTGGACCATCTCTGATGAAACCAAAAAAGCAGAAAACTATACCTTACAAAAAGCTGTCACACACTTCGGCGGAAGAGTCTGGACGGCCTGGTTCTGTAAGGATATTCCTTTTAACGAAGGTCCTTTTAAATTCCGGGGGCTGCCGGGTTTAATTTTTGAACTTTCTGATACAAAGAAAAATTTCATTTATCATCTTATCAAGAGTCAGGAACTTGCAGAAGTGTACCCTACAGATAATTTTCTTGAATCCAATTTCGGCAATAAAGCGATTCCTATCAATGAAAAGCAGAAGCATAAACTGGTCATGGAGTTTTATAATGATCCTTTTGCTTTTGAAAGAAACAATTTCAGCAAAGCTAACAATGATCTGAAGATAAATATCAACGGAAAAGAAATTCGTACCGTTGATGAGCTGAACACGCAGACTAAAAATATGCAGGAAGTGATAAGAAAGTACAACAATCCGCTTGAGGTTGATAAGGCCATACATTATTAAAATCATAAAAGTTGTTTAGCGACAATATCTTTTATCTTTTATCTTTTATCTTTTATCTTTTATCTTTTATCTTTATTTATATATTTGCATAAGCAAAAGGAAATGGTGTTCTTCCTTACCCAACCGCTTTACAAAAGCTGATGACGCCTGATTAAAAGATTATTAACAAATAACTAATCAGGATTATTATGTCAAAAAGTCAAAGAACACTTGGTAAAAAAGTAATTTTTCACACTCATTTTTTCTTCAGAAAATTTCCGGCTCTGCCTTATATTTTAAAATGGTTATGTATTAGTATCATTATTGGAGCATTGGTAGGAACAGCTTCCGCAGGGTTTCTTCAATCATTGGAATGGGCGACAAATTTCAGAGAAAGTCATCTCTGGCTGATCGCTTTGCTTCCCGCAGCAGGATTTCTGATAGGACTTCTCTATTATTACTTCGGAAAAGATGTGGAAGCAGGAAACAATCTGCTGATTGATACCATTCATGAGCCTAAAGGAATTATTCCGTTCAAAATGGCTCCTTTTGTTTATCTCGGAACGATGGCAACTCATTTCTTTGGAGGATCTGCAGGCCGTGAAGGAACAGCTCTTCAGATGGCTGGTGCTATAGCAGATCAGCTTACGAAACCTTTTAAACTTGACAGAAATGAAAGAAAAATATTAATCATCGCGGCCATTGCTGCCGGATTTGGTTCTGTTTTCGGGACTCCTTTGGCTGGAGCTGTTTTTGGACTTGAGGTTTTTCTGATCGGAAGAATACGATATAATGCAATATTTCCTGCTTTTGCCTCAGCCATTCTGGCGGACTGGGCAACCAACCTGTGGAATGTAAAACATACTCATTATCATATTGATATCATTCCTAAACTGGAGTTTTTGCCTATTCTCTACAGTATTCTGGCAGGAATAGCCTTTGGTGTCTGTGCTGCTGCTTTCAGTAAAATCATTCACTGGATGGGTTCTGTTTTCAAATCAAAAATTAAGTATCCACCCCTTCGTCCTGTAGCAGGCGGAGTTATCATTGCTCTGGCAGTTTTTGCAATGGGTACCACCCGATATATCGGACTAGGAGTTCCTGTAATTGTGGAATCTTTTGAGAAACAACTTCCTTTGTATGATTTTGCATTAAAAATGGTTTTTACCATTGTTACCCTTTCAGCCGGATTCAAAGGTGGGGAAGTTACCCCGCTGTTCTTCATTGGGGCTACTTTAGGCAGTGCCTTGTCTCTTTTTATTCCTTTGCCGTTCGGATTACTGGCAGGAATGGGATTTGTGGCTGTATTTGCCGGAGCCACCAATACTCCTTTAGCCTGTATGCTGATGGGAATCGAATTATTCGGGACAGAATGTGGTGTGTACATAGCCATTGCCTGTGTGGTGTCTTATCTACTTTCGGGACACAACAGTATTTATACCAGACAAAAAATTGGAGAAGCGAAAAACAGAAGATTTGAGAGTCAACAGGACAAGTCTGTTTCGGATTTTTTATAAGTTGCTTTTTGTTGCTAGTTTCCAGTTGTTTTTATTTCTAGTTACTTTAAACCCCGAATCCTGCAACCCTCAACATTTCCAACTATAATTCGTAATTTTACCCCATGTTCGATTACAGATTAAAAGTTTTCCATACGGTGGCTTCCCGATTAAGTTTCACTAAGGCTTCAGAAGAGCTTCATATTTCACAACCTGCTGTTACCAAACATATTAAGGAAATTGAAACTCAAATAGGTGCCAAGCTGTTTGACCGTAAAGGAACTTCTATTCAGCTGACTCAAAGCGGAAAAATTCTGTATGAACATGCAGAAAAGATTAGAAATATCTACCGTGACATGGAATTTGAGATCAGCCAGATCAATCAGCAGCATAAGGGAAAACTGATTATTGGGGCCAGTACAACCGTTGCTCAGTATATTTTACCTGAAATTTTAGCGAAATTCAATACGTATTATAAAGATATTAAGATTGAGCTTCTTACTGGAAATACGGAAGCTATTTCTACCCTTTTGAAAGAAGAAAAAATTGATCTGGGAATTATTGAAGGGGAATCACAGTCTTGTTATTTTGAATATAAAACTTTTAAACCTGATGAAATTGTTCTGGCAGCGAAGTCAGATCACCCTCTTGCTCATAAAACTTTAAACTTAAAAGACCTCTATCATCTGGATCTGATCTTCAGAGAACAAGGCTCCGGAACGCTTGAGTTTATACAAAACAGACTTAAAGAGAAAGAAATCAATATTTATGAACTGAATACCGTTATGCAGCTGGGAAGCAGTGAAAGTATCAAAAACTATCTTCTTCATTCGGATTGTATGGCATTTCTCTCTATCAGCACCATCCTGAATGAACTGAAAAATAATGTCCTGACCGTCATTGATATCAAAAACTTCAGCATTGAAAGAGATTTTCATTTTATCCTTCCTAAAGGAGAACAATCTGAACTGATTAAGCTTTTCCTCAGATTCGCAGAGTAGCAAGCAATAAGCAATAAGCAATAAGCAATAAGCAATAAGCAATAAGCAATAAGCAATAAGCAATAAGCAATAAGCAATAAGCAAAGATATAACTTTTAGTTATCCAATATAACAAAATACGATTTATTTTGTTATACTATTTTTCGGAATTTTGATGCAGATTTTAAAAGTTCGCATTATGAAAGATTTCATCCAAAATGAAATGACCCGAAAAGTATTTTTTATTGTATTGGCAGTTTTATGTCTTACCCCTCTTATATCTTCGCCAATTGCCCTTGTTTTGGGTTTTGGTCTGGCCATTTTTATCGGAAATCCTTTTGAGAAACATCTTCATCACTATATTCATTTACTCTTGCAGATTTCAATTGTAGGCCTGGGATTCGGGATGAAACTGGATGAAGCTTTACATGCTGGAAAAACAGGCTTAATGTTAACGGTTGTGAGTATTTTTACAGTAATGGTATTAGGTTATTTTCTGGGGAAAATATTTAAACTGGAAAGACCTCTGTCTTATCTTATTTCTGCAGGAACAGCTATTTGTGGAGGAAGTGCTATTGCTGCAGTATCTCCGATTATAAAACCAAGCACAAAACAGATTTCTCTTGCTTTAGCCATTGTTTTTACCCTAAATTCTATTGCCCTGTTTGTCTATCCCGCCATAGGGCATCTGCTGAACCTTTCACAGGAACAGTTTGGGCTTTGGTGTGCAGTGGGAATTCATGACACAAGTTCTGTTGTAGGTGCAGCCAGTAAGTATGGCGATGAAGCTTTAAAAATAGCAACGACTGTTAAATTAGCCCGTGCCCTTTGGATTATTCCGGTTTCATTGATTACAATGTTCATTTTTAAAAGTAAAGATTCAAAAATAAAAATTCCGTGGTTCATTGGTTATTTTATTGTAGCTATTCTTCTGAATACCTATTTCCCGTTTCTTGACCGTTTCAGTAGTTCTATAACTGTTTTAGCAAAATCCGGACTGAATCTGACCCTGTTTTTCATTGGTTCTACCCTTTCTCTTCAAACCCTGAAATCAATAGGATTAAAACCTTTATTAACCGCTGTACTCCTTTGGATTACCATAAGTGTCGGCAGCCTTCTTTATATCATCCATTAAAATGAGCAGAACCCTTTTGATATCAAAAGGGTTCTGCATATTAAATGTGGAAATGTTTATTTCGTATTGAAATAATTTCTTAAACCTCTCCGCAAGTATAAACCTGCAGACAGCCCATATATATGGAGCAATATTCCGGTCCTGTTACAGCGCCTGAGCAGCTGCATCCGCAAAGAGACAAATCAGGTTTTCCGCTTACTCCTCCTGTAATGTTTTTCAAGTCTTGTTTTCTCAGCTTTTTAGCGTTTTTCATAATGTTCATGTGGTTTAGTTTTGATTAAACAAATATAGTTTTAGTTACCTTCCAAAGTTAAACAAATATTAATTACACGCAACAAAAATCAGTATAAAATTAATAATTTATTGATTTAAAAGTAATTATACTATTCAAAATAAGTCATAGCACATGCTTATTTTTTAAACAGCTTAAATTATTCTGTAAATTCAAGGTCTTTGTCATGGGTTTCAGAAATGGTAAGTGAGGAATAAAACGCAAGCCCAAATACTACCACTCCAACTATAGCAGCACTTTCCACAACGGGAAAATGTCCTTTAAGAGAATCAAAAGAAAATATCATAACCGGCACAAGTCCTCTTACCATATTGGGAACAGTTGTGGTTGCCGTATTTCTGATATTGGTTCCGAACTGTTCTGCTGCAAGCGTCACAAACATAGCCCAATATCCTGTTCCGAAGCCAAGCCAGACACAAAACAGATAATATTTTGTTTCTGTATTGGTATTACCAAACAACATGATGGCTACCCCAATCAGGGTAAAGATCAGCATATAAAAAATGGCCATTTTTCGGGATTTTAAGGCATGAGAAATAAAACCACTCAAAAGGTCACCGACAGAAATCCCCACATAAGCCCACATAATTGCTTTTCCGGGGTTGATCTCCTTTATCCCGAATTCAGGGGCAAATTGATTAGCTAAAACAGCCAGAATCCCTATGCAATACCATGTTGGCAATCCTACGGCAATACATTTTAAATATCTTGTCAACCTGTCTTTATTGGTAAAAAAGGATAGAAAGTTACCTTTTGAGACATTTTTATGTTCAATATTCTTATAAATTCCGGATTCTGATACACTTATTCTCAGTACCAATAACATGATTCCCATGATTCCACCGATAATATAAGAGATATTCCAACCTCCGGCCAGTTCTACTGTAAGCTGAGCCACCACAGCTCCCATTAATCCAAAACCGGCGACAACCGAGGTTCCGATTGCTCTTAAACTCTTCGGCAGACTTTCAGAAACAAGCGTAATTCCCGCTCCAAGCTCTCCGGCAAGGCCAATACCTGCAATAAACCTCAAACCAGCATATTGATACAATAAATGTTCTTTTGGGAAATAAGGAAGAAAACCGCAGGCAATATTAGCTAAGGAATACACTAAAATAGATCCGAAGAGCACAGAAAGCCTCCCCTTTTTATCTCCGAAAATCCCCCAAAAAACACCACCGATAAGAAGCCCCACCATCTGACAGTTCAGAATAAAGGTTCCGTCAGCATCCGGATTAAGTCCCAATGCTTTTAAACTTGGTATTCTAACGATCCCGAATAAAAGGAGGTCATAAATATCTACAAAATAACCTAAGGCGGAAATAATAACGGGAATGGAAAAAATGTACTTCAGTTTTGAAGACATGGACAGTTCTTGCATTTTTAAGTTTTGATAAAAATAAAAAACCTTTCAATTTCTTGAAAGGTTTTTATTAAATATCTTTTTCTGATTATTATCTGGCAATATTCACAGCTCTCGTTTCTCTGATTACTGTTACTTTTACCTGTCCCGGATAAGTCAGCTCATTCTGAATTTTCTCAGAGATATCGTAAGACAGTTGAGAAGCTACTTCATCGTTCACTTTTCCGCTCTCTACCATTACTCTCAGTTCTCTACCAGCCTGGATCGCATAAGCACTGGATACTCCATCGAAGCTTAGTGCTGCAGATTCAAGATCTTTCAATCTCTGGATATAAGATTCCAATACCTGTCTTCTTGCTCCCGGTCTTGCTCCTGAGATTGCATCGGCAACCTGGATAATCGGTGACAATAATGACTTCATTTCAATCTCGTCGTGGTGAGCTCCAATAGCGTTTACTACTTCTGGGTTTTCACCATATTTCTCAGCCCACTGCATACCTAACAGGGCGTGTGGTAATTCTGATTCCTGCTCAGGAACTTTACCGATATCGTGTAAAAGACCTGCTCTTTTTGCTAGTTTTACGTTTAATCCTAATTCAGCAGCCATTGTTGCAGCAATGTTTGCTACTTCTCTTGAGTGCTGTAGTAAGTTTTGTCCATAAGAAGAACGGTATTTCATTCTACCTACGATTTTGATCAGTTCAGGGTGCAATCCATGGATTCCTAAATCAATGATGGTTCTCTTACCCACTTCAATGATTTCCTCTTCGATCTGTTTTCTTGTTTTTTCAACTACTTCTTCAATTCTTGCCGGGTGGATTCTACCATCGGTAACCAATCTGTGAAGTGATAATCTCGCAATTTCTCTTCTTACCGGATCAAAACATGAAAGAAGGATTGCTTCCGGAGTATCATCAACGATGATTTCTACTCCTGTTATTGCTTCTAAAGCACGGATATTTCTACCTTCTCTACCGATAATTCTACCTTTTACTTCATCAGACTCGATGTTGAAAACGGATACTGAATTTTCAATAGCCTGCTCAGTTCCGATTCTTTGGATGGTTTGAATAACGATTTTTTTCGCTTCGTTTTTCGCATTCATCTGAGCTTCTTCCATGATGCTCTGAACGTGTGCCTGTGCTCTGGTTTTAGCTTCAGCTCTCATGGTTTCTACCAATTCTGCTTTAGCTTCATCAGCGGTATAATTAGATATTTTTTCAAGTATTTCTACTTTCTTAGCCGTAGCTGTATCTAATTCCTGCTGTTTTCTTTCAAGGATTTCGTTCTTTTTAGCGTAGTCTGCAATCTGCTTGTCTAAATCTTTTTCAAGTTTTCCGGTCTTGCTAAGTTCATCATTAAGCTTATGCTCCTTGTCTTTCGTTCTTTTTTCAACTTCCTGCATTTTCTTTTCACGGGACTGAATGTCTGCATCATGCTGAGATTTCAGTTCCAGAAATTTTTCTTTTGCCTGAAGGTTTTTTTCTTTCTTTATGGATTCGGCTTGTACGTTAGCTTTTTCTATAAGGTTTTCGGCATTTTTTGTTGCATCATCTATGATAAATTTTGCCTTAGTATTCAGTGAGCTTTTAGAGAAAAACATCCCTATTATTGCCCCAATAACTAAGCAAATAACGCCGGCTATAATGGCTGTTGTCATAATATATATTGAGTTTTAATTGTCTTCATATTCAAATAAAAAAAGCCTACAATAATCCAGGGATTGAGAGTAAACTCCTAATCAACACGATTTGAACTGATTTCCATTGTCTGTAATCCGGAAATCCGGCACGCCATTCGATGGACATTTGTTCGGTAATTGTTTAGCGTTGAGTTTACCTTTAATGTGTTAGAATTATTGTAGGCAGTAATTTTTCAGGAAAAAAAATCTATTTCCCGACTTCATTCAACGATTGATTAATCTGAACTAATCTTTCGTTGGTAGAATTAATATTTTTTTCGTAGTTAAGAGAAACTACTTCTGCATTGGTTCCCAGTTTCAGGGCACACATAGCCAAAGCATCCTGTTTATCTCTTACATCGAAGTTCTGTTCAAAATCTTTAATCATATTCTCGATCTGCTTCCCTACTTTACGCAAAGTTTCTTCCTCTGCTGCCGGTACGTTCAGCGGATACACTCTTCCTGCAATGTTGACGGTTATTCTCCTTATCTCCATTATAATCCACTGTTTTGAAGCTGAGCAATACAGAAATCAATTTCTTTCACCAATCTGTTGATATGGTTTTTCATTAATCTATTGTGTTCAGGATTTCCTGATATTGCTGAATAAAGTTTTATATTTTTTTGTTCTTCTGCTAATACCTGATTCTTTCTTCTTTCCTCATCATACTTCTTCTGCAACTCTTCATGCTCAATATTTAATTCTTTTAAATTTTCAGTAAGATTTTTATAGTTCTTTTGAAGAGTCAAAATCTTTCTCTCTAATTCTGAAAAATTGTTTTCTAAATCTTGAAGCATTTCAGGTTTGTATATTCTAACTAGAAGCAAAAATAAAAAAATAATAACACTAACAAAAATAAAACGCTCTATATTTTGATATACCAACAAAAAAGGAGGTACTAATGCACCTCCTATGTATTTTAAATGGAATATTTTTTATTCAAATTTCAGAACAAACATTACGGCTCTTGTCTGTAATGTTGAAACTGCAGAAGCCCAGTACGGAGGTGTAGTCGCATTATCAGCCACTTTCTCGTTATTCATGAAGAATGTTCCTCTGATGGCAGGAGTCAGTTTAAATTTGTTGAAATAAAACTGGATTCCCATTTCCGCAGACCATGCAAAGTTGTGGGTAGTTGATCTGTAGATCCCCTGCATGTTATCATCTGTAGACGTTGCGTTAGACTGAAGGTTTACAACATAGTTCACCCCTGCTGCAACGTAAGGTCTTGAATTGTACCATCTTTGTCCGTGAAGTTCCAAAAGCACAGGAACATCAATCAATGTAGATTTAATTTCTCTTACTTTATCCTTTTCCTGTAAAGGGAATGGCATAAAAGGAGGATTGGTTAAAGAACCACCTGCATAAATGTCATTGGATTGAGTATTAAAAGTCAACTGTCTTTGCGCAAACTGTAAACCTGGTTCTATCCTTACATCAAGATAATCATTCAGTCTCCATTTTGCAATAAGTCCGGCACCGAAGCTATAACTTTCCTTAGATGTGACAAGGTTTTCATTATCATTCATCCCGTATTTCGGATGCAAAACAATGCGGTAATCCAGTCTGTTCCCGTTCAAATAAAACCCCCAACTGAATTTCTGTTCGTCGAAATCTTCCAACTTATCCATTCTGTTTCGGGTTCTGAATTGCGCGTTTGCAAAAACGGCAACATTTACTGAGGTTAAAACCAGTGCTTTTAATAGAAATTTATTCATAGGTTACTTTGTTGCTTTATAAATTGTGGCTATACCTAAACTTAATTTTTTATATTCTACTTTCTTAAATCCCGTATCTAAAAGAATTTGCTTCATCTTCTCCCCGAAAGGAAAAGCATTTACAGAATCCGGAAGGTATGTATACGCCCTATTATCCTTAGAAACCAATCTGCCAATGGCAGGCAATATATTTCTGAAATAAAACATATAAAATGGCCCCATGAAACCCTCAACCTTTGAAAACTCCAGTATATAAACACTTTTGTTATCTTTAACTACTCTTCTTAACTCTGCTAAACCTTTGGGAAGGTTTTCAAAATTCCTTACTCCAAATGCAACGGAAACAGCATCAAATCTATTGTCCTCGAAAGGTAAATTTTCTGCATCCCCTTTTTGCATGGAAATTTTGCCGTCTAATTTAAGTTTTTTTATTTTAATAACGCCAACATTCAGCATTTGTTGTGATAAATCTAATCCAACTACTTTGGAACCGGTACCTTTTTCAATGGTAATTGCCAGATCTCCCGTTCCTGTAGCCACATCCAGCACTTCCTGCGGATTGTCATTTTTCATCCATTTTACCAGTTTATTTCTCCACAGAATGTCAATTTTCATGGATAAAACACGGTTCAGAAGGTCATACTTCGGTGCAATATTGTCGAACATATCCTCTACCTGGCTCTTTTTTGTAGCCTCTGAATTGTAGGGAGTAACTTTGGTGATATCTTTTGTCAAAACTTAAAACTTGTAATATTCTTTATAATAATTTAGGTAATCCTGCTTTCTGAAGATTTTAGATCGTGATTCCACTTTCTGGATATTCTTGATCACTTTATCATAATCTTCATCTACATTGTAATAAAAATCTTCTGTGTAAAGCTTATTGAAGCGTTTCGCTCCGCCGTAATAATCCTTTCCGTCAATGACCGTTTTATCAAGGTTGGCCAGTAACGAATCTTTTTTAAGATTGTATCCGTAATACTGATCATTTACATAGTAATCCTGATGGGTAATATTAATCAGCCCACGAAGCTTATTCACTTCAAATGCCGAGTCATACAGCATTTTTTTTTTCTGATCAAAAACCTGAATAGAGTTTTTCCCTTTATTCAAATCCACATGCACATACTGCCCCGCAGATATGATTCCTTCAGAACCGTTATTGATCTTAAAGTAATACGTATTCGGGGTAGGATTATCTACAACATAATAATTCTTCTTGGCTAAAAAAAGGAAGTAGATCCCAAAGGCAACGATAAATGCCACAGCTGCAATAAGTAAGCCTTTTAAGGACGAGTTGTTTTTCATAGATTGTAAAGTACAATTTTTGCAAATTTAATAATATTTTTAATTCTCCGTTATTAATATTAATTATTAACTTTGCATCTTTAAAAAAATCATATAAACGAATGCCGAATACGATCATTATTGGCTCTGGATGTTATATTCCGAACAGAGTTATTGGTAGAGATTACTTCATGAACTCCGAGTTCTACACAGAGGATGGAGTAAAGATTGAAAAACCTGCGGAAGAGACCATTGCGAAATTTGTAGAGATTACAGAAATCGAAAACAGGAGATTCATTGAGGATGATCTTTCCAACTCACAAATCGGTTATGAAGCTGCAAAAATTGCCCTTGAGGACGCAAAAGTAGACGGAGAAGAACTAGATTATATCATTTACGCAAGTAATTTCGGGGAAGTTACTGAAAACGGATATGCTGATTTTATGCCAACAATGGCAGCAAGGGTAAAGAATAAACTAGGCATCAAAAACAGAAAATGTGTCACGTATGACATGCTTTTCGGATGTCCCGGATGGGTGGAAGCTATGATTTTGGCTGACAACTTAGTTAAAGCTAAAGTAGCAAAAACAGTTCTTGTAATAGGAGGTGAAACACTGAGCCGTGTAACAGATCCGCATGACAGAAACAGAATGATCTTTGCTGACGGTGCCGGAGCTGTAGTGGTAAAAGCAACTGACGAAGAGAATGTAGGAATTATCGCACACAATACAATCTGCGACAATGGTCCGGAACTTAATTATCTTGAAAACGCCCCTTCTATCAATAAAGAAGTAGACCAAAAACGTCTTTATGTAAGAATGCTGGGAAGAAAAATATACGAATACGCGCTTAAAAATGTACCTGTTGCAATCAAAGATACGATTACAGATGCAGGTCTTTCTATTGAAGATATAGATAAAATCTTAATTCACCAGGCCAACGCCAAGATGGATTACGCTATGATTGAAAGACTTCACAGGCTTTATGACATTAAGGAATATGACCATGCGATCTCTCCTATGACAATTCAGGATCTTGGAAATACTTCTGTAGCAACGATTCCTACCATGTATGATTTAATAATTAAAGGAAAAATGGAGGGTCAATCGTTTAAACAAAAAGGGAACATTGTAATGACTTCGGTAGGTGCCGGAATGAACATCAATGCGCTCGTTTACAGATTTCCTTAAAATATTTAATAAACAAAAAAATATAAAAGCACAGGGAAGTTATTCTTTGTGCTTTTTTTAATCAGAACATGCAAAAGAATTTTTTAATCATCGCTGGAATCTTCCTGTTTTTGGAAGTTTATATTTATCAGGCTATCAGAACACTTACTGATAACTCATGGATAAGAATCGGATATTGGGTACTCTCTTTAGCCGTGTATGGTATTTTCGCTTATGAGGTCACTCACTTCCAAAGATCAGACAGAAGTACGGTAAGGGCTCAGATTATGATCTCGTTATTTTTGATTTTTATCCTTCCTAAAATCTTCGTGGTTCTGTTTTTATTAATTGATGATATCATCAGAACCGGAGGCTATTTGATCGGTTTCACCCAATCTTCGGAAAATTTCTTTCCGGAAAGAAGGAAATTCCTAAGCATTGTAGGCCTGGGAATGGGAGGTATCCTTTCTGCTCTTTTTATAGACGGGATTACTTTTGGTAAATACCGTCACACCGTAAGAAGGGTAAGAGTAAAATTCAATAATCTTCCGAAAAGCTTTAAAGGATATAAAATCATCCAGATTTCTGATGTTCACAGTGGAAGCTTCTCGGATCCAGGCAAATTACAGCATGCCATTGATCTGATTAATGAACAAAAACCGGATTTAGTACTATTCACTGGAGATATGGTCAATAATGTTGCGGATGAGTTCAAACCTTTTATTCCTTTGTTTTCAAAAATCCAGGCCAAAGATGGCAAGTTTGCGGTATTGGGAAACCATGATTATGGAGATTATGTAAGCTGGGAATCTCCTGCAGCTAAAAAAGAAAACCTTGACACTTTGATCAGTTATGAGAAGCAGGCAGGTTTTGATATGCTGAGAAACGAACACAGGATCATTGAAAAAAACGGAGAAAAAATATACATTCTGGGTGTTGAAAACTGGGGATTAAAACCCTTCCCTCAATTCGGAAAAATAGACGACGCTTTAAAAAACGTACCGGAATCCGCAACTAAGATATTAATGAGCCATGACCCTACCCACTTTGATTATGTGGTAAAAAAACACCCTGCAAACATCCACCTGACACTTTCAGGACACACACACGGGATGCAGTTTGGACTTGATCTTAAAAATGTAAAATGGTCACCCGTTCAGTACCGATACCCAAAATGGGCTGATTTATATGAAAGCGAAGGAAAACTACTGTATGTAAACAGAGGGTTTGGCGTATTGGGATACCCGGGAAGAGTGGGCGTATTGCCGGAAATCACTCTTTTTGAGCTGAGCTAGTTGAGAAGTGCAAGGTTTAATGTTTATAGTTTAATGTTAGAGATTTAGAAATTGAATTGTTATTTATCACGAGAAATAGTTCTCCCTAATCCCTTTAACCTAACACCCGCTACCTAATATCTACAACCTATCACCTGCAACCTAAAAAATATAATCTTTCATACGGGAAGTAGCCATTTCCCGGTCGTTCAGAAAAGTAAGGAGGGCATCTAGTTTGTCCTCCATTTTTTTGCCCGAAAATAAGCTTCTGTAAAAAGGAATATCAAAACGGTATTTTTTAAAATCTGTAAACTGCCATGTGTTCAGGTAGATCAGTACAAATTCTTCATTCTGCAATGTTTCCAGAACCATATTCTGATAATACTTCATGGGCAGGATCTGAAACACGAAATCATTATAGGGAAGCTGACTGTAAGGAGAGATACTTTCCGGGACAATACTCAGCCCGTCCTCTTCTGTAATTTCCGTATCTCTTTTGAGCCTTTTGAAAGGAAAAAGAATATTGGCATTATCAATATTAGAAACATAATTAAATTCCATCAGCTTCAAAATTTCCTGTGAAACTTTTACATCTTTCTGACGAATTCCTCTGATCTGTTTTTCCAGAAGATCCTGAATATTCTTTTTGGCATTTTCAATTTCTTCAGGATTTGAGTCTTTATTATAAAAAGCAATTTCATGCCCTTTGGATGAAATTGCTTTTATTAAATTTTGAAGTTTTTCAACAAGAGAAACCTCTACAAAAAAACTTGATTTGATATCATGAATATCTAAAATTCTAAGAATTGCTCTGGTATTATTTTCTGTAATTTTCAATCGCTCATCATCGTTAATTGGGGAGCCGTTTTTTACTTCAGCTTCAATACAGGTGATGTTAAAAGTCAATAATACCATTTAAATTAAAGTTTATATAAATTATATAAAATATTACAAATCAGATGTTAAAATAATTATTAATTAAAGTAAAACTTTACATTATTAATCCTTACCTAATTTTACTTTCAGATTCTTGATCATATCCTTTGTCATTTCAGAAATTCCGAAATCATAAGTCAGACCCCAGTCTTTTTTCGCTACTGAATCATCAATAGAAGCCGGCCATGAATCTGCAATTGCCTGTCTGAAATCCGGGTTATAATCGATTGCAAAATCTGGAATTTCTTTCTTAATTTCTACTGCCAGTTCTTTTGGAGTAAATGACATTCCACCCAAATTATAAGAAGAGCGAACGGATAAACTTTCTTTCGGAGCATCCATTAATTTCAAGGTTGCATTGATGGCATCATCCATATACAACATTGGCATTCCTGTATCTTCGGAAATGAAACTTGTATATTTTCCATCTTCAATTGCTTTGTAGAAAATCTCAACAGCATAGTCAGTAGTTCCACCCCCGGCTGGAGTTTTCCATGAGATCAATCCAGGATATCTGATACTTCTTACATCTACCCCATATTTATCGAAATAGTATTCACACCACTTCTCCCCTGCCATTTTGGAGATCCCATAAACCGTTGTTGGATTCAACACTACATCCTGTCCCACATCATGCTTTGGAATTCCTTTTCCAAATACAGCGATAGAACTTGGCCAGAAGATCTTTTTAAGAAGCCCTTCTTTCGCCATTTCACAAAAATGAAGCAGTGGCTCAAGATTCAGTTTCCACGCAAAAATAGGCTGCTTCTCCGAAGTCCCGGATAAAAGCGACGCTAAGTGATACACTGTAGTAATCTCGTAATCATGAATCACCTGTCTTACCAATTGTGTATTGGTAACATCCATTCTTTCATAGTGTCCAGCAGAAGTAATTCCTTCCTGCCATCTGTCCAATCCTGAAGCAACAACGTTCTCTGCTCCGTGGATTTCAACAAGTCTGTTCGTAAGTTCGGTACCAATTTGTCCCAAGGCACCTGTAATCAGTATTCTTTCCGTATAGGATTCCATTTTTCAGATTTTTTTAGAATTGTACAAAAGTAAAAAAAACATGCCAACCATAATAAAAAAGGTGTATTTAAAAACACTCCTCCCATAATGAATACAGATATATTCAATTCAAACAGGTAAAATTCTCTTTAAACAATAGAAAAAATCAAATGCAATAATCACAGTCTATGATTAACTTAAAATTCAATAATTTTGTTTCAAGAAAAAACAATCATATGAAGAAGATTTTAATTGCTTCGATTTTACTGGCCGCTCAGCTTAGCTGGGCTCAGTTTACCAACTTCAATATTATCAAGGAAGCACAGGTAAAAAATAAAGGTGTTGTAGTGTCTGCACATCCCTTAGCCAGTGAAGCTGGAGCCAAAATCTTGAAGATGGGCGGAAATGCCTATGATGCTGTTACAGCAACACAATATGCCCTTGCTGTAGTGTATCCTCAGGCAGGAAACATAGGGGGTGGCGGATTTTTAGTAGGCGTAAAAAATAATGGGGAAAAATTCACATTAGACTATAGAGAAACAGCTCCGAAAAAAGCTTCCAGAGACATGTACATTGATAAAAAAGGAAAAGCAGATACAGATCTTTCCCAAAATGGAAGACTCGCAGTAGGTATTCCCGGAAGTGTGGCTGGTTTTTTTGCTACCCTGAAATACTGTAAACTGCCTATGGAAAAAATTATTCAGCCTGCCATTGACCTTGCAGAAAAAGGATTCGCTATTACAGATAAGGAAGCAGAAATGCTGAATAACCAGAGGGAAAAATTCCAGAAACATAATAAATCTTCTATCATTTTTGTAAAAGATGCTCCATGGAAAGCCGGAGATCTGTTAATCCAAAAAGACCTGGCCGAGACCTTGAAACTGATTCAGAAATTAGGAGCAAAAGGGTTTTATGAAGGGAAGACAGCTGATCTTTTAATTGCTGAAATGAAAAGAGGCAATGGAATCATCACACTGGAAGATCTTAAAAATTATAAGGTTGCCGAAAGAAAAGCTCTTGAATTTGAATACAAAGGAAGCAATGTGGTAACCATGCCTCTGCCATCAAGCGGCGGAGTTCTTCTTGCTCAGATGCTGAGAATGGCAAGTTTTGAAAACCTTGAAAAATATCAGCAAAACTCTACAAAAGCTGTTCAGATCATGACTGAAGCGGAAAGAAGAGCCTTTGCAGACAGAGCAGAATATATGGGAGATCCGGATTTTATTCAGGATAAAACGTCTTATCTGATCTCTGACAACTATCTGAAAGGAAGATGGAAAAGCTTCAGTTTTGATAAAGCTACACCAAGTGCAGAGGTAGGTAAAATCATAGAACAACCTAAAGAATCTATGCAGACTACTCATATTTCCGTATTGGATAAGGATGGAAATGCTGCTTCTGTAACTACAACTCTGAACGGTTATTACGGAAGTAAAGTATTGGTTTCAGGAGCGGGATTCTTTTTAAATAATGAAATGGATGATTTCTCTATCAAGCCGGGTGTACCAAATATGTTTGGAGCAGTAGGTGGAGAAGCCAATGCTATTCAGCCTAACAAGAGAATGCTTTCTTCCATGACTCCAACTATCCTTCTTAAGAATGGAAAACCTTATATGGTGGTAGGAACACCTGGCGGAACTACAATCCCTACTTCAGTATACCAATCTATTGTGAATGTTGTAGATTTTAAACTGAACGCCAATATGTCAGTGAACACACCAAAATTCCATCATCAGTGGCTTCCGGAAACCATTACTGTAGAAAACAACTTCCCTGAAAGTACTATTTCTGAGTTGAAAAGCAAGAATTACATCATAGAAAAAATAAAATACATCGGAAAAACAGAAATGATTGTTCTTGATGAAAATGGAAGTATCCATGCAGTGGCAGACGGCCGCGGAGATGACTCTGTCGCCGTGGAATAATAATAATAATAATAATAATAATAATAATAATAATAATAATAATAATAATAATAATAATAATAATAATAATATCCGTCCATTTTACAATACAGCTCCGGCTTCATTCTAAAAGGCTTCTGCCTTTTTACGAATGAAGCCGGAGTTTTTTATTAATCAATCCGCCACTACAGATACTTTTCAATGACTTTTATCATGTTTTCAGATAAATTTTCTTAATTTTCGCCCTTAAAAAAACAAAACGACTGTTCTTTGAAAGCAAAAAAAATATACAATCAGCTTTATTTCCAGGTGATTATAGCAATAGTTGCCGGTATTCTTCTTGGAAAATTTTATCCTGAATTAGGAGAAAAAATGAAACCTCTGGGCGACGGATTCATCAAATTAGTGAAAATGATTATTGCCCCGGTCATCTTTATTACCCTTACGCTGGGAATCGCCCACATGACCGATTTGAAAAAAGTAGGCCGAATTGCCATAAAAGCAATGATCTATTTTTTCACATTTTCAACTCTTGCGCTTATCATCGGATTATTTGTAGGGAATATTTTACAGCCTGGTCATGGTTTAAATATTGATCCTGCTACCCTTTCAGGTGATGTTTCACAATACCAGGCAAAAGCTCATGAATCAACGCTTACAGGATTCATTATGAATATTATTCCGGAGACTTTATTCAGTCCTTTGGTGGGTGATAATATTCTTCAGGTTCTGCTGGTTGCTATTTTAATGGGAGTTTCTCTAGTTTTAACAAAAGAAAAAAGCCAGAAGGTAACTGATTTTCTACAGGATCTAGCAACTCCGGTATTTAAAATCGTTCATATGCTTATGAAACTGGCGCCTATCGGAGCATTTGGGGCTATGGCATTTACTATCGGAAAGTACGGGCTTCATTCTGTACTGAACCTTATATTCCTTGTTGGGACATTTTATATCACATCTATCCTTTTTATAGTGCTGGTATTAGGATCTGTAGCCTGGTATAACGGATTTAACATTTTCAAGCTTCTTTTTTACCTTAAAGAAGAACTTCTTCTTGTTTTAGGAACCAGCTCTTCAGAGTCTGCTCTACCGGGAATCATGGAAAAACTTGAAAAAGCTGGCTGCTCCAAAGCGATTGTAGGTCTTGTAGTGCCTACAGGATATTCCTTCAATCTCGATGGAACCAATATTTACATGACACTGGCCTCTCTGTTTATCGCACAGGCATTAAACATCCATCTTCCTATTGAAAAACAGCTAATGCTTCTGCTGGTAGCCATGTTAAGTTCAAAAGGAGCCGCTGGAGTTACCGGTGCCGGATTTGTAACGCTGGCAGCCACCCTGGCAGTAGTTCCTGAAATTCCAATTGCCGGAATGACGTTAATCCTTGGAATAGATAAGTTTATGAGCGAATGCAGAGCGCTGACGAATGTAATTGGGAATTCTGTAGCTACGGTAGTGGTTGCCAACTGGGAAAAACAGCTTGATAAAAAACAGCTTCAATACTGTCTGGATCATCCGGCTGAAGTTGAGAAAAAACTGGAAGTGTGAGAGGGATTAGGTGGCAGATAACAGGTTGCAGGAAAACAGCTGTGAAGTATTGATCAAGATTAACTAAGGTTAATAGTGAATTTTGCTTCACAAGTGAATGGTGAATTTCATCAGTAACTAACAACCAGCAACTGATAATTTTATACTATGTCCCTGTAACTTTAAACTCAAAACCTTGAATTTTAAATCAAAATACTTAAGCTTGACGGCTGTACTTTAACATGAACTGGTGATTTTATCTTGTTAAATTCCCCGTCCAGATGCCAGTTTTTGGTATTGACTTTAAAAGATATTTCGGAGACTGGAAGATAAGTGACGTATTCATCATCTTTCAGTCTTTTGGTAAACATTCTGAAAGCAAACAATGCAGAATAGGTCAAAGGAAACTTTTTCACCAAAACCATATCCACCAAACCATCACTTTTGCTGGCTTTCGGAGCAATGTAAGCGTTGTTTCCAAACTGGCGGGTATTGGCAATATTCATCATCAGATATCTCCCGTTGTACTGCTGATATTCTTCGTCAAAAAACTTCACCTTGATTGGCTTATAGTTGAAGAAAGTTTTTAGGGAAACTTTGATATAGTTTTTGAATCCGCGGCTTGTTTTTTCAAATTCCTTGACAACTTTACCGTCAAACCCTGTTCCTGAAACATTGATAGACAGCCTGTCGTTCACCGTAAAAGTATCAATCTTTCTGGAATTTTTGGTTTTTATTTTTTCTAAAAGTTCATCCAGATTTTTACTGAACTGGGTCTCATTGGAAAATCCGTTTCCTGAGCCAGCTGGGAAAATAGCCAGAATTTTTTCTGTATTAATCAGATTTTTGGCTACGGTAGAAATGGTACCATCTCCTCCTATGGCTACAAAAATATCCACTTCTTCAAAATGCGCCTTGATAAACTCATCTGTTCCCGGAATAGATTCTGAAACATAATACAACGGGTTATTAACCTTTGTTTTAAGTTCGTTCAAAAACGGCTGATAGTTCTTTTTGGCCGAAAAAGGGTTGATAATAAAAGCTACTTTTTCCATTACTGCAAAATTAAAAAATGCTTCCTGATCTGGAAGCATTAATTTACTTAATTTTCATTCTTTCTTTAAATTCTGAATTTAATGTCCCTTTAAGGTCTTCCCAAGAGATTGGAATTGTGATATCTCCTGCTGCAAAAGCTGCAATTTCGTAAGGACTGTAATGGAAATACAGGTTTTTATCATCAAAATAAAAGTTATCGGATGCCGGAATCTTCTCAACTAACAGCATTTCTGAGTTTTTCACTTCTCCGTCACCATCCATCGTTCCGCTGTTGATTTTATTGATATTTTTCATCAGAATTGCTTCAATTTTATGTTTACGCATTGAAGTAATATCTTTCAATTCTAATTTTTTGCTGTTTTTAAGATCAAAAACCCTTTCTGAAAAACCATAATTGTCATGAGCTCCCCCTTCGTATCCGCTTCCTACATACTGAATATGCATATAATCATTTGTATTGGACATCAAATTCATATGTGAGCTTGAATACCAATTCTGAGCATAGGTAACATCTGAAACCCAATCTTTATTATCATTTTTCATAGAACTGAAATAATCATTCTTTTCTTTATCAAGATAAGCCTGCAGCCCTGCTTTGGAAAAGTCTTTGATTTTTTCATTCTGGAAATAGATGCTGTCTAATAGCTTTTTATCTTTTAATGAAGGAAAAACCAACAGTTTTGAAGTGTAGCTCACTTTTAAAGAGTCTGTAATTTTTGTAGAGTCATTTACTTTCACAGAATCTACTACAAACCCTTCAGTGACTTTATTTTCAGTTTTTTCTATCGGCTCTGCCTTTTCATTTTTTTTACAGGCAGTCACCGCTAAGAAAGAAGATAATGCTATAACAGCAATCGTATTTTTCATAATTCTGATTTTTGATATCAAATACAAAAACCATTCAAAAGATGAATGGTTTTTGAAAAAACTTTATTTTTTTTAAAAATATTATTTAAACTCTCTTAAATATTATTTTTTAACAAGGCTGATTACTTGATTTTCAAACTTAGATGCTACACCCCAGATTTGTTTAAATGCAGAATAATATTCTTTCGGATAATCTGAACTGCTAATTTTTGTTGTTGTAGTCACTTCCAGTTTATTTCCTTTTTGTTCTACAGAATAGGTATATGCAATTTCTTTATCTTCAGTAACGATTCTTTTTTCTTTAGGCATTTCCTCAATCACATATCCATCAGGGATTTCAAGAATAATCTTTTTCACTTTGGTGATAGGTGATCCAAAATCGATAGGATATTGTCTGACTTCCGTCTGATCAAACTCGTTGGAACTTTTGTTTAAAAACAGCATCGGATTGATGATCATTTTCTTTCCTACTCTATCAATAAGGTTCATTGAAGAAAACTTCATGCTGCTTTCAAAATCTCCATTTTCTAAAACTTTTGAATTGATATCCGTAAAGTCCATAGAAAAGTTTTCTTTATACTGCTTTTTATATTTTTCTGCATTATCATCATAGTTGTCTTTCACATACATTGCATAAGCTCCCGTATCTCTGTCTGAATAGGTTCCAGAAATACTTCCGTCGTCATTGATTTTAGCATTGGCTGTAAGGAAAGTATTGCTTGATTTTATATTGGTCATTTGAATCTGCAGAACCTTTTCTTTAGTTACCAAAATCCCATATTGATTCCAGTTTTTAAGAGGGATTTCATCCAGCGAGGATTGCTTTGAAGTGGCGTCATAAATATGCAGCTGATTATCAATATTAATCGCAGCCAATACAAAATTCATATTTGAAATATTAGGTGACACCAGATTAATCAATCCATTTTCCACGGTAGAAATCACCAACGGATCAGCCTTAAGACCGGCTTCACGAAGCATCATCACTAAAAAAAGATTAATTTCTGCCGCATTTCCAACTTTAGTTTCCAACAATTTTTTGATACCATCCTCAGTGTAAACCCCTTTGTCTTTGTTCCATGTAAAAGTTTTCTGAACATATGAAAAAATAGCATTTGCCTTTTCAAGATCGGTTTTCATTCCTGAAACTGCTGTCGGCATATTTTCTTTTGCCAGTTTTGTTCGTTTCAATTCTCCTCCAAAATCGTCGCTTTCGTAAAGTCTTTTCCCAATCTGATCCCATGATGATGAATACAGTTTAAGCTCACCGAAGTTAGTAGAGTTCAGCTCAGCTCCAATTTTTGTTCTGAAATTCCTGTCATTTCTTACGAATTTTTCAGTTTTAAAGCCCTTTAGGTTTTCATAAGCAAATCTGAAGGTTTTGTATTGGGCACCGTACAGATTCCTTTCCTCCATTTCCCTGTGTTTAGGTGAAAGTCCGCCGGTATAGTTTACATTATAAGACATGTTGATAGGAGCATCCAAAACATATTCTGTGTTCAGAGAAGGGGTATCGGATTCTATCAATACTTCCGGAATAATGAATCGAAATGGTGATATTATTTCATACTGATATTCTAAGATAGAGCCATTTTTCACGCTCGGAAAAGCAAATTTCGTCAGGGTAACATATTTATTCTCTTTACTTTTATATTGTGAACTCTTTTCCACTTTCACAGGAACCGTAACTCCGTTTTCAAGATTGTATGTAAAAGCCTTGAATTTCCCCAGGGATTCTCTGTTGGTCCCAACATTATAAATAGGAATTTCAAGATTCAGCCAGTCTTCAGCCTTATCTTTATCATAAATCTTAACTCTGTAATAATATTTTTTGTGCAGATTCCCTGTGTTTGCATCCACCATAAAGTATGCAGATTTATACAGAATCTCAGCAGGAGCATTTTCATCCAATAAAGATTTTGTTTTAGACAAATCTGCATCATTGAATTTCGGAGGATTCAGAAATTCGTATTTCTTCTGAGCATTCATCATTATTGCATTGGCAGAGCAAAAGACCAATACTATTAGTTTTTTCATGGTTATATTTTTGTTATTAATATTTTTGAATTATCCATGTTCAGAATTTTCTTTCTGAAACTTATATAATCGTTATATTTTTCTTTTGGGTACAGACCTTTATTGATCTGCATTTTTCTAGTCACTTTTATCTGATTATCATTTTTAACAAAACTTAGCTTGTATGACCCAAATTCAGAAGTGAGGTTTGAATTATCAGGAGTTTCATCAACTTTATATCCCAGAGGAAGCACAAAATCAATTTCATATTCGTCTTCGAAAGACATATTCACCTCAAAAGGAAGTTCACGGTTTTCATCTGTCTTGTAAACAACATCGGAAAAAATGGGTACAGATCTGAATAAAAGGCTATTTCCTGCTTTTTTAGAAAAATTATTGGTTTTAAAATCAAGGTCATACGTAATAACAGCATTGTCTCTGTCATTGGTAAAGTTTTTCATTTCCACTTTTTCAAAGTTTAAAATGTCAAAATTTGATTTTACTGCGTCATTTTTCTCTTTTGGGTTAAGATTGACAAACCTTAAATTATAATCATACTGGTTTCCTGTGTAGTAAAAATTCCCTGTTCCGGCAATACTGTTATCCTCGTTAAGGTTAATTTTCAATACCTGTTTTTCCTTATTCTGTTCGGCTTTATACACCGGTGTATTGATAAGCTCGATTCCTTTTGGAGTTACTGCCAGTGCATTTCTATCAGTTGTACTGTAGCTTAAATGATTAAAAGCGATCTGCTGAGAAGTATTTTCAAGCCAGATATTTCCTTTTTCAGTCGGAACCATCAGGATAACGTGATTTCCACCCATAGAAGGAAATTCAGGGTCAAAGGAAACCTGCGAACGGCCAGAGGTAATGATACAATAATTGGAAGGAATCCCTGCCTCATTCAGAAGAACTTTCATATAATTCGTAAGTCCCTTACAGTCTCCATAGCCTTTTTTCTGAACCTCATCCGGCAGCATGGGCTGCCAGCCGCCAATTCCTAATGCCACAGCAATATATCGGCTTTTGTTCTGCATATACTGATAAATTTTCTTCACTTTATCTTCTACAGATCCCTTCAGCTGTAAAGACGCCACTTCAGCCTTGATAGCAGGAGTAGAAGCAGAAACAGGTATCAGAAGATCATTATAAATCCAGGTTCCGAAATCCGTCCAGTTATTCAAAGTTCCCTGCTTACCTGCCAGACTGAACCTTGCCAGAGCAAAGTTTACTGCAGGCAAGATTTTAACGGGCTGCGGAATCATAAAAGCATCATCAATGGCAGGTACGTTTTTGTATGAATAGGTTTTATCATTTGCACTACCACTCTCTATAACAGAGGCATAGTTGTATTTTGATGGATATATCTTAGTTCGAAGTTCAATTCCTGAAGTATTGATGATTTTAAACTGTGCTTCTTCCAGAGATGTTCTAACAGAATTAAATGGCACAAAATCAGGAATAAAAACTGTATTTTCATCATCCGTTTCATAGGAAAAGTCAACGGTATAAGGGTACTGAACGGGTGTATAAGAATATACCAAGACTCTGTTATCAGAATAAAAGATTCCCTGAGGGTTGTTTGCTACATCCTGAAAATCGGACTTTGAAACACTTTTAATCTTTTTTCCGGCTTCATCATAAATGGTCACTTTTACATTTGAAATACGTCTTTCTTTATCGTAAGGGATATAGGCAGTAGCATGATCATTTCCATCTTTATTCAGAACAGTAGTTACTGTATTATACTGATATTTTATTTGATTAATTTTATTTATCTGTGCTGTTGTAAAAGATTTTCGTATCACAACATTAGCATTTTTCTTTAAATTCTCAGGAATTGCAGAAGCAGGATAGCTTTGTGCAAAATATAATGAGGCAACAGACAATGCCCCAAGAACTAATACTTTCATCATAGTTATTAAAATTATGCAAAAATAAGAAAATCTTAATAACTGTTAAAAAAAATATAAAAGGCTTCAACACGTGAAGCCTTAACCTAATACTTAAAAAAGTACTTTTTAAATGTACTTATAAGGATATGAACACATTAGCAACTCTTCATTATTATATTCTGAAAAGTTAAAACAGAATATTTATACTCATTCTAGATTTGAAAGGATATTTATTCTGTGTAATGAAGCGATAAAACTTCATATTGTCTGCGTTCCAAATTTAAAATAAATTATGATTCATATAATTCAAAAGCTGTAGAATTAATAGTAAACAGAAGTACAATAAATTCTACAATACTAAAGAACCCCAAATAAAAAAAGACCTCATTTCTGAAGTCTTTTTGTTTTTAATTTTCTTTCTAATCATTTGGAACCAGTTTACTGTCAAAAGGATCACTTCCAAGACCCAATACAGGAATAAAGATAAATCCCAAAAAGAAAATCAGAATGGTGTACAGAGGAGTTTCTTTGGCAAAACCTTTGGCCAGTCTGTCATATACAACCCAGAAGGCATAAATGTTTACCAATGGAATACAGAAAAGAATAATCCACCATATCGGTTTCTTCACAATTTCAAGCAGAACTATTGAATTGTAAATCGGGATAAAAGCAGCCCAGGCATCTTGTCTTCCTGCTTTCTGAAAGATTTTGTACATGCAGTATCCATAGAAAATATAGCATAGTAAGCCGAAGAACATTGTTCCGATTCCTAATCCGGCTGCGGCGGCGCCAGACACGGCATCCGTCCCATTGTAAGGGTCTGTTTGTAAAAGAGTTAACATATTATTGTTTTTTTGGTTTCTCCAAATATAAAAAAAGCTTCTAAATAATTAGAAGCTTTTTTTATTATATTTTTAAAAACGTTTATGCATCAATTTTTGCATATTTCGCATTTTTCTCGATAAATTCTCTTCTCGGCGGAACCTCATCTCCCATTAACATTGAGAAAACGCTGTCTGCCTCCACTGCATTATCAATGGTTACCTGCTTCAGAATTCTGTGTTCAGGGTTCAGAGTTGTTTCCCAAAGCTGTTCAGGGTTCATTTCCCCAAGACCTTTATAACGTTGTACTTCTACTCCTTTTCCATCCGGAGACATTTCTAAAGTAAACTCTTCACGTTCTTTTTCATTGTACGCATATACTTTTTTATTCCCTCTCTTTAACAGGTACAAAGGAGGTTGAGCGATATAGATATATCCGTTCTCAATAAGCTCTTTCATATATCTGAAGAAGAAAGTAAGAATCAGAGTAGAGATGTGAGAACCATCGATATCAGCATCGGTCATAATCACAATTTTATGATATCTAAGCTTCGCCATATTCAAAGCTTTGCTGTCTTCTTCAGTACCTACAGATACTCCAAGGGCAGTATAGATATTTCTGATTTCCTCGTTGTCATATACTTTATGAAGCATAGATTTCTCTACGTTCAAAATTTTACCTCTTAACGGAAGAATAGCCTGGAAGTGTCTGTCTCTTCCCTGTTTTGCTGTTCCACCTGCGGAATCTCCCTCTACAAGGAATAGTTCAGATTCAGCCGGATCTTTGGATGAACAATCAGAAAGTTTCCCGGGAAGACCAGAACCTCCCATTGGAGATTTTCTCTGAACCATTTCACGCGCTTTTTTCGCAGCCTGTCTTGCCTTAGCAGCTAAAACAACTTTTTGAACGATTACCTTCGCTTCATTAGGGTTCTCTTCCAGGAAGTTCGTAAGCATTTCCCCTACAATTTTATCAACAGCACCAGAAACTTCGGAGTTTCCTAATTTTGTTTTGGTCTGTCCTTCAAACTGAGGTTCCATTACTTTTACAGAAATTACAGCTGTTAATCCTTCACGGAAGTCATCACCGGTAATTTCTACTTTTTCTTTTGCAGGAAGTCCTAATTCGTCTGCATACTTCTTTAAAGTTCTTGTTAAAGCTCTTCTGAAACCTGCAAGGTGAGTACCTCCTTCGTGAGTATTGATATTATTAACGTAAGAGTGAAGATTTTCGTTGAATGACGTGTTATAACGCATCGCCACTTCAACAGGAATATCATCTCTTTCGCCTTCCATGAAAATCACGTGCTCCATAATAGATTCACGGTTACCATCAATATAAGCAACAAATTCTTTCAGCCCTCCTTCAGAATGAAAAACTTCTGAACGGAAAGAACCGTCTTCTAATTTTTCTCTTTCATCGGTAAGCGTAATTGTAATCCCTTTATTAAGGTAAGAAAGTTCTCTTAAACGGCTTGCTAATGTATCATAGTTGTAAATCAGTTCCGTAAAAATGGTATCATCTGGCTGGAAAAACTGCTTTGTTCCTCTTTTTTCACTATGTCCGATTTCTTCAACCTGAGTCTGTGCTTTTCCTTTAGAGTAAATCTGCTGATAAACATTCCCATCTCTGTAAACAGTAGTTACCATTTCATTGGAAAGTGCATTCACACATGATACCCCAACTCCGTGAAGACCACCCGAAACTTTGTAAGAGTCTTTATCAAACTTACCTCCGGCTCCAATTTTTGTCATTACAACTTCAAGGGCTGATTTCTGCTCTTTTTCGTGGAAATCAACCGGGATACCTCTACCGTTATCACTTACTTCAATTCCGTTTCCTTCCTTGATGCTAACGAAGATCGTGTCGCAGTATCCTGCCAATGCCTCGTCAATAGAGTTATCTACTACTTCATAAACCAAATGGTGAAGACCTCTTGTTCCTACATCACCAATGTACATTGAAGGACGCATACGAACGTGCTCCATTCCTTCCAATGCCTGAATACTACTAGCTGTATATTGTTTTTGACTCATATTAAATATTAAAAATCTTGCTCTATGCAAAGACTTACAAATATCGTGATTTTTTTCGAGGTATGAAAGTTAAAAAGTGTCAAAAAAATGTAGAGTTTTCTTATTGAAAACATAAGGAATTGTAATTCATAAAAGAATCAAAATTAATCTGTATTCCTGAAATACCAACTGTTTTAAATCATACTCAACATCAATAATTTATGCGTAAATTTATTTACTGAAAAGTTGATATTTATGGATGATTTTATTGCTGCCCGTGCTCAGATGGCACTTTCTCTGGGCTTTCATATCATATTCTCCTGTGTGGGTATGGTGATGCCTTTTCTCATGGCTTTTGCCCATTGGAAATACCTAAAAACTAAAAATGAAGTATATAAAGGACTTACAAAAGCATGGAGCAAAGGAGTAGCCATCCTTTTTGCTACAGGAGCTGTTTCAGGAACAATGCTTTCTTTTGAACTGGGGCTTTTATGGCCTGGTTTTATGAAACATGCAGGTCCTATTTTCGGAATGCCATTTTCACTTGAAGGAACTGCCTTTTTCATTGAGGCTATTGCTATTGGTTTCTTTTTATATGGATGGGATAAATTCAACAAATGGTTTCACTGGTTTTGCGGATTCCTGGTTGGGGTAAGCGGGCTGGCCTCCGGAATTCTGGTAGTGGCAGCCAACTCATGGATGAATTCTCCAACGGGTTTTGATTATATCAATGGACAGTATCTTAATATAGATCCTATTAAAGCAATGCTCAATGATGCATGGTTTCCGCAGGCTCTTCACATGACTGTTGCGGCATTTTGTGCGACAGGATTTGCGGTGGCCGGAGTGCATGCCTTTATGATTATTCGAAAAAGGAATATTGAATTTCATACCAAAGCTTTTAGAATTGCGGTAGGTTTTGCTCTTATCGGAGCATTTGGAGCGCCTTTAAGCGGTGATATTGCTGCAAAATCGGTAGCAGAACGCCAGCCTATTAAACTGGCAGCCATGGAAGCTCATTTTGAAACCGAAAAAGGAGCTTCATTTATTATTGGGGGAATTCCTGATGAAGAAAAAGAAGAGGTAAAATATGCTGTAAAAATTCCGAAGGTTTTAAGTTTTCTGGTGAGTAATGATTTCAATGCTGAAGTAAAAGGTCTTAAAGATTTCCCGAGAGATGAATGGCCTCCGATTGCAGTTGTTCATTATGCTTTTCAGATCATGATTTTCTTTGGAGTGGTCATGATTGGTATTGGAGTCATTTATTTATATTCTTTCTTCTTCAGAAAGGAATGGCTGAGTAAAAACTGGCTGTTAAAAACGTTCTTAATAGCAACACCATTCGGATATATCGCTCTGGAAGCCGGATGGACAGTTACCGAAGTGGGAAGACAGCCTTGGATCATTTATGGGATCATGAGAACAGTAGATGCCGTTACTCCCATGCCGGGAATACAGTATTCTTTCTACTTCTTTACAGCTATTTTCATATCCTTATCATTGATTCTTGTTTTCCTTTTAAAAAGACAAATCCAAATGGTACCGAAGCTTTACGACCCTACCGATTCTCAGTTTAACGATAAAAACAAACAATCATGATCTACGTTGTAATAGGTTTTCTCTGGCTATCTATCTGTCTTTATATTATTCTGGGAGGCGCTGATTTCGGAGCCGGAATTGTAGAGCTTTTTACTCATAAAAAAGCCAGAAATAAAACTCATGAAATCATGTATGAGTCTATTGCTCCTGTATGGGAAGCCAATCATATGTGGCTGATTATTGCGATTGTAATTCTCTTTGTAGGATTTCCCGAAATATATACTACCATGTCTACCTATCTGCATATTCCTTTAGTCCTGATGCTTGTAGGGATTATTGCAAGAGGAACGGCATTTACCTTCAGGCACTATGATGCCGTGAAAGATAACTGGCAGGTTTTATATACCCAGATCTTCTATTACGCGAGTCTTTTAACGCCTTTCTTTTTAGGATTAATTGCTGCTGCAACGGTTTCCCACTCTATCAATCCTGACGCGGTAAGTTTTGTGGACTTATATATTTTTAGCTGGCTGAACTGGTTCGGGGTTTCTGTAGGTTTATTCACTGTTGCATTGTGTGCTTATCTGGCTTCTATCTTTTCATTAAGAGAAACCCGTGATAAAGCAGATCTTTTATTAATGATAAGAAAGTCTAAGCAGACAATGATCTTTGTGATAATTACCGGAATTTTGGTATTTTTCACAGCCTATATTTCAGATATTCCACTTTTAATGTGGGTATTTTCCAAGCCTTTGGGTATTATGTCTATTGCTTTTGCTACGATTGCATTATTGCTTATTTTAAGAGCGTTGAACCGACAAAAACTGCTTCCGGTACGTGCGTTGGCAGGATTTCAAATGGTCATGATTTTAGTGGCTGCAACGTATCAGCACAATCCGAATATCATTTTATTAGGAAACGGACAGCATCTTTCATTACTGGAACATATGGCTCCTGAAAAAACCATCGCCGCATTGGGATGGGCTTTGATGCTGGGCTCCTTATTTATTCTTCCGTTTTTATTTTATCTGATGGCTTCTTTCAGTAAGCTGAGAAAATAGGTGAAATATGCAAAGTTATAAGGATAAAAAAGAGCTTATTGAAGAACTGAAGAAAAGATATCAGCTTTACGATCAGGAATTTGATGACCTCCAAGAAGCCGAAAAGGATCTTTTGCAGCCTGGAGTTGACAAAACCCCATCGCAGAATATTTCCTATCAGCTGGGATGGACACATCTGCTTTTGCAATGGGAAGCCGACGAAAGAAAAGGAATTGAAGTAAAAACACCAACTCCCGAATACAAATGGAATAACCTGAAGGGATTATATCAGTCATTTTATGATCAATACGAATCTTATAGCTTACATGAGCAAAGAACATTATTACAAAATCAGGTTAATGAAATTATTGCATGGATAGAAAGCCTTGACGATGATACATTATTTATTCCTGGACAAAGAAAATGGGCAACTACACCGGCTCAGTGGCCAGTCTGGAAATGGATTCATATTAATACCGTAGCTCCGTTTAAAAACTTCAGGGCACAACTTCGGAAATGGAAAAAAGAAAAAGGTACAGAATAATTCTGTACCTTTTATATTTATATCTTCTGAGAAATCTTAAGCCAATTTCATCAAAACATTTTCGTCAATCTTCTCTACTTTCACAATATTGTTCTTTGTCAGAGTTTTGGAAGCTTTATCCCATTTTTTACCGGATAACTGGCTTCTTTGTTTTACTTCAGCTAAAGACATTGCTTCTTCCTGAGAATTAAGGATTTCAAGGATTACCTTTTCATCTTCTCCTAATTCAATTTGTGGAACCGCTTTTTCAGGTCTCATCTGAGGGAAGAATAGAACTTCCTGGATAGAAGCATTGTTCGTTAAGAACATAATTAATCTGTCCATACCGATTCCCATTCCCGAAGTTGGGGGCATACCATATTCCAATGCTCTTAAGAAATCTTCATCAATGAACTGCCCTGCTTCATCATCCCCTTTTTCAGATAACCTTAGCTGATCTTCAAAACGTTCTCTTTGATCAATTGGATCATTCAGTTCAGAATAGGCATTGGCAATTTCTTTACCACAAACCATGAGTTCAAAACGTTCTGTAAGACCTTCTTTGCTTCTGTGTTTCTTTGTTAATGGAGACATTTCAACAGGATAATCTGTAATGAAGGTTGGCTGAATGAAGTTTCCTTCACATTTTTCACCGAAAATCTCATCAATCAATTTTCCTTTACCCATCGTTTCATTTACGTCAATCCCGATAGATTTTGCAAAGTCGAATATTTCCTGTTCTGTTTTCCCAGTAATGTCAAAACCTGTATATCTCACAATAGCTTCCGTCATGGAAACTCTTGCAAAAGGAGCTTTGAAGCTTATCTCATGTTCCCCAAATTTTGCATTCGATGTTCCGTTTACCTGAGTCGCACAGAATTCCAATAATTTCTCAGTGAAATCCATCATCCAGTTGTAATCTTTGTAAGCTACATAGATTTCCATTACAGTAAATTCAGGATTGTGTGTTCTGTCCATTCCCTCATTTCTAAAGTTTTTTGAGAACTCATAAACTCCGTCAAATCCACCAACGATCAATCTTTTAAGATATAACTCATTGGCAATTCTTAAATATAAAGGAATATCCAACGCATTGTGGTGCGTAATAAAAGGTCTTGCAGCAGCTCCACCAGGAATTGGCTGTAAAACAGGTGTTTCTACTTCAAAATATCCTGCTTCATTGAAGAAGGTTCTCATTGCATTGAACAGCTTTGTTCTTTTTACAAAAACATCCTTTACATATGGATTTACTAATAAATCTACATAACGCTGTCTGTATCTTAATTCTGGATCTGTAAATCCATCATGTACTACTCCGTTTTCGTCAGTTTTAGCCTGAGGAAGAGGACGTAAAGACTTTGTAAGAATTGTAAAGCTTTTCACTAAAACAGTCTTCTCTCCTACCTGAGTTGTAAACAAAGTACCCTCAATACCGATAATATCACCGATATCCAAAAGGTGTTTGTATACTTCATTGTATAATTCTTTATCTTCACCCGGACAGATCTCGTCTCTGTTGAAGTAAACCTGAATTTTTCCTTTAGAATCCTGCAATTCAGCAAAAGAAGCCTTCCCCTGAATTCTGCGGGACATCAATCTACCGGCGATCTTCACCTGTTTACTTTCAGAAAAGTTCTGTTTTATAGATTCTGTAGTATCTGTGATTGTGTATTCATCCGCAGGGAACGCATTAATCCCCATTTCAGTAAGCTTATTCAGCTTTTCTCTTCTAATGATTTCTTGTTCTGATAATTGCATTTCTTATTTTTCTAAAAGCGTACAAATTTAGGCATTTTTGAGTTGACCGTCAATTGATTTTTCAGAAATTTTAAAATGTGGACAGTGAATGGAGCTGAAATGCGGGATACGGGGTGGTGAGATTCGGGATTTAAACGCTCATACAATTAACCTTGAACCTTAAATTTCGAACCACGTTTTCCTATCCTTCTGAGGAATAAACGTCCAGGCCAGCATTCTGCTTATTTTTTGCCCCTGAGCCATATCGATCGTTTTTACTTCAATTGCTTTTACCTTCTTTAAAAGATTCATCAGCTTACTCAGGTTTTCTTTTTTGGAAACCAAACACGTAAACCAAAGAACCTGTGAGGAAAATAATGCACTTTCATGAATCATCTTAGTGATAAAAGCCAATTCACCACCTTCACACCATAATTCTGACTGCTGACCGCCAAAATTGAGCACAGGCTGCCTTGATTTTGCTATTTTAAGATTTTTTGTTTTTCTGATGTTTCCTTTCATTGCAGACGCTTCAGAATCATGAAAGGGAGGATTACACATCGAAAAAGTAAACCTATCACCAGGACCAATAATATTTGTAAAAATATGATCGGCATCAGGCTGATTTTTCAACTGAATATAAGATGAAAGATCCGGATTTTGATTTAAAATATGCTGGGCATTAGTCAAAGAATCCTGATTAATGTCGGTCCCCAACATGGTCCAGCCGTAAGATTTGTGACTGATTAAAGGATACACAAGATTAGCTCCTGTACCTATATCCAATCCTTTTACAGAATTTCCTGTTGGAATTCCATCAAGATTTTCAGCTAAAAGATCGGCAATATAATGTACGTAATCTGCTCTTCCGGGAATGGGAGGACATAGATTGGTGTCGGGAATATCCCAGCCTTTAATATGGTAAAAATGTAAGAGTAAAGCTTTGTTGAGGAGTTTTACTGCTTTGGGAATACTGAAATTAATGGTTACCGTCTGGTAAGCATTCTTAAAAACATAATGTTTCAGTTCTGGCACACAAGAAATAAGCTCATCAAAATCATAAGGATTGCGATGCAGATTTCTTGTGTGCAGACTGGATTTTTCAGCAGACATATTTTATTTCTTCTGGCTTAAAATATATTCCACCATTTTTTTGGCATCTTCTTTAGATACCTGTGGATGGGCTGCCATAGGTACGCTTCCCCATACTCCACTTCCGCCTTCTATAATTTTGGAAGCCAGCAATTCTGTATCTTTTTCAGAATACTTTCCTGCAATTTCCTTATAAGAAGGTCCTATCATTCTCTCATTCACAGCGTGGCATCCTGAGCAATCCAATGTTTCCATGATCTGATCACCTGAAAGATTAGTTTTTGCCGGTTCCGAAACAGTAGTTGTTTCAGAAGAAGCTGCCACTTCTGCTGTATTTTCTTTTTTAGAACAGGAAAGAGTCATAAGACCCAATATTCCTGCTAAAAGTATTTTTTTCATTATTTCTTCGCTGTAGAATCTGTTTTAGCAGCTTCAGGAGCAGGTGTAGCCGGAGTTGCAGCAGCAGGAGCAGTAGTTTTAGCTGTAGAATCTACAACAGTAGTTGCTTCTGGCTCTTCCATCATAGTGTTGCTATCCTGTAAAGAGTGATCTGGCTTTTTTTTGCAGCTTGCTAATAATAAACCTCCGATAAATGCGATTGCTAATACTTTTTTCATTTTTTCTAATTTGATAGCAAAAATATAAAAAATAAAGTTTTAAACTTATGACAAATGTTTTCTTTGATAAATATTTTTTAAGGACTGAACCATAATCAGATTAATAAAAAATAATTCAAACAGTAGGGAAATTTAAACAGGCTTGTTATTTTTGTATCACGGATGATCCGAACCAAAATCAATCTATTAATTAAAAAGTTTATGACTAAAAAAAATCTATTGGGTACAGCTTTCTTTGCTTTACTCACTTCCCTGCTTCTTTCCTGTGATAATTCATCGAACGAGCCACAATCAGAATATACTGATAAAATAGAATCAGTAACCCTTTTAAAAACGACAAAGTCATGGGATGGAACGGTGTATCCGGCTTATCCCACCACACAGCCTGAAATTTCGGTGCTTAAAATTGCCGTACCCCCCCACAAAGCTCTGGACTGGCATAAACACCCTGTCATTAATGCTGCATATGTAGAAAAGGGAGAAATTCAGATCGAAAGAAAAGAAGATGGCAAAACACAATGGGTAAGAAAAGGCCAGGTACTTCCTGAAATGGTCAATATTGCCCACAGAGGAAAAACCGGAGATAAAGGAGCAACTCTGATTGTTTTCTACAGCGGAACGCCTGATATTCCTTTGTCTGAACCAGTAAAATAGTTGTTTTAAACGCCAGGTTCGCAAAGTAATGATGATTAAAATCTATTTTTTTGTTTGCAAAGGCACTTCGTTTAGCTAATGATGGCGGACTTTGCTAAGTGAAATGTCCTTGCGACCATTTTAAATCTTTGTCTTCATTATATTCTTGCGACCTCAGCGTTTAAATTCTTTAAATTAACACAGAAATTTAAATTATCTCCTACACATCTTACTGAATGAAAAGCTTTTGCTACAATTTTAATAATAATTTAATAACATTCATACAATCTCAGCGTTTAAATAAAATAATTATATTTAATGCATGGTTTTAATTTCAAAAATTCTGTTTTTCACCAGTCATCATGGTTTTTATACTGTGATCCTGCTGTTCGTGTTCTTTGGTCTTCTCTCCTATCTGACTAAAAAAGCATGGTTTCTGATCCCGATTATTCCATTGGCTATATTAAATGGGTTTGGAGGACAGTTTTTAAATGCTTGGTTCTTAAATAAATACGGAGTTGAAAGCACCGCAATCATCACGTCTGATGTAGAAACCAATTCTACCCTGAACGAAATGTATATTCATGATTATGAAGCTATTGTAAAAAAACAGGACGGAAAATACACCACTACTTTTTTCTCCACTACTTCTGCAACGATTTATCCTATCAGTAATTCGATCAGAATTCCTGGTGATAAGGATATTCCTGTAAAATACATTCCCGGATATGAAAAGAACATAGTTATTCTTTATGATCAGTCCAGAGAAGGCAAAATTTTACGACAATATGAGAAGCAAGCCCCTGTCAACTCTGCAAAAACCAAGTATGAAGCAGATAGAACCAATAAGGAATTCATTGAAGAATACATTGCGGCATTGGAAGAGTATGTAAAATATTATGATGATGAAACTTATAAAGAGAAAATCAAAGAATTACAACTTGAGCTTAAGCAGCTTCAATAGGATATTCTTATATTAAGTTTTTGTATTTTTTACTATTTTTTAGTTTTTGTATTAAAAAAATTTCTACATTTGTCCCATGTTTAAAATGAGCAACAATATTTGGTGGTGGCTTTCAAACTCTTCGTCGGGTCTGGAGGTATTGTCATGTTGCTAATCATACAGCAGAAATAATCAAAAAACAATATATAGGCTTTGACGGATACCGTTGAAGCCTTTTTTTATTCCTTAATCTCACAAAAAATACAACAACAAGATGTTTACAGACACAATTAAAATAAAAACTGTTTCGAAAAAAACGCTGGGAGACCTTCATACTCCCATGAATATTTACCTTAAGATCAGAGATAAATTCCGGGATACGATCCTTCTGGAAAGTTCAGATTCAAAAAGTATTGATAACAACTTTTCCTTTATCGCAGTGAATGCCATTGCAGGAATTGAAGTGAAGAACCTCAGCGAATATGAAATTAAACTTCCTGCTTCTGCTCCTGTAAAGCAATTTATGATGGAGCACAATATCACAGATATATTTGAAGAATTCAGGAATATTTTTAAATGTGAAGAAACCAACGATCCTATAGAACAGACGGCCCAGAGTCTTTTTGGATATACAAGCTTTGAAGCGGTACAGTTTTTCGAAAAAATCAATCTTAAAGCACAAAGTAAGGAAGTTGAAATTCCTATTCTGAGATACAGATTATATCAATATGTGATTGCAATCAACCATTTCAACGATGAAATGCACATTATTGAAAATTCTATTGACGGGGTAAAATCTGAGTTTCATCTGTTGGAAAACCTTATTAAAAATCAGAATACGCCAGTGTATCCTTTTGAAAAAACTGATGAGGAAACGTCTAATATTACCGATGAAGACTATATCGAACTGGTAAAAACAGCCCAGAAACACTGCATGCGTGGAGATGTCTTCCAGTTGGTTCTGAGCAGAAGATTTGAACAGAAATTCAAAGGAGATGAATTTAATGTATATAGGGCTTTAAGGAATATCAACCCTTCTCCATATCTTTTCTATTTTGATTATGGAAATTACAAATTATTCGGATCAAGCCCTGAAAGCCAATTAATTATAAAAGACAATAAAGCAATCATTCACCCGATTGCCGGAACATCCAAAAGAACAGGAAACTTTGAAGCTGACCTTCAAGCTATTGAAGAATTGAAGGCAGACCCCAAAGAAAATGCAGAACATACCATGCTGGTAGACCTGGCAAGAAATGATCTTGGAAAACTCGGAAAAAATGTAACGGTGACCAAGCTTAAAGAAATTCAGTTGTTTTCTCACGTTATCCATATGGTAAGTGAAGTAACTGCCGACGTTTCCGAAACTATCAATCCTCTTGAAATGGTATCTGCAACCTTTCCCCAGGGAACACTCAGTGGTGCACCAAAGCATAAAGCTCTTCAACTTATCAATCAATATGAAAAAGATTCCCGCGGATATTATGGCGGCTGTATAGGAATTATCGGATTAAATGGAACATGCAACCAGGCCATTATGATCAGAACTTTCTTAAGTAAAAATAATACACTCTTTTACCAGGCTGGTGCCGGTATTGTGGCAAAATCAGTTCCGGAAAATGAACTGCAGGAAGTCAATAACAAACTTAATGCGCTTAAAAAAGCTGTAGAAAAAGCAGAAAAAATAGTTGAAAAATAACAGTTCCATTCAACTAGCAACTAGCAACTAGCAACTAGCAACTAGCAACTAGCAACTAGCAAAAAAACAACCTAACAAAAAAGAAATGAACAACAATATAAACACTCAGCAGCCACTTAAAGTTCTCGTTTTTGATAACTATGACAGCTTCACTTATAACCTGGTCCAGATTATTGAAAGAATTCTGAATCAAAAAGTGGATGTGGTAAGAAATGATGAAATTACCCTGGAAGAAATCGGAAAGTACGACAAGATCATTCTCTCTCCAGGGCCTGGAATTCCTGAAGAAGCAGGTATTTTATTAGACCTTATTAAGGAATATGCCCCTACAAAAAGTATACTGGGGGTGTGTCTCGGACAACAGGCTATCGCTGAAGCTTTCGGAGGAAATCTGATCAACCTGACCGAAATCTTCCACGGAGTAGCAACGACTACTGAACTGGTAAAAGAAAATACGAAGCTATTCAAGGATCTAAGTTCAGGGCTGGAAGTCGGAAGATACCACAGCTGGGCAGTAAATACTGAAAGTTTCCCGGAAGAACTGGAAATCACAGCCGTAGACAAAGACGGAATGATCATGGCTTTACAGCATAAAACCTATGATGTACACGGAGTACAGTTTCACCCTGAAAGTATTTTAACTCCCGAAGGAGAAGTAATCATTAAAAACTTTCTATTGTCATGAATACCTTAGAAATTCCTTCAACAACAATAAAAACTCCACAAATGAAAGAAATACTGCAATACCTGTTCAACCATAATACGCTTTCAAAATCAGAAGCTAAGGCTACCATGATTGAGATTGCACAGAATAAATTCAATGCTGCAGAAGTTACTGCTTTTGTCAGCGTTTTCCTGATGAGAAATATTACCCTGAAGGAAGTGGAAGGATTCAGAGAGGCTCTGCTACAGATGGCTGTTCCTGCAGACATAAATGCCAGTGATGCCATTGACATTGTAGGAACGGGAGGTGACGGAAAAGACACCATCAATATATCAACATTAGCCAGCTTTGTGGTGGCAGGAGCCGGGCAGAAGGTAACCAAACATGGAAATTATGGGGCTTCTACTATCACCGGTTCATCCAACGTACTGGAAGAACTGGGCTATCAGTTCAAAAACAGTTCGGAGCAATTGAATGAAGACCTTGAGAGAGCCAATATCTGCTTTTTACATGCTCCTTATTTTCATCCCGCGCTGCAATCTGTTGGATTATTGAGAAAATCTTTAGGATTAAGAACTTTTTTTAACCTTTTAGGACCATTAGTTAATCCTGCAAAACCCAAATATTCAATGATTGGAGTATACAACCTGGAAATTGCAAGAATTTACCAATACCTCCTTCAAAAAGAGGAACGCGAATTTATCCTGGTACATGGCCTTGACGGATATGATGAAATAAGTCTTACTGACGACAGCAAAATCATTACAAAAAACGGAGAAGAAATTTATTCTGCAGAAGATTTAGGTTTCAATCCGGTAACGTTGGAAGATATTAAAGCTGGCAGCTCTGTTCAGGAAACGGCAAAAATATTTATGAATATCCTGGAAGGAAAAGGTACGGAGCCACAAAATTCTGTGATTCTGGCTAATGCTTCAGTAGCGCTGTACAACACTCATAAATTCGGAACATATGATGATTGTCTTCTTTTAGCTAAGGAAAGCCTGCAAAGCGGAAAAGCACTGAACGGTTTTAATCTTTTAATTAATTAGTCTTATTATTTTTTTTAACCATTAAGAATTTTTAAGTGGTGAAGAATAGTTAAGATCATAGCTAAAGCTATTTATTTAGCGACATCCTTCATTCTCCATCTTTGATGGAACTTAATTTATCTTATCATCTTAATATCCCTTAATGGTTTATCATTTTTATCATCTTATTAAATTCTGTATCAAATGACCATACTTGATAAAATTATTGAACGAAAAAAAGAGGAAGTTGCCAGAGCAAAATCACGCATATCTCTTGACCGGTTAAAAAACACAGGCTTTTTTGGGAGAAAAACCCATTCTCTGAAAGAATCCATCAAAAATAAAAGCGGAATTATCGCTGAGTTTAAAAGACAATCTCCTTCAAAAGGAATCATCAACAATAGCGTAGAGCCTTTAGAAGTGGTTTCAGCATACGAAAATTTTGGAGCCAGCGGAATTTCTATCCTGACTGATCATGACTTTTTCGGAGGAAACTTAAATGATATTGTAAGTGTAAGAAATGATATTAACATTCCGATTCTGAGAAAAGATTTCATGATTGATGAATACCAGTTCTATGAAGCTAAAAGTATTGGAGCAGATGTCATTTTACTGATCGCTTCATGTCTTTCACCTGCTCAGGTAGCTGAATTTACAGATCTCGCTCATGAACTGAATATGGAAGTTTTACTGGAAATTCATACAGAAGATGAACTGAAACATTGTAATTCAAAAATTGATCTTGTGGGGATCAATAACAGAAACCTTAAGGATTTCAAAGTGGATCTGCAGCATTCTGTTCAGTTGAAAAACCAGCTTCCAAAAGAAGTTTTATCTGTGGCGGAAAGCGGTATTTACAACCTTGAAGATTTTCAGTTTTTAAAAGAAAAAGGATTTGACGGCTTTCTGATGGGAGAATACTTCATGAAAAATACGAATCCAGCCAAAGCATTTGAAGATTTCTCATTACAAATTTAATTTATAAATGATACCTGAAATGAACCTGCAACCTTCCAGCACTCCTAAACTCAAAGTATGTGGTTTAACGCAATTACACCAGATTCAAGAGCTGATGGCTATGAACGTAGATTTTCTTGGCTTTATCTTCTACAAAAAATCACCGAGATATGTTTTGAATCATCTGAGCCTGGAAGAGATCTCCACTATTGATCATCAGGGAAAAACTGGTGTTTTTGTGAACGAAGCTGCTGATGATATTCTACAGATTGTTCAAAAAGCCAAATTGAATTTTGTTCAGCTTCATGGTGACGAAAGTGGTAGTTTCATTGCTGAATTAAAACAAAAACTGGATACTGAAGTCAAGATCATTAAAGTGATAAGGATAGGAAACAATGATTCAGAAACAAAAAATAAAATACTGCAAACTTTCAGTCAACAACCTGCGGCCTGCAACCCGTCACCTATCACCTATTATTTGTTTGATACAGACGGGAAAGCATTCGGTGGAACAGGGAAACAGTTTGACTGGACTTTACTAAATGATCTTAAGATTCCACTGCCCTACTTTTTAAGTGGTGGTATTTCAGAAGAAAACATTGGGAATATCGAAGCTTTACAACAGCAGCCTTTTGCTTTAGATATCAATTCAAAATTTGAAATCGAGCCTGGAAATAAAGATATTGACCGCATAAAAAAGTTTAAAAACCTATATCAGTAAAAGATATAACCCCTAAAAAAACACAACGATGAACATACATTTGCTAAAAAAGACATTTTATAAAGCCTTATTTCCTCCTAAGTTTGGGAATGAAAAAATCCAGTCTTTGTACCATTTTGTTGCTGAGAACGACAGCAATATAGAACATTGGGAAGTTGGTGGATTATTGTCTGAGTTCATTGAAATCATTAAAGATTTTCAGGAAACCGACATCCAGTATTTTTTTGAAAGAATCAGTTTGTGGAATAGCTATTATCTTGTTATTATTTCGGATAAGTTTCTGGAAAACCATGTAAGATCAGTTATAAAATATGACTTAGGATTGATTTATGCTAAAATATTTCTGCTGTATGAAGACTCTGATTCTTATTATCTGATTGACAATCTGGAAATTGCGATTACCATGTATCAATCTAAAATAGATAAAGCCACTTTAATTGATTTAATGCATAAAATTGAATTATTACATTATAAAAAACTGATTACCAAACAACAATATGATTACCATCTTACATTTATTAATAGCTTAAACTCATGAAATATCAAGTAAAAGAAACGAAAAATCTAACGGAAAACGAGATAGAACATATCTTGCAGCTTTGGGATATCTCGGCGTGGAACAGCATGAAGTCTGCCTATTTCAAGACATTTTTCAAAGATTCAGAATTTCATTTTATGCTGGATACCGATGAAAATATACTGGCATTGATGCGTGTGAATTTTGATTTTACTTTAAAAATAGCCGGCACTGATTATTCTTTTGCAGAAGCTGTAGGCCTTGTGTCTGCTCATCAAAAGAAAGGGTATGGAGCTGATTTGATTCGAAATTTCAAAGAAAATGCGATCCTGAGAAACATGGAAACTATTGGATTTTGCCATTTGGATCTTCGTCCTTTTTACGAAAAGTGCTCAATTGAAATCCTTCATGACAAAGCCAAAATGATCAAAGAAAGTATCGGTTCGGAATGGATTAACTCTGAAGATGACGATATTTTGATTTTTAATGCCTCACAGGAAACAAAAGAGCTGCTCAATCAGCTGAGCGCACAGAATAATGCTTATTTAATTACTAAAGAATAAAAAAATGAATTATAAAAACCCCGATGAAAACGGATATTATGGAGAGTTTGGAGGTGCTTTTATCCCCGAAATGCTCTATCCTAATGTAGAAGAATTACAAAAAAACTATCTTGAAATTATAGAATCTGAAGATTTTCAGGCTGAGTATCAGGATTTACTGAAAAACTATGTAGGCCGTGCCACACCTTTATATTTTGCTAAAAATCTAAGTCAGAAATATCAGACTCAGATTTATTTAAAACGGGAAGACCTCAACCATACCGGAGCTCATAAGATCAATAATGCTTTGGGACAGGTTCTATTGGCAAAACGTCTTGGAAAAACAAGGATTATTGCTGAAACCGGAGCCGGACAGCATGGTGTTGCCACCGCTACAGCCTGTGCTTTGCTTGGTTTGGAGTGCATCGTTTATATGGGAGAAATAGATATCCAGAGACAGGCCCCGAATGTGGCAAGAATGAAAATGCTGGGTGCAGAAGTGATACCGGCTACATCAGGATCAAAAACCCTTAAAGACGCCGTGAACGAAGCATTGAGAGACTGGATCAATAATCCTCAGACCACTCATTATGTGATTGGAAGTGTGGTCGGTCCTCATCCTTTCCCGGATCTTGTGGCGAGATTTCAGAGCATCATTTCAAAAGAGATTAAAGAACAGCTTAAGGAAAAAATTGGAAGAGAAAACCCAGACTATGTGATTGCCTGTGTAGGTGGTGGAAGCAATGCAGCAGGAACTTTTTATCATTTTGTAGAAGAAAAAGAAGTGAAAATTATCGCTGCAGAAGCAGGAGGACTGGGAATAGATTCAGGGAAATCTGCGGCTACTACATTTTTAGGAACTCTAGGGGTACTTCACGGAAGTAAAAGTCTTGTGATGCAGACAGAAGACGGACAGGTTATAGAGCCCCACTCTATCTCTGCAGGACTGGATTATCCGGGAATCGGACCTTTTCATGCGCATTTGTTTAAAGAAAAAAGAGCAGAATTCTTTAGTATTAATGATGATGAAGCTTTAAAATGTGCTTTTGAACTGACCAAACTGGAAGGAATTATTCCGGCATTGGAAAGCTCTCACGCGCTGGCTGTTCTGGACAAGAAGAAATTTAATGAAAAAGATGTTGTTGTCATTTGTCTGAGCGGCCGTGGTGATAAGGATATGGAAACGTATTTGAAAAATCTGTAAAATGTCGGATGTATTTCCCCGCCTAACATTCATTACATTATACTTTCTTTAATACAATAAAAAATGAAAAAACTAAATATATACTTCACAGCAGGAATTCCTCAATTGGAAGATACCGCTGATATTATAAAACTGATTCAGGATTCGGGAGCAAATATGATTGAGATCGGAATGCCCTATTCTGATCCTGTGGCAGACGGACCGGTGATCCAAAAAGCTCACGAACTGGCTTTACAAAACGGAATGACGATTGAAAAGTTATTATCTCAATTAAAAGCTATCAAAGACGAAATCAAAATTCCGATTATTCTGATGGGCTATATCAACCCGGTATTGAGTTTCGGATTTGAGAGATTCTGTGCTGCATGTTCAGAAAGCGGTGTTTCAGGATTGATTCTTCCAGACCTTCCTCCTATTGAGTTTGAGAAAAACTATCAGTCTATCTTAAAGCAGTACAATCTTAATTTTACCTTTCTGGTCACTCCGGAAACGTCTGATGAAAGAATGATGTATCTGGATTCTTTAAGTTCAGGTTTTCTATATGCAGTAAGCTCTTCCTCCACAACCGGAAATGAAAATGCTGTTTTAAAAAATGAGTACTACCTTTCCAGGGTAGCTTCCCTTCCACTCAAAAATCCTGTGATGATTGGATTTGGAATTAAATCGAAAGAGGATTTTGAAAATGTAACGGAAAAAGCGGATGGCGGTATCATAGGAACAGCCTTTGTGAATATTTTGCTTCAGGATAAAGACTGGAAGAAAAGTGCCATAGATTTTATCCATTCCATCAAAGAGTAAAATTCACTAAATTTGTATATCAAAAATTGAAATGAATACAAATCAAAATAAATCAGTAGAATTTGAAGATTTAGGGGTCAAAGAATATCAGCCAGCCTGGGATTATCAGGAGCAGCTGATGAAAAATATCATTGATACCAAGATAAAAAACAGAGATCTTCCTGCAGAACAGCATAGTACCACTCCCAATCACCTTCTTTTTGTAGAGCATCCCCATGTATATACTTTGGGAAAAAGCGGACATGAAGAAAATATGCTTGCCGGCATTGATAAACTGAAAGAGATTGATGCTACTTTCGTAAAGGTAAACCGTGGCGGAGATATTACTTATCATGGTTTCGGACAGGTTGTAGGTTATCCTATTCTTGATCTTGAGAACTTTTTTACAGACATTCATTTATACATGAGAAATCTGGAAGAAGTGATCATCAGAACGATTGCTGAATATGGCATTAAAGGAGAACGCTCTCCGGGAGAAACAGGAGTATGGCTGGATGTTGGAAAGCCTTATGCCAGAAAAATGTGTGCTATGGGAGTGAAAGCTTCCCGATGGGTTACTCTTCATGGTTTTGCATTGAATGTAAATACGGATATGCGTTATTTTGAATACATCATTCCATGTGGGATCAAAGATAAGCAGGTGACTTCTCTGAAAAGAGAACTTGAAAGAGAGCTGACCCTGGAAGAGGTGGAAGAACTGAAAGCAAAAATCAGAAAACATTTTGCAGACGTTTTCCAGGCAGAACTCATTTACAAATAGTCAATTGACTTAAAATATAATAAACCCAGTTTCAATAGTTGAAACTGGGTTTTTAGTTTAAATACTATCAGAACATTTAAATCCTACGGAATCTAAACCGTTTTATTTATAATTTGGAAATCGAAGGGTTTCAAAAACTTATGAATGTTGGAGAATAGTTCTGTTTTGTGAAATTGGCCAGATTCCTACGGAATGACACAATTGGAATAGAGGTTTTACCCACAGTTTGTCCATTCCGTAGGAATCCAATCCATGAAAACCAAAAAAATCACAATTTAAAAAAATCTCATTTTCTTTAAATCCACCACTATAATCATTAGTTTTTAATCATTTTCAATATCATAAAATCAATAAAATGAAAGAATAGTTTATTTTATTTGAAAAAACTCTTGCTCATATTTTAAATTTTATTACTTTTAATATCACAAAATAGTGAACTATTACAACAAAAATGTTCACTGAAAATTAACCACCAAAATATAAAAACTATGAAAAAATTTCTGTTATCCATGATGGTATTCGTGACGGTACTGTCATTTAATTCCTGCTCAGATTCAGGTGCCAACCAGGATCCTAATCTTGTTGCTAAAGAGTCAAACGAAATTGCAATGAAAGATTTCGGCAAAACTGTCCCGGTAGGGATTGATAAAGAAGATGGGAAATTTAAAATCTCCTTTATGGTTAGTGCCCAGCCCTACTACATCAAGGACACTAAAGAAAATGCAGGCTATATTTCCATGATCAGACAGGCTGTTGAAAACGAAACTCCTGTTCAGGTTTTCCTTAAAGCCAATACCAGCGAAATCGCAAAAGTAGACAAAGCTACCGCTGAAGATATCCGTTATTTCAAATCTATCCTTACTAAAGAAGTAAAAGAAGAGAGCAGAAAAGCAGTAAGTGTTATTCCTAACCTTGCCACTTTAAACAGTCTGTTTGCCCAGATAAAAAATCAGGCTTGCGGAACTTCTACAGCTTCTTCACCATGCATCACATTCAGATATCCTGTTGACGGATGCTATGCAAGAGCCCACAAAATGAGACAGATACTATTGAATGCAGGATACGACTGTGAAAAGCAATTCGTGTATGGTAATCTGAGAGCTTCTACAGGAACGTGCTGCGTATCATGGGTATATCACGTAGCAATATTGGTAAGCTTTAAAAATGCTTCCGGAATTGTTGAAAAAAGAATCATTGATCCATCATTATTCTCCAGCGGACCAGTAACTGATGCTGCATGGAGAGCTGCATGTACAAACACAAGCTGTGGATCTGCTTCTGTATCTTCTTTTGCCAATACAGCAGGAAATGTATACTACAGAAGTCCGGCAGGATCTTTACTGTATGATAACAACTATGTAAATACCAATTGTGTATTGAATATCTTCTCATCCCTTTCAGGATGTTCTCCTTCTCCTGCACCTAGCGTAGGAAGCTGTGGATTTTAACTAATTTATATAGAGCTCCTGCATTTATTTTGATACATTGCAGGAGCTTTTTACTTAATACTTTTTGCTATGAAAGCCTGGTCGTATTTACTATTACTTTTTATTATGATTACATCCTGTTCCGGTAATTCCAGTTCACAGAACTTAACCTGGTATAATAATGCCACTATTTCAGATATCACCGAAGATCCTGATAAACCGAATGAAGTGGTACGTGTTGCCATTGGAATCAGTGCTCAGGTTTTTTATATTTCAAAAAAATCACCAGAATACAAAACTCTTATAGAAAAGGCAACCCAAAGCTTTAAGAAAAATAAGACTTATAATATTGGTATTGAAAATAAAACCAATATCATCAAAGAAATTAAAGAGATCAAATAATCTTTAATTGCTATGAAATAGTCTGCCATTATCTGATCACAGAAATCCCGGCATCTACTTTTACTTCAGCTCCATGGATATAAGAGGCTTCTTCTGAAGCAAGAAACAGAACTACACTGGCTATTTCTGATGGTTCTCCCTGTCTTTTAAAAGGAATGGTAGGAATAATATCTTCAATGGCACTTTCAATCTGCTCTCCGGTTAAGCCTGTATTATTAAAAATATTAGTCTTTATATGTCCGGGACTCACTCCGTTGACGCGGATACCGCGTTCTGTAAGCTCTACCGCAAATGTTTTGATGAAAGACTGTACTGCTGATTTCGCCGCAGAATACACGGAAAAATTATGCATCGCAATATCCGTCGCCACAGAAGTATTAAAAATAACGGAGCTTCCGCTATTCATCAATGGTAATATTTGCTGTACTGTAAAAAAAGGACCTTTTACGAGAAGATTAAAAAGTTCGTCAAACTGATTTTCATCCACATATTCTACAGGAGCAAATCTTCCGTATCCTGCATTCGCAAAGACCAGATCTATCTGTTCAGTATATTTTCTGACTTCCTGCTGGAGGTTCATCAGGTCTTTTATATTTCCGGCATTGGATACTATTCCAAAAGCCTTTTCTCCAAGTTTTTCCAGGGCAATATTCACAGTACCTTCACTCCTTCCTGTGATAATGACTGTTCCCCCTTCTTCAATCAATTTCTGAGCAGTAGCCAGCCCCATTCCATTTGTTCCTCCGGTAATTAAAGCCGTTTTGTTTTTAAATCTCTGCATTATTTTTGGTTTAAAATTCTTCTACAAAGATTGGAATAGAGAGGGTCTTAAAAAATCCGAATCATGCGGAAATGGATTAAAAGCAAATCACTTATTTTCCTGCTTATTTAAATTCATCAATAATCGTCATCAATAAAATCTTTCAAAATTAAATTGCACGCAATTAAATTGCTTGTATATTTGCAGTATTGTTTTACTTCAATATAAAAAACAGGAAGTTCAATAACCGCCAAGTAGTTTAATTTAAAAAACAATAAAAAATGTCATTAATAGAAAATCTAAACTGGAGACATGCTGTAAAAGCTTATGACCCGAACAAAAAAATTTCACAGGAAGATCTTACTACTATTTTAGAATCAGCAAGACTGGCTCCTACTTCATCCGGATTACAACCATTCCGAATTATTGTGGTAGAAAATCAGGAACTAAAAGAAAAAATGGTAGCAGGTGCTTTAAACCCTGAAGTAATGAGAGATTCTTCTCACGTTTTGGTCTTTGCAGCATGGGATAGCTATTCTAATGAAAAAATTGACAAAGTTTACGATTATCATACCGATGTAAGAGACCTTCCAAGAGGACGTTTCGGAAGCTATACCGATAAAATTAAAGAAATGTATGGAGCACAGACTCCTGAAGAGCATTTTGCACACACGGCCCGTCAAACCTATATTGCCTTAGGAATTGCCCTGGCACAGGCTGCGGAACTTAAAATTGACAGTACTCCGGCAGAAGGATTCAGCAATGCTGTAGTAGATGAAGTATTGGGATTAAAAGAATTAGGATTAAAAAGTGTAAGCCTTTTATATCTTGGCTACCGTGACGAAGGCAATGACTGGCTGTCTTCTATGAAAAAAGTCAGAATTCCAATGGATGAATTTATCATAAAAAAGTAATACCTTCATCGAATCTTTCGTACTCAAACTTATGGAAAATCCGAAAACACCCAAACTAGAAAACCAGATTTGCTTCCCGCTGTATGTTATCGCCAAAGAGATCACAGGACTTTACCGTCCTTTCCTCGATGAGCTGGACATGACATATCCGCAGTACCTTGTTATGATGGTATTATGGGAAGGTGACGGACTTACAGTTACCCACATAGGGGAAAAACTGTTTCTCGACAGCGGTACTTTGACACCTCTTCTTAAAAGACTGGAAAGCAAAGGATTTATCATCAGAAAAAGAAAAAAAGAAGACGAAAGAGTAGTTGAAGTATTTTTAGACGAAGCTGGAAAACAGCTTCAGCAAAAAGCATGTGAAATTCCGGGAAAAATTCAGGAAAGACTGGGTATACAGCCGGAAGAACTGCTGCATCTTAAAGACACAGTACTAAAAATATTAAACAAAATAGAAAAATAAATGAAAACATTATATACAACTCAAGTAACTGCTCAAGGGGGTAGAAACGGACATGTGAAAAGTGAAAACGGAGTTTTGGATCTTGAGGTAAGAATGCCTAAAGCATTAGGAGGAGCCAATGAAGATTTTGCCAACCCTGAAATGCTTTTTGCAGCCGGATATTCTGCGTGTTTCGACAGTGCTCTGAACAGAGTAATCAGTCTTTCTAAAGTGAAAACCGGAGAAACAACGGTTACTGCACAGATAAGTATTGGCCAACTTGAGAATGGAGGTTTCGGTTTGGCAGCAGAACTTGATGTCAATATTCCAGGAGTTTCTATTGAGGAAGCACAGGAATTGACAGAAAAGGCACACCAAATCTGCCCTTATTCTAATGCAACCAGAAATAATATGGAGGTGAAACTTTCAGTAACCAACAACGATTAATCCAATTTTTTTAAGCATAGTTATAACGAAAGGAGCTGTTTCCATGGAAACAGCTCCTTTTTATTTTTAAGCACAGGTGATTGAGGATATTTTAAAAGACCAACTTTACTATTGATTCTCTTAGAAATAAAGTAATTTTGTTTAATGGACATTATTATAGATATTGTTTGTCAGGTGTATGCGGGGCAAAAGTCAAGGAAGACAATCAATTTAGTATTAAATACATTTCTTCCGGGCTACAAAAAATTAAATCTGGACTATACCTATCCAAGGCACGACAAAAATTATATTTTCAAAACAGAAGATGAAATGATTGGTTATTTCATCGAAACACCTTCTATCACCCAGACTTTTTATTGGAATAAATATCATGATAACCCCAACAAAATCATGGTAGGTGCAGATATTACTGATGACGACAAACTTATTATGAGCCTGACCTTAAATGGAACCAAGGAAACTGAAAAAATGTATTTCGACCAGCTCAAAAGTATTTTACAATCTGATATTGGAGTGATTTCACACGTTGATCCCGCAGATTATGAAGATGGAGAAGATTTTATTTTGAAATATAGATAGAAAACAGAAGTTTACTTAGCCTTATAACAACTTCTAATCATTAATCATTATCTCCTATCTTTCATTACATCACTTTTCTGATAAGCATCTACTTTTTTATAAGAATCATTTTTATCGTTTTCTTTTTTATCGGAAATCAGAATTCCGAAAAGATGGTCAATTTCATGCTGGAAAATAACGGCTGTAAATCCTTCTACGAGTTCTGAATATTTCTGCCCTTTCAAATCCACATATTCTAACTGAATGACTTTACTTCTGTAAAACTGATCTCTGAAATCCGGAATAGAAAGATCTCCTTCAGGACCAAGATTCTGCAGATCGGAACGCCATACAATGACCGGATTGATAAAATATTCCAGCGGTGTTCCTTCTTTGTCAAAACGCTGTACCCAGATAATTTTTCTGTTGATTCCCACCTGTGGTGCTGCAATTCCTACTCCACCATCTGTAGAAAGAAGAGATTCTTTCATTCTTTTTACCAAAAGAGCTGTATTGGGATCAAGAGGATCTGCTTCTGAAGAAATACTCAGCAATGTTTTATGCTGGCTGGCATCTGTTGTCTGATAGATCGGTAATGCGGTGTTGATATCTCCCTGATTAATTATTGAAATCTCGTTGGATGTGAGTTTCTGGGCGTTTAACAGTCCTATAAAAAAGATCAGCAGGATAGGTAATTTCTTCATGTTTTTTGAATGTGATACAAAGGTAAATATTGTCCGGTAAAAATTAGGAGATAATTATATTTATGTTTGGGCTAAAGCCAATGGAGAGCTGATATAAAAAATAAAACGGGCTAACGCCCGTTTCTATTGAAAATCTGCAGTTTAAGCAATTTTTATTTTTGTCATTCTGAAAGGAATTCAATGTATTGAAGAATCTCATATGTCTGATTATCAATAAGATTACTCCTTCATCAGAATAACATTTTTGTAAGAAATTAGAAAGTCTTGGTCATATCCGTAGGAATAATCAGATTGAAATCTGTTGGGATATAGTCTTTAGCAGGAACTTTCAATTCAGGGTCTTCTGATTCAAAAACAGAGATTACTGCCATTTTCAGGTTAGGATTCTTCTGTTTGATATACCAATAGATTCCGCCAAATTCTTTGCTGTGATAGTTTCCGTTGTAATGGATAAATGTTTTTCCTGACTGGAAGTTTTTCAGAATAGATTCTGCCATGGTAGCATCTTTCGTTGCCTGGGCTGAAATAAAATTCATCACTTTTGTTCCTTCTGCATGATCGCCCATCATTGCCTTCATTTCCAGATATCCCGGAGTGTCTAACGTAACTTTTATAGGCAGCTGAGCAATATATGTTTTCTCTTTTTCGCTTAATTTATTCAGGGATTCAAGCCCTTCCTTAGCAGTTTGAGAGGCATATTTCCTTGGAATATTGGTGGCAATAAAATTCAGTTTTTTATTTTTAGCAAAATCTACCAAGGGTTTGTAATCCGTTGTATAGTTGTTCCATAAACGCGCAGAGTCTTTGAAAGTTTTAGCATCAAATTTCCCGTTCAGGTATTGGTTCAGCTGAGTCTGGTTGTCTCTTTCAAACATTTCAGCACCTAAAATAAGCTGTCCGTTCTTTTTTGCAAACAGGGCTTCTGTAATTTTAAGCTGAAGCCAATGGTTGACAGAACTGTTATGGTTTTCACCAAAAAAGACCACATCATAATCTGCCAGTTCTTTCACTAGTTTTTCCGTCTTTACTTCTTTTCCTTTTTTATCATAAAACTGGAAAGCTTTAAGCTCCTGTGCTTTCAAAGAACAGAAACCCGCAAGCAGTATCGCTATGAAAATATTTTTCATTTTTTTATATTTAACCACAAATTACACAAATATTTTGGCAGTTATTGCACTATAGGAGCAAATTCACACAACTGCAAATCTTTCTTTTAAGTCCTTTGATTATTCTTCGCCAAAACCTGAAATAAAAAAGACCGCTTTGAATTTTACAAACAAAACGGTCTCATTCAAATCATCTAATTATTACTTTTCTAATGTTGCTACAAGGTCCTTCCACTCCTGAAGTTCAGGAATTCCAGGTTTCCTTTTTCCAAAGAACTGAACGATAAAGTCTCCTTCTTTGTTGAATACTTCGATAGCCGTTACTTCTCCGTCTTCAGTTGGTTTTTTAACGATCCATGCTTCTGCAATTTTCGTTACATCCAAATGTAAGTTGAAATCCGGGTCCATTACGTTGAACCATTGCTGGTGCCAAAGCGTTTTCTTTACGTTTCCTGTATGGATCTGGATAATACCTCTGTTTCCAACGAAAACCATGATCGGTGTATTTTTTTCAGAAGCATCTTCAAGGATATTTACCACCTTAGCATTGTCGATTTTCTTAGCAAATCCTTCCGGCGCCAATCTTAATGCCTGTGTTCTGCTTACCCCATATTTTCTTGTCATCATGAAGAAATCATGCGTATCTTTCAATTCTGTCCATGCCTTTTTGAAGCCTTCCACATCAATTTCAGCATCTGCTTTTTCAGCCTGTTTTGGAGCTACAGCTTCAAATACAAAAGCCTGATTTTGATCTTCAGCTTTGAATTTTTCAACCAAAGCATCGAAAGCTTCTTCGTTGCTGTTTTTTGTCAGATAGATCTTGTGCAATGCCAGACCATCCTTTCCGAAAAACTGAAGACTCTTCTTATCTCCTTCCACTACTGCAAAAGCAAACTTCCAGTGGTTAAGGAAAATTCTAAGGTCAATATCTTCTCCAACAAAAAGCTGTGCGTGCGGGCTGCTGAAATCACTGTTCTGATAAATTCCTTTTCTTTCGTGAACACATTCATCATTACGGGTAAGAGCCATTACTTTTCCCAACTGCTCAGCTTCTGTAAGAATTCCCGGGAAATCTGCGTTTAAAACAGTTACCTCTTCTCCTACACTGGTCAATAATAATTCTGCTTCACTTACACCTAGCTGTGCAGCGGCATTTCTTATTCTTATATGTGGATTTTCTGCTTTCAGAGCTTCCCATTTTTCCTTTAAATCATTAACTAACGTGCTCATTATTTTATTTTTTAATGGTTAAAATTGTATAAATTCTTTGTATTGTTTCTTCTCCTGTTTTGCTTTTTATCTGTTCTTCTTTTTCGGAAGTTTTCATTCTTTTAAAATGACTTTTGGAGATCAGTTCTTCCATTTCGTGATTGTTGTAGAGTGTGAAATCATACTCTGTAAACGGTAGTTTCTCCATGAAATCTCTTTGTCCGAATGTAAGAACGAATGTTCCGTCATCTTTTAAAACCCTGTAGATCTCGTTTAAAAATTCTACCGGATTTCCCCAGAAATAGACAGTATTGACTGTAAATATTTTGTTGAAAGTCCCGTCCTGAAAAGGAAGTTTCTTGCCTTCATACAAAATAAAATCTGCCTGGTTTTCAAATTCTTTATTGAGTTTCTGGGCTTCATTGTGCATAGTTTCAGAAATATCAATCCCGGTATATTTGAGATTTTTGGCAAGACTCATTATATTCTTGAGGTGCCCAGCATTACCGTGTCCTATTTCAAGGATCTGCTGATCGTCTTCTATCACAAGTGTTCTGACACTTTCTAACGTCATACTGATGTTAGTGGCATTCATCATTTCGCCAATCTCAATGCCTTTTTCTCCCTGAGGATTGGCAAGATTCTGTGCAAGGATTTTGAGTTCTTCTTTTTCCATGGTTATCCAAAAATGATCATTGGGTTATTGGTAATAGGGTGTCCGCAGATGGTACAGGGGAAATTATAGGCTGTGCTGATATTTTCTGCTGTAAAAACTTCCTGTGGAGTTCCAAAAGCGGAAACCTTTCCTGATTTCATCAATAAAATCTTATCTGCAAATTGTGCTGCAAGGTTCAGGTCATGCAAAACAACAATGGCACTGTTGGCTTTTTTCGTAAAGTTTTTGATAATTTCCAACGCCTTATACTGATGTTTTATATCCAAATTGTTCAAAGGTTCATCCAGAAAAACCAGTTTATGGGTAATTTCGTTCTGTAATTGAGCCATTACTCTTGACAGATGTACCCGTTGTTTTTCTCCGCCGGACAGGGTATTGTAGTCTCTGTCTTTCAGATGAAAAATATCGGTTTCATACATCATATTATTCATGGCTTCCAAATCTTCTTTACCGGGCTGAGCATCAAAATAAGGATATCTGCCCATCATGACTACGTCTTTTACTTCAAGTGGAATATCATTACTGTTGTGCTGCGAAAATTTTGCTTTATGTCTGGAAAGCTCTTTCACGTTCCACTCCTGAATAAGTTTATCTTTAAATAATACTTTTTGTTTTCCGGATTTCACTTCATCTGCCAAAACACTCAGAAGGCTTGATTTTCCTGCTCCGTTCGGACCTACAATGGCTAAAAATTCACCATATTCCAGAGAGACATCTATTCCATCCAGAATACGGAATTCTTTATGTTTATAATTAATCTGGTGTGCCTTGATCATTACAGTGATTTTTTAAATTTAACCAAAATAGCAATAAAGATAGGTCCTCCCATCAGTGCAGTCAGAATTCCGATCGGAAGTTCAGACGGTGCTACAATACTTCTGCTGAATGTATCTGCCGTCAGCAGCAAAATACTTCCACACATGGCTGATAAAGGCAGAATAAAGGTATTATTGGATTTGAATAAAAGTCTTAAAATATAAGGTACAATAAGACCTACAAAACCAATTGTCCCTGAAAATGCTACACAGGTTCCCACCATTAATGCAACAGTGATGATGATCTGTTTTTTCAGTTTTTCTACATTAATTCCCAAGTGCTGAGCATCTTTTTCTCCCAACATCATGGCATTCAAAGCTTTTCCTTTTGGTAATAAAATCATGTAAGCTATCGTCATTACAATGGCCAGAATAATATTCTTTGTCCATGTAGCGGCTGCCAGACTTCCCAGATTCCAAAAGGTTAGATCTCTAAGCTGTTCATCTTTTGAAATATAGATCAGGAACCCGGTAATTGAAAAACCTATTGCCGTTATTGCAACTCCGGTAAGCAGCATCATCACTACATTTGTTTTCCCTCCGCTTGTTGAAATCCTGTATACCAGCATCATAGATAAGAATGATCCTACAAAAGCAGCGATTCCTACCAATGAAAATTGTACAACCTCAGGAAGATATTCTTTGAAATGTCCTCCTAAAACAATCGCAATGGCCGCCAACAGGGTTGCTCCGGATGTAAGGCCAATCAAATCACCTGTTGCCAACGGATTTTTAAAAAGTCCCTGAAGGCTTGTTCCTGAGACGGAAAGCATTCCTCCTACTAAAATTGCCATAACAATTCTGGCTGCTCTTACGTCCCAAATCACATATTTATCACTTAAGGACAAAGACGGATCTCCTTTTATAAATTGCCACAGTGCTCTGAACGGAGAATTCTCTCCGAAATCATAAACTCCTGTATTAAGTGACAGTACTGCTATAATGACTAGCAGTACTGTACTTATAATAAGATAAAAGTATAGTTTACTTTGTGTTTTCAATTAAAAGTTTGTTTAATCCTACTGCTGCTTCTCCTACTCTTGGTCCAAAACCTGACACTAAACCTCCGTCCATTGCGATGATCTTCTTATTCTTTCCTGCATTGGTTTGGGAAACACCCGGCATTTTAAGAGCGCCTTCATTTCCTCCTGCTCCCTGTAAGCCTGTTTCAAAGAAGAACAGTACATCAGGATTAGCTTTTACAACGGCTTCAGGAGTCAATGGCTTGAAGTCTTCAAAATCAGTTACAGCATTTTCTCCGCCTGCAAGAGTGATTAATGCAGCCATTGGTGTATTTTTACCACTCACCATCAGCATATTTCCTCTGGCGTAGATGAACAATACTTTTGGTTTTTTAGCAATGGGCTGTACTTGTTTAAGATCAGCATCAATCTTGTCATTTAATTTCTGGTAATCTGTATTTCCGATAGCTTTTGCTACAGATTCGATTAGTTTTTTAGTTCCATCTACTGTATATTCCTGCTTGAATACTTCCGTTTTAATTCCGGAAGATTTGATTTTCCCCATTAATTCCGGGTTAATATCTTTATCGGAGGCTAAAATTAACGTCGGAGAAACTGCCATAATTGGCTCAATGGTCATTGATCTCATGTGACCTAAATCTTTAGACGTAGCTTTTAAAGATGCAGGATAAGTACTTGTAACATCTGTTCCTACGATTTCTTTTTCGTGGCCCAGAGCAGCTACAATTTCAGTAATTCCTCCGCTTAATGTTACTATTTTATTGCTGGTTTTTGGTGCTTCAGAAGTGGCTTCTGTTGTATTTTCTTTTGCTGATGCTTCTGCCTTTTTGCAAGAATACACTGCTACAAGTACAGAAGCTGCAAGGATGAATTTTTTCATGATATACTATTATTTGATTATTTTATAAAGGTTCAAATTCAAAATTGGTGTACCCACGGTTTCCGTTTTCGTCTTTCATTTTGTTAAATCTCAGTTTAAAGTAGAAACCTTCAGCATCTTTCAACACAAAGAAACGGTCTGAGTAGACAAAAGGAACCGGATTCGCTGCCGTCCCCGTTGTTGTTCTCCACTTATCACCAATGGCTCTATGATCATTAAAAACAAATTTAGCCGGCTCAACGTCTTTCAGTTTGAATGCTGTATAAGCCTGGTCCAGACTTCCTGTAACACTTACCTGGTAAGCACCTACTCCATTCAAGGTATTGGTCGTGACAAAATCTGCATAGAAGTAGCTTCCCGCACTGGTTGTAGGTCCCATGAATACCTCATTGGTAAACGTTGTAAATGCTAAATCCCAGCTTTTTTTCTTAGGCTGAATTTTTACTGGTGTACCTGTTTTCAGGTTAAAGAACGAAAAGTTGTATTCAGTATCTTTTGTAATGATATATTCTTTGATGGCTGTTCCTGTTGCATTCACATCGGCATATCGGATCTTGTATCCATTCTGAGCTCTCAGGATCTGAATTTTTTTCCATCCTCTCGGATCACCTGACAATGAAACGGAACCTGCCCCGATATTAGCTGCAGAAGGTATTTCTCTTCCCAGATTGATCAGATAAACAGGATTATCAGTATCATTTTCTTTGATGGCATCAATTCCCGAAGTCTGAGTTAGAAAATTACCATTAGGATTGTCGATATATTTCATATTGGCAGCATCAAATGTTCCCACCTGAGCAATTTCTTTCAAACTTTCAACATCAGCATCTTTTACTTTACTGATATCTGTAGCATCAGGGACTTTAATAACCGTCATAGCAAGGGATCCGTTCATAATCACACGATATTCATCTCCTGTATAAAAACCAAGATCCCAATCTGTTCTGCTGTTGACAGCCGGATTGGTGTAATCACTCAGATCAATCCAAACCTGATTAGGTTCTGTAGGACCACCAACTTTAACATTGACTTCTGATCCAGTCATGGGAGGAACCGAAACCGGATCTTCATCTGCAGAGAGGCAAGACTGTGTAGCCACCATGATGGAAAGAATAGAAAATATTTTTAAATATTTCATAACAGTAACTTATTATTTAAAATTGAAACATTAATCTGGCAAAATAGCTTCTGCCATAGTATAAATTAACAGAACCACTCGCTGCTGTGTGGGCAGAACCGGCAACTGCAGTAGAGTTTAATCTCGTTACATCAAATATATTTTTCACCCCTGCAGAAATTTCAAAATGCTTATTCCAGAAAGGCTGGCTTACGATAAAATCCATCGTATGAAAGCTGTCTACTTTTCCAAGGCGGAAACCACTTGCTCCATCAGACACATAAATTCTGTCCGGACCTGTAAATTTGTAGTAAAGGGCAAAATTAGTATCGGTATTTTTCAGTTTGTAAGTTGCGGAAGTTCCTGCCTGTACCAAATACTGGAAGTCTGTAGGAGAAGAGGATGTTAAGTCATTCATTAATACCGATGTACCATTTACAGACCCTCTTAAAGACAGGGCAAACTGATCTTTTCTAAAATCTATATTGGCTGAGAATAATAGATTTCTATAGGTATTAAGGTTCATGTATTTGTAGGTAGAAGGTTGTTTTACCACTACCATTTCAATTCTGTCACGTACATCCAGATATAAAGCATCTACCCCGTAAGCGATTTTCCAGCCATTATCCACTGAAAAGTTCTGATTCCAGAAAAGCCCTGCAGAGAATCCTTTTTCAGGATTTAAATCAGGATTTCCCTGTACATCATGGTTAAGGTTTACAAAATATGTGTACAGTTCATCATATTTAGGGAAACGGTTTGCAGATCCTACGATCGCTCTAAGGTTTGAATTCTCAGAAGTTTTATATCTTGCTGATAAGGAATAGTTGTATTGATTATTAAAGTTCTCACTAAGGGAAAGTCTTACTCCCGGTCTCAATGAAAATTTGTCTGAAACATTCCATTCTGCAGAAAGGAAATTGGAATAGGTAAATATTTTTCTTTTTACCGCTTCTCCGAAGAAATCTCCGGCAATCAGTGCCGCATATCCATTGGTATAGTCTAATTCATATCCTAACTGGAAATCAAAAACTTTACTGTCCAGGAAATTACTGAACATCCCTCTTGAGTAAATGACATCGGTCTTATAATAAGATTTTTCATCCTGACGGCTCTTTATCTCTCTGTTTGGAATGTCGTAATTGTAGTCGTAATATTTTCTGTCCTGATTCTGATAGGAGAAATCTCCCATGTATCGGATATGTCCCAGATTGGTTTGAATGTTAAACTGGTGCACCCAGCGGTCTGTATTGTACTTTCTGTCTCTACTCTCATAAGAAACTCCACCTACTCCGTCATTAAGCGGATTTCTGCTTACTTCCGGATTGTAAAAGTTAAAATTTTCATTCAGGTAGGACAGTTTGTAGAAGAATGTTGTTTTGTTTTTGGTATATCTTAGCAATGCAGAGGTATCATACTGGTCTTTCGGATTCCATTCATAGCCTCTCTGATTGTCCTGTCCGAAATATTTGTAACCTTTGCTGTCTCCTTCATATCCCATAAACTGGTTATGGTTGAAATTGATGCTGGCAAACCATTCATTGTTGATGTTATAATCTATATTCAGGTTCTGAATATGTCTTCCGTTTCCCCTTTTCTTAAGATCGTAATTATCTCTTACCGTTTCTTCCTGTACCGAACCTCTTACACTTACTTTTTTTGTACTGGTTTTCTTTGTAATAATGTTAATTACCCCGGCAACAGCTCCATTTCCATATTCAACACCCATACTTCCTTTTACAATTTCAATTCTTTCGATATTGCTTAAGGTAATTTTGGTAAGGTCAATATTACTTCCCAATCCTGTATCTCCTACTACCGGAATATTGTCTATAAGGATTTTTACATAATCACCATTAAGTCCCATAATATTGGCAGTGGAATTTCCTGAACGGGTATCCGGAGTGATCTGTATGTTAAGACTTTGATTTAAAACCTCAGCAACATTCGTTGCTGCCATATTTTTAATCTGTTCTGCATCAATAACATCAACCTTATATATCGATTTGTTAATGGACTGCTGCATATACTGTCCTGTAATAACAACTTCTTCAATTTTCTTTTGATTAAGAGAATCCTTTTCTTGTGCATTCATCCATAAGGCTACAGATAATGATAGAACGGAAAGCACTTTCTTCTTCATAAGGGTACAAATTTTCGACAAATATAAAACTTTATTTAGACTCATTAAAAATAAATATATATTTTTGTGGAATAATTCTAAATAAAAATAATCTCATGAAATTAAAATTACTTTTAGGAACTCTGATGTTTACAGCCTTAACAGCAAATGCTCAGGTATCTAACATCAATGAAAATTTCAATAATTTCACTGCCGGGAATACTACCTTCCCTCAGTTTGGATGGTCTGCCATTGTTGCACCAATAACGGGAGAGTTTCCTCCTGTACCTCCGAGAATGATTGTAGCAGGTGATTCTAACAGGTTCGTTCAATCTTATGCAGGAAATAATGCAACAGGCTCTTCATATCTGATTACACCACAAATTGAAGCTCCAACCGGAAATAAGACATTAACTTTTGATACAACTTTAGTATCTCCATCTCCTGGTCCGGGAAGTATCCAGATTGGGGTAGCATCCAATCCTGCGGATATGTCAACATTTGTTCCTGTCGGAAGCCCTGTCAATGTATCGGTTATTGGTACTGTTCAGAATATCAGCGTAAATATTCCGGCATCTACAGGCTCATATATTGTATTCAAATTCACACCTACAGCCACACACGTTGCGATTCAGGTTGATAATGTAGTGTATAATACGACAGCATCTCTAGGAGTAAATGATAACAATAAAGTGACGGAAAATTTAAGATTTGCATTAAACTCCAATCAGACAGCGTTGGAATTCGTGTCCAAAAAAGATCTTAAAAACATCCAGATCTACTCTGCTGCAGGCCAGAAGGTAACAGAAGGAAAACCAACCGGACAAAATTTTGATATCAGTACTCTTCAGACAGGAGTTTATTATATGAATATTGAAACTTCTGAAGGAAAAATGATCCAGTCAAAGTTTATTAAAAAATAAGGTTTATTAGACTATTATTTACCTTTTTAAAGCCGGCGGGATCATTCCTTCCGGCTTTTCTTTGCTCTTATTTTATGTAAACAAAAGTATAATTAATATAAAAACACGATAAAAATCATGTTTTTATTTAGAATCATTAAAAATAATTATATACTTTTGTTGAATCATTCTAAATAAGGATTTAAAAAATAAGTTATGAAAACAAAACTATTATTGGCTTCAGTATTGGCAATGTCTGTTCAGCAGACTGTTTTGGCACAAACTGATGCATTGGGATACTCACAGGTAAATATGACAATGGGAAGCGGATATCAAAACAGAGTTTTTGTAAATCTTGCAGATGGTAATATGGTTTCTCAGCCTGCCAATACCTGGGATGTTGCTTTTTATAGAAATTCAAACTATGCATTTGGATCAAGAATAAATGATGCGAAGGATATTGAAGTATTCACTGCTTCAACCAATTTAGCAGACTGGGATAATATTAGTATCAGCAATGAAGCGTCATGGGGAGACCCTCTTTATAACCCGGACCAGACAACTGACTGGAGTCAGGGAGCGTTCGAACAAGGACCTGTGACTTCTCCAAACCCTAATATTCCTTCAACAGGATGGGGAGTTTACAACCCAATCAATCACCATATCCAGGGGAAAGCAATATTTGTTTTAAAATATCCTTCTGGAGCATACATCAAATTTGCTATTGAAGATGCATTCGCAGGATATACTTTTAAATATTCAAAATGGAACGGCACTTCATGGGGCGCTACAGAAACAAGAACAGTCGCTAACGGAACAGATGATTCTTATTTCAATTATTTCTCATTTGATACCGGAGCAAAGGTTCCTAGTCTGGAGCCGTCCAGAACTGCATGGGATTTTGTATTTACAAAATATTACACATTCTATATGGGCATGCAGATGTACCCTCTTTCCGGAGCCATCCAAAGTCCTAACGTAAAAGTGGCAATGGTACAGCCGGAAACTCAGGCTACAGCAGCTTATACAATTCCTGCCAATGCGAGCTTATCATCAGCTATCACTACTGTAGGACACTCATGGAAAGGTATTGGGACAGTAAAAAGTGATGTCGTATACTATGTCAAAAAAGGAAACGATTATTACAGAATGTACTTCACGACTAATGGTGGAGCGACTACAGGAAATATGTATTTCAAATACAAAAAAATTACTGAAACATTAGGTATTACTGAAGTTGGGAAAAAGGCATCTTTTGGTATCTATCCTAACCCGGCAACGGCTGATAAAAAAGTAACGGTTCTTTTTGATGTTAAAGAAAAAGCAAGCAACAAAGGTAATGTAGAAGTTTATGATCTTACCGGTAAAAAGGTATATTCTGCTGAACTTAGCAATCAGGCAGGATTCTACAAGCAGGATCTGAACCTTTCTACACTTACATCAGGAAATTACCTTGTAAAAATTACTTACGGTGGCCATTCGGAGACGAAAAAGCTTATCGTGAAATAAATCTTTTATTTTAATACTTTCTATTTTTTCTAATAAAAAGGCGGTTTCAAACTCTTGAAACCGCCTTTTATTCTTTAAGGAAATCTAAAAATCTTTAAATTCTTAAATCATTAAGTCTTTAAATCTTCAATATTAATATATCTTAAATCCTTTATAAACTTCTGCAGAGCTCTCCATGATTTTGGAAGCATCTTTACGGAAATCCAAAAGGTGGTCCTGACCATTATGTCTGTTGTGATGCTCTACGCTTTCCCAAAGCTCGATCAGGAAGAAAGTTCCTTTATTATCTTTATCTTCAACAAGGTCATACTGCAGACAGCCTTCTTCTTTTCTTGTTTCTTTCACAAGGTTCTGAAACAGCTCTACCGCATCCATCAGATAATTTTCATTAAACTTAAAAAGTGCAATGATATGTAAATTCATGTTCTATTATTTAATGATGTAAAAGTAAAATATTTTCAAAACCGAATATCTTTTTAAGCCCTTTATTTTTCAATATAAAGCGTTATTTTTAATTAAAAACTGATTTATAAATAGTTATAGAACTCATTACAATCACCAATGTTCCGATAATCACAAACATTTTCTTCACAGGAAGCTTTGCCGTAAGCATAGCTGAAAAAGGAGCCGTAATAATTCCGCCGATCAAAAGCCCAAGAATAATATTCCAGTGTTGGATTCCCAGGGTAAAGAAAAAGGTAATGGCAGCCGTTAGGGTAAGGATAAATTTGGCTACAGTAGAACTTCCTACCGCAAATCTTGGGGTAAAAGCATTTTTAATCAAAGTTCCGGTTACCAGAGGACCCCATCCTCCTCCGGCAAAAGAGTCTATAAAACCTCCTATCACTCCCAGTCTGGTAAGATTAGTTTTTCTTTTCAATGCCTTACTTTGTTTTTCTTTAAAAGCATTCGATAAAATCTGGATTCCGAGGTATAAAGTATAAAAAGCGATCAGTGTTTTGGTGATCTTCGCATAATATTCTCCAAGGTAAGTAAGGCTTACCGCACCAATAACAGCCCCGATAACTGCCGGCACTGCAAGTCTCTTCACTAAACTCTTGCTGACATTTTTCAGTCTGATATGGCTAAGACTTCCCGCTGCTGTTGTAAAACTTTCTGCTGAATGGATACTTGCACTTACAATATGCGGTGGAATATTCAAAAGCAAAAGTGTAGTAGTACAGATCACTCCATATCCCATCCCCATTGATCCTGCCACAATTTCGGCAAAAACCCCTACCAGAAGCATCCAGTAAAAAATATAATTATCTTTTGCCAGGATGGTCTGCAGTTCTTCCAGATATCCCAGCTCATACATTGAAAAAACAGCAATAGATATAATGACTGCTGTCACAAAAAGGATATTAAGTCTTACCTGAATTTTTCTTGAAATCACCATATTAAAAAATCGTTTTAGTCTGTACTTCTTGATTATCTGTCACATCGAAAATAAAGACATTTAACGATCGTATGTTTTCTGCACTTCTGTACAAGGAAATATTTTCAGATATACGATATGCAGCATCAGAATGCACTGCAGTCATGGAGAGTGTAAGCTTTTGTAATTGGTTTTCCTCTTCTTTTGAAATCATAGTTTATTCATTTGAAGTACTGCAAATATCTGATAAAATATTTATCCTACAAAAAAAGTAGACTATTAATTCAAAAAAAAGGATCAGGTCAGTCGACCAGATCCATTAAAGTTTTTTTCTCAAGAATATTCAGTGAAGCATCCCGAACCTCGATCAGTACATCGTGAAGTCCACAGTGATCTTCATTGCAGTCATCACATTTCTGATAGAAATTCAGACTTACACAAGGAAGCATAGCAATAGGACCGTTTACGAGACGAATGATCTTGGCCAGTTTCACGTTTTCAGGTTTTTCCTTCAAAAAATATCCTCCACCCTTTCCTTTTTTACTGTCAAGAATTTCAGCTTTTTTTAGTTCAAGCAGGATATTTTCCAAAAACTTTAAAGGAATCTTTTTGTGTTCCGCAATTTCAGAAATAAGAATCGGACCTTCATTTCTTTTTTCTACAAGATATGAAAGTGCCTTAAACGCATATTGAGATTTTTTTGAAAGCATTACAGCAAAAATAAGAAAATTGTTTAACATTTGAAAAAGAGCAGATGATGAACAGGTAAATCTGCAAATTTGAATTCTGCGTTTACGTATTTTCGCTTATACGGTTTATCCGTAATTTTACGGTTTCAGTACCACATTTTTGCCTTTCTCCTATTAAATCATTATGTTTGCCGTATGTTCAGTAAACAAGAGGCACAGCAGTTAAAAAAGGAATTTTGGACAGCTTTTGGAAGATCATTTCCCAGAAAATGGATTCTTTATGATACCAAAATCAAGGATATGGCATTTAAATTTTCTGCCGACAATAAAAAAGCAGAAGTTTCTCTGGATATCGAAATGAAGGACGAAATTTTCCGAAACGCCTACTACGAAAAGATCTGGTCATTGGAAGATATTTTAAAAGATTTCACCGGAGATTTTCACAAAGAAGAACATTTCACCCTTGATAACGGAAAGGTTATCAGCAGAATATGGATAGAAAAACATGGTGTTTCCATTTTCAATAAAAATACTTGGCAAGAAATTTTTGAATTTTTTGTGGACAAAATGGACGGTTTCGAAAGGTTTTACTATGAATATGAGGATTTTATAAAGGATATATAAAATCCTTACGAAATAAATACTATTTTACACTTCAGGCTCAGATAAAAAAAGAAAACTTATCTTTGCGATACCACTTAAACTAATAGATGAAACTAAATAACGTGATTAAAAATGAGAAAAGTGTACAAAAACATTTTTGGAGAGATCATCTCTAAAAGTAAAGCTGTGAAGCTAAACGAATATCATCTGTATTATTATGAGGAAGGTTCCGATTTCCTGAAAGAAATTGAATTCATCAACGAAGACAGTGTTTACAGCATCAATTATTTTTTAAGTGACGAAGAGGACGAGGCGAATGTAGTAGAATATCTTAAGGAAAAATCTGACTTTTTTGATATTGAAAGAAAAGAAACTGCCGACGGTTTTATTATTTCTACCAATAAATTGTATTCCTTATCCGTAGATGACCTGCCTCTAATTTCTAAAACCGTTTTCAAAACGGACGACCCCGAAAACTTTATCTGTTCTCAGGTCATCGATAACGAAACCCATGAACCACAGCTCGAAAGAACCATAAAATGCTGGTACACCCAAGATGAAAGCGGTGAAAAATATGCAGCTATAGAATGCAGCTATCAGGAAGACGGTAAACTTGAACTGGCTGTAGACAAGACTCCTGATCCCGACCATGAAGAGAACTGGGTGCATTATGATTATGATACCTTTCAGGATCTTCAGGCACAGATGTCTACTGATATCAGCTATTACAGAACTGCTGCTTTACTTCCAAAAGAAGCCTATCAGCAATAATTTACACTCTTTTAACACCAATCTCAAACATTATCGAATATAGATGTGAACTCAACTTTTTATAACTGAAACCGGAATTTAGCGATCTTACAAATTATTTTGGAGATTACTAGCTGTATTTTACAAATCGAATCTCAGAGAAATAAAATAAAGACTGTTTCAGAATTGGGCAGTCTTTCTATTTTTAAATCATTCCATTTGTAACAAAACTGCTTTACCAAGTGTCTTATTATTAAAAACATATGGGAAGGATTTTATTATTAGTGGTAATTTCATGGATGTTGATATCATGTCATTCAGTAAATGAAGTTCGTCAGGCTCATCATGATGTCAGAGATTCTTTGGATGCGGCTGTCAACAAAATATACCAGCAAGGCTTATTCAACGGGTTTGCGGTTTCTATTGTAAGTGAAGAGTCGACTTTATATCAAAAGGGATTTGGTTTTTCAGATGTAAAAGAAAAGAAATTGTATACTGAAAATACAATACAGAATATTGCATCTGTTTCCAAAACATTTGTTGGAATTGCTCTTCTTAAAGCTCAGGAACTCGGAAAACTGAATCTGGATGATCCTGTTCAAAAATATGTACCCTTTAAAATAGCCAATCCTAATTTTCCTCAAACACCAATCACCATCCGTCAGCTTGGAACTCATACTTCTTCGATTCTGGACAATGATTTTTATTTATCTAAAAATTATTTTCTGAAATCTGATCAGGATCTGAATGGTGTAAAGCTCAATTTTGATGACGAGCAGATATTCAATCCTGCAGATTCGATGATTTCAATGTCTTTATTTTTAGAAAATGTGCTGGCAGAAAACGGAAAATGGAATAAAAACAGTTTCTCCACTCATAAACCGGGATCAATTTATGAATATTCAAATGTAGGAACTGCTCTGGCAGCCTTTATTATTGAAAAAGCTACCGGACAAACTTTCAATAGCTTCACAAAAGAGTATATCCTGAAACCTTTACAGATGAAAGATTCAGGCTGGTCATTTGAAGAAGTAAAGTTTTCACAATTCTCCAGACTGTATGAAAACCCTGACGCTCCTCTTCCCTATTATCAATCTGCAACGTATCCTGATGGAGGATTTATTACGAATATCAACGACCTGAGCAAGTATTTAACCGAACTTATCAAAGGCTATAATGGAAAAGGAACAATTCTGACTCAGAAAAGCTATAAAGAATATTTTATGCCACAGCTTACCGCGTCAAATTTCGCGGAAAGAAATGACAAAAATCCTTACAGTGAATCTTATAACGCAGGCATATTTATGGGTTTTGGTTATACGGGATATATTGGCCATACCGGAGGTGATCCGGGAGTAATGTCTATGCTGTTTTTTGATCCTAAAAATAATCTGGGAAGGATTATGATCTTCAATACCAATTTCTCGGATAAGAAGGGGAATGATGCTTTTTATGGGATCTGGAATGTACTGGAGAAGTATCAATTGAAACTGTAAACCAGATATAAAAAGGTCCGGAAGATACTTTCTTCCGGACCTTTTTATTTTATCCAAATTTCTTTTTCCTCAGCCAGAAGAATAATCCTCCGATAAGGCCGATAATCGCCAATGGAAGCAGTAAGTTAAGCCACTGCCATGTGGATTTCTCTTCGGTAATTCTTTGTCTGTCGAGAAGTCTTTCCTCAATGTTTCTGTTTCTCAGTTCCATCAGGTTGCTGTCATCCAACAGATAATCCAAGGCATTTCTAAGGAACTGCTCGTTTCCAAATTGCTCATTTGTCAACAGATCTACGCCTAATGGAAGCGGTTTTCCTTTGATCACTTTATTTCTTCCTACATCTCCGTCTGCAATAACGATCATTTTATTTTCCGGGCTGGATGTTTTGAATCCAGGGTAAGATTTTCTTTCAATTCTGGATGCATAGGCAGAATTAAATTTTCCTTCTAATGCTACAGCGAAGATCTTAGGTGTACTTGGTTTTTCCATTTGTCCAAGACTGTCTACACTTGCAATTTCTTTCAGATCTACATAATTCGGAACCTGTTTCAGTAATGTTCTTTCACTGGATTCGAAAAGAACTTTTGTTTTGATATTCTTTCTACCTCCTAAAGTATCAATAGAAGTCGGGAATTCAAATTTTACAGGATTGATATTTTTTGTGACCGGGTTATTATTTTCAGCAATCCCAAGCGGATAATACGGCCATGGCAGGCTTGTGTATTGTGGATTTCCACTCACTTCTCCAGTAACCAGTCTTAACAGGGCAAACTTTTTAACGTCTTTTACCAAAGCCGGATTAATTCTCAATCCATAATTGAAAAAGAAGTCTGTCATATTAATATCAACAGGGAAAGGCATTACTTTTTTAGATCTTGTTAAAGTATCCATCTCAGCATTTACTGCATCAATCATCCAAAGTGTTTTCCCTCCGTTCATGATATACTGGTCAAGAATTACTTTCTCATTATCTGTAAAAGCTTTTCTTGGTTTTGCAATCACCAAAGCACTCATTTGCTTCAATAAAGGAATATCTTCCAATGAAAGTTCGGTCTGATTTTTAGGGATAATAGGTCCTGCATCATAATTTTCCATAGCCAGCTGTACAAACCCCTGAAATTCATCCGGATTCAATTCATCATGATTGACCAGAATTCCGATTTTCTTTTTCTTAGCGGCTGCAATGTTCTTGATATTGGAAACAAGGTTGTATTCAAGACCTTCAATAGATCTCGTCAACTGCTGATCGGCATCAATTCCTGCCTGTTGTACCACTAATGGTATAGAAACACCATCATTTCCATGCTTGATCACAGCGTATGGAAAAAGTGTGATCTGTGAGATCTTTCCATCTTTTACATCCGGAAGAATAGATGGCTGCATGCCCATTGCCATCAGGGTATCCTGAGACATTTTCGTTTTAATCGGATCAATAAATTTAAAATCGATCTTTGGATTAATTTTTCTGAATTCTTCCAGCATGAATTTCGTTTCGCTCTGAAGCTGTTTGAAACTTGCAGGAAAATCTCCTTCCAAATATACTTCAACATTCAGAGGCGTTTTAACGGACTCCAATACTTTGATGGTATTATCAGAAAGTGTATATCTTTTTTCTTTTGTTAAGTCTAGTCTGATTCCCGAATACGTCAGGATAATAACCAAAGGAACGATCGCAAATAAGAAGATTCCCAGTGGAGATTTAGCATTGAACTTCTTCATAATTCTACTTCTTTTTGTTTATAAAATGATTAGACAATACTAATGAAGCTCCGATGACAAGAACAAAATAAGCGATATCTTTAAAATCAATAAGCCCTCTTGTAAAGCCTAAGAAATGCTGATAGAAACCTATATTCTGAAGGATAAAATCTGCTCCTCCCAAAAGTTTATAACTTGCCAGCTGTTCGATTCCGAAATACATAATAAAACACATGAAAACGCCCAACAAATAAGCCATAATCTGGTTCTGTGATAATGAAGAAGCCAGAATTCCCACTGCAGCAAATGCCGCAATTAAAATAATCAATCCAAGATAACTCCCAAAGGTCATTCCAAGGTCAATATTTCCTTCAGGAACTCCCAGCACATAAACTGTATACAGATAAATGAGTGAAGGAATAAGACATAAAATCCCAACAATCCATACGGAAAGGAATTTTCCGGTTACGAGCTCAGAAACCTTTAACGGCTGTGAAAAAAGCCAGTTTAATGTTCCCGTTTGCTGTTCTTCGGCAAAAGTTTTCATAGAAAGGGCCGGAATGATAAACATCAGCAGCCATGGAACCAATACGAAATAACTCTGAAGCGAGGCCATTCCGATCTCAAAAATATTAGAATCGTTGTCGAAAAAGAACAGGAAAAGAGTTGCGATCAAACTGAAAGCAGCAATGATCACCCATGCACTCCAGTTTCCAAAGTAACTCCAAAGTTCTTTCTTTAAAATTGCAATCATAGTTTTTTTGTAAGATGTAAAAAGGATGAATGTTCTCAGACACACACCCTACTCAACAATTATTTGTTTTTTTTATTTTTATTAACCAGTTTCACGGTCATCATAATCAGAAATACAAGAACGAAAAATCCTGCGATTAATTGCCACCAGTATTCAATTGCCATCGATTTTAAAATAACGGTAAATACAACCAGAAACAGAATGAATGTAGCAATTTCATTGGCCTGTCTCAGCTTGATATTGGCAGTGGACAATGTATTTCCATTCAAAGCCTTCAAATGAAGTACTTTTTTCCAGCACCAGTAATGGTAAACGGCAAGTCCGATCAGGAAGGTCAATTTCAAATGAAACCATGGCATTTTCATCAGTCCCGGATTTAAAAAGATCATGACCAATCCGCATACTGCCATGATTACCCCTGCAGGAACGGTGATAATATTCCACAGTCTTCTGGCCATAAAGGTGTACTGCTCTCTCAGAATTTTCTTTTTTTCTTCAGGAAATTCGTCGGTATCTTTATAGTAAACGAAAATCCTCACGAGATAAAAAATTCCCGCAAAGTAGCTTACCATAAAAATAATGTGCAGCGCTTTGATTATTGTATAAAGCATTCAGAAAAAATTAACAGCAAAGATAAGCTTATTATATAATTGTTAAAAATAAATTTCTTTTGATCAGGAAAATATAAGTAAAAACAGGTTTCTATAAAAAATAGTTCGGCTCGGGGCAGCAAAGCTGCCCGAGCCGAACATTATATTTCTATTGTTTAATCAACGCAATGATTAAGAAATCACTCCTAATTCTTTTCCAACTTTTTCAAAAGCAGCAATCGCCTTATCCAAATGTTCTCTGGTATGAGCAGCAGATAGCTGTACTCTGATTCTCGCTTTTCCTTTCGGTACTACAGGATAGAAGAATCCGATAACGTAAATTCCTTCATCCATAAGCCTTTCAGCCATTTTCTGAGAAAGAGGCGCATCATAAAGCATTACCGGAACAATGGCAGCATCTCCGTCCGGAATATCAAAGCCTTTCGCTTTCATTTCCGTTCTGAAGTATTCTGCATTTTCCATTACCTGATCACGAAGAGAAGTGTTATCAGAAATCATATCCAATACTTTCAAAGCAGCTCCTACGATTCCAGGCGCTAAAGAGTTAGAGAATAAATAGGGTCTTGAACGCTGTCTCAGCATATCAATGATCTCTTTTTTACCGGAAGTAAAACCTCCTAAAGCACCCCCTAAAGCTTTTCCTAATGTAGAAGTGATGATATCTACTCTCCCCATTACTTCATTAGCCTCGTGAGTTCCACGGCCTGTCTTCCCGATGAAACCTGTTGCGTGAGAATCATCTACCATTACCAAAGCATCATATTTATCAGCAAGGTCACACACTCCTTTCAGATCTGCAACAATACCGTCCATTGAGAATACTCCGTCTGTTACGATAATTTTGAAACGGTGGTTCTTTTCAGAAGCAGCAATCAATTGAGCTTCCAGATCCGCCATATTATTATTTTTATATCTGTATCTCGCTGCTTTACAAAGACGAACACCGTCAATGATAGAAGCGTGATTCAGTTCATCTGAAATAATAGCATCTTCTTCTGTAAACAATGGTTCAAAAACTCCACCATTGGCATCAAATGCTGCTGCATAAAGAATAGTATCTTCAAGACCTAAAAAGTCAGCGATTTTTTTCTCCAAATCCTTGTGAATATCCTGTGTTCCGCAGATGAAACGTACTGATGACATCCCATATCCATGAGATTGAATCATTTCCTGAGACGCTTTCATTACTTCCGGATGATTGGATAATCCCAGATAATTATTGGCACAGAAGTTCAAAAGCTTTTTTCCGTTAGCTTCTATTTCTGCACTTTGCTGAGAAGTGATGATTCTTTCTCTTTTGTAAAGTCCGTCATTCTCAATATTCTGAAGTTCGTTCTGTAAATGTTGAAGGTATTTTTCAGAGATCATTTTTAGTAATTTTTTAGATGTGCTAATTTACTAAAAAGGCAGTAAAATAAAACCTTTTATACGTTTAATTCTAAAAAATCAATTCTGTTTTCAGTTTTAACATTATTAGTCTATAAATTTAGTAGGATAATATTATATTTGTTTAAAATTTGAAAGAATGAGATTAAAGCCGGTACAAAAAATAAAGACAACCAATTCAGAAACCTTTATTAAAGACCATATGAAGCCGAGAATTCCAATTATTATTGAAGATTTTATACATCCGGAAAGTCCTGCCTTCAAAAAATGGAATTATGAATATTTCAAAGAAATTGCAGGAAACCATAAGGTGAATATTTATGGCAGTGAACTTGATTCCCTGGACAGAGTAGCAAGTGATCCTATAGCACAAAGCACATTTTCAGAATATCTCGATCTTATACAGTCTGCTCCTACTGAACACCGTCTATTCTTATTCAATTTGTTAAAAATAAAACCCGAACTTAAGAATGATCTTACCTACAATGATGTTACCAATGGGAAAATATTAAAATGGCTTCCCTTTATGTTTTTTGGAGGTGAAGGTTCTGTAACCAGAAATCATATTGACATTGATATGTCACATGTTTTCATTACTCAGTTTCAGGGAATCAAAAGAATCTGGCTATTTCCCTGGGAACAGTCTGATTCTATGTATAAGCTGCCCTATAACTTCCACAGTCTTGCCCAGATAAAAAACCCAGACTACAGAAAATATCCTGCACTACTCTATTTAAACGGTTATGAAGCTGTCATTCACCCTGGTGAAACACTTTATATTCCTTCCGGATGGTGGCATTATATTCAGTATGACACGGAAGGATATTCTATATCAGTGAGAGCGCTTCCATCAAGCCCTCTCGAAAAATGGAGAGGTTTTAAAAACCTGGTCATCACAAGACATTTCGATAATCTTATGCGCAAACTATTCAAAGAAAAGTGGTTTGAATACAAAGTAAAAACAGCCCGAAAAAGAGGAACTCAAGCTGCCAGAAAACAAAGAAGCTTTCAGATCTGAAAGCTTCCTGTTATTTTATCGTCAATAGTAAGTAAATAAAATATGCATTGATATTTTACAGTCTTACATTTTAATGTTTAATAAATTTGATGCTTTTTTCGTCAATGGTAATGAAATAAGTTCCCGGAACCAATTCTGAAATCCCAATCGCTTTACCTGGCTGATACGTTCCTTTTCCTACCAGTTTTCCATCTACGGCATGAATCGTAAAATCTGCAGCTCTGTTGATCCCTTTCAGATTAATTTCATTTTTTGCAGGATTTGGATAGAGTCCAAAGTTTTCCTTCTCAACAGAAGAAACACTTAAAGTATTATCCTGAGTAACAGTAGAGTTCTTCTCCAGAATCTGATATTCATAATTGAACTGAACACTTGCGATAGGAAATGTTACAGATTCTAAAAAGCTTTGGTTATTGGAAGTATTGTTAAGAACCAAATATGCAATTTGTCCTGAAGTTCCGGTTACTTTTATAGGTAAAGGCATTTCGAAAAAGCTTACCGCAGCACTGCTTTGTGTCTGAGAAACTTTAAATAAAGCCTGATTACCGCCTTGCATCCATTTTATAGTATATGTAGGATAACCTTCCCCATACACCCAGTCATTAAAAAACTCTGTAAAATCTTTTCCGGTAGACTGAAGCAGGGAAGCATTTAAATCAGCAGTACGTGCATAGCTGTAGGCTAAATTCGGTCTTGCATGATAGTCTTTGAGTGCCTGATAAAAAGCAGCATCACCTAAGGCCCATTTCAACATTCTCAGAACATAACCTCCTTTAGCATAGGTCAATCTGCTGTCAAATATCCTGTTAATACTGGAAAGTCCGGTATCTGGTACATACACCGTTCCTGTTGTACTTGCGGTAATATAATTGGATTGACCTTGCAGGTAATTCAGGAATTCAGCATTGGTCATCAGTAATTTTTCATTGGCAACATGCTCTCCGAAAGTGGCAAAACCTTCATTCAGCCAGATGTCGTTCCACGCACCGCAGGTTACCTTGTCACCAAACCATTGGTGGGCAAGTTCATGAGCGATAAGCTGTTTATTCCAACCTCCCATGGAAGACATTGTCTGGTGTTCCATACCTCCTCCGTACATGAATTCCATGTGGCCATATTTTTCATTACGGAAAGGATAAGCCCCAAAATACGTTTCAAAAGTATCCATAGCCAGTTTCGTCCATTGAATATTATTCAGACTGGTCTGATTTGAATTGGTGGATGGATAAATATAGTTGATAAAAGGAAACGGAGGGTTTCCAATAGTATCAGTAAGCTTTACAAAATTGGTAATCGACAGTGCGATCAGATAAGCCGGTGTAGGATACATCGTTCTCCAGAAAGTAAGTTTCGTAGATCCTGTAGGAAAAGTTTCTGACATTAATTTTCCATTAGCAGCAACGCTATAATTGGATGGCGTTGTAATTTTGAAATCAAATCTATCAATTTTATCATTCAAACTCTGTTTTGTTGGAAACCAATCCTGTGCACCGTAAGGTTCATTCAAAGTAGAAAGTACCGGAACTCCGCTCTGAGTGGCAGCTGTAAAAGCCCCATTAGCACTGGGTGGCGTTCCTGAATAATGAATAGTCAGAGAATCCAGCGTATTGGCAGCTATGGGAGTCTGAAAATCAATTTTCACTTCGTTGGAAGGAAGCTGCTGGAAAACAAGATTGTTACCATGATATTTAATCTGGGAAACCGTTAAAGAGGTTGTCAGATCAAAATAAATGCTTCCCATATTCTGAGTAGGTTTAAAATGAGAAGTTACCGATCCTGAAATAGTATTGGAAGCCGGGTTGAGCGTAACATCCATTCTTTGATACTGTAAATCGTAATTCAGCGTATTGGGATTGGTATTTCCGATGTTCATTTTTTGTGTAAAGGATTTTTTCTCTTTTTCGATCAATCCTTTCATATCGGTGTTTTGCTCATGCTTCTGGCCATAAAACTGTTGAGATAATAAAAATCCCAACACCAAAAGGTACAATTTTGTCATGCTTAGAAATATTTAACCAAATATAAAAAAAACCTTTTAATCAATGATTAAAAGGCTGTTATAATATATAAAATAAAAAATTTTTAAAGATCCAGTGCAGGTTCAAGAATTTTTTCCATTCTCTTTTTCACCATATCTACCGACCCGGAATAGTTATTCACCATTAAAGAGAACACCAATGTTTTCCCGGAATTCGTCTTCAGATAGCCTGCTAATGTTTTTACTTTGTTCAGTGTTCCTGTTTTTGCAAAAACCTGTCCGTTACCTCCACCAATGAACATTCTCTTTAAAGTTCCGGATTGTCCTCCAATTGGTAAAGAAGTCAGGTAAGATCTATAGTATTTTTGATCCATCAAAGAAGTAAGAAACTTCACCTGCGAAATTGGCGTCACATTGTTACTTCTTGAAAGCCCGCTTCCATCCATATAATTAAGACCAATCATATCAAAACCGGCATCTTTCAGGTGGCCTGTTACCACAATTCTTCCTGATTCTGAAGTCTGGTCACCCATTTTCTGATAACCAACTGTTCTTAACAGGGCTTCTGCCAATGAATTATCACTATGCTGATTGGTATAATAAATAATATCACCTAAAGTTGGGGATTTATAAGCTGAAAGCATTTTTCTTCCTTCCGGTGCTGCATCTGTCATTTTCGGGTTTACTTTTCCGGTAACAGGAATTCCGCTTTTTACCAATGTAGTTCTGAAAGAGTTGGCAAGGTATGCCGGAGCATCAGGAAGTTTGGTTGTTAAAGTCCCGTTTCCTTCATATTTATCAGCATATACCATCTGATGATTGTAAGGAGAAACGTAGAAAAATTTCTTATCTGTAGAGAAACTTCCTTTTTTAACAATCAGTTTTTCGTTAGCTGGGTTGATGTCCCGGGTACTTCCTGCAGGCAGATAATAATTATTGTTTTCCAACCATACAACATTTTCCGGAAGCACTGAAATATTGCCTTTGAAAAGCGCTGTCTGAATGATAATATCACCATTTACCTTTTTGATTCCCTCTCTTGAAACTCCGCCTACGAAATCTGAAACAATATCTCTATAAGATGATGCACCTGCTTTGTTTGTTCCCAAAGAAGGGTCACCGCTTCCTATAACATAAAGATTTCCATTTAAAACTCCATTTTCATCTATGGTTCCTGAATACTCAAGCTGAGTCATCCAACGGTAGTTTTCACCCAGCAGGTTTAATGCTGTTTCCGTTGTAAGCAGCTTTGTAGTAGAAGCAGGTACTAAAGGAGTATTTTCATTGTACGAAGAAATTACTTTCTTCGTTTTCGGATCGTACACTACGAATCCCCAACTTGCATTTTTCAGCACAGGATCCGCCATCATTGTGTTCACATTAATATCTACAAGTTCTTTTGCTGACAAAACAGTTTTCTCCACCATCGTGCTAACGGGTGAAGGCAGGTTTAAGCTGCTTTTCTGACTGTCATAATTCTGAGAATAAAGAACGGTAGAAACGGTAGATTGAGCCAGGAAAAGACCAGAAGCCAACACCGCCGCACTTGAAATATATTTTCTGAAATTTACCATCTATCTTCTTTTTGTTCTATAGCTTTGACTCTATAAAAAATGACAGGTTAAATCATTCAATAAAAGAGCCAAACACTTAATCAACGTCCAAAAGTAGAAATTATTGTCATATAACAAGCCACTGACCCGTTATAAAAGAGTGTAAAGTTTGTTAAAAATTGTTAAAAATCCACAAAAACATCTTTTTTAATGCTTTGATACGCAGTGATTTCATCAAATTCTTTCAAACTTATCAAAACCAGGCTTTTGAATTTCTCATAGTTTTTCCCACGGGGAAGCTTAAGCATAATTTGGAATTGGTATAGATTATTCAGCCTTGCAATCTGAGCTCTTTCGGGACCTAAAACGCAATCTTCCGGAAGGTATTTTCTGAGGATGGAACCCAGAAACTGAGAGGCTCGGTCTACTTTATCTTCCTTTCTGTGCTTCATTTCAATCATAATCAGCTTCGTAAAAGGCGGATAATGGAATTTCTGGCGCTCAGTAAGGATGTATTTATAGATCTTCGCAGGGTTATTCATCTTGATCAGCTGGAATACAGAATGATCAGGATTAAAGGTCTGAATCAGGATTTTCCCTTTTCCAGAAACTCTTCCGGCTCTTCCTGAAACCTGTGTGATCAGCTGATAGGCTCTTTCTTCTGCTCTGAAATCCTGTACATATAATAAGGAATCCGCTTTGGGAATTGTAACAAGCTCAATATGATCAAAATCCAGTCCTTTGGAAATCATTTGTGTTCCTACAATGATGTCTGTTTCTCCGTCTTCAATCTTTTCATACAATTTTTCGTAGGCGAATTTCTTACGCATAGAATCCACATCCATTCTGTCTACCTCATTTTCAGGAAACAGTTTGGAAACTTCTTCATGAATCTGCTCTACACCTACTCCTCTTTCGTTCAGCTTTTCAGAATTGCATTTCGGGCAGGTTTTCGGTTTTGAAGCTCTTTGGCCGCAGTAATGGCATTTCATTTCGTTAGCTGCTTTATGATAGGTCATTACCACATCACAATTGGAGCAGTAATTGACATAGCCACAGCTCTCACATTCTATGACATTGGAATAGCCACGACGGTTGTGAAGGACAATCGCCTGTTTTTTTTCATCTACCGTTTTCTTAATCTCCTCAAGAAGTTTCAGAGAGAAGTTTCCGGAGACTTTTTTAGAGTCCTGCGCTTCTTTGAAGTTGATCAGTTCATATTCCGGCAAATTCACGTTCCCGAATCTTTCATTCAGGAAAATATATTTCATTTTATCTTTTCTGGCCCTGTAGTAACTTTCAACAGAAGGTGTTGCAGATCCCAGGATTACTCCCGCATTATAAAATCCGCCCAAAACCAATGAGGCATCTTTAGCATTGAAATAAGGCGTCACTTCTCTTGGTCTGTAGGCAGAATCATGCTCTTCATCCACCACAATAAGTCCCAGGTTCTGATAAGGTAAAAACAAAGCATTACGGGTTCCGATGAGAATACGAATATCATTCTGTTTGATTCTTCTCCAGACTTCCACCCTTTCAAAATCAGTCAGTTTCTGGTGGTAAAAACCTAGCTGGCGTCCGTATTTTTTTTCTAATCTCTGTGTAATTTGTTTGGTCAGGGAAATCTCAGGAAGTAAAAACAGAACATTTTTTCCTTCTTTGATACATTCTTCAATTTTTTCTAAATAAATATGCGTTTTCCCTGATGAAGTTACCCCATGCAGCAGGACATTTTTTCCTTCTTCAAAAGCTTCATCAATCTCAGATTTAGCAATTTTCTGCTGTTCAGAAAGTTCTTCCAACTCTTCAATTTCTCCTTCATAGCTTTCAATTCTGTCTTTCTGCATGTAATATTCCTCCACAAAACCTTTATCTGCTAAAGGCTTGAAGTGTGAACTTCCGAAATAACCGCCCTCAAACAGCTCAGATTTTTTAATATGAGCATCAGGATTTTCCGTCTGTTTTTCTAAAATAAGAAGGAACAGGTCTTTCTGCTTTTGAGCCCTATTTAGCTTTAAAAGAATATCCGTAAGGTTCTGATTGGCTAAAACCTCATCCTTAATTCTTACATATGCTACTTCTTTAGCTTTATATTTCTCAGCAATTTTCTCATCAATTTCAATATACTGAAGATCAATCAATGAATTGATAGTCTTAATAATATCCTTTTTGGGAATAAAAGCTTCAATATCTGTCAGGTTGATCAGCTGTCGTACTTCAAGTGCCTGAATCAGGTACATTTCATTGACATCCAGGTTTTCAAAATCAATTACTATTCCTGGTTTTAATTTTAAATAGGTCTCACTTTCCAATTTCAAGGAAGAAGGGAATGAAAACCTGTAAATTTCACCAAGACTGCACAAATAATATTCCGAAAGCCAGTTCCAGAAACGGATCTGTTCTTCAGGAACAATGGGTTTATCATCCAGCATGCTGATGACTTCTTTAGCCGTAAAATTTTCTGGTGCATTGTCGTGAAGCTCAAATACGATTCCCGTATAGATTTTCTTTCCGCCAAACGGTACCAGAACACGCATTCCGGGTTGAATTTCGGACATCATTTCTTCGGGAACTTTATAGGTAAAAGATCCTTTGAGGTTCAGTGGTAAAACAATTTGAGCGTATTGCAAGGGAAATATTTAAAGTGTAAAATTAGATTTTTCTTCAGAGAACTGCAACTTTGTAGGGATTCTTTCGCGCTCCTTTAACAGAACTGGAAACTAAAGCTGTTGTATGTTTTTACTTCCTCTTTTGTTCATTCCGTAGGAATCTAAACAATCAGATATTATAAAATCTAAAACTGTATTAATTTATTGATCAAAACAATGATATGACAGGCTGGATTCCTACGGAATGACAAAGTCTGCGGATAAAAGAACAGCACAAATTCAGAAAATCTCTAAGAAAGAATCCATAAATGGTTAAAACAGTAATTGAGTCATCTCATACCAAAATGCGGAAGTAAAGAATCCTACAATGATGCTGACGCCGATGATCAGGTTGGTCAGTTTTGTATTGAGTCTGAACTGTTCTGCAATAATGCTTGAGGTAACCAGTGTAGGCATTGCTGCTTCAAATACCGTAATTTTAGCCACATCTCCTTTTATTCCCAATAATAAAGCCAATCCAAGTACAATTGCTGGTGCCAAAATAAGCTTGTAGAGCATTGACATCGACATCTGCGGAATCAGTTTTTGCCATCCGTTAAACTTCAGCTGCAGTCCAACTGAAAACAGGGCTAATGGACTTACCGTAGCCGCAAGCTTATCAAAAAATGGTTCTGCTACGGTAAAATCAATAAACCGCGACAATATCAGAGCGGAAATACACCCGATTAATGGAGGAAACGTAATGAGTCTTTTTAAAATAAATACTGCGCTTACTTTTCCTGATCTACTTCCTCCTTTTACTGCAGCTATAATTCCGAGGGTAGAAAGAGCAAAGAACATGGTCTGATCACAGATAATGGCAATGCTAAGGAGTCCTTCACCATAAAAAGCACTGATTAAGGGAAATCCGATGAATGATGTATTGCTATAACCGCTTGCCAGTTCTAAAGTACTTCTGGAACGCCTTGAATATCCCCTGCTCTTGCTATAAAACATCATAAAGAAGAAGCAGAACACAGAAATTAAAAATGTGGCTGCTATCGGAAACAACATCTCTGTTGTCCATTTTACTTTAGGCAGATATTTAAACGAAACTGCCGGAAGAGCAAGATAAAGAATCCAGGTATTGATACCCTTATGAGCATCGGGGTGGATAGATTTTGTTGCTTTGAATATCATTCCTGCAATAATGCACACTGCAATCAGAACAAAATTTACCATAACTGTAAAGAAATATGAGGCAAATTTACGGCTGATTTTTGAGTTGGAAGGGTAAAATTTATATTTTTTTGAGTACAATTCCGGTACAGCAGAATATCAAATCCGATACAGACAAGGCTCTTTTTCATTTATTACAAAGCCTTAATGGATTTCTTTTTCACCCATTCAATAAACAAATCTGTTCTTCTTATCAATCACAGTTTAAATCCTAACTATTATTTTTATAATAAATAACTATATTTTAAATAATTTTTATAATAATAAATTCTGACGGAAATTTGTACTGTTGATAAGAGATACAATATTAACTGAAAATACATCAATGAAAAATATCTTTTAAAACACATTTGTAAAATAATAAAATAAGACCAATCCTCTCATTTTTTTAATACTTAAAATTTTAAACAATGAATATTAATATTTTTAAAGAAGCAAGTATAGGTTCGTTAGACCTAAAAAACAGAATTGCCATGGCTCCAATGACCAGAGCCAGAAATGAAGACGGAATTCCGAAAGACTTTAATGCTGAATATTACGCACAGCGTACCGGTACAGGACTGATCATTACAGAAGGTACTGCGATCTCTCCAACGTCAAAAGGAGTACTTCATATTCCGGGATTATATACTGATGAGCAGGTAGAAGGCTGGAAACTCGTGACTGATGCTGTACATCAGAAAGGAAGTAAAATTTTCACTCAATTATGGCATGTGGGACGTGTTTCTCACGTAACCATTCAACCGGACGGACAAGCTCCTGTTTCTTCTTCTGATATTCAGGCAGGTGAAACGCATGCATGGGGATATGATGAAAACGGAAAAGAAGGTTTTGTCATTAATTCCAAACCACGGGCATTGGCTACTGGTGAAGTAAAACAAATTGTTAAGGATTTTACTTTAGCAGCGGTAAATGCTGTAAGAGCTGGTTTTGATGGAATTGAACTTCATGGAGCCAACGGATATCTTATTGAACAGTTCCTGAACCCGTTTGTAAATACCCGTAATGACGAATATGGCGGAAGTATAGAAAATCGCTCTCGTTTTTTACTTGAGATCGTGGATTCTGCGATTGCAGCGATTGGCGCTGATAAGGTAGCCATCCGTTTAACTCCTTATGGTGGATTATACGAAATGCCTTATTACGATGAGATAGAAGCTACTTATGAGTATTTAGCGAAAGAACTTTCCAAGAGAAATATTGTTTACGTTCATATTATGGATCAGAAATCGAGAGGAAGTTTTGCTTTACCGGAAGATTTTATGAAGCGTTTCAGAAACTGGTATGATGGAGTAATTATTCTTGCCGGAGGTATGGACAGAGAGAAATCTGAAAAACTGATCAATGAAGGGTTAATCGATATTGCAGCATTCGGGGAAGCTTTTATTTCCAATCCTGATCTTGTGGAAAGACTTGAAAACAACTGGGAACTTACTCCTCCAAAAAGAGAACTTCACTATGGACTTACTATGGAAGGGTATCTGGACTGGGAAGTATATCATAAACAACAATTAAACTAACATAATTACTGTTTAAATTTCACTATACTATCAAAAAGAGCTACCGTAATGGATAGCTCTTTTTATTTTTATGGATTATTCCGAATTAATATTCTGGAAATAACAATTACTCTTTCATCACATCCCAAAGGTTCATCAATTCTACATTTCCCAAAGGTTTTGAAAGGACAATTCTTTTTGAAGTTCCTGGTAACAAATCAAAGAAATTATCGCTGAAATGAGTATCTCCAATCAGATAAATATCTTTTGTAAGGGCATCTGTTGAGATTTCAATTTCAGTGGGTGATATTTTTTTGATTTTGATATTTGGTTTTGAAAGTTTCAGGTCTTTCGGTTTATTAAAAAAGAACAGCTTTTGAAATATTATATCCTTTTCGGAGCTGATCTTTAAAACGGCTTCAGACAGATTAAACTGAGCCAGTTCTGTTTTACTAATGCTTCTAATTTTCTTGCTTACATCGGCATTTACAACGTCTGACTGATTGGCTTTCCAAAGTGTTTTTCCTTTAAAATCAATGAGTTCAAATTTAATATCAGCTTTCAGTTCTTTCATAAGATCACTTATCAGATAAACATCATAGCTTTTATCGGTTTCCGCTATTGATACCAAGACAGGCTCAAAGCTTCTTTTTGCCTGATAATGGAAAGCTTTCCAGTTTCCAAGATAATCAATGGAAGACCATGAAACTACTGGCCAGCAGTCGTTGAGCTGCCAATACAACGTTCCCATATTGTAAGGTTTTGCACGGCGATGGGCTTCGATGGCTATCTGCATTCCTCTTGCCTGCAATAGCTGTGAAACGTAATTGTATTGTACAAAATCTGTAGGGATTTTATAATCCCGTTTCAGATATTCATTAATAATATCCCAACCTCTGGCATGTTTTTCATGTGCTTTGATAGTTGAGTTTTGCAGATTTAAATCAGGAGTTCCTGAAAACATGGATTTTGTAGTTTCAAGACTGGGAGTCCCTTGAAAACCATATTCAGACATAAAACGTCCTACTTTTTCATTGTAAATTTCAAATGGCTGCTCACCCCACCAAACGCCCCAATAGTGGGAATCTCCTTCTGTAAGGCTTTCTTTATGTCCCCAGCCGATGGACGGCGAACTTGGCCAATATATATTTTTATCTGACTTCAGGTTTTCTGCCAATGCACTGGGAATCACATCATGGAAAAGCTTTTTATAGTCTTTCCAAACCTGCAGAGAATCATTTTTTGAATACTTGAATTGTTTCTGATATCCCCAATTGACAATGGCTTCATCAATTTCATTATTACCACACCACAAAGCAATAGACGGGTGATTCTGAAGTCTGTTGACCTGATCTTTTACTTCTTCTTTTACATTGTTTAAAAATGCTCCGTCTGCAGGGTAAAAACTTCCCGCAAACATAAAATCCTGCCAAACTAAAATTCCGTTTTCATCGCAGGCTTTGTAAAATTCGTCATCTTCATAAATACCGCCACCCCAGATACGGATCATATTCATATTCGCATCTTTGGTATCTTTGATCAGTTTATGGTATTTTTCTTTGGCCATTCTGGGTGAAAAACTGTCTCCCGGAATCCAGTTGGTTCCTTTGATATACAACGGATTTCCATTCACTTTAAAATAGAATGACTTACCTTTTTCGTCTTTTTCCTGAATTAATTCTACGGTTCTTAATCCTATCCTGATGTCTTTAACATCAATATTGTTAAGGTCTTTTGAAAGTTTTATTTTAAAATCATAAAGATTCGCTTCACCACGTCCATTAGGCTGCCAAAGTTTCATTCCCTTTGTCTCATAAGGAACCGAAATTACATTAGTCCCTTTTTTTAAAGAGATCTTTTTATGAATGGAATTCAGATCCAATGTGTAATCTCCAGCATTTTGAGCATAAATTTCCACTTCAAAATGTAAGTTGGAAGATTTCCCGGAATTATTCTGAATATCTTTAACGGTAATAATTTTGGCATTATTCCAGAATTCTAATGCAACATCTTTCCAGATTCCTGCAGTAACCAGCCTTGGTCCCCAATCCCATCCAAACTGGTATTGTGCTTTTCTCACAAAACTTCTTGGTGATTCCGGCATGGTAAACGGAACTTTTTTAGCCAGTTCTTTTCCGGTATTGACAGCAGATTGAAACTTAATCTGCAATGCATTATTACCCGGCTTTAGATATTTTTTTACAGGAATATTCCATTTCCTGAACATATTATCTGTTTTCTTCAGCAGTTTACCATTAAGATAAATTTCTGAAAATGTATCCAGTCCATTAAAGATCAGATCAATATTATCATTTTTCAATTCCTGAGATGAAACCGTAAATTGAGTCTGATAGTCCCAATCTTCATTTTCTATCCACTGTACTTTCTTTTCATTTTCATCTTTAAAAGGATCAGGAATGATCTTGTTATCCATTAAATCCAAATGAACGGTTCCCGGTACTTTCGCAGGAAGCCAGTTTTGATCTTTTGAATTTTTGAACTGCCAGTTTTCGAAAGACAAATTTCTTTGTGAAAACTGTGCAAAAAGGATATTCTGCATAAAAAGAAAAGCAAAAAGGATAGTTCTATTCATCAATAAATTTGTTTTGTATTGTTACAATACCCGTGATTTTGTCATTCCGAGGTACGAAGGAATCTCTACTATAAGAATTTAGATTCCCGCTGCGCTTGGAATGACAAACTGAGTGCATATCATTATTACTTACTCTTCAATGCAGCCACTTCAGCCGGGTTTGCAAAAGCACCACCATCTGTAATGGCTGAAGAATGGAAGTAGCCTGCGTTTGTAAGGGCTCTTATTCCTTCAATATTAGATGAACGAAGTCCGCCTCCAACAAGGATTTCTATTCTTCCATCGGAAAGTTCAACCAGTTTTTTCAGATTTTCTTTTCCTTCTGATACATTGGGTTTCTGGCCGGAAGTAAGAATGGTAGTAAAGCCACATTCAATTACTTTTTCTAACGATTCTTCCAGGCTTGCAGCACGATCAAAAGCACGGTGGAAAGTACATGGAAGCGGTGCTGCCAGTTCAACTAAAGTTTTATTCTGTTCAACATTAACCTCATCGTTTTCGTTGAGAATACCAAATACAAAACCGTCTACCTGTAAAGATTTCAAATAAACCAGATCATTTTTCATCTGTTCAAATTCTGAATCCGAATAGGTAAAATCACCTCCTCTGGGGCGGATCATCACAAAAATCGGAATATTAATTTTTTCACGAAGCTTTTTCATCGTTTCAAAGTCCGGAGTAGTTCCTCCTTCACTGAGACCATCACATAATTCTATTCTGTCAGCTCCATTTTCAAAAGCAATCATTGCTGATTCAGGATTAAAACACGCTATTTCTATTTTTGACATTGTATATATCTGTTTAATTCTACTTTGGTTCGTCCTGCAATACATCTGCAATCAGAAAGGAACCGTTTTGTTTTACTACTTTTATTACTGACGGATATTTAGCTTTAAAACTATTATCAGTCAACACTACATTAAAGATATATTCATCTTTTGAGGAAGATTTTAAATCGCAGCTCCCGACTTCAATTTTATCCCAGTCCTGTGCTGTAATCAGGAAACCCACTCCGACACCTGCTTTATTAGTATCAAATTTTGATTTCCATTTATCCTGAAATTCTTTTTCAGTCAGACTTCCATCTACGTCCATATCTACATTCGTTGCATCTGTTTTATAATCGAAATAATCTTTGGTCGTGATCTTCTCCCTATTCTTTTCTTCACTTCCGATATCAGCTTTAAAATAATCTACAATGCTCTTCTCCAACCATTTTTTAGCATCTTCCGCTTCATTGGATTCATTATTTAAAACTACTTTCTCTTCTGTCTGCTGTGGTCTGACATCTGTTTTAATCTCCTTCTTTTCTTCCTTGCATGCAATAACGAGAAATAAGGAAGCAATAATCGTTCTTTTCATATTTTGTTTTAAGTTTTGGCTAAAGCCATTGGATGGCTATATTTTAGCAAGAACAAGCTAAAGCTCATTCTTTTTTAATTTGGATTATTTCAAAGCAAATTCAGGAGTTTCAAGGCGGTTACCTTTCTGATCATACACGGCAAAGTTGAATCCGTCCTGAATACAGTAAGAACCATATTCTCCTTTTTTATTGATGGCGATAAAACCTACCTGAATATCTTTGAGATTCTTTTTTCTGCGCTGAGCGATCTTTACAATCCTATCTACAGCTTCTTTACAGGCTTCCTGTGGATTTCTGCCTTGTCTCATCAGTTCCACTACAAGATGCGTCCCCACCGTTCTTATCACTTCTTCACCATGACCTGTTGCTGTAGCAGCTCCTACTTCATTATCTACAAACAGACCTGCTCCAATAATTGGGGAATCTCCTACTCTGCCATGCATTTTAAAGGCCATTCCGCTGGTTGTACAGGCACCGGAAAGGTTTCCCTGAGCATCCAACGCAATCATTCCAATGGTATCGTGGTTTTCAATATTGGCAATGGGTTTATACTGACTGGTTTTTAACCATTCTTTCCATTCTTTTTCGGATTCCGGAGTAAGAAGATTTTCTTTTTTAAATCCCTGTGAAAGGGCAAACTGTAATGCCCCGTCTCCTACCAACATAACGTGAGGTGTCTTTTCCATGACGGCTCTGGCAACGGAAATAGGATTTTTCACATGCTCCAGACAGGCAACAGAACCGATATTATAATTTTCATCCATGATACAGGCATCCAGCGTTACTCTTCCATCTCTGTCCGGACGGCCTCCGTACCCAACACTTCTTTCTTTGGGATCTAATTCTACGAGACGCACTCCTTTTTCTACTGCATCCAGAGCCTTTCCTCCTTTTCCAAGGATTGTCCATGCTTCTTCGTTGGCTTTTAGTCCGAAATTCCAGGTAGAAAGGACAATCGGTTTGTTGACAGCTGTGACAGTAGGTTCAGGTAATTCGGCAGCCATTAAATCCAACGGGTTTACGGCAAGTGCTGCTGTTGCAATTCCCAGTTTTTTAATAAAACTTCTTCGGTTATTGTTCATGGTATCTCAAATTGTATAATACCCACAAATCTAAAAAAAACTTCTATGAAATCCTCATGACGGCTCAACGAATATCCGTGTATTATTTTTATTTATCTTTACTGCTGTAATGGACTCATTTAAAACTTTCAGAAATATCTCTTTCTTTCAGGAACTCTCTGATGAAGAAATTACTATTTTGGTCAATATCAGTACCCCAAAACTACTTCGAAGAAAAGAAAAGCTGGCAGAGCCTGGTAAACCTTTCAATCAATTATTCATTCTTTCTCATGGGCTATTAAGGTTTTTCTTTGATGATGAAGAAGGCATTGAAAGCAATCTTTTTCTCCCTTCTGAAAAGGAAGCTGCCATTATGGAAAGCCCGGAATCTTATGCTAATGAAAACGAAGGAAAATACACTATAGAAGCTGTATTGGAAAGCCAGATTTTCCTATTCAACAAGAGTGAATTTGAAGAAGCCGCTTTTCAAAACAGAGGTATTTATAATGTATATCTCAAATCTTTAAAACAGATTATCAGCATATTAAAAGTACGTACAGAACAGTTTTGCTCTACTTCTCCGCATTCCCGGTATGAAGAGTTTCTGGAAACCCGCCCTTTTACTTCACAGAACGCCAACAGAAAGTATATTGCCAATTTTCTGGGCATTACTCCCAACTCTCTTTCAAGGATGACAGCCCGTATCCATAAAAAAAGGAACGAAAGAAAAAAATAACTTAGGAATACTTTTTCTCACTTTATTCATTCTACTTTTGCTTACTGAAAATACTGTTACCCAAACAATTAAAAGCAAAATGAGAAAAATATCATCTAAAAAGACACCTTATTATTGAATCATCTTTAATCTTTCTTAAGATTCATAGTAACCGGACGTAAAGTACCAGCGGCCAGGTTGCCCCCTTGTTTACACTTCATTATTACCTTATACAATTATTTTATGCAAAGAATATCATTACTTCTTTGCCTGTTATTATCATGCAATTTTGTTCAGGCATCAACAGGCAGCTTAGAAGATACTATAGCAAATTCTGCTTCTTGGTTCATTTTACTTGTTTTACCTATAGCAGGAATTTACCTTTTCTGGAAAGTTCACATTTATCCGGAAAAGGTAGCTGAGAAAAAGAACCATCCTCAGCTGAAAGCCATAAAAAGTATGTGCCTCCTTTCCCTTGTTTTTGGAGGCCTTTTATGGCCAGTTGCTTTAATCTGGGCCAACTATGATTATGGTAACCAAAATGCTCCTGAAGAAGACACAGAAATCACGGAAGAAGAATTTAAAACCCTCGAAAATTAAAAAAAATGCTGGAATTACTAGTCGCAATATATGCCGGAATATGCTGGCTTCTTATCAAAAAATTTAAACTGATCCCCTGGACTTTTACCACACAGGTAGTGGTATATTCATTGCCTATTTTCGGGTCTATCGCTTTAATATTAAGTTTAAATTATTACTGCCCTATCACCTCTGACGTGAAGGTAGGAAACAGAAGTGTGGATATTACCACTCAGGTTTTAGGAAAAGTAAAAAAGGTATATGTAACTACCAATCAGGAAGTAAAGAAAGGAGATACCTTATTTGTACTGGACAGAGAGCCTTATGTACAGGAAATCAAGTCTCTGGAGGCAAAACTAAGCAGTATGAAAGCTACTGTAAGTTCTTATGATACAGATATCTCAGCTTCCAGAAAAAATATTGCAGGGTTGCGGTCACAGCTGGATCTGGCTAATAAAAGAGCGGCTCAGTACAAAGAATTGGTGGAAGCAGGAGCTGCTAATAAGTTTGATCTTGAACAGGCTGTCACCAATGTACAGGATCTTCAGTCAAGAATCAGTGCTGCGCAGTCACAGCAACAGTCTTTAGAAACCAAATCCAATGTTTCTTATGGTGGAGAAAATTCATCCGTTTCTGAAATTCAGGCAAAACTGGACCAGGCAAAATGGAACCTTTCCCAAACAGTTGTTCTTGCTCCTACTGATGGAGTAATTCCTAATGTTCAGTTGAATGAAGGAGCGATCATGGCACCTTTTAAATCTGCTTTTGTGCTGATTCAGAAACAGCAGTCTGTGATTGGATTTTTTGCCCAGAACGAACTGGAAACGGTAAAAAACGGTAATGAGGTTGAATTAGCTCTTAAAACAGAACCGGGAAAAGTTGTAAAAGCCAGACTTGAATATGTAATTGATGCTACCAGCCAGGGAATTATGAATAATGCGGGAGGAATGCTTGGAGGAAACGGTTCTACAGCGGGACTTCCTGACACAGCCAGACAATTGCCTGAAACTGATGGAAAACTTATTGCCAAGTTTGTTTTGGAAGACAGCCAGAAACAGCTTACAGTAGGGGCAAGAGGAACGGCTGTTATCTATTCTGATCATATTAAACCGCTTCATCTTATCCGAAAAGTAATGGTGCGTGTAAGCAGTAAAGTCAACTATCTGATTCCTAAACTTCATTAACATGTACAGGAAATTAATTTTATTGGGTATGCTTTCCGTAAGTTTAAGTTCATGCATCGGTTATAAAGAGCCCACTAAGGAAAATATAAACGAGCTTAAAGAAAAAAGTGAAATTGCTTCTCATATAGAAATCCCGGATGAATGGATCTTCGACAGAAAAGCAAATTCAAGATCAATTTCCTATGACTGGATCAATGATCTTAAAACACCTCAGCTGGAAACCTTGATTAATGAAGGAATGCTTTATAATGCTGATCTTATCATTGCAAAGGAAAAGCTGAATCAGGTTGAACTGGCCATGGAAATTGCAGGAAGTGATCTTTATCCTAGTGTAAGCGCAGTAGCCAATACTTCCAATAATTTAGTGAGTGATACTCAGATCCGGCGTCTGGCATTAAAAGCCAATTGGGAGATTGACCTTTGGGGTAAAAATAAATCTTCACAGATGGCAAGCACCAGCAATTATTTTTCTGCAAAACATCAGAATACTTTGCTGCATCAATCTATTGCAGGGATGATTGCTAAAGCTTATTTTCTGAATATTGCGGGAAATATTCAGGAAGATAAGATTGAAAGTTATATTCAGAAGTCTAAAGATCTGGAAAAGCTGTACGTCATTCAAAAGAAAGTGGGAACGGCAAATGCTTTGGATATCTCCAATATAACAGCAGAGATTATTTCCCTGCAGGGCTATCTGGAAAAGGTCAAAAATGCGAATTCACAATCCAGAAGATCACTGGAACTGCTCACCGGAAAGTATCCGGAAGGAAAACTAGCCACTCAGAATTTTTTTAATGCTGTACCTAACACTATTCCTGAATCTTTTCCGCTTGAGCTTTTAGAAAACAGATCAGATATACAGGCTAATCATTTTCAGATTGAAAAGGCTTTTTACGAAGTACAGCAGGCAAAAGCAGCAAGACTTCCTTCATTGAGTATAAGCACTTCTATTGGCTCTGCCGGAAGTAATGTGGAATCTATCAATTCTTTATTTTCCAATCCGTTATTAAAAGTGGGCGGCGGATTAGTTTCTCCTTTATTCAATAGTGGAAAGCTAAAAAAGAATGTGGAAATAAAAAACTCTCAGCAAAAACAGATCGTTGAAGAATATTCAAAAGCTGTTCTGAATGCTTTGAACGAAGTGGAATCTTCTTTAGCCAATCTCCGTTCTATTGAAAAACAGATCACTTTCACTACTAAGGCTGTCAACGAACTGAAAAATAATATTACTCTCACCGAGAAACAAATAAAGGTAGGCACCAACAACAGTTTTGTATTGATCCGTAAACAAAGGGATCTCCTGAAAAATGAAATGAACCTCATCAGTCTGGAACTTCAGTACAGAATAGAGCGTATTAATCTTTATATGGTTTTAGGCGCAGAGAACTTCATTTATTCTTAATTTTATACTTGAAAAGACTGTAGAAAATAATCTGCAGTCTTTTTTAATATTAATGGGGTAATTGATCTCTGAAATATCCATACACCCAAGTTCCAGCAACAGCACTCAACAGGGTTACAGATACAGCCAAAGCTCCTGTTCCGATCTGAGCAAAGAGAGGTCCGGGACACGCTCCGGTAATGGCCCAGCCAAAACCGAATATCAACCCTCCGTAAATCTGGCCTTTATTGAACTTTTTAGGTGTCAGGGTAATGGGTTTGCCGTAGATTGTTTTTATCTTAAACTTTTTGATCACCCATACTGAAATCATTCCCACCAATACGGCACTTCCGATGATTCCGTACATATGGAAAGATTGCAGACGGAACATTTCCTGTATTCTGAACCAGCTGATCACTTCTGCTTTCACAAATATAATCCCGAATATAATTCCTGATGCCAGGTACTTCAGATTGTGATACCATCGGTAAGTAAGCGTACTTTCGTTTACACAAACAGCATCCTGACGGCGTATATCTTTTTCTTTTATCATTATTTCAAAATTCTCTTTAAAATTAAACTTACAGGGAAAGGATGACAGGCAGAATAAGGTTGGCCATTACAAAACCTCCGATCATAAAACAGATGGTTGCCACTAAAGAAGGCCATTGCAAATTGGAAAGTCCCATGATCGCATGCCCGCTGGTACATCCTCCTGCATATCTTGTTCCGAAACCCACTAAAAACCCACCAACGACCATGATGATAAAGCCTCTCCAGGTCAACAGGCTTTCAAAGTTCATCAGCTGTACAGGGACCAGATTACTGTAATCTGTGATTCCGTAGCCTGCCAGTTCGGTTTTCAGATCGGGATTGACTGTTATTTCTGCTGGATTAAGCAAAAAATTAGCAGCAATCATTCCTCCGAAGAAAATTCCAGCTACAAAGAATAAATTCCAGGCTTCTTTTTTCCAGTCGTATTTGAAAAAGTTCACATTGGCCGGGATACAGGCAGCACAGACATGCCTCAGTGAAGAGCTTATTCCAAAGGATTTATTTCCCATTATCAATAAGGCAGGCACAGTAAGCCCAATCAGCGGACCGGCAATATACCATGGCCAAGGTTCTTTTATAATCTCCAACATTTCTTCTTTTTTAATCTAATTTATTTAAAATTTTAGTCTGACACACAAAATCACTTTTAGGAACATCTGTCAATGAAATAGCTTTAAAACCTCCTTCAATTTCTGTAAAATTCCTATATCCTCTTGCCTGAAGGATACTTGCAGCCATTGTACTTCTGTATCCGCTTCCGCAATGCATATAAAAGTGTTCTTCCGGGTGTAGGCGATTAATCCATTCGTTAATATACGCTAAAGGCATACTGTAAGCTTCATGAATGTGTTCTGCATTATATTCATTTTCTCTTCTTATATCAATGATTTTTACTTCTTTTTCTTTTATTTCGCTTTCAAACTGTTCTGCAGAGATACAGTTGACAAAATCAATTTCCTTTCCGCTCTTTTTCCAGGCATCAAAACCACCTTCCAAAAATCCTAAAATATGATCGAATCCTACTCTGCTTAATCTTGTTACAGCTTCTTCTTCAGTTCCTTTTTCCGTTACCAGAAGAATAGGTTGGTTTACATCAGCAATTAAAGCGCCTACCCAAGGGGCAAAATCACCATCCAGTCCTATATTTACCGACTGTGGGATAAAACCTTTTGCAAATTCATGATTGTCTCTCACATCTAAAATTAAAGCGCCTGAAACTTCAGCAATTTCCTCAAACTGTTCCGGAACCAGAGCCTGTAATGCCTGTGAAAGAACCTCATCAAAACTGTTGTACCCTTTTTTATTCATCATCACATTCATTCCAAAATAAGCAGGAGGAGGCAAAAGTCCATCTGTTACTTCTTTTATAAAACTCTGTCTGTCCTTTTGATTCAAAGCATAATTGGTTCTTTTCTGATTTTCCAATGTATCTACTGTTTCTTTCTGCATATTTTTACCACAGGCTGAGCCGGCTCCGTGAGCAGGATATACAGTAATATCATCATGCAAAGGCAAAATTTTATCATACAAACTATCGTATAAAAGTCCTGCAAGCTCTTCCTGAGTCATATTCGCTCCTTTCTGTGCAAGATCCGGACGGCCTACATCTCCCAGGAATAAAGTATCTCCGCTGAAAAGGACTTTCTCATCTCCATTTTCATCCATCAACAGATAGCATGAGCTCTCAAGCGTGTGTCCCGGTGTGTGAAGAACTTTGATTGTAATATCTCCTATTTCAAATATCTGATGATCTTCTGCAATGATGGCCTCAAACTCAGGTTTTGCGGTCGGGCCATACACAATCGGAGCTCCGGTTTTATTGCTTAAATCAAGATGTCCACTGACAAAATCAGCATGAAAGTGGGTTTCAAAAATATATTTCAATTGTACTCCATCTTCCTTCAATCTGTTGATATAAGGTTGTGTTTCTCTTAAAGGATCAATAATTGCCGCCTCTCCTGCTGAGGTAATATAATAAGCTCCTTGTGCCAGACATCCTGTATAAATCTGTTCTATTTTCATTGTATCTATTTTTTGATTTTGTTATCTGATACAAATCTCCCGCTTTCTTTTTTTCTCTACAGCTACTTTTGTTACATAAGAGATTTAAAGGAATATTTCTTTGGCAATAATGTAAATACCCATGATCAGAATAAACCATCCGAATGCCGGTTTCAGTTTTTTCCCGTCTATCTTTTTTGATAACTGTGAACCTATTATAATTCCTGCAACAGCAATTGTGGTGATAGAAATCAATAGTCCCCATTCTATTTTCATGTGATTTACTGAAGAGAAGAAGCCTATCAAAGAATTGAAAGAGATAATGAATAAAGAAGTTCCTATCGCAATCTTCATTGGAATTTTTAAAAGGTTAACCAATGCCGGAATAATCATAAAACCACCTCCTGTTCCCACTAATCCCGTTAGAACACCTACAATAGAACCCTGTACTCCTGCAAGTAAAGTATTATTTTTATCTATAGCTCTTTCTGACAGTTTTTCTGAAGCATTGCTTTTTATCATTTTATAAGAAGCCAGAATCATCAGACCTGCAAAAATCAATAATAAAAAAATGTCTCTGATAATGGTAAAGCTTCGTATTCTGAATACTTCCTCCGGAATTAAAGGGAGAAGATATATTCTGGTCAGAAAAATGGCGAGCACAGAAGGAATTCCGAATATCATTGCCATCTTAAAATTGACCAACCCTTTTTTAAAATACGAAACCGATCCAACAAGACTGCTTATTCCTACTATAAAAAGGGAATATTCCGTTGCCAGAAAAGCATCGAGACCAAAGAGATAAACAAGTACCGGAACGGTGAGAATACTTCCACCACCTCCGATCAAACCGAGAGAAATCCCGATTAAAACTGCTGCTGCATATCCTATAATTTCCATTTTACTATTCAATATTCTGATGCAAAAATGGGAAAGTGAAAAGAGGTGTACAGCTACTTTTGTTACATAAGGAGATTCCTTCTCCTTTTGTTTGCAATGGCGGTTTTACCACCCCGTCAAAAATTCTCTGAATTTTCGCCACCCCTCCAAAGGATGGGAATGTGAGTGCGCTTTATTAAAATGAGGTATCGTTTATGAATTGAGGGTTTTCAGAAGAGTGATTTTATTTCTTCCCAATTTTAGTTTGCCATCTTCTTCCAGCTGTTTCAGGAGTCTGGAGACGACTACTCTTGCAGTTCCCAGCTCATTTGCAAGCTGTTCATGAGTTGTGTTGATGGTTTCAGAGTGGGTAAGTTCTGATTTTTTCTGCAGCAGATTTAACAGTCTTTCATCTACTTTTTTGAAAGCAATTGCATTGATGATATCCAATAGTTCTTCAAACCTTTTATGATACAGTCTGAAGATATAATCTAACCATTCCGGATGTTCTTTAATGAATAAAGATACTTTGTCTACCGGTAAAAAAAGGATTTCCGCATCTTCTTCAATTTCGGCTTTTACAATACTTTTTTCATTGTGCATTCCACCGAGAAAAGACATAATACAGCTTTCTCCCGCTTTGATGTAGTACAGTAAAATTTCACGTCCGTCCTCTTCAGTCCTGATGACCTTCAGCATTCCTTTCATCACAATAGGAATGGAACGGATAGAAGCATTTTCATCTAATATGATATCACCTTCATGGTAGTTTTTGGTGATTCCATATTGATACAGCTTTTCTACCAGATCCGGTGATGATGAAAATTCTGAAGAAAGTATGGTATTGTCCTGCATAATTTTAATGGAAAAGGTATTGACGAAGTACGGAAAAAAATGAGTTTCAGTTCAATTTTAAATCAACTATAACTGATACTTATTAACTAAATTACAAAAATATGTGGAATGGAAAAATAGTGACGGCTGGAAAGGTGTGGATTTCAATTCCCTTGTAAACTCCGCACTTTACCAAATACAATGTTAACTTCAATATTAATTATGTTTTAGGTAATTTACCATTTGATTTACTACTATCGAATCTTTTTTATCAAATTGAAAGCATTTAATATCAGTATAATAATTTTTTTTATCTGAGTATAGATAGTTTGTCAACCATTCACTGCTTTTGGAATTTATAAAAGATTTATCTAATGACCTACCAATAACTCGTTTATTTTCAGAGTGACAGCTTAGGCAATTGTATTCATAATTAGTTAATCCAGTTTCTTTGTTTTTGTTTGAGAAATTCTTCTTATCTAAAATATTAGAATTGCCCATATTGTCTATTTTAAAACTAGATAATATTGCAGCAACTTTTCCCCTATCTTTTAATGGAGATGAGAATATAATAACTCCATCCAATGAATCTAATTTTGGAACATAAATATTATAAAATCCTTGTTTAGAATTTGGAATTTCAATGACTGCTTCTCTCCCATTTATTTCAATTTGTTCCCTTAAATTTCCACTTAATTTATTTTTGTAAATTTTATGATTATATCTTCCATAATTTATAAATATAGTATCTTCATTATTAGTTAAATATGCACTATAAGAATCAATCATCTTTGGTTCTATTAATTTCCAATCAGAAGGATAATTAAAACTCACTTTTCCTACTTTAAATTCTTTTGCTTTTACATTCTCAGGCTTACATGAGAACATAAAGAAAAACGATAAAATGAAGGAAATTGATTTGTACATAAGTTTGATAATATTGCGACTAATGAGGCTAATTTACTCCAATTTCATCTACAAACAGCCATGCTTTTGAGTCTGCTCCAGGATTTCCTGCCGGAATAATCCCTGCATTTTCAATGCTTACTTTCAGATATTTTGCATTTTGTGATCCTACATTCAATCTGATTTTTCCTTTGGCATTTTGAATTTCTCCAGCTGCAATTTCCTTGATCATTTTAAAATTCTTGTTATCATCAGAAATGAAAATTTTTGCAGATTTCGCAAGATGAATCCAGCTTCCTTTATTTTCAAGGGTATTGAAATAAACTTCTGAAAAAGCTGTTTTCTGACCAAAATCTATCGTTGCCACCACATCTTTCCCCTGAAAACCAAGCCATGTTTTACCAAGTTGTTTTACATTTCCGATAATGCCATCTACCAAAGTAAAAGCACCTCCAAAAGAATAATTTTCACTTGGCTGTTGTTCAAGACTTATGTTTTTCCCGGTAGTCTTTGAAATGGTAAACTGCTGAGTAGAGATAGCGCTTTTCAACTGACCATCTTCAAAATAAGCTGATTTTATCGTTAAAGAACTAGGAATCTGAACCGCATTCTCATAAGTTTTAGAATTGATAGAAGGATCTGTTCCGTCCAAAGTATATCTGATTCCGTTTGAGTTCTGTGAAGTAGACAGCTCGTAAGCAATCCCATTATTTGAAGGAATTACTTTTCCGGTGATATTATAAATGCTCTTTGCATAGTTCACCTTCATCTTATCCAGAACTTTAAACTGATTGATCACTCTGTTTTCAAATTCTTTATAATTTTTAGGATCTGAGGTTCCCCAGCCCACTTCGGAAAGTGCCATTAATCTTGGGAAGATCATATATTGCACCTGTTTAAAGTCTAAAATATATTCTGTCCATAAGTTAGCCTGAACTCCCATGATATATTTTGCCTGTTCGGCATTCAGTTCGGAAGGAATAGGATTGTAAGAATATACTTTGTCTAAAGGAGTAAAACCGCCAAAAGCATTCGGTTCGGACTGCGGATCTCCCTGATAATGGTCGAAATAACAATATGCTCCAGGAGTCATTACGGCAAAATGTTTTGATTTTGCAGCTTCAATACCTCCGTTGACACCGGTCCAACTCATCACCGCAGCGTTCGGGGCCAATCCTCCTTCTAAAATCTCGTCCCAGCCAATGATTTTTCGACCTTTACTGTTGACATATTTTTCAATTCTATGAATGAAATAGCTTTGTAAGCCATGTTCATCTTTTAAGTTGTTTTTCTTAATCAATTCCTGACAGTGTGTACATTCTTTCCATCGTGTTTTCGGGCATTCGTCACCACCGATGTGAATGTATTTGGATGGAAATAATTTCATCACTTCATCCAAAACATTTTCCAGGAAAGTAAATGTTTCATCCTTCGGACAGAAAACATCATCAAAAACACCCCATTTTGTAGCAGCCTCAAAAGGTCCTTTTGTACAGGCCAATTCAGGATATGCAGATAACGCAGCCAAAGCATGCCCCGGCATTTCGATTTCCGGAATTACTGTGATATGTCTGTCCTGAGCATATTTTACGACCTCTTTTATTTGATCCTGGGTATAAAAATAAGGTCCGTAAGGTTTTCCGTCAAATGTATTGTCAACATATGCCCCAATCATTGATTCTTTACGTTTTGAACCTATCTGAGTCAGTTTAGGGTATTTTTTAATTTCAATTCTCCATCCCTGATCGTCTGTTAAATGCCAGTGGAAAGTATTCAGCTTGTACATCGCCAGATAGTCTATATATTGCTTCACCTCTGCCACCGTGAAAAAATGACGGCATACATCCAGATGCATTCCTCTCCACGCAAATTTCGGCTGATCTTCAATTTTTAAAGCCGGAATTTTCTTACTCTCTTTATATTGCTCGAAAACCTGAATCAATGTTTGCAGTGCCAGAAAATAACCTTGTCTGGTGTATGACTTTATTTGAATCTGCTTGGGAGAAATTTCTATTGAATAATATTCTTTTTTCTGTTCCGCATCTGTTGAAGCCGCAGGAATTATAGAGCTTGTCAAATGGCTTCCACCATCCTTTTTAATGTCCTGAAATTTAAACTGAGAATCTAAGCGTTTTTTGAAATATTCCGTTTCTTCTTTTGGTAAATTGCCAGCTAATAACAAGGTTTCTGGTATAAGAAACTCTCCCTGTGAAAATTCAACTTTTTGAGGGTAAGGAATTAAATTCAATTTATTTTGGGCAAAAATCACGTTTGAAATCAATACAAAAAATACTAAAAAAGTCCGTATCATTGGATGGAATTAAGGTTTGAGCTAAGATAATTATTTTTCAAAACTCTTAGGGCCTTTTTAAAAACAAAATTTAGACATCTTAAATTGTTTATATTCTTGTGAATGGACAATTTACAGTTTGCTAAACCATGTCCTTAGATATTCTTCTATTATATTCTGTTCATTATGGTTTGCTTTTTGATCAACTTAGACGACTTAAAAAAATTAAAAGATTTAAATTTGCAAAAAAATAGGATGAAAAAAAACTTTTTTCTGGCAGCTGGATTATTATTCTCAATGTCAACGCAGGCACAAATTTTCGATATCATAAAATCTGCCGTTAAAGATAAAACAGGGGTAGATCTTAATGTTCCCGTAAAAAATAACAGTACTAATACTACTACCACGACAACAACTGCCGGTCATGCTAATAATTCATCTACTAATATTGGAAGCCTTACCTCTACTCAGATTTCTTCAGGATTAAAAGAAGCCTTAAGCATGGGAGTAACAGACGGAGTCAAAAAACTGGCGATCACCGATGGTTTTTTCAAAAATGAAGCAGTAAAAATTTTAATGCCAGAAAAATTAAGAAAGATCGACACTACTCTACGTTCTATCGGTATGGGAAGTCTTGCTGATGAAGGCGTAAAATTATTAAACAGAGCTGCTGAAGATGCCGTAACAGAAGCTGCTCCTATTTTCACCAACGCTATTACTTCCATGACCATTACGGATGCCAAAAACATTTTGTTAGGCAATAATAATGCAGCAACAAGTTATCTTCAGGGGAAAACACAAAGTCAACTTTTCAGTGCTTTTCAGCCTAAAGTAAAGGCATCATTAGGAAAAGTAGGTGCTGATACGCTTTGGAAAAACCTGATTTCAAAATACAATACTTTTACAGGGCAATCTGTAACAACGGATCTTAACGAATATGTTACTACAGAAACCATCAATGGGGTATTCAAAATGGTAGCCGATAAAGAAAGCGGTATCAGAAATACTCCTGCAATGAGAACGACAAGTATTTTGCAGAAGGTATTTGGAGCGCAGGATGGGAAATAAAGAAGATTAGAATAAATATATAGAAGCTGTTTCATGATGAAGCAGCTTTTTTTGTTGGGCTTTAATTTCTTTTGTCTTGAAACAAAAGAAACAAAAATTCAAGACCTGGATCTCTCCGCTAAAAATAAATCCTGTTCTCTAAAAATTCTAAACTTGCACGAAATCATTATTGCTGAATCAGTTCTAAGTGTGTGTCGTGCTTCGGACAGGAGAATTTTCTTAACGTTCACAGAATTTATTTTCTTAACGCTCCGATTTCCTATGTCGCTTTTAAAGTCATTATTAGAAATATTTTCTCTTTTTCAGAATTTTAAATGATAAAGAAACTTTTTTAATGTTGAGGTAGCTTTTTTTGTTGGGCTTTAATTTCTTTTGTCTTGAAACAAAAGAAACAAAAATTCAAGACCTAGATCTCTTCGCTAAAAATAAATCCTGTTCTCTAAATTCTAAACTTGTGCGAATTCATTATTACTGAATCGGTTCTAAGTCTGTCTCGCGCTTCGGGCAGGAGAATTTTCTTAACGTTCTCAGAATTCATTTTCTTCACGCTCCGAGTTCCTATGTCGATTTTATCTTCTATGTTTTACAAAAAGTTTCGGCCTCACTTTGTGAGGCCGAAACTTTTTGTATTGTAATCAAATTAGAATTGCATTTCAGGAATTTCTCCTTCAATGATCAGATCTGCTTCTGTAGCTTTGATAATATCTTCTACTGAAACTCCCGGTGCTCTTTCCACCAGTTTGAAACCTGCTGGAGTTACATCCAGAACAGCTAGTTCAGTAACAACTTTTTTCACACAGTTGACTCCTGTTAAAGGAAGAGTACATTTTTTAAGGATTTTGCTTTCTCCTGCTTTGTTCACGTGCATCATTGCAACGATAATATTTTCAGCAGAAGCTACAAGATCCATAGCGCCTCCCATTCCTTTCACCATTTTTCCGGGAATTTTCCAGTTGGCAATATCTCCGTTCTCTGAAACCTCCATCGCTCCAAGGATGGTAAGGTCTACTTTCTGACCACGAATCATCCCGAAACTGAATGCAGAATCAAAGAATGAACCTCCTTCTAAAATAGTAATAGTCTGTTTTCCGGCATTGATGATATCAGCATCTTCTTCTCCCGCAAAAGGGAAAGGCCCCATCCCCAAAACTCCGTTCTCACTCTGAAATTCTACGGAAATACCTTCCGGAACATAGTTAGCAACCAAAGTAGGAATCCCAATTCCCAGGTTTACATAATAACGATCTTTGAGTTCTTTTGAAATTCTTTTGGCAATTTGTTCTTTTGTAAGCATAATAAAAACTTAGACTGCAATTTAATTATTTTCACTTGAATACAAAAGGCCTTTGTTGTATTCAACAATTAACACTGTTAGTTAAAATAATATCTGTAATTTTGCTTCATTATTTTAACAGAATGAAAATACTTTTTAAATATCTTAAACCTTATCAGTGGCTGATCCTCATTTCGTTATTTTTGGCTACTATTAATCAGGTTTTCTCTTTATTTGCCCCTGCTATTACAGGAAATATTCTTGACCAGTTGGTTACTCATCCTAATTTTTTTGATAAAGAAAAGTTACTACCCAGAAATCTAAATGAATATTTATACGGAAGTACTGTATACCATGGTGCCTTTTATTTTTTAGGACTACTGATCGGTACTGCCATGGTAAGTAGAATTGCCAAGGCTTTTCAGGATTACGTGGTAAGCGTTATTACGCAAAAGTTTGGCGCTAAAATATTTACAGATGGCTTAAAACACTCTATGGCTCTTCCGTATCAGGAATTTGAAGATCAGAGAAGTGGTGAAACCTTATCTATTTTAACCAAAGTAAGAGAAGATACGGTGAAATTCATCACCAATTTCATCAATATTTTCTTTGGAATCCTGGTGAGTATTATTTTTGTTTCAGTGTATGCGATCCGTTTACATTGGTCGATCATGCCGGTTTATATATGCGGAATTTTTCTGATTGCCTTTGTTACCAATCTATTGAGCAAGAGAATAAAAGGTATTCAGAAAAATATTGTTACTGAAACCACTGCTCTGGCAGGAAGTACTACAGAAAGTTTAAGAAATATTGAAATCGTCAAAAGTTTAGGATTAACCAACCAGGAAGTAATCCGTTTGAATAACAATACCTATAAAATTCTTGGTCTTGAGCTGAGAAAGGTGAAAAGCATCCGTTCTTTAAGTTTTATCCAGGGAACAATGGTGAATTTTCTTCAGCAGATGATTACCCTGACTTTATTGTATTTGATTTTCAAAAACATTGTAACTCCTGGGCAGTATCTGTCTCTGATGTTTTATGGTTTCTTTATTTTCGGGCCGATGCAGGAAATCGGGAATATTATTATTTCTTACCGTGAAGCTGAAGCATCTCTTCAGAATTTTGACCGTTTAATGAAAAAAGAAGTGGAAGAAAAACCTCTTCATCCGAAACAAATTGGTGCTATTGAAGAACTGGAATTCAAACACGTTTCTTTCAAACATCAGTCTGCGCAATATAAAGCTTTAAACAATATCTCTTTTGATCTTAAAAACGGAGAAACAATTGCTTTTGTAGGACCTAGTGGCTCTGGGAAAAGTACGCTGGTAAAACTGCTGGTTGGGTTGTACAGACCTCAGGAAGGGAATATTTTTTACAATGGAATTAATGGAAAAGAATTTGATTTTGATGAACTGAGAAATCAGATTGGTTTTGTAACGCAGGATACCCAATTGTTTGCAGGGAGTATTAAAGAAAACCTTCTTTTCGTAAATCCCGCAGCTACTGAAGAAGAACTAGCTGTTGCTTTACAGAAATCGAGCTGTACAGCATTGCTGGAAAGGGCAGAAAAAGGAATTGAAACCATTATTGGTGAAGGCGGTCTGAAGCTGAGTGGCGGTGAAAAACAAAGAATAGCAATCGCAAGGGCTCTTTTAAGAAAACCTCATCTGCTGATATTTGACGAAGCGACTTCTGCATTGGACAGCATTACTGAAGAGGAAATTACCACCACTATCAAGGATATTTCAAAAGAAAAAGAACAGATAACAGTACTTATTGCGCACCGTTTAAGTACAATTATGCATGCCGATAAAATCTATGTTCTTGAACGCGGACAGGTAGTAGAAACAGGTTCCCACAGCAATCTGATTGCCGAAAAAGGACTTTACTACGCCATGTGGAGACAACAAATCGGAGAAAGAAAAACACTGACTCCTCAAGCATAAAAAAAGCGCTGAAAATATTTTCAGCGCTTTTTTATTTATTATTTGAGCTTATTCTTTAGTTCTTACTGTTCTCTGCTCAATTCTTTTTTCAAATTTTTCTCCCTGGAAAATTCTTTGAATCATGATTCCCGGAATATGAATTTCGTTTGGATCCAATTGTCCCGGTTCTACCAATTCTTCTACTTCTGCAATGGTGATCTTCGCAGCACCCGCCATAGGATGGTTGAAGTTTCTTGCAGAACCCTTGAAGATAAGATTTCCGGCATGATCTCCTTTCCATGCTTTTACGATAGAATAATCTGCTTCGTAAGCATGCTCCAGGATATGAGGTTTTTCTTTGAATTCTTTTACTTCTTTCCCTTCTGCTACTTCAGTTCCGTAACCTGCAGGGGTATAAAAAGCTGGGATTCCCGCCTGGGCAGCTCTGCATTTTTCAGCCAAAGTTCCTTGTGGAGTAAGTTCTACATCCAGCTCACCTGAAAGCATCTGTCTTTCAAATTCAGCATTTTCTCCTACATAAGAAGAGATCATTTTCTTGATCTGTCTTTTGTGAAGCAGTAATCCTAATCCGAAATCATCTACTCCTGCATTGTTTGAAATACAAGTAAGATCTTTCACATCACTTTCTACCAAAGCATTGATTGAGTTTTCAGGGATACCGCAAAGTCCGAATCCGCCAAGCATCAGTGTCATTCCATCCTGAATTCCTTCAATGGCCTCCTTTGCATTTTTTACTCTTTTATCTATCATGAAATATTAGATTTTTCTGTTGGCTAAATTTAATAAATTTTCTGGTATATCTGATGACTGGAAATCATCCTGAATTGTATCCTTTTATTGAATCTTGCTTTTTAACATCTAACATCATAAAAATCAATATTTTATCGACAAAAAACGAACAAGTCGGTTCGTTTTTATGGTATTTCTCGTCAATTTGATTTATATTTGAGCCTGCAAATCCAGAAATACAAGCTATCATTGTTTTCGGGTATCATTGATTTAAACACACTATTAATATAAAAATTATTTCGCGGCAGACCATTATTGCCCTTTACTTCTTCTGATTTCTTCAGGGAACCATTCCAACAAATACCATCACATTAATCATATACAAAATCAAACCTTAAATAAAAACATGAAAAAATTATTTACCTCAGCATTACTTGCCCTGGTACTGAGCATCAATGTGTATGCACAGGAAAAAACTTATTTTGATGAAAACTGGGAAAAAACCACTCAGGATAACATGGAATACTACCGTGAAACAACTCCTAAAGGCAAACTCACCCTTATCAAAGATTTCTATAAAGACGGAAAACTACAGATGGAAGGGCTGGCTTCTGATATAACTCCAAACAATGAAGTTTTTGACGGAAAAGTGACTTGGTACACTCCTGAAGGAAAAGTAATGAGTACAGTAACTTATTCTAACGGAAAACAGGTTGGAGCATCTCAGTCATATGACGATAAAGGCAGAATTACAGAAGATATGGTCTATAAAGCTGACGGCAGCTTCACAGGAAAAATGGTGGCATACAAGGACCCTGAAAATGAATCTTATTATAACACGATAACCAATTATGAGAATTCCCTGCCTGTAAAGACCATTATTTATGATGAAGATATGAAGGGAATCAGATACGAAACCACTTCTGATAAAGACGGCAACTACGAGACTAAATATTACGGTGAAAAAGGGAAACTTATTGGTACATCTCCTTCGGGTTCCGGAGAAGGGCTACAGGTAGATTATTATCCGAATCCAATGAGGATTTCAAAAATAGAAAAAACTAAAAGTGACGGCAGTATAAAAGAAAGTATCATTTATGCTAAAAACGGACAACTGCTGCAGGAACAAAAGAGAAACAAAAAAGACGGTTATAAAACCACTTATGATGAATCCGGTAAAAAAATAGGCCACCTTGTTTATCAGTACGATAAAGAGAATGATATTTACCAGCCAACAGAGGGTGAAGATTATCAACTTAATTATGATTATGCACTGATCTCTTCTATTGATGAATATAAGAACGGTTCAATCATCACCAGTAAATACTTTGATGAAGAAGGAAAGTTATCCTCTGAGAAAACATTAAAAGACGATATTACTCAGGAGATTAAATACTACTCCCCGGACGGAAAACTGAAATCTACACTAACGTATAAAGATGAACTGCCTTATAATGGTACAGCCTACGAAGGACTTACCGAAACGCAATATAAGGAAGGCGTTTTAGTGAATATTAAAATGTATACCGAAGAAAAAAAGCTGAAATCTGAGAAGAAATTAAATTCGAAACAAACATCTTACGATGCTGCTATTTATGATCATAAAGGTACTCTTTTATACACTTACAATCAGCCTTTGAGTGAAGACGGAGGTAATGATTACTTCTTCACAGCTCAAATTGTGCAGTACGTAAAAGGTAAGCCTGCTAATAAATCTTCTGTAAAAGCAGGTATTTTACAAAGCGGAAAAATAAAACTCACCACACTAAACGGAGTTAAGGAACTTGAACGCAGTGGAAAATGGGTCCTCTTAAAATTATATAGTACAGATGGAAAACTTATCCAGGAAACCAAAACGCTGGCAGATATACCGGATGAGTATGCTTCTACGGAAAACCCGGCAGCATTAAGCGAGGATGATCTATATGTTGACTAATCACCGCATTCATATATCAAAGGCAGTTTCATTTTTTTGAAGCTGCTTTTTTGTCAATTATATGATACGAATTTTCACAGATGATAATAAAGAATATATGTTTGCTAGGCTCAGTATCTACATTCTGTTATAAGATAAAAAAAGAGACCGCTATTTCCAGCAGTCTCTAAAATTATAATTGTGTTTCGTTTACTTGTTACTGAATAATCAGTTTTAAAGTAAATAGTTTTCTTCCGTGTACTTTTACAAAATAAACGCCTGCCGGAAGATTTTCATTCACCAAAGAGAAACGTTGGTTATTGATATTTTTTGATACATAAAGCAATTCTCCTGAAGCTGAAACCAATTCGATTTTCTCAATCGGGTAATCACTCTTAATGAAAGTAGGCTGTCCCGGTTTGGTTGGGTTTGGATACAACACTACATTTTTCTCTGTACTTCTGGTTTCTTCCGTTCCTAACGTTGGTGAAGTTACCTGGAACTGTACTCTGTTTGAGACTTCTGTATAAGAATCATTGGTAAACATGACCATATAATAGTTCCCTGGTGTAGCAGGTACTGCTGTTCCCTGAATCGTTTTTGTTCCCTGAGTCACTCCGTCAAAATAAGTATAAGAAACGAAGTTATCATCCGGTGTCTGAACACTTTGTGGGTAAATCCCTAACCAGTCTTTGATAATCCCTGGAGAATCTGTCCATGAAGCGGTAATATTTTCACCTAAAGTATATACAGGTTTATTGATCCAAAGATCGGTCACAATATCTCCTACTTTAAAAAATACCTTCTCCCCGATTCCGTTATATCCATCTTCCAGCAGATACTGAGCATAATAATATCCTTTCGGAAGTCCTGTGAAATTAAGCGTTCCTAATGCAGTAGTTACGTAGCTCCATTTGATAGCAGCTGTAGTTCCCGGAGTCTGCCCCATTTTATAAATTCCGATCCAGTCTTTCTGTAAGTTAGGTCCATTTGTAAAATTAAGAACCACTGTTCCTCCTACAGGATAAGTATCAGAAGTTGTCTGCAGCTGAACTTTCGGTCCTACATAGAACTCTTTTCTTGGAGTGATTTCCGTATAACCACCGTTAGCAAAAAATCCTGCAAAGTACTGACCTTTATTAGCCATACCATTATTAAAAGTAACCGTTCCTGCTACCTGCCCATTCGTATAACTATATACTTGTGAAGTAGTACTCGCCGGTGTTTGTCCTTTTTTATAAATTCCTACCCAATCCTGCTGATTTCCAGGACCTCCAGTGAAAGTAGCCGTAATTGCTTCATTTTGGGCGTATTCTGTTTTATTTAAAGTAAATGTAGGATTTGAAACTACACTTCCTGTGATTTCAAACTGCTTCACATCACTCCAGTCACTCCACTCCAGGTTTCTGTCTCTGTAACGTGTTTTCACGTAATAGTTTCCGTTTGGAATAGAGTTTGCCGCCAAAGTTGCTTTTGTAATATCTACTCCCGCATTCAGGTTTTTGGTTTTATCAGGAGTTCCGTTTCCGTCTTTTCCGAACCAGTTTTCAAAATCTCGGTAGAACTCTTTTTCAATCACAGAAAAATTCGATGTCTTACTGATCAGGAACTGTGTTGTGTTCAATAATTCATTATTTGAAGAGGTAAATGCACTTCCATTCAATGTCAAAGGCAAAGTAATAGACCCTGAGAAACTGTTTGTAATGGATGGTTTTGCCGGTTTAGGCTGATTTTTATATCTGTGGAAAGAATCTACCAGCACATTATTCTTTTTGTTGTAGACTCCTCCAATAGAATAACATTCAATATCTACTTTTCCTGTCGGAATATCTACCTCCACAATCTGGTACGTCCAGTCTGTCAATGTTTTCTGAACATCATCAAAATCCTTTTCATTAGACATTCCCCAATACTGGTCCCAAGCCGTTCCCCCGGAAATAATCTGATAGTTTGGTGTATTTTTCAACTGCCCTCTGTGGTACAAATGATGGTGGGCCCCCACGTGCATTAAATATTTATCAGAAGTTACCAGAAGCGGTACAGCATTTTCTCTTACCCATGTAGAAATATCTCCCACATACTGCTCAGCCTGATAAGGTCTGTGGCTTAAAGAAATGATCCAGTCTACTGTAGTATCATTGTTAGCTGCTGTTAAGACCTGTTGAAGCCATGTCTGCTGTGCAGATCCCGTATGTTCTGAACTTAAACTTACGAATAATACATTCCCAGCCTGCTGAGCATAATAATTTTCATTTCCTGAGCTTATCCCTTTATAACTAATTTCATCAATATAAAAATGAGCATAATAAGAATTCATTCCCATTGTTCCGTAGGTCTCATGATTTCCTACTGTTGTCTGAATAGGCAGATACGGTGACAATTTGATGTTCTTTTTAAAGTGAACATTTTCATAATGATCCAACGTTCCTACATCCACCTGATCTCCCACCATAAAAGTAAGAGCAATATTATCCGAAGGATCTGAAATAGCTCCGAATTTTTCTTTTAATTTTTTATAGGCATTCAAAGTAAGCGTGTCATATCTAGGCTCAGCTTTGATCTGATTGTCCCCCATAATCAGGAAACGGATCTTTCCATTAGCTGTTACAGCCTGCCCAGGCAAAGGAAGTGTTCTGAAATTATAAACAGCAGACTCGCTGGTACCTGTTTTTATCTTATAGTAGTATTTCGTATTCGGCTGTAGATTGGTAACCTTTGCCGTATGATAATAATAGTTGTTGTTGTATCCGGTATCTGAAAAGATATTGGTAGTTCCCGTTACTGTCACGCTCAAATTCGTTGGAGAATCTCCGTAGATCACGGTTGTTTCATTATTGGAAGCTGTTTTCCAATTGACGATCATAGAATTCGGTGTCGGGTTTTGTAAATAGGGAAACAAAACCTGTCCGAAAGCCATCTGGACCGCGAAACAAAAAAAGAAGAAATAATGTTTCATAATAGCTTTAATTTTAAAATAACATATAGTTTTAAGTTGTGAATCAGGAATTTAAAAATCGGTGTTAAGATTTTTTATTTCGGGCAAAAGTAGAGTTCCCATATAAACTGTGCCTGATGGTATTTTAAATTAACTGTTAATTTTTTAACAAAATCGGAATGAAAAAATTATAGTTTTTAGTACATTAATTATTTGGTGAATTCAAAAACTATTTTGTACATTTGCAACCTGTTATTCAACCTCTGACGAAGAACGTGTAAGTTGCTTAGCTTTAACATTTTATTTTATTAATAATGGATTTATTAAAGTACGTACAAGACAAGTACATCGCTAAAAAAGAATTCCCTGAATTCAAAGCAGGTGATACAATTACTGTGTATTACGAAATTAAAGAAGGACAAAAGACAAGAACTCAGTTCTTCAAAGGAACAGTTATCCAATTAAGAGGTACTGGTTCTACAAAAACTTTCACTATCAGAAAAATGAGTGGTGATGTAGGTGTAGAAAGAGTATTCCCTATTAACCTACCTGCGCTTCAAAAAATTGAGCTTGATAGAAAAGGTAGAGTTAGAAGAGCTAGAATTTACTACTTCAGAGACCTTAGAGGTAAAAAAGCAAGAATCAAAGACGCTGCTTACAAGAAGAAATAATTCAGACAACAATACATACAAAGAGAGGCTGTTTACCCGTAAACAGTCTCTTTTTTTGTTTAAAACATTCTTTATTTTCTATTTGGAGTTCCTTTTCCTGTTTCTAAATTATCAATATTTATTTATGTTCATTAAACCCTGTCAAGGTTTAGCGGGATTTATGCCCATCCAAACGCTTTATCAACTGCAAAATATTACTCATGTTTTATGAGATACTGCAAAGGAGTTGAGCCTGTATGCTTTTTAAAAAATTCTATAAAAGCACTGTCTGACGAGAAATCTAAAATATAGGACACCTCTCCTATTGAATTACCTTCTACCAAAAGCTCAATCGATCTTTGTAACCGCCACTGCTGTCTCCATTCCTGATAAGACAGCCCTGTTTCTTTTTTAAAAATACGGCTGATTGTCTTCTCCACTGCTCCTATTTTTTCTGCAAGATCTTTCAACATTGGTGGCATAGCATATCGCAGAGTCCACTCTTCTGAAATTTTCTTAAAACGCCTGTCTTGTGGCATTGTAAGTTCCAGTTTTTCCTCTGGAGCACTGTTCATTTCATCCCAAAATACATTCATCAGGCTGGCCTGATCATTTTTGAGATCTGACCATTCCCAAAAGCAGATCCTTTCGATAATTTCTTTTAATAAAGGATTTACATGCAACACTCTAAGGCCGAGGCCCATATATTTTTCTGCATAACTTTTATCAAAATAAACTGATCTGTAAGCCACAATATTTCTGAAATTTACACGGTGAATCTCATTGGCAGGAATCCAGAGCATTCTGAAGGGAGGAAGTACCAACTGTCTGTCAGAGGTTGTGACCGTCATACAGCCAGATGGTGCATAAAGCAGCTGAGCCTTCGTTGTATGAAGATGAAAGCCGGAATCATGCATCACCATATCAGAAGCTATTCCAATTACTTTTTCCTGAATAGAATCCGCATCAAACTCTTCATTTTGCTTCAATACAGCCATATCTTATTTTTGATGTTTTTTGTATTTATATCATTATAAATATACATTGAAATTTTGGAAACTTTGCAGAAAAAATGAAAAAGACAAATCCTATCTGGCTGCTGACCGTACTTGTAATGCTTCCTCAGTTTGTAGAAACCATTTACAGCCCTGTTTTACCAATGGTACAGGAACAATTCGGAGTGAAAGAAGAATCTGTCGCCCTGACGATCAGTTTATATTTTATAGCATTTGCTCTGGGAGTAGCATTTTGGGGAGTACAATGTGACAGAATCGGAAGGAAAAAGGCTCTGGAATATGGACTTATCACTTATGGCATCGGAACTCTGACAGCTGTTTTTGCGCCCAGTTTTATGGTTCTTCTTAGCGCCAGGGTTATTTCTGCATTTGGAATCTCCGTGGGCTCTATCGTAACCCAAACTATTCTAAGAGACACTTATGATCAAGACAACATCAATAAAGTATTTTCCTGGATCGGAATTGGGTTATCCATAAGTCCTGTAATAGGAATGATCACAGGTTCAGTATTGGCCAGTTCTGTTGGTCATCAGGGCGTTTTCATAACATTATGCCTGCTCGGAGGGCTGTTTTTTATTCTTTCCCGGAAAAAAGTTTCAGAAACCCATCATTCGGTAAAGAAAATCAACATGGGTATTTTAGCAGGTTTATTAAAAAGGATGCTTTGTGATCAGGCGATCATAAAGTGCTGTTTACTGATTATGAGCTTTAATGTCTTACTGTTTTTATACTATTCACTGGCTCCATTTATCTTTAAAGACAATCATTATTCCTCTTATGTTTTTGGATACAGCAGTATTATATTGGCTTGCGGAACATTTGCAGGAGCAAAACTTAACAGATTTCTTTTATTGAGGAATATACAACCTAAACACTTAGTTGAAGCAGGTACATTTACTGCATTTATCGCTTCTATTTTCGTATGGATTCTAACAAATGAAGGAATATATTTCTTAATTCCCTATTTTTTTATTGTTATGGCATTCAGTATGGCAGTCCCAAATATTCTGAGTACTGCACTTATCAATTATAAAAACGAAACCGGAAGTGCCGGAGCTTTACTGGGATTGATCTATTATGTACTGATAGGTTTAGGTCTGATTAGTATTGGTTTTATACAGAATTTAGGGATTTCATGTGTTTTATTTTCAGGAATTGGAGTTTGTACTTTACTACTTATTGATCGCAAGAAGCAATAAATTTGAAACATTAAGTTTAATGAAATGATAAGGAAAGCAAAATAGCTTACTATTTTAATCGTTCAACAAAAACTTAATGTTTCAAGTATTCTATTGTATAAAATGATACAGGGCATCAAAAAATTGAGGATATACTTCTATGTGAGGAAGATGTCCTACATTTTCAATCTCTACAAGTTTTGAACCTGCAATTTCACGCTGAGTTTTCTTTCCTAATTCCTGATACTGCCCCATTTTCGGCTGAAGTTCCTTGGGAGCTCTATCTTTCCCGATAGCAGTTCTGTCTCTTGTTCCAATAATAAGAAGTGTGGGAACTTTTATATTTTTAAATTCATAGCATACCGGCTGATTGTAGATCATGTCCGAGGTAAGCGCTGCATCCCAGGCTACCTGAGGGTAATCTTTATGAAGCGTCCATCCTGCAATCAGATCAAGCCATGGCTGATATTCTTGTTTCCATTTGTTATCATAATAGAATTTCAGCTGATAGTTTTTATAGGTTTCCGCGGTATTTTTCAATTCGGACTGATATGCCTGATCAATGGTCTGGTAAGCTGCAAACGTTTTATAATCTTCAAGTCCTATTGGGTTTTCAAGAATCAGTTTCTGTGCTTTCTCCGGATACAGCAATGTAAATCTGGCCGCTACCATTCCTCCCATTGAATGCCCCAGGATTATTGCTTTATCAATTTTTAATTCATCTAAAACTGCTTTTGTATTTTCCGCCAGCTGTGAAAAAGAAAACTGATAAGCATGAGGTTTGGACGATTTTCCAAATCCGATCTGATCAGGAATCACTACTCTGAATCCTTTATCAGATAAATCTTTTGCTGTTTTCTCCCAATAGGCTCCATTGAAATTCTTTCCATGGAGAAGCATTATTGTTTTTCCATTTGGTTTTTGTGGCTGTACATCCATATAAGCCATTTTCAAATCTTCACCCTGAGATTTTAAATTGAGAAAATGAACTTCATAAGGATATTTATAGTCGGAAAGCATGGCATCCAGAGGTTTTACCTGTGAAAATATAAAACCAGACATCATCAGTGCAAAAGCAGCCGTTATATTTCTGAAATCTTTCATGAAACTTTATTTTAAAGATTAAAATTAAAAAAAACCGCTCCAAAAGGAACGGTTCAACTATTATTTTATTTAAATATTTTTTAAGACAATTCTGCCACTGAAACTTCTTTTACTTTTTTTGAAGGTAAATTCATCAAAACAATAGCAAAAAGAATCAGGGTAATTCCTATCCATTGGATTAAAAACACTTTCTCACCTAATAAAACAAAGGCCATCGTCACAGAAACCGGAAGTTCCAGTGATGAAACAATACTTCCCAGACCCAATCCTGCATTCGGAAATCCTATATTGAATAAAATCGGTGGAATAATGGTTCCAAAGAGAGCCAGTACAAATCCGTACGTCAGGAATATTGAATAATTAAATGAATGAATATGTTCTGTATTTTCTGTGAAATTCAAGTACAATGATTTTAAACCATCAAAATACATAGGTCCTATCTGAGCAAAAAATAAAAATGCAAAAACCACCACAGAACCACCAGCCAGCATAATAATACTTTTTCTGAAAACCGGAAGATGGGTAGCCAGCGTATTGGAAGTAAACATTGTCAGGGTATACGAAGCAGCCGCCATCAATCCCCAGAAGACTCCATGCCAGTCCAGCTCAATTTCCATATTGATAAGATTTGTTGCCAGGACTGTTCCCAACAATACGATAACCACAGAAATTACTTTTCTTGCATTGGGCAGTTTTTTTGAAATAATACTTTCCACTACCACGCTGAACCAGACGGACTGCATCAATAGTACAATAGCAATGGAAACATTGATATATTGTACCGCAATATAATAGAATAAACTTGTCCCTCCCAGAGAAGTTCCTGCAAGCAATAACATTCTTACTTCTTTAGAATTGGGCAGCGATAACTTTTGTTTTGAGGTTAGGGTCTGAATAAGATTAAGGATCAAAAGTCCTATTAAACCTAATACGAACTGGGAAGTAGTCACTTCCGAAGTGGTGAAACCATCATGGTAAGCCATTTTCACAAAAGTGGCCAACATACCGTATATACTAGCTCCAATCCCTACAAATAAAACACCTTTTAGTATATTTTTCTTCTTCATAATTTTTTTTACAGCCTGCAAAGTTACGACATATAAATTAAACCAATCTAAAGTGTTATCATGATAGATAAACAAAATCGCCACAAGCAAGCTTGTGGCGATTTTAAAATTGATTATAAATAAATTATTTTTTAACCATTACTTTTGAAGCTGCTTCGAAACCTAATCCTTTGATTTTAACCATATAAGTTCCGTTTACCAAATTGTTTGTAGAAATTGCTTTCTTAGCATCTGGTGAGATTTTATCTTCAGAAGAAACCAGTTTACCAGACATATCATAAAGTTCTACGCTTACTTTTCCAAGGGTATTGCTTGGGAAGTTGATATAAAACTCATCTTTAGCCGGATTTGGATAGATAGAAATATTATTATTTTTATCACCATTCACTTCATTGGTAGCTAATAAACACTGTTCTGGTACATTAAAGTCCTGAACCTGATCATTAATATTATTCTTCACTCCTGCAGAAGCATTCACTCCTAAACCTCTTCTTGCGAAAACGCCCCAGATCATACATTTGTCAACACCTCCAGTTGTTGCCAGCTCTGCTGCTAATATTGCATTTCTTCCATCAATAAAGCTAGGGTTACATGTCTGAAGTTTCAAAGCATCTGTTACCAGTTGTAATACTTTTGTACTTCCGTTAGGAGTTGTGGATAATACATCTGAAGAATATCCATATTTTTCAACATATTTCCAGTGAAGATCCCATAGCATAGTAGCCCAAACGAAACCAATAGAGTGTACATCCGGAACAACTGCTGATCCGTTATTGTATTCCATCCCATTGGTATCTCCATATGTAAATCCGTTAACAGAAAGGCTTGTTGAATATTTTGCAGGTCTAATACCTCCTCCTGTTATCGCCTGACCTAATGCATAAGTACCTGTACCTCTTGCTACAGTAGCATTATCTCCAGCTTTATTAGTCAACATTAAGGCGAAGAAATCAGACCATCCTTCTCCCATCTGTTCTCTACTCACTCCTGCATTCAGACAGTTATATCCTGTACCTGTCATTCTGTTGGATATTCCGTGACCATATTCATGAGTTACAATTCCGTTATCAAAACTTCCATCAGGAGTCATATTTCCTTTTAAGGTAACATTTACAGTAGTACTTGCTGCCATCTGAGTTTTGATATATTCTCCCTCTGCATTGGTAATAAGTACCGAAGGAATTGTAATTGTTGGATCATTACCTGCCATATTACCTATAGTAGCTCCATTCACTGCGTTGTTATAAACAATCGCTGCTTTAGCTCCGGCATCCTGAAGGTTTTTCACTTTAACAGCAAAAGAACATGTTCCTCTTTCAACCAGTCCTATTTTCTCAGTCAATGAACTTGCAGGCAAAGCTGTACAACCATCCAAAACTGATGAAAGCGCTACATCACCTGTTATTCCGCCCATAGGTAACGGAGCGCCAAACTGAGCAGTTCCAGCTCCCGGTGTACGGGAAACAGCAGCCGTTGGTGCGTTATAGTAGAATACTCTTCCTACCGGAGACCAAAGGTACATCTGCATTTTACCATTATAACCATCCTGTCCTGAAGAGAAATTCGCATTATTTAATCCGCTTCCATCCTGAGCTTCTGCATATACAGAATCATCATCTCCTCCTACAGGTCCATTACCAAAATTGTTCTGCTGGAAGTTTCTGGCAGATTCTGTAAATCCGAATTTATAGAAAACATCATGAATTCTATTATTCAGATAAAATAAATTCGTAATAGCAGCATTTCTGTTGTTTAACGGAGTTTCATTGATATTAAAAGGGAAATCAAAATTTCTTGTAGCCCCACCGTCTGCCGGAGCTCCTGTAAGATAATCAGGCGCTGTTAAAGCTGTTCCTGCAGCATCTTCGTAGGCAAAAACATTATTTCCTCTTGTAACAGTATAATGAGTAGTACCGTCAGAATGCCATCCTTCAGGAGAAGCACTCAGGATCCAAGGATTCGTAATGATTGATCTTGAACCAAAAGTAGGCGCTTCAATTGGCAATGGAAATACATTATAGGATGCATTATCCGGTAAAAGTAACGGAATATTATTCTGTGCTACATTATTTTGAGGCCCCATTAGGGTATTTTCAAAATGATCAGCATGGCTGTACTCAGCATCTGAGCTATAAGCATCATGATGGAAATTACAGGATAAAGTCAGGTTGTTTTTTAACAGGATATTTCCATTGTTGGCATCTACTAAAATATTCCAGTAATTCGGAGTCTTTGGTTCCGTTAAGGTATATTCATAGGCTAAACGCAAGTTTCCGTTCTCGTCATTGGTATATACCAGTCTTTGATTGGCTGATGTGGCTTTTTTTTGAGTCTTTTCAAGATATTCAAGAATCGTAAAATTTGCAATATCAGGGTTTTTCAGATCTTCAGCAATCTTTTGAAGAGCCATGTTTTTATTAATTGCAGCTGTACCAGATGTAGATGCAGTATAGTCTTTTACAAAATTATCTGTATAATAAACAATTTTACTGTCCTTGATCAATGCTGTTCCTACAGAGCTGTAAATTGGTAAACCATTATACGTCTGTAAAAATTTCACAACATTACCATTTAAGGATTTTGAAGGATCTACAATATCAACAATGATATTATTAAGATCAGACTTTTTATATTCTCTTATTTTATTTTGAGAAATATAATCCTTAATCAGTTTTTCATTATCCTGTCCGAATAATATAGTCGGAAATGCAGAAAACACTGCAAATAAAAGGGGTAGAGCTCTATTTTTCATATCCATTATTAAAGCCGCTAATCTACAAATAATTCACATAACTTTAATATTTTTTTTATTAAAAATCAAAATATAAATGAATACATTAAAAATCATCAAATCAATGTCATTTTGCATATTTCTCAATAAGGAGAACCTCATCACAAGTTTATGCCTACCACATTATATTTAACGTATTTTTAAATCTTTACAATTTAATTATTTCATCAAATAAGTCACACATCAATGGATATTTTTAATGATTATTGATCTCTATTTTTTTTGAAAAAATTTTGATTTCTGATGATATATTATTGTTTCTTTATCAAGTTTTACATTTTATTTATTGTATTTACATAAAAAAAGCCGCTCAAACGAGCGGCTCCTTATATATCAATGGTTCAAAGATTATTTACCTTCTTCCATTTTTCTTTTCAACTCTGCTAATGCATCGATGTCTCCAAGAGTAGATCTTTCTTCGTTGTTTGAAGAAGAAGATACGTTTCTAGAAGAAGATTCTTTAACGTTTTTCTTTTCTTCGTCTCTGAAGATACCTGTGTGAGATACTACTACTCTCTTGAATTCTTTGTTGAATTCGATTACTTTGAATTGAGCATCTTCACCTTTTTTGATTTTAGATCCATCTTCTTTCTCTAATAATCTTGAAGGACAGAATGCTTCTACTTCAGCATCTTCGAATTGAACAGAAGCTCCTTTATCGTGAACTTCTACAGCTTTACCAGCGTGGATAGTTCCTTCAGCATATTTAGTTTCGAATTTATCCCATGGGTTTTCAGTCAATTGCTTGTGACCTAGAGATAATCTTCTAGCTTGGATATCTAATTCAAGAACTACAACATCTAATTTATCACCTACTGCACAGAATTCAGATGGGTGCTTGATTTTCTTAGTCCAAGAAAGATCAGAGATGTAGATTAATCCGTCGATACCTTCTTCTAACTCTACGAATACACCAAAGTTAGTAAAGTTTCTTACAGTTCCTACATGCTTAGATCCTAATGGATACTTAGTTTCGATATTTTCCCATGGATCTTTAGACAATTGCTTGATACCAAGAGAGATTTTTCTGTCTTCTCTATCTAAAGTTAATACTTCAGCTTCTACTTCATCACCTACTTTTACGAAATCTCCAGCAGATCTTAAGTGAGTAGACCAAGACATTTCAGAAACGTGGATTAATCCTTCTACACCTGGAGCAATTTCTACAAATGCACCATAGTCAGCAAGAACTACTACTTTTCCTTTTACTTTATCTCCAACTTTCATGTCAGCAGAAAGAGCATCCCAAGGATGAGCTTCTAATTGCTTCATACCTAATTGGATTCTTGTTTTCTCATCATCAAAATCAAGGATTACAACTTTTACAGTCTGTCCGTCCTCTAGGATTTCAGATGGGTGGTTCACTCTAGACCAAGAAAGGTCTGTAATGTGGATCAATCCATCAACACCTCCTAAGTCAATGAATACACCGTAAGAAGTAATATTCTTAACAGTACCTTCAAGAACCTGACCTTTTTCAAGCTGAGCGATGATTTCTTTTTTCTGACCTTCGATATCTGCTTCGATCAATGCTTTGTGAGATACAACTACGTTTTTGAACTCAGGGTTGATTTTCACAACTTTGAACTCCATAGTTTTTCCTACGAACTGATCGTAATCTTTAATTGGCTTAACGTCAATTTGAGAACCAGGTAAGAATGCTTCGATTCCGTGAACGTCAACGATCATACCACCTTTAGTTCTTGATTTAACAAAACCGTTAACGATTTCTCCAGTTTCGTGAAGTTCGTTTACTTTATCCCAAGCTTTAAGCGTTCTAGCTTTTCTGTGAGATAATTGTAACTGACCAGTTTTGTCTTCTCTCTTGTCAACCATTACTTCTACCTCATCACCTACTTTCAGGCCTTGGTTGTAACGGAATTCGTTAAGAGAAATAACACCTTCAGATTTGAAGTTGATGTCTACGATAGCTTCTTTGTCAGTTAATCTTACTACTCTACCAACTAAAACGTCATTATCGTTTAGGCTGTTAAGAGATCCGTTGTAGATTTCTTCTAAATCGCTTTTTTCTTTTCTCGCATCTGCATCAAGACCTGATTCGAAAGAATCCCAATCAAATTGTTCTGGTGCTACGTTTTGGTTTAATAAAACCTCTGCTGAATTTGTCTCTTTTGACATTTTCTAATAAAATTTGTATTCCTTCTTTTTTAATGGCTTGAATAAATGTGGATCTAAAAAATACGGAAGTAATTAGTTTATAATAATTTACTCATCAAACCTTTCACACAAAAAGTGGGTGCAAAGATAGGAATTTTATTTGAGACAAGCAATACTTTTATCTTTACACATATTCTCATTAAATAACTGAATATCAATATTTAATAATTAAAGATTAAAGGATTTAAAAATTGAAAGATTAAGTGGTTCAGAAAAATCCAGGTTATTTTTTGATATTAAAAATAGAGAATAAGAACTGGAGTACAATTTATAATAAAGATGCTTCGCTACGCTTTGCACTGTTCAGAATGACACTGTGAAGAACAGATGGCAATCAAACTATAAATAACCCATTTATGAATAGTGAATTTTGCTTTGCAAGTAAATAGAGAATGAATACGGTTTGAAAAATTGACAAGTGAAGCGAATTGACTATTCACCATTTACCGTTTGTAAAATCTACTGTCTATTTCACTACCTTTGCACCATGGAACTACAATCAATCTATCAAAAACTGCAGATTCAGGATATGAATCAGATGCAGAAATCTACTTATACTGCGTCTGAAAACAATACAGACATTGTTTTACTCTCTCCTACAGGATCTGGAAAGACTCTTGCTTTTCTATTTCCGGTTCTCCGGAATCTGAAAAAAAATGTTCAGGGAGTTCAGGCATTAATATTGGTTCCGGCCAGAGAATTGGCTTTACAGATTGAGCAGGTTTTTAAAGCTATGGGAACAGATTTTAAAGTATCTGCTTGTTATGGTGGACATGATAAAAAAATTGAGGCCAACAACTTAATTGAAGCTCCTGCAGTTTTGATAGGAACTCCGGGAAGGGTTGCTTACCATGTGAGAAATAATAATTTTGATCCGACAACGATTAAAACACTCGTTCTTGATGAATTCGACAAAGCGCTGGAGCTAGGTTTTCATGAAGATATGGAATTTATTGCAGGTTCATTAAAAGGTCTTTCACAAAGAATTTTAACTTCAGCTACAACGATGGATGAAATTCCAACGTTTACCGGTTTAAAGAATGAAAAAACCATTGACTTTTTAAAACTAAGTGAAGTAAAACCAGATATCCAATTACGAAAAGTAATGACAATTTCTGAGGAAAAACTGGATACTTTATTTAATTTAATCTGTAAGATAGGCAATAAAAGGACTCTTATTTTCTGTAACCACCGTGAGGCTGTTGATAGAATCTCAGAACTTCTTCATCAGATGGGAATCGACAGAGAAACCTTCCATGGCGGTATGGAACAGGATGAAAGAGAACGTGCATTGTTGAAATTCAGAAATGATTCCGCAAGAATTCTTATTACTACGGATCTTGCTGCCCGTGGACTTGATGTTCCGGAGGTAGAATCTATTGTACATTATCAGCTTCCTCCAAAAGAAGATGCTTTTATCCACAGAAACGGACGTACTGCAAGGATGAATGCCAAAGGTTTTGTATACCTCATTATGACAGAGGAAGAAAACTTCCCATTCATTAAAAACAATACTCCTGAAGAAAGTGTCACTGGATTTACTAAAGTGCCGGAAAAAACACCTTTCCAGACTATTTATATCAGCGCAGGAAAAAAAGATAAGGTCAACAAAGTGGATGTTGTAGGCTATCTCATCAAAAAAGGAGAACTTCAGAAGGAAGATATCGGTTTGATTGAAGTAAAGGATACCACTTCTTATGTTGCTGTTTCCAGAAGTAAAGTAAATGCTGTTTTAAGAAAGCTTCAGAATGAAAAACTGAAGGGGAAAAAGGTAAAAATGGAAGTTGCTTACTAACTTTACAACTTCATTCTAAAATTTATAAACCACAAAAGCTTCAATATTTAAAGAAAAAGTAATTAACCGTCTGAGAATTCCCCTCCTCCGGAGGGGTGGCGAAAATTCAGAGAATTTTTGACGGGGTAATTTCAACAATACAATAAAAGAGCTCTGAAATTTCAGAGCTCTTTTATTTATATAAACATTGAATGCTATTTTATTCCTCTTACTCTGGTAGGAAATGTATATACAGATTTTGAAGCAGTAATAAATAGAATATCATTATTTTTTCCACCAAAAGTTACATTGGAGGTCCATTTTTCAGGAATAGGAATATGGTAAATTTTCTTTCCGGAACGGTTAAAAACATGTACCCCATCTCCTGTCAAATAAAGATTTCCATGCTTGTCCAGCTCCATTCCGTCTGATCCCATTTCACAGAAAAGTCTTTTTTCAGAAAGTTTTCCTTCGCCCAGTATGTCATATACATACGTTTTCCCGGCATCAATATCAGAAAGGTATAATTTTTTCAGTTTTTCGCTGCCTACAATTCCATTCGGCTGAGTAAATGTATCCAATTTGGTAACTTTCCCTGCTTTATCTCTGTAGTAAAGGCTTTTATGTGGAAGTTCCTGTTTAAAACCTATCCAATAATCTCTTTCGTATAATGGGTCTGTAAAATACATTCCTCCGATTTCATCATTCCAGACATCATTAGGGCCATTCAGTCTTTTTCCTTCAAAACCTCTAAGCAGGACTTCTACTTTTTTGTCTTTGGAAATTTTCCAGATTTCTCCCTGATCATCTGAGCAGGTAATTAAATATCCGTCTTTGTCAAAGTGCGTTCCGTTGGCCCTTCCCGTCTTGTCTAAGAATTCTATTACCTTATTGCTTTTCCAATCCCAATAATAGATCTTATCATTGGGTTGATCGGTAAAGTAAACATTCCCTTCTTTATCTGCTGATGGCCCTTCTGTGAAACTGAACGTATCTGAAACCATTTCCGGTTTTACTCCCTCATAAAACATTTTACTATAATTTACTGATTGACAGTTTACCAATGCGAAAACCAAACCAATCATGCCTATTTTAAATATATTCTTCATACTTCATTTTTAGACCTGCAATTTACAATATGACTTACAGGTTTCAAAATATTTTCTCATTTTGATATAATAAAAACCAAGAACACAAAATGTCCTAATTGTCCTATTTTTGAAGTAGATCCTATTAGTAATAAGAGGATATAATCCGGAGCTTTGCAGTAACAGGATCGATCACTTTTTTCAATGATAAAATCAATTCAAAAAACAGGATGGATCCGGATGAAAATAGTACCAATATACTTTTATAGCATACAACAATGAGCGCAGAGTCCAACAATATCAAGTCTTTGGAAATTGAAAATGAAGATTTCAGAAATTCAGTGGGAACAATGGATGAAACCGGAAAAAGGAAGTGGATATTCCCCAGAAAACCTAAAGGAAAATACACCAACTACAGGAATTACACCAGCTATCTTCTTCTTGCTATATTTTTCGGACTGCCTTTTGTAAAGATCAACAATAATCCTTTTCTGCTCATCAATGTCATCGACAGGAAATTCTTTATCCTTGGGCAGCCTTTTTACCTGCAGGACTTTTTTATCCTTGCTTTGGGAGCGGTAACTTCTGTTATTTTTGTGATGCTATTTACTGTAGTTTTCGGAAGAATATTCTGTGGCTGGCTTTGTCCTCAAACTCTTTTTATGGAAATGGTTTTCCGTAAAATAGAATTCTGGATTGAAGGAGACCGAAACAAACAGATGAAACTCGACAGACAGGAATGGGATGCTGAAAAAATCCGAAAAAGACTGACAAAATGGTCTGTTTTTATTTTGATTTCGCTGGTCATCTCTACTTTCATGTTTATGTATATTGTAGGCTATGAGCAGGTTTTCCAGATCATGCTGGAAGGACCTTCAGAACATCCTTTGAAGTTTATTACGATGATCTTTTTCACGATGACTTTCTATTTTGTTTTTGCATGGCTTCGTGAGCAGGTATGTACTCTGGTTTGTCCTTACGGAAGACTTCAGGGAGTTCTAATTGATAAACAGACAATCAACGTATATTATGATTTTAAAAGAGGGGAAGGCCGTTCAAAATGGAGAAATAATGAAGATAGAAAAGCGGCTGGTAAAGGAGATTGTATAGATTGTAATCAATGCGTTGTTGTCTGTCCTACGGGAATTGACATCAGAAACGGGCAACAATTGGAATGCGTTAACTGTACCGCCTGTATTGATGCCTGTGATGAAGTGATGGAAAAAGTAGGTCTACCTAAAGGACTGGTTCGTTATGCTACAGAATCAGAAATAGAAAACCGCGAAAAGTTCAGATTTACTCCGAGAATGAAAGCGACGACCATTATCCTGGCATTGCTGATTGGATTTCTTGGATTTTTAATGTACGACCGAGGTTCTATGGAAGCGAAATTCATCAAACCGGCAGGCTCTACATTCTTCGTTAAAAATGGTAAAATTACCAATACCTTTATTTATACGCTTCTGAATAAATCTAATGAGAAAAAGACTTTAAGTATCAAAGTTATCACTCCATCAAATGCTGAAATCACGTATTTTGGTTCTGAAAAAATCATCTTGAAAGGAGACCAAATCTTGAAAGGAAACATCAATATCTCCTTCCCTGAAGATGAGATTAAGTTTTCAAAACAAAATATGATCATCGGAGTTTTTGATGAGGAAGGAAAACTGATAGATTCTTTTGAAACAACTTTTGAAGGGCCGTTTAAGTTAGCTCTTTAGGAGCAGATGGTAGGTTGCAGGCAGTAGGGACTAGGGAAAATACTCTGTGAAATATTGATAGAGGTTTTATTATATCAATGGTGAATTTTGCTTCGCAAGTGAATAGTGAATCTTAACAGAGAACTAAGATATCAGAACTGACAACCTTAAACCTTAAACCTTAAACATTGAACTATCAACTAAATTAAGCCTTATATTTCCTCATAAACTGAGTGGGAGTCATTCCGGAGCTTTTCCGGAATACTCTTACAAAGTAGGAATATTCTTCATATCCTAATCTAAAAGCAATTTCAACCAGGCTTTCGTCCAGATACATCAACATTCTTTTGGCTTCCAGTACCACTCTTTCTGTAATAACATCAGTAGCTGTTTTTTGAACAACAGTCTGTACAATTCTATTCAGATGTTTGGAGGAAATCCCTAATAAAGAAGCATAATGGGTAATCGATTTATGTTCTGCAAAATGCTGTTCAATCAGATTTTCAAAATCCTGATAATGTTTAAAATAGGAAAGTCCGGCGGCAGAATCCTGTGTATCAAAGTCTCTTGAAAATAGCCGGGTGGAATTAATAAAGATCTGGGACATCAATGACAAAATAAGCCCTTCTTTCATTATATTTTTAGCCTGATGTTCTTCTCCCAATTCCTGAAATAAACTAATATTCTTCTTCAATTCCAAAGCATCCAGTTGAAGCTTTCTAGGAAAAGACACAGATCCAAAAAAGGGAAAATTCCTCAGTTTCTGATTTACATAATGCATTTCATAAAATTCCTGAGAACAAAAGAAAATATAACCTTCTATATCTTCTGAAAGCTCCCAACTGTGAATCTGTCCGGGTGAAAGAAAGAAAAGGCTTCCCTCAGAAACATCATATTTTTGAAAATCGATTTCATGCACTCCTACTCCTTTGGTGAAAAGAACAGCAGCATAAAAATCATGTCTGTGTGGCTTTTCTATATGACGATGTCCTACCACCAAATGATTCTTCATTGTGTTAAAATAAAAATCTGAAGTATTTTTACCTGCCTGAAAAAGATCGATATGAAGAACAGAGATAGGATTCATCACTTATATTTATATGCTTTGTAAGGATTCACAAATTTAGACAAAAAAAAGACCAGTAATACCGATCTTTCTTATCTGTTACAAACTAATGTATGTTATTTTATGATAAGTTTACTGTTGTATAATGAAAGTCAGACCCTACTTTTTCCAATATATTTGGATACAACTTTAAAAAATTTTTATCTTTGAGGTTTAGGAGTCGTAAAATGAAAATAAATTTAGCTGATAAACTGTATTATTCTATAGGAGAAGTGGCAAAAGCATTCGATGTAAACACTTCATTAATACGTTACTGGGAACAGGAATTCCCTATTATCAAGCCTAAAAAAAACAGGAAAGGCAACCGATATTTCACTCCTGAAGATATCAAAAACCTTCAGATGATCTACCATCTGGTAAAAGAAAAAGGATATACCCTGGACGGAGCCCGCATCGCCCTGACCACAAACAGTAAAATCTCCGAAACTATCACTCTTATTGACCGACTGGAGTTTGTAAAAGCTGAGCTTATTAAGCTGAAAGAGTCTTTGGGAGAAAGGGATGGTGAATAGATTTTGTACAATATATTAAAAACCGCTGCATTTACTGCAGCGGTTTTTGTTTATACTGTCTGCTACCCGTCAAATCTAGGTAAGCTTCCAGGAGGAAAAGCCTTTTTCTATAGCTATGGAAAGCCTGGCAGGCTATTAATAAAAAACATGACCATTAACGGCTTTACTTTTTATACCCCCTTACCCAAGGGGATAGAGGGGGTTCATTAACGGTCTCCAGCCTTGATAAGTGGGTAAAAGGGCTTATAGAACGGTCTGGAGATCGTTAATGAAATAGTTGGAGACTGTTTCGAAGGGGTTCTAGCCACTTGATAAAGGGACTCGAGAGACTTACTATAGTGGTTAGAGGTACTTTCTAGGTGGCTGTAGGTTGTTTATAAAGTGATTCACAGTATTTTGATAAAGATATACAAGGAGTTTTGTTTTATTCGTGGACACGAGCGAAACGCTCGCGCCAGCGGGGAGGATTCAGGCTCTCAAAATTAAAAATATTGCTGCTCTTTAGTTCTGTTTCCATATACAAAACAGAACATTAGACAACACAAAACCCACTACAATGCAGTGGGTTTTATTTTTATTTAGCCAGCTCAAAGTTGGGAGACTTTGCGCAGCGGGGGGGTATGTCTCATCTGCTTAAGTTCATAACTCTGCAGGTACTTATTTACACTTTGCAGATACAGTGTCTATGTACAAACCACTCTTATGAAAATCTACTACGTATGGTTCTTCTGATCTACAATACTTTTTTCTGTATTTTTTTTTATCCAGATTGTAAATTTTTATTATTAGAAAAGAGGTATCTTTAAATAAATCCATTTTAAGAGGTATAATATAACTATAACGCTTAATTGGGTCTTCCTTATTACCATATGCATCAAATCGTAGTATCATATTTTCTTTGAAAATATCACTAACAATATCAATTTCTTTTCCAGGAGAATAAGTAAACTCATATTTATCCGATGAAGTTTTATTATAAAATTCTAAGCCAATTGGGCTTGTGATGATTTCATTATTTATAAAAATTATTAAATTGACTTTTTGACTGTAAGCTATTACTGACACAAAAGATGACAGTAAAATTATAATCTTATTAAGGTTTAACTTGACCATTTTCATAACTAGATAATATTTTATTAACTACTGGTAAACCGATTCTCATAGTCTCATTAGCATTGCGATCATAAAATATAGCTCCTTGTTTATTATAAGGATCTTGAACTGTACCATCAGAATTAACCGTCACAGCATTTCTTTCTAAATTACCTGCAATAATATTAGTATTACGGTTGGCAAAATCTGCCTTATCACCTGAAGAAGGTTCCGTTGCTACAAAAGTATAGGTTTTTCCATTCTCAAAAATTGTTTTGGTTGGGTGTGTATGCAATACAATATCTGAATTTGGTTGAGTTCCTATACCATGCTGCACCGCTACGTCAATTGGACTCACTGTTCCAGTTCCTTGATTAGTTGCTGCTTTCCCTCCAGTTGTAAATGTTGTTCTATTACCTGCTAAATCAATATCTGCTCTTACTTAACATTATCAGGGCTTATGATATGATTAGACTTCCCAGCAGTTAATTTCAAAGCTGTGGAAATTGCATTTAGACTTGCTACTCCTCCAATTATTTCTTGCTTTGAAGATGTTAAATAATTACTTTTATCTCCCTGACTTATATATACTTTTTTATCATTTTTCCCGTCACTACCTAAATACTTTCAGTTGAATATTTAGACGAATACAATATATTCTCAATAGTTCCACTAACCATAGGATTTAGATAATGATAATAACCATCAATCCCATTTGTTCTTTTACGAAAATCCTTATCAATACTGTCAATATCATCATTTCTCAAAGGATTTTCCCAACCAATGAGTTTTAGAAAATCTACTACAACATTTTCTCCGACCTCTCCAATACGTTTTGAATATTCTCCCATCTTTTTGCAATAATATGTTTTTATTAAAATATTTGAAAAACCAATTCTATAATCAATAAAAACCAATTAGAAGACTTCGTAATATAATATTACAGCAAAAATCAAGGCATAATCCTCCTGTATGTTTAAATTGTTTAAGAGTTTGGTTATTAGATTATAAATATATAAAAGTTTCCAAGATACCACAAATAAAGCCACCGAATTTGGTGGCTTTTCTCTTAGTTATGAGCAGTTTCTAAATTATATATATCTCCGCCCTCTTTTGTACACGGTACAAATATTTGTTTAGGAATACTGTCTTTCAAACTGATTTTGGTAGCCTGGTTACAATTTTCATTGTTATATTTAAAAATCAATTCCTTGTTATCAATGCTGTTAGGTACTGCAGAAGCAGAACCTAAATTATAAAAACCTAACAACTTATTGTGAGAATTATAAATATACACTTGCCCGTTTCCTCTCTTTGAATCCTCATAAATACCTGTATAATGAACAGAGTTTAAAATTTTTAGAGTGTCTTTTTTAGAGGTAATAATATTCCCTAAATATTTGACTACTTGTTCATCAATATCTTTTCCTTTTTTTGTGAATCCAAAATCTTGATTAATAGTGTTTTGTTCTAAAACTAATAATCTACAACGTTCATAGTAGTCTAACTTTGTTTCAGCAATTTTATTTTTATCATTTTTGTGTAAATCTGATTTATTACAGCTTGTTAATGAAATTATAATTAAACTTAAAAAAAATCTTTTCATATTTTAATAATCTGAGGGTTTAGGTTTTTTAGACTCTTGTTGCATTTGTAAAACACTTTTTTGATAACCTGCAGTTCCACCACCATTATATGCTTCTACAGCTTTTGCCCATCCTTGAAATTTATAGGTAACTTTTCCTGTTTTATCAACCGAAACTCCACCTTTGAATCCTTTGGTAGCTAATACTCTTGTTCCTGCATACAAAGAGTTCGTTTCACTTGTTTTTTCACCTTTAGTTAATTGATAGCTACTCTTCATTTTAGACCAGTCTCCGGGAACGTTAGCCTGCATAATATCTGTAATACCTGTTGTTCCCGCATTCGATTCCTGAACAGTAACAGCTTTAACTAAAGTAGGGTCTAAATCAGGAATATCTTTTGTGGCTTCAGTTGGAATAGGATTACCTCCTTCAGTTACCAAATTTAGTTGCCCTGAATTTTTAGCCTGATTAAAGTAACCCGTTCTTGCTGCAATTTGATAATCATTTTCCTGATAAGCTGCACCAGATACATCTTCATTAGATTGTGGTCTGTGTTGAATTGTGTTAGGCATAGGAACTGATTTCCAACCTGCAGTACTTTGGGCAGGATTACTACTTGCATTTGTTGATGCTTGTATATATGTTTTGAATTGAGTATCATTTTTAATACGATGAACCTCTACACCACGATTATTAATAAATACAATATCATTTGGTGCCATTCCGTCAGGGTCAACAAATCGAATAGGATTGTTAAGGCTATAATTATATGGTGACCAAGCGGGGAACTCAGCCCCTTAGGGTCGATTACACCCCAACGTCCAATGTCTGCCATATAGAACCTTGCGCCGTAGTCATACATACCCGTTTCCTGCAGTTCTTTGCCGTTGTACTTGTAACTATAATATCCTCCAAAATTAGAAGTACTAAGCATCCCTTCAATATGGTTTAAGCCAAATGGATAATAGTTGTTGGTATCTGTAACTTCAAGAACGCCTTCGCTGTTTTTTGCAAAGCTTATCTGGTATTTCCAAGATGGTCCCTATACTTGTAAATATAACAGTTTCTCTAGAAAAAAGAGAGTAAAAACCACTGCTTGCGCGGTGGTTTTTTATTTTATTCACGGACACGAGCGAGGACGCTCACGGCGGTAAGAGATTAATCCAAACACAAATGTCTTTTAAAAAGTAATTACTTTTTTAGAAAAATTATAATTTCTAAATCCTTTTTCGTTCGCAATTATATCATATTCTTTTGTATATTTTGGTAATATCTTAAATGTTTCTTCCTTCATTTTACTAAAATATAAATGTAAATACTTTTTATTTATTGTATTTGATATAGGGATATCCTTTAATGTTACCCTAGTTTTTCCTTTAGGTAAAATAAAAAGAGAAAATGATTCATTCGTATTTTGTATAGAAGGATCGTTTATAATAGAATCTTGAACAAGATTTATATCTTTAAGAAAAAAATTATAATCAATAATAGTTTCTCTTTCGTTTTCAATTACTTTTGGGTAAGCCTCTTTTTCTTCAAATGCATGATACTTATATAACATGACATATTTATCATCACTATTATTATCTACTAAAATTGAAATATTGTATAATGTTTTTTTCTTCTCGATTGATAAAACTTCAACTGAAAGTTTATCATTTCTATCTTTTTCTTGTATTAATTTATTTTCCTTACATGAAAATAAAACTATAAACAATATTATTATACTTTTACCTAGTTCGGCCTGTAAAAACTTCATATGACGCTCTTAATTTTAATTTGTGTTCTTTTCTTATCTTATTTTCTGAATATCCATCTTTACCTACAAATCCTGGAAATCCAGATGCTCTAAATTCAGATTTAGGATGTGTCTCAATTAATCTTATTCCCTTTAAATCTGAATAACTATGTTCTGCCTCAGTTTTATTAAGTGTACCACTAAAATGATCTTTAACGTGGATCAATTCATGTCCTAATACAATAAAGTTTGGTGCTGTTTCATACATAGTGTTTCCATCTTCTCCAAAAACTCTCATATCCTGCTTTCCTGTAGGGTTAAATGTTATCTCAGAATCTGTTCCGACACCATTTGATGCTAATTCCTTATTTTTAGCTGTAGCAAAACTAGATTTACCAATTCTTATATCAACATTATGTTCATCAGTTATTAAATCTCTTATTAATTGAGTTCCATTTTCAAATTTCCCATTTTTTTCAAACTCCTCTATTAAAACATGTGTTTTTCCATTAACACCTTTAACAGTTGTTAATTTATCTCTAGTCAATTTTTGAAGATTTGCCATTATAGCATCAATACCTTTTTGATCAGTTCCGCTTGGAATAGTAATATCTTTATTTTGCCTTCCATCAGGATCAATAAACCTTATCGGATTGTTATAAGCATATGTATATGGACTCCATCTTCTTGAAGTTTCAGCCAGTGGATCTACAACACCCCATCTTCCAATATCTGGCATATAGAATCTTGCTCCATAATCATACATACCCGTTTCCTGTAATTCCTTTCCATTATACTTGTAGCTATAATATCCTCCAAAATTAGAAGTACTGAGCAGTCCTTCAATATGATTTAATCCAAATGGATAATAGTTGTTGGTATCTGTAACTTCAAGAGCGCCTTCGCTGCTTTTTGCAAAGCTTACTCTGGCATTGCCAAGGTGATCTTTGTATTGATAAATATAACGGTTTTCTGTGAAACTGTAAAACCCTTCAGGTGTAGGTACAAAATCGAGTTTCCATACCGGAGTACCACCAATACCAGAAATAGTATTGATATTCTTATAAGCCTGTTCTTCAAAAGCTGTTTCCGTACGACATTCAAGGCATATCCCATCCCCTTCACGATATGAATACTGGAAACCATCCAGATAATCGGTCATTGTAATAGTTGTCTGCCCACGTGGCGGAGCAATGGAATATGTTTTACGAAGTTTCACACCATCAGCACGATACAGATATTCTAACCCGCTGTTCATAGGAAGTCCAAAAGGATTATTCTGGGTGATTGTATAGGAATCCGGTAAACTCAGATAGTTATACTGAATAGTCTGAATTCCTTTATCTTTCATGGTGATCATGTTTCCATTGAGATCATAATCAATGATATTATTTCCTCCTTCATAACCAGAATCATTTAATGAACTTTCAATGATCTGATTCAAACGGTTTCCTGTATATTTATATTCAAGATTATCTACCTGTGTAGCAGTTGCACCGTAAACAGGGATAGCATTTCTTTTTAAAAATGCAATATTTCCGTTTGCATCATAGATTAAACGCTCATCAAAATTCTTATTATGCGGATTAGTGGTCTCCGGTTCTGCATATTCGGCATCTGTTAATCTATTAAGCTTATCATAAGTATAGTTATATCTTTTCAGATTATTAACCGTTGACATATTCCAGTCTATTTCAGCAATGTTTCCATTATATTTACCAGGAGAAATATCTGAATAGACAGGATTTGTATATTTTACTTTATAACCAAAAAGTTTTCCGTTTAGGTTGGCTGGGTCATTAATCTGGGTCATCCAGCCACGGATATTATACTTATAATCCATCTGCTGAAGTGGAGAAGCCGCTGCAATACCTCCTACTTTTTTAGATTCTAACTGGGAAATTTCATTATACTTGTTTTGAGTCAAATATTCTACCAGATTGCTGTCAACCTGATGTTTGTGAACCAATAACCTGTTCTGATTATCATAATCAAAAGTTTCTGTAATGATTCTTTCTGTATCGGTGCCTAATCTTTTATGTTTGGTGACAGTCTGTTTCGTAACACCTGCAAAATCAAGCTTGGATTCTGTGTGGGTATATCCTCCCAAATGGTTGATAGAATGGCTTCCAATAGCTCTTCCCTTTTGATCATAATAAGTGTAGTTTTTTGTCCAGTTATCATCTTCAATATTTTTTACAAAGCTCATCACAGGAAGTCCTTTAGTACTCCTTCCATCCGCTGTAGGCGTCCCGGAAAGTACAGGTTCTCCCTGAATAGTTGAAGGAAATGCCGGATTAAAACTATATGCAGGATAGTTATCATAATAATTAACACTTAAGACCTGAGTAACACCGGTAGGAGTCGAAAGCTTAGTATAATTTACAGGCAGGCCGTTTAAGGTAAATCCAGGCGTAACAGTCCTGGTTTCATATAAATTAGCATTGGCATTAACACTGTTTTGCATTGATGCCCTGCTTGCAGGATTATTTGTCATTCCAGTATAAATGACTCTTCCAAACTGGTCATATTTGGTAAAAAGCCATTGCCCTTTATCTTTAAGAACTGTATCCTGGGTCAGGATAAGCTGATCTGCTTTATTATATACCATATATTCCCAGCCTTTGCCAGGCAGCCTCTTTTCTACCAGGCGGTTTCTTCCGTCATATTTATACTGGTAACATAAATCATTAAGAACAGTATTGGGATCTGCTTCTACAGAGGCTTTGGGAGGAATCACATAAGACAGCTGGTTATAGTCATTGTAAACATAGTAGGTATCCGCATTTTCTGTAGCACTGATTACTTTTCTGACCAATACAACCTGTCCCTGTCCGTTTTTGAACTCAATGGTTGAGTTGCCGTCTTCATCTGTAACCGTATTTTTATACAACTGCCCTGTTCCATAGGAACCGGATAATATTAGTTTTGATTCAAAATTGGTATAGCTAAAAGTGGCCGTATATTTTTTAACCTCGCCATCTGCATTGGCATCATATCCAAATTGTACAGGCTTATTATCCCAAGCGCTTCCAACTTGTTTCTGGCTTAAAATACGGTCTAAGGGTGAGTTTTCCAGAAACTTCTCTGAATAGATTTTCTCTGTTCCATAAGGGGTACTAGTTACATTTGATAATGGGTCAGGAGTAATGGCCCCGTTGAGAGTTCCTGCCTGGGGAACAGGAAGATAGTCCTGAACCTGTCTTCCGAACTGGTCGTATTTAATAGGAGTAACCACATCCCGCCCTAATGGGGAGGCTTTTACATTGACGATTTGTTTGGGTCTTCCCAACCCATCAAAATACTGAACCGTTTCCGAGGTTTTAACATTAGTAAGCGTAGGATCTGACAGATAGGTTTTTGAATACACATAGTTTTCCGTACTGGTAAGCTGGGACTTGGCGGTTCCCATAATAAGAATCCCTATAGGAATTATAAGTTTTTTCATGGTTGTGTTTAGTTTTTATAATTGTATTTGAATTCTTTTACCGTTTTATAGATCATATTTCCGCTGCTATCTTTTTCCTGCTGACGGATTTCTTTCAACCGATTAGCACTATCATAAATATAAAATTCATTAATTCCGGATGGTGAAGTGATGCTTCTTACTCCTACTAAAGAATCGTAAGTATAGGTAGTAATCTGATAACTGGATAATGAAGTATTAGCTCTGAATGAATTCAATGCAGATAAAAATGTAGTCTCATCATTACCAGAAGCTGCTAAAGCATCTGTATTGGAAGCATTAACAATAGAATCAATTAATGACTGCTGGATATCTGTTAATTTTGCTCCTTGTATTTTGGCAATAGGCTGAGTTTGGTTATACCCCCAAACAATTACTGTTGAAAGACCTGCTTTGGTCGTATATTGTAACAGATTTCCTTTTGAATCATATTGATCATAAGTAGCTTCTGTAGAAATAACATTTTGTAGATCAGTAGATACTACAGAACTTGGTAGTAAGTTCGATGGGTTATCATATTTTGTTTCCGTTTTTGATAAGGTTTGTCCGTTCTTTTTAGACTCTATTTCCAGTGGAATTGCAAGCATGTTGGCTGTAATCAATCTCTGATTTACTTTTTCCTTTGCATATTTATACCCTGAAACATAGGTGTCGCCTCCCTGAACACTTTGAGTGACATTGATAGGGTAATCTTCCATATTATAGGCTGTATTCGTGGTTGAACTTACTGAACTCTGAACACCATTCTTATAAAAATAAGAGGTTTCACGTTGCTGGGTAGGTAAAGTGACACCGTATTGAGCATAATACTTATAAGGAGTAGATAAAAGAACGTTAGGAAAATGAGCTTTAAAAGCATCATAAAAGGGAAAACTATAGTAAGTTGGATTAATATTATTATAAAAATTATCTTTAATTTTAACGCCCTCTAATTTCTCAAAAACAAGCGTATTGTATTCTTTATTTATTTCCGAAAGAATTTCCCCATTGACATCATATTTTTTCTCAAAAATCATTTGTCCTCTCAAGTAATCATGATTGGTAATAGGAAGTATTGGCATATCCGTTGAAAAAACATCAGGATTAGGAAAGTCTATCGGAGATCTAAACTTATATACGGTTCTACCTTTATCTGTAGTTGTATTATTAACATCTTTTACAATTTGTTTTACAGTTACATACTGATAACCAACATCGGAGCCTTGGGTCTTCTCTGCAGGAATAATATTAAAATTTGTTGTAGTATCTGATGTACATTCGTAAAATGTGTATGCGCTTGGAGTTTGAACGTACTTATAATTAATATATTCGGAATATTTAAAAATCGGCTCTGGAAAAACTAAAGCACCACTGCTTTTTTGAGGATTTTCTATATCTTTGTAATCATATACAAATTCTTTTACAGGTACAGTTGAAGTTGGATTATCAAAATATTGAATATTATTAATCCTTAATCCACCTCCTTTTTTAGTCACATAACTTTTGAAATAGGGCTCCCTGGTATATGCGTCAAAAGCATAAGAAACTGGCTTGTGTGTCGGGCCATAAGAGCCTGAAAGAGATGCGTAATATACTCCTGGTGCTAAGGTATTTGTTTCATCTTCTCGTTCTGATATAACCGCACCATTATCACCAGCTCCATATACCGGACAAAAGGAACCACCACTGGGCTGATCACACATTTGCGCCGCCAAACCGGTGGAAAAAACCTCGGTAAACGTATTGTCACTAAGTTTCTTATATATTTTAAAATTCCAGTTTGAATACACTAAGTTTCCGAAGCCCAAATGAAGTTTTACTTTTTGAGGAGAAATCAAGGTGAAGAACTCAACCTTTGCTGTTGTACTAAAGGAATTAAGTCCTGTTAAAGAAAAATTTTTATCTTGAATTTCCCACTCTCCAGTCACTTCTTCCATTGGAGTAAATTTTCCGGGCATATGGCTGTAGACATTTTCATCAAAATTAAAATTAACCAAACCTTTGGTAGGATAGGTAATAGATTTAATAACATCTTGGCTGATAGCTTCTGAGAGATCGCCGTTATAATATCCCCACTTATCCTTTTTTAATACTCCATTGATGTTATTATAGTTGATACTGTACTCGTTTGGATTGCCATTCTCCAATTTAGTCACTTTTTTCAGTACAAGTTTATTAAAACCTTGAAAAGTACCTTCCCCAGACATTACTGTAGAATTAGAATAATCATAATCAAAAGAATATTTATCAATATATTGGTTTGTATTTTGTCCTAGACTATTCGACTGAACAGATTTTAGCTTATAAAGATCTACAGAATTAAGATAATTAGAATCATTTCTACCTTTTTCATAAATAAAATTAACACTTCCTTTGTCGGTAATGGTAATATTGGTGAGTAGTTTAGTTTGCGAAGTATTGGTAACCGTTTGTCTCTCTTCCTGTCCCGGAAGAGAGCCGTCAGGACTTCCTGCCAAAGTATTTGTATATAGGACATCTCCAGGCATCCTTATTGTCATCGTCACAGGATCATCATATTTTACTAATGAGGGTTGCTCATACTTAAAGGAAAGTACCACATTATCATTAACATCTTTTACCTGATCAAGATGGTAGGAAGTAAAATAGAATCCTCCTGCAATATTATTCGTTACGTTTCCAACATGATTGGCAAGCCCTATTTTTACCGTAGAAATATTTCTGAGTGACTTTTCCATCCCTTTAAAAATATACTTAACCCCTTTATCATCTGTAATAATAACTCCCTCAATATCATTACCATCAGCAGACAAAACACTGATTATTTTTAAATTATTCCGATCCAGCTTTTCTACTATAAAATTTCCATTAGGATCTTTCTTAATGATAAATCGTCCGGCCTGTCCCATAAAATTATATTGATACAGATCATATTCTGTATCATATCTACCAGTCCCCGCATAATAACCATACTCAATAAAATCCCAGTTTGTACTCTGGTCAAATACCATTTGATAAGTAGGATTATTCCCATGCATATAAATACCGTATTTTACTGTGGGAGGAGAAGAATTTGTTGTAGAGGATGTTCTTTCATCAGGTCCACCACCTCTTACGGTCCTTGTGATTGTACCTCCAGCTAATAAATTCCACCCAAGACCTGTTTCTCCGGCTTTATCATCCGGTTTAGCACTTAGGGGATGGTATTTTAGCTGAATATTTAAATTTACATTTGGACTGCTGGTTGGAATATTGAAAAGAGGAATACTGATATCGGGAATTCCCGTATAATAACTTACCGGTACTTCTTCAAATTTCATCAAATTATTTGAAGTAGGAGCTGCAGGAAACATTTTATTGATATTATCAACATCTTTATTGAAAGTATTACCCGCCTGAGCAGAAAAAGATGTATTTAAAGAAGCCAGTAATAAAATTACAGCTATCATATTTTTCTTCATGAAATTAGTTTTATTTTTTAATCAGTTTCGCATTCGCTGTTTTATTAGTATCAGTTTTGATCGTTACTAGGTATGCTCCCTGAACTAAAGATTGAGTATTGATCTTGGTCACTCTGTTCTTTATTTTTATACTTTGAAGCTGTCTTCCGCTCATATCATACAAGAGAATATCAGCATCTTTAAAATCAAAGCCGATTTCTACATAAGCATAATCAGAAACAGGGTTTGGATAGATTTTGATATCGTATTTTTCAATTAACTGATCAACCTGTTTGTCACCCAGCTTTACGATCTTCCAGTTTTCTTTGCCTAATTCTTCTGCACTGGTTCCTGCCAATACAATTGAACCGTCTCTGTTCAGTTTTAAATCTGAAAGCCTTTCTTCTTTCTTTCTGGATTCTCCTTTGACGTGTTTTCTCCACTGTTCATTGCCATTCTGATCAAGATAGAGCATCCAGAAGGTTTCATCATCAGTTTGTATTCTTCCTTCAGCCTGAGTATAACCTCCTAATAGAATGCCTTTTGAAGATTTGTCATCTGCGGAATGAATTACACTCATTCCCATTAGGATATCTCTATTTTTGAAATTGTAGGATTTCTGCCATTGTTCATCGCCTCTCTCATTTAAAGAAATCAACCAAAGGTCTGTGCCTTCTTCAATACCTACGGTTTTATTTCCTGATCTTTCGGATCTGGATTCTCCACCAATGATGAAGCCATTTGAAGTTAATGCCAGAGTTCTGATATGATCATCTCCTTTCCCTCCAAAGTTCTTTTCCCATTCTACTTTTCCGTTTTTGTCTAACTTGACAATCCAGTAATCGCCTTCACCAAAGTTGTCGCTTTGCTTTGAGGTTGCAGAGAGCAGGTTTTGGGTTGCAGGTCTGTCTGACGGAGTACTAGTATTGATCGTTGATTGCTGATGAGTTGTTTTAACAGCTCCGCTTCTGGAATAAATTCCAAGTAAGGCTCCTCCATCCTTTGTTGGAATCATCTTTTCAACTTCGTCTAAACCTTTTCCGCCTAAGATTAATTGGGAGAGTTCTTTTCCGTCTTTATCCAATTTCGTGATCCAGACATCTTTGGAACCGTAACCTTTTGAAGAATTCTGTACATTTCCTGCTACAAAGAACCCTAAGTCTGTAGTTTGAATAACCGCTCTGGCTTCTTCGTCTGAAGAACTCCCCAAGGTTTTCTGCCATAGTTCATCTCCAAATTCATTGATTCTGATCAGCCAGATATCTGAGCCTCCTTTAGAATCGTTTTTTTTATCTAATCCTTTTCCGGAATAAGAAGTTCCGGTTAATAAAAATCCACCATCCTGCGTGGTAACAGTAGCTGATAAATAATCATGATTTTGTCCTGAGAAGTATTTCTCCCAGACTTCATTTCCCTGCTGGTTTAGTTTTACCAAGTGGAAATCATAGCCGTTGTTTTGCTTTTGGCTATTGGCAGCTTGCGACTGGCTTTTAGATTGTATAGAGCTTCCTGTAATCAGATACTGCTGATCGATTGTTGTAGTGACCTGGCTAAGAAAATCCTGGGTAGAGGATTTGATATCTTTCTGCCATACCACTTCCTGGGCAGAAATGCCCAAGACCGTGCATAAAGTACATGCACCGATATAGAATTTTTTCATTCCAATGTTGTTTTCTGAGTTAGTAATTAGTTTATTGAAAACTGCGCGAATTTAACACTTTTTAAGACATGAAAATCACAAAGTTGCGATTTAACATAAATCTTACTATTTATTATTAAATTATTATCATAAATATCTTTATGTGTCTTATCCTGATGCAAAATTATCTATGGACAACGACAAAACTTGTCGTATATAAATAAAAAACAGATAAACCTTAATCAAAATATTCGCTCTCAATTACGAAATTATATCATATAAAAGATCAAATTTCTATTTGCTTTTTAAGCATTAAATACAATCTGCATATCATATTTAATCATTTCATTATCAGCTATTGACATGCTTTATGTTTATTGATATTTTTACTGTATGATGAGAAAAAACTATTACCGAAAATTGGCATTCATGGTCACATTGCTGACTATTTTATTGGCCTATCAGAAATACACCAGTCGGGAAAAAGAACCTTTTCCTGATGTAAAGTTCATTACAAGTTCTTCAAATTCTTTAGATCTATCAGACTTTGATCCCAATACACTGGATAAAGAGCAATGGCAAAAACTTGGTTTTTCAGAGAAACAGACTGCTACAATTATGAAGTATAAAGATATTGTAGGAGGAAAATTTACATCAAAAGAACAGTTAAAAAAATGTTACGCCATTTCTGACGAGAAATTCAGTGAATTGGAATCATTCATTTTACTTCCTGAAACAGCAGAGAAAGGAAATTCAAAAGGATTCAATAGCTATGGAAAGAAAGAAATTATTATTTCAGGGAAATTCAATCCTGATCGGTTTTCTGCTAACGATTGGCTCAAAATGGGTTTCAGCGAAAGACAGGCAGAAGCTATTTTGAAATACAGAAATTATCTGGGGGGAAGCTTTATCAGTAAGGAGAAGTTTAAAGAATGTTTTATCATCTCTCCGGAAAATTACAGCAAGCTTGAACCTTATTTGCTGCTACCAGCAAAAACTCCCGAAACGTTCCAAAACTCTGAAAAGAATAATACGGTTAAAACCAAGATTCAATATCATTCTTTTGATCCTAATCAACTGGATATGGAGGGCTGGAAAGCATTTGGGTTTTCAGAAAAACAAGCGGTTACCATTATCAATTACCGGGATAGAAATCTACGGGGTAGTTTTAAAAGCCCGGAAGATCTGCAAAAGTGTTTTGTAATTTCTGCTGAGAAATTTCAGGAAATGAAACCTTATATCAAACTTCAGGAAAAGCAACAAGAAAAAACAGATTTTTCAAAAACAGATCTCAATGTGATTACTTTCAGACAGCTTATAGAATTTGGTCTGGATGAAAGAAGCGCAGGTTCTATTATTGGCTTCAGAAAAAAATTAGGAGGTTTCGTCAATAAACAACAGATTTTAAGCACCTACAATATTGATCAGGAACTTGTTCAAAAGCTAATTTCAACAGCACCGTTGAATACTTCAGAAGTACCCAGATATTCATTAGTGGATGCGCCTGAAGAATGGCTTAAAAATCATCCTTATTTCAAATATTCTGCAGATAAAATCATATTCTACCGAATCAGTAATCCTGACGATAAAAAAATATGGAAGTTTTTAAAACTAAAACCTGAGTATGAAGAAAGAATGAGATTGTATACAAAATAACATAAGCTCATATCAAAAAGAAACAATCAACCCGTTAACCTATTTGAATTTTTAATACTTAACTACATCTACTAACGTTCAACTTATTTCCAATAAAAACTATTCCAAAATATTACTTTTTTGGAATAGTTTATTATCTAAAATTCTATTCTAGATTTTAGTGATGCATATAATTGCTCGGGCCATTGGTTCCTTCAATTGATTCCGGAAGTATTCCATATCGGCCGCGTAAATCCACTGTACCTAAGGTGGTTCCTGTGTTGATATCAATCACACTAATGGTTCCGGAATTTAAATTAGGGATATCCAATAAGTTATTTTGTACAGCTACAACTTCTTTTCCTGATTTGGTTTTGAAGAAAGCCATATGATGGGCTCCTTTATCCGCATTTAAAGTCTTCAAAAGTTTTAGTTGGGGAAGATTGTTGATATCAAAGACAAGCACTTTTCCGGGTTCTGCAAAACTCACATACAGTTTGTTTGAATCATCAATATACATTTCGAGTGCCCAGCCTAACCCTTGTGTGCTTCCGTCAAAAATCTTACTAAAAGCATCATATTCTTTGGCGACAGCATTGTAAGGGGCCAGCCAGATATCACCTCCAAGCATGGTTGTAGCAAGTGCATATTGCGGAAATTTCCCACGCAGCAGTAAAACTTCCACAGGAGCAGACATATCTGTTGGAGAGTCAGCTACCCGATAAGTTTTCTTTAATTCATAAGTATTGAGATCTATTAAAGTACATGTATTTCCCATCCCAGTAGTGAGATCTGGGTGAATGGTTGAGCTCACCATCATTAATCCTTTTTCTTCATTGATTGAGATACCATGCGGATACATTATAAATTGATTGGGATTGTCCTGAATTGGTGCTTTAATCGTTTTGATAAGTTGGTTATTATTAGCATTAAAAACACCTATACTACCATCTTTTGGGCCTCCTGCTCCCCCCATAAAGGTCATAAAGTATCTTCCGTCATTCGTGAAAAATAAATTTTCACCAACTGTATTCTCACCAGTGTCGATAGGGGTTGCATCAATTAATTTTGGCAGCCCATTTTGGTCTTCTCCTGTTTTTATCTCATAGAGATAGCTGCCTCCCAAAGCAGTGGTGAACATTTTTTTTGCGTTTTGATTGTAATAAATATGATGCGGTAATACACCAACTCCTAATTCAAGCCTGCTGCTGATATTTCCAAAATTCGGGGCTTCAGGATCGAGTTCAATAACGGCGATTCCGTCTGGTAATCCTTTTAAACTTCTGTAATCAATGTAAAACGAAGAATCATGTGGATGATCCGGATCGTGGTCATTCAGACAATTAGTAAACATTACCAAAGTCACAAACAAAAGAACTAAATTGAATTTAAATTTCATGATTTTCAGGTTATAGTTATTACTATTATAAATATAACCTATTTTCAGTAGAAATTAAAATATATTACACCAATATGTGAAAAATCATTAAACAGCAAAAATACAATTACATTTCCAGCAGTAAATACAGGAAAATATAAAAGTGAAACCGTTAAAGTAAAGTAAAAGTCTTAGTCGATTGTTTTAGTAGAATCTGAAAGCATAGAATTCAATGCACCCAGTTCATCTTCCGTAAGATCTCTCCATTTTCCAACGGGGAGGTCAAGTTTGATGTTCATGATACGGATTCGCTTCAGTTTTTTCACTTCATATCCGAGATATTCGCACATTCTACGGATTTGCCTGTTAAGTCCCTGGGTAAGAACAATTCTGAAATTCATATCATCAATCTTTTCTACCTCACATTTTTTTGTTACGGTATCCAGAATAGGAACTCCATTTCTCATTTTTTCCAGAAATCTCGGATTAACCGGCTTATCTACACGAACTATATATTCTTTCTCGTGATTATTACGGGCTCTTAGAATTTTATTGACGATGTCACCATCACTTGTCAGTAAGATCAGTCCTTCACTTGGTTTATCTAATCTTCCGATAGGAAAAATCCTTTTCGGGTGGTTGATATAATCTACAATATTATTTTTTTCACGTTTTGTATCCGTAGTACATACAATTCCTACCGGTTTATTAAAAACAATATATATCGGCTTTTCCTGAGGTTCTCTGATTGGTTTTCCATCTACCTCTACAAGATCTTCATCAGAAACTTTCGTTCCCATTTCAGGAATTTTCCCGTTTATTTTGATCCTGCCTTCTTCTAAAAGCTTATCTGCTGCTCTTCTAGAACAGTACCCTACTTCTGATAAATATTTATTGATACGTGTTTTTTCCATTAGTCTTCTCTGTAGCCTGTATAATTTTATTGCTGAAAATTGTAATTCCATAGCCTGCTCATATAAAGGCAGCTTTGGATTTTGGGAAATTACGAATTTCTAAAATGAGTCTATTTTCCTTCTTTTATTCTACAAAAATCAGAATTGAAACTTGTAGAAGCATCATATCATCACCAGGACAAAAATAAATTTGAGCTGTATTATACAATACTTATGATCTATAAAGCAATATTTCAATCCTTTTCCCAATGCAAAATTAGGTAAAAAATTATACCTGCCAGCTATTCTGATTTCGCCGGTAATTTTATTGAGTAAATAGGGAAAGAAATAAAGATCATTATATTTTTATAGATCCTCGAACCTGTACTCGTTATTTAAAAAATGATCTGTAGCATTTTCAATAGCGTAATCTCCAATCTTAGTACGTCTTAATTGGGTCAGATAGGCTCCCACTCCCAATTCCTGCCCGATATCATGTGCAAGACTTCTGATATATGTCCCTTTAGAACAGCCTACCATAAAGCTTATTAAAGGAAAATCTATTTTAATATCTTTAATATAATGAATAGTCGTTTTTCTAGCCTTCATTTCCACTTCTTCCCCAGCTCTTGCAAGGTTGTAAGCTCTTTCACCATCAATTTTAATAGCTGAATAAATGGGAGGTTTCTGTTCAATTTCTCCAACAAATTTTTCAAGAACTTCCTGTATCTGTTCTTCAGAAATGTGAGCAATATCCTGATGAAGAATTTCAGGCTTTTCAGTATCATAAGATTCTGTCTGTACACCAATCTTAATCTCTGTCCAATATTCTTTGGGAGCATCCTGTATTTCCGGAATTTTCTTAGTGAATTTTCCACAGCATACAATCAAAAGGCCTGTTGCTCTGGGATCTAGAGTCCCTGCATGTCCTATTTTAAATTTTTTAGGGAGATCAAATTCCCTTTTAAGTTTGTATTTCATTTTATTGACAGCCTGGAAAGAAGTCCAGTCCAAAGGCTTATCTAATAAAAAAACGTATCCTGATTTCAGTTCTTCAGCAGTCATGAATGGGGTATAATGAGTAATTTCCTATTTAAAGAAATAAAAATAAATCAACAGAGCAACTCCAACAAAAATACGGTACCAGCCCCAAGGTTTAAATCCATATTTGTTAAGCACTCCAATGAATGCTTTGATAGCGATAAGTGCTACAATAAATGCGACAACATTACCTACCACAAAGATCATAATGTGATCCTGTGAAGCCATAATCATTTCATATCCTTTCTGCGGATTTGCAGTTTCTTTTCCCCAGGTTTTAACAAAAACCGAGTAAACCGTTACTGCCAGCATCGTAGGTACCGCCAGGAAGAAAGAGAATTCTGCAGCTGCTTTTCTGGTAAGTCCCTGAGTCATTCCTCCAATGATAGAAGCCGCACTACGGCTCGTTCCCGGCATCATTGCAAGACATTGCCAGAAACCAATAGTCACTGCTTTTCTTATCGTAATTCCTTTTTCGTCATCTATTTTAGGATTCTTAAACCATTTGTCAGCAAAAAGTAAAATAACGCCACCCAAAACCAACACCGAAGAAATAGCGATTTGATTTCCAAGAACAGCTTCAATTTTATCATCGAATAAATAGCCCAAAACCAATGCTGGAACTACAGCAAAAGCGAGTTTAAAATAGAACTGAATATTATTTAAGTCAAAAAACTTTTTCCAGTAAGCCACTACGACTGATAAAATAGCTCCAAACTGAATGGATACCTGAAACATTTTTAAAAATTCTGTTTCTTCAAGCCCCATAAGGTTGGCCGTAAATCCCATGTGTGCAGTAGAAGAAATTGGAAGATATTCTGTCAACCCTTCTACAATGGCAATAATAATTGCTTTGATTAAATCCATATTCTTTTAAAAAATTAAAAGATTAAGAGATCCGGAAATTCAGAATACAGGACTCTCAATTTCTTAATCTCTTAATCTCAAAATATAAAAATTTATTTATTTTCTTTTTAAGATAGCATATACTTCTATTACAAACCCAATAACAACAAAGAGAGGTGCTATTCTGATTCGTCTGAAAGAAAAGATATCGTCATTCCATGAGTTCGGGTCAAACTTACCATCTACCGTATTGGCATCGGGTCCCATCATCAGTAGAAATCCTACGACAATAAATGCCAGCCCTATCAGCATCCACTTGAAATTCTGCGGTCCGAAATAGAAAGCGTTTTCCTGTGCTACTTCAGCCTCATGTCCAAAGTCTGAAGCGGAAAATTTATTTGTTTTTTTGCTCATTGTTAAGAGTAATATAAATCGTCAACGTTTGATTTTAAGAATCTCCATGTAGCGAAAATTGTACTTAAGACAGAGATAAAGACTCCTACTCCCAGTACCAAGATCACTAACCAGAAGTACTGATTGTTGTCCTGTACGAAAGCAGAACCAATCTGGCTTGTGAAATAATACCAAACCCCACCTAAAGCAATAAGACCAATTACGGAACCAATAGCTCCTAAAATGATCGCTTCTATGATGAAAGGTTTAAGAATAAATCTTCTTTTCGCTCCTACCAGCTGCATTGTTTTAATAATAAATCTCTTCGAGAATATTTTCAGACGGATAGAGTTGTTGATCAATACAACAGCCAATACCAGGAACAGAATTGAAAATCCAAAGATCCACTTTAAGATTCTGCTCAGGTTATTGTAAACATCTACCATCAAAGTACTGTCATTTTTAACATCGATAATACCGGGAACAGATTTGATTTCTTTGATCGCTTCATCAATTTTTGCCGGATCTACGAATTCCGGTTTTAAAGCAACTTCAATAGAAGAAGGGAAAATATTTTCTTCAAACAATGCATCACTGTCAATTCCCATACTTTTCTTGGCTTCTTTTGCAGCCATGTCTCTTGAAATATAGGTTGCTTTTTTTACTGGACCTAATGTCTGTACCTTTTTAAAAGTTTCTTCCTCCAGTTTTGCAATTTTTACAGAATCTTTAGCATCATAATTTTCATCAAAGTAGGCGTTCACCACCAACTGTTCTTTGATATAGTCAGAATACTTCTGGGCATTAATTAAAATAAGCCCCATTAATCCTAACAAAAATAACACTAAGGCAATACTTATCACTACTGTAATATTGCTGGACCGAAGCCTTTTCTTATTAAATTCATCTACAGATTTAGCCATTAATATTAAAATTTTTGGCTAAAATAGAAAAAATCTTCCGAAATTTGGGACGAAATAAAGAAAATCATTGTTAATAAAATCATAAAAAACCTTGAGTGTAAAAGCAAAAAAACATCTTGGGCAGCACTTCCTGACAGATGAAAACATCGCAAGAAAAATCGTAGAAGGTCTTAGTTTTGAGAACTATAATAACATCATGGAAGTAGGCCCCGGAATGGGAGTTCTTACCAAATATCTTCTTGAAAAGGATCAGAACATTTACCTTGCAGAGATTGATACAGAGTCTATCGAATACCTGAAAAAAAATTATACAAAGGTTACTGAAGATACTTTTGTGGGAGACTTCCTGAAACAGGACTTCAGTTTTATCAAAGATGATCAGATTGCCATCATTGGTAATTTCCCGTATAATATCTCATCGCAGATCTTATTTAAAATTGTAGATCATTATGAACTGATTCCAGAAATGGTAGGAATGTTTCAGAAAGAGGTAGCTGAGAGAACCGCTGCCGTTCCGAGAACTAAAGATTACGGTATACTTTCTGTCCTGATCCAGGCTTATTATGATGTATCTTATATGTTTACAGTACATGAGAATGTCTTCAATCCGCCACCAAAAGTAAAATCCGGAGTAATCCGTATTACAAGAAATCCTAAGGAAGGTCTTGCAGGCAACGAAATTCTCTTTAAACAGATTGTAAAAACAGGATTCAACCAAAGAAGAAAAAAATTGTCTAATGCACTGAAATCTTTAAATATTCCCGAAGCTTTAAAAGGCCATGAGTTTTTAGATAAAAGAGCGGAAGAACTTAGTGTAACAGATTTTATCAACTTCGCCAATCTCTGGAAAGAAAATCAATAAACGCAAAAATAAAAGCTCCTGATAACGGAGCTTTTTTGTTGAAATACCCATAACGACCTTTATTCCTAAAAAAGTAGAAAGCCTTTCAAAATACATTTGAAAGGCTTTCTTTTATATTACATTATCAATTCTAATTTCTGTTTTTCAGCATGATCCATCCTGACCAGTTCATCTGAGCTTTTGATTTTGGATACTCAAAATTGAACTTATACCAGTATGTTGCTGTAGGAAGTCTCTTACCTCCCACTGTACCATTCCAGATAGGATTTTCTTTTGAGAATCTGAACATTTCCACTCCATATCTGTCATACACAGAACCTGTAAAGTTTTTAAAGTCTCCAAGAGCTTTAAGATCCAGTACATCATTGATTCCGTCTTCGTTTGGAGTAATAATATTATTGATTTGCAATGTAAAGAATTCAAGAGATCCCACACAATGTGTACCTACTCTTCTTACCAAAACTGTATAGTTTGTATTGTCTAAAAGGCTGGTAAACACGTTTGAATCCTGCCAGCTGATTCCGTTGTCAATAGAATACTCCAAAGTACTTGGCATATTATTCATTGGAGGGTTTTCAGCCATGATCGTTACTGTTTTCTTAATGCTTTCATAATTTAATCCAGTCACAAAAGGAGTAGCTGCACCCATTACTTTAGCTTCGAAAACTTTCTTACAAATTCCGTTATCAACTTCTACAGAATAGATTCCCCATTGGTCTACATCAATTTTCTGTGTTGTTGCACCTGTACTCCAAAGGTACTTAAAGCCTTGTCCTGCACCCGCATCAAGAGTCACTTTATCACCAATACACATTTCAACATCTTTTAATGGTGAAGTGATTTCCGGAGTAACTTCGATTCTTATTGTTGCCGGATTAAGAGATTTACAACCTTTTGCTCCAATAGCATATACTGTGAATGTAGTTGTCTGATATAAAGTAACAGTCTGCATATTTCCTGTTCCCATGAAGTTGCTCCACAGGTAAGTATCTCCACCTTCAGCAGTAAGGGTTACAGATTCTCCCGGACAGATTTTTATTCTGGAAGCTTTTACTTTAGCAGTTGGAGTTACTTCTTTCAGTAATTTCAGTTCTACCATTTTACTACAGAAAGCTCCGTTGGAAACTACAACATAAAGGATCTGACCGTCATTACCATTATAGTTCAATGGAGTCTGAATATAATTATTGTTCTGTGCAATAGCATCAGCCTGATTTACGTAGAATTTAAAGATCGCTCCAGGTGTTGGGCTTATTGTCGGCATAATAGTACTTAAATCAAAAGTAGTAATATCCGGTGTGGTACAAAGCAATAAGGTTGCATCCTGGGCCTGAGGAGTTGTTCCTCCGTGAATCTGAATAGTCGCTTTACCCGGACATGGATTCCCCGGAACACTTACTTCGATAGTATAGGTACCAGGTTGTATGGCAGTAATAGTATTGGTAGTAGCATTAGGAACAGGTGCTCCATTATAATACCACTGATATACAAGGTTAGGATCATTTATAGAAGCAGTGATTACCTGAGGTACATTATCACACACGTTGATATCAGAAGGTAATTTGGTTCCTGCAGGGTCTAAAAGATCTACTCCAATATTGAAAGATCCTCCTTCCAGAAATACTGCAGAGTCATAACTGTGGTCACTGTAATCGGCAATTACCATTTTGAAGTGGTATTGCTGTCCTGCTACTACAGTTGCTGTAGCTGTCAAAGGAATTGTTCTTCCTTCAAAATTGGTTTCCACGTTACCAGTGTTATATCCAGCAAAATATTGTTCATTTACCGCACCACAACTTCCTGGTACTGCAGGGTGAATATTGGTAATACTTACAGGTCCTGCTCCTCCGGGAAGTACAGCCATATTCACATAAGGTCCTCCCGAAGTAGGTCTCAATAAGATCGCAAATGCATCTGCAAAGGTACATGGGAATGAACCTGTATATTCTTCGGAAGCAATCAAATAGTTAAATTTAATCTGACTTGTTGTTGGAACGAAGTCAAATTCCAGAAGAACAGCATCATTCAATCTGCTTTCCACTACTCCAATCACCTGTGCCAGATCAGCATCTGAACCTCCACCGTTGACATCACTCAGTCCTCCTTCAAAAGTGTTACCTGCTCTTCTCGCATAACCTGTAGAAAGGATAAGCCCATCTTTGAAAGGGAAATTGGTTGTAGCTTTATGGAAATACCCCCATGCTCTGTTGGCATCACTTGCAGCATGATTAGGAGTAATCTGCACATTACTTACATTCGGAGTCAGGCAGGTATTGGTTCCGGATGAGATCAATACATCTTTTACCATTTTCTCTATCGTGTAACTTGTTTCAGGATACTGCGGAGCATTTACATCAATAAAAGCTCCAGCCCTTCTGGATAATGCTGAAGGGGTTTCCTTTGCATGTTTCCTGGGGGGCAGATTTTGTGAAAATAAAAAAGTCGAGATGACTAAAAAAAATAAACAAAGCGGTAGATATCTTCTCATAATATTTTTGTTTCAACAAATTTAATTTTTTTTTAAACATCTCACATACATATTTATATTTTTTACTGCAAAAAAACAAATTATAAACCTTTTAAAGCAAATTTTCGTTAATCAATCCCTATTCGTACAAACCATAAATAATATGGTAGCATCGTGTTACAAATTGTTTTAACATATTTATCCTCTATTTTAAATAATTCACAAAACGTGACAACGTTTACTTTATAAAACAACAAAATCTTTCATTGCTGAAAGATTTTGTTGTTTATTTTCTATTTTAATAATATCTAGTTTCTGTTCTTTAAGAGAATCCAGCCTGAACGTTGTTCCATTTTCTTACTGGCTGGGTTTTCCCACTGTACCCTATACCAATATGTGCCGGTAGGAAGGTTGATTCCTTTTAAAGATCCTTTCCAAATAACATCCCCTTTTCCAGCTTTGAATACTTCTGCTCCGTATCTGTCAAAAATGGAAGCTGCAAAATCTTTGTATCCACTTATTCCTGTGAAATCTATAGTATCATTTACACCATCCATATTGGGAGTAATGGCATTGCTGATAATGAATGTGAAATAATCCAATGAAGTACCGCATTTTGCACCTTTCACCCTTACCATCAGAGTATACGTGGTATTATTTAAAATACCGGTAAATACATTTGATGACTGCCATGTCAGTCCTCCGTCTATTGAATATTCCAAAACTCCTCCTGTCGGGTTACTTGCTGTAAGGGTAAGAATATGATTATCATATACAACATTAGTAAACTGCGGCAGATCAGGATTAATCAGCTGAGCAGAGAATGTTTTGGAACAGACTCCATTACTGATTATTACAGAATAAGCACCTGCAACGTTAGTTGTTATCGTCTGAGTAGTTGCTCCTGTATTCCATAAGTAAGTATAATTTGGTCCCGGACCTGCGTCAAGAGTTCCTTTATCTCCAGCACAAACAAATACATCTTTCAATGTAGAAACAATTGCCGGAACTACTTCAATGGTTACTTTAGCAGGATTCACAGAGCTACATCCGTTTCCTCCCAATGCAAATACTGAATATTCTGTTGTTACGGTAGGAGTAACGACCTGCGTATTTCCATTTCCCGTAAGTCCTACCCAGTTATAAGTAATCCCTCCTGTAGCAGTCAGTGTCACAGATTCTCCTTCACAAATTTTTAATTTGGATGCCGTAAGCCCTGCTATTGGCGGACCTACCTGAACGGTAACTGATGCCGGTGTTGCAGAAATACATCCGTTAGCTCCAACAGCAAAAACAGTATATACCGTTGTTGTTGTAGGTGAAACAACCTGAGTACTTCCATTTCCTGTAATACCATTGCCCCAATTATATGTTACTCCGCCAGAAGCTGTTAATGTTACAGATTCTCCTATACAAATACGAGGTACTGACGAAACAACAGCAGCAACAGGTTGTACTTTATCTTCCTGTACAGTTACCGTTGAAGTAAAGGTACAGCTCAAATTCCCTGGCTGTGATACATTAGTAACCGTTAAAGTATACGTTCCACCAGCGCTTACAACAGGAGTAAGTGTATTACCTCCTGATACGATAGTTCCTCCGGTTGTAGTCCATGTAATTGTAGATCCTGCAGGAACAACAGATGCTGATGCATTGATTGTAATCTGAGGTGTTGTACAGGTAATTGTTTGTGGTGCAGCAATGGTAAGAGTAGTTTGAGCCGTGCTTAATAATTGCAGAGATACTACATAGCTGCAACCTCCATTACTTGCCAATACATAAATTGTCTGGCTTCCTCCGGGCGGCGTATATGCTGTAGGTGTTACAATAAAGTTTCCGTTAGCAGCATTGGCGTCAGCCTGGTTTACATAATAGGTAAAAGTAACTCCTGCAGTAGTTGTGATCTGAGGTTGTGATTCTGTAAGATTATAAGTTAACCCTGGCTGATAACACTTATGCAGTGTTGCATTCTGTGCTGTAAAAGGTTCTGATACTTCAATTGTTATGGTGGCAGGGTTTTGAGACGCACAGCCATTAGCGCCTACTGCTGTTACAGTATAAGTAGTAGTAACAGTAGGTGAAACAACCTGTGTGCTTCCGTTTCCGGTAAGGCCGTTACCCCAGTTATAGGTAGCACCTCCCGAAGCGGTAAGAGTTGCAGATTCTCCTTTACAGATTTTTATTTTACTTGCAGTAAGTCCGGTAACTGGCGGAGCACTATTCCCTGTTACAGTTACATTACCTATAGCTGTACAGCTAAGATTCCCGGGCTGATAAACTTTTGTTATAGTCAAAGTATAGGTTCCTGCAGCATTGATAACTGGATTTAAACTTGTTCCTCCTGAAACAATATTTCCTCCTGTAGTCGTCCAGTTAAATGTAGCCCCTGCCGGATAAACGGAAGCTGATGCATCCAGTGTAGTCTGAGAGTTAGCACAGGTAAGTACTGCTGGAGGAGCAATAGTAGGGATCATTTGTGGTGCTTTTACCAATTGCAGTTGAGCTACCTTAGCACAGAAACCGTTTGCTACTCTTACATATACCGTTCCGCCTGCACTCTGATGAGCTGTTGGAGTGGGAATGGTATTTGTATTTCCTGCATTAGCGTCTGCCAATGTAGTATAATATGAAAACACAGCTCCCGGAGTGGTACTTATTGAAGCTTGTGCTGATGTTAAATTAAATGTAGCATTTCCGGCAACATAACAGGCCGTTAATGTAGCGTTCTGTACAGTAGGAGATGTCCCACCTACTACTGTAATAGTAGCTTCTCCCGGGCAGGTATTTCCCTGAATATAAACTTTAACAGTATATACACCTGGCTGGGTTGCTGTATAGCTGGCGTTGGTAGCACCGGCAATCGGGTTGGTTCCCGAATACCATTGATAGGTTATATTAGCTCCCTGAACAGAAGCTGTAAAAGTCTGTGGTGTATTATCACACATATTGACAGATGCAGGCAGCTGTACTCCAGCCGGATCCAAAATTTTCACTCCAATATCGAAAGATCCTGCTTCCAAAAATACGGCAGAATCAAAGTTAGGGTCCTGATAGTCGGCAAGAACGATTTTAAAATGATACGTTTCTCCCGGGATTACAGTTGCTTTTGCTGTAAGAGGAATGGTACGTCCGTTAAAATTAGTTTCGATCTGAGCGGTATTGGTACCTCCGTAATAGGCTTCATTTTTAGGTCCACAGTTTTGATACTGTGGGTGGATATTCGTTACACTTACAGGACCTGCTCCTGCCGGAAGCACTGCAAGATTGGTATAAGTAGGATCAGATGCCTTTTTTAACAACAAGGCAAAACCATCAGTGATGGTACATGGAAAGTTTTGCTGATATTCTTTTGAAGCAAATAAATATCTGAAAGTAACTTCAGTAGAAGCTGCCACAAAGTCAAATTCTATAGAGGTAGCATTGTTAAGGTTAGAGTTGGCAATTCCTAATGCATTCGCCAGATCTACATCCCCTCCGGTTCCAAGGTCATCACTTAAAGTTCCCTGAAGAGTATTCCCAGCTTTATTGGCATATCCGGTTGAAAGTATAATTCCTTTGCTAAATGGAAAATTGGTATTTGACTTATTAAAATATCCCCAGCTTCGGTTCTGATTGGTAGCAGGTAAGTTGGGAGATACGGTAACGTTGCTTACACTGGAATTTGTACAGGTACCTCCAGATATAAGGACATCTTTTACCAACTGGGTGATAGGATAGCCTGATTCCGGGTAACTTGGTGCATTAACGTCTATAAAAGCACCTGCTCTCAAAGAAGCAGCACTGGGTTTTGCCACAATTCCTACCCTTCCTCTATTTTGAGCCAAAATAAAGTTTCCTATAAAAACTAAAAATAACGCTAAAAATAAATTTCCTCTCCTCCTATTTAACATTTTATATTATTTTAAACAAAAATACTATTTTTTTTGATTGAAATTCAAGTTAACACAATTTACATTATTACTAACGCAAATTTATTTATGTTAGAATATCAACTCTATTTATTTTAATATAATAAAAAAGACTGACAAAATAGTCAGTCTTTCGATTATAGTTCTAATTATTCTATATTTTTAAGTAATATCCATCCTGTTTTCACTGTAACTTCTTTACTCGCAGGATCTTCAAAGGTTACCTGATACCAGTATGTGGAAGTAGGTAGTTTTTTACCCTGGAAATATCCATCCCAATACGGCCTCACCTTTTCAGCTTTGAAGACTTCTCTTCCGTATCGGTCAAAAACCTGTCCGCTGAAATTCTTATAATTAATGACTCCACTGAAATCAATAATATCATTAAGATTATCGCCATTTGGAGTAATTACATTTTTCATAACGAATGTAAAGAATTCAAGGAAACCTACACAGCTTGTAAATTTAACTCTCACCCTGATAGCAATGACTTTATTTTTAGGAACATTGTTAAATACATTCGAAGCCTGCCATGTAACTCCGTTGTCTATTGAATATTCAAGAATACCGTTACTTGGATTGCTTGCTGTAAGAATCATTGTTCCTTTATCATTGTAATCCACTTTTATCACTTCAGGAATTACCGCTTTAATAACCTTTGTTTTAAACTCTTTAGAACATACTCCATTGCTGATTGTTACTGAATATTCTCCCGGAGTTGCTACAGTGATACTCTGACTTGTTTCACCGCTACTCCACTGATAGGTATATCCAGGCCCTGAACCTGCATCCAGAATAATTTTATCTCCCTGGCAGATATGTCCTCCTTTTAAGTTTGAAATGATAGCTGGTACTACTTCTATTGTAATACGCGCCGGCTGAAGAGATTTACATCCTTGTGCTCCGATAGCATATACGGTATATGTTGTTGTCTGGGTAGGACTTACAGTTCTTATTCCACCGGTAGTGGCTGCAGAGTCACTCCATTGGTACGTTACTCCACCTGAAGCTGTTAATAACAGAGACTCTCCTGCACAGATTTTTAATCTAGGAGCTGTAAGTAAGGCTGTAGGAGTTTCTTCTTTTCTTAAAGTTAAAGTTGCTATTCTACTACAGAAAGCTCCATTGGAAACCAGCACGTATAATACCTGTCCATCTGTTCCATTGTAGGTTGTCAGATTGGTGATATTACTGTTATTTTGAGCCTGTGCATCAGCTTGATTAGCATAAAAACGGAATACCGCTCCCTGCGTTGTACTGATCAGAGGTTTTGCCGTTTCTAAATCAAAGGTACTGAGCGTAGGGGTTGTACAAAGCTTAAGTACAGCATTCTGCACTGTAGGGCTCGTTCCTCCTACAATGGTAATGGTTGCTTCACTAGGGCACTGGTTACCCGGAACCATTACTTTTACAGTATATACTCCTGGTTGAGTAGCAATATAAATAGCGCTGGTTGCTCCCGGAATGGCAACTCCATCTTTATACCACTGATAAGTCATTCCCGGAATGGCTGCTACCTGTGCTTTCAGTTGCTTTGGTGTATTGTCACACATGTTGATGCTGCCTGGCAACACTGCTCCGGCTTCATCTACAATTTTAATTCCGACATCAAAAGATCCACCTTCTAAGAAAACAGCAGAGTCATGGGAAGGGTCCTTCGCATCTGCCAATACCATTTTAAAGTGATAGGTCTGCCCAGGAATTACATCTGCAACAGCCGTTAAAGGAGTTGTTCTTCCAAAATAATTAATAACAAGATGCGGATTTGCCAACGCACCAAAATAACCTGCATTGATAGGACCACAACTGAATCCATTTCCTGCAGGAACAATATTGGTTGCACTTACAGGCCCGGCTCCTCCAGGAAGTACAGCCAGATTAGTATAGGTAGGGTCCCCAACTTTTTTTAATAATAATGCAAAGGCATCAGAATATCCTGTACAAGGATAGTTGGAAGTATATTCATCAGAAACGAATATATAATTAAATTTTACCTGGTTGGAATTCGGTACAAAATCAAATTCAAGTGCTACAGCATCTGTTAAACTCACGTTGGCTCCAGTAGCTGCTACAAGGTCAGCATCACTTCCTGTTCCTACTGATTGTCCAACAGCTGACACATAGTTATTACCAGCTTCTGAAGCGTATCCTGTAGTCAGGACAATACCATCAGTAAAAGGAAAACTTGTTGTTCCTTTATGAAAATATCCCCAAAATCTGTTGCTGTTGGTCACATCATGATTAGGAGATACTGTAACATTGGTAACGTTGGCTGTTGTACAATTGGTACCACCATTGATCAAAATATTTTTCACCAGTTGCTCAGGTGTATAATTTGATGGTAAATAAGGGGGTACATTCACATCTATGAATGCTCCAGCTCTAAGACTGGCAGCAGAAGGCTTTATCTTTTCTGATTTTCTGACTGGTCTCGTTTGAGAAAATACAGAAACAGAAGCCAATAGAAAGGAAAAAAGGAAAAAATAGTTTTTTAATCTATAAATTAACATTTTGATTTCATTTGTTCAAATGTAGCAAAAATAATAATAACAAATCAGTCTTTAATGTTACTATTTTTCAATTAAACATCTAGATTCACAATATTTTTTTCTTATTATTATGTTTTCCGTAAATCACTTAGAACAAAAATCTACCTATAAAAAAACGGATCAATGTGATTGATCCGTTCCTATATTCATTACTACCATTCAGTGGCAGTTATTCTTCTTTTTTCAGTTGATCAATCTCATTTTGCAACTGAGAGATAATGTCTTTTAAAGCTTTTATTTCGTTTTTATTGGAGGTTACATTGCTTCTCAACATTACATTTTTTGCTCTCTCATTGTGATCTTCGTCTTCCTCTTCTTCATTGATCTCTTCAATATCTTCCTGGATATCCTCTATATCTTCATTGATCTCTTCGATATCTTCGCTGATCTCTTCAATATCCTCACTGATTTCCTCAATATCTTCCTGAATGTCTTCAATATCTTCACTGATTTCTTCAATATCTTCCTGGATGTCTTCAATTTTCTCGTGACTTTTATTCACTGACATCTGGATAAAAATAGCCAGATAAATAGCTTCCAGAGACAGTACTGTAGTAAGAATCAGAAGCATCTTATCAAAATCTATGATATGCAGCATCGGAAGCAAAAACGAAGTAAGAAACAGCAGGGTATGCACAATCAAAGACTGGATAGACCCTATCCACGAGGTAATACTGTCCGCTATTTTTTCAAGAACTTCTGTTTTTTCGTTATATTTTTTCATCCTTTATATTTTTACAACAGTTCTTTGGTAACACCTAATCCAAACAAAGCAAAATCATATTTTGCAGGATCTGTCTCATCAAATTTTCTAATGGCAACATCCAGCTCTTCTACTGTCTTCCAGTCGTTCTGTGTTCTGAAAACCAATCCCAATTTTCTGGAAATATTTCCGGTATGCACATCCAAAGGAATGGAAAGGTTTTTCTGATCTATATTTTCCCAGATTCCAAAATCTACACCCCGTTTATCTTTACGCACCATCCACCGCAAAAACATAATAATCCTTTTGGCAGAAGAGTTTTTATAGGGTGAACTGATATGTTTATGGCTTCTGTGTTTTTCTGTTTCCAGAAATCCGTTTCTGAATCTTTCTATGGCGTGGAGAAAATTATTCTCCGATTCTTTTACCTCAAACAGGCTTTCCAGGCTTTCATTTTCTTTATAAATCCTGTTGAACTGTCTGATGAAATAGGAAAAATCCTGTCCATTGAAAGTTCTGTGAATACTTTTATCCTGAATATCTTTCAAATCCTTTTCTGAATAATTCATCACAAAATCATAGGGAGAATTGCCCATAATATCAAGCATTTTATCCGCAGAATTAATGATTGATTTTCTGTTTCCCCAGGAAATTGTGGCCGCCAGAAATCCTGCAATTTCAATGTCCTGTTTTAAAGAAAAACGATGAGGAATCTGTATGGGATCATTTTCAATAAAATTGGGAGCATTGTACTGATCTGCCTTTTCGTTGAGAAAATCTCTGAGTTCTTCAAATTTCAGCATATTCATTTTAAATCTTTACACTTTCCAATGCTTTCGGTAAAAATGTATTGGGAAAAATATTTCTTGCTTCATCGGTAAACACGGTCAGGTCTCCATATCTGTTGGAAAAATGTCCTAAAATCAGTTTTTCAACCTGAGCTTTCTGAGCAATAGTTGCTGCTTCCAATGCAGTAGTATGTCCTGTATAATCAGCCATTTCTTTCAAATCATGTAAAAATGTAGATTCATGATACAAAACGGTAACATTTTTAATAATCGGAATAATACTCTCAAGGTAACGGGTATCGCTGCAAAATGCATAGGATACCGGAGGAGCAGGTTCCAGGGTCAGGATTTCGTTTTTAAGAACATAGCCATCGCTCAATACAAAGTCTTTTCCTGCTTTTATATTATGATAGTCACAAGTTTCAATCTCGCTGTACTTAGCAATTTCTTTCATATTAAGATGCCTCTCTTTCGGTTTTTCCTTAAAAAGATAACCGTTACAGTAAATCCTGTGATCCAGCGGAATAGTAAATACTTCTACTCTGTTGTCTTCATATATTTTTTCGGAATAATCTTTATCCAGTTCATGATATACTACCTCAAAACCACGATGTGTTTCCGTAATCTGGAAAATGGTTTCCATCATCTTCTTAATGCCTTTTGGACCATAGACATGCAGCGGGGTATCTCTTCCTAAAAGGCGGAAAGAGGCAATAAGTCCCGGAAGCCCAAAACAGTGATCCCCATGAAGATGGGAAATAAAAATATGATTGATTTTTGAAAATCTTGCTTTTGCTTTTCTCAGCTGTACCTGTGTACCTTCTCCACAATCTATAAGGAAGAGTCTTTCTTCCATTTCCAGCAGCTGGGCTGTGGGTGATGTATTGATGGTTGGAATAGCTGAATTAAAACCTAATATTGTTAAATAAGTACTCAAATCAATAATTTATTATAACAAATGTACGATAGAAAATCTAAATGGTCAGTTTACCCTTGATATTTAAACTTAATCGGTCACTTTTAAAAAATCCATAAATAAATCTAAAGCCTGCTTGCGGTGGCTGATTTTGTTTTTGTCTTCGGGATCCATTTCTGCAAAAGTTCTGTCATATCCTACGGGAACAAAAATAGGATCATATCCGAATCCTTTAAAACCTTTATTTTCTGTCAGTAAATTTCCGTGCACTCTGCCTTCAAAATATTGAGCTCCGTTTTCATCATAGTAGCACAGAACGGTCACAAAATAAGCTTTTCTGTTTTCAATTCCCTGCATTTCTTCCAGCACCTTTTCAATATTTTTTGCAAAATCGTGATCTCCAGCGTAGCGGGCAGAGAAAATTCCCGGTCTTCCATCCAAAGATTCTACTACCAGGCCGCTGTCATCACCCAAACTTGGAACACCTGTCTTTTTGAAACAGTATTTTGCTTTAATCAGGGCATTGGCATGAAAAGAATCTCCATCTTCCACAATTTCTTCATGAATATTGTAATCGGCAAGACTTTTCACAACACAATTACTTCCCAGGATCTGTTGGATTTCTTCTTTTTTATGTTCGTTGTGTGTAGCTACTAATAATTCCATTTCTATATTCATTTTCAATTTTACTTTTTTAGCGTAGGTTGATTACATTTCGACATAATGTACTTTATTCTTTTTCATAAAGAGATAAGAGAATAAAGAGAAAAGTACAATTCCGACAGCCAGGATCAGCCATTCTGAAACATTAAAAACCTTTGCAAAACTTTCATCTTTACCGTAAAGTACCAATAATGACAAGGTCAAATTATTAAACGCATGCAGCAATATCGGCATCAGTAAAGATTTTGTTTTATGATAGACCAATCCCAGCACACAGCCCAGCATCACTGCACTGATAAACTGCCATGGATTTCCGTGAACGACTCCAAAAATAATAGAAGCATACAGAATTGCTTTCCATGGTTTTACTCCTTTATTAATCAATCCTTTCTGGATAATTCCTCTGAATATAATTTCCTCAAAAACAGGAGCCATGATTACCGTCATAATGATCATTATCACAGGATTATCAGTCAATTGGCTCATCAACCGGGTAAAATATTCATAAAAATCACCAAAAAAAGGACCTGTAGTAGGAATCTGAGCGGCAACAAATTCTGAAATAAACATCATCCCCGCCATCATTGGAAAGATAAGGAGATAGGTAGAAAAGTTAACGGATGACAAATTGAAGTTAAGCTTCTTTTGGGTGGTGCGCCTTACAATGAAAAAATCAAAAAAGGCAATAGCAGTAAGGAATCCTACAGCATTCACTACCATAAGGAACCAGTCTTTAAGCTCAAGATTTTCTTTGAAAACAACTTTCCAAAAAGTGCTGAATAATGAAACAGCCATTGTTCCCACGAATAATCCAACCACCAAAACAACACCGCCAAACCACGTGAAGGTAAACTTTGGATATTTGCTATTTTCCATCCTTTCTCTCTAAAAGTTTATTAGAAACAAAGATAATTTTTTTGAATGCCACGGGCAACTAAAAAAGGAATTTCTTATTTATTTGATGATGTAATAACGGTCATTTATAAACCGGTTTCAAACTCTACTGTCCGCCCACTCTCTATACTGATACACATTGTTGTCATTTAAATTTGAAAACCTCGCAAAAAATCACGATTTTTGCAACTTCAAAATACGATATGTCAGACTTAATCAAAGAAATACAAAAAAGAAAGACCTTCGGGATCATTTCCCACCCGGATGCCGGAAAAACTACTCTTACGGAAAAGTTACTTCTTTTCGGGGGTGCTATTCAGGAAGCGGGTGCGGTAAAATCCAACAAAATAAAAAAAGGAGCTACCTCCGACTTTATGGAAATCGAAAGACAGAGAGGGATCTCTGTAGCGACTTCTGTATTGGCATTTGAATATAGAGACCATAAAATCAACATTCTAGATACTCCGGGTCACAAAGATTTTGCTGAAGATACTTACAGAACATTAACTGCTGTAGATTCTGTAATCGTTGTAATTGACGTTGCAAAAGGGGTTGAGGAACAAACTGAGAAACTGGTTAAGGTTTGCAGAATGAGAAACATTCCTATGTTGGTTTTCATCAATAAACTTGACCGTGAGGGTAAAGATGCTTTCGACCTGCTGGACGAAGTAGAACAAAAATTAGGATTAACAGTTTGCCCGCTTTCATTACCAATTGGTATGGGAAGCGACTTCCAGGGAATTTATAATATCTGGGAAGACAACATTCAGCTATTCCTGGAAGAGAAAAAACAGAAAGTTGGAGATTCTATCAAGTTTGATGACATTAATGACACTTCTATTGATGATGTTATTGGTGAAAAAGCGGCAAAAACATTAAGAGAAGAGCTTGATCTGATTCAGTCTGTTTATCCTGAGTTTAACCGTGAAGATTATATGAATGGTGATCTTCAGCCTGTATTCTTCGGTTCTGCTTTAAATAACTTTGGGGTACGCGAATTATTGAATGCTTTCATTGATATTGCTCCAATGCCACAACCTAAAGAAAGTGAGACCCGTCTGGTAAAACCTGAAGAAGAAACTTTCACTGGATTCGTTTTCAAAATCCATGCAAATATGGACCCTAAACACAGAGACAGACTTGCTTTCGTAAAGATTGTTTCAGGAACTTTCAAAAGAAACGAAAATTACTTATTGGTAAGAGAAGGTAAAAAAATGAAGTTCTCTTCTCCCAACGCATTCTTTGCTGATAAAAAAGAAGTGGTGGAAGAAAGTTTCCCTGGTGATATTGTTGGTTTACATGATACCGGAAGTTTCAGAATCGGAGACACACTGACTGGTGGAGAAAAATTGAGCTTCAAGGGTATTCCTAGCTTCTCTCCAGAACATTTCCGTTATATCAACAACAACGATCCTTTAAAAGCTAAGCAATTGGCAAAAGGTATTGATCAGCTGATGGATGAAGGGGTTGCACAGTTATTTACCCTTGAAATGAACAACAGAAAAATCATCGGAACAGTGGGAGCACTTCAGTACGAAGTTATTCAGTACCGTCTGGAACATGAATATGGTGCGAAATGTACGTATGAACCTCTATCCATGCACAAAGCATGCTGGGTAGAAGCTGATGAGAAATCTGAAGAGTTCAAAGAATTTGCAAGATTAAAACAGAGATTCCTGGCGAGAGATAAATACAACCAACTGGTATTCCTTGCTGACTCTTCTTTCACAATTCATATGACACAGGAGAAATTCCCGAATGTGAAACTTCATTTCATTAGTGAGTTCAGAGAAAATTAATCTTAAATAAGCAGACAAAATCGCGAAAAGGCGAAATTGTTTACGATATAGATCCGCAGAAATTTCTGCGGATTTTTTTATGCTTTAATTATACAGTAATTCTTTAGTATAATTTAAACGACAGTAGATTCTACGGAATGACAAGGTGTACGGATCAATTCAGCGTTCTGTTTATCATTCCGTAGGAATCTAATCTACAGGTAATAAAGTACCGCTATTAAATGCTTCTTTAGAGCGTATAAATCTGATTCTTTTACCATCAAAGACCAGAATCTCTTTGTAAATCTTTTGTAAAACAAATACAAAACACTGAAAATACACCAGTTATCATTTTACCAGCATAATACATTCTATTTACAATCTTTACAAGAACTTCCCTCCTAATTTTACTTCATCAAAAAAATTAATGTTATGAAAAAGTTCATATTACTCGTTGCTGTATCAAGCACTTTCATTATGTGTAAAAAAGGAGAAATTGCACAAGGCAATATCCATGAAGCTATCAATGCGGCCGACAGTACTGCTAGTGCTGCTACAGAAACAATTGACAATGCCAGTAAAACTGCCAATCAAATCATGGATTCTGCCAGTATTAAAATAAAAGATTTTGAAAATACTAAAAGCGACATTCAGCAAAAAATAGAAAACACCTCAAAAATGGTAGATTCTTTATCTGAGAAAATTGCCACTACAAAACTGGAATCCAAAATAGAGAAAAAAGATTCTGCAGAAAAAAAATCTGAAAAAATTGCAGTAAAAGCTCCAGCTACAAAGATTATTAAAGAAACCAAAATCATTTATAAAGACCACCCTAAAAACGACAGTTATGAACTGAATATGCCAAAAGACAAAATGGTAAAATCAGGATATCTTTCAATAAAAGCAGACAATACAGAAACGGTGAAGGAAATCATCAGAGAAGAAGCTAATAAAAATAACGGCTACATCAAAAGCGAAAATCTTTCTTATGTAGAATCTGCCAGCCGCTATGGAGAGGATCAAAAAATATACAGCATTGATATCAAAGTTCCTATCCAGCATTTTGATGGTTTAATGGATGCTATCAACAGCAATGTTGGAGATATTGATACTAAAGATATTCAGGTTTCAGGGCGCAATTACGCAGACAATACGATCTGTACAATCAATGTAAATATCAGTGATAAGACTAAAACAGAAAAAGAACCTAAAACTTTTGGTGGAAAATCATTGGCAGCCATTGAATCAGGCTGGGGAGTGATCACTTCTATTTTCCTGTTTATTCTTCCGTTGTGGCCTTTATTCCTTATTGCCGCTATTGGGTATTATTTTTACAAAAAGAAGAACAAAAACGTTCCTGATAACGATTCTCACTAGATTTGAAATCCATCCTAAGGGTGGATTTTTAATATTTTTTTAATGAGGTTTAGAGGGTTAGATAAATTCTTATACTTAATTTTATAACATTAATAAAAACAGCTTGTTTATTAAAAAAATTCCTCTTAACTTTAAGTGTAATTAAAAGTAATGAATCTTCGTTATTATACAGGATTCACAACAAACCTGGAAATTTTTATTTCATATATTAATATTTTGTGATTTGGTGTAAAATAAGGCCCTCAGATTGAGAGCCTTATTTGTTTTATTTCATATTCACTATTTTGTCTACGACAAACTTTGTATTTCCTCTCCATGGGAGAGCACCGTTGTATTCTTTGTAATGCAGGTCAAAGGTTTTTCCGCTGTTGGTTTCCAATTGTTTGAAAATCTCAGGGTCATCTACAGAAAATTCAAACTCATAGCTTGTAATTGTTCCTGTTTTTCCTCTCCCGAAGCCTTCCTGAATCAGTTTACCTTCATAGGTTTTGAAGACATAACCTTTTTTCATGGCATAGTTCAGGTATCCGGATTTCACTCCTTCTCCGAAAACAAAATAGTACTTATACCAGACAAATACGCCTAGTAACAGCAGTACAACACCGAGTGTGATCCACAAAGATTTTTTCATAGGTAGTGTGTTTTATAAAATGTTATTTTGCGATGCTTCTTGAGATCACGATTTTCTGAATTTCAGAAGTTCCTTCGTAGATCTGAGTGATTTTCGCATCTCTCATTAATCTTTCTACGTGATATTCTTTCACGTATCCGTATCCACCGTGGATCTGTACTGCTTCAATAGTAGTGTCCATTGCCACCTGAGAAGAGTATAATTTTGCCATAGCTCCACTTTCAGAGATATCTTTTCCAGCATCTTTTTCACATGCCGCTTTGAAACACAGCATTCTTGCTGCCGTGATCTGTGTAGCCATATCAGCTAATTTGAATGCGATAGCCTGGTGATTGATGATCTCAGTTTTGAAAGCTTTTCTTGTTTTAGCATATTTCAATGCCAGTTCGTAAGCACCTGAAGCAATACCTAAAGCCTGAGAAGCAATACCGATTCTTCCTCCGTTCAATACTGCCATTGCAAAATTGAACCCGAATCCGTCTTCACCAATTCTGTTTTCTTTTGGAATTTTTACATTATTAAAGATCAAAGAGTGTGTATCACTTCCTCTGATTCCCAATTTGTCTTCTTTTAGTCCGATTTCAAATCCTTCCCATCCTCTTTCTACGATGAAAGCATTGATCCCTTTGTGTTTTTTCTCAGGGTCTGTCTGAGCAATTACGATATAATAAGAAGCTGTTCCACCATTGGTGATCCAGTTTTTGATTCCATTTAAAAGATAGTAATCTCCTTTGTCTTCAGCAGTTGTTTTCTGAGAAGTAGCATCAGAACCAGCTTCAGGCTCAGATAATGCAAAAGCTCCGATTACCTGTCCGCTTGCCAGTGGAGTAAGATATTTTACTTTCTGTTCTTCAGAAGCAAATTTTTCAAGACCGGCACAAACCAATGAATTGTTTACAGACATTACAACAGCTGCAGAAGCATCTATTTTTGCAATCTCCTCCATTGCCAGCACGTAAGAAACGCTGTCCATACCTGCTCCTCCGTATTGTGGATCTACCATCATTCCTAAAAGACCCATTTCTCCCATTTTTTTCACCTGTTCTGCAGGGAATTTCTGGTCACGGTCTCTTTCAATCACTCCAGGTAATAGTTCGTTTTGTGCAAAATCTCTTGCTGCCTGCTGAATCATCAGCTGTTCTTCCGATAAATTAAAGTCCATAAAAAAAATAATTAGATAGCCGTAAATTTACACTTTTTAAGCAAATCTGAAAAAATAAATTAAAAGCAGACAAAACGCACAAAAAAAGAGCTTTGAAAGAGGTTTTAAGGTTCGAAATAGCGATAAATGACATGAAGGTTTATCAAATGGGAATACCATTCAATTCCGGAGGAAAAATAAAATACCATGGTAAGATATACTTCATTCGTAATAAACTGCTGCAACCACCCTTTAAAAGCCACTGATCCCCTTTTTGATTCAATATATTATGGCAAGCATTTAACTAATTCCTAATTATTACATTCATACGTTTTCAATTAAAAAAAATGCTTATATTTAAATTTCTTTATAATTTATTTAAAAAATCATGACGATCAAGAGATTATTCGATATTCCGCACTACGCTTTAGAAAAATATCCTAAAACGGATATGTTTGTAACGAAGTATCAGGGTGAGTGGAAAAAAACTTCTACGCAGGAGTTTATTAATGAGGGAAATAAGATATCCAGAGGGTTACTGAAGCTGGGCATAAAACCGGGTGATAAGATCGCTTTGATTACTACCAATTCCCGTACTGAATGGGCGATTATGGACTTCGGCCTTTCTCAGATCGGAGTTGTTTCTGTACCTGTTTATCCAAGTATTTCACCTGAAGATTACGAATTTATCTTCAACAATGCTGAAATTCAGTACTGCTTTGTTTCTGATAAGGAGCTGCTGACTAAAGTAATGAAAGTGAAACATAACATCCCAACTCTACAGGGAATATTTACTTTTGACAACATCAGTGGTGCTGCCAACTGGAGAGAAATCCTGGATCTGGGTAAAGATGAATCTACACAAATTGAGGTAGATGATCTTTCCAATGCCATCAATACGGAAGATCTTGCCACTATTATCTATACATCCGGAACTACCGGAAGACCTAAGGGAGTAATGCTTACCCATAACAATATTGTATCAAACGTATTGGGGGCTATTCCACGAATTCCAAAGAAAAGAAGTTTTGATTATAAGGAAACAAGAGCGTTAAGCTTCCTTCCTATCTGTCATATCTTTGAAAGAATGCTGTTCTATCTTTATCAATACAACGGTTTTTCTCTTTATTTTGCTGAAAGCATCGAGAAAATGGGGGAAAACGTAAAAGAAGTGAAGCCTCATTATATGACCGTAGTTCCAAGACTGGTAGAAAAGGTATATGATAAAATCTACAATACAGGATCTTCTGCCGGAGGATTGAAATCAAAAATATTCTTCTGGGCATTGAACCTGATCAGCAAAAAGAAAGTAATCTCAAAACCATCCGGACTTCAGGAAATTATTGCTGATAAACTGGTATTTTCTAAATGGAGAGAAGGTTTAGGCGGTGAAATCGTGACATTGGTTTCAGGATCTGCCGCATTATCTACAAGACTTAACTTAATGTTCCAAAATGCAGGAATTCCAATTTTGGAAGGTTATGGTTTAACAGAAACTTCCCCTGTAATTTCCGTCAACAGCTTTGAGAAAATGAAAGTGGGAACGGTAGGTATTCCATTGGATAATTTAAAAGTAAAAATTCAGGAAGATGGTGAGATTACGGTAAAAGGCCCATCAGTTTTCAAAGGGTATTTCCAAAATGAAGAAATGACCAAAGAAGCTTTCACAGCTGATGGATTTTTCAAGACTGGAGATATCGGACATATCGACAGTGATGGATTTTTACAGATCACTGACCGTAAGAAAGAAATGTTCAAGACATCCGGTGGAAAATATATTGCTCCTCAGACGATTGAGAATTTAGCAAAAGCTTCTAAATTTATAGAACAGATCATGGTGGTAGGTGATGGTGAAAAAATGCCATGTGCCTTGGTACAGCCTGATTTTGAATTTGCAAAAAGCTGGGCGATGAGAAATAACCTGAATTTAGGTTCAACGCCGGAAGAAATTGCAAAAAGTCCTGAATTGAAGCAAAGAATTGAAAAAGAAATCGAAGGCATCAACGAGCATCTTGGAAACTGGGAGAAAATCAAAAAAATTGAGCTTACTCCTGAAGTATGGAGCATTGAAAGCGGATTGCTTACTCCAACATTAAAACTGAAAAGAAAAGCGGTAAAAGAAAAGTTTATTGCTTTGTATAATAAGATGTATGATCATCAGGAATAAATAATATCAACCGCTTCATTTTGAGGCGGTTTTTTTATGTTTTAGCTAAAGCCAATAATGAAGATTTGTTTTTTGATTAAACAGGCTAAAGCCCATTTCTATTGATTGTCTCATTAGAACTCTTTTTATTAGAGTTAGAATTGTCATTCCGTAGGAATCTCTACACATTCTTTTAACATGATATAGATTCCTACGGAATGACAAGGACACCGCAAAAAACTAAACGGGCTTTATAAAAATAAACACAAAAAAAGCTGTTTCATTTCTGAAACAGCTTTTATATGATTTAAAATCAATAATTAGAACTTAATTACAGATTTCATTCTTTCGTTTTCTTCCATTACCAACTCGTCATCAACAAGGATTTTCCCTGAATGCTCATCAATAATAATTTTCTTTCTCTGAGCAATTTCCATCTGCTTCTGAGGCGGGATTGTAAAGAAAGATCCTTTTGGAGCTCCTCTTTCTAATCCTACTACTGCAAGACCGTTGATAGAGTTTGTTCTGATTCTGTTGTAAGAAGCTAATAATCTCTCATCGATTTTACCTGCGAATTCTTTAGATTGCTCTAAAAGATATTCTTCTTCTTTCTGAGTTTCAGAGATAAGACCTTCTAATTCTTCTTTCTTGAATTTCAAGTGGCTTTTCAAATCGTCGATCTTCGTATTCAGTTCACTTAAAGTTTCGTTTTTGTGAGCAATTTTAACTCCGAATTCTTTAATTCTTTTTTCAGCAAGCTGAATTTCCAGATCCTGGAATTCCATTTCTTTCCCTAATGCTTCAAACTCTTTATTGTTTCTTACATTATCCTGCTGAGATTTGTATTTATCAATTAAAGTTTTAGCATGGTTAATAACTTCATGCTTTGTTTTGATCTGATCGTCCTGTTCTTTGATATCAGCATGAAATTTTTCAGCTCTTTTTTCAAGACCTTCAATCTCGATTTCAAGATCTTCAACTTCAATTGGCAATTCTCCTCTAGTATTTCGGATTTCATCCAATCTTGAATCAATGATCTGTAAATCGTATAAAGCTCTTAATTTTTCTTCAACTGAAATATCGTTGGTTTTTGCCATATTTAAATGAAATAATTTACTGGGTTTGTTTTTTCAATAGATTTTGAAATTGCAAATGTACTAAATTTTTGTGACAAAATTTCAAATAATTGTTGACTAACAAATTGTTCTGATTCATAATGGCCTATATCACAAATCAGCATTTTAGACTCTGCCAAAAAATAGTCGTGGTATTTAAGATCTCCGGTAAGGTAAGCATCACATTTCCTGGCAGCTGCAGATCGTATTCCGCTGGCTCCGGAACCACCCAAAACCCCTACTCTTTTGATTTTTTTGTTGTTGAAAGAGGAATGTTTGATCACTTCAAGGCCAAACTTTTCTTTTACAAACCCAAGAAATTCCTTTTCATCCATTTCCTCTTCCAGATCTCCGTACATTCCCAATCCTGCATGATGGTTTTTATTATCAAGGCTGTATATCTGATGAGCGACTTCTTCGTAAGGGTGTGCCGCTTTCATCGCTCCCACAATCTGACCTTGTTTAAAGCCTTCAAAAATCACAGAGATCATATCTTCATCTGCATTTTCACGAATACCCTGCTGTCCGGAAAACGGATTTGAACCTTCCATCGGTCTGAATGTTCCGTTTCCATTCACAGTAAAACTGCATTCGTCATAAAATCCGATACTCCCTGCTCCTGCTGAAAACATAGCTTCTTTTACCTTTTCAGAAAATTCTTTCGGAACAAAAACCGTCAGTTGTTTTAAATTGTTTTCTTTTGGCTGAAGAATTTTCATATTCTTTAAGCCCAACTGGCTGCATATTCCATGATTTACTCCAAAGAAATCATTATCAAATGCTGTATGAATGGCATAGATAGCCACTTTATTTTCAATAGCCTTTAAAACAGCTCTTTCTACATAGTTTTTCCCTGTTAAAGATTTGAGTCCGGAAAATATAATGGGATGAAAGCATACAATCAGATTGCAGTTTCTCTCAATAGCCTCGTCTACCACATTTTCCAGAGCATCATGACATACCAGAATCCCAGATACATCACGGTCATAAACACCGCACAACAGACCTACATTATCAAAATCTTCTGCCTGTCTGATACTTATTTCCTCTTCAATCTTTGCAATTACAGTTTTTAGCTTCATTTATTTATATTTTACGGTTACAGCGAAGATATTAATTTTACTAAAATTTTAAAGAATATTTCTGCTCCAATAAAAAAACCGGCTTTCATCGGCCGGTTTGAATTTGATATTAAAAAAAATAGACTGTTAATCTTTGAAAAGCGATACTCTTGTAAAGGATTCCATGACTACACTACAGCTTATATCGGCTTCCATAAAAAGCTGATACCCTTTTCCCGGATCAAGACTCGCAGGATCGGCAATGGTATAGAAATAGAATGTAAGAATGTTACCTGTTCCGCTTGAACCACTTGGAACTAATTGAATAGAGTTAATTTCAAAACCGGAATCAGGGTTTTTAAAAGTAGCCTTTACTGATCCTGAGGAATTGGACCCTGGAGTAATAGTAGCAATGACTCTCCAGACATGGACTTGTCCGTTAATTTCGTTTTCTCTCCATTTACCAGTAGCTGAAATATAAATATTGGAGGTAACTCCCGGAAATGGAACTGTGGTTTCCGGCCAGCTTGTAGTAGGGCTTGCTGCAAAGACCAATGGGGTGGCATAGAGTATCTGCTGCCTTGGACCGTAGCCGCTTCCTGCTGCACTTAGACTGAGTGAAGGTTTTACATTTGCGTTTCCAGAATTTATTTTTACGACACCGTCGTTACCAGCCTGAGAAGATGTGGGAACAAAAAGCTGTCTCCAGAGGATACCATCCCAATACTGGAAGTTATTGGTTGTCGTATTAAAAATAAGTGTTCCTGCAGTAAGGTTAGCATTCACAACCCCTGCAGGTGGTATTGTGGAAACATTATTATCTGCCAGGTATGTATCCCGGTCAGTATCTGTAAGCCGAGGAATGAGAATCCCTTTCTGGTTGGAGACTATATCCAATACTGCAGCACCGTTGGGCGTTGAAGTATTAATCCCAACCTGAGCATATACAAAACTGCTTATGAAAAACAGAATAAACAAGGTTAAAATTTTTCTCATGATATAAAGCTTTTGTTGGATAAAATTACAAACTTGCCCTAATATTATGTTAAAAAATAAATTTTTATATGTCATTTTTTATTCGTAATTTACTTATTATAATATATTGAAAATCACTAAATTAACTCATAATAATTCACTTTTTAATGATGAAAATTACATTAACATTTGCAGGATTCTTTTAACAATCCTATCTTTACCCTATACTCTATAGAAATTACTAACTTCGCTGTGAAATAACCTATACCAATGGAAAGAGAACATAATCTTGTTCCTGAAGACAATCTTTGGAAAAGATTCCTTTACCGGATCATTTATCGCTCCGATACGAAGCTCGGAAAACTGTTCGATATCATCTTATTATCTTTAATTCTTGCCAGCACTGCCATTATTATGATGGAAAGCATACCTCAGCTTGATAAAAGATTTCATTACACCTTCCTGGTCCTGGAGTGGGTGATTTCCATTTTCTTCACTCTTGAGTATTCTATGCGTATTGCAGTGGTAAAGAATAAACGAAACTATATTTTCAGTTTTTTCGGGATTATAGATTTTCTCGCTCTGGTTCCTTTTTTCCTCAGTTTTTTCTTTCCTATCACAAAGTATTTCCTGATTTTCAGGATGCTGAGAATGTTGAGAATCTTCAGGATTTTCAATTTGCTGGATTTTATGAATGACGGCTACCTTATTGTAAGGGCTCTGAAAAACAGTTCTAGAAAGATTTACATCTTCCTTCTCTTCCTGATTATATTCTCAGTTATTGTAGGATCACTAATGTTTATGGTGGAAGGTGGACGACAGGGATTTGAAACAATACCACAGTCTATCTATTGGGCAGTTGTTACTGTAACGACTGTTGGGTATGGTGACGTGTCTCCTATTACGCCTTTAGGAAAGTTTTTTGCGGTTGTCCTGATGCTGGCCGGTTACTCCATTATTGCTGTTCCTACCGGTATTGTAACGGCAGAAATGAGAAACAAAAGACAAAATCTGGAAATGGTATGTGAACGTTGTGGAAACGAAGATATTGATGATGATGCGAGATATTGTAAACAATGTGGCAAGAAATTAGCTTGATATTAAGTATAAGTAAAATTTATTCACCAAATACCACAAAATCATGGAACCAAAAAAGAAAAACAAACCGAGCAGTTTAGTGATCATTCTTTTTGCACTGGTGGTGCTGATGATCATCGTCTACTTTATATTAGTAATGTTCTTCCCTACTGTTTTTGACCTTCTGAACAAGGGAGAGATACAGCCGGTACCAAATAAATAATGAGTAATGAGCAATGATTTATATTATATACTAATCATACAGCAAAATAAGAAAGATGAGTGAAGTATTTCGCTCATCTTTCTTTTGATCCATTGATTTTCAAAGTAAATATCTGCTTCATAAAAAGGACGGATCATCAATGACCCGTCCCTTCCTTTTTATTTAAATGATAAATTATTTTTTAATGGCTTTGATGGTCTGCTTAGATCCGTCTTTCATTTCTAAAGTCACTAAGTAAACGCCTTGCATTAAGTCTCTTAAATGTATTGTAGATTCAGGGTTTGGAATAGTTTTCACTAATCTTCCTGTAACATCTGTTACTGATACATTTTTCACGTTTTTCACATCAGAGATATTCAACATATCCGTAAATGGATTAGGATATACTTTGATACTGTTTTTCGCTGCAGAAACTTCAGATATTGCCAGATTTGCATTACTAATGCTGATATCATCTACATACAGATTAAACTGGTCTGGATCTGAATAAGCATTAAATCCAAAGTAATACACTCCGGTTACAGGAACTGTAAACGTTATAGATTCTGTATGAGCCATTTCATCATTGATTGCAGGATAATCTGCCACTAAATTAGTCATTGCTGATGCAACTGGTGAAGTTCCGTAAGCTACTTTTAATTTTTCAGCATATGTAGATGAGTTATTTCCATACTTATAGCTAATGGTATATTGTGTTCCTGCTGTCAGGTTCAATCCTTGAGTAAAGAACCATGCGTTGCCAGGATTGGAGGAGTTATAATGGTACCTTAATACATTGGTAGCAAACCCCTGGCTATCAGAAGGTGGATCTGAAGTTTCCCAGTTATTCCCAGCTCCCGCGTTAACATTCATTGTACAGCCTGGAAGTTCAGGAACAGTAACATTTTCAAAATCTAAAGTATAAGGAAGATTCGCACTTGAGCACAATGTCGTAAATGTAACAGAATCACTCCATACACTTGTGCTGGTTACATTACACGCAGATCTCACCCATACATAATAAACAGTAGAAGGAGCTAAACCTGGAATATTATAAGTAGTTGCTGTAACTCCCGTAAAATTAGGTGTAGTTGCATCTGTAGGTGCTGTATTGGTTGTGCTGTAATAAATATCATATCCGCTTGCCGGTACAGGAGTTGCAGCCGTCCAGGACACTGTAGCTCCTCCGGCAGTAATATTAGACATCACTAATACATTTGGCTCACTACAAGCTGGTGCCACATCTATATTAATATCATCCACATATAATTGATTCATATTAGCATCAGAATATGCCTGAAACCCAAAATAATATACTCCTGTGGCAGTTGGTGTGAAATTCGCAAAAGCACTGGTTGCTGTACTGGTAACAATATTCGAGTGATCAGCTAATGTGTTGGTCATTCCTGCACCTGTAGCTGAAGTTCCGTAGGCAATTTTTAACTTTTCAGCATATACAGTTCCTTCTGCATTTGCATATTTATATTTAATTCTGTAGGTAACTCCCGCGGTAAGGTTTATTCCGTTAGTGAAAAACCAGGTGTCTGCATTATTGATATAATCGTAAGAATATTGAAGAACATTTCCCGTAAATCCTTGAGCATCCAAATCACCTGTCACCCACATATTTCCTGAACCGTCATTTACTACTGAGGTACAGTTCGGAAGATCTGGCGGAGTTATACTTTCGAAATCCAATGCATATGGCACTCCTACAGAAACGCAAGCTGTCATAAATGTTGCCATTTGAGACCATGCACTCTTATTTGAAGTACTGCATACAGAACGTGCCCACACGTGATAAACAGTAGCCGGAGCTAGTGTAGACAGACCAGCCGTTAAACCAGTACTAGTTCCGGAAGCTACAGCAGCAGCCGTAGGATATGTACTGGAAGTTGAGTAGTAATATTCATAACCGCTGCCTGGAGCAGAAGCCGGAGCCGTCCATCCAACCTGAGCTGAATTTGCAGTTACCGCAGTTACCGTTAAAGCAGACGGTGCAAAACAAGTTGGGACTGCACCAATTACTACTGTATAATCATGAGCTTCTCCATACCCATCTGTATTACAGGGAATAGGATCACTAGAGAATCGGTCTCCTACTCTCATTCTGTAAGTACCAGGAGTAACGGTAGAAGGAATTTCAATAAGCCCTGAGGTAATATTGTTTCCTCCTACAAAAGTACTGCTCGCAGAAGCTACAAGCTCCGGAGCTGCATCATCAAAAGTTCCGTCGTTATTAAAATCTATCCAGATGCGTACATTTTGATCACTATAGTCATGTTTCACGCTAAAGTCATAACTCAAACCTGCGCTAAGGTTGATCGTCATGGAAGTGTAATCTCCATATGCATCAGTGGAGCAACCTGTATTAGGATGATCAAATCCGGCACCCGGAATTGCAAAGGAATCTATCACATCTCCTCCGCTGCACCCACTTGCAAACGCAGGCGTACAGTAAGTCTGTGCGGAGGATAAAATGCCAGTCATTAAGAAACCAACGAGTAAAATGTTTTTCATATAAAATAGTATTTATAACTCAAATCTAGTGAAAATCAGTAATAAAAAAAATATTTTTTTATTTATATCACAATGAATTAAACTTTTCCTTTTACAAAAGATAATTCCACATATAAAAAGAGAGGCTGCTCAAATTGAGCAGCCTCTTTCTCTTATTTTTTTAAGAAATTATCTATCTCTTAATTGCCTTAATTGTCTGTTTAGATCCGTCTTTCATATTCAATACTACTAAATACATTCCTTGTTTCAGATCTCTCAGTTGAAGTACAGAAGAAGGCTTTTCTATATTTTTAATTAACCTTCCTGAAGAATCCAGAATAAAAATTGATTTTACTTTATCAGCTTTTGAAATATTCAGTACGCTTGTAAACGGATTTGGGTATACTTCTATAGCTTCTTTTCTATCAGCAACTTCAAGAGTACCAAGGCTGGTTACCTTTTCTATAGTAATGGTAAAAACGCCTTCCACTGTATCGGTATCATAATCCCGATCTCCAATATTTATATAATATACGTTTCCTGCAATAGTTGGCAAATCCATTATAACCGGACTTGAACCAGTAAAATTTACTCTTTTTACACACGTTAAGTTTCCACAATTTCCTTTATAGGCACCAATACCAAAATTAAATGTGCTATTTAAAGGTCTTGAAACTGTAATCTTATGCAGAAAACCATCACCAACGAACGTAAACCATGTTCCGTCATTCATTGCAGAATTACAAGAATTTATAAATCCGTTATTATTGGTAGTATGCTCAGCATCAATCTGTGTATAAGTATATGGAAAATTTGAAACCGTCAAAGCACCAGTACAGTCATCATTAACAGGAGGTAGTAATGTTCCCACACAAATATTGAATTTAACGGCAATACCAACACCTGTACTGTATGCCCTTATATAATAGGTTTCACCCGCAACCAACCCTGAAACATTATTAATATAACTAGAACGATTAACACTTCCTCCACATTTTACACTTGTTAAAGCACCACAGCTACCCTTGAAAATCTCAAATCTTATATCCTGCTGCGTACCACTCACTCCAACATCTATAATATTTTTAAAACTAATTCTGTGGCTGGTTCCTGTTGCTACAAATTTAAACCACACATCATTCTGAACCCCGGTTCCACCACACGAAACTGTAGGTAATATCGTTGAAACCGTTGCTCCTAAGGTATTTCCTTCAAGTCCCCCGACACAGGTCAAATCTGAATTAACGACCAACGAGACCGCATTTACACATTCGTCATTTACCGGAATCGGTGTCAAATCTTTTGAAATACATAAATCAAAATTAAAGCCTGAAGCCTGTATGCCCCCCGTAACAAAAACCTTCAGATAATAAGTTTCTCCGGCAGTAAGCCCATCAACAAGTCCTGACGTTCCTCCCCCTCCTTTACATACAAAGTTACCACAACTTCCCCCAAACACATGAAATGCCAATCCTCCTAAATTATTTGGTAATCCAACAGGAATTACGTTCTTTATTTTAATTATATGTTTAACATCAGTAGCTGTAAATTTATACCAAACATCATATCTTGGTAAAGAATCACAAATTGAGAGTGGAGAAAACGTTGATGACAAAGTAGTTCCTGAAACAAGATTGATACAATCAGATCCAGTATTCACTGGTACATTGACAGCATCAGTACATTCATCATTAGACGGTGTAGCCGGCAATGTTCCTACACATATTTCAAATTTATGAGATGAATAACCTGAGCCACTGAAGACTTTGATATAATAAGTCTCACCTACAGTAAGGTTGTTAACTATAGAAAGAGGACATGATGCACTTGTCATATAACCACAATCAGATCCGGAACATAAAATACTTGTTAAATTACCGCAATCACCTTTCAAAACCTGAAAATAAACATAACCACCTCCCAACGGCACAGAGGTTACGTTCTTTAGATTAACTGTATGAGTAACGGAAGTAGCTATAAATTTATACCATACATCTCCAGTACTCGTACCACACGATGATGTAGGAGATGATACAGTTGACATCACAGTAGTTCCAGAAGTAAAGTCAACACAATTCAGATCTGGATTTACAGACAGAGTTATAGCATTTATACATTCATCATTGAAAGGTATAGCCTGCACTGTTGTAAATTTCTGATTAACACAACCAGAAGATTCTCCTGTTGACCCTACTGCTATTACTTTAAGATAATAAACTGTACTTGCCAAAAGTGGAGATGATGGAGTAAAGTTTGTTGTAGTTACCGATTGCTGATTAACAATATCTGTTCCTCCCGCAGTAGTTCCGACAGAAACTTTGTAACTTGTAGCTCCCTGTACAGCAGCCCATGTAAAATTAGGCAGAACCGGTACAGATGAAGCATTGTTTGCAGGATAACTGATTATTGGACAATCCGGTAACAAATTGGGAACCAGTCCCATAAGACTAACCACAGGTTTATAAGGTAAAAAATGACCAATTGGAGGATTTGCAGGGTCTGCATTAACAGTATTACTTTCAGTATAAAGAGCCTGCTCCATAGTATTATACACAAAAAACGGATTATTTGAGTTAGAATTAAATCCATTTTCATCTACTGCAACAACTAAATTTCTTACATTATCATATGGGAAAGGAGTAGCAAATGTTACCTCTACAACTCCGTTTACATTAGTAACTGTACCTGAATAGACCTGAGTCATTTCCCCAACAGGAATCCACCCAATTTGATAATCTAAAGAGTTTTTTGTAGTGTGTCCTAAATAAACCACCCAATTTGATAAATAAGAGGGATTCGCAGAAGGTGTTAAGTAAAACTTAAGCCCTGTAATATTACCTGCTGCATCAGCATTGATTTCTTGTTTTGTATAAATCTGCTGGGAATAAGAGAAAGTAAAACCACTGTTGACCGGAGCATTACCCGTGTCTGTACTTCCTGCACCTAATTTGATTTGAGCACTTAATACGATGCTTATCATCAGTAAGCATACAAATAAGATTTTCTTCATGTATAAGTTTTTGGTTATTAATACGTCTACGAATTTACAATAAATTTAAAACACCTTTTTAAAAAGTTTAAAAATAAAAAACGACAGCTGTTTGGCTGTCGTTTCATGTTATATAATTAATATATTTTATCTCTTAATTGCCTTAATTGTCTGTTTAGACCCATCTTTCATATTCAGTACTACTAAATACATTCCTTGTTTCAAATCTCCTAAGTGAAGCGTAGAAGAAGGATTATCAATCATCTTCACTACTCTTCCTGCAGCATCAACCACAGAAGCAGATTTTACTCTAGAAACATCTGAAATATTCAGGTCGTCTACAAATGGATTAGGGTAAGCTTTAATTTCATTGTTTTTCTTTTCAACTTCAGCCGTTGCAAGCCCTGAACATCCTTGTGTAACAGAAATACTATAATTACCAACTCTGGTTGCAGCATATCCTGTAAGTAATACATAATAAGTAGTCCCTGCAACTCCCGTAAATGTTAATGTCGGAGCATTATAAAGACTAACTGTACAACCGGCATCAGCATATCCTACCCCTGAGCTGTTACTGAAACAAGTAAGTGAACCACAAGTACCTGTATATACTCTTAAATAAGCGTCATATTGCGTACCGCAAGCATCAATAGTAATAGGACCATTTTCAGTAGCTTTCACGGTGTACCAAACACCTTTATAAGATGCCGTACTTCCAGAACTACCACATGTTGAAGCAGGAAGTGTTTCATCTCCTGCAAGAGCATTAACACCCTGAGCCGTACCATTACAAGCCAAAGCAATAGCGGTATCACAAGTATCATTAGTTACAGGCGAAGGAGTGGTTACAGCAATCTGGAAATTAGATGTTGTAGTTGAAGTACTTGTAGAAGAGTATACTCTAACATAATACATTTGTCCTGCTACAAGGTTTTGTAATAATATACTGGAATTCCCATAAGCACCATCAAAACAAGTCATAGCCGTTAAAGCTCCACATGTTCCAGAATATATCTGTGTACTTGTTGCATTATCAGTATATAAAACATGTACAAGGTGTGTAGCACCTGTTGCAGTAAATGAATACCAAACATCATCATTAGTACCGGATGCACTACATGTAGGTGCTGTAACTCCTGAACTCTGAGTAGCACTCACAGTAGAACCATTCACAGCATTCAGGAAAGCATCTGTACTGCTCACAGAAAGAGATGCAGCATTTGTACAATCATCATTTGCTGGTGGTGGTGGCGGTGTACCAATACAAATATTGAAGCTGTTAGCATATAATGTACTACCATTTGTATTAGAATTATAAACTCTTACATAGTAGGTCTGTCCCGCAGTAAGACCAGTAAGTGGTGTATTCACTGCAGTACCACATTTAATACTTGTCAAAGTACCACAAGCTCCACTGAAAACCTGAGTATATACACTTGTAGATGTAGAAGTTCCAACCGCAGCAACGTTTGAAAGCAATACTACATGGTCAGTACCTGTAGCTGTAAATTTATACCAAACATCATCATCAGCTGTCCCTGTACACGGACTTACTGCCAATCCTGAATTAGTAGCACTTAAAGTTGTCCCAGATACTGGTGAAGCACATGTCAATGTTGGGCTCACAGATAGAGAAACAGCAGCTGAACACTCATCGTTAGCAGGAGCTGCAGGAAGTGTTCCCATACAGATATCAAAAGAGTTAGCATAGAAGCTCGCCCCTGAATTAGCATCATAAGTATATACTCTTACATAATAAGTCTGACCTGCAGTAAGACCGGTTAAGTTTGTAAAGGTTGTATTTGAGCTGATACATGCAGTACTTACCAAAGCTCCGCAAGCACCACTGAATACCTGAGCATACAAAGATGTTGTAGAAACATTTCCTACAGAAACTATATTTTTCAGCTGGAAAGTATGACCTGTTGACGTTGCAGTAAATTTATACCAAACATCATCATCAGCTGTTCCTGAACAAGAACCAAGAGCAACTCCTGAACTTGTTCCTCCCAATGTTGTCCCTGCTGTAATACTAGCACAACCCATATCAGGATTAATAGTAATAGCCACAGCATTTGCACAGTCATCATTAGCAGGCGGTGCCGGTGGTGTACTTACACAGATATTGAAACTTGCATTGGCAGTAACAGTAGATGAATAAGTGTATACTCTGATATAATAAGTCTGACCTGGAGTAAGACCCGTAACGATATTCGTATCAGGATCAGAACACAGCATACTTGTCATAGTACCACAGCTTCCTGATAATACCTGGAAATACATATCTGAAACCCCTGTTGTAGTTCCCGTAGAAACTACATTAGAAATTGCTACAACATGACTTGCCGCTGTTGCAGTAAACTTATACCAAACATCATCATTTGGAGTTCCGTTACAAGCACCTGCAGCCATAGATTCTGTAGCTCCCAATGTATTACCAGGAGTAGTAGCAGTACAAGCTAAAGAAGGATTTACTGTTAAATTTACAGCATCCGAACAATTATCATTCGCCGGAGGTACTACAGTAGTCGTGAAATTTCTTTCAGTACATCCTGTTGATACAACACCACCGTTATAGGCTGTAATCGTATAATAATACTGCGTTGTAGGGTTCAACTGCTGTGCAGGAGTAAGAGTATAAGCAGTAACGTTACCCATATTAAAATTACTCAAAACATTGGATGAACCTGCAGATGTTCCGATACTTAAGTTGTATCCCAGCGCTCCGCTTACTGCAGGCCAAGAGAAAGTAGTTAACACAGGTAAGCCAACCTGAGCAGCTGTAGGCGCACTCACAGACGGACATCCCAAGGTAGCCATTGTGGTAAAAGATCTTTCTGTACATGCAGCAGAAACTCCTGTAGAATTGGCAGCATATACTGTATAATAATATTGAGTATCGAAACTCAAAGAATTTGTTAGAGTATAAGAAGTTACATTCCCTACATCCTGCATATTCATCACATTGGTAGCCCCAGGCGTTGTCCCGATGCTGATTTTATATGATGTAGCAGAAGGCGCTAAAGCCCAGCTAATGGTAGGCAACACAGAAACCCCTGTTGCTGCAGCCACAGGAGCAGAAACAGCAGGACAAGCCGGCACTCCCGGAGTAAGTCCTAGCAGACTTGCAATAGATTTCGTTGCTGTTCTTGATCCTGTGGGCGGTGAAGCCGGATCCGGATTTGTTGCATCACTTCTATAATACAAAGTTGAATTGGAAGCCCCTGTAAAAGTATAGAATTTGTTTGAAGTTGCTGTGTAGTCTGCGGTATTCTCATCAACAACAACTAATAAATTATCTGTATTATTATAAGCAAATGGTGCTATAAAGTTTACAGTCACTTCTCCTCCGGAAGCACTTACTGTTCCCGAAAATACCTGAGACAGACCAGATACAGGAACCCAGTCTGTAGTACTTGAAAAAGATGTTTTAGTAGTATGACCTACATATACGACCCAATCTACTGATTTTGTAATATCAGCATTATTTGGCAAATAAAACTTCATTCCGGTAATATTACCCGCAGCGTTGGCGTTAATTTCACTTTTAGTAAAAATCTGCTGCGTGTAGTTGTATCCGTAGTTGACATCAATAGGAACATACCCGCCCTGGGTAGTTCCGCTTCCCAGCATTATCTGGGCATTGGTAATGGAAGCTATTAAAAATAGACTTAATAGTAGTAATTTCTTCATAAATAGTAATAATAAAAGTTAGGGCGATAAATGTATAAATATTATTTTAAATATTAAAAATTATCATAAAATTTTGACAATAAACAAGCAAAAACACCTTTAAAATCAAATAAAATCAAACGTTTATTTAATTTAATATTTATTTCGCAATCCATTGAATAAACATTAAATAACTAACAATCAGACACTTAAAATAGTATATCATTAAAATAGACTGTAGAAAAATTTTCTATTTAACATAAAAAACTATTTGAAAATTTTCACCAATATCAACAATATACAAACAAAAAAAGAGTGGCTTTTGGCCACTCTTTATATTATTATATCCTTTTTCCTAGTTTAAATAAAACTCATATTTATTAAGAAGCTGGATTTCTTTAATCAAATCTCCATTCAGATCAACCGAATGTTTCATAGACTGTACTTCAATATGGGAATCATCATCAAGATTTCTGATAAAGAATTTCAACTTTTGATTTCCTTTGTTTCTGTCAAGAACTGTTCTGAAAAAGTCCAGATCTTCGGCTCGTACATCCATTACATCCATTACCAGAGATATACTCTTCGCAAACCGTTCGAAAGCTTCCTGAAGTTCTATCACATCATTCACATTCACAAAGACTCTTCCATCCTTTACCTGAGCAAATTTTATTTTGAAAATAACAAACCTCTGAACCTCCAGTTTTTCCTTCAGCCTCATATAATCCCTGTCTCCCAATCTGAATGAATATGATCCTGAATAATCTTCCAGGGTAACAAAAGCTACCTTTTCACCGCTTCTGAAACCGTCTTTTACCACATATTCCGTAATTAAACCTGCAACGGTATACTCTTTTCCACCGCCACCGTTTTCTCTTTCTTTCTGAAGTGTTTTCCAGTCTTTCTTTTTCTCTTCAAATAATTCTTCCTGCTTATTTGCAAATGCCTGTTCTTTATATGCATCTACTTCATCAAGATTCAAAAAATGAAAAACCCCTTTCGGTTCAGCTTTTTTGGTAACTTCTTCTATCACTTCTTCCTCTTCACCGGCAACTATATCATCAGAAACAATTTCTACAAGGTCTGCAACCTCATCTACAGAATCTTTTTCCAGAATAGGAGCTTCATCAACAACCACTTTTCCTTCATCCTTCTCCAACACAGATTTTTTAGAAAGCTGCCCCTGCATAAACTGATATTGATATTTAAATTCATCCAGCGGGTGTGCAGAAAGGTAAAATCCGATCGTTTCTTTTTCTTTATTAAGCTTATGCATATTTGGCCATTCCGGGCAAGGCGGCAATTTCGGCTGTTCAATCTGAACTTCTTCTGCAAAATCTGCAAAAAGAGAATGTTCCATCTCATTTTTACTCTCCTGGAAGCTTTGTCCATATCGGATCAATCTTTCAAGATTCGTTCTTCCGGCCATATCGATATCAAAATACTGACCTCTGTGGAAAGAATCCAATTCATCAAAAGCTCCAGCCAAAACCAAACTTTCCGCTACCCTTTTATTCATTTGCGAAGGCATAATCCTTTCAAAAAAATCATAAATATTCTTGAATCTTCCGTTCGCTCTTTCTCGTGTAATTCCTTCACTTGGACCTTCTCCAATACCTTTAATAGCACCCAAACCAAAACGGATCTGCCCTTTTTCGTTTACAGAGAATTTATATTGAGATTCATTCACATCCGGTCCTAATACATCCACTCCCATACTTTTACAATCCTCCATGAACATGGTAATTGAATCCGTATTGTTAATGTTATTACTCATTACACTCGCCATATATTCTGCAGGATAGTTTGCTTTCAGATAGGCTGTCTGGTAAGCAATAAATGCATAGCAAGTAGAGTGAGATTTGTTGAAGGCATATTCTGCAAAGGCTTTCCAGTCATTCCAGATTTTCTCCAGTCTTTCTTCATTCAGGTTGTTTTTTCTACCACCTTCAATGAATTTCGGGTACATTTTATTAAGAACATCAATCTGCTTTTTACCCATCGCTTTTCTCAAAGTATCGGCTTCACCTTTGGTAAAATTGGCCAGTTTCTGGGACAAAAGCATTACCTGCTCCTGATAAACGGTAATTCCGTAGGTTTCTTTTAAATATTCTTCTGTTTCCGGTAAGTCATAAACAATCTCTTCAATTCCATGCTTTCTGTTAATGAAGTTTGGAATATATTTGATTGGACCCGGACGATACAAGGCGTTCATGGCAATAAGGTCGGCAAAAACCGTTGGTTTAAGCTCCCTCATGTATTTTTGCATCCCGGGACTTTCATACTGGAAAATCCCTACGGTTCTACCTTCTTTAAATAATTGATAAGTCTTTGTATCATCAAGCGGAATAAGGTCCGGATCAATATCCAGCCCATATCTTGCTTTCACCAGCTTCAAGGCATCTTTAATGATCGTCAAAGTTCTCAACCCCAGGAAGTCCATCTTCAGAAGACCTGCACTTTCCGCCACAGAGTTATCAAACTGTGAAACCAGAATATCCGCATCTTTTGCAGCGATGGTCACTGGCACAAGATTACTTACATCTTCCGGCGTAATAATGACCCCACAAGCATGAATACCCGTATTTCTGATACAGCCCTCCATTTTCTTCGCACTCGCAAGCACATCATGACGGACATCATCCGGACTATTCAGAACGTATCTCATTTCATCAACAAGCATCTGTTCTTCCGGCTTCAGTTTTTCATATTTCGCCAGTGCTTTTGCAATGTTCATCCCCGGGCTTGGCGGAATTAGTTTTGCAATATTATTCGTATCAGGAATTGGCACATCCAATACTCTTCCTGCATCTTTAATTGCAGATTTCCCTCCTAAAACAGAGTAGGTAATAATCTGTGCTACCTGGTTTTTACCGTATTTTTCAACTACCCATTTGATAATTTTATCACGTCCTTCATCATCAAAGTCAATATCAATATCTGGCATGGAAACCCTTTCCGGATTCAGAAATCTCTCAAAAAGCAAATCATATTTAATAGGGTCTACATTGGTAATTCCGGTACAATAAGCCACAGCAGATCCTGCGGCAGAACCACGACCCGGACCAACCCAAACGCCCATTTTTCTTGCTTCATTACAAAAATCCTGCACAATCAGGAAATAACCTGGATACCCTGTATTCGCAACTACCTCCAGTTCAAAATCCAAACGTTCTTTGATTTCGTCTGTAATTCCGGTATCCATATATCTTTTTTTCGCCCCTTCATATGTTAAATGTGTCAAATACGCCATTTCACCACGTTTCCCTCCATCAACATCATCTTCAGGATGAATAAATTCTTCCGGAATATCGAATTTTGGAAGTAAAACGTCTCTTTTTAAGGTATAAGGTTTGAATTTGGCAGTGAATTCTTCATAAGCATCAAAAGCATCAGGATAAGCCAAAAAAGCTTCTTTTATTTCGTGAGAATTTTTGATGTAGTATTCTGCAGTAGCTAATCCTCTTCTTTTTCCAAAGCCTTTTCCGACAGGAGTTGTCAATTTTTCTCCGTCCTTGATACAGCTTACAATATCCTGAATATTAGAATCGTCTTTATTGGTATAAAAAGTTTCGTTCTGGGCTAAAATTTTAACATTATATTTATCCGCAAAATGCAGTAAAACATCATTTAAATGCTCTTCTTCAGGCAGTTTATGATTTTGAATCTGAACATAAAAGTCATCTTCAAAAGTATCTTTCCACCATTTGAAAAGCTCCTCTCCTTTTTGTTCACCCGTATTTAAGATCGCATCTGGAATATCTCCCAGAATTCCGGAAGTCAGAGCAATTAAGCCTTCTTTATATTCAGCAATCAATTCACGGCTGATCCTTGGAACTCCAAAATAAAATCCTTTTAAGAAACCAATACTTGAAAGTTTTGCTAAATTTTTATATCCTTCAAAATCTTTCGCCAGCAAAACCACCTGCGTTCTTCTGTCGGGATCATCTTTGGTAAACTGTTTCTGTTCGTAACGGTCTGAAATATAAAATTCACAACCCACAACAGGAATTAAAGACTCTGAAACAGGTTCAGCCTCATTAAATTCTTCTCCACTTTCTTCAGCTTCCTGTTTTTTTGCTAAATATTCTTTATGTTTTTTTGCACGGTCACCATTTGCCCCTTCAATTGCTGAAACAAATTTAAAAGCGCCCATCATATTCCCAAGATCCACCATACCGACAGCCGGGAAATTTTCATCAGAAGCTTTTGTAATCAAATCATTGATGCTTGAGGTAGCCGTAAGCGTAGAGAATACACTGTGATTGTCAAAATTGAAATATTTACCCAGATCAATTTCATCAACACTTCCGAAATCCTGCTGCTTTTTCTTATTATGAAAATCTGCAACCTGCCTTCTGATAACAATATTGAAAGGTTTTATCGGATCCGGATAAAGGCTCTTGAAATAGGCGAGCTGATCCTCAGAAATCTTTAATATTTCTGCCGGAACAACCCCAATTCTTATCATTTCAAAGAAAGCCCTGGCCGTAGCATTTACGTCGGCAGCAGCATTATGAGCCTCATCAAACTTGCTTCCATAAAGTTTTTCATAAAGTTCTTCAAGTTTTGGAGATTTGTATCTTCCACCCCTTCCTCCACCTAGCTGGCAGAATTCGGTTCCCAAAATCATGGTATCCGCTTTGGGTTTTTCCTGTAGATTATCTTTAAGGTTTTTTCTGTAAAATTCAGCTCCTACGATATTGTAGTCGAATTCTACATTGTGTCCGGAAACAACTCTTACCCTATCTAAAACTTCAGAAAATTCTTTTAAAATTTCTTCAAGGTCACGGCCTTCTTCATTGGCAATTTTTGTTGTAATTCCATGAATACGGGCTGCGTTGAAGGGAATATCATACCCTTCAGGTTTTATTATATAATCCTGATTTTCAATCAAATTCCCATCATCATCATGTACCTGCCATGCAATCTGAACCATTCTTGGCCAGTTATCCGAATCTGAAAGCGGAGCGTTGAAATTTTTTGGTAAACCGGTTGTTTCTGTGTCAAAAATTAAATACATATAATTTTCTAACTTTTTTATAAAAAAGAGAATGTAAAGTTACTCCATTTTTTCTAAATATTGCTTTATAGCGGTGATATAAACAATCAATAATATTTAAAAAAATACAACAAATAAGGTATTTAAAAAAAAATATTTTAACAATTAAAAAGATAAATTAAAATTAGCTTAAAAAATTAGACTTATTCATCCAAACTAATTAATTATTAAAATATTAGCATAAATTTGATTTACGATAACTTTAACAATCTGTTACTTAAAATGAAAAAACAACTACTATTAATTAGTTCTTTGTTCGTTTCACTGATTAATGCTCAAAATAATGAAGAATTAAACAGGAAATTCGAACAACAAAGAACAGAGAACAATGAAAAATTTGACGCTTACATATCTAAACGATATAGCACTAATAAAACTCCTGAAGTTTTAAAAGAGATTGAGCTCCAAAGAACCAATCTTGCTGGCTTTTTACCTGATAACAGACCTTATTTTTTCCAGGCACACGATATGGATCAGATTAAAAATTCCAATTCTGATTTTTTACAGGGAGGAACTATTACAGGATTAACGGGGTCTTTTAATGGGGAAGGAATCAAGTTTACTATTTTTGACGGAAGCACCTCATCCGGTGTAGCCAGAGTATTTGCTGGTCACGTTTTTTTTAACAATCTACCCAATAGAATCACGAACAAAGAAAGCAGTACCGTCAACTATGGTGATCATGCCACCGCTGTTTCCAGCTTTATAGGTGCAAAAGATTACCCATACACCGTAACATTTACGAATGGTACAACAAGACAGGTTAATTTCAAAGGGATTGCACCCAATTCTACTATCGATGCATATGCTTTTGGAACTTCTGTTCTGGACGGCGAAACTACCCAAAAAACAGTTTTTCAAAAAATTACAACGGCTCAACCTAATATTTCCAATCATTCCTATGGAACTAATCAGGGATGGGCAGATCCTCAACTGATTAATAATGAACCTTCATGGGTATGGAATGGTGCGTTTTCAAGCCCAAACAATACATTTGATGCTCAGGGAACTTATCACACCAATGATCGTGATTATGATCAGATTGTATACAACAACCCTTCTTACATCATTGTAAAATCTGCTGGAAACTCATTTGGTGAAGGACCTAGTGCTGATACAAGCACTTATAAAAAGTATTATAAAGATAATTCGGGAAATTTAGTTGAGTTCACTGCAACCGATACATTACCTCAAAACAATTGCGCACAGGGGTATGACTGCATAGGAATTGGTTCTTTAGGAAAAAACATTATTGTTGTAGGTGCTGCAGACAGAATTACAACGAATGATGGAAGATATACGGCTTCTTCAGATGTTATTCATTCCGTTTATAGCAGTGCAGGACCAAGAGATGATGGTGGGATCAAACCGGATATTACAGCAGTAGGAACAAGCGTTGCCAGTGCATGGACAGACAATAATGCCACAGGAGGCAGTAAAATAGATATAGGAGACGGTACTTCTTATTCTGCTCCTGTAGTGACAGGGATTGTGGGACTTTGGACCCAGATTAACAAACAACTGTTTTCCGGAAACTTACTAAATGCTGCTTCTGCAAAAACCTTAATGGTACATTCAGCGAAAGAAGCAGGCAATATAGGCCCTGATCCACAATTTGGCTGGGGATTCATTGATGCAAAAAAAGGAGCTGAACTTCTTGTAGGGAAATCCAACAACAGCATTATCTTTAATGATGAAACATTGAACAGCGGAGTTGCCAATGTAAAAACAGTAAAAGCATCAGGTTCAGAACCGTTAAAAGTTACCATTTCATGGATAGATCCTGAGTTCACCAACTTTACGAATCAATGGAGCAATATTTACAATAACAGAAGTTCCAAACTAATCAATGATCTGGATCTAAAAATTACAGACACTACTACCAATACGGTCTATTATCCATGGAAACTGGAGGCCAACAACCCTATGACACCGGCTACCAAAGGAGACAATACTGTAGACAACGTGGAACAGGTGGTAATTGATGCTCCGGTTGCCGGAAGAACTTATAAGATAGAGATTACCAATAAAGGTATACTGAAAAATAATACAGGAGGCAATGCCCCCCAAAACTACTCTGTCATAGTAACAGGATTTACGGAAGTATTGGGAACTAAGGATGCTGCAAATCCTCTTAACAATCTTGCCATTGCCCCTACGATTACGAAAGATTTTACAAACATCCTAAAAGCACCTAAAAAGTCGACTTTCAACATCTATGATCTCACAGGTAAAAAATTACAAAGTGGTACTATTAATAACGAGAAAGAAACAGTAGATTTATCTGCTTATACAAAAGGAATTTACATCATTGAAGTAAAAACAGACAAAGATGTTATTTCTAAAAAAGTGATCAAGGAATAACCTATATAAACAAAGATTTTTCACAAAATACTAACAGTTGTTAGTATTTTGTTTTTTTATGTATATTTGCTTCCTATGGAAAATGCACTTCACGAAAAAGTTTCTCAGGATATATTACTCAAAGCGTATAATCATATGATGCTAGCTAAAGCAATGGCTGATATTTATGAAGAAAACAGAAACGTATGCAAATACGTTCACAGTACTTCAAGAGGTCACGAAGCCATCCAGCTTGCAACAGCATATCAGCTTAAGAAAGAAGACTGGGTTTCTCCTTATTACAGAGACGAAAGTATTCTTTTAGGAATTGGTTTTGAACCTTACCAATTAATGCTTCAATTACTAGCTAAAGCTGATGATCCTTTTTCCAGAGGAAGATCTTATTATTCCCACCCTTCAAGCAGGGATGAAAACAAACCTAAGATTGTTCACCAGAGTTCCGCAACCGGAATGCAGACTATTCCTACTACAGGAGTAGCTCAGGGAATCAAATATATTCAGGATTTCAATCTGCAGGAATTTGAAAACAACCCTGTTGTTATCTGCAGCCTTGGAGACAACTCTGTTACAGAAGGTGAAGTGAGTGAAGCTTTACAATTTGCAGCATTGCACCAGCTTCCTATCATCTTCCTTGTACAGGATAATGAATGGGGAATTTCCGTAACGAAAGATGAAGCGAGAACTTGCGACGCCTATGATTTTGTAGCCGGATTTACCGGATTAAGCAGAATGAGAGTAGACGGAACGGATTTCGTAGAAAGTTTCGAAGCGATGAAGAAAGCCGTAGATTTTGTAAGAACAGAAAGAAAACCTTTAGTTGTTTGTGCAAAAACCGTATTGATAGGACACCACACTTCAGGGGTAAGAAGAGAATTCTATAGAGACGAAGAAGATTTAACTAAACATAGAGCTAAAGATCCGGGAGAAATCCTTAGAAAACATTTACTGGAAACAGGAATTGATGAAGATCTTTTAAAGCAAATTACCAAAAAGGCACGCCTTGAAGCAGAAGAAGCTTTTGAAAAAGCTAAAAATGCTGAAGAACCGAAGCCTGAAACTGTAATGCAGCACGTTTTTGCCCCTACTCCCATTACTGAGGAAGCAGGAACACGTGAGCCTGCTAACGGAGAAAAAATTGTGATGGTAGATGCTGCCATCCACGCGATCCAGGAATTGATGTGGAAACACCCTGAAGCTCTTCTTTACGGACAGGATGTAGGAGAAAGAATTGGCGGTGTTTTCCGTGAAACAGTAACGTTAGGAAAAAAATTCGGAAGTAAAAGAGTTTTCAATACAGCCATTCAGGAAGCTTATATCATTGGATCTACCGCTGGAATGAGCGCAGTAGGCCTAAAGCCAATTGTTGAGGTTCAGTTTGCAGACTATATTTATCCGGGAATCAACCAGTTAATCACAGAGATTTCAAAATCAAATTATTTAAGTGGCGGAAAATTCCCTGTAAGCAATATCATCCGTGTTCCAATCGGAGCTTATGGAGGTGGCGGTCCTTATCACAGTGGAAGTGTTGAAAGTATTTTAGCCAACATTAAAGGAATCAAAATAGCATATCCAAGTAATGCAGCCGATTTTAAAGGTTTATTAAAAGCTGCTTATTACGATCCAAACCCTGTAGTAATGCTGGAGCACAAAGGATTATACTGGAGTAAAGTTCCGGGAACCGAAGATGCTAAAACGATAGAACCGGCTGAAGACTATGTTCTTCCGTTTGGAAAAGGTAAAGTAATCATTGAAGCTGATAAAGATGAAACTGAAAAAGGCAGAACTTTATTAGTGGTTACTTACGGAATGGGCGTTTATTGGGCTAAAGAAGCAGCCAAGAACTTCAATGGAAGAGTTGAAGTAATTGATTTAAGAACATTAATTCCTCTGGATGAAGAACTTGTTTTTGAAAGAGTGAAAGCCCACGGAAAGTGCATCGTTCTTACTGAAGAACAGCTTAACAACTCTTTTGCAGAAGCTTTTGCCCACCGTATCTCCAAAAACTGCTTCAAATATCTTGATGCACCGGTAGAAACCATGGGATCACTGAATGTACCTGCTGTACCAATCAATCTGATACTGGAAAAAGAAATGCTTCCAAATGCTGAAAAGCTCAGCAATAAGATTGAAGAAATGCTGGAATATTAATTTTATATAAAATTAAAACCTCTAAATTTTTTAGAGGTTTTTTTATGCATTTTTTTTACTACATTTATTTAAGATTATCAATCTCAATCCTAGACTATTATAAACCAAGAAAACCCGATTACCCATTACCAGACAGGCAGGACAAACCAAAACCCATCATAGTTTGGTATTTATTTTGTCTCTACACGCAAAACACATCCATCTTTATGATCACAACCAAATACGTCAATTACAAACAGGTTCTCAATCTAGCCGGTATACATCTTATTTTAATCTCTATCTGGTGTACATTGATTGCTGTTTTCTTTTATTTCTTCAACTGGCACTGGATGACGATTCCCTGGGTTCCTGTTGCACTGATTGGTACAGCAGAAGCATTCCTTGTTGGTTTTAAAAATAACCAGGCGTATGACAGACTTTGGGAAGCAAGAAAAATCTGGGGTGGAATTGTGAATTCAAGCCGCTCCTTTGCTTCTATGGTGTATGCTTTTGATACCAAAAATGAAGGAATTGGCACTTTTGATCTTGAAGACCGTAAAAAAAGAATTGTCTTTCGCCATATTGCATGGTTATATACTTTCCGTGAACAGCTTTTGATTCCTACAGAATGGGAACATATCAGTACTGAAAAGAAATTCGGGAATATCAATTTGAGAAGAAACCGACTGATCAAAGCTGGATTTCCGGATTACGGAAGAGCTCCTATTTTCCTGCACAAATATCTTTCGGAGGAAGAATATGAACTTAAAAATGATTATAAAAACTTTGCCACTTACCTGGTATCTCAACAAGCAAAAGATATCAATGAGCTTAAAAACATGGGTGCGATTACAGAATTCAACCAAACTCAGCTGCAAAACAGCCTGAATGAATTCTATAATTTTCAGGGACAGGCCGAAAGAATTAAAAAATTCCCTTCTCCAAGACAGTTTGCCAGCACAGCCTTTGTTTTCAATATTCTTTTTATCATGCTTCTTCCGCTGGGATTGGTAAATGAGTTTGCAAAGCTTGGCGATTGGGGAATCTGGACTTCTATTCCGTTCTGTATCATCATTGGGTGGATCTACATTATTATGGAACTGGTAGGAGATTATTCTGAAAATCCTTTTGCAGGATTGATGTTTGACGTTCCTATGCTTTCTATCTGCAGAACCATTGAAATTGATCTTCTTCAGATGAGCGGAGAAACCGATCTTCCGGATCCTATTTCTTCTAAAAACGGAGTGTTGGTTTAATTTCTTTCTTTAAAAAGCCATACATCAGGTCCTGAAAATCATTCAAAAAAAATTAAAAAATATACTTTAAAACATATTTAAAACTTCATTGTTTTTCATAATTTAGAGGAATTGAAAACATCAGCTAAAATCTGTCCAAAATTGAATTACGGTTCTGTTTCGGACAGATTTTAACGTATACTTTTTCGTCAACTAATAATTTATCCTTTCTTTTAAACAATGAAATCCAAGCAAGTACTGCAGGTTTTGACAATGCTATGTCTTACCCTATTCTGCCCTAAAGTAAAATCACAGGCAGCTTTTAACAAGGAATTACCAAAAGAATTTGAAGACCAGTTCACCAAAGAAATCAATGACAGTATTCCATCCTTGGGTTCTTTCATTGTTACCCAAAACGGCAGGCTTTTGTATGAACACTATTTTCACGGAGCTAATAAAGAAACTACCTTCAGTGTAAAATCTGTTACCAAAAGTATTGTATCTGTTCTGGCAGGAATAGCAAAGGATAAAAACCTTCTTCCCAATCTCAACACTCCGGTTTTAAAAATCCTCCCGGAATACAATGTTTCAAGAAGCAGTTTCAAAAACATCTCTAATATTGAAGGTAAAATTCATCATGATTCTATCAGGAATACGGTAACACTAAGACAGCTGCTGACGATGCAGGCAGGTTTTGACTGGGTTGAAAATTCAAAAATTTCAACAGCTATGTTTTTTTCCGGTGATCCTGTAAAGTTTGTTCTGGATCTGCCTTTCGATGAGTATCCGGGAACTATATTCAACTATAACAGTGGAGAATCTCACCTTTTTGGTGCTGCTTTGGCAAAAATTGTAAAGACCAATCTGAAACAATTCGCGACTGAAAATCTTTTTAGACCTTTAAAAATGAATGTTACCCAATGGGATACAGACTCAATGAACAGAAATTTAGCAGGATCTGAACTTTTTATGAAACCGGAAGATATGCTGAAATTTGGATCTATGATCCTTAACAACGGAAAACTTAGCGGCAAACAGATTGTATCTCAAAAATGGATTCAGGAATCAACTTCTGAACAGGTAAAACTGGATTCTTGGGATGTAATGCCCAATGCCAACGGATATGGCTATTATTGGTGGAGAAGAAAAACCAACGGACATCAGGCTTTTGTTGCAACCGGATACGGCGGTCAGCTCATCTGTGTCATCCCGGATTTAAAAATGGTGATTGTAACGACCTGCTTTTTAAATGATAAAAACAAAGGAAGAGAAGACATCAAAAGACTTCATTATTTTATTGATAAAATAACGAAAGGTGACTATAACAATTATTAAAAACCAATAATCTATTAAACAATCCAAAATATGAGATTTTACTTATCCTTTATCCTTCTCTTACTTATATCTTTATCGTTTGCCCAAACCAGCGAAAACATTAAAAAAGCAAGAGAAAAGCAGCTGAAAGTTCAAAACCAAAAAGAAAACCTGGATTTCAAAAGAATGGATGAAGAGCTCAAGGCAAAAGACCAAAACTCAACTCCTTTTACCTATGGCATTTTTCCTTATCCGGTCTATGACAGTATTCAGAAAGATGGTTTTAAGGGCGTAGGAACTCTGGGGAATTTTTTTGGTTTAAAATTACAGGGTAAAAGAATTGTCTATTCCAGCTTCTCAGAGAAAAACTGGGGAGCTTTAAATGCTCATAAGGTTAAAAATAAAGACAGGATCTTTTTCACTATTCTTGTCCTCACTGATTTCATTGATGATAAAGAATATACATCAAGTAAAATGCAGATTGTTTCAAGAAATTTTCCGGATGTTATTGGACAGGGATTTGTAAAAACCTCCAATAACAGGATTGATTTCTCAGCTTTTACCACTTTGGAAAAAGAAGAATTTGCGATTGTCAACCTCAAACTTTATAACCTAAAATACGGTCATATTATTTTGATTGCACCACAGAAAGACGGAAGCCTGAGAAGCCTGCAGATCAATAATACAACAGACTTAACCTCAGAAACTTTGAAATCCTATATGGAACAGCTCATCCAACAACCGGAAGTGTTTTCCTTTTTCATCAACGAAAAAACGATCTGAAACGATCGTTTTTTTTTATGATAAAGCCTTTCAATAATCTACAATACGATTGCCGTTGTATTTTTAATCTCGGAAATCATAAATGAACTGTGTGTGCTTGCAATGTGCTGAAGCGTTGTGAGTTTCGTCAGCATAAAATTACGATAGTCTTCAATGTCTTTCACTCCTATTTTAAGGATATAATCGTAATCTCCACTTACATGAAAGCATTCTGTAACCTCCTGTAAATCCATCACTTCTTTTTCAAACTGCAGTACAAATTCTTTTTTATGCTGGCTTAATTTTACATGACACAGAACGATAAAATTTTTCTTAACTTTACCCTTGTCCAGCAAAGCCACATACTTTGAAATGACACCCGCATTTTCAAGCTTTTTTACACGCTCATAAACTGCTGTAACAGACAATCCAAGTTTACCGGATAGCTCTTTGGTGGTTTGCTTACAGTCATCCTGTAAAAAAAGTAAAAGTTTCTTATCAATTTCGTCAAGTTCCATAGATAATTTTTTGGTAAAAGTTTAATAATACCGAAGATACTAAATATTTTTTCTAAATAAACAATATTTTACAGTTTTATATTCTATATATTCAAATTTATGTTGTAATAATTAGGAAATTAACGCAAATTGGGACAATAAAATAAAAACAATATTTATGGAAAACTTTAACGCAGCCAATGAGATCCAGGATCTTCAGTATTTTGGTGAATTCGGAGGAGTGAATCCTTCTATCTCTGACAGCTCTACTTATACGTTCCTTTCTGCAAAGACGATGTTTGATACTTTTGAAGGAAATGCGGAAGGATGCTATCTGTATTCCAGACATTCATCACCCATGAATCTTTATCTGGCGCAGGCTCTTGCCAAGTTGGAAAATACAGAATCTGCCAACGTTACAGCATCCGGAATGGGAGCTATTACTTCTGTTTTGATGCAGGTGTGCAAAAGTGGAGACCATATTATTTCCAGCAGAACCATCTACGGAGGAACGTATGCTTTTCTTAAAAACTTCATACCTCAGTTTAATGTAGCCACCAGCTTTGTTGATATCAACAATTTTGAGTCCATAGAAAATGCCATTACTCCCAATACGAAAGTAATCTACTGTGAAAGTGTGAGCAATCCGCTTCTAGAAGTAGCAGACCTTAGAAAACTTTCTGAAATCTGTAAAAAATACAATCTTAAACTGATTGTAGACAATACCTTCTCTCCTCTTTCGATCTCTCCAACGGTATTCGGAGCAGATGTCGTGATCCACAGTTTGACGAAATTCATCAACGGAAGCAGTGATACGGTAGGAGGTGTATATTGTGCAACACAGGCATTTATTGACGATACTAAAAATGTAAATTCCGGTGCATGCATGCTTCTTGGGCCTACGATGGACAGCTTAAGATCTTCAAGCATCTTAAAGAACCTGAGAACATTACACATCAGAATAAAACAGCACAGCCACAATGCTATGTATCTTGCTGAAAAATTCGAGGAAGATGGTTTAAAGGTATCTTATCCGGGATTGCCATCACATAAAAACCATGAATTGATGAAAAGCATGATTCATGAAGAATACGGATACGGAGGATTACTGACTCTGGATGCCGGTACAACAGAAAAAGCAAATGAACTGATGGAGCTGATGCAGGCAGAAAACCTTGGCTATCTTGCAGTAAGTTTAGGGTTCTATAAAACCTTATTCTCTTGCTCAGGAAAATCTACTTCATCTGAAATTCCAGAGGAAGAACGTGCATCCATAGGGATTTCTGACGGATTGATCAGATTCTCCATCGGTCTTGACCATGACATCAAAAGAACGTATCATAAAATGAAGGAATGTATGCTGAAAGTAGGCGTTCTTAACCACCATGAAAACATTTCCATATCCTAATTTATTGTAAAAAGGCTGTTTCAATTGAAACAGCCTTTTTTTTATTTTTAGTTTAAATCATAAGATTCCTGCGGAATGACGAACGTTGTGTTTTAATATATACCATAAAAGGATTCAATAGGAATAGGCTTTAGCCAAAACCTGAACAAGATACTCCCTATTATTTCTTATAATAATGATGCGGAAAAGCTTCCTCCGGTTTCATTCTTACAACGTTCAGTAGAATCCAGGATTTTAGGAAACCGTATCCGTAAGAAAACATTTGAATGTATGTGGAAATAACCGCCATACCGGCAATACTGATATTTTTGGTCTGTAATAAAGCGTGAAACAACACCAAAAAGGTGTACAATCCATAAAAGCTAAGGATTATTCCTCTATGCATTATAAAATACTCCAGAAAGCCCATTATATACCCTAACATAAATAAGGTAGGAAATGCAAAAGAGATCTTCACATAATTAGGATGTCTCTGATTAAGGATTGGCCTCGCGCAGCCAAACTGATAGACCTGCTTGGAGAATTTCCCAAAGTCTACCCTACGTTTATGATATACGGCAATATCATCAAAAAAAGCAGTGGTAAAACCATTTTCCCAAAGGGTCATAGAAAGATCCGGATCCTCACCTATTCTCATTTCTGAAAATCCGCCTACTTTTTCAAAAACGGCTTTTTTCACTCCCATATTAAAACTTCTGGGTTGAAATTTGGAAACCGCTTTCTTACTTCCTCTGATTCCTCCAGTTGTAAAAACAGAAGTCATGGAATAGGAAATAGCTTTCTGCATCAGATTAAATCCTTTATGCGCTTTATCTGCTCCTCCAAATGCATCACAAGGAATGGTAAGGATATCGTTTTTAATATGTTCAATATAATCTTTTTCAACAATGACATCGCTGTCTACAAATACCAGCCATTCATTCGCTGCTCTTGCCGCCCCGTAATTTCTTGTCAGCCCGGGTCCTGAATTATCTTTTCTGAAATAGTTGATATCCAACCCTTGTTCAAAGTTTTGGATGGTAGGTTTCAGATCGATCAGAGAACCGTCATCTACAATAATGATCTCGAACTCCTTATCTGTCTGCTGGGTAAGAGAGGTCAGCAACTCAAAAAGTTCGTCTTTTCGGTTGTAAATGGCAACGACAATGGAAATAGTAGGCTTCAAATTGAAAATTTTTCAAAATTACTTATTCGTAGAAAAACCTACAAACAGTTTAACAGCTTATTCAAAGAAATTAACGAAGTTAGATTGTATTCGTCTCAATGCATGAAAATTACAAATGAAATTCTGAGCCAACTTATTTGACATTTTAAACAAAATGAAGACAGGAAATCCAGCCTAATTTTGCTATAGAAATTTAAACCAACAAAAAAATGGAATCAACTATCAACCCATCACAACAGCCTCTTCAATCCGGCTTTAACGCTTACTCAACAGCTCAGGAAGTAATAAAAGGAATGGATCTTACCGGAAAAACAGTCATCATTACCGGCGGTTATGCAGGAATTGGCCTCGAAACTACAAAAGCCCTTACTGCAGCCGGAGCACATGTGATTATTCCCGCAAGAGATATTGAAAAAGCAGGAAAAAATCTTTCAGGAATTAAAAATTTTGAACTTGAAAAAATGGACCTGATGGATCCTTCATCCATAGACACTTTTGCAGAAAGATTCTTATCATCAGGAAGAAGTCTGGATCTTCTCATCAATAATGCAGGCATCATGTGGGTTCCTCTCCGCAGAGACAGCAGAGGTTTTGAGTCTCAATTGGCAACCAATTATCTTGGTCAGTTTCAGCTTACCGCAAGATTATGGCCAGCTCTGAAAAAAGCAGACGGAGCGAGGGTTATAAGTGTTTCTTCATATGGACATCAGATGGCTCCTTTTGATTTTGAAGACCCTAATTTTGAGAAAAAAGAGTATGACACGCTTTCCGGATACGGACAATCTAAAACAGCCTGTAACTTATTTGCTGTAGAACTTGATAAAAGAGGAAAAGAGCACAATATCAGAGCCTATTCTCTTCATCCAGGTTCTGTGTATGGCACTGATTTGGGCAGAGAAGAACCTATTGAGCTTTTTAAGCAACTCGGAACGCATGATGAAAACGGAAATATCAAACCGGAGGTTGAAGCCCGATTAAAAACTATTCAGCAAGGAGCAGCTACTACCATCTGGTGCGCTGTAAGTCCCCAACTTAACGAAATTGGCGGGGTTTATTGTGAAAACTGTGATATTGCGGAGATCGACAGAGGACAGATTGAACACAGGTTTGATGAACCGGCCACCATCCGTGGGGTACAACCCTATTCTATTGACAAAAAAAATGCGGCGCAGCTGTGGAAACTGAGTGAAGAGATGTTAGGGTTCAGCTTTGACACCAAATAACTGTTTTTTAAATACATTTGTAATGAAAAACTTTTGATAATGGATTTCCAGCTGCAATACCTCACACCAGACATCAAGCTTTCAAGCTATGACGACAAGCTGTTCAAAACAGAAACGGTTTTTGAATATCATATGCTGGTATGGTTCATATCAGGAGAAACAAAAATTATTCAGGCCGATAAAACCTATCTGTTCAAAGCAGGAGATATTTTTCTGATTCCGAGGAATCATCTTGCCACAATCATCAATTATCCAAAAGACGGACTTCCTCATAAAGCAGTGGTCATGCACCTTACAACGGAACGTCTGAAAGCATTTTACAGCGCTGTTGATTACCAGAAGAAAACCGGGCAGCGGGAATCCAGTATTTACAGCTTTACCAGTCATCCTCTTCTGAACAGCTGTCTTGCATCACTCATTCCTTATTTTGAGATTGAAGGCCCATTTCCTGAAAATATTGCTCATTTGAAGATCACTGAAGCTATCAGTATTTTAAGGGAAATTGATCACAATATAGATTCCGTACTCGCAGATTTTGATGAACCGGGAAAAGTAGATCTGATTAATTTCATGGAAAAGAATTATATGTTTAATATGCCTTTGGAACGATATGGCTATCTGACGGGAAGGAGTTTATCTACTTTCAACAGGGATTTCAGAAAAATATTTCAAACAACACCACAACGTTGGCTTACGCAAAAACGTCTTGAATTGGCTTATTATCATTTATCAGAAAGGAATAAAAAACCGTCTGATGTTTTTCTTGAAGTAGGTTTTGAAGACCTGTCGCATTTTTCACATGCTTTTAAAAAACAGTATGGATTTGCTCCTTCACTGGCACGATAAAATAAAAGAGACTGTACCACATAAGTACAGCCTCTTTTTATTATTTTAATTAAACTGAAATCTATTGCAGTTATTTTTTCTGCAAAATATCTGGATCTTTTAGTTCTTTCTTTTGAGATATTACATTATGATTTAAAGGCTTTCTTTTAGGTTTAGAGCCTGATGATTTTGATCCGGAGCTAAACAGACCAAATACATCCAAAACCACGTCAAATATATCTAAAAAATTCCAGGACATATATAATCTTTATTTATCTTCCAATTTATGTATCTTCTTAGTTCGTTCATACATTTCGTACTGTAAAAATCTCGTTTCCAGCTTTCCGTTCACTTTAAAACCCTTATATAAACCAGCCAGATCTGAAATAGCTATACATTACCACAGAAATAAAGAAAGCAATTACCGAACAGCTGAACAAGAGCAGTTTAAAGATATTCTTAAAATAATAGAGCTCCATTACATGCAGGATAAAAAATACTACAAATGAAATCACAACTCCTATTAAGGAAGTTACAACCAAAGTTTGTGTATAATTTCCTGCTGGCAACGGATCTTTAAAAACAATCAGAAAAAAAAATGCAGTAGCTGCAATAAGCCCAGCACTGACTTTCTCTGTAAAATATTTAGATCTTCTTGAACTCTTTTTCTGTGGCTTCTCATCATAGTTCAGGCTTTTTCTATCAGAAGTTGAGCGTGAACCAGAACCAGAACCAGAACCAAACAGTTCCAATACATTGACAATTATATCAAGTCCATCAAGAAAATTCCAAGACATCAGTTTATTATTTTAAATTGTACAAGCTATTGTTTATTATCTTCCAATTTATGTACTTTCTTAGTCCCTTCATACATTTCGTACTGTAAAAATCTCGTTTCCAGCTTTCCGTTGAAAAGTTTGATCTTTCTTGAAGGACGTAATCCAATTTTTTTCACTGCTTCAAGATCGGAAGAGATCAGCCATGCTAATGTATTCGGATAATGAGTCTTGAAGGTATCTCCTATTTTTTTGTAGAAATCATCGTCATTGATAGAAATTCTCTCGTCGTATGGAGGATTGAATACCATCAATAAAGGGAAAAGTTCTTTTTTAGACTCAAAGAAGTTTTGCTTTTTAATCTCGATAACGTCCTCCATCTCTGCTGCTTCCACATTTATTCTTGCCGCATTCAGCATTCTAGAATCGATATCATAGCCTACAATTTTCCCATCAAACGGTCTCACTCTGTTGACTCTGAATTCTTTAATTTTCGAGAACAATTCCGCATCATAATTATTCCAGTTCTGGAATCCGAACCTCTTTCTGAAAATCTGGGCCGGAAGATCCATAGCGATCATAGCCGCTTCAATCAATAATGTTCCTGAACCACACATAGGATCAAGGAAATTTCCTTTTCCGTCCCATCCTGCTAGCTGAAGCATTCCGCTTGCCAGCACTTCATTGATAGGCGCTTCTCCCTGTTCTTTTCTGTACCCTCTTTTAAATAAAGGATCTCCTGAAGAATCCATTGAGATCATCACCAACTCTCTGTCAATATGAAGATGGAATTTAATATCCGGATCTCTGGTCTCCACATTCGGACGTCTTTTGAATTTATCCTGGAAATAATCCACGATGGCATCCTTCATTTTTAACGTTACAAACTGTGAATGCTTGAACGTTTCAGAGTTTACCGTAGCATCAATAGAGAAAGACTGGTCTACATCCATAAAGTTTTCCCATTCAAATTTGAATAGTCTGTCATAAAACTGATGCTGATTGAAAGCTTTAAACTCATGAATCGGCACTAAGATCTTCAATGCTGTTCTTGCAGAGTAATTGATCTTGTAAAGAAAACCCAAATCTCCTTCACAATTTACTGCTCTGTTTTTAATTTCAACATTTTTTCCACCCAGTTTTTTGATTTCTTCGGCAAGAATAGGCTCCAATCCGAAGAATGTCTTTATCTGTATTTTTATATTTTCTGTATCCATAAGTATGAATTAAAAGTTTTAAAGTTTTTAAAATCAAAAGATTAGCTATGCAACTTATTGTCCAATTGAATTTCTCAATCTCTTAATGTTGTAAAATACTTTGCTTTTAACCGCACAAATTTAGTTATTTTTGCATTATGGAATGGTTTGAATCTTGGTTTGATACCCCTTATTATCATTTGCTTTATAGCAACAGAGACTATACTGAAGCTGAAAACTTCATTAAAAAGCTCACAGCGGACCTTCAGCTTCCGCCTCAGTCGAAAATCATAGATCTTGCCTGCGGAAAGGGAAGACACTCAGTTTTCCTCAACAAATTAGGGTATGATGTTTTAGGGTTAGACCTTTCAAGACAAAGTATTGAATCTGATAAACAATATGAAAATCAAACCCTGCTTTTTGAAGTTCATGATATGAGAAACCCAATTGATGCAGACCCTATGGATGCTGTATTCAATTTATTTACAAGTTTTGGGTATTTTGATAATGAAAATGATGACAAAAAGGTATTCCAGTCGGTTTACAATGCATTGAAGCCCGGAGGATATTTTGTACTGGATTATCTGAATGAAGAGTATGTAAGAAATACTTTAGTCCCGGAAACAGCAATCACCCGCGGTGATATAGACTTCAAGATCATGAAAAAGATAGAAGGCAGGCATGTCATCAAAGACATCCGTTTTGAAGCAGACGGGAAGCCTTTTCATTTCTTTGAAAAAGTAAAACTTCACCCATTAGAAGCCATTCATGCTTATGCTTCGGAATGTGGTTTTGAAAGAATAAAAATCTGGGGAGACTATCAGCTGAATGAATTTAAGAAAGAAAATTCCCCGCGTTGCATCAATTTATTTAAGAAAAAATAATGACAACAGTACTTTTACTGATTTTAAGTGTAATAACAGGAGTATTTCTGGGAAAACACTTTGGTAAAAAAGAAAAACTGGCTAAAAATCTACTGATCTTAAGTGCTGGTTTTTTAATTACAATCTGCCTCAATGAAGTTTTCCCGCAGGTGTATACCTCTGCAGGAAGCAGTAATCTTGGGATATTTGTAATCGCAGGAGTTCTTCTACAGATGATTCTGGAGGCTCTTACCAAAGGTTTTGAACATGGACACTTCCACCATCATAATGAACACAACATTCTTCCTGCTGCTTTAATGGTGGGATTATTCATTCATGCTTTCATTGAAGGGATTCCTCTTGCCAATGAAGAGCATGAGATGTCTCCTTATCTTTGGGGAATTGTATTTCACAATCTTCCTATTTCATTTATTCTGGGAGCATTTTTATTCAACAGAAAAGGAGAATCAAAAAGTTCTTCATCTTATCCTTCTATTCTCATTGTCGCCTTATTTGCCCTGGCTTCTCCAATGGGAATGCTGTTAGGAAATTATTTCAATCCTGATCTTCAGCCGTATTTTCTGGCTATCGTAGGCGGAATTTTCCTTCACATCTCATCGGTGATTATTTTTGAAAGCAATAAAAATCACAATATTGACTGGCTAAAAATAGGACTGGTTGTTTTAGGAGTTTCACTTGCATTGATGATGCATCTCTTCCATCAACATCCTGCTGCTCACTCTCATTAAAAAATAAAAAAAGCTCCGAAAAATTCCGGAGCTTTTTTATTGATATAGCTTATTGAAAGCTTAGAATTTCCATCCTACTGTAAGGAAGAAATTGTTTCTGTTATTTTTAACCTCACTTGCTGCATACGCATCACTTTCGAAGATCTTATTAGCGGAATAGTAAGACGAATCTGAATTACCATCCATATATCCTCTCATAAAAGGGTTAGTGTACTTAGATGAGATATTCTGATAAGATGCATCTACATAGAAAGATTTGAAATCATACCCGATACCGAATGCAAGCGTGTTTCTATCACTTAGCATCATATTGCTGTAAGATTGATCCCCTACGCTCCCTGCATCATTAAATCTACTGATCGTAAGCGCATCAAAAGGACTTGACTGGTAAGAGTAACCTCCTCTCAGTCTGAACTGTTGTACTCTGTATTCAGCACCTACTCTTACTTCAGAAAGGTTTTTATAATTCTCATTAAAGAAGTCGTTTAGTGATCTTTCTGCACCTCCATATACTTTATAGTCAGGTTTTGTAAGCCCAAGGGTATAATCTACGTTTAAAGAGAAGTTTTTACTTGCTACAAACGCAGCACTCACTGTCGCTTTAAGCGGTGAAGTAAACTTTCTGTTTTCAGCACCCATATCATCCCCGTAAGTAGGGTCGTTGTAGAAATAGTAATTTCTGTCTATCGACCAGAATGTAGGTGTTTCAAGGGATGCCCCCACTCTGAAATTAGGACTTAGCTTTCCGATAACCCCTAATGAAGCAGAAAAACCTGAAGATCTTTCTGTATAAGGGGTATCCTGCTTACTGAATGCTTCGGTAGAATTATTGGCAAGGTTTCGGTATGCTAAAGTATCATATTGATCAACTGAAGCGTTGAAAAAATTTAAACCTGCTCCCAAATATAAATTATGATTATAATTCGCTCCTACCCCAAAACTCATCTTTGACAGATTACCATATCTTTCATACATATGTCCTGCCAATGAAGCATCTTTGGTTATATCATTTTTATCAAAAGCGTAAACAATATTCTTATTACCCGGTGACTGAATTACATTATCAAGAGACTGATTGGAGAAATTAATACCAATATTAATAAACTTCCATCCCGTTTCCGTCATCAATGGGAAAGCAATGATCCCGCCTGCATTTCCAAGGTCTCCCTTAGTTTTGCTATAGTCTATAGTAGATCCAGCTAAAGTGCTGCTGTTTTTATTTCCTAAAATAGATAAAGTTCCTGAAACCTCTCCTGAAATAGCTACCCCTAAACCTGCCGGGTTGGTAAGCAAAGAGTTTGCATCACCACCCAGTGCACCATTAGCTCCAGCCATTGCATTGAATTTAGCCGATCCCACCATAGGAGTACTTGAGTAAACATCTACAGTATTTCTTATCACAGAAACATCCTGAGCCTGCGCATAAAATGCAGCAGAAATACTCATTAATACTAAAGATTTTTTTAACATTATTTTTTAATAGTTTATTCGTTTGAAAATTATCTGAAGCCACCTCTGCCTCCGCCGCCGGATCTCATTCCGCCACCGCCGCCTGAAGAACCACCTCTGAAGCCGCCGCCACCGGAATTGAAACCGCCGCTAGATCTGAAACCTCCTGAATCATTAGATCTGAAGCCTCCATTATTATTGTTTCTAGGCTGTGGTTGCTGATAATTATAGTTAGGTCTTGTCTGTGGTGCAGTATTACGGAATCCACCATTGGACTGTGTATTTCTGAAACCACCATTTGAGTTGGAATTTCTGAAACCGCCATTATCTGTGTTTCTAAAGCCTCCATTACTATTTCTGAAGCCTCCATTTGAGTTAGAATCTCTGAAACCTCCGTTATTTCCGTTTCTGAAACCTCCATTATTATTTCTGAAACCTGAATTGGCTGTATTGGTTCTGTATACTGCGTTGGCTACACCCGTATTTTGGAATCCACCACCACTGGCACCGCTTCTTCTATAAACAGGTCTGTTGTAGTAACCACCACCCCAGTAACCGCCTCCGTATCCCCAATAAGGGTTTCCGTAACCGCCCCAGAATGGATCATAATATCCACCATAACCGTATCCCCAGTATGGACTTCCCCATCCGTAAGAGCCTCCCCAGCCCCAGCCGAATGATCCGCCCCAACCCCAGGACATACTTGCACCCCAGCCCCAGCCACGGTTCATGCCCCAGCCCCAATATGGGCTATATCCACCATAACCGTATCCCCAGTATGGGCTTCCCCATGAGTTATCATAGTAGTTGGTTTGAGAACCTGAATAAAGTCCCCAATCGGAATCTGTAGCATTGGAGTTCCAATTAGTATTGGTACCGCTCCAGTCATTATATCTGTTTTGCTGTTCTCTGGAATTCGTCTGTGCATTTTGAATGACATTGGAATCCTGATAATAGTCATAATATTCTCCTACCCTGTTTCCGCTATCATTAATGATAACTCCTTCAGGTAGCGTATCCTTATTGGGGTCGTAATACACCCCATCTGTCTCGCTATACCCTCCCATCTGAGCACCACAAGACACAAGTAACAATCCGCCTGATATAGCCAACACCCCTTTGGATCTTAGCAGACCAAGCAAATTTTTATGTATATTTCTTTTCATGATAACGTAAAAATTTTTAATTTAAATTATATTTGCAATCTGTACCAAAAATGTACCAAAATACTGGTAAAAAAATCTATCAAAAATAGATTTTTATTTTTAGATAACAATAATGTACAATAGTTAAAAAAATTTTAAAAAATAATGGCAAAATTAACCTCAAGAAGCGAAGATTACAGCAAATGGTATAATGAGCTGGTTGTAAAAGCTGATTTAGCTGAAAACTCAGGCGTGCGTGGATGTATGGTGATCAAACCGTATGGCTATGCGATCTGGGAAAAAATGCGTGATGAAATGGATAAAAAGTTCAAAGAAACAGGTCACGTTAACGCATACTTCCCGCTTTTTGTGCCCAAGAGCTTATTTGAGGCAGAGGAAAAGAATGCAGAAGGTTTTGCAAAAGAATGTGCTGTTGTTACTCACTACAGATTAAAAACCGATCCGAACAATCCATCAAAACTGATTGTGGATCCGGATGCAAAACTGGAAGAAGAACTTATCGTTCGTCCTACTTCAGAAGCTATTATCTGGAATACATACAAAAACTGGATTCAGTCTTATAGAGACCTACCAATATTGATCAACCAATGGGCGAATGTTGTTCGTTGGGAAATGAGAACACGTCTTTTCTTAAGAACTGCAGAATTCCTATGGCAGGAGGGGCACACTGCTCACGCTACAAAAGATGAAGCTGTTGAAGAAGCAGAAAAAATGAATAAAGTATATGCAGATTTTGCAGAAAACTTTATGGCGATGCCAGTAATTCAAGGATTAAAAACGCCATCTGAAAGATTTGCAGGAGCAGATGAAACATATTGTATCGAAGCATTAATGCAGGATGGAAAAGCTTTACAGGCAGGAACATCTCACTTCTTAGGTCAGAATTTCGCAAAAGCATTTGACGTAAAATTCACCAACAAAGAAGGGAAAATAGAACATGCATGGGCTACATCATGGGGAACATCAACACGTTTGATGGGAGCTTTGATTATGACACATTCTGATGATTTCGGATTGGTACTGCCTCCTACTCTGGCACCAATTCAAGTGGTGATTGTTCCAATCTTTAAAGGTGAAGAGCAGTTAGAGCAAATCAGTGAAGTAGCATTGGATATTCAGGCTAAACTGAAGGCAAAAGGTATTTCTGTGAAGTTTGATAATGACACTCAGAACAAACCGGGCTGGAAATTTGCAGAATATGAATTGAAAGGAGTTCCTGTAAGAATCGCAATGGGACCAAGAGATCTGGAAAACAAATCAGTGGAAATTGCAAGAAGAGATAATCTGACAAAAGAAGTTCGTTCTATTGACGGTTTGGATACTTATATTGAAGAGTTATTGAAAACAATTCAGCAGGATCTTTACAACAAAGCTTTCGAATTCAGAAAAGATAACTTTACGAAAGTGGATACTTACGAAGAATTCAAAAAAGTCCTGGAAGAAAAAGGTGGTTTCATCTATGCACACTGGGATGGTACAGCTGAAGAAGAAGAACAGATCAAGGAAGAAACGAAGGCTACGATCAGATGTATTCCTTTAGATGATGATGTAGAAGAAGGAATTTCATTGGTTTCTGGTAAACCATCTGCGAGACGTGTATTATTCGCAAAAGCTTATTAATAATTTTAATGATTTTAAAAAAAATCGTTAATTTTTAAAGAAATATTCAAAAAAAAATGACATTTGGACGGATTTTTGTTTAAATTTATCTCAACATTAATCAAAAAAATTTATTATTATGTCTTTAAATGTCATTGATTTAATTAAAGGACAATTAGGTCCCGCTTTAGTTTCACAGGCTGCATCGCAGTTTGGAGAAAGTGAATCCGGTATTTCTAAAGCAATTGGTGGATTATTACCTGCTGTAGTGGGTGGATTGGCCAATAGTGCAGATAAGCCTGGCGTTGTGGATGCTATTACACAAGCCTCTTCAAGTGGAATTTTAGGAAATTTATTAGGCGGATCGTCTAGCAATCCTATTATCTCTACCTTGTTGTCTTCAATTTTTGGAGATAAAGTAAGTGGATTAGTTAATTCCATTGCCAGTTTTTCAGGAATAAGCAATACCTCTGCAGGTTCTTTGTTAAACCTGGTGACTGGAGCTACAGTAGGCACAGTAGGAAAATATGCAGCAGACAATAATTTGGGTGCTTCAGGTATTTCCAGCTTACTGAACGATCAGAAAGGCATTATTTCTTCTTTATTGCCGGCAGGTCTTTCTTTGGCTTCCTTTGGATTAGGAGCTGAAAATTGGTTTGGTCAGGCTAAGGAAACTGTTTCTTCGGTAACTTCTACTGCTAAGGATAACATCGCAGAAGGTGTAGCCACGGCAAGAGAAAATGTTTCGGAAGGAGCAAGAGAAATAAGAGAACAATTTAACGATAATAACAACAATAATCAAGGCGGAGGCTCCATATGGAAATGGTTGCTTCCGCTTTTACTGTTACTGGCAGCCGGATATTTCTTGTGGAAACAGTGCGAGAAAAAGCAGACCACTACCACAACTACGGCTACGTCTGATTCCGCAACAACAAGTTCTACTGCGGATACTGCTACAACAGGAACTGCAACACCTGTTCCGGCTACAGCTAAAACCGATGAAAACATTGATCTTAACGGAGTGATGTTGAAAGGTTATAAAGGCGGTATGGAAGATCAGATGATTACATTCCTAAAATCCGGAGCTTACAAAAATGCAGCTGATGATTCCGCATTGAAAGATAAGTGGTACGATTTTGACCATGTTAATTTCAAGATGGGAAGTTCTACTGAGTTAGAAGCAGGTTCACAAGGACAATTGGATAACCTGGTAGCTATCCTTAAAGCGTTCCCTGATGCAAAAATTAAAATCGGTGGTTACACTGATAAAACAGGAAATGAAGCTTCTAATGTAAAATTATCAAAAGCCAGAGCTGAATTTATCAAAGCTGCTCTAGCAAAAGCTGGAGTTGGAGCTCAGGTTCTGGAAGCAGAAGGTTATGGAAGCAAATTTGCTAAAGTAGATGCAAAAGCTTCTGACGCAGAAAGAGCTGCTGACAGAAAAATGTCTGTAAGATTCGCAAAATAATCTTTAGATTCAATAAAAATTAGATCCTGGAAAGTAATTTCCGGGATTTTTTTTACCATGATGTCTCCTGTTTACATTTATTTAATTAAATTTGTTAGTCATTTCTAACATTTATGAATTTCAATATAAAAAGCGCTTGGCGAAAAGATAAAACATCTCATTCCTTATCAGAGGTTTATTCATCTATCAAAGTTCCTAAAAATGCAAATTTCTGGAGAAAGTATCTTGCATTTGCCGGACCGGGACTGATGATTGCGGTAGGATATATGGATCCGGGAAACTGGGCTACGGATATCGCCGGAGGAGCACAGTTTGGGTATACTCTATTATCGGTCATTCTAATTTCTAATATTTTTGCAATGGTTCTGCAGCATTTATCCGTAAAACTCGGAGTTGTTGCAGAAAGAGATCTTGCACAGGCCTGCAGAGATCACTTCAGCCCTACTACCAATTTTATTCTTTGGGTATTCTGTGAAATAGCCATTGCCGCCTGTGATCTCGCCGAGGTCATTGGATCTGCGATTGCATTAAATCTATTATTTCATATTCCGCTAACCTGGGGAATTGTCATTACCACAGTGGATGTTTTAATTATCCTCTTACTTCAAGCCAAAGGTTTCCGATGGATTGAAAGTATTGTAGGAGGTCTTATATTCATTATCCTGGCCTGTTTCATTTATGAAATTGTGATCTCCCAACCTGCGTTCAACGAAATTTTGGGAGGATTGGTACCTCAAAAAGAAATCATTACAAATCCTGCCATGCTTTATATTGCTATTGGGATTTTAGGAGCTACAGTCATGCCCCACAACCTGTATCTGCACAGCAGTATCGTACAGACAAGAGATTACACCCGAGATACTGAAGGGAAAAAAGAGGCAATTAAATTTGCTACTTTAGACAGTACGGTTTCATTGATGCTAGCCTTCTTCATCAATGCTGCAATACTTATTCTGGCAGCTGCCACATTCCATACAACAGGGAACGAACATGTTGCAGATATTCATGATGCCTATAAAATGTTGACCCCTATTCTAGGTGCTTCAATGGCAAGTATTGCGTTTGCTATTGCTTTATTGGCATCCGGACAAAACTCAACTTTGACCGGTACACTTGCAGGACAGATTGTAATGGAAGGATTCTTGAATATCAAATTAAAACCATGGCTTCGAAGACTCATTACAAGACTTATTGCTGTAATTCCAGCTCTTATTGTCGCTATCCTTTACGGCGAACAGGGAACGACCGAATTATTGGTTTTAAGTCAGGTGATTCTATCCATGCAACTGAGTTTTGCGGTTGTCCCACTGGTTATGTTTACTAATGATAAAGCCAAAATGGGTGAATTTGTCAATAAACCGTTTCTTAAAATCTGTGTATGGGCAATTTCCATTATTATCATTGTTTTAAACCTATATCTTTTGTATCAAACGTTTACGGGAGAATAAAAAAATACAACTATAGTTTTTAAATTGACTATTAGACATTATTAAATGAATGTTCAATAGTCAATTTTTGTTTTGCAAAGTCAATTATTAATGAGCAAATTTACAAGCAAATCGAATTGATTTATTCACTATTCACCACCACTCATTTTTCTGCCTTAATGTCCTGATTTCAGATTTGGCAGGCTCTTTGTCAAACAATCAGTAAATAAATATTGAATTATGGAAAACCAGGATATTAACGAAGAAAGCATCAATAATCAGGAAGAAAACAATGTTCAGAATGACGCAACATCTCAGGACAATGTGACAGCAGCTCCTTCTCCAGAAGAACTTTTGGCAGAAGAAAAAGACCGTTACATCAGATTGTATGCTGAGTTCGAAAACTATAAAAAAAGAACGAGCAAAGAGAAGATGGAATTCTTCCAGTATGCCAACCAGGAGATGATGGTTTCAATGTTAGGGGTTTTAGATGATTTCGAAAGAGCATTAAAGGAAATCGCTAAAAACGGAAATCCGGCTGACCTTCAGGGTGTGGAACTGATCTATCAGAAATTCAAAAATAAACTTACCGAAAAAGGCCTACAAACAATGGAAGTAAGAGCTGGTGACAGCTTTAATGTTGATTTCCATGAAGCGATTACTCAGATCCCTGCTCCATCGGAAGATTTGAAAGGAAAAATCGTAGACGTTATTGAAACAGGATATACTTTAGGTGATAAAGTAATCCGTTTTGCAAAAGTAGTAACAGGAAATTAAAATTAATAATGATAAATGATGAGTGATAATGGATGAATATTTCACTTATTAGCTTTAAAATATCTTTTATCATTTATCAACAATCAATTATAAAATTGTCATGTCAAAAAGAGATTATTACGAGGTTCTTGAGATCAGCAAATCTGCATCAGCCGACGAAATAAAAAAAGCATACCGTAAAATGGCCATCAAATTTCACCCGGATAAAAATCCTGGTGATAAAGAGGCTGAAGAAAAGTTTAAAGAAGCAGCTGAAGCTTATGAAGTGCTGAGCGACGATCAGAAACGTGCAAGATATGATCAGTTTGGTCATGCCGGAGTAGGTGGAAACGGCGGTTTTGGAGGCGGAGGCTTCGGAGGCGGAATGAACATGGAAGATATCTTCAGCCAGTTTGGAGATATTTTCGGTGGTGGTTTTGGAGGATTCGGCGGTGGCGGCGGTGGTCGTCAGCAGGTAAAAGGTTCTAATTTAAGAATCAGAATCAAGCTGAATCTTGAGGAAATGGTAAACGGTACTCAGAAAACCATTAAAGTTAAAAAAATGAAGATGGCAGAAGGTGCCACTTCAAAAACATGTCCTACCTGTAACGGTTCCGGTGTTCAGCTTAAAGTAATGAATACCATGTTCGGTCAAATGCAGACTCAAACAACTTGTAGTACTTGCCAGGGAATTGGAAAAGTTGCTGACAAGATTCCTGCAGGAGCCAATGCACAAGGTCTTATCAAAGATGAAGAAGAAATCACGATCAACATTCCGGCAGGAGCAAGAGACGGTATTCAGCTTAATGTAAGAGGAAAAGGAAATGATGCACCATTTGGTGGAATTCCAGGAGATTTATTGGTGATCATTGAAGAGGAAGTAGATCAGACGATCAAGAGAGAAGGCGATAATCTTCACCAGGAATTGTATGTTTCTTTTGCTGAAGCAGCTTTAGGAACTAAAAAAGAAATTCCTACTGTAGGTGGAAAAGTAAAAATTACCGTTGATCCGGGAACTCAATCCGGAAAGATCTTAAGATTGGCAGGAAAAGGACTTCCAAGCATCGACAGTTACGGAAAAGGAGATATGTTCATCCACATCAATGTATGGACGCCGCAAAAGCTTACTAAGGAACAGAAAGATTTCTTTGAAAAGCAGATGTCCAGCGGAGAAATGGTTGCAGAACCATCCGGAAAGGAAAAAACTTTTTTTGATAAAGTAAAAGATTTATTCAATTAATATAAAAAAAGAGACTTATAATAAGTCTCTTTTTTGTTTAAAGTTCAAAGTTTTAAATTCAAGGTTAAAATCTTGAACCAGATCATAAAAAATCCTGCATTCTTTCGAATACAGGATTTTTTGATTATTTAATTCTAATTCTGTTTTATTTTTTTGTCGCTAAAGAATAGATTCCTTTTCCTAACGTAAATACGGCAACCGCTGCCAATCCGCCAACAACTCCAAGAGTAAGCTCTTTTAAAACATCTGGCCAAGTTGGAAGTATACCATGAAAAAATTCTATTCTATGTAGAAAAATTCCACCAGCAACCATTATTAAAGCAATTGTTCCTACAACTCCTAATATTTTAATAACAATAGGTAAAGCCTTCACTAATACATGCCCAAGCTTCCCGAAAAAACCTTTATCATTACTTTTTTTTATGAGTTTAAACCCTGCATCATCCATTCTTACGATCAAAGCTACAATTCCATACACTCCAACAGTAGCGATAAATGCAACCAAGCTTGTCACTAAAATCTGTGTAATGAAAGGATGGCTTTCTTCCAATACGGTTCCTAAAGCAATAATAACAATCTCGATTGATAAAATAAAATCCGTTGTAATTGCCGATTTTACTTTCTGTTTTTCTATTTCTTCAGAGCTTTTTTCGTCTTCTACAATTTCCTCTATAACTTCATGACCTTTTTTGTCACGGTGAAAAAGAAATTCTATTACTTTTTCAACTCCTTCAAAAGCCAGATAGAATCCTCCAAGGATCAATACATAATTAATAGCCGGAGCATACAACCAATTGAGTAAAAAAACGACAGGCAAAATGATCAGTTTGTTGATAAAAGAACCTTTTGTAATTGCCCATAAAACCGGAATTTCCCTTGAAGAAAGAAAGCCAGTGGCTTTTTCTGCATTTACAGCCAGGTCATCTCCTAAAATTCCTGCTGTCTTTTGGGTAGCAATCTTACTGGTAACTGCTACATCATCCATCAATGCTGCAATATCATCTAAAATTGCAAAAAAGCCTGATGCCATATTTTAATAATTTTTTAATCTTTGTTAAGTTCAGCAAAAATAAATATTTAATTCCGTTTTTGGATTGATAATCTGACAATAATTTTGAAAATTATGAGAACGATAAAGCAACTCTTCGTTTTCAATATTTTATATCTTTGTTTAAAATCTATTCAATGGATGAAAACTGGGAAACCCAATTACAGGGTATATGGCTAAAACTCGGAACAATAAGCAATGAAGAGTTTATTCACCAAATTAAAAATCATGCAGAATTATTAACGGATTCCCAGGCTATTGCTGATTTTGAAAAAGCCTGTGCTTTTGATTCAACGGGACATGAAAAAGAAGCAGAACCACTCTACAGATCTGCATTAGATCAGGGACTCATAGGTTTACGAAGAAGAAGGGCAAGAATCCAGCTGGCAAGTACCTTAAGAAATAATGGAAAACTGGAAGAAAGCATCCTTATTTTAAGAGAAGAAAAAGCAAATTATTCTGATGAACTGAATGATGCTGTTGATTCTTTTCTCGCCCTTTCCCTTTCTTCAGCAGGAGAATACAAAGAAGCATTATCATTAACCCTAAAAGCCATTTCCCAACATCTTCCCAGGTATAATAACTCTCTGAAAAGATATGCTGAAGACCTATAATTTTCTACCCAATTCTTCAGATAAATCCTGAAGTGATTACCAGCTGAGTATTCAAACCCTTACAGGTAATACATTATATACTACTGGCATAACAAAAATCTCCTTACTTTTAACCGTTTTTAAAATCTGATACTATGCGACGTCAATCTTCTATTTTAATCTTACTATGTTCTCTTTTTATGTTCAGTATATTCTGTTCACCTCTAAAAGCACAGACTGAAACAAAGATCAGCACTATTGATCAGGAAAAGAAAAAACAGGAAATAGACAGCATCATAAGAGCCTATGCAGCTATTAATAAATTTAATGGAACTGCCTTAATTCATTATCAAAATAAAATCATTTTTGAAAAGTCTTACGGCTGGCAAAATGCTGAAAAAAAGATACCGAACCAGGACAAAAGTATCTATCAGATCGCCTCTTTGACCAAATCTTTCACAGCACTAATGATTATGAAGCTAAGTGAAGAGGGAAAACTTTCTGTACATGATCCTATCTCAAAGTTTATTCCCGATTATCCGAGAGGAAATGAAATTACTATTGAGCATCTTCTTACCCACAGTTCAGGCATCTACGAAGTATTACAAAACAAGGAATATTTCAGCCTGCTTCACACTGGAAAAAGTATTACTAAAGATAAAGAGCTTTCTTATTTTAAAAACGAACCTCTGGCTTTTGAACCGGGTACTCAATTCTCATATACCAATTCGGGATATATTTTGCTAGGAATTATTATTGAAAAAATAACAGGCCTTTCTTATGAAGATGCGATAAGAAAAAACATCTTAAATCCTTTGAAGATGACTCACACCGGATTTAACTACCTGGCTCTGAAAAGCCCATATAAAACAGTTCCCTATTCATATATTTCAAAAACAAAACAGGAAAAAACAGAAGTCTGGAATTCAACATTGACAGGCCCTGCAGGACAGATCTACAGTACGGCTGAAGATCTTTACAAGTATTACAAAGGGTTAAGAGATTATAAAATTGTATCCAAAGAAACATTTAAAAAAGCTGCAACACCTTATTTGAGCGGCTATGGTTACGGATGGTTTATTGATGATCTGTATGGAAGAAAACTCATCAACCATGGAGGAAATATAGAAGGTTCTACAAGCTATTTTGCTATGCTTCCTGACGAGGATCTCAGTATTATTCTTCTCAATAATATCACGAGTAAAAAACTAGAAAAAGCTGGAAATACTATTCTAGCAGCCCTTTTAGACCAAACCTATACTCTTCCACAACCTAAAAAAGAAATTACCTTAAGTACTGATTTACTTAAAAAATATACGGGTGACTATAAACTTGCGGACGACAGTGTTATTCATATTCTGTACGAAAATGGCCAGCTCTTTATTCAGAGCAATACTAACCCAAAAGTGAGAATGCTGGCTGAAAAAGAGAATGAATTTTTCCTGCAGGATGATGACAGCGAAATTTCTTTCATTTTCAAAAAGGGAGAAAAAGATGCTGTTATGATCAAAAAAGGACTTTCATCAAAAACCGCTGAAAGGCTTTAAGTATTTTAATAATGATCATGGATAATACATCTATTTTTTTGTAAATTTAATTAATGAAAAGGCTCATTCTCAGGTATCATTTTTTCGTTATGGGATGCATTGGTTTCGTCCTGCAGTCCTGCAATACGAAATTCAGAGTCTGGGTGGGTCCCGGAGGCCAGCAGAAAATTTATAATTTGAAATACGGTGAGCATAAAAGACAGAAAATGGATGTCTTTCTTCCGAAAGATTATGCTGAAGATTCTCCTGTAGTTCTTATCATTCATGGCGGAGCCTGGACTTTAGGTAAAAAGGAGCACATGATACAGGTTCAGAAAATGCTTTTTGAAAACAAGATTCCGAGTATCAGTATGAATTACCGATTGGTTTCTGCCAAGAAAAAAATCACTTATAAAGAGCAGCTTGAGGATATTGGTCTGGTAGTTGAAAAATTCAATTCTTTAACCGACAAAGCAGAACTTCAGCCCAACAATTATATTCTTCTGGGAGAAAGTGCCGGCGGACATCTGGCGTTACTTTACGGATATCAGCATTCTGATCAGATTAAAAAGATTATTTCTCTCAGCGGACCTACAGATTTTTACAGTTCTGAGTATCTTAACTCTTTTTATTCCAAATATACTTCTCCCACTTTTCAGAAGGTAGTAGGCAGTAAATTTGAAAGGAAAAATGTTTCTGAAGCCTTTAAGGAAGCCAGTCCTATTGCGAATATTACCAATGTTCCTACCTTACTGTTTCAGGGGAATAATGATTTTCTGGTCAACCAGCATCAGGGAATTGCCATGGATTCAGCGCTTACCCGGATGAATGTTCCCCACAAATTTATCTTCATGAAAGGAGCAGGTCATGCACCAAGGTTCTTCAGTAAAAGAAAGAGAGACAGTATCATCTATCCCAACATTCTGGAATGGATTAAAAAATAGCTATTATTTAATGCAATAAATAATTAAACTACTATTTTAAACAATTCGTTCATAAGAATCTTTTAAGTATCCAGCATAAAAAAATTTTGTCTGGTAGATGTATTTAAAAAATGCTACGTTGGCAAAGAAATTTTAAAGCTTATATTCTATCGATCGCAAAGACACTTCGTTCAGCGAGGCAAATTACTTAGCTAAGTGGAAGCGCCTCTGCGAACGAAAAGTAACGGATCATAATAATAACCTTGCGAGCTTTGCGTGTTAAAAAAACATTACTAGGTACATAAAAAGCCGCCTCATTTCTGAGACGGCTGTATATTTTTGATTGAATTAATTCTTATTCAAAGTCCTGATCTTCATATTTGGAAAGATCTTCTTTTTTCCCGAATACAAACTTGAAAATTACAGGAAGAGTTGTCACCAAAACAATCACAATAATGATATATTCCAGTTTTTCTTTTAAGTTGATTCCAAACTGCTCCATAAACAGTTTATCCAGATAATGTCCGGCAAAGATCAAAATGAATGACCATAGCACGGCACCAATAATATTATCTCTTAAGAATTCCTTTTTATCCATCTTCACAATTCCAGCTACAATGGGAGTAAAGGTTCTCACCACAGGTAAGAATCTAGCCATAATAATAGCTAATGCACCGTGTTTTTCAAAGAAATCATGAGCCTGATAAAGGTATTTTTTCTTGAAAAGCATTGAATCTGGTCTTTTATATAATGCAGGTCCTGCTTTTCTTCCAAAGTAATATCCTACTTCATTTCCAATGATAGCGGCAAGAGCTACTCCCGAAGCTAATAATGTAGTATCTAAGAAATCGCTCCCTGTAGAGCCAAAAGTCTCTTTGATGATTTCAACGGCATAAATTCCTGAAACGAACAGAAGTGAATCTCCTGGCAGGAAAAACCCTACAAAAAGCCCTGTTTCAGCAAATACAATAAACAAAATAAGCCAAAACCCTCCCATTTTAATATAAAATTCCGGGTTTAATAAATCCTTCCAGCTATTGAAATCTTCCATAAATATTGATGAACAACAAAAATAAGTCTAAAATGTCTGAAACAAAAATTAATTATAAGATTTTAACTAAAATTCAAACATGATTTTTATAAGTCGAGATCATCATCAGAAACTGCCGTCCCATCGGCCATTAAGAATGCTTTTAAGAATGGGGTAAGATTCCCATTCATTACCGCGTCCACATCTGAAGTTTCATGACCTGAACGTACATCTTTTACCAATTTGTAAGGGTGCATCACGTAATTTCGGATCTGGCTACCCCACTCGATCTTCATTTTGTTGGCTTCTATCTCGTTTCTTGCCTTCAAACGCTCTTCCAGTTCCATTTCATATAATCTTGAACGAAGGAGCTGCATGGCTTTTTCTTTATTCTGAAGCTGGGAACGGGATTCTGAGTTTTCAATGATAATTCCGGTTGGTGCGTGACGAAGACGTACAGCTGTTTCTACCTTGTTTACGTTCTGTCCTCCTGCTCCGGAAGACCTCATCGTTTCAAAGGATATATCAGCAGGGTTAATATTAATTTCGATCGTATCATCTACTAAAGGATAAACGTATACGGAAACGAAACTTGTATGACGTTTCGCGTTACTGTCGAAAGGCGAAATTCTTACTAAACGGTGCACTCCATTTTCACCTCTTAAATATCCAAAAGCAAATTCTCCTTCTATTTCCAGGGTAACAGTCTTCACTCCTGCAACTTCTCCTTCCTGGAAGTTTAATTCACGGATTTTATATCCTTGTTTTTCTGCCCACATCGTGTACATTCTCATCAGCATAGCTGCCCAGTCGCAACTTTCTGTACCTCCTGCTCCTGCAGTGATCTGAAGAACAGCAGAAAGCTCATCTCCCTCATTGGAAAGCATGTTTTTGAACTCAAGATCCTCAATTTTTTCAACCAATTGAGGGAAAGTCTCATCCAGTTCTTTTTCAGAATCCGGATCTTCTTTAGCAAACTCAAGTAAAACCTGCAAATCTTCAAATTGTGTCTGAATTTCGTCATAGCCCTCCACCCATTTTTTCTTGGAACGAAGTTGTTTTAAGAATGCTTCAGCAGTTTTCGGGTTGTCCCAAAATTCAGGAGCTGCTGTTTTTTCGTCATCATTGGCTATTTCTATTTTCTTTTTTTCAATCTGAAGGTATCTGTGTAAGTCTTCAATTCTGGATTGAACTTCTTTTATATGGTCGTTGTTAATCACGAATGTTTCTTTTTGCAAAAATAGGGAATTCTTTTAGAGTGGAGAGGTTTGAGTTTTGAGTTTTCGGGTACGAGTTTCGGGATTTGAGTTGTGGGTTCTAACTAGTGGGAAGATAATTAACTAAAAAAGTAGTCTCTTTTCAACATAAAAACAGTGAAAATACATATAACATGTATTGCAATAATAACTGGAAGGGCTATTTTTGTTCCAAATCTATCCATTAAAAAACCATAAATAGGTAATTGTATTATTCCTATAAATAGAGGTATTTCTTCATTAAAAAAAGTTCCCAGTAAACTAGACGGAAAGATAACTAATAAAGGAAAATAAGTTCCATGACCTCCACCTCCCAAAAGGATTACAAGAAATCCAAGAGGAATTATTAATATAGAGAACCATGTTGTATATTTATAACTATTCATACTATTTTATTCCAGTGTATTAGTGAAATCCTGAATTAAAATCTCAATTTATTTTTATCATTTATCAAATCATTTCTGCTACCATTTCACCCATCTTCGGAGCCAGTGCCACTCCCATTCCTGAAAGTCTTACAGCACAAAACTGTCTTCCTGAAAGTTGTTTTACAATAGGTGATTTTTCATCACCCATGGCCATGATTCCTGACCAACGGAGTGCTATTTTAAAGTCTTTATGCGGAAGTATGACTTCTTTTAAAAAGTTTTCCAAATGATGTTGCAGAAATTCTGTCGTTTCAAAAGCCGTTGTTTCTTCTGTTTTAAAATCCTGATTTCTTCCGCCACCCAGTAACACTTGATTTCCGACATTTCTAAAATAATAATACCCCTCATCATAGTGAAAAGTTCCTTTCAGCTTCAATCCTTCTATGGGTTCTGTCAGAAGAATCTGTCCACGGGCAGGAATGATATTTTCATTTTCCAGAAATCTGGACGTAAATGCATTGGTACAATAGATTATTTTATCTGCTTTTACAGAAAGATCATCAGAAAGACAAACCTCAACATTATTGATAGTTTCTTCAATATTCTTGACCTCTGTTCCGAATAAAAATTCAACTTTCAATTCATAGCATTTCTCCAGCAGTTTTTGCAACAGTTTCCCTGAATGCAGGCTTCCTTCACATGGATTTTCAATCAGAAACCGAGATTTCTCCAATCCGAATTCCTTTATTTTATCCTGTTTCAAAGAGTAGGTTTCTTCAAATCCGGTAATAGGTCTTAACTTTTCATTGATCTCATTGATATGAAGCAAAGGTTCTTCATTATTTAAAATTTCGTAGCCTCCATTGAGTTCAAAGTCAATTTCATCACTTTTAAAATACTGTTTGATCTTCTGAAGACCATCAAACCTCATTCTAACAAGATCTAAAGTTTTCTCCCAGCCCATCTTCTGCGAATCGGCAATCACTTCTGTAAGGCTACCAAAACAGGCAAATCCTGCATTTCTCGTTGAAGCACCTAATGGAATAGCATTCCGCTCAATAATGAGAACAGATTTTTCAGGATATTTTTCTTTAATGGATATGGCAGTCCAGAGCCCGGAAAATCCGGCACCAATAATGATAACCTCTCTTTTTCTGTAGAAAGTGTCCAGTTCCCAGATGCTGTTCATGAGTATTTTTTTGTAAAAATGTATTAATGAAGGATACAGATCTGATAAAAGACAGATAGTAAAAGTTTAAACATTAAACCTTGAACTTTAAACCTTCTTATCCCTTATCTTTCTCCTCATCATTATGTGAAAATCCAATAGCTCTTCTTGGTTCTTCAACAATTCTGTAGGTTTCCAATTCACTTTTTAGGGCCTGAATTCTAAACTGAAAATCATCAAAATTGTTGATAATAGCATCAGCCAGGAATCGGGCTACCTGATCAAGATATTCTTCGGTAAGCTTAGAAGCAGCATCTCTTAAAGCTCTGTTTAAAAGGTTCTGATCAATTTTCAGTTTTTCATTTCTGGTTTTTTGGTACAGGTTTTTGATTCTTTTCTTTAAGCTTTGGGTAAAATCGATCAGCATTGTATTGCTGAAAGCCTTCATTTTTGCAGAGGATTCATGCCAGAAAGGGATTTTATCTGCTTTGTTGTTTTTAAGTATTTTATACAGTAAAGAATCTTCTTCAAGACCTCTTGTCATTGCATATAAAATGATCTCCGAACGTTCTGAAGCGTTGGGTGGAAAGATAGGAATCATTACATCAAATCTTCCCGGAGCAAGGATTTCTTCATCTATTTCTGAAACAGAATTGGCAGAACCCACCATCAAAACGCCTTCTTTTTCAAATTTTCCTATATAATGAAGAATAAGTTCCTGAGCTTCCAGGTTGCATGATGCAATATCGGTTTCAGCTTTTCGCTGCATCATAATTTCATCAAAATCATCCAGGAAAAGGAGCATTTTATTTTCTTTCATCATGCTCAGCAGAAAATCACTGAAATTGATTTCATTGCCGTCAATCAATGAAGTTCCCAAATAGTGTTTTTTGACTTCTTTGAACTGGTAGCCAATGATTTCAGCAATCTTATTGGCCCAAAATATCTTACCACTTCCCGGAGGACCATAGAGTACTATTCCTGCAGGTTTGTTGATTCCCCAGTCTTTGATCTGCTGCGGATTCAGGAATGGCTCCAGCACGGTAGATGTATAAAAGAACACATCTCTGTATCCTATAAAGTCCCTTTGCTGCAGACTGGTTTTGTGTCCGAAATAATCATAGACAAACTGGTAGTTTCCACCCAATTTGTTATCAATTCCATAGCTTGATATCGAGGATTTGAAAAAACCGTTATCAAAAATATTAAGGTTGTTATCTTTAATCACTTTTTCAACCTTTTCTTTAGGCTGATTGATGACCTCGGCAATCTGTTCAAGGGTTTTATTTTTATCCAGGTCTTTTTCATATAACCTTAGAAAATCTATATTTTCCCGGGCAAATTTTTCAAAATCTTCTTTTACTTCAAAATTGGTACTGATGCATTCTACCAATTCCAGATCGAAATCCTGTATAAACTGTTTTATGGCTTCTGCAGAAACATTGAGTTCTTCTGCCAGTTGAATTAGCTTCATAAGTCTTGATTAATTCTATCAAATTTAATGTATTTACCAATAAACTGACATTGATTTATGATAATTCTGTAACATTATCTAATTTAGATAGACTACTACTATGTAAAACAAATTACATGGAAAAGATTTTATCAGTAAAAAATTTGACGAAAAAATTCAAAAGAGTTGTGGTCAACAATATCTCTTTTGACGTTGAAAAAGGAAATGTCTATGGCCTCCTGGGTCCCAATGGAAGCGGAAAATCCACTACTTTCGGAATGCTGCTTTCAACCATCAACCCTACCAGCGGAGATTGGTTTTGGTTCGGTAAAAAAGGAACTGATCCTGAAACTTTAAAAAGAATTGGAGCCATTATAGAACAGCCCAACTTCTATCCTTATTTAAGTGCAGAAACGAACCTTAAAATTGTGGCGGAAATTAAAAATACTCCCTATTCAAGGATTGATGAAGTTTTGAAAACCGTTAATCTGTATGAGAGAAGAAAAGATACTTTTAAAACCTTTTCTTTGGGAATGAAACAACGTCTGGCCATTGCTTCTGCTATGCTGAACAACCCGGAAGTGATGATCTTAGATGAACCAACCAACGGGCTGGATCCTGAAGGAATTATTCAGATCAGAGAAATCATCAGTGAAATTGCAAAACAGGGAATCACGATCATTATTGCCAGCCACCTTTTGGATGAAATAGAAAAAATATGCAGCCATGTGATTGTTTTAAAAGAAGGAAACTCCATCTACTGCGGAAGAGTAGACGAAATGACTTCCAACAATGGCTATTTTGAATTGAAAGCGGATAACAATACACTACTTTTCAATACGCTGAATGAACTACCATGGTTTAGTTTCGTCAATCAGGACAGGGATTATATTAAAGCCCAGATCCGTGATGATGCATCCATTTCAGCTTCGGCACTGAATCAGAAATTGGCGGAGAAAGGGATTTTCTTGTCTCATTTGGCCAAGAAAAAACTATCTCTTGAATCTCAATTCCTTGAACTTGTAAAAAACACCAATTAGTCATGATAAAATTATTAAAACTGGAATACTACAAAAACCTGAACTATAAACCGTTCAAAGTTTTTACGATATTATATTTTGCTATTCTTATTGCTTTACTTTTCATTGGATTGGTTGATTTTGATCTTTTTGGAGGAACCATTAACTTAAAGGAGCAAGGGATTTATAATTTCCCCGAAATCTGGAATTCCACCACATGGATTGTTGCTTTATTGAAGATTTTCCTGGGACTGATCATTGTTTTCTCTATTTCGCAGGAATTCAGCAACCGAATGTTCAAGCAGAATACGATTGATGGCTTAAGCAGAAAAGAATTTATTACTTCAAAACTGCTGACGATAAGTATTTTCACCATTGTTTCTACAGTAATTGTATTTGGTCTTACTATATTTCTGGGCTATCAATATTCAAATACAAAAGAATCTACAAAAGTTTTTGCAGAGATTTTCTTCATTGGAAATTACTTTGTAAAGCTATTTACTTTCTTTTCTTTCTTAATGTTCCTTTCTATTTTGCTGAGAAAATCAGTGTTTGTATTTCTTGCCCTTTTTGTTTTCTGGATTGGTGAAGGAATTTTAACAGCCCTTGAAGTGTATTCAAAAGTAAAAGGAATGCAGGGACCGCAAAGAAATGATATTCTTCAGAATGACTTTTTCATCACGCATCTTTTACCATTGGAAAGTATGTCAAGCCTTATTCCTAATCCAATGATGAGATTAAATATGGCTAAAATGATGGGCGTAAAATATGAGTTCCACTACCCTACGGAAAGTCTTATCGCATGTTTGGTGTGGTCTGCCGTTTTCATATTCGGATCGTACTGGATTTTGAGAAAAAGAGATTGGTAGGTTTCAATGATTAGAATTTAAAGATTATTTTTAAGTGGTTCGTTTTCGGATCACTTTTTTTGGCTTAAAATTTTCATTAGGTTCCGCTAAAACTATCCATGAAAAAAATATACTACATTCCGGGACTGATTAGTGCCGTTCTGATTCCAGTTTTATTCTGGTATTATGGAAATCAGAGAGTACATCCTCAATATACGGTAATGGATCTTGGGCTTCCTGCGAAAGTTAGATCCAATAGTACTTTTGACAATACCTTTGAGCCTTATAGAAATTGGGATTATAAAAAGATTGTTGTACAGCCTAATACAGCTCTTCAAAATCAGAAATTCTATATTTCTCAACTTAAAGAACTTCAAGCCAGAAATAAAAAAGAATCTGGAATTGAATTTGTAATCGGCGATGGAAACAGTTATCAGGATTTTATTGCTCTAATTGATGCTATGACCATTTCCAAACAGGATACGTATGGCGTTGATATGGAAAAAACAGGTCATTTTTTTGCCGTTCATTTTTATAAAAATCCTAACAAAATTGAAAGAAGTTATCATGGAGATGGATGTACAGTGTACTTTGATGATGTGAAAAAAAAGCATATCAATTTTATGGATATTGATGACCTGGCACAAAAGCTCCCGGAACAATCATTTTACATGATCTTCGGATTCTTATTTTTCTTAAATATCTCCATGCTCAGCATTAAAGAAAACCTTCAGGTTAATAAAAAAAGATGGTTATGAAAAAGATTTACTATGTTCCCGGACTGATTAGTGCATTGGTAATTCCGATTCTATTCTGGTATTATGGAAATCAGAAGTTTGAAAACATTAATCTCAATGTCATTGATATATGGATACCTGCTAAAAATGAACCAGAAAAAGAAGCATCTCCTTTAAGCTTTGAACCTTACAGAAACTGGAATTATAAAAAAATAAAAATAGAACCTGGTACAGCCAAACAAAACTCAAAATTGTATGTTTCCGAACTAAGAAACCTCCCAAAAAGAAATGAGAAAGAGTCTGGTATTGAGTTTATTTTAGATCAAAATAATACCTATGGTGATTTTGTTTCAGTTTTGAATGATCTGGCAATTGCCAAACAGGAACAATATACCATTGATATGGAGAAAACAGGACATATTTTTGCTGTTTACAGCTATATTGATCCTAAGCTGCAATATCCTGAATATGAATGTTTGTTGTGTAATGATGTTATCAGACCAGAATATAAACCTGATTTTTTTGAAAAAATACAATTGCTTCTCACAGAACTTCCAAAAGATACCTATTATTTTATATTCGGTTTTCTCATATTCCTGAATATTTCCATGTTAAGCATCAAAGAAAGATTTCAATTACCCCATTAATACAAAATAAAAAGGCTGCCATCAGGCAGCCTTCCTTTCACATTACTTTTTATCTAACAACGGAAGATATTTTCCGTATCCTTTTGTTTCCATTTCAGCTTTTGGAATAAACTTCAGAGAAGCACTGTTGATACAATAGCGAAGTCCTCCTTTATCTGTAGGACCGTCTGTGAAAACGTGTCCCAAGTGGGCATCACCGGTTTTACTTCTTACCTCTACTCTGTCCATTCCGTGGGTACGATCTAGTTTTTCGTCAATCAAAGCCTTTGTAATCGGTTTTGAGAAGCTTGGCCATCCACAGCCGGATTCAAATTTATCTGTAGAAATAAACAAAGGTTCTCCTGTGGTAATATCTACATAAATTCCTTCGCGGGTTTCATTCCAGTATTCATTCTGGAAAGGTCTTTCCGTACCGTTTTCCTGAGTTACGTTATATTGTTCTGCAGATAATTTTTCTTTTAAAACTTTTTTATCCTGTTTTTCATAAGCTGGCTTTGGAAGCGGATTTGCTTTTTTCGCCATTTCAAAAAGTCCCGGTTCAATGTGGCAGTAGCCTCCCGGATTTTTATCCAGATAATCCTGATGATAATCTTCTGCTCTGTAGAAGTTTTTTAATGGAATCGTTTCCACCAATAAAGGTTTATTATAGTTTTTTGCCAGTTTCTGAACTTCATCTTTTACAACCGCTTCATCTGTTTTGTTGGTGAAATAAATTCCTGTTCTGTACTGGTTTCCTCTGTCATTTCCCTGCTGATCTTTACTGGTAGGATCAATGGTTTTAAAATAAAGGTCAATTAAGAGTTTCAGATCTACCTGCTCAGGATCATACTTCACTTTCACTGTTTCAGCAAAACCTGTTGTATGACTTACCACTTCTTCATAGGTAGGATTTTGAGTATTTCCGTTGGCATAGCCCACATCTGTTCCTACAACCCCACGAATCTGTTGAAAAAAATGTTCTGTTCCCCAGAAACATCCTCCTGCAAAATAGATCTCTTTAACGTTTTTATTATCCATAATTTTCTCATTTTCTTTTTTTACTTCCACTTCATTGGGCTTCGTTTTTTTAAAAAGCCCGGATCCTGCAGCAAATACTGCTATACCCAGAACAATTCCGAGTACAATTAATATATTTTTCATATTTACTTTTTTATTCATTACTTATTATTTTGAACGATCATTAATCCAAATCCTAAGAGCATCAGGTCTTTTATAATAAAGAAATCTGTCACAGGAACTCCATCCACCACTTTCCACATTCCCGGCGTTGTAAACAAATAGCTTAATGTTACCAGAAAAGTGACAATCATTCCTATTCCTGCATACTTCTTCAGTACAGCAAATTTCGCACTAAATATGAGGAGTAAGGCAATGATAATTTCTATCGTTCCGATAAGATTTGACACTGCCTGGACGCTTATGATTTTATATACGAAAAAAGTTAAGAAATGGTTTTCCACCAAAGGTTTTATTGCCACAGCTTCTGTAGGGGTAAATTTGAAAATACCGATCCACAGTAAAATAAGTGCTGCTCCGAAAAGCGAGACGTAATACCCTGTTCGGGTGAATTGATTTTTAGATTCCTTTACTGTTCCGACCATGTTTTAAGATTTTAATTGAATACTTTATTGTTTTCAATAGTATAGTCGGAGCCTTTTTACAATCCTGACAGAATTTTTCTTAGAAATTCAATTTATCGATCATTCTATTTTTAAAATCCTGAATTTCAGACTCATTTATTTCAGTTTTTTGTTCAGAAAATGTCTTTTTAAAAACTTGATCCAGAAGTACCAGCTTTTCATTGTAGATTCTGCACCATTTGCAGATCATCAGGTGCATGCTCAGCATCCTGTTTTCTTTGGCAGAAATAGATTGGGCACTTCGTTTTTCCATGAGCAGGGTTGCTTTGCTGCATGGTAAAAATAGTATATGTAATATCTTTCTTATCATTACTTATGATCTTGAAAACCAGTTAAACTCCAGACACTCTCTTAGCTGCATCCGGCTTCTTTGAAGGATCTTCCAAAGGTTAGTCGTAGAAACATTCAATTCCTGACTCACTTCCGGTGCTTTTTTTTCTTCTATATAATACATTTTAAGCAGGATCTTCCACCTGGAGGGCAATTCCTCAATGCATTCCTCCAATGTTTTATTAAAATCATGATTGTCTAAAAGTTCATCTCCCTCTCCCGATACATTCCAGTCATTCAAAACATCATTATTTTTCCATGATCCTGTTTCATCGAAAAAATGATCCAGTCTGATATTGGGCTCTGATTTATATTTTTTCCTGTAAAAATCAGCAATTTTCCTATTCAGAATAGCCATCAGCCAGGTGAGAGGCTGACTTTTCGCTTCAAAAGAATCATATCCAGAGTAAGCGGCAAGAAAAACTTCCTGAACTACGTCCTGAGCATCTTCTTTATTCGAAAGCAGATACAGCGCTTTTTTCAGGAGAGGTCCTGAATATTGTTCTATCCAGCTTTTCAGAATTTCATTTTTCATTATGGGAAAGGATGTTTTTTATCTTTATCAGATCATCACGAAGGTAGGAAGTTAAACGGATAACTCCAAAATTATAGAGTTTATCATTTGTTTCAAATACTCCAAACCTTATAAGTTTATTCAACTTCAATATTTTTAAAGGTTATTACTTCATATAACCTGATTTTATAAAAAATGCGTGATGTTCGCTTTTCGAATAATTGATGCTGATTATTTCTCTCAATGCTGCTTTTTTATCTGCGGCCTTTTCATAATAACTCTTACAGATTGTATATCCTACAAAATAGGCAAGATCTGCGGGTTTATCTTTGGAGGGACTTCCGTTGTACATCCATTGATCTGTATCGTATTGATACATCTCCTTTTTAAAATCTGACCAAAGCTGTTCTTCATGCTGTTTGCCATAATCCATATAAGCAATATGGGGAAGTTTACCCAAAAGCTTTTCAGCAACAAAGTCACAGGAGCCTTCCATCAAAGCCCAGCCTAATAAATCAAGATCACGATATTCTTCTTCATTATTCACTCCGTTGATATAGTCCTGCTGTACATGCACCAGCTCATGGGCAATATTATATTCTGTAGAAAGTTTGATCTCCGAATCAGAAAGTGAGGTAAGTGCGGCAACTTCTGTTCCTATTAAAATAAATTCACGGGTTGTCGTTCCTCCTCTGTTAAAAGTACCTATCACAAAGCTGATCTGAGGACTGTAAAATAGTGGGTATATTTTTTTAAAAGACATATACAATTTTTCTATATCGTAATTCTGCTGTGCTATCTTCAACGTCTGCGCACGTACTTTATTCCAGCGCTTTGGTATTGTATTAATACTTCTTACGTAATCTGAAGCATTCATTGTATCCATTTTTATCAGTGCCTTAAGTGCCGGGCTTGCTTTCTCCAGATACTCTGAATTGATAATTTCCATCTGTTTCAAAGAGTCCTTAGATTTCTGTACCAGATCATAGGCTTTCCAGAAGTTGGTAACATCCGTATTTGACACGCGTTTTTGAGAATAAACGAATATTGTTAAGAATAAAAATACGACACTATATTTCATAGGAAATTCTTTACGCCAAAATAAAACATTTAAATTGATTCCTAAGAAGATATAAAATAAGAATCTTTTCTCATAGCTCTGCAAACCTTACAGGTTTATGCGGGGTCTGTAATGAAAGAAACAAATATCCGGCAAACTCACTCAGCACCATTCAAAACATAGCATAAAATTATTACAAATCGCTTAAAAATAGTAAATTTGCATCTTATCAAAATTTGATATTAAAAAAAGCAAAAGCAATACTATGACATCACAAGAGATACGTCAAAAATTTTTAGATTATTTTAAAAGTAAAGGGCATCTTATTGTTCCTTCAGCTCCTATTGTGCTGAAAGACGATCCTACCCTTATGTTTTCCAACTCCGGAATGACGCAGTTCAAGGATTTTTTCCTTGGCTACAAAACGCCTACCGCCCCTAGAATTGCCGATACACAAAAGTGTCTGAGAGTTTCAGGGAAGCACAATGACCTGGATGATGTAGGTAGAGATACTTACCACCATACCATGTTTGAAATGTTAGGAAACTGGTCTTTCGGGGATTACTTCAAAAAAGAGGCTATTGCTTTTGCCTGGGAATTACTGACTGAAGTATACGGAATTCCAAAAGAAAATTTATACGTAACGATTTTTGAAGGTGATGCTTCTGAAAATCTGGACAGAGATCAGGATGCTTATGATTTCTGGAAATCTCACATTTCAGAAGACAGAATTATCAACGGAAATAAAAAAGATAACTTCTGGGAAATGGGGGAAAGCGGACCATGCGGACCGTGTTCAGAAATCCATGTTGACTTGAGAACACCAGAAGAAAAGGCTAAAGTTTCAGGACTTGAATTAGTGAATAACGACCATCCACAGGTTGTAGAAGTATGGAACCTGGTTTTCATGGAATTCAACAGAAAAGCAGATAAATCGTTAGAGAAACTTCCTGCTCAGCACGTAGATACGGGAATGGGCTTTGAACGTCTTTGTATGGCGCTTCAAGGGAAATCTTCCAACTATGATACAGATGTTTTCACTCCGCTTATTGCTAAGGTTGAAGAACTTTCAGGCAAGAAATACACAGGAATTTTAGAAGACGAAAAAGATATTGCCATCCGTGTTGTGGTAGACCATATCAGAGCGGTTTCTTTTGCTATTGCAGACGGGCAATTACCATCAAACGGAGGTGCAGGGTATGTAATCAGAAGAATTTTAAGAAGAGGAATTTCTTATTCTTACAGATTCCTGGATATGAAAGAACCTTTCCTTTACAAATTGGTGGCTGTTCTTCAGGAGCAAATGGGTCCTTTCTTCCCTGAACTTGAAAAACAAGGAAAACTGGTTGGTGAAGTGATCAAAAGTGAAGAAGATTCATTCTTAAAAACAATTGAAAACGGTCTGATCAGAGTAGAAAAACTGATCCAGCAGACGATTGCAGATAATCAGAAAGTATTACCAAGTGAAGAGGTTTTCGAGCTTTATGACACTTACGGTTTCCCTGACGATTTAACAAGAATTATTGCTGAAGAAAAAGGATTAACTATTGATGAAGAAGGTTTCAAAGCTGAAATGGGAAAACAGAAGCTTCGTTCCAAAGCAGATTCTGCTCAGAAAGTATATGACTGGGTAAATCTTGAATCGAAGCCTGAAATATTTGTAGGATATGACCAGACTGAATCTGAAACGTATATTACAAGATACAGAAAGGTAGAAAATAAAGACGGAGAATTTTATCAGGTGGTACTAAGCAACTCTCCTTTCTACCCTGAAGGTGGTGGACAGGTTGGAGATAAAGGTGTTCTGGAAAATGCTGTTGAGAGCTTCGAAGTATTGGAAACTAAAAAAGAGAACGGACTGATTATTTCGTTGATCAATGGTCTTCCGAAAGATGCAGGCGCTGTTTTCTATGCTAAAGTAAATGCTTCCGAAAGAAAAAATTCTCAGGGAAACCACTCTGTGACTCACCTTCTGCATGAAGCTTTAAGAGATGTTTTAGGAACTCACGTAGAGCAGAAAGGCTCGTATGTAGGGCCTGACTATCTTCGTTTCGACTTCTCTCATTTCAACAAAATGACCGAGGAAGAACTGGCATTAATTGAAGAAAAAGTAAACAAAAAGATCAAAGATAGCATTGCTTTACAGGAATTCAGAAATATTCCTATCCAGGAAGCTTTGGAGAAAGGAGCAATGGCTTTATTTGGTGAAAAATATGGTGACAGTGTGAGAATGATCCAGTTTGGAAGTTCAAAAGAACTTTGCGGAGGAACTCACGTAAAAAACACCAGCGAAATCGGTCATTTCAAAATCACTTCTGAAGGTTCTGCTGCTGCGGGAATCAGAAGAATTGAAGCTATTTCAGGAGATAAATCTGAAGAGTATTTCAACAATCTTGAAAAACAGATCATTGAACTTTCTCAGCTATTAAAGTCTAAAGATGTGGTAAGATCTATTGAAAAACTGATCGAAGAAAATACATCATTGAAGGCTGAAGTAGATGCCCTTAAAAAGGAAAAAGCAAAAGGAGAAATCGGTGAATGGAAGAATGCTTATGAGCAGAAAGGGAACAAACAGCTTCTTGTAAAGAAAACTTCTCTGGATGCAGGTTCTGTAAAAGACATCGTATTCCAGTTGAAGAGAGAAATCCCTAGTTCTGTAACGATCATTCTTTCTGATGCAGACGGAAAACCAATGATTACCATTGGAGTTTCTGATGATCTGGCTGCAGAATACCAAGCTGGTGCTATCGTAAAAGATCTTGCTAAAGAGATCCAAGGCGGTGGTGGTGGAAATCCAGGCTTTGCTACCGCTGGTGGTAAAAACCTTGATGGTTTAGAAAATGCTTACCAGAAAGCTTTGACTCTCTAAAATAGAAATATCTATTATAAATTTTAGCCCCGGCTGTCTCAGAATTGAGACAGCCGGGGTTGTTTTTTACAGTATATCATCTTATTTTAACGCAAAGTTTTTTCTATAATACTTTATAATTTCAGGAGGCAAAGAATGGAATCAACTTCATTGATTCTGACCAAGCGCATGCAATAATCATACTTCGCCTCAAATATCTGTGTAATTCGTGAAATCTGTGGGAGACTAAAGTAATTTAGGAAAGATGATACAGGCCCGTTATACCTTTTTAATGCTAAAGATCGCAAAGAAATATCCATTTTATCTTATATATTTTCGTTCGCAAAGTCGTTACACTCAGCCATAAAATGATTGCGTTTTTTGCTAAATAGAATGCCTTTGCGAATGAAAAAAGTAGATATCTAAAAGACTTAGCGTCTCTGCATTACAATATAGCATTTCTTATTACTCAGATATTCATCAAAGTTTTTTTATTTATATCCGTTCTAATTATTGACCTTATCTTAACAAACCATCATCTAATCTTAAACTATTTGTTTTGTCTTATTAAAACTTAGTTAACACTATACCTTTAGTTTTGCCATAATCGAAATTCAAAAAATGAAATCATGAAAATTAACAAAACTATCGGAGCCCTACTCTTTGCTTCCCTTGTATTTCAAGGCTGCAACGATGACAATAACGGGAACTCTGACACACCTGTCAATGACAAAATCAAACTTGAAAATTTTTCTAAAGAACCTGCTTTCGTTTTTGGGATGCCTGGTTTTGAAAATTTAAATATTACCACCCTTATTTCCAGCTCTGATGTTCTTTCAGGTTCTCCTGATTTCGTTTTCGGAGGTCAGCCGGATGGAATGGGAATCATGAAAGATCCAAACTCTGACGGTTACCTGATGATCACCAATCATGAGATCAAACAGTCTGTATCAAGAGTTTATTTAGATAAAACATTTAAGCCTGTAAAAGGAGAATATATTTTAAATGGAACCGGAGGAATGACAAGATTATGCTCCGCGACATTGGCAACTCCTGAAATTCATGGTTTCAGTGCTTTTCTTACTGCCGGAGAATCTGGTGAAGAAAGTATGGTTCATGCATTGAATCCACTGGCAGCAGTATCTCAGGCATCGGATAAGACAAGAGTAAAACCTGCTTTGGGAAAGGCTTCAATGGAAAATGCAGTTCCGCTTCCTAAAGATGTTTCCAATGGAAAATCTTATATCATCATTGGTGAAGACCAGTCTTATTCTTCTTCTCACCAGTCAGCAGGACAGTTGATCATGTACGTTGCCGATACACAGGGAGATCTTGATAACGGTAAATTGTATTCTTTAAAAAGAACCAACAGCAATTATACTGAAACGGATATGACGAAAGGAAGCAGCTACGATGTAGAATTCGTTGAAATTCCTAACGCTAAAAATCTTACTGGCGCTCAGATTAATCAGAAAAACATTGATAACAACGCGATCCGTTTTTCAAGAGTGGAAGATGTAGATTACAGAAAGGGAGCTGGAAAAGGAAGAGAAATTTACTTTACCGCTACCGGAGAATCTTCTGACGGTGTAAACCCGAAAGCAGGATTAACCATGTGGGGAAGAGTTTATAAGCTTGTTCTGAATTCCAATAATATGCTGACAGGAAAGCTGGAAGTAGTTGCAGAAGGAGATTCTAACCCAGGAAATAATCTTATCAATCCTGACAACTTATGTGTGACTGAAAACTTTGTTTACATTCAGGAAGACGGAGATTCTTATTACAAAAATGCGAACCACGATTCTTATATCTGGCAATTGAATATCGCTACAAAGCAATACAAACCATGGTTGAATATGAAGCACAACAGAAGTGATTCTGCTTGGCAGACTGCTTATAACCAATCCGGAGACCTTCAGAAATTCGGGTCATGGGAATTCGGAGCAATGGTGGATATTTCTGACATCATCGGAATCCCGAATACTTTCTCTGTGAATATTCACTCTCATACCTGGCAGCTGGATAAATTCAAAAATCCTGACGGTTCCGGAATCAACACCAATAAAGAAGGTGGACAGATTGTAATTATCAGAAACGTAGAAAAATAGTTTTAATTCCTTCATATCAAATTAAAGTATCAATAGAAAATCTCTGTTGATACTTTTTCATACTTATGAATAAACTTTCAAAATACCCAATTCTTCTTTTCTTATACTGTGCAGCAGCACTTTTTACACTTTATTATTGTAAAAATGATAAACAGCAGCCCGTGTATGAAGATCTTGGTTCTGTAAAAAGCAGGATTATCAAAACCAATACTGATTTTGAAAAACAGATCAATGAACTGACAGCCCTTATTTCTAAAGATTCTGATGAAAAACTTCTTCAGGAAAAATTTCAGGATATCCGAAAAACCTATAAAAAAATGGAATGGGCTGTAGAATATTTTCTTCCCCACTCTGCAAGGTTTATCAATGGTCCAGCTCTTCCTGAAATAGAAATGGATGAGCATACAGAAATAGAACCCGAAGGACTGCAGGTCTTGGAAGAAATGTTGTATCCCTATGATAAAGGAAATAAAGATGAGGTTACCAGAATGCTCAATAAGCTCATCAATAAAAGCAATACCATAGCAACCAACTTTCAGATAATTACCATCAGTAAAGACCAGGTTTTTGACGCCTTAAGACAGGAAACTTTCAGAATTTCAAGTTTGGGAATTGCAGGTTTTGACACTTCGGTTTCCGGAATATTTTTACAGGAAATGCCTTCTTCGCTGGAAGGGATCAAAGAGACTTTGGAACAAATTTCCACTGAACGCTCGAAAAGCAAAGCCTTAAAAAGTATCATTGCAGAAATCAATTCAGCCATTGAAGTTCTGAAAAAAAATACAGACAAAAATACGTTTGATTACGCCAGTTTTATCCCTGAACATTTGAATAAGATCACCGCTCTGATGCTGGATTTTAAAAATCAGGAGAAAATCCCGGATGTTGAGGTGACGACAGCTTTAAACAAAAATGCAGCTACTTTTTTTGCTAAAAATGCTTTTAATCCTAATGCTTTTACTCCAGGAAAAGAATATGCATTCTCTGAAGAAAAGGCAGCTCTCGGGCATCAGCTTTTTAATGATAAAATCCTTTCCAACAACAATAACCGAAGCTGTGCAACGTGTCATATTCCTGAGAAAGCATTTACTGACGGGCTTGCAAGATCTATGTCCCTGGAAAATTCGGAGCTTGCAAGAAATGCTCCTTCTCTCAACTATGCAGGCTATCAGCATGGTCAGTTCTGGGATATGAGAAAGGATGATCTGGAAGGACAGAGTTCGGATGTAATCTCCAATAAAGAAGAAATGCATGGTGATCTGAATGTAATTCTGGCCAAAATAAATCAGGATAAAAATTATCAGGCGGCATTTAAAAAGATTTACCATTCTCAAAAAACAGAGGTTTGGCAGCTTCAAAATGTACTGGCGAGTTATATTCGTTCTTTATCAACATTCAATTCTGCTTTTGATAATTATATGAGAGGAAATAAGTCAGCAATGACGGAAAGCCAAAAGCAAGGATTCAATCTTTTTGTTGGAAAAGCCCAATGTGCGATATGTCATTTTGTTCCGTTATTTAATGGTACCGTTCCTCCCAATTTCAAGAAAACCGAACAGGAGGTTTTAGGAACGGCAATCAATGGAGAAAATAAAACTTTTGACCATGACCTGGGGAGAGGAAAGTTTCATGAAACAGTACCTTCATTACAGCATTCCTTCAAAACTCCAACCCTTAGAAATATCAATAAAACAGCTCCTTATATGCACAACGGAGGATACAAAACATTGAAAGAAGTGATGAATTTCTATAATAAAGGCGGTGGAAAAGGTTTTGGCTTTAAAGTAGAAAACCAGACGCTGTCTGATGCGCCGTTACAGCTTACAGATAAAGAAATAGATGATATTATTGAATTTATGAAAGCTTTGGATGATCAATAAGCCATCTGAAAGTACAAAATAACAACTGATCAAAAAACTCTTGAACCAACCAGATTCAGGAGTTTTTTTATTCAAAATTTCCAGGAAATGCAGAAAGACTATCTGAGTGTTCCCATCATTCAGTTTTATAAGGCACAAAGTCCATAAAAACATTAGATTAAATCAATGTTATACTATGTTAAAAACTTTTCCAGAACAATAAATATCATTAATTTTGACCTAGTAATTTTACATGAAAAGAGGTTTACTGTTATTATTTTTTCTGATCTGCTTTTTGGGGTATTCGCAATCAAAAATTAAGGTTGTGGATGACGCCAGTCAAAAGCCTGTTTTTAATGCAAAAGTATCGTGTGACAACACCGTCATTGGATACACGAATGAACAGGGCGTTCTGGAATTTAAAACAGGATGCAAAAACATTGATATTGACGCTGATTCTTACCAAAAAGAAACAATATCAGTTGAAAGCAGTATGGAGATTTCCCTACTCAAAAAATCATCAAAAACCACCAGTATTGAAGCTGTAGTTATTGAAGATAAAAGTGATCCCCGGGCCTTGGAAATTCTGAAAAAAGTAAATAAACTTTTTAACGAAAACTCTCCAAAAAGCTTAGGCTCCTACTCCTATAAATCCTACGAAAAAATATCCCTCGATATTGATGAAGACAGTCTTACACAGTTTAATCAGTATTTCAATGATTTAAACATTTTCAAGAAAAAAAGGGAAAAAGACTCATTAAATAATATTTCCGCAAGAAAAGTATTTTCAAAAAGTAAACTCTTTCTCTGGGAAAGGGCACAGGAGTTTTTATATTCCAAAAAATATGGCGAAAAGATCAATATCCTGGACAACAGAATTTCTGGTCTGAAGCAGCCTATCTATGAAATGATCGCGCTCCAGCAGAGTAACAGGGACATTGTTCCTGAGCAGGTGAAGCCTGAGAACAGAGGACTTTACAGGTTCTTTCTCTCGGATACCGTTACTCTTGATGGGAGAAAAAATTTTGTGATCCGTTTCCGTGAAGTCAATTACAAAAAACCGGACAGAAAACGAAAGTATAACGGTGCCATTTATGTAGATATGGAAACCTACGGAATCAAAAAGATTGAAAATTTCAGCAAAAATAAAAACGACGGAATTATTACCAGTACATGGGTATTCTACAATAACAAATGGTTCCTTGCCCATGAAAAAACCAAGCTTAAAATGGGTAAAATGGCGATGGACGACAAGGAGCATGCTGACGATAAGAAAGACAAAAAAAGCTTTGGCACCTATGCTTTCCTCACCTCAAAATATTTTGACTTTGAAGCTCCCATCGAAGAGAATCCCAAAGATTTCAAAGGCTATACTTTTTCCGTAAAAAATATTGACGGCCATTCTCTGGACCGTTACAGAACGGAACCTCTTACTGAAAGAGAACAAAATACCTATAAGACCATCGACAGTTTAGGTAAAAAATATAAAATCGACAGTAAAGCACAGATCTTATCCGGATTACTAAACGGGCAGATCAGAGTAGGTTCTGTAGATTTCGCGGTGGATGAAATTGTCAACTATAACTCTTATGAAGGCTTCAGATTAGGTTTAAAAGCCAAGCTTAATGAAAATTTCAACCCTTATTTTTCACCGGACTATTATTTTGCATACGGTGTAAAAGACAGAAGATGGAAATATGGAATGGGGCTTGATATGAAAACCTCGCTGGAAAAAAACTCAATTTTCAGATTTGAGGTGTATGATGATGTAACCGCATCTGGAGAGTTTAACCGAAAACTCTGGAACTTCAAAATGAGGACGATGAATTTCGGGAATAACCTGAATAATGATAAATACTTTCACTTCAAAGGAGCATCTTTATCGTATATGAATGACGTAACGAATGGTCTTACCCTTGCACTTGCCGTTAGAAGAAATACAGAAGAGGCAGAATTTGATTATCAGTTCAGAGACAGAGGGACTTCATACAGAAATTTCAATACACTTTTTACCTTAAAATATTCTCCGAATTCAACCAATATTATGACTCCCCAGGGAAAATCTCTGATTGACCAGAAATATCCTGAGTTGTATTTTAATTATGAGCAGAGTTACAAACTCCTGCAGGGGAACTTTAATTATTCCCGTTTTGACGCCCTTTTTGTTCATAACTTCAAGACACCGATCGGGACTACCGGTTTCAGGCTGTACGGAGGTGCTGTTTTGGGTGAAGCTCCAATCTGGAAAAACTTTACGATGAATGGGCTTGCTTCTCCGGGAAAAGATTTCAATTTTAACCTTACTTCTTACCTTGGATTTGCTACCCTGGAAGGAGGAAAATATTATAATGACAGGTTTATTGCGTATTACTTCACTCACAAGCTGCCTTGGTATTTCAAGAGTTTCGGGCACAATGTTTCCAGTTTTGATTTTGTTCTGAGAGGAACTATCGGAGATATGAAGCATCCGGAATACCATCAGTTTAAGTTCAGGAAGCTGGATCACCTGTATCAGGAAGTAGGTTTGGAATGGAACAATTTCCTTTCCAGCTATTTTAATCTGGGTCTATTCTACAGAGTGGGTTATTACGCAACTCCTCATTTCAAAGAAAACTTTGCGATTCAGTTTAAACTGAAGTTTCTCGAGTTTTAATCGTCAGAAAAAGACAAAATCTTTATTTTTGAATGTAAATTCAGAAATATTAACCGATACTATATAAAAAAGAACATGCAGAAAATCGAAATCAAAGCAGAACAGTTTTTTGAATTATTAAAATTAAAAGACACTCCAATGTGGGAAATTTTCTCACAGATGATCGATGGGAACGAAAAGGAAATTATCTTTTTAGACAATGAAGACAAGATCCTTTTTAATTATATTTTACCTTCTACAAAGGAAAAACTGGAAGAAGACAGAAAAGAATTTTCAAAACAGTTTTCAGAGAAATTAGCTGAATTTAATTAAATACTGCTATGAATAAAAATTACATTTTCTCTCTGTTGGGCCTTTTCCTGTTTACGCTGGGAAATGCTCAGAATTATAAAAAACCTTTGGTTTCTGCCATCAAAGAATCTGATCTTCGTACCAATATGTATCAGCTTGCCGCAGATCAGTTCTGGGGCCGTGAAGCAGGAACGCTGGATGAATTGAAAGTCTCCATGTGGCTTGCCGACAAAGCAAAAGAAGCTGGGATGAAACCTGCCGGAGATAACGGAACATTTTTCCAGTTTTTTGACATGTACAGACATCAGATTATCCCTCAAAGCAGTCTGAAAATTGGAGATAACAGCTTAAAACTATGGAAAGATTTTCTGGTTGCAGAGCCTGTGAATGCTTCTATAGATGCTGACATTGTGTATACAGGAAACGCCGAACCTGAAGATCTGGCAAAATTAAATATCAAAGGAAAAGTACTTGCTGTAAATGCTTCAGATAAAAATATCTCTAAGGATATGACCCTTTTTGTAAGAAGATATCCAGGATTTGTAAGGAATAAATATTACAATAAAGCTTCTGAATTGGGAGCGAAAGCCATTATCTTCATTACCGATGATACTTCTGAACAAAGCTGGGTAGAAGTACTCCCTCAAATGACTAGAGGAAGCTACGGCGTAGAAGGATTAAGAGAGAAAATCACCAATAACATTCCTGTTTTATGGATCAAAAGGGAAAATGCAGGCTGGGTAAAAAACAATCCTAAAGCTTCTCTGAACCTGATCACTGAAACTTACAAATATCCATCAGTGAATATCATCGGAAAAATAGAAGGTACTGATCCTGTTCTTAAAAACGAATATGTTTTATTAAGCGGGCACCAGGATCATGACGGAATCCGACATCCTGTAAAGAATGATACCATCTACAATGGTGCTGATGATAATGCAAGTACCTGTGTGGCAATGCTGGCAATGGCAAGAGCTTACAAAAAGCAGCCTGGAAAAAGAAGTATCCTGTTTGTTTTCCATGGGGCTGAAGAAAGAGGATTGCTGGGTTCAAGATGGCATGCAGCTCATCCTGTTGTTCCTAAAGAGAAAATTATTGCCGTACTTAATGGTGATATGATTGGAAGAAATGACAATAACGAGGCTGCTTTATTGGGAGGAAATGCTCCGCACAAAAATTCTGAAGAGCTTGTAAAAATGGCTGAAGAGGCCAATAATGAGAGTACGAAATTCAAATATCTGAAAGATTGGGATTCTCCGAGCCATGCTGAATACTTCTATTTCAGAAGCGATCATCTTCCTTATGCTAAAATCGGTATTCCTTCTATATTCTTCACGAGTGTACTGCATGATCAGTACCATACTCCACAGGATGAATCTGAAAACATCAACTACAAAAAGTTGTATAAAATGACGGAATGGATGTATAGAACATCCTGGAAAGTTGCTAATGAAGCAGAACGTCCAAAAGTAATTTCTAATTTTTCGTTAGAAAGATAAAATAAAAAGCTTCACAGATTGTGAAGCTTTTTTCATCATTGTGTTTTTAGAATCTGTTTGAAAACGAAATAATTATTGAATATAATTTGGAACCATTAAGAAAAATTTAGGTTATAAGGAAAGTTAAGATTCAAATGAATTTGAATGAAGTGTTCTGCTTATTAAATATCTGAAGATATTTTCTTCATTATTCTTAAAAACTTAATCAGTAATGGTTTAAAATAATTTTTAATTAATGATACTTCTTTTGTCTTGAAACAAAAGAACCAAAAATTCAAGACTTAGAAACTTCCGCTAAAAATGAAACCTGTTCTCTAAAAACCTCTAAACTCGTGCGGTAGCAATATATGTTTAGAATCATATTGTGTCCCGCACTCAGACAGTAGAGTTTTTTTAACGTTCACAGAATTCATTTTCTTGACGCTGCAGTTTCTTATGTCATTCATATGGTCGTTAAAAGAAAAATTTCTGTTTTAATAAATTTTCTTTTTAAATAAGTAAATTCATCAGTGATGGATCATTATTCAGGTAGTTGACAAAAAAATCATATTGTTTCATCTTATCGATCAAAGGGGTGAAATCTTTGTTTTGTTTTAAAGCTATTCCTACCACCGCAATTCCTTTTTCTTTTGAATTTTTCTGGGTGTATTCAAAATAGGTAATGTCATCATCAGGTCCTAACACATCCATTACAAAAGTTTTCAATGCTCCGGGGCGCTGTGGAAATCTCACCAAAAAGTAATGTTTCAATCCTGCATACAGTAATGCTTTCTCTTTGATTTCTTCCATACGGGTAATGTCATTATTACTTCCGCTGATGATACAGACTACATTTTTACCCTGTATTTCTTCCCTGTATTTTTCCAAGGCAGCCACAGAAAGTGCTCCCGCAGGTTCTACCACAATAGCATCTTTATTATATAATGACAATATGGTTTCGCATACGAGTCCTTCATCTACCATAACCATATCATAGAGAATATCTTTGCAACGTTCAAAAGTGAGATCTCCTACCTTCTGCACAGCAGCTCCATCTACAAACCTGCTTATCTTTTCAAGAAGAACAGGTTTTCCATTTTCCAGCGCTTTTTTCATGCTTGCTGCCGCTGAAGGTTCTACCCCAATAATTTTTGTCTGTGGTGACAGATGTTGAAATACGGAACAAATTCCTGCTGCTAATCCACCGCCACCTATCGGGACAAAAAGATAGTCAACAATACCTTCTGACTGTTCAAGAATCTCGAGTGCCGTTGTGGCCTGCCCTTCAATAATGGCAGGATCATCAAAAGGATGAATAAATGCACTGTTATTGTCTTTACAAAACCTCATCGCAGCATCTTTGGCAGCATCAAATGTATCTCCGTACAAAATGACGTCTATGTATTCTCCTCCGAACATTTTTACCTGTTCAAGCTTTTGTCCGGGTGTTGGTAAAGGCATAAAAATAGTCCCTTTCACTTTCATTGCATGACACGCAAACGCCACTCCCTGCGCATGGTTTCCGGCACTGGCACACACCACTCCTTTTGAAAGTTCTTCCTGTGACATCGTTGCCATCTTATTGTATGCTCCTCTGATTTTATAGGATCTTACCCTTTGAAGGTCTTCTCTTTTAAAACTAATATTCGCCTCATAAATAGCTGACAGATTATTATTGACAGCTAAAGGTGTTTTTACCACTACATCTTTTAATCGTTCCTCCGCTTTATAGACATTCTCTAAAACGGAGGAACTTATTCCCTCTTTCATCATCTGTAATAAGTATTAATTGTTTTCGGGTCTCAGACTTCGTACGGTCTTGCCTGCTTTCCACATTTCACTTTCTCTTAATTCGGTAAGCTCAACTTCCAGTTTTTCACGATAATCCGGCTTGCTGTTACTATCTATTGAACGCTGTGCTTCATTTCCTTTAGCTACGTTATCATACAACTCTTCAAATAAAGGTGAAGTGGCATCTCTGAAACGCTTCCACCAATCCAAAGCTCCTCTCTGGGCTGTGGTACTGCAGTTGGCATACATCCAGTCCATCCCGTTTTCTGCTACCAATGGCATTAATGACTGGGTCAGTTCTTCTACCGTTTCATTAAAGGCTTCGGAAGGGCTGTGTCCGTTTTTTCTCAATACATCATACTGAGCGGCAAATATTCCCTGTACAGCTCCCATCAATGTTCCTCGTTCTCCGGCAAGGTCGCTGTATACTTCTTTTTTAAAGTCGGTTTCAAAAAGATATCCGCTTCCTATGGCAATCCCCAATGCCGTTACTCTTTCTCTTGCTTTTCCTGTTGCATCCTGATAAACGGCAAAACTGCTGTTCAAACCTCTGTCCTGCAGAAACATTCTTCTCAATGAGGTTCCTGAACCTTTTGGTGCTACCAGAAATACATCTACATCAGCTGGAGGAACGATTCCTGTACGTTCGCTGAAGGTGATTCCGAAACCATGAGAGAAATACAACGCTTTTCCTGGGGTAAGATGTTGCTTTACTTTTGGCCAGTATTCAATCTGTGCGGCATCGCTCAGAAGGTAGCAGATAATGGTTCCTTTTTCTAAAGCTTCTTCGATTTCAAATAAAGTTTCTCCCGGTACAAATCCGTCTGCTACTGCTTTATCCCATGATTTTGAGTTTTTTCTCTGTCCTACAATGACATTCACTCCGTTATCTTTCTGATTCAAAGCCTGTCCCGGTCCCTGTACTCCGTATCCAATTACTGCTACGACTTCATTTTTTAATACTTCCTGAGCTTTTTCCAACGGAAATTCATTTCTCGTTACTACGTTCTCTTCTACTCCTCCAAAATTCAATTTTGCCATTTTTTTTGATTTTATTTGTTATTGATTATGATGTTTATTTTTTAGCTAGCGTGTTCTATTGCTGTCAGATAAGGGGTTCTGTGATAATGTACTTCCAGAACGTCTATCTGCTTTTCCATTTGTCTGCTGATTTTCTGAACAGAATCTTCCGTTTCTCTGATCACAATGACAAACTTTTTAACTTTTTCTATTTCTGAAGGACCAACATTGAAGGTCACCATAGAAATTCTTCTTCTTGAAAAAATAGCATTGATACGGCCGATCAATCCTAAATAATCTTCTGTATACGCTGTAATGGTATATTCTTTATGATCTGTTTTCATCTTTTTATTTTTAAAATTTATTATTCAGTACAATTTCCGAAACACTTTTCCCCTGAGGAATCATCGGAAATACATTGTGTTCTTTTCCGGTCATCACCTCAAGAAGGAAAGATCCTTGGTGATCCAGCATTTCCCGAATGGCCCATTTCAAATCTTCTCTCTCAGAGACTCTATTTCCGGAAATATTATATCCTTTTGCCACCTGAACAAAATCTGGACTCTGAATATCTACTGAGGAATATCTTTCTTGGTGAAATAATTCCTGCCATTGCCTTACCATTCCCAGATAACAGTTATTAAGGATTAAAATTTTGACCTCCGGATGATACTGCATAATGGTTCCCAATTCCTGAATATTCATTTGAGCACCTCCATCTCCCATGACAGCAATTACAGGACGGCCAATCTCTGCATAGGACGCTCCTATTGCGGCAGGAAGACAGAATCCCATGGTTCCCAACCCGCCGCTTGTAACATTGGTACGGGAATTTTTAAATTGAGAATAACGGCATGTGGCCATCTGATGCTGTCCCACATCGGTTACAATTACCGCCTCTCCTTCTGTCATCTCATTCAGATATCGGATCACTTCTCCCATTGTAATTTCTCCTTCTTCAGGATAAAGCTCTGTATTGATGAGGTTGATACTTTCAATTTCATGACAGTTTTTAAATCTTTCATGCCATTCCGGATGTTCTCTTTTTGTAATCCATTTTGTAAGAAACGGAAGGGTATGTTTACAGTTTCCAAGAACCGGAACATCCACTTTTACATTTTTATTGATCTCAGCCTTATCGATATCCAGATGAATGATTTTCGCCTGTTTCGCATATTGGTCCAACCTTCCTGTCACACGGTCATCGAAGCGCATCCCGACAGCAATCAAAACATCACATTCGTTGGTCAATATATTCGGTCCATAGTTTCCGTGCATTCCTACCATCCCAACAGCTTGTGGATGATCGGTAGGAATGGCACTCATTCCCAAAACCGTCCATGCCACCGGAATTCCTGATTTTTCAGCAAATTCTAAAAACTCTTTTTCAGCTTTCCCCAGCATAATCCCCTGTCCGGCGATAATAAATGGTTTTTCAGCTTCATTGATCAACTGTGCCGCTTTTTCAATACTTTCAAAACAAGGATCAGGATTCGGTTTATAACTTCTCAACGAATGGCATGAAGAATATCCTTTATAATCAACAGATTGCAGCTGGGCATTTTTAGTAACATCAATCAGTACAGGACCTGGGCGGCCTGATTTTGCAATGTAAAATGCTTTTGCCAGTACTTCAGGAAGCTCATTGGCATCGGTGACCTGGTAATTCCATTTGGTAACCGGGCTTGTAACGTTCATTACATCTATTTCCTGAAAGGCATCGGTTCCCAGAAGATGTTCAAAAACCTGTCCTGTAATGCAAACTAAAGGCGTATTGTCTAATAGTGCATCTGCTAATCCTGTAACAAGATTGGTCGCTCCGGGCCCGCTGGTTGCTAAAACGACTCCTACTTCTCCTGATACTCTTGCTAAGCCTTGTGCGGCATGTACTGCTGCCTGCTCATGACGTACCAGAATATGTTTCAGCGTTTCCCGATAATCATAAAGAGCATCATAGATAGGAATAATAGCCCCTCCAGGGTATCCGAAAACTGTTTTTACGCCTTCGTTAAGAAATGCTTCCAGGATGATCCGGCTTCCAGTAAGTTGTATTTCTGTTGATAAATTCAGGTTTTCCATATACTTTTATTGAGTGATTTCGTCTGTTACACAACCTTCAGCAGCTGATGATACCGTTAATGCGTATTTATAAAGCAGTCCTTTCTTTACTTTAAGAGGTGGCTTTTGCCAACCTTTTTTTCTTCTTTCAATTTCTTCATCTGAAACTTTGAGCTGTATGGTATTGCTTACGGCATCAATTTCAATCATGTCATTATCGTTTACAAAGGCTATCAAACCACCTTCGTGGGCTTCCGGAGTGATGTGTCCCACTACAAAACCATGGGTTCCTCCGCTAAATCTTCCATCTGTAATCAAAGCGACACTGCTTCCAAGACCTGCTCCAATCAGCGCACTTGTGGGTTTCAGCATTTCGGGCATTCCGGGAGCGCCTTTCGGACCTTCATTTCGGATGACAATGACATCACCATGCTGTACGGTTCCATCCTGAATTCCTCTGATCAGATTTTTTTCACCATCAAATACACGGGCTTTCCCTACGAAACGTTCGCCTTCCTTTCCTGTTATTTTCGCCACACTTCCTTTTTCAGCAAGGTTTCCATATAATATTCTCAGATGTCCGGTAGCTTTTACAGGTTCTGAAAGAGGTTTTATGATTTTCTGTGTATTAAAATCCAGATCAGGAACATTTTCTAAATTCTCGGCTAAAGTCTTTCCGGTTACCGTCAGGCAATCCCCGTGTAATAGTCCATGTTTTAAAAGGTATTTCATTACCGAAGGTATTCCTCCGTGCTCATACAAGTCCTGCATCAGGTATTTTCCGCTTGGTTTCAGGTCTGCCAGTACAGGAGTTTTATCACTCATCTTCTGGAAGTCATCCTGAGTAATGGACACCCCGACACTTTTTGCCATGGCTATAAAATGTAATACCGCATTGGTACTTCCTCCCAAAATAACAATCATGCGCAGTGCATTTTCAAAAGCTTTGCGGGTCATGATATCGGAAGGTTTGATATCTTTTTCCAGCAACACTTTCAAATATTTACCTGCTTCATGACATTCTTCCTGTTTTTCTTTGCTTAAAGCGGGATTGGAAGAGGAATACGGAAGACTCATCCCTAGTGCTTCAATCGCAGAAGCCATGGTATTGGCAGTGTACATTCCTCCGCATGCTCCAGCTCCGGGACAGGAATTTTTCACAACACCATCAAAATCTTCTTCTGTGATTTCTCCTGCAATTTTTTTCCCTAAGGCTTCGAAAGCTGAAACGATATTGAGCTGTTCTCCTTTGTAACAACCGGGAGCAATGGTACCTCCATACACCATGATAGATGGTCTGTCTAGTCTTCCCATTGCGATAATAGTTCCCGGCATATTTTTGTCGCAGCCCGGCAATGCGATCAAGCCGTCATAGTATTGGGCTCCACAAATTGCTTCAATACTGTCAGCAATTACATCACGGCTCACCAGTGAATAACGCATTCCGTCCGTTCCGTTGCTCATTCCGTCGCTTACGCCAATGGTATTAAATATTAGTCCAGCCAATCCATGTTCCCATGTTCCTTCTTTTACCATTTTAGCGAGATCGTTGAGGTGCATATTGCATGTATTTCCATCGTATCCCATACTGGCAATTCCTACCTGAGCCTTGTGCATATCTTCTTCTGTAAAACCTATCCCGTACAACATTGCTTTTGCTGCAGGCTGTTCACTGTTTTGTGTGAATGTTTTTGAATATTTATTTAACATATTATTCTTCATTTTCTTTTCTTCTCATCTGCTTAAAGCGATTTTTTTTATTTAATTTTCAGCCAAAACTACAGCTTGTAATATTTCTTTCATTTCTAAATTTCCTAAAAACTACAATATCCAATCATTTAAAAAACAGATGTATTTATTTGGTAATTAGATATTTAAATTCTAAAAATTTACAATGACAGAACTCTTACCCTTTTCAAATAAGCCTGTTGTACCTTCTCACTTACTGTATTTTCCCAGTTCTTTGTAAAAGGGACATCATCCAGGGAATCCAGTGCCACAATTTCGGCTGCTGTACCACAGAAAAACCCTGCATCTGCACCTCGCATTTCTTCAGGTTTAAAAAAGGATTCTTTAACTGGAATATCAAGTTCGTCACAGATTTCAAAAACCGTTTGTCTAGTAATTCCCGGAAGGATACTTCCTTTACCCGGAGTAAATAAGGTACCGTCTTTTTCGTAGAAGACATTGGCTCCTGAACTTTCTGCAACGTTTCCATTTTCATCCAAAACCAATGCTTCATCATAGCCTTTGTCTTTGGCATCCTGACAGGCCAATATTGAGTTTACATAATGACCTCCTACTTTTGCTTCCACTTTAAATGCTTTAGGATTTGGACGTTGAAAGGGTGAAGTCATGATTTTCATTTTATCTGCCAGATAGCCTTTGCTCCATTCCCAGGCCAGAAGAGACAGGTAAGATTTTTGTCCTTTTGAAAGTGACATATTGGGTGAACATGTGACCAACGGACGAATATAAGCATCTGTGAAACCGTTACGCTCCAGAAGTTCGTAGGTAAGCTCTGTAAGCTCTTCTGCGGAATAATCGAAGGGAATATGCATCAATTCTGCTGATCTTCTCAGTCTTTCATAATGTTCTTTTGCTTTGAAAATCTGGGTTCCATGATCTGTGCTGTAAGATTTAATTCCTTCAAAAACAGAGTAACCATAGTGAAGGGACTGCCCGTACAGATCCATTCCGGCATCTTTGGCTTTCATAAATTGTCCATCGAAATAGATGATCGTGTCGTTGTTATAATACATGTTATAGAGGTTTAAAAATTAACAAAAGGGAATAAAAAAAGCCCTCTCACGCTGTGAGAGGGCTCAATATATGTACAGTCATACATCTTCCATCTCACAGACGCAAGGGAATAATAATGACGATAATAATTACTGATACTAACTGATACATATTTTTACTATAAAAATTAAAACAAAAAAAACCGCTTCATAATTGAAACGGTTCTATATATAATTTAAATTAAAATCTATCTAAAATGCCGTTTCCTTCCTGCTGTTAATGACAGCAGCAATAATAGAAATGACAATAATATTTTTCTGATTCGTAAAATTCATACTGCAAATGTATAAACTTTTTAATTACTCACAAGTTTTTTTCGCACTTTTTATTTTTTTCGTAAAAAATGAGTAAGAGTTTCCTTTGCTTCAGCGACTTCATGAACCCTTAAAATTTTCGCACCCTGCTCCAAAACTTTCATATGAAGTTTTTGGGTTTCTTCATTGATATCCAAAGGCGATTTTCCCAGTGGTTTGTAAATAAATGACTTTCTGGAAATCCCTATCAGTAAAGGAAATCTTCCGAATCCCAGATATTCAACTTCGTGAATCATTTTCATCTGATCTTCTACGGTTTTTCCGAAGCCAAAACCGGGATCAAGAATGATATCATTCACTCCTTTTTCTAAAAGTTCTTTTGTTTTTTGGGAGAAATATCTGTTAACTTCCAATGTTATATCTTCAAATCTTATCTTATCATGCATGGTTTCATAAGAAGGATTTACGTGCATCAAAATGTAAGGAAGTTTTGTCTGGGCCGCTGTATCAAAAATTTCCGTATCATATTGACCGCCAGAAATATCATTAATCATATCAATTCCTTCATTAAAGCCAAATCTCACTGTTTTTGCATAAAAAGTATCAAGGGAAATCAGAGCTTCCGGAAATTCTTTTTTAATCAGAGAAATAATATTCCCAATCCTGTTTATTTCTTCTTCAGCAGTCAAAAACTCAGCGTTTGGGCGTGTAGACTGAGGTCCGATATCCAATATTTCTGCACCTTCTTTCAACAATTTTTCGGCATGCTCCAAAGCAGCTTTTTCGGTATTGAATTTTCCGCCATCAGAGAAAGAATCCGGGGTAAGATTGAGGATTCCCATGATTTTTGGGGTAGCAAGTTGTACTAATCTACCGTTACAGTTGATTGAGTAAGTTGCTGCGTTGGAAGGTTGGAGGGTTTGAGAGTTAGAGAGCATGGAGTTTATAATTGATGAATGATAATTGATAAATGATTTTGTATCCTGCAAAATTAGTGATTTGTGAGTGTTTAATGAGATGTTAGAAGCTGGAAATTAGAAATAATAGACAGGAAGCCAGAAGCTGAAGGTTAGAAGTTAGCGCACACCCACTAAACCCCGAAATCTAACCCCCTTACTCTTCAACCCTCAAACGTTCTTACTCTCAAACCCTCTCACTCACAAACTCATCTCCTCAAATTGAAAAATCTAAAACCGAATTCGTATATTTGGAAGATTAAGAAAATTTATGCTAAAAACATCAGTACAGTTCGAGAAAGTTATCAGTCAGTGTCGTGATCTTTTCGGTAAAAAATTACAGGATTACGGAGCTGCATGGAGGGTGCTAAGACCGAGTTCCATTACAGACCAGATTTACATCAAAGTCAACAGGATCCGCACACTTCAGATGACTGATAAAAAAATGGTAGATGAGAGTGAGGAAGATGAATTTATTGCCATTGTGAACTATTCTATCATTGGACTTATTCAGCTTGAGAAAGGGCTTTCCAATGATTTCAATGAAAATAAAGAAGAAATTTTAGGTCTGTATGACAAATATTCTAACGAAGCCCAGGCTTTAATGGAAAGAAAAAATCATGATTATGGTGAAGCATGGAGAGATATGAGAATCTCATCCATTACGGATCTTATTTATCAGAAAGTATTAAGAACTAAACAGATTGAGGACAACCAGGGAAAAACAATCGTCTCTGAAGGGCTTGATGCCAACTATTTCGATATGCTGAACTATGCTGTCTTCTGCCTGATTAAGTTCTCGGAAAAAGAAAATCAATTCGAACCCAAAAATATTTAATATGCTTAAAGGTTTATTACGCTTTGTTATTGCTGTTATTTTTATCCTTTCAGGCTTTGTGAAAGCCGTGGATCTGGTAGGTTTTTCTTTCAAAATGGAAGAATATTTTGCCCCTCCAGTTTTCAATATGCCTTTTTTAGAAAAGTTTGCCCTGCTATTTTCCATTATAGTGGTGGTACTGGAGCTTTTCCTCGGATTTATGCTGCTGCTTAAATTAAAGCTAAAATTTACCTTATCCATATTAATTGCCCTTTGTATTTTCTTTGGATTCCTTACTTTTTATTCGGCATATTTCAATGTCGTAACAGATTGTGGATGTTTTGGTGATGCCATCAAATTTACGCCTTGGCAGAGTTTCCTGAAAGATGTTGTACTTCTTGTAGGATTGATTATCCTTTTCATTCTGTACAGAAAAGAATTCCGTAAAAAAGATGAGTATGGAGTGACCGAGAAAGAACCTTCCAATACATTTAAATATATTCTTTTAACCGTTTTTTCTCTAGGCATGGTTTACATTATGGCACAGGGAATTATGCATGAACCAATCATTGATTTCCGTGATTACAAAATTGGGACAGACATAAAAGGTGAAAAAGGAAAAATTGATAAAAACCCTTCCGAATACAAGACTTTTTATTCTCTGAAAAATCAGAAAACAGGAGCTGTTGTAAAGGTAAATCAGGATGATTATATCAAAAAAACAGAATACTGGGCAGAAGGTTCTCCATGGAAAATTGAGGAAGGCAAAAATGAATCTGTATTGATTAAAGAAGGGTACAAATCTGAGATTGTGAAATTCAAGATTGAAGATCCTACAGGAATGGAAGTTACGAACGAAATCATCAACGCTCCCAAAGCAGTTTTGGTGTTCTCATATCATCCAAAAGATGTTCCTGCTGATCTGCTTCAGAAGGTGGAAGCTAAAGTAAATACGCAGAAAGGAGCCCTTATCTATGGGATTTCTACGTATCCGAATACTTTTAAAACCATTAAAAATGCAATGATGGACGGAACTGCCATCAAAACCATAGCAAGAAGCAACCCGTTTGTACTGATTCTTGAGAATGGAAAAATCATAGATAAACAACCCGCAAAAGATTATATTAATTAATTATAAATGATGAATGATAAATTATAAATGATAGGTCGTTACGAGAAAGAGTTGTCTTCAATTATCAATTATCAATTATCAATTATCAATTATCAATTATCAAATTTAAACACTAAACTTAAACATACCACAACGCATGCAAAAATCAAATAAATCAATCGCCGGATATCACTTATTAATGATCCTTTCTTCTGTAGACGGAGAGTTTGCTCCTGAGGAAGGAATGCTGGTGCAGCAATATATGGCGGATGAATTTCCGTTCAGAATGAATCTTGACAATGAATTGGAAACCCTGGCTCTTTTACAGCCTGAAGAGTGGAAAGATCATTTTGAATTCCATGCAAGATGCTTCCATGAAGATTCTACTGAAGACGAGCGTGTAAAGTTTGTTCAGTTTGCAAAGTCATTGATCAAAGCTGACAATAAAGTAACTGAAGAGGAACATACATTCTATGTTCTGCTGAAAAATTTATGGGGATTATAGCATAAACACGAAAAAAGTAAATAAATCTATATTTAAATCTTATGAGAAGAAAAATAGTTGCAGGCAACTGGAAAATGAACAAAAATGTAATTGATGCACAACAATTGATGATTCAGTTACTAAGCTATAAAAACAACAATGCTACCAACTGTGAGGTTTGGATCGCTCCACCATCTTTGTATCTAATGATGGCAAAAGACATCTTTGAAAAGGACGAGATTGGTGTATTTTCTCAGGATATGAGCGAGCATGAAAGTGGCGCTTATACAGGAGAAATTTCTGTGGATATGCTAGAATCTATCGATGTAACCGGTTCACTGATCGGTCACTCTGAGAGAAGACAATATCACGGAGAAACAGATTCTCACTGTAACAGAAAGATCAAATTAGCTCTTGACAAAGGTCTAATTCCTGTATATTGCAACGGGGAAACTCTTGAGCAAAGAAAAGCAGGACAGCACTTCGAGGTTGTGAAAAACCAGACTGAAGTCGCTCTTTTCACACTTTCTGCTGAAGAAATCAAGAAGGTTGTGATTGCTTACGAACCTGTTTGGGCAATCGGAACAGGAGAAACAGCAACCCCTGAGCAGGCTCAGGAAATCCATGCACACATCAGAAGTATCATCGCTGCAAAATACGGACAGGAAGTTGCTGATGAAATTTCAATCCTTTATGGAGGTTCTGTAAAGCCGGATAATGCAAAAGAAATCTTCTCTCAGCCGGATATCGACGGAGGTCTGATTGGAGGAGCTGCTTTGAAATTAGAGGATTTCTCTAAGATTATTGAAGGTTTTAACTAAAATAAAGGAACTTTTAGAACAGACATGAAAAACTTCATTTTAATATTCTTCGGACTTCTTTTATTTGATCTTATTTATGTCTTTGTTTATGATCAGTTTTTAATTGGCATAAGACCTGACTTTTTGAGTTATCCATTGGCACTGATTAAGGCTCTGGTAAATTCTCCAGCCGTTTTATTTAATAAATTATTGCCTTTTTATGCTGATATTCCAACTTATCAGGCAGTACTTCTATTTATAGGAAATGTTCTGATACAAACATTTTTAGTTTACAGAGTTTTCTTTAAAAGGAGAAGAATCAACTAAGAAATACCATACAATAAAAACGGCGGCATCTTCGATGCCGCCGTTTTCCGTTAAAAAAATCTAATTATTGAATATCGACTACATACATAGTTCCTTTGTCTACCTTCCCTGTTTTAGGAAGAATTTTAGCCTTAGGGTTTCCGTTTCCATCATCCACTACTCCAAAGTCATCATCATTGAAAACAGCCAGTTTATTATTTCCTAAATAAACAATTCCCTCAAACTTATCATGTTCGTAGCCCAGCTTTGCAACCAGATCTACGGCCAATGTTTTTGAAACAGCCTTTATCCCGGCATTGGTAATTTCGTCCCATGAACACTGTTCTAAGGCCTTACCATTAATTTTCATTCCGTCAACCGCATTAATATCAGTTCCATTCACATCCGAAGCATTGCTCAGGTTGATTCTGTATACTTTTTTAATTCCTCCCTGAGATCCGAAATTTCCATCTCTTTCAATCACCAGGAATTCATTATTACTTAAGGCTGTAATATCACAAACTGAATCGGAAGCTCCTCCATCCTGCTTGTATAAAAACTGTTTGGTCTGCCCTGTAACAGTATCAAATGTTACAATTCTCGTCAAAGTAGTATTGGTAGCCAATGCTTTGCTGGGTACATACATCATTGACTGTATGGTTCCTACCAATGTTCTTCCATCGGGTGTAATAGCAAGTCCTTCCATCCCTCTGTTCGCTCTTCTTTTGGCTAAAACAGCAGGTAATTTTCTTGGTCCTGTATTTACGCCAATCGGGCTTATTCTTTCCATCTCCATTCCGTCTGCACTATAATGCACGATGTGTGGCCCGTATTCATCAGAAACCCAGAATGTACCGTCTGCCGCTGCTACAATACTTTCACTGTCTAATCCGTATTTATCCGTCCCTAAAACATTTCCGGAAGCATCATAGGCTATTTCTCCGGTACTTCCCATTCCTGCAGGGTTTGGTAATCCTGTAATAGGCTGTCCTGATGGGTTTTTAAGCTTAATATATTTGATCACTTCTATATTTCCATCAGCATTGATTTTAAAGTGCATAATGGTTGGCGTAAAGTTAGGGGTAAGAAATTTTTTCCCATTCTGGAAGTCAGTATTAGGTCCTCTATCTGTAATGACATAGAATTCACCTTTTCTTGTAGGGTGAGCGGCTGCTCCAGAACCAAATCCACCATTGATAACATCTACTCCGTTTATCGTAGCCAGTTTTGTAAATGGAAATTCCTGAGGCAGTTTGGAATAATTAATATCCTGATTAATTATTGTAGAATCAGCCTCACTGTTGCATGAAGCTAATACTGCCAGCACTGCAACAGACAATAGTAATTTTTTCATATTCACTTTTATGGCTGCGAAAATAGAGATTGATTATAAACTGATCTTGAATATAATGATAATTCTATTTTAACAATAGAATTGCAAAATGAATTGAATATAAACAGAAAAACAGAAGATTTTAAAATAGAAATCCAGCAATCTAACTCAATTATTAATTAATATGAAAATCAACTTTTTAAGCATCTCAGAAAAAAGATAATTCACAAAACGGACTCACAAATTTATATGATATATTTGCAGCGTTTTAAGGCTGAACATTGTTCATTAATAGGGAATCAAGTGAGAATATTATTCAAATCTTGAGCTGTACCCGCAACTGTAAACTGTTTGAACTTACAGCATAATCATACCACTGGAGCTAAAAATCCGGGAAGGAAGCTGTAAGATGTGAGCCAGGAGACCTGCCTTAAAATACTGACTTTAGAGGAAATTTTGTTTTCTTTTAAAGATAAGTTTCGGGAGTAAAACTTTAATTTAAATTATATCATGAGAAAAATCTATTTTTTTTTCTTGCTGCTTTGTATGCAGTTATTGTCAGCCCAATTCACAGAAAATGACATTAAATTTTGGGTAGGAACCGGTTCTAAAAAGGCTTATTTCATTGCAGATTTTAATGACAACAGCACTCCCAATTCTTATGCATGGGGATACCGCTTTGATAGCAATGATTTAACAATGGAAGATCTTATTAATGCTATTGTGGCTGCAGAACCCAAAATGCAGGTTGACATTCCTACAGGATATCTTTCTATTCTGAATTATAATCATCACACCTCCACTATTGATGACAGCTGGATAACATGGTCCGGATCCAATGCATCAACCATGACATGGAACAATGGTGTAGGTTATACTCCTTTGGTTGACGGAAAATGGTATGGAGCTTCATACGGTCTTGATCATTACGACACCCCTCCTTCAACTCCCGTTGCAGCTTACAGCTCTTCATGGTACGCACCATCTCAGGTTACCAACTGGGTAGGAACAGGAAGCAATAAAAGCCTTGTGGTGATTGATTTCGGAACTGATAATGCCAATGGTGCCAATTCTTTCGTTTTCGGAATTAAATATAACGGGAGTATCACTGCTGACCAGGCTTTACAACTGATCCAGACTCAGGTTTCATATTTTAATTTTACATCGGCTAACAATCAGATTTCAAATTTATCATTAAATTCATTCACAGGGAATGCTTCCGGATCAGACAGCTGGAAGTTATATAAAGGAAAAGATTTGTCAAGCTGGCAAACGAAAGCTAATCTTTCTCAGATTCAATTGAACAACGATGATTGGTTGGGATTAAGTTTTGGCCAAAGAAGACCATTTACTCCAAGTGAAGCACAATTAACCTTGGGTATTTCTTCTGTTACAAAGAAAAAATTCATTATTTATCCTAATCCGGCAAGTGATTTCATTCAAATTGAAACAACTGAGAAACTAAAAGAAGTGAATATTTATTCAGCTACAGGACAAAAGGTACTAACTTCTCAGGAGTTAAAGATTCCTATCCGGGCTTTATCTTCAGGAGTTTATTTTGTTGAGATTAAAACAAATGGTGGTTCAACGATACATAAGATGGTTAAGAAATAAAGAAAAGCGCCTTTTAAAGGCGCTTTTTTCATGAGGATATGTGGGGGAAAACCACCCCGTCAAAAATTCTTTGAATTTTCGCCACCCCTCCAAAGGATGGGAATTCTTATTTCTTCAGTTGGGAATATGATCTTTATAGATTCATCTTAAGTATTTCTTCATGATTGATTGCGGCTAGATTTCTACGGAATGACAAACTGTATGGATAAACCATTATTCCAATTGTGTCATTCCGTAGGAATCTGAATAGTCAATACAGTTCAAAATCCATAATTACTTCAACAAAAAAAACCGCACCAGATAGGTGCGGTTTCTTATGATTTTACAATCAATTATTTTTTCTCAGTAGACCTTTGCAAAACCTCATCTACCATTCCGTAGCCTTTCGCTTCTTCAGAAGTCATCCAGTAATCTCTGTCAGAAGATTTTTCTACCCACTCATACGTTTGTCCTGAGTGGTGACCAATGATTTCATAAAGTTCCTGCTTCAATTTCAGCATCTCTCTCAAGTTGATCTCCATATCAGAAGCAACTCCCTGAGCACCTCCTGAAGGCTGGTGAATCATTACTCTTGAGTGCTTAAGCGCAGAACGTTTTCCTTTTTCTCCAGCAACCAATAATACAGCTCCCATTGAAGCAGCCATACCTGTACAGATTGTCGCTACATCCGGCTTAATAATCTGCATGGTGTCATAAATACCCAACCCTGCATAAACGCTTCCACCAGGAGAGTTGATATAGATTTGAATATCTTTTGACGGGTCTGCACTTTCTAAGAATAAAAGCTGAGCCGTAACGATATTTGCAACCTGATCATCAATACCTGTACCCAGGAAGATAATTCTGTCCATCATCAAACGAGAGAAAACATCCATCTGAGCAACGTTTAATCTTCTTTCTTCCATGATGTACGGAGTAAGATTCGTTGGGCCATACATTCCCATATACTGATCGGTAACCAAACCGTTGTTTCCTAAATGTTTTACAGAGAAATCTCTGAAATCTTTTTTAATGTCCATATTTCTATTATGTATTATTTTTTATACTATTCTCGAAGTTTAAATTACAATATTTATTCCTAAAATTTTATAGGACTTTTTGTCACAGAATATCAAAAAAACTGACTTAAAAACTATCTTTTTCTATCGCCATAGATTCCTTTGATGGGCGAATATTCGATGATATTACTCAATCGCATGGAAGCCTGTTTCAATAAGGTAATTTTTTTGATAAGCTCATAATATTTCCCTTCATCTGTGGTACTGTACTGATCAAGATCTTTAGCCGTTTCCGTGATTAAATAATCAATATACCTGTATTTATGCAATAAAACATCTCCCTGGATCTGATCTGCCACTTTATCTCCATAATTGGGAGGATAAATATTTCTGGAAGCCCAGTTTTCAAGATCATCCAGCGGAATCAAAGCATCCACCACCTTCGTGGTAATCTCTTCATCCATAAAAGATACAAAAAAGTTTCCACTTCTAAGCTCATCTTTCTGAATTCCCTCTCTAACCTGGGTGATAATGATTTCATTGCCTTTGACTAAAAACGTATACTGTTCTTCTTCAAAATGATGAAGAATTTCTTCAATTACTGTAATCTGATATTCTTCACCTTGTTCATTTCTACGTTTCAGAATAATATCCCCAAATGCCAGCATGTGTTCAACAAGTTTATTCTCCATAAACAGTACATCAAACAGGAAAGGATCTTCTTTTTCTTTTTCAAGAGGAACAATCTCCATCTTTGGAGCTGCTTTCTCCTTTTGCTGCTGTTGAACGTGATGGGTCTGATTCTGTGTGATCTGCTTCTGAACATCCAGTTCATTGAAAAGACTCTGCTCAGAAAGCCCGAATTTATTGGAAACCTCTTTAAGGTAAACTTCTCTTTTCAGTGCATTCTGTACAAAAGAAACAGATTTTACGATATCCCTTATCGCTTCTGCTTTTTTAATAGGGTCATTACCAACATCCTTCAACAGAATTTCCGCTTTGAAGTCGATGAAATCCATCGCTTCATTTTCGATGTACTTTTCTACGTATTCCTGCGGATGTTTTCTGGCGAATGAATCCGGGTCATCTCCATCAGGGAAAAGCAATACACGGATATTCATTCCTTCCGTAAGCAACATATCAATGCTTCGGAAACTGGCTTTAATACCGGCATTATCACCATCAAAAAGAATGGTTACGTTTTCCGTAAGCCTTTTGATCAGTTTGATCTGCTCTGTAGTCAAAGACGTTCCGGAGCTGGCCACCACATTTTCAATTCCGGACATATGAAGTGAAATTACATCCATATACCCTTCCACCAAAAGACAGCCATTCTTTCTTGAAATAGCCTGCTTACTCTGGTTTAATCCATAAAGGACATTGGATTTATGATAAATCTCGGTTTCTGGGGAATTGAGATATTTCGCTGTTTTGACATTATTTTTAAGAATCCTTGCTCCAAAACCCAGCACCCTTCCTGAAAAACTGTGAATCGGGAAAATTACCCTTTCCCTGAAACGGTCTATTCCTGCAGGAGTATTTTCCGGGAAAATAGAAAGTCCGGACTTCTCAAGGATTTCTTTGTTGTATCCTTTTTCCAGTGCATACGCAGTAAAAGCATTCTTCTTTTCCGGAGAATATCCCAACTGGAATTTTCTGATAATATCGTCCTTAAGCTCTCTTTCTTTAAAATAAGCCAATCCGATACTTCTCCCCTCCTGGTCATCCCAAAGAATTTCCTGGAAATAAGTATTGGCAATCTCATGAATTTTATATAAAATATCTTTTTCGGTCTGTGCATTTTTTGCTTCTTCAGAAATTTCACGCAGATCCTCTTCTATTTCAATTCCGTACTTTTTTGCCGCGTGGCGAAGAGCTTCGGGATAGGTAAAGTTCTCAATTTCCATCAAGAAAGAAATCGCCGTCCCTCCCTTTCCGGTTGAGAAATCTTTCCAGATCTGTTTGCTTGGTGAAACAACAAAACTTGGAGATTTTTCTTCATGAAAAGGACTGAGCCCTTTAAAGTTAGACCCTGCTCTTTTCAACTGCACATACTCTCCCACAATCTCTTCAACCCGGATCGTGGAGAATATTTTATCAATGGTCTGTTTGGAAATCATGCTGTAAAATTAAGTATTTTTATAGAAATTGAAACTGTTTGAGAATGCGAGTTTCGAGTTTTGGGTTGCCGATTTTAGCTTTGATACTTACAACCAATTTTAGGTTCAATAATATTCACATAGATTTACTGTCCTTTATTCTTTTCTTTTTATTCTCAATTCCAATCTTTTAATTTCATTATTTTTGCAGAACAAATTAGCATATGCAGTTCACTATACATACAATCGAAGACTGGCAGGAAGTTGTTGACAGCATCATTCCGGAATTAAAACATAACATTTTTTTATTAAAAGGAAATCTGGGGGCAGGTAAAACAACTTTCACTCAATTTCTGCTTAAAAATATGGGCAGCAAAGATGAAGTAAATTCACCAACCTACTCTATTGTTAATGAATACAATACAGAGAAAGGAAAAGTATATCATTTTGATCTTTACCGCTTAAAAAACATTGAAGAAGTGTATGATATCGGAATTGAAGAATATCTGGACAACTCTTTTTTATGCATTATCGAGTGGCCGGAAGTGTATGAAGAGGAGCTTTACGGCCTCAACTATCACACAATGAGTATTGTGAATACGGGTGAAAACAGAGAAGTTTCATTCGATTAAATATTATGTATCTTTGCTCATTAATTGAGTGTAAATAACAATCTGTAAGACATAATTTAATTTAAGGATGAGTACAAATATTTTTACTCCTTTCACAGAAGAAGAATTGATGCCGAAAGAGGAAAAATTGGAGGTTATTAAAAAGGGAAAACAGTTTAGCATTGGAATTCCTAAAGAAACCTGTCTCAACGAAAGGAGAACCTGCATCACTCCTGACGCCGTACAGGTGTTGGTAGAGCATGGCCATGAGATTATTATAGAATCCGGGTCCGGCGAGGGCTCGTTTTTTACAGATTTACAGTATTCCGAATCTGGAGCAAAGATCACCAATGATCCTAAAGAAGCTTTCGGACAGGATCTTATTCTGAAGATCAACCCTCCTACTGAAGACGAAATTGAGTACATGAAACCTAATACATATCTGGTTTCAGCACTTCAGATCAACCTGAGAGACAAGGAATATTTCTTAAAGCTTGCAGAGAAAAAAATAAATGCCATTGCTTTTGAATTTATCGTTGATGAATACAAACAGCTGTCACTGGTAAGATTAATCGGGGAAATTGCAGGAACGGTCTCTATTTTATATGCTTCAGAATTATTAGCCTTATCAAACGGGTTAATGCTTGGAGGTATTACAGGAGTAAGACCTGCAGAAGTTGTTATTCTTGGAGCCGGAATTGTAGGTGAATTTGCTACAAAAGCAGCAATAGGTTTAGGAGCCAGCGTAAAAGTTTTCGACAACTCTTTATCAAAGCTGAGAAGACTTCATACAATTGTTGACAGCCGTGTACCGACTTCCATTATTGATCCTAAAGAACTCAGCAAAAGCTTAAGACGTGCTGATGTAGTGATAGGAGCGCTACCTAGATTGAATATGACCCCTATCGTTACTGAAGATATGGTAATGAAAATGAAAAAAGGCAGTGTCATTATCGATATCACCATAGACAACGGTAAAGTTATTGAAACCTCAGAACTGACTACCATGGAAGATCCTTATGTCATCAAACACGGTGTCATCCACTGCGGACTTCCGAATCTTACCTCAAGAATGCCGAGAACCACCACCAAGGCCATCTCGAATTTCTTCCTTTCCTATATTTTAAATTATGACGAAGAGGGCGGCTTTGAAAACATGCTGATCCGCAAAAACGAAATGAAGCAGAGCTTATATATGTACAAAGGAAGACATACCAAGAAGATCATCTGCGACCGTTTCGGACTTACATACCACGATATCAATCTTTTAATTTTCTAATGAAGAAACTGAAATTTTATGCAATAGGCTTCATTCCGGGGCTTTTACTCGTATTTTTTATTTTAAACAAAAAAGGGGCAAGCTGCAGCGGATATTTACCCAACAGCCGTGTTATTGCTGAAAGTCTTTCCAAAGAATTCAAATATTCTGAAGAGGCCAAAAGTGCAATGGCAGCCTACAAGATTGATGAAAAATTTATAAAAGACAGCATCATTACCAAAGGAAAAGTAGATTTTGACCGCAGCCATGCACAAAAGAAACCTTGTCCGAGCTATCTTTTAACCTATCCTGAAAAAAATCCGTCTTACGAGATCACATATGAAAAATGTGAGGAAACGTTGATGGTAAACGGTCTTAAAAAACTTAAATAGTTCTAATACCATAGTATGGGCGGCAATTACTACATGATTCATGATTATCTGATATTCATCGGAGTTTTTGCTATTTTCCTGTTTCTGACAACCAGTATTTATCTCTACAGCCAGCATGAGAAACTGAAACAAAGAAATTCCAAATTATCAGAAACCAACAAACTTATTGAACAGCGTCTGAATGAAGTCCGTCTGGAGCATATTGGCACAAAGCTGAATCCGCATTTGTTTAAAAACATCCTTAATTCGGTTCAGTCTCATGCCTATCAGACGTATATGTCACTGGATAAGCTGGCCAATGTACTGGATTATATTTTATATGAAAGCAACAATAAGTATGTAAGCCCGAAAGAGGAACTCAATTTTGCTTTAAGCCTTATTGAAATTAATAAAATTAAGATCAATCCTCTTTTCGATTTTAGAATAAAATCAAGGATTGACAAGTCTGATTCTCTGTATGAAGAAAAGGTATTTGCTCCGCTGATCTCCGTGGATCTTATTGAAAATGCCTTCAAACATACGGATTTCCTGGCTCAGGACTCTTTTATTTCCATTTATATGGAGCTTGAAAACGGTATTTTCACCATGAAAGTAAGCAATAAAGCTTCGCTGAAAAATATTCTGGAAAAAGAAAAAAGCGGTTTTGGAAGCCAGTCATTTGATCAAAGGCTTAAAATGATCTACAGCACTTACTACCACCTGGAAAGAAGTTCAAAAAACGGAGTCTTCACAGCAGAATTAAAAATCAATTTAGGAGAATTCTATGATAAAATGCGTTATTCTGGATGATGAATTATTGGCTATCAGCTACTTAAAACTTCTATGTGAACAGATCGACAATGTAGAAGTGGTAAAGGCATTCAATGATCCTAAAATCTTCCTGAGTGAAATAGATACCATCGACTGTAATCTGTGTATTCTGGATATTGAAATGCCCGGAATGACAGGCCTGCAGGTGGCTGAGATTATTTCAGGTTCAAAAAAAATCATCTTTACAACCGCTTATAAAGAATATGCAGCCGAAGCTTTCGACCTGAATGTGGTAGATTACGTAAGAAAACCTATAAAAAAGGAAAGACTGATCCAGGCCTTCGAAAAAGCTAAAGAACTGGTGGAAAATCCTCCTAAAAAAAGCTTTATCGAATGGAATACCAATATCGGGAAAACCGTCATATTTACAGAACAGATTTCTTATATCAAAACTTCTGAGATAGACAGCAGGGATAAAGATATCATCCTCAGCGACGGAACCACCATCGTATTAAAAAACCTGAATTTCAAAAACCTTCTGGAAATGCTTCCTGCCAAAGATTTTGCCCAGGTCAACAAAAAAGAGATCATTGCACTTTCTTCTATTAAAGTATTTTCAACCAACGAAATTATCACAACAATCGCCACCGAAGATCACACTTTTCTGAAACTTCAAATCGGTGATGCCTACAAAAATTCCCTGATGGAGCTATTCGGGAAATAAGTCCTTTTTCAAATTTTTCCAGTTTCGTTACAGAATTACTGCACTTTATTACAACTCCCCTTTTTCGATGTACAATCCATTTATTTTTGCACAGAATTAATTGATTATATAATGAAAAACTGTTTTTATGCTGCAGGACTTCTCATATCCGGCTTTTATTTTTCCCAGGAAACTTCTTCAAAAATTAAGGTTTCATTTTTTGACGGAATAGCAGTGGCCGGATATGTAGATCATGGTGCTTTTATTAATTTTACCGGACCCAATGTAAGCCTTACCCACCAAAACATAAAATTCGTATTGGGAATGCTGCCTTCATTGAGAATTAAAGAAGACCGGTCATTGGGAACAAAAAATAGTCCGATTATGCCCACTCTGGGTGCTGGTCTTACTATGGTTTATAAAAAAATTGCCCTTCAGATCCCGGCTTACTATAATACCAAAACTGCTGATCAGAATGGGAGCTGGAAAATAGGAATCGGGCTCGGCTATTCTTTCAGGTAGATTTTATTACATTTTTTAGAACATTCATTACATTTAAAAACAAGAGTATTTTAATCTTAATATATTCTTATCAACTTTGCATCAAAATATTGGAATCATGAATTTGGGGAAATACAAAAATATTATTTTTTACATCAGTACCATTGCATTTTTTTCTTGCATCATGTACTGGTTCTTTATCCAGGGCAAAACACTGGAAATTGGAGAAAATATCACTCCAAGCAAGGCTACAGGGGCAACGATGTGGGAAAATTTCGCAGATTCTTTTCTGGCAAATCTTCATCATCCTTTAGCGCTTCTTCTTACTCAAATTGTAACCATTATATTGGTAGCCAAACTTTTCGGATGGATCTGTATAAAGCTGAAACAACCTTCTGTAATAGGTGAAATGATTGCAGGTATTGTTTTGGGACCGTCACTTTTCGGATTATATTTCCCTGAGCTTTCTGCCTTTATCTTTCCTAAGGAATCGCTTCCCAATCTACAGTTTTTAAGCCAGATCGGTCTGATTCTCTTCATGTATATTGTAGGAATGGAACTTGATCTGAGTGTTCTGAGAAAAAAGGCTCATGATGCTGTAGTAATCAGCCATGCAAGTATTATTTTCCCTTTTGCATTAGGGGTTGGGCTTTCTTATTTTATTTATAAAGAATTTGCACCGGAAGGTATTCAATTCAGTTCCTTTGCCTTATTTATAGCGATTGCCATGAGTATTACAGCCTTCCCGGTTCTCGCAAGAATTGTTCAGGAACGAAATCTTCACAAAACCAAAATAGGAACAGTTGTCATTACCTGTGCGGCGGCAGATGATATTACGGCATGGTGTATTTTAGCAGCCGTAATTGCTGTGGTAAAAGCTGGATCTTTCTCAGGATCAGTATTTGTTATCTTAATGGCTATTCTGTATGTTTTCATTATGATAAAAGCGGTAAGACCCTTCCTGAACAGAATTGCTGAGTCGCAGAAAGGAAAAGGCTTCATCAACAAATCTTTGGTTGCTGTATTTTTCCTTATCCTTATTATCTCTTCTTACGCTACAGAAGTTATCGGTATTCACGCACTTTTCGGAGCATTTATGGCAGGAGCTATTATGCCGGAAAACGTTAAATTCAGGAATCTTTTCATAGAAAAAATAGAAGATGTTGCTTTGGTTTTATTGCTTCCTCTTTTCTTTGTATTTACCGGATTAAGAACCCAGATTGGATTATTGAATGATCCTCACCTTTGGAAAATTGGCGGGCTTATCATTCTGACAGCCGTTACCGGAAAATTTGTAGGAAGTGCCCTCACCGCAAGATTTTTGAGAATAAGCTGGAAAGACAGTCTTACAATAGGTGCCTTAATGAATACCAGAGGGCTTACAGAACTTATCGTTCTTAACATCGGTTATGATTTAGGTGTATTAGGGCCGGAACTTTTTGCAATGCTTGTCATCATGGCTCTATTTACAACCTTTATGACGGGGCCTTGTCTGGATTTTATCAATTACCTTTTTAAAGGAAAAAAATCAATGGTAGAAGAAGATGAGCCTGAAGATAATGATACAAAATACAGAGTCCTTTTATCTTTTGAAACAGCAAAAGCAGGAAGTAAACTGTTGAAACTCGCAGATAATTTCACCCATAAAATGAATGGGAACAAAAGTGTGACCGCAATGAATATTGCTCCTGTAGATGAACTTCACGCCTTCGATATAGAAAACTTTGAAAAAGAACAGTTCAAAAATATCATTGAAACGTCTCACGAGCTTCAGCTTGAAGTGACTACCCTTTTCAAGGCTTCTACAGATGTTGAAAGTGACCTGACCAATATTACCAACAAAGGAAATTATGATCTTCTTCTGATCATGCTTGGAAAATCTATGTATGAAGGAAGTCTGCTGGGAAGATTATTAGGGTTTACCACCAAAATCATTAATCCTGAAAAATTACTGAACACCGTAAAAGGAAAAGGGAATATTTTCAACAACTCTCCTTTTGATGATCTTACCCTTCAGGTTTTAGATAAAGCAACCATTCCTGTCGGAATCCTTGTTGATAAAGATTTTAAAACAGCAGACAAAATATTTGTCCCTATCTTTAATCTAAGTGATTTTTACCTTCTTGAATATGCTAAAAGGCTTATCAACAACAATAATTCTCAGGTTATCATTCTGGATGCTGCAGGACAGATCCGAAACAATATTGAAGTAAAGGAACTGATCAGAAGTATTGAACAGGTAGCTCCCAATCATATTACGCTGTATAATGAGAAAAAGATTGAGAAAGAATTTCTGAATTCTCAGGATCTGATGCTGATCAGCAGTAAAAGCTGGAAAAACCTGATAGATACAAAAAGTCTTTGGCTTTCTGATATCCCGTCCACATTAATAATTTCAAACCCATAGTCCCAAATAACACACCGATATTTCTATTTCTATTAGAAGCTGTAAATATTATTCGTTGTCTGTAAAGAAAAAACGGGTATATTTATAGCTTCAATTTTTTGGGACATGCTGATTAACAGTGAAAATGGAGTTATAGAGCTGGAAGTCTTTACTACTAAGCTTTATAAAGGAATGAGTCTTGATCAGCTGAAACAGACTGATTTTTACAAAGAGAAGTATCAAACTATGTGGGATGTAAAAACCGGATATTTTTGGTATTATTTTCAACATATAAAAATAAAAGGATACCAGGTATCTTTCAGTTTGTGCTTTTTCGGAGATCAGCTGGACATCATCCATATGAACACATGGGAAAATGGAGATGCAAAAGACTGGAATGAATGGACAGAGGAAAAAGAAATGAAAGTTTTTCACAGAAACAATACCTTTCTCACCCAGATCCTGGAAATGCCTCCAACCCAAAAGAAGAAAACCCCTTACCCAAGCTGTACCTTCAAATTTCTCTGGGGAAATATATGGTCGGTCTACGATCCGCGAAGTGCCAGCAGCCTGATGGGAATCAATTTTAATGAAGAGGAAAAAAACAAATAAAAATAACTTATAACCAAAGCAATAAGATCGTAATATGTGCCGATATTCCATGATGGTTTACAAAGGACATTATGCCTGTTTTAACTGCCAGAAAACTTTTAAACGCCGTCACTTAAAAGACGTGGACCGGGATACTAAAACCTCGGTAGAAGCCAAGTGCCCCGAATGTGGAAACCTGATGGCCAATATGGGACTCGATTTTAAATCTCCTCCCAAAAATGACGACAAACAATGGGCTCACATCCGTGATTTGTATACCGTAGGAATCACTTTTCATTCATGTGGATGCTCTGGTCCCGGCTATATCCCGCAGGACAGAAAGGCCATTATTACCTATCTGGAAAAAATCCGCTCAGAATATATGCATTCTCTGGTATTCTGGAGATATCGGATAGAACCTGAGAATAAAAAGGAACGGGAACTGGATTATCAAAAGTACAGTGGTCATTTGTGGGCTGTAAACCGTAACGCTTTTAAAGAAACAGTGACCAATCAGGAAGGAATCAACTATTGGCTCAAAAGAATCAATGAACTGGAAGAAAGACTGAATATCATCAAAGCTGATAAACAATAACAACCATTTAATCAGCTAATTTCACAAGTCTTTTAAAATCTTCTTTAATATCTTTCTCCTGCTCAGCCGGATAATCCGCACTGATATTATATCCGCGTCCCGTAGTAGCATTGATTAAAATAACATTTCCGTTTTCAAAATAATTTCGGGTCATTGTAATTTTTGATTTTTTTAAATCAAAGGCTTCCGTATCATTATTCTCTTTCATTGCTTTAGCATCATAGAAAAGCGGTCGGTTATACCTGTACTCTTTCCCGAAAACAAACGATAGCTGCCCGTTCAGAAGATAATATTCTATCAACACCTGCCTCATTTCACCGTAATGCCTGGCAATGACTTTTTCCAACCCTTTATCTGTATAATAAAATGTGGCCTCCCCGCCTTCTGCAGATTCTCCTTCAATATCCTTCTTTTTAACAGAAGTCCATTTGGTCATGGAATTGATTCTTTTAAAATTGGACTGAATAGGTTTCAGTTGTTTTTTTAAACCCTTACTATTTGTTGTATCATTTTCATTGAATGTTTCGTTGATCCTTACAGTATCCTTTGCTTTCGTAGTGAAAAAAACAGATGACTGATCATTGGACTTCTGAGCATATGCAGAACCTAAACTGATCAATATTATTAAAACTCCGTATAAGAATCGACTCTTCATGTTTGCTGTTTTTATAACTTTAAAATTAATAATAACTTTTGGTTGTATTGTATATTATGAAACCACAAAAGTCATAAAAGTTTTTTATTCTAACTGTTTTAAAAGTGCACAAGCTTTGAAAACCCTTATAGCAGCTAAGATTCCTACGGAATGACACAATTGGAATGATAATCTTACCCGTAAAGCTTGTCATTCCGTAGGAATCCAGCCCGCATTGCATTATTGAAGTATTGGAAAATTACAACTCTGAGCAACACCCCAACTGAATTTTGACGGGGTGGTTCCCTGCTCCATTTATCTTCATGTCGTAATTCTACTACACTTTTTCAAATTTAACCCTAAAAATGAATTTCAAATAGAGTTTTTTAATAGCTTTATCACATAATTCACATTGGATGGAAATTGATTTCTTACAATATAAGGTACGGAATGGAGACACGCTGACCTCTATCGCTTCCCGGCTGGGCATGACCGGCGAGGAGCTGAAGCTGTTTCACAATTCTCATTGCGAAAAAATGGATAAGGTTTGGTTTGAAAGTCTTAATGACGTTAAAAACATCTTTGTTCCTACGAATTTCAAAACAGAAGCACAAAAAGAACAGGAAAGAAAAAATAGTCTTCCTTCTCAATTTTCAGATACTTTTTTTGCTAAATCATATACCGTTAATGAAACTTTTGAAAGTCCGTTTGAATCTCCCGTTACTATCGATTATACCATTGAACTTGATCTTCGCAAAGACAGAAACAAAGGCCACCATATTCTGAGCTATAGCCAGAACGATTTTAAATCCAATGGAAATACACCCGATGATAAGGTAAGCAGCTTATCCATTGCTTGTATGAAAACCATCATGCCTATTGAATTTATCCTCAATGATAAAGGTCAAATCACCGGATTTGCAGACCACAAAAAAATCACAGATACCTTTACCCAGCAGCGCAAAGAACTTGAGGACTTTTATGTAGGAGAAGTTGCCCAAAATTACATGGATTCGTTTGAAAGAAATATCAGCGATGAAGCATATTTCTTACAGCAGTTAAAAAGTACACTCCTATTTCAAACTTTTTTACCTACAATAGATTGGTTCCAAAAGAAAGCAAAATGGACAGAGCCCTTCTATTTTTTACAGAATTCATTTCCGGCAGCATGTGAAATTAACCTTGAACAGAAAAATGAAGAGAAAGATTCTGTTTTAACTATTTTAAATGGTAAAATCACAGAACTATGTACTCCACAAGAGATTATGCGCGGAATAAGACTCACAGAATCAGCTGCAGAACCTGCTTCAGGAAATATAGTATTAGAATACACCACCCACACAAAAAATAAAAATCTTCTGCAGGCTAAAGCTTCAGTTTTACTCAGTCATGAAGAAGTAGTTATACATCAACACCACATCAACATAACACAAGGATCAATATGAAAAATTATGTCACACAAAAAGGCGATACTTTCAGTTCGCTGGCCCGGCAGTTTAAGCTGAAAAACGAGGGTATTTTAAAAACCTATCATAACCTCCACTGCCCGCCTGAAGATGTTATGCAGGAACCTGTTGCCGGAACAACCATTTTTATTCCGGAAGATCCACAGCTTATAGCCAAGGAAACAGAACCTCAGAATATCTCTGCATCCTCTCAGGAGGAGTCTACAGAAGATGCTGCTTCTGAAGAAGAAAATTCAACGGAAGAACCTTCGCAAAATGAAGAACAGCAAACTAATAAAGAAGAAAAGAAAGATAAAAAAGAAGATAGCGGTTCCAGTCCTCATGAAGGAAAATATTTCATTGTGCAGAAAGGAACAGTACAATGCAATCAGGGATTTAAATTTCCAAAATTTAAAGTCACCAGCCATCAGAAGCATTATTGGAATGACGGTGAAGGACAGGCCGATTATCTGGCCGTAACAGAAGATGATCTTCAGCTTGATCCTGCAGCACAACCGTTTGGACAGTGTAAACTTAAGCCAACTTCCGGAGGATATCTTTCCTGCGCCTATGCTCCCGCTGGAAAATGGCAGAAGACTTATGAAAAAGTAAAAGTGATGGGAAAAAGCTGCCTTACGGAAATCTCAGAACTGATGTGCAGTACGGGAGGAAAAATAACCATCCTCAAGCATGGACAGCAAAGTGAAGTCGGTAAAAGCCAGGTTGCCAAAGCGAATACGCAGGAACAACAAGTTTACAATCCCGTGGTGGATTTTGATGAATTCAAGGAGGATACAAAAGGTACAGACGAACTTTATTACAGCTAAGCCATGACAGGAACTATAATCGGGAATCAGAATCCTCTGGTAGGAACGACCTATACCTACGAAATAAAACCTTTTGGACTGTCATTCGGCCTAAAAGGAGATTATGAATGGTATCTATACAAGAAGCAGAAAAACGGAATATGGAAAGACATTACCAACAAGCCTAAAAAGGGTGAAAAGGTAACGTACAGATTCGGAGAAATAGGTCTGGGTATAGAATTTCAAATGAAAGTTTATGAGACTAAAAAAGGGATTTTACCCGGCATGTCTGCAACCCAACAACTTGCTGGCAGCTGTATATTAATTCCGACCAGTGATAAGGTTTCAAAAATAGAGAAAGTGATTCTTTTCAACAGAGGAGCAAAAGATGTCAATAAGGCAAGTTACCGCGATACTCTTATTGCACAGGCACATTGCATTGCGATGTTTAATAAAGAGATCGAATTTCATCTTTGGGAAGATGATGCGCCAGGAAAAGGTCACGATGCTAATATTAATAAAAATAACCGTCATACAAGAAGTTACAAGGCTTTGGTGAATGAAAAAGGTATTGCGGAAGTAAAAATACCCCTGATGTCTGATGAAAAAATTCTTCGTCAGGTGGCCAATCAGTTTATGATGAAAGGTGACAGGAATGAAGGCGCTAATCATGAATATTATGTTACCGCAACTTACTCCGGGAAAATCCAGGGAGCCAGCCAGGTAAATGTAGACGTAGCTAATCCTGATTATAAAGGCGGGCCTCAAAATCAACCTAAACCTAAGCCTCAACCCGGCACACACACACCAAAATTTCCGACAAAACAAGGAGGAGCACCCAAACAGCCGGATCCTAAGGGTAATATTATAGAAGCTCTTTTCATTGATGATACTGGAAATGAACTGTCCAAAGTAGCTGTAGGAGATAAAGTAAGAATAAGAATCCACTCCAAAAATATGGTGGGAAAACACATCCAATATGTAGTTTGGGAATATGATTCCACTTCCAACGATGAAGTTTACAGAAGTGGAAATATTAAAATTCCTGCTGATGTATGTGACACTTCAGGATTTATCATTACAAAAGCTATTTTTGAAAAAGGAATAGACTCCCCTATCGGCGACCCTGACTCCGATAAACAAAATTATTTTATAGAAATTATCTCCAAAGATCTTTCCGCAGAATCTCAAAAATTTGGGGTAAATTCGGAAGGTCTGATGCAGGTGGAGAAGGTGAAGAGTGCGGCGGGGGTGCAGAAAACACAAGATCCAAAGCCGGAAACCGGGAAATGTCCTAATTGCGATAAGCCTGTAACAGCAGATGATTTAAAAACCATCTTCCCTAGTGCTTCCGAAACTAATAGAAAAATTGTTGCAGACACATATACCAAATATATGAAGGACCTGGGAATGAATACATGTTGGAACAAAGCTCATTTCTTTGCACAAGCTAAAATAGAATCAGGAGATGCACTATCATTAAAAGAAGGAGAAGGTTTCAATTATTATTGGGAATCTTTAATTGGTACATTTGGTGCATTTAAAACTAAAGAAGGTCGAGAAAAAGCAAAACTTTGGGGACGTACAATAAGAGACAGAAGAGACCCTAAAGCAATTGATGTTTCAAAGGAAACACAAATTAAAATTGCAAATTATGCATACTCTCCTCCTGCTGCCAAAGCTAAAGAATTAGAAAATACAGAACCAAATGATGGTTGGAACTATAGAGGTAGAGGATTAATACAAGTTACTGGAAAAGGATTTTATAAGTACTGTAATCCTTATACCTTAAAATATAATAATATTGACGTTTTAAAAAATCCTGATGCTATTGGACAAAGTATAGATTTAGCTGTATCAAGTGGAATGATTTTTTTCAAATGGAAAGGTATCAACAAATTAACAAATACAACAAAAGATGTTAAAGGTAAAATATGTCCTTTAGTAGGACTAAATGCAGATAAAACCATTGGAAATAAAAAATCAACAAATTATGATGAAAAACAAAAAGCGTTTACTGATATTACATCAGTAGTTTTTAAAATTGATTCCTGTAAATTTGGCAAGGGGGCTGAACCTAAAAAAGAAAAAGGAAAGTACGCAACATACGACTCAAAATATATCGCTGATGACACAACAATATATATTGATGTAATTGTACCAAGCGATAGAAAGAAAGAAGGGCTTCTTGTCTTTTTCGACAATACTGGCATATTACATAAATGCTATGTTTTAGGTTTGGGAACTGGTGGAGAGGATAGATATACTAATGGAGGATATGGAAACGTTCCTAATGGATTATGGAAAACCAAACAGGAACTTAATGTACCTAATGTCAATGGCCAACCATATCCTAATTCTGGTGTTTCTTTTGGAAATCATGGAACAATTCGTTTAAGTCCAAAAGCTGGAGATGCACTAAATGCCTCTAGCCGCTCAGGAATTTTATTGCATTGTGGACATACAATCGGTGACGGAAAAACGGGATTAACAGATAATGGTGCTCTTATGGTAACACATGGATGTTTAAGGGTTTATAATAAAGACATGCCTATTATTCAAAAGATATATACAGAGCAAGCTAAAAAGGGTAAAACCATATACATATATGTAGAAGAAACTACTGATTTAAAAGCAATGTTTACCAATTATGGTACTGTACCAGATCCAAAAGATACGGTAATTAGAAAAAATAAAAAATATGATCCACAATAAAAAAATAAGAAAAGCAGTATTCTTAATCATGTCAATACTGACAATTAATTCCTGTCATTCACAAGAAAAAGAAAATACAATGGATAAAAAAGAAACTGAAATAATTGAAAGTTATTTCACCCATCATAAATTCAAAAATACCAAGGAAAATTTTGATAAAATAAACATGGATCTACTTGGCATTAAACCTGATAAACTTCAAGACGGATATAATGATATTTTAATATTCAATGAAGCTACCAATTATCAGATATCAAAGGAAGGAAAATATATTAAAATAGGTAATGATATTCTACCTGATTTAGATAATGTCAAAGCAAGTATAAATAGTAATCAAAAACATCCTTATTTTGAGGAATTATTAACCCTAAACAAAATTATTTACCAAAATGACTTGACCTCAATCTTAAATGTAGCATCTAAAAATCCAGACCTTGCAATCGATTTAGTAGTTATGTTTAACTATGAAAAAAATGAAGCCCTTTTTAATTCTGCGGTTAAAAATATCCAAAGCTGGGATGATATCGAACAAAGTTCTAGGCTATCATTTGTATTCTATAATAACACTACAAATTCATTTAAAATTAGAGAAAAACTATTAGAAAGTTTAAAATCCAAAGATTCTTTTCTGTATGCACTAACATCTTATTTAACTGATAATAAAAACAATATCACAAAAACAAATGGTATCACACCTGCTTCATTAGAAAAGGCTATTGCCTATCTTTTACAACTTGGCTTTGCCGGTAAGGAAAATGTTGATATTCAATCCGACAAATCTTACTTATTATTAAATAATGTCTATGTTTCTCACCCAGAACTAAAGGACTCTTTTCAAAAAAACAAATATTATGGTTATCCATCTCTTGAAAAATACTCCAAACAGTATGGGCTTTTACAAGAAGATAATCAAGAAAAAACATATTCAATAATAATAGATCCCGATGGTTTCACTAACCTAAGAAAAGAAAAAAATACATCATCTCAAATTCTTCAAAAAATTAAAACCGGAGAACAGGTTGAAGTTTTAGATCGAAACGGAGATTGGTGGTTGGTAGTATCTAAAGAAGGTAAAAAAGGATATGTTCATAAAAGCAGGATAAAATCTGAATAAATAACTTAACCAAATGATGAAACCCTTTTTAATTCTATTATTACTTATTTTCTTTTCATGTAAAGAAAATAGCCTTAAACAGAAAAGCGCAAATAAACTTGAAACATTTCCTATTGATTTTAAACAAGAACAATTAAACTGTACTGGGGAAAAGTACAACTCAAATCAATGCTCTGATAGAGACAATAATTTATCAATTTCTTTCAATAAAAATTCAATCCTAATTACTAGTAATAATAAAAATTACATTGATGAATCAAATAATTCAAGTGATCTAGGATATGAAACTTTCTTATTTAAAAACAATGATGAAAAAGTAATTTTAGTAGACAATTTTTTAGAAAATGGTCACCTATTTCTTGTTTATTATATTAACAATAACAGTATAAAATTTTTAGGGAAGAAAGAAATTACCAACACTACAGATCAAAATCCAAATTATAGTTTTAGAATTGAAAAAAGGGATACTATAATAGATATGTTTTTAAATAAAAAACTTAAAAATATTTCATTTGATATAACAAAAGCAATTGATCTTCATATTAATGAAATTAAAAAAATTACAGATTCTCTTGCAGGAAAAAAATATATATTGGAAAAACAAAAAAGTTGTGATTTAAATGGAGATGGTCTTAAAGATATAGTTCTTGTATTTCAAACCTTAAGAACTTTTACCCAAGAAGATGAGACTACTATGGATTCTCCCGTGTATGTATTGATTAATAATAGTAAAAATAAATTTGATATTTATAAAAATAAAAATATCATTTATACATTCATGCCTAACTCTCCAGCAGAAGGATTTAGAGATATCGTTGTTAAAGATAACTTTTTCACTATAGAGCAACAAGAAGGTGGTGGCTGGTACTTCGTTGATAGCTATACTACTTTTAAATTTGATAAAAGTCGAAAAGAAATAGTTCTAAGTAAATACGGAAAATCATTTATAGATAGAAGAGAGCCTGAAAAATCAATTCCAGATCAAATTTTCACTCCTAAAGATTTTAATACTATTAGTTTTACAAATTTTGATGCTGAGCAATTATCCACGTTAATGGAATAGGCAGTAGTCATAGAAAAGAGCTAAAGCCTAAAAAACCAATTCAACCCACCTACACACAATTTAGAAAAGAAATTTCGTTTCATTTAAAAAATATTTATACCTTTGCTCTGTGATTTTTAACAACGGAACATATTATTATAGAATTTTTACCTCAGCTCTGGGATAAGGATTCTTATGAATATAATTTAAAACCTCGTCCTAGGGACGAGGTTTTTTTATTTTAAAAAATTTTAAAAGATGAAAATAAGTATTATTGGAGTAGGATTGATCGGAGGTTCGATGGCTTTGAAATTAAGAGAGAAAAACCTGGCCAGCTTCATCTACGGAATCGATAACAATACACAGCATATTAGTGAAGCATTAGATCTTAAAATAATTGATGCAGGAGCAGATCTGGAGGAAGGAATTAAAAATTCGGATCTGATTATTCTTGCCATCCCAGTAGATGCTGCCAGAAAACTATTACCTTCTGTTCTTGATCTTGTATCTGATCAGCAGACTGTAATGGATGCAGGTTCTACAAAAGCAGGTATTGTAAATGCTGTAAAAAACCATCCGAAACGTTCAAGATTTGTAGCGTTTCACCCGATGTGGGGAACAGAAAACAACGGTCCGAAATCCGCTATTTCAGAGAGTTTCTCCGGAAAAGCAGGTGTGATATGCAACAAAGAAGAATCTGCAGATGATGCACTGAATACCGTAGAAAAAGTAGTCAATGCTCTTGACATGCACATGATTTATATGAATGCAGAAGCTCACGATGTCCACACCGCTTATATCTCCCATATTTCTCATATTACGTCTTATGCCCTTGCCAATACGGTACTCGAAAAAGAACGTGAGGAGGAAACTATTTTTCAGCTTGCCAGTTCTGGTTTCTCAAGTACGGTACGTCTTGCCAAGTCGCATCCTGAAATGTGGGTTCCCATTTTTAAGCAGAACAAAGAAAATGTACTGGACGTTCTGAACGAACATATTTCCCAGCTTAGAAAATTTAAATCCGCTCTGGAAAAGGAAAACTACGAATACCTTGAAGAACTGATTACCAATGCTAACAGAATCAGAGGAATTTTAAGGTAAAATTCCTCTATACCATACTAAAGGCCGAACGGTTTTTACTTTTATTTTATTAAGAAACCCTTAGACATTACTGACTAAGGGTTTTATGTTTTTAAATATGATGTACAATTTCTATTAACATTCCGGAACGTTGACTGCAATCGCCAATCCGCCTTCAGAAGTTTCTTTAAAACGGTCACTCATCGATTGAGCTGTTTCCCACATCGTCTGAATCACCTCATCTAATGTTACTTTTGCCTTAGTAGGATCACTTTCCAATGCAATATTGGCTGCTGTAATGGCTTTCATCGCCCCCATTGTATTTCTTTCAATACATGGAATCTGTACCAGTCCTTTGATTGGGTCACAGGTTAACCCAAGATGATGCTCCATTGCAATTTCTGCCGCCATTAATACCTGTCCGACACTTCCGCCCAGGATTTCTGTAAGTCCGGCTGCTGCCATTGCAGAAGATACTCCGATTTCTGCCTGACATCCTCCCATCGCTGCAGAAATAGTCGCATTCTTTTTGAATAATGTTCCAATTTCTCCTGCTACAAGCAAAAATCTTACAATATCATCTTCACTGATAAATGGTGTAAATGCCTGAGAATACATCAATACTGCCGGAATTACCCCACTCGCTCCATTGGTAGGTGCTGTAATAATTCTTCCGAAACTAGCATTCTCTTCATTCACCGCCAGCGCAAAACAGGCAATCCATTTGTTGATATTTGTAAAGTTCTCTTCGGCATCAACAACCTGTTGGAACCATTCGTCTTTATTTTTATAAATTTTGTCTCCTAATAGTTTTCTGTTGATTCCAGCGGCTCTTCGGGAAACATTCAGTCCGCCCGGAAGAATCCCTTCCTTATTCACTCCTTTGTAAATACATTCTTTAATCTGCCGCCAGATGTAAAGCGCTTCCTCTCTCGTTTCTTCCTGAGTTCTCCAACTCTCTTCATTCATGAAGATTAAATCTGAAATCTTATCAAATCCTAGCTTCTCACAATACTTTGCAATATCCGAAGCTTTATGACATGGGTACAAAGTACGTACACACTGCTTTTGAATAGAGTTTTTTTCCTGGCTGGCAATAAAACCACCTCCTACAGAGTAAAAATCCTGTACAAGCTCGGTTCCGTCTTCGAAAACAGCTCTGAAGATCATTCCGTTCGGATGAAAATCAAGGCTCTTTTTCATATTTAAAATCAGGTGATGTCCGTAAACAAATGGAATGATTTTCTCCCCACCAAGATTAATGGTTTGAGTACTTTTGATATAATCTATTTTCTCATCAATCTTAGAAGTATTGATCGTCTTAAAATCTTCCCCATTTAACCCAAGCATTCCTGCAATATCAGTTCCGTGCCCAATTCCCGTTTTTGCGAGTGAGCCAAAGAATTCAAGAAAAACCTCTTTAACTTCTTCTATTGATCTTTCTCTTTTTATAATCCTGATAAATGCAGCTGCTGCATTCCAAGGTCCCATCGTGTGTGAACTGGACGGGCCTATTCCTACTTTAATAATCTCAAAAACCGATATTGATTCCATAAATGATTCGTCATTTTCCTCTAAAACAAAGATACATGATAAATCCTAATATATGCATAGCAAAATCTTAGATTTATCTGGTTTTTACAGCCCATAAAATAAGTACTTTTGTAAATGAACTGATAGTAACAATGTCAGTCAGATCTATCATTATATTGTTCTTTTTAATTATTTTTTTTAAATGGAAACATTAATTAAGAGTATTCTGCAGCATGTCCCGCTAACTCCGGAAGAAATAGCCTTATGCAAAAGTTTCTGGACAGAAAAAACATTGGAAAAAGGAGATTTCTTGTTGCGAAACGGGGAAATCTGCCGCCATGACAGTTACATCATTTCAGGAGTTTTAAAAGCTTTCTGCATCAATGAAGAAAACGGAAATGAAGAAATCCTTTTTTTAGCCATTGATCATTGGTGGGCAACAGATATTGCCAGTTTTTCAAAACAAAAGCCCTCCATTTATAATATACAGGCCGTAGAAAAAACAGAACTCTTACAGATCAGCCATCAGTCTTTTCAAAAAATGCTGAAGGAAATTCCATCCTTGGAAAAATATTTCAGAATTATTCTCGAAGGTTATCTTGGAACCCTTGAAAAAAGAGTTGTGTTCAATCACATGCTGAAAGCAGAACAAAAGTATTATGACTTTCTGGAAACTTATCCCGATATTTCCTCCAAAGTCCCGCAGTATCTGATTGCTTCCTATTTGGGAATCTCCGCAGAATTTATCAGCAGAATCAGGAAAAAAAATAAATCCTCTTGAACTAGATCAATTTTTCAGGAATAAATAATCAGGAATTTTGCTGTTATAAATTCTTAGCAAATGAAAATATTGATTATTAATGCCAGTGTAAGAAATGAGAGGTCTTACAGCAGAAAACTGACACAGCTTTTCGCTGAAAACTGGAAAACCAGATATCCTCTTGATACTTTCACCTACAGGGAAGCAGGAACTGACACTATTCCCCATATTGATGAATCCTGGATCGCGGGAGCATTCAAAAAACCGGCAGACAAAACTGAAGAAAACCAAAAACCTTTACAGCTCAGTGACGAATTGGTTAAAGAACTCAGGGAACATGATGTATATGTGATTGGAACTCCTATGTATAACTGGTCTATTCCATCCGGATTAAAAGCTTATGTTGATCAGGTGATGCGGATTAATGAAACCTGGAAATTCAGATCAGGAATACCGGATGGTGATTATGTAGGTCTCCTTGAAAATAAAAAACTCTTTATTCTGTCAACCCGGGGTGATACCGGATATGGTGAAAATGAAAAGAACGGACACGTCAATTTTCAAACGACCTACCTGAAACATATTTTCGGGATCATGGGCGTAAATGATGTCATCATTCATTCCTTAGATAATGAAGAATTTGGCGGTGAAGTCTTTGAAAATTCTAAAAATAAAATCTTTGAAACGATTCATTCAATTCAATAAATCATTTTGATTTTACTATATCACTCAGGAGACTTTTCTCAAAAGTCAAATAATTGGATTTTTGAGAAAAGTCTCCTGTTTTTGTTAGCTGAAACTTTCCTCATGCTGAGAAAGATCAAGCCCTTTATTTTCAGAATCTTCAGAAACCCTCAATGTAATTATAGAATCTGTAAGTTTATATAAAATTAATGAACCAAAAAAAGTAAAAGCAGAAACTAAAATCAATGCAGCCATGTGATGAAGGAAAACCTCAATTCCTCCATGAAGCAGACTGGCTTTTTCACCGTGGGCAAAAATAGCGGTAAGAATCATGCCCATAATCCCTCCTACTCCATGGCAGGCAAAAACATCCAGCGTATCATCTATTTTCTTTAAACCTTTCCAGTTGACCATCGCATTGGAAACAATCGCTGTAATAAATCCTATAAAAAGACTTTCCTGAATGCTCACAAAACCACATCCGGGAGTAATTGCCACCAGCCCCACTACAGCGCCAATACAAGCTCCCAAAGCGGAAACACTTCTCCCATTGATTCTGTCAAAAAATATCCATGTCATCATCGCTGAAGCAGAAGCTATAGTAGTTGTTCCAAAAGCTGTAGCTGCAGAAGCGGAAGCACTTAATGCTGAACCTGCATTGAAGCCAAACCATCCAAACCACAACATTCCCGTTCCCAGAAGTACATACGGAATATTGGAAGGCTCATGATGCGGGTTCTTTCTGTTCCCTACCACCAAAGCTCCGGCAAGTGCTGCAAAACCTGCACTCATATGTACAACTGTTCCGCCTGCAAAGTCTTTTACCCCAAAATATTTATTCAAAAGACCATCAGGATGCCACACCATATGACAAAGAGGGGTATAAATAAAGAGACTGAAAAGAACGATGAATAATAAATAAGATATAAAACGAACCCTTTCTGCAAACGATCCGGTAATAATCGCAGGGGTAATAACCGCAAATTTCATTTGAAATAAAGCAAAAAGGATAAAAGGAATAGTGGGCGCCATCATTTTATGAGGCAGATTGCCTACTCCGCTAAAAAAGGGATAACTGAGCGGGTTTCCAATGATTCCATAATGTTTTCCGGCAATGGTAATCCCTAAAGATTCACCGAAAGACAAAGAGAAACCTATGACTACCCAGACCATAGAGATAACTCCTAAGGCGATAAAACTCTGTAACATGGTAGAAATCACATTCTTCCTGCCAACCATCCCTCCATAAAAGAAAGATAGTCCGGGTGTCATCAACAGAACGAGTCCTGCCGCAGCCAGAATCCAGGCTACATCTGCGCCTACAATTTTATCTTCACTTAAAAATTCTCCGGTATCAGGAATATCCGCAGCCGGATTCCAGAATAAACCACCCACTGCAACGAGTGTGATCACTGAGAATGAAACGATCCATTTTAATCCTATTTTCATAAAATTCATATTTAACCCTATCAAATTTAAATATAAATTCTATAAAAATCATATTTTTAAAACAAACACCCCTTAAAAAAACTATTTAAGCAATAATATTTTTATTTTTCACAAAATACTTCATTCAATATTTTTGAAACTTCTTTAGATTTTGTAGCGGGAAAAAGATGCGTTCCTCCTTTTATTACATAATCCGGCTTGGAATAACGAATTGGAAAAACAATGTCTTTATCACCCAGAATCTGAATCACATTGGGATTTTCTTCAAACTTCCATTCAGAAACTTTTTCTACAGACCATTTCAGGTAATAAGGATCTCTTACTTTAAAATATTGCAGAATTTTTGGGTTTTTAGGATCAAATAGCTTTCGAATAACAGAGTACACATTAGCGGCTTTATCATTAAACAAGCCTACAGGCAGTATTCTTGGAATTTTGGTCACCTCACCTGTTCTGATAAATTTTGACTTTTCTTTATCAGATTTTATACTTCCAAGGATGACTACTTTCTCCGCAGGTTTCAATAAATTGATCTCCTGTACAATAATTCCTCCGAAAGAATATCCCAACAGGCAGAACGGCTCAGAATCATCTACTTTATCAGCCATTCTTTTAACATAAGCATCAAAAGGCTCATTTTTTTCAGGGATGAGCCAATCTATAAAAATCAATTCATAGTGTTTGGGAAACTCTATTCTTTCAAGGACCTTAAAGTCTGCTCCCAGACCGCTGACGATATAAATTTTCATACTACGAATTTATAAAAAATACAGGGAACAGAGAATGGTTGTTACAAATCTTTGAAGCAGAAGAGGCATAAAAAATGAGCAGCTCTGATGAACTGCTCATTTTGTATATTGATTGTATATTAATCTTATTTTTTCTTCTTTGGAGCTCTATTCTCGTTATCCAGCATTTCTGTAGTAACTTTGAATTGGATATCCATTTCGTTCTTAATGAAATAATCTTTCAATGAAGACTGATAGAATACTTTAAAATCTCTTCTGTTCAGAGAGAACTTTGCAGACTCAATAGATGTTGTAAACTGAGTAACGTATACATTCGCAGGGAAAGAAATTGTTTTTCTCACTCCTTTAAGGGTAAGGTCACCGTATACTGTAGAATTGTATTCACTGTTTGCTAAAGGAATAATTTTAGTCAAATGGAATTTTGCAATAGGGAATTTTTTTACTTCAAAGAAGTTTGTGCTTTTCAGATCATTGGTAAGTTTGATTTGATCTTCATCAGAAACATCTCCAGCCATCATACTCCTCATATCTATTACAAATTCTCCATCTACCAGAACCGTGTGGTCAAAGTTGAATTTTCCGCTTTTTAGCTTTACCGTTCCTGAGTGGGAAGAAGCTTCGGTTTTCACCACTTTATACCCCCACCATCTGATCTCTGATGAAGTCACTTTTGCAACCTTATCAAATTTCTTTTGGGCAGAAACAAATGATATACTTGCGCACACCATAGCAAACAATAGTAATCTTTTCATTCTTTTTTATTTACAATTCAACAAAAATAAAAAAAAGTGTAGAACTTCTACACTTTTAATAATCTTTTTTTGATTAATTTATTGAGCAGTTACTTTTACAAGCATTTCAATATCATCTTTCACAAAAACATCCTGCATTGTAGACTTGTACGCTACATCAAATTTCTGTCTGTCAAAAGAGAATTTGTTAGACACTAAGCTTACTACTCCTTTGCTGTAAGAAATCTTAGCAGGGAAAGTAACTGGGCTTGTTTTTCCTTTTACAGTAAGGTTTCCTGTTACAAGAGAACTGTACACTTTATCGTTGTTTTTCTTTACTCCTGTAATTTTGAAACTTGCTGTAGGGAATTTTTCAACTTCAAAGAAGTCACCATTCTTAAGGTGTCCGTTTAATTTTTGTTGATATTCACCTGTAAGGTCAGTAGAACTGATCGAAGTCATATCCAAAACGAAGCTTCCGCCTACCAACTGGTTTCCTTTCATCACCATATCTCCAGACTTCACTTTCACTGTACCGTCGTGAGAGCTTGCTTCAGATTTTGCTACTTTGTATCCCCACCAGTGTACATCAGACGCTACTACTTTTTTTGACTGTCCGAAAGCTAAACCACCAGCTAAAACTGCTAATAAAAATATTTTTTTCATTGAATAGAGTTGTTTACTTATTTAACGAGACAAAGGTAGGTATCTTATCCAATAGATTTCATTGATGTACATCAATAAAAATTATTATTTTCATGAATAATATCATCCCATAAAAAAACTCCGAATTTCTTCGGAGCTGTATTTTATACTTGATAGTAAGCTGTATAAAGCGCTATACCATTTAATGCGGTGTGATTTTGCTTGACCAGATAGATCGGAATATTTTTAAGCATTCCTTCCATTTTATCACTGATCTTGAATTTTTCATAGAATTTTGCCTTATCGATATATTCTCTTACCATCTGAGGAATATCTCCTGCAATCAGTAATCCTCCGGTAGCTTTTACTTTTAATGTCAGGTTATTGGCTTCTCTTGCCAGAAACTCAAGGAAAGTGTCTAAAGCAATTCTGCAGATCAATACATTCTCTTCGATTGCCGCTTTGTAAAGTTCTTCCACAAAATTCCCTTGTGCAAGACGCTCGCTCAACCATTCCGGTTCAGGATGTCTCTTCACATCTCTTAAGAATCTATAGATATTGAACAATCCTGACTTGGAAAGTACATTTTCCCAGCTTACAATACCATAGATATTATTTAGGAACTGGTAAAATTCAACTTCTACATTGGTTCTTGGTGAAAATTCTGAGTGCCCTCCTTCTGTTGCGAAAGGTCTCAGGTATTTTCCGTCAAAGAAGTATCCAGCTTCACCTAATCCGTTTCCGGGAGCAAGAACTGCTACATTTCCTTTTTCAAGGTGTCCGCTTGTATAAATAGCTTCAAGATCGTTATCTTCAAGAAGAGCCATTCCATAGGCAGAAGCTTCAAGGTCATTCAGCATGTCTACTTTTTCAAATCCGAAATCGCGGGCATATTCTTCAACATCTAAATTCCATCCCAATCTCGCCGGGCTGCTTTTTCCGTCAAGTACAGGACCTGGCACTGCCATTCCCAGACGTTTTATATTCTGCAGCTGATTATCCTGAATAAACTTCTTTAAAATATCTGAAAAGGAAGCATATTCTTTGGTTGCAAATTTATTTTGTAATTTTATCTCAAGACCTCCGTTCCCGGAAACAAAATAGCCTAAGATCGTTACATCTTCACGAAGACTTGCTCCGATGATAGAAACATTATCATTATTACTGTTTTCTACTCCTGGTAAATAAAGTGGAAATTTTGGATTCAGAATCATAACCTCAAATTTTACCAAATATAATAATTGTTTTTGTAAATCCTGCACAGAACAAAAAAACCTTTCCACTTTCGTGAAAAGGTTTTGGTTAATAATTGTTTATATATTAAATCTAACTACTTTCCTAATGGAATATTGTAACCGAATCCTACACCGATATTCCCCACATTATAGTCCTGACCGGCTAAATCTCCTTTTGTACCTACAAAAACCTTTTGGTATTGTACGAAGAAGTTCCAGTCTCTGTTGTGGTAACCGATCTCCGGTTTGATGTAGAACCCTCCGTTTGCTCTCTCAACATTGGTGTTGGAAGCCACTGTTTTGTCCCCTACCAGGAAACCATATCCTAAGTCTGTTCCGAAATAGAACCCGGTTTGTTTCGGATAAATTCTGATTAAAGCAGCTACAGGAACTACTCCTACATCATTGTTTTTATATCCGTTGTTCTCTTTTCCAAAGTAGTGAGTATATCCTGTTGCGATACCTAATCCAAATCCTGGTGTAATCAGGTTTTGATAAGCTACATCCACTCCTACTGCAGCAGAAAGATTATCTGAGGGAACTGCTAAACCAACATTTGCACCTACTTTGATCATATTATTCATCTGAGAACTTTGGGCGCTTGCTATACCTGCTGTTAAAATACCAGCCAGTACTATTGCTTGTTTAAACATTTTCATAACTCTAATTTTTAAATTTTACTAAACAAGAGGATGTAAAAATCATGCCAAGCAAGGGTTTTTCTTTGATTTTAACATCATTAAAAACCATAAAACAATGAATATCAATACATTATTTTTAACAAAATTTAAATATTTGTTTAACAAAAATTATCAAAAAATTGATCTTGAAAAGTGAATTAAGGAAAAATTAAGATTGAAATTAAAAGTAAGTAAACCATTAATTTATTCATACTAATTGTAACCTCCTTGATCATCATAATATTAACAATCCTTAATCCGTTATTATTTTTAACCTTTTTCTTTAAAGTATATCAAAAAAATAAATTCCTCATGACAGCTGATTCATTATTAAAAAATAAGCATCTGCTTTGGCGGGCAGGTTTCGGTGTTGGCATTCATCAAATTGATGATCTGAAGAACAAAAGCATTACAACATTAATGGCTGAATTATTGAAAGAGGACAGCTTTAGTGAGATCACTTATGATACACCTGATCATGATTCAGCAGCAGATTACATGAACAGTACCGCTCCCGCGGAAAAGAAAAAAGAAATGCAGCGGCTCAACAGGGAACAAAACAATGAACTGAATCTCAATTTTCTGAATACCATCGTAAACAGCAAGGAACAGATGAGGGAAAAGATGGCATTTTTCTGGCATGGACATTTCGCCTCACGTGTAGTCAATCCCAAGTTTAACAAACAGCTTTTAAATACCATCCGAAAGAACGCATTGGGAAATTTCAAAGATCTGCTTTTTGAAGTGAGCCAGTCGCCAGCCATGCTCAATTTCCTGAATAATCAACAGAATAAAAAGGATCATCCTAATGAGAATTTCGCCCGCGAGGTCATGGAACTGTTTACCATGGGAAGAGGCAATTATACTGAAAAAGATGTAAGAGAAGGCGCCAGAGCCTTTACAGGATGGAGCTATGACAAGGAAGGAAATTTTAAAGAAAGAAAAAATCTGCATGATGAAGGTTCCAAGACTTTTCTAGGGAAAACAGGTAACTTCGATGGAAGTGACGTGCTCAATATTATTCTGGAGCAGAAGGCAACCGCTCAGTTTATTACAACGAAGATCTATAAATTCTTCGTTAATGAAAAAGTAGATCAGGATAGAGTCAGCAAGCTGAGCATCAATTTCTACAATTCCGGATATGACATCAAAAAACTGATGACTGAAATATTTTCAAGCGCCTGGTTTTATGATCAGAAGAATATCGGCAACAGGATAAAATCTCCTATAGAATTGATGGCAGGCATGATGCGGATACTTCCTATGCATATTCAGAATCCTGAAAACCTCATCGTTTATCAGAAATTATTGGGACAGATGCTGCTTTATCCACCCAATGTTGCAGGATGGCCTAATGGAAAATCATGGATAGACAGTTCTACTCTGATGCTGAGGCTCCAAGTACCACAGATCTGGTCAGGACTCCGTCCTTTGGAATACAGTCCCCGACAGGATGATGATATTGATATGGGAATGAAATCCCGCGAAACAGCTTTAAACAAAAGCTTTAAAAACCCGAACATTACGATCGACTGGGAGCGTATTGAAAAGCTCTTCGCCCATAAAAACTGTGAAGACTATTTTCTTCAGAATACCCAAAGTCTTGATATGAACTCTGTAAAGAATTTTTCTGACAAGAGTATAAAAATGAATGTCATCAACCTGATGTCTACCCCGGAATACCAGCTGAGCTAGGTAGGACGTTTTAGGTTGCAGGTTGCAGGTAGCAGATAATATCGGCCACAGTATAGCTTAGCACCATTTATTATTTGCTGCTGTAAAATTTTTATAAAAACAAAACAGTAGTAAAAATATAGACAAGTTCTGCAACCTGCAACCTATTATCTATTATCTATTATCTATTACCAATCAACCACCTTTACCCTAAAAACAAAATTATGCTAATCAAAAGAAGAGAATTCCTCAAAATAAGTTCACTGGCTACAGCTTCTATGCTGATGCCGAATTTCTTAAAAGCGATGACGCTTGATGAAGCTCTGAATCCCAATCAGAATATATTGGTAGTTCTTCAGTTTACAGGGGGAAATGACGGTTTAAATACTATTATTCCTGCTAAAAATGATATTTATTTCAGGGAAAGGAAGACACTGGCCATTCAGGATTCAATACCATTGACTGATGAAGCGGGGATCAATCCGTCTCTTTCCTATTTTAAGGAGCTTTTTGATAATGGAGAACTTTCTGTGATGAATAATGTAGGGTATCCCAATCCCGACAAATCTCATTTCCGAAGCATGGATATCTGGCAGTCAGCAAGCAGAAGTGACCAGTTTCTGGAAACAGGCTGGCTGGGACGTTTTCTGGATGAAGAATGCTACCGCTGCGACCATCCTACCCAGGCACTGGAAGTGGACGATATGTTAAGTCTTGCCTTAAAAGGAGAAAACAATAAAGCTTTTGCCTTTAAAGATCCTAAAAGGCTCTATCAAACCAGTCAGGAAAAATATTTTAAATCTCTCTATGACCATCATCACGATGATGAAACCGTGTCTTATCTTTATCAGACTCTAGGTTCTACGATTAATAATGCAGATTATATCTTTGAAAAAAGTAAAGCCAAAAAGACGGAACAGGTTTATCCTAATTCTCAGTTGGGAAAAGACTTTAAGACCGTAGCCTCTTTAATAAAATCTGATATCAATACACAGGTTTATTATCTTTCGATCGGAAGTTTTGATACCCATGTCAATCAGAATGACAGACAGAAGAAGTTATTCAATGATATCAATGAAGCTGTACAATCATTTGTTGCCGATATGAAAAGCAACGGACTCTTCAATAATATCCTGCTGATGACCTTCTCAGAATTCGGACGTCGTGTGGCACAGAATGCCAGTAACGGAACGGATCACGGAACTGCCAACCAGATGTTTTTTATCAGTGGAAACCTTAAAAAGAAAGGAATATTGAACACTCTTCCTGATTTACAAAATCTGAATGATGGTGACCTGATCTATAAAGAAGATTTCAGAAAAGTATATGCTACGATCCTGAAAAACTGGCTTAAAGCGGACTCTTCTAAGGTATTGGGATGGAAAGATGGGATTTATGATTTTGTGTAGAGAAACCCGTAAAAGTCACGAAAGTTTTTTGAATACTGTTTAGATTCCTACAGAATGACACAATTGGAATGATAAACTTACCCGTACAGTTTGTCATTCCGTAGAAATCCAGCCAATATCAACTGTCAAAAAACGGCACTGAAGAAACGTACCCATAACAAATCTTTGAGTTGAAGGTACAAGAATTCCCCTCCTCTGGAGGGGGGCAAAAATTCAAAGTATTTTTGACGGGGTGGTTTTCAGTGTTTACCAAAAATACCCATTAATAACAAAAAAGAGACTGTACATACTTATGACAGTCTCTTTTCAATAATTATAAATTTTAACTACTCTTACGTTTAAGCCGTAATCTGCTTTGTCTTTTTTTCTTTCTGATCTTCTTTTTTATCAAGTTTCTCAGATATTTTTTTTACAACATATTCTATCGCTATGGGTGCTATAATTGCAATTAATGCTTTAAATATTCTTGATTTCATAAACTTATTTTTGTGTGCTTAAATAATGCAATTTCCAAGCCAAGATAAAAAAGAGCAGGAAGTTTAATTCTCCTCAGGAATCACCAGATTCTGATAGTTTTTACTTCCTTCATTGAATTTCTCTTCCATTTTCACCCTTAATTTTTTAGGCTTATGAACAATCAGAGAGTTTCCGAATCCCAGCAATAGCCTTTCCAGCTCAAAATTGATCTGAACACAAATTTTAAAAAGTGTCCCTTCATGATCTTCCTTAATAATCTCCTGGCTTTTATGCAGCGGCTTGGTCTTCACATAGGGAGCATTTCCAGAATCTACCCAGAAAACTACATTTCTAGGTTCCATTGTTTCTGCAACGGTAACTCCTACAATATCTTTGAAATATTCATCTCCATCCAGATCCTTATCAATATACGGAAGACTTTCATCTGTTTCAATACTTTCCATTCTGTCCAATGCCAGATTGTACATTTTCTGTTTGTAGAGGCAGATCAGAAACCAGCGGTTGTTGAATTCCTTCAATAACTGTGGATGTACTGTAAATATATTGGATTCTCTTGCTGTAAAGCTTTTGTAAAGAATCTTCAGTACTTTTTTATTCGCGATACTTTCATACAGGATGTCAATATGCTCCAATCCTTTCAGCTGTTCATTTTTATCCAGATGAATAATGGATTTCTGATTGGTTGCCTGAATAGAGTCTTCCAGTTTCTGAATGACACCGTTCATCTCTTTGAACATAGAAAAGTCCTTGAACTGTTTTAAAATCTGGACTGCATTGTTCATGGCCTTCAGATCACTTTCATTCACAGAGATATTATGAATACTATACTCAGGATCATTGTAGCGGTAATATTTTCTTTCGTATACTTCAATAGGAGCTTCATACCCGAATTTTTCACTCCGCATATTCTGAAGATCGAGCTGAACCGTCCGTTTACTTACATAAGATTCTTTTCCTTCAAATTCAAATAATGCTTCTGAACATTCGTCAATGAGATCTTCCAGTGTATATTTCCTGTATTTGTTTTTAAGACATTTATCTAATGTTTTATACCGAATCAGGGCGTTTTTATTGGATGACATACCTTAGTGTTTAATGATGGTGTTTTTCAATAAGCAATTCACTTATACTGTTTCTTGCTCTTTTCTAAAAAGCTATTTTTCCTTTAAGGCATTTTCGTCAAAAGTAACTCCCTCCCAACCAAACTTCATAAAGTTTCGGATATTCTGATGATCATTTCCCTCAGGGTTTTTCAATACATCTTCCCTGTAGAATTCCCCAAAAAGCCAAAGTGTTTCTTCTTTGGTCAGATCCTGAATGCTTGCAAAACTGAAAACTTTACACGAACCATTGTTCTGTCCTGACTGATTTGTTGTATCCCCATTTTGAAAAGCTGTAGGAGTAAATTCATAATGATCATCAATGTACGCGATAACATCACCAAACTGGATCGTTTCCGGGAAATGTTTTAATTGTTCTAATAGTACCATAGCTGCAGATTTTAATTTTGTTTTATAGTGTTCAGGTTCATGTGCCAATGTATAAATCAGCTTTTTGCCCCTTTTTATAACTTTTTTGTAAAAATAATTAAAATTTCTTTACCTACGCAAAACTATTGCGTAATAACGCAATTACTTTGCATCATCAAAATGAAACAAAATGGAATTTAATGGAAATCATTTAATCGAATTAGGATATAGACCAGCAAAATGGTTTAAAGATGCCATTAGCTATATCAACGAGAATAACCTGGATGAACATCAGATCACAGAATATCTGGTACAGTTCAAACAGCCGGATATTATTCCGCTTCATGAAACAGCTAAAGATTTTATGATCAACATACGTGCTGAAAATGAAAGTGAAAATGATAATGTGGAAAAAGTAATCAGAACCATGAAAGTACTGATGAAAACCCCTACACTAATTGGTGGAGCTATAATGCCTGATGCCTGCCCTACGGGTCCTGAAGGTCAGATTCCGGTAGGAGGTGTGGTAATTGCCAAGAATGCTATTCACCCGGGATTCCATAGTGCTGATATCTGTTGTTCTGTAATGCTGACGGATTTTGGAAAAACCAATCCGAAAGATGTTCTGGATGCCGCACATTCTGTAACACACTTCGGATATGGAGGAAGGCCAAGAGGTGAACAGATGCCGATGTCCCAGGAACTGATGGATGCTTTCAGAGAAAATGAATTCTTAAATGATGAAAAACTGATCAGCATTGCCCGTTCTCATATGGGAACTCAGGGAGACGGAAACCACTTCCTATTCGTAGGAATTTCCAAAAATACAGGAAATACGATGATGGTAACACATCACGGATCCAGAGCTCCGGGAGCAGCCTTATATGATAAAGGAATGAAAACGGCTAACCGTTTCAGACAGGAAATCTCTCCTGAAACATTGAGAGAGAACGCCTGGATTCCTTATGATACTGAAGAAGGTAAATCTTATTGGGAAGCGCTTCAGCTGATCAGACAATGGACAAAAGAAAACCATACTTCCCTTCATGATGCCGTTTTGAATAAGCTGGCAATGGAGAAAGAAAACAGATATTGGAACGAACATAACTTCGTTTTCAAAGATGGAGATCTGTTTTATCATGCAAAAGGAGCGACTCCGCTGGATGATAAATTCATGCCTGATATCACGGGACCTAGATTGATTCCGTTGAATATGGCAGAACCAGTACTGATTGTTCAGGGAAAAACGAATGAAAGAAACTTAGGCTTTGCACCTCATGGAGCCGGAAGAAACTTCAGCAGAAGCCAGCATAAAAGATCATTGGCTCATAAAACAACTGAGGAAATCTTCAACGAAGAAACAGAAGGATTAGATATCCGTTTCTACTCCAATGAAGTGGATATTTCTGAACTTCCCAGCGCTTATAAAAGTGCTAAGAACGTAAGAGCACAGATTGAAGAATATGGACTTTGCGAAGTACTGGATGAAGTGATGCCTTACGGATGTATTATGGCCGGAGACGTGCAGAAAAATGCACCATGGAAGAAAAAGAAGAAATTCAGAAAAGCATAATTTTTTAAACTAATATAACCCTTACAGGTTTTCAAAAAACTAATAACCAGCCTTGCAGGTATAAAAGCCTGTAAGGTTTATGAAAACTTTTCATAACGGCAGGGGCAGTAGCTCAGATGGTAGAGCAACAAATTACTTTTCGCTGCAGGCAACTAAAGTTCCTATAAATCGCCAAGATTGTGGGTCACAGGTTCGAGTCCTGTCTGCTCCTCAACACAATGAAAATGCTTATATTAACCTATTCATTTTCATTAGTTAAAAAAAATTAAGGCAAAGAAAGTTCCTATATTTCCAGATTTACTTTCCGCCTTTTTACAAATTATAAGGCAAAGGGAGTTCCTATATTTTTTTGGATAAATTACTCCCCGCTTTTTATAAACTATAGGTAAAAGGAGTTCCTATACCCTTCACTTTTAATGAATCTACTCCTCACTTATTTTTTAAAATTAAAACAATGAAAACACTACAATTATTCAATGCTGTATTGGCCAAAGAATCGAATGCAGAGCCATTTATTTCTAATGATGGTTTTGTTATTGAACCTCATGCAGTTTGGGCAAAAAATGAAATTATTTCTTATTATGCCAAAGAAAAACTGAATGGGAATGATTTGAATAAAACTTTCCATAAATCCTGGGAGAAAATAAAGAATACTTCCAGAATTGAATTGTTTTTTGAACAGATTAAACATTATATTTCAACCTATGGAAGTAATTTTCAGAGTGAAATTTACATCCCTAAAGAAATATTGAATGTTCCTGATACAAAGTTGATTTTTAAAGTAATCAAAGCTTATACAGTAGAAGAAATGCAGGAAAAATGCCTTTCTCTTCTGAAGTCCGGTATTGCTTTAAAAGAAGAAACCATTGATGATTTGTTGTATATTCTGCATACGGAATTAGACTATGATTTCACAGGAAAAGAAAATATCAGAAATAAAGAAGCCATTATAAAAATAGCCGATCTATACGATATTTATCCTGAAAATCCTGTTGAGTTTTTCCGCTATGTCATTTATAAAACAACCAATACAACGCTTTTAATCAAAAATGATGAATTGATTGATTTAATTAAGCAAAGTAATTTTAACCCAACCTATCTGTTTGAAAGCTTTGGTATGGAAAAACTGGCAGAAATTTTTAACAGATTCAAGCCTTTATTCCTAGCTTATAAAAACAAAGCTCCGAAAGCGGTTAATAAAATTTCGAAGCTTTCTAAAGTAAACCATAAGCCATTGGTCCCAAATCCACTGAATGATGCTACAAATACATTGCTGGAAAACAGCGATTGGCATTGGCTGGAAAATGCGACACCATTTGCATTGTTCAAAGCATTGTCAGCGTGTTACTCAAGAATGTATGGTCAGGATACTTTTGTCTATAGAGTCCGAAACGGAAAATCATGGGTCAAAAAAGGTAAGGAAACTTACGTGAATCAATTTAACTATGATTTTATTTTAGATTTTCTGAAACTGAAATATGAAAACCTTTCCGGAAAGAAATTCTATTTCCCGGAGAATGTAGAATTTGCTTTACCAACTTCTGAAAAGATGTTTGTGGGAAATATTCCTACCGGAACCCGTTTTTATGGTGAAAGACTGGCAGTGGGTATCTATTGGGAAGATCAATGGGGAGCTCATGATCTTGACCTTTCAGGATTGAATATCGCCGGAAAAATAGGTTGGAATGCTGCTTATAACCTTGGTGACGGACAATTGATGTACTCCGGAGATATGACATCTGCTCCTAACGGTGCCGTTGAATACCTTTACGCCAATAAAGGACATTGTGCGCCAACACTTGTTATGAATAACGTTTTCAGTGGAGATGCCAATTGTGGATATAAAATCGTGATCGGAAAAGGAGATAACATTTCTTACGATTATATGATGAATCCGAACAACCTATTTGCTGAAGCGAGATGTAATTCTGTTCAGAAGCAAATGATTCTGGGAATGCTGGTAACAAAAAATGAAAAGCAATGCTTCGTGCTATTGAATTTCGGAGCCGGACATTCTCATGTTTCTGGAAATAGTCAGATTTCTATGATGGCAACAAGTGCATTGTATCAGCAATGGTATGACGCTATGCCCTTCAATGAGCTTGTAAAAGAGCTTGGAGCAGAGATTACGACAGAAAAGTCCGAGGCTGATTTTGATTTTTCACTGGAAAGCCTGGAACAAGATAGTTTTATCAGGATTTTTAAATAAACTCCTTACGTCATCTGATAGTATCAGGTGGCGTTTTTTATGAAATTTGGGGAGGGAACGCTGAGAACCACCCCGTCAAAAAATCTTTGAACTTTCGCCACTCCTCTGGAGGAGGGGAATGTTGCATCTTCAGTTGAAACATTACTCAGAATTGTAATTTCATGATAAAGCGGAGTGGATTCCTGCGGAATGACAAACTACATGGGTAAGACTATCATTACAATTGTGTCATTCCGTAGGAATCTAAATATCATATTCTAATTAATAAAGAACTTTTACAGTGACTATACATTCATCTTTTTAACAGAAAAGATTCCTTCATTGATATTAATGATGACTTTTTTTCCATAATCAATCTGAATATTGAACATATTTTCAAGCGGAAACTGAAGTACAGCCTGAAGGATCAGACGAATGACTCCAGCATGCGTAATGATGAGAACCTTATTGACATTGTTTTTCTGAATGAGTTCATTCCAAAAGTTGAGAACACGGGTCTGCATCTCAAGGAGATTTTCACCTCCTGAAGTTTTTACATTGATAAAATCTTTGTACCAGGGATTGATTTCTTCTTCCGGAATATCAGTCCATTTTTTCAGTTCCCAATTCCCGAAATTCATTTCGCGAAGTCTTTCATCTGTTTGATAATCCAATTTAAAATAATCAGCCAGAAGACGGCATCGCTGGGAAGGACTTGAGACAACTATATCATAATCATCATCTATGTCCAATGTTTTAAAATCTTCAGGATAATCTTTCCTTAAAGGTATTTCAGCAAAACCATAACACAGGTTTTCCGGATTTTCTACAGCAGTATGGCGAATTAAATGAATTTCCATGCGATCATTGTTCCTAAGTAAAATAACACTTCACAAACCTGCTGTACGGATCCCAAACAGTCACCTGTATAACCGCCAATATGCTTTTTAAAATACCAGCCCATATATATCTTGCCTAAATACGCCAGTGCAAAAGCGAAAATCAACCGCCAGTCCAGAATGAAGGCAAAAGCTATTAAAACACTGATAAATCCTACGAGTAAAGCCATTCCATCCAATGGTTTATTGGCTAAAGGTTTCGATTTGCTGACATCAATGTCGGTAACATATCGATGGGTATAAATCATTGTTCCTGAAATAAACCGGCTTGCTGTATGCGCTAAAATAATGATGCCAAGAACTCTAACTGGCGCTATCATTCCCAAAGCCTGGATGCCATAGAATTTCAACGCAAACAATAGAATAATTCCAATGGTTCCATAGGCTCCTACCCGGCTGTCTTTCATAATAGTCAGGATCTTTTCCTTTCCATATCCACCTCCGAAACTGTCGCACATATCTGTAAAACCATCTTCATGAAACGCTCCGGTCAGCAAAACACTGGAGATAATCATTAAAACAATCCCAATTTCCAGATTAAAAAGTATCGTGGAAAGATACAAAACCACTGCATTAATGAGCCCAATCACTAATCCAACCCAGGCAAAATACTTTTGGGATTTATTCATAATCTCACTGGAATATGGAATAGTAAACGGAATCGGAATTCTTGTGAAAAACATCAGTGCTGTTGCAAAGTAGATCAGCTCATTCTTAAGGACTTTCATTGTTTTTTAGATATAAAAACCAGGATTAATCAATTTCAGTAAAAGTAGGAAAGCTTTCAGATATGATCAAAAGATAAATGGGAAAAATGAAAAACATGAATGTTATCACCTTACAATTTTTCCTTTAAATACAGTGTTTTTCTACTTTTGCATCATTAATAACCATGAAAAAAAAACAAATGAAAAAAGCGTATTTCGTTGGATTATGTCTTATATCCATAGTAAGTTGCTCAGCTCCCGGTGATGAACTGGTAAATGTAAATGAATCACAAGCCTTGAATCTATCTGACAAAAACATGTTAGGAAAAGGAGGCTTCAGAGACAATCTGGACACACCCACTCCTCCACCTGCGGGAATCTGGTCCAAATCTTTTTCCTTAACAAATCCTATTTATGGTTTCTACAGTGATCTTACCAAAAAACATCTGTACAATACCTCTCCTTTACCATCTGAACTTCCTAAATCTTATCCCGGATTAAGCTATTATTTTCAGGAAAGATTATTAGGTTCTGCAGATGGACCTGGTCCGGTCATTACAAGATGGTTTCACACGGGAACTAATGATCTGGTATTAACCACCAATCCTAATGAGCTTGCAGGGCAAAGTTACTGGGAGAAAAGAGATTTAGGAACCAGTTATAATGGTGATGAACCAGGAAGTTTTCCTATTTACAGGTATTCCAATTCTGATAAAAAGACTCACTTCTACACAAGGGATAAAAATGAACTGGGAGACGGAAAAGATGGATTTGTTTACGAAGGAATTTCTTTCTACTTAAAAGATTCTGAGCCTAAAGCGTACCGAGTTCGCGACGGACAGTTTTTCCAGGATAATGCAACGGGAGCTTTGTACATCGTATTTGAAAGTACCCTGAGACGTATTGAATCCTTTGCTGTAATTAATAATCTGTTTGCTGTACAAGGTAAAGCCTATTTGGTTTTTAAAGTAAATATCGAAGACTACACCGGAGAAAGAGGGGCTGACATCACTTCAGGAACCCAACTGGTACGAAACACCAATACTGGAAAACTATATTTGGTAGATGATGGTTTATACAGATATATTCCTACCATGCAGATATTTAATTCATATAAATTGAATGAAGATGCAATTCAAAATAAACCTGTAAGAATGATGTTTACAGGTAAAGATGTTGCACATACTTATTAATTCAAATTAAGCATAAAAGGGGCATTATTGCCCCTTTATTATCTTATAAAGCTTAAGATGATTTATTAGAAATGTTAGCCCCTTCAAAGCTCGACATTTCATTCAGGAAATTAACCGCACTTTGAATAATAGGATATGCTAATGCACAGCCTGTTCCTTCCCCAAGACGCAGATTGAGATTTAAAATAGCTTTCTCTCTCATCAGTCCCAGCAGCTGAGGGTGGGCATTTTCATTGCTTACATGGCAGAAGATACAGTTGTTCAGAATTTCAGGGTTCTTTTTCCATACCGTGGCTACCGCTACCGTTGCAATAAACCCATCTACCATGATCAGCATATTATGATGATACGCTTCTTCAATGGCACCAATCATTTGTACGATTTCTAATCCTCCGAAGGTCTGAGCAATTTCATCTTCAGTCATTTCAGACGGATATTTCTCTATGGCTTCTTTTAAGATATTGATCTTATTGTCTAGCTGGTGGTCATTCAAGCCCGTTCCGCGCCCGATGCAATTGGTAATAGGAATATCAAAGAGCTTACTCATCATCAGAGAAGAAGCCGATGTATTCCCGATTCCCATTTCACCAAAACCAATGATATTACAGCCTTTCCCTGCAATCTCAGACACCACAGACTTCCCATTATCAAGTGCCTGTTGATATTCTTCAGGAGTCATGGCGGGTTCTTCCAGAATATTGCGGCTGGATTTTCGGACCTTCTTATTCACCAGATTTAAGCCCTCCGGAAAATCAAAATTCACTCCCGCATCTACAATTTTAATCTTAATTCCATTCTGTCTGCAAAAAACATTGATGGCCGCGCCTCCACCCAGAAAATTCATGACCATTTGATAGGTTACTTCTTGTGGATAGGCACTTACACCTGCTGTAGCAATTCCATGGTCAGCCGCAAAAACTACCATATGAGGATTCAATAACTGTGGTGAAGTGGTTTTCTGAACCATTCCGATTTTGTGAGCAATGTGTTCCAGATGCCCTAATGCGCCTAAAGGTTTTGTTTTAAAATCAATTTTATGCTGTAATTCTGATGATAACATGGATGTTGATAGTTATGTTAAATGGAAAAATGCAATATTAGTGAATTTCAATAGTATTTTCTTTTGTCCTGACACAAAAGAAACAAAAAGTCAAGACCTGGAAAATTGAGCTAAAAATAAAATGTGTTCTCTAAAAATTCTAAACTCGTGCGAATTCATTATTGCTTTTTTATATCAATATTTTTGTCGCACTCACACAGAAGAATTTTCTTAACGTTCACAAAATTTATTTTTTTAACGCACAATTTTCAAAGGTCAAAATAAAATTTTAGTCGACAATATTCATTTATCTACTCATTCTTTTAAAAATTTCTGTAACTCAAAACAACTACGCAAGTACATTGCGCACTATCCTTTTTACTTTGTAACATAAATAAAAAACAATGACACCAAAAATACTAGAAAAAATAAAAGAAGTTGAAGCAACAAGGGGTATAAAAGTCCTTCTTGCAGTAGAATCAGGGAGCAGAGCCTGGGGTTTTGCCTCTCCTGACAGTGATTATGATATACGTTTTATATACCGTCATGAAAAAGACTGGTATCTTTCTCCCTGGGATAAGGATGAAACGATAGAATTCATTACTGAAGATGATCTGGACGGTTCCGGCTGGGACTTGAGAAAGACTTTTCATCTCTTGTTAAAGTCGAATGCGGCCTTGCTGAGCTGGTTCTATTCTCCAATAATATATAAAGCGGATGAAAAATTTGTGGAGCTGTTCAGGCCTTTGGCAGATACCTGTTTTTCTCCGGTCGCAGTTTCCTATCATTATTTGAGCATGAGCAAGAAATATCTGGAAGCCTGCAGAAGCGATGAAGTAAAATTAAAAAGTTATTTTTATTGTCTAAGAACTACACTGACTGGAAAATGGATCATAGAAAAAGGAACGGTTCCTCCTGTACTGTTCAGTGATCTGCTTGTTTTAACAGATGGTGCAACCAGACGAAAAATAGAAGATCTTATCGCCTTAAAAGCAACCAAAGGAGAATCTTACTACCATCCGAACGATTGGGAACTTTTTAATTTTCTGGAGAAAACAATCGCTGAGAATGAGGAAAAATCTAAAAGTTTATCAGCAGGAAAGGCGAATAAAGGTGAGATGGAGAGGGTTTTTAGGGAGATATTAAAACTTTAAAGAAAGATAACATGAAAATATTTAACTTCTTCAAAAAGAAGTATATTCAACCCCTTCAAAATGAGATTGAAAAATTGATTCCCAAACAGGAAGAAAAAAAACATGAATTTATTGAAAGATGTCAATTTTTAAAGGAAGAAATGGGAATTAGAGTCCCTCTGTCAGTGATCGAAACTTTCAAAAGGTATGATCTTCCTAAACACAATTATTTTTATAGTATTTTTTGGAATGTGGATGATGATAGTTTTATCATTTTTTATACGGAAGCTTTTATTGAATTAGTTGTTACCCGATACAAAGAAATTCACGGAAAGGATGCAGATTTGGTTACATTGTTACAGCAGCTTGATGATGCAGTTTATGAATTCCGCATAAAAGAAGATTGTTTTGACAGAACTAATCCTTCTTTTGACTTTATCAACAAATGTTATGAAGAGTTCAAAAAGTCTGGAGAAGAACTGACTATCACCATGGACCTGGGAAATTATGACAATCTCGTTCTCAATAATGAAGAAAAAGGCAATGTAGGGTATAATTTATCATCTTATAAAACAACTGCAGGAATAAAATATAAATTTCTTACACAATTCAGACCTTTACCGGAAATCATCAAAGAGACTTTAGACAGTCAGCAAAACCATTATTAATCTTATTAAATGAAATCATATGAGAAATATAATTGTGCTCTCCCCCATATATACGGAAGACAGCAACAATCTCAAAAAAGCATCGCTGCCCCCTGCCATTGTGCTGGATTTCGGTATTATAAAAGGAAAAGGCTGGGCTTTGATTGAAGCTAATCCCGCATGGTGTTCCGGCTTATATGCTTGTGATGCAGAGAAAGCTTTGGAAGTAATTGTGAAGAGTTGTATCAAAAATTAGTATTATGGAAATGATTATTTTCATCGGAATTCCTGCAAGTGGAAAAAGTTCTTTTTACAAGGAGCTTTTTTTCAATTCGCATATCAGAATCAGCATGGATTTACTAAATACCCGAAACAAAGAAGGAAAGTTGCTCCAGTATTGTTTCGAAACACAATCAAAGATGGTCATCGATAATACGAATGTAACTCAAGAAAGCCGAAAAAAATATATTGAATTTGCTCAACAAAATAAATATGAAGTTATTGGGTATTATTTCGACAGCAATGTTCAGGATTGTATAGAACGAAATAAAAACAGAAAAGACTCCATTAACGAAATTGGAATAAAGGCAAAATATAAAGAATTGGAAAAACCTTTATTTGAAGAAGGTTTTTCCAGAATATTCAGTGTGAAAATTGTGGATCAAAAATTTGAAATCAACGATTATGAAATTTGAAGAAGTTGAAGCTTTAATGCGAAGAAATGAAAGTCTTTTGGAACAGTACATTCTGCCAGAAAATTTTATTGTTGTAAGATTAGATGGAAGAGGATTTACAAAACTCACCAAAGAAAAACTGTCCCTTGAAAAACCATTTGATAAAAAGTTTAGTGAAGTGATGATTGATGCTACGAAACATCTTTTTAATATTGGATTTAAGGTCATCTACGGTTATACTCAAAGTGATGAAATTTCTCTGTTGATTCATAAAGATGATAATACTTTCAGCAGAAAAATAAGAAAAATCAATTCTGTACTAGCAGGGGAAGCAAGTGCCTTTTTCAGTCTGCAGTTTCAGGAAATCTGTGTTTTTGACTGCCGAACAATTGCTATTCCTAACCGGGAAATGCTTCTGGATTATTTTTGCTGGAGACAGGAAGATTCTCACAGAAACTCACTTTCTGCTTATTGTTACTGGACATTAAGAAAAAATGGTTTTAATGTCAAACAAACCACTGAAACCATTGAAAAAATGTCACAATCTGATAAAAACGAATTGCTTTTTCAGTACGGAATCAATTATAACAATCTTCCGCCATGGCAAAAACGAGGCGTCGGAATTTTTAATAAAGAAATGAACAAACAAGGATATAATCCTGTCACCAAAGAAGCGGTAAATTGTCTGAGAAACGAATTATTTGTTGAAAAAGAATTGACAATTCGTGAGGAATATAGAATGTTTTTAAAAGAAATTTTTGATACATTTTAATTCTTTGAAACTTAATTCACAGACAACAATTATCTCAAGAAGCCATATAGAAAATTTATGACCATCCAAGACCTAAAAAACAAAAACCTCCTCCTCTTCGAAGCCATTTCCGGAAGCCGCGCTTTTGGGCTGGCAACGGAGAATTCTGATACGGACATCCGTGGAGTATATTATCTGCCGAAGGAAGATTTCTTTGGTCTGAATTACATTCCACAGATTTCCAATGAAACGAATGATATTACGTATTATGAAATCGGGAGGTTTGTAGAACTGCTGCAGAAAAACAATCCTAATATTCTGGAAATTCTGGCAAGTCCGGAGGATTGTATTCAGTATAAACATCCGTTGATGGATCTGCTGAAAACTAAAGATTTTCTGTCAAAACTCTGTAAAGATACTTTTGCAGGCTATGCTATATCACAGATTAAAAAGGCAAAAGGTCTTAACAAAAAGATTTTAAATCCTATTGATAAAGAAAGAAAATCTATTCTGGATTTCTGTTTTATCCTTGATGGACAAGGTTCTGTACCGTTGAAAAAATGGCTGCACGAATTTCCTTCTACTGGCGGGGGAAATGGTCTTTTACAGGAAAAATTCGGATTGGTGGGTATTGATCATACCAAGGGAATATATGCTTTATTTTATGATGAATCGGAAACATTGGGATATAAGGGTATTATTCAAAATGAAGAGGCCAATCAGGTTTCTGTATCATCCATTCCTAAAGATGAAAAGCCGGTCGCTTATCTGTTCTGCAATCTGGATGCATACTCTGTTTACTGCAAAGATTACAGGGAATACTGGAAATGGGTAGCTGAGCGTAATGAAGACCGTTACAATGTCAATCAGACTCACGGGCAAAATTATGACAGTAAGAATATGATGCATACCATCAGGCTCCTGCAGTCTTGTGAGCATATTTTTAAAACCAGTTCACTGACGATCCGCGTAGAAAACCGGGATGAACTGTTAGATATCAAAGCAGGAAACCAGTCTTATGAAAGTGTTATGGAAAAAGCAGAAAACCTGATACAATCTATAGAAGATCATTATGCTAAGTCAAATCTTCCTGACTCTCCGGATGTAGAAAAAACAACAAAAATCTTAATTCAGATCAGAGAAAAACTGTATTATGATGATAAATGATGAGTGATGAATGTGGGATTGTGAACTCCATCACTCCCACTCTCTTACTCTCAAACCCAACAACTCACTTCTTCGAAGCTTTCGCCATCGGATTATAATCCAGACAGATCTTGATCCAGTATTCAAAATCATCTGCTTTTTGGAAACCAATGGATTCTACATAGCAATATCCATTTAACTGCTTCCCTTTCATAATCATCGGCAGAAAACCTTTTTTTTCCGAAACCTCATCTTCCATTTCGGGATCATAACGGCACATCAGGTTGTCGTGACTGATATTGATGCACATCTTTCCGTTCACCAGAAAAGCCAGTCCACTGAACATTTTCTTCTCTTCAACCTCAATATTTTCTATGATTGAAAGCCGTTCACGTACCCGGTCGGCAAGCTCAGTACTGTAAGCCATGATTTCTATTTTTTTATTATTTAAAATTAATTAAAAACAGTGATTATCACACTATTCCCAGCACTTTATTCTCTGTCTTACAATAACACAAAATAAAATTTTATTTAAATTAATTATTGTTTTACGATAATTAATTATACATTTGCAATATCAATTAAAGTTCGAACCATGAACCAGACCAAAATTATTTCAAAGATTTTATTCTATATCTGCTCTGTATTGTCAGCCGGATATTTACTCACTTTTGTATATTCCTTATTCTGCCTGATAAGCGGGTTTGCGGTTGTACCTTATAAAGAAGGAAAGTTCCTTCACATCAATTATCCGTTTACAGAACAACCATTTCTAAATATCGAAAACAATTACTCCTATATGATTTTTTCATTTCTGTCTGTACTCATCACTTATGGAATCTTTTTCTGGTTATCTGCCAGGGTTTTCAAAGTATTTTTCCAGCAGAAACTGTTTACTCAGGAAAACATCATTCAGCTTAAGAGATTTTACCTGTACAATATTTTTATCCCGCTTCCACTGGTGATTATCGCGAGTTTCTTTGTGGAAGTAGAAAGTATGATATGGGGACTGGTGTTTATTCACTTTATGCTTGGAATTTTCTGTCTGTTTCTTGCGAATATCTTTAAGCAAGGACTACATTTGCAAAACGAACAAGACCTATTTATTTAAAATGCCAATTATAGTCAACTTAGATGTGATGCTTGCCAAACGAAAAATGCAGAGTAAAGAATTGGCAGAAAAACTGGGTATCACACCCGTCAACCTCTCTATCCTTAAAACCGGAAAAGCCAAAGGGGTCCGCTTCGATACCCTTGAAGCCATCTGTAAAATCCTGGAATGCCAGCCGGGAGATATTCTTGAATTTAAAGAGTAAATGAGTTGCGGGATGCGAGTTTCGTGTTGGAGAGTTTGAGAGTAAGCGAATTTGAGGGTGGTGTGTAAAAATTCAGCTTCTAAATTCTCTAATTTCTAACTTCCAGCTGCTAACCTCCAAACCCTAAACTTTAAACTAGCTGCCGAAAGGCTGCCTGTCCTTCTATTCCCCAAACACAACGTTATGAACACATTATCAATCAACAACCTTAGTATCACCTACAAGAATGGTTTTCAAGCCATTAAAAACATTTCATTGGAAATTAAAAACGGAATGTTCGGGCTGCTTGGTCCCAACGGAGCCGGAAAATCATCTCTGATGAAAACCATCGTAGGACTTCAGAAACCAACATCGGGAACACTGCTTTTCAATGAAGTGGATATTATTAAAAACCCTGATTATATCAAACAAAATTTGGGATTTCTTCCTCAGGATTTCGGAGTGTATCCAAAGGTATCTGCCTATGATCTGTTGGAACATATCGCTGTATTGAAAGGTATTACCGATAAAAACCAACGTAAAAATCAAATTCTGGGTCTGCTTGAAAAGGTCAACCTTTCTGATTTTGCTAAAAAAGAAGTACACACCTTCTCTGGAGGGATGAAACAGCGTTTCGGCGTAGCTCAGGCATTATTGGGAGATCCAAAAATTATCATTGTTGATGAGCCTACCGCAGGATTGGATCCTGAAGAACGCAACCGTTTCAATACATTGCTCAATGATATCAGCCAGGAGGTGATCGTTATTCTGTCCACTCATCTGGTTGAAGATGTCCGAAACCTCTGCTCAGAAATGGCGGTGATGAACCACGGACAGATTCTCAGAAAAGGAAATCCCGCAACACTGATTGCAGAACTGGAAAACAAAATCTGGTCAAAACCGATTGACAAAACCGAACTGGAAACCTATGGTTCCAGCTATGAGATCATCAGCAGACAGCTTCTCGAAAGAGAGCTTCACATTACTGTATTTTCTGAAGAATCTCCCAAAGATTTCAGTTCCGTAACTCCTTTATTGGAACACGTTTATTTCCATACTCTCACTCAAAAACCTTAATCATGAACACGATATTTTTATTCGAAGCCGGACGCACTACCAAGCACTGGCTCACCTATCTTGTGGCCTTACTTCTGGTAGCTCTCGGTATTTTTTGCGGAAATCAATTCAATCTTTCAGTAGGAGAAGGAATTTATTTAAACTCACCTTATACCATCGGTTTTATGACCGGAATGCTGAGTCTTGTGGTTATTTTTTTCGCCACCGTGTATGCCTTACAATTACTGTTTAAAGATCAGGATTCAAAATTTGATCATATTCTGTTTTCATTTCCGTTTTCAAAGTCCACTTATCTAAAAGGAAAATTCACCGTTTATTTTCTTCAGACTTTTGTAAGCTTTTCATTTTTGATGACAGGATTTCTCATAGGACAAATCATGCGTACCGGAAGTGAAATGCAGGAAGGATTTACAATCATCCATTACATTTATCCACTTTTGATCTTTGGTCTTATCAACAGTTTATTTGTCTGCAGTTTTCTGTTTCTCATTTCATTTATTGTCAGGAAAAAACTGTTGGTTGTAGTGGGCGGACTGCTTCTGTATGTGCTTTATATGATTATTTTACTGTTTTCCAACTCTCCTTTTATGGCGGGAAGCTTACCTCAGTCTCTGGAAACACAGCAGTTTTCAGCTTTGATTGATCCTTTTGGACTGTCTGCTTATTTTATGCAGGCCCGTGATCTTAGTTCGCATCAGAAAAATATCCAGATGATACCTTTTACGGGATACCTTTTGTTCAACAGGCTCTTGTTTATCTTTATATCCGTTGGATTTCTTCTTCTTTCACTCAGATTATTCTCATTCTCCAGTTTATCCGGAAAGAAAGTAAAAACATCGGGAATTATTCAGCCATTATCGGAAACGAACAGATCAGCATATTCAACTGCTTCAGCTAATTTTGGAGGACTGGCTTCTTTTCGGGCTGTATTTTCTTTTGTAAAAACCGATCTTACCTATCTGTTCAAAAGTATTGCTGTTCCTGCAGTTTCTATCCTTCTATTATTTTGTGTCGGTATGGAAATGTATGCCGAGATTGAAAAAGGAATTCGTCTTCCGCAGAAATATGCAGGTTCGGGACTTATGGCAACAACTATTTCAGAGAATTTTCATCTGCTTGGCCTCCTTATTTCAGCCTATTTTCTGAACGATATCTTCTGGAGAAGCCGATCTTCCGGATTTTTCATGATTGAAAACAGTACTTATTTTTCAAAAAACAGATTAACGGGACATTTTATCTCCATCAGTCTTCTATTGTTTTTCTTTACTGGAATTTTAATTGTTCAGGGAATTGTTTTCCAGGCCGCTTATCAGTACCTTCATATCGACTGGAAGGCGTATCTGGGTGTTTTCCTTTTCAATACTTTTCCTCTGATGCTGTTTTCCGGATTGATCCTTTTGATTAATGACAGAATCCCTAATAAATTCATTGCACTCGGGGTTTCTATTCTCACAGTTTTTATACTGTCCGGTCCGGTTTCCGGGAAAATCATCTCCTACCCTCTTTTCAGAATATTTTCTGATTTTAAAGGTACTTACAGTGATTTCAGCGGTTATGGAATCTATGAAAAAGCTTTTGCACAAAGACTTCTGTTCGGAGCGGGCATTATCAGTATTTTATGGACGATTAATCGTTTAATAAGGAGTAAAAAAATATCTGTTATTTCTTCCATTTTAAGTATTTTTCTGCTGGTTTCAGGAATCTTTTCCGGAATACTTTTTATGAAAGGATATATTCCTAACAATGAAGACCAGGATATCTTAAGCTCGGTAGAATATGAAAAAAACTTCCGGAAATATGAAAATCTTCCACAGCCAGATATTACTGATGTTACCACAGAAATCAAGCTTTATCCTTCAGAAAACACCTATCAGATCGTAGGAAAATACACCCTTATCAATCAAACCGATCAGCCCATCAATAAAATTCTCATCAATTTTAATGAGGATTTAAAACTTGAATCTGCTGTATTGACATCTGGTTCTGAAACAATGAAAATTAATAAAAATACTACAGAAGTCTTATTAAAACACAGTATGCAGCCGGGGGAAACAGCTTCCCTGAATTTCAACCTGTCTTACCAATGGTTTGCCGTCAATGGTCATCAGTCTTTTAATGCGATAATTGAAGATGGTTCTTTTATGAGAATCAGCAGATATTATCCAACAATAGGCTATCAAAAGGATTATGAAATCCAGGATGAAAAGCAGCGCAGTCAGTTCAAATTAGGAAAACTTACGGAACTGAAGAAACCGGAAGCTCCTGAAGTGGTAAAAAAGGATTTTATTAATCTCCATATGACTGTTTCTACTGAAGGGAATCAAACAGCCATAGGCACAGGAGATCTGGCAAAGAAATGGTCAAAATCCGGGCGTCATTTTTTTGAGTATAAAGCAGATCAGATTCCTTTCCGGTTTGCTGTTTCTTCAGCTAACTATGAAATAAAAAGTGAGCATTATAAAGGAATTACCATCAATATCTTTTATCATCAAAAACATGTTGAAAATGTAGATCATCTTCTGGAAAACGCAAAGCTTACTTTGGATTACTGCCAGCAGAATTTCGGGAAATATCCTTTTAAAACCATCAATTTTGCAGAGATTTCTTCTTTTACCCGAGGTTTTGCTGCAACAGCCTATCCTTCTGCTGTCTTTATGCCGGAAGATATGGTTTTTCACGCCAATATTCAGGCGGATAAGAAACAGGATGTCATCAATGAACTTGCAGGACATGAGCTTTCACATCTCTGGTGGGGAAACAGCCAGATCAATCCTGACGACAGAGAAGGGTCTGTAATGCTTACCGAAACACTGGCAATGTATACCGAAATGATGCTTTACAAGAAAATGCACGGCAGAGAAAAAATGATGGAAAGAATCAAAGTACATCAACAGATCTATGACAATGAAAAAGGATTATCTGAAAATGTTCCCATCTATAAAGCTACAGGAGACGTTCCCCATATTTCTTATTCCAAAGGCGCTGCAGCCATGGTAGAATTGAGTAATTTAATTGGCGAAGAGAGCGTAAACACAGCTTTAAAAAGCTTTCTGAACCACAATCAATATCCCAAGAAACCTACTTCACTAGATCTGATTAATGAGTTTTATAAGGTGACACCAGATGTCTCAGCCAGAAAACAAATCGACAGATTATTCAAAACCACAGAAAATATAACTTTTACTTCAGGATCAAAAAGCGTCTCTACAAAGACAAAACAGAAATAATTTACAGATCGTTTTTAATTTTTTTTGAAAATATTTTTCAGGAATTGTAACAAAATAAAAAGGGATTCTACCAATTAGTTGATATATCAATGATTGATAAGTCATTTTAAATTCTGAAATATGGAAAAGTTAAATTCAATAATATTCTACAATATAGACAAAGCAATCAGAGCCTACAGAAATTATGCTCAGCGGCAGCTGAAAGCGCATGGTTATACGATCACGATCGATCAGTGGCTTATCATCAAAGCGATTCTGGAAAACCCGGGAATTACCCAGAATGAGATTGGTGATCTTGTTTTCAAAGACAATGCTTCTGTCACCAGGATTATTGATTTAATGGTAAAATCCGAATACATCACAAGACATGTTCATCCTGAAGACCGCCGAAAAACCAATCTGGGAGTAACAGATTCCGGAGTAAAAGTGATCAGAGAGGTTCAGGATATCGTAGAAAAGAACCGTAAAACAGCTTTGAAGGGGATCAAAAATGAGGAACTGGAAGTCATGTATTCAGCTTTACTGAAAATTTCAGAAAACTGTCTTAACCCTAAAAAGTAAAACGCTATGACCAGAATACTCTCATTTATTTTTATCTGCATACTGATCTCGTTCAGCAGCAGATATTCTGCCCAGCAGGCTTCACAGAGTTTATCTTTATCCGGAAATATACAATCCGGAAAAGCCGAGCAGATGGAGATCAATCTCTTTAATGCCGATCATCAGTTAATCAAAACAGAAATTGCTGATGGTAACGGTAAGTTTAATTTTAATGATTTAAAACAAGGAACTTATCAGGTAAAGATCAATAAAAACGGTACTGAAGTTTATCATTCAGAAAATATTTCTTTGGCTGAAAATACAACGCTCCCTTCCATAGATCTGAACGTAAAATCTATTGAAGGTGTAACGATCACCAAAACCAAACCCCTTATTGAAAGACAAGACGGAAAGATGATCATGAATGTTGAAAACAGCATTGCCAGCACCGGAAATTCGGCTTTTGAAGTATTGGAAAAAGCGCCGGGAGTGAGTATTGACAACAATGATAATATCAGCCTCCGCGGAAAAGGAAACCTTCTGATTCAGATTGATGGCAAAAATACACCAATGACCGGAAGCGACCTTGCCAATTACCTTAAGGGAATTCCATCCTCTACCATTGAAAAGATAGAATTCATTACCAACCCTTCTTCCAAATATGATGCGGCGGGATCTGCAATCATTAATATCAAGCTTAAAAAGGAACAGAGAAAAGGAACCAACGGAAGTGTTTCCACCTCTTTAGGAACGGGTAAATATGTGAAGAATAATAACAGTTTCAGCATTAACCACCGAAATAAGAAAATCAATATTTTTGGAAATTACAGTTTTGCTTACAGGGAAGCTTACAACGGTCTGGTACTGGACAGAAATTTCTATGAAGCCAACAATTTTAAAAAAGCATATGTTCAGGATAATTATCTGAGGTTCAGATTCAACAGCCATGTTGCCAAAGCAGGAATGGATTATTATCTGAATGATAAAAATGTGCTTGGCTTTTCTGTAGGACTGGTTTCAAACAAATTTAATATCAACGGCGATAATTCTAATGTGACACTGGGCAGCAACCATCTTCCGGAAAGCTCATTCACCACCGTCAACAGATCGAATGACCGCTGGACCAATCTTTCATTCAACATTAATCATAAATACACAATTGATTCTTTAGGCTCTGAAATCTCTACTGATTTCGATTATATTAATTATGCAAATTCTTCGCTGCAAAGTTTTGATACCCAAACGCATGATATAGCCAGCAACACAGATAATCTGGATATCATAAAAGGTGATATGGACGGAAAACTGAATATCTATTCCTTAAAATCTGATCTTACCAAGAATTTTAAACAGGAATGGAAGCTGGAAACAGGAATTAAAACCAGCTTTGTAAAAACTGATAACGATCTGAAGTTTTTCAATGCAAGTTCCGGTGTTCCGATTCCTGATCTTTCCAAAACCAATCATTTTATTTACGAAGAAAATATTAATGCAGTGTATGGAAATGTCTCTAAAAAATGGGAGAAATTCAAAGCAACTGCGGGATTAAGAATGGAAAACACCAATGTAAAAGGAACCCAGCTTACCACCAATCAAATTAACAAAAGGAATTACACCCAATTGTTTCCAAGTGCCGTTTTTTCTTATGATCTGACAGATAAAAGCAACCTTGAAGTTAATTTCAGCAGAAGGATCACAAGGCCTAGCTACAACCAGCTGAATCCTTTTAAATTCTATCTTGATCCTACGACTCTGAAAGCCGGAAATCCTGATCTGAATGCACAGACCACAATGAATTATGAACTGACCTACAGCCTGAGCAACAAATATTTTGCAACAGTAAGCTACAGCAAAACATCTAACAATATCACAGACATCCTTAAACCTGTAGTGGAAAACGGACAGATAGTCACTGTACAAACGATTGAAAATTTAAATTCGGTATCTTATTTAGGATTATATCTTATTGCTCCTGTAAAGGTGACCAAATGGTGGGATATGAACAACAGTGCTAATTTCTACTACGGATCATACACCGGAAATGTTTCAGGAACACAGATTAATAACAAAGGAAATTTTACTTTTAATATCAACAGCATCAATTCATTCAAACTGGGAAATGGCTTCACGGCTGAACTCACCGCAAATTATAAGGCAAGAGAAGTATATGCTTATCTGGATGTGAGTCCTAACTGGTATCTGAATATCGGAGCTCAAAAGAAATTCAAAAACAACAGTACTCTGAAACTGGCCTTCACCGATATGTTTTTTACCAGCAATATAAAAGGACAAACCGTTTATAATGATTATCTAGAAAATTTTGCTGTAAAAAGAGATACCCGTGTAGTGACACTTTCTTATACCTACAATTTCGGATCTTCTAAAAACGGACAGCCCAGAAAAACGGGTGGTGCTGAGGATCTGAAACAGAGAATCGGAAGTTAATTGTAAGAAGTTGGAAACGTAAAGACGCTAAGGAAAAAAATATTGAATTTAAGTCGTAAGGATTTTATCTCCTATAAAATTGAATATCGCACAACTATAGATTTATTCTAATATCTCGCTGATTTTGCAGGGGAAACAGATGCAAAAAATAAAACAATATACTTGCTGAAAACCTTTGATTTTCTTGGTCATTGTGAGCCGAAGGTGGAGCAATCTTTAAATTTTACTTTAAATTTCCAAAAGTGAGAGTGCTTGAATACTCTGCATTCCACAATGATATAAAAGCAAAAATCCCTCAAATTGAGGGATTTTTTATATCTAAGAATGAATCTTATTAAGCTTCGTTAGAAGGAGTTTCATTTTCCACTTGGTTTTCTCCTTGTGGTTTTTCTCCTTCAGGTCTTCTCTGCCCTTCTGGTCTTCTTTGACCTTCTGGTCTTCCTTGTCCTTCCGGTCTTCTTTGACCTTCTGGTCTTCCTTGTCCTTCTGGTCTACTTTGTCCTTCAGGTCTTGCAGGTCTTGGTAAAAGTACTTTACGGGAAAGTTTCATTTTCTTACGGTCATCATAACCCATGAACTTCACCTCTACTTCATCACCTTCTGCATAAGGAACTTTGTCTAGACGAGCCCATTCAATTTCAGAAATGTGAAGAAGACCTTCTGTACCTTTAGCAATGGCTACAAATGCACCAAAGTCCATTACCTTCACTACTTTACCATTGTAAACTTCACCTACAACCGGTACGAAAGTAATTTCGTTAATTCTTGCAACAGCAGCATTGATTTTCTCTCTGTCTGTTCCTGCAATTTCGATACGTCCGATCTCACCTACTTCTTCAATAGCAATAACGGTATCTGTATCTTTCTGCATCTGCTGAATGATTTTTCCACCAGGCCCGATTACAGCACCAATGAAGTCTTTAGAGATCTCCATTACTACCATTTTAGGAGCGTGAGGCTTCACGTCTGCTCTTGGCTCAGAAATTGTTTCAGTGATTTTATTTAAGATGTGTAATCTTCCGTCTCTAGCCTGCATCAAAGCTTTTTCCATGATATCCATAGAAAGTCCCTGGATTTTGATATCCATCTGGCAAGCTGTGATACCGTCTGCAGTACCTGTTACTTTGAAGTCCATATCTCCAAGGTGATCTTCATCTCCTAAGATATCAGAAAGTACAGTGAATTTACCAGATTTTGTATCCGTGATCAATCCCATTGCAATACCGGAAACAGGTTTTGTAATTTTCACCCCTGCATCCATCAATGCCAATGTTCCTGCACAAACTGTTGCCATTGAAGACGAACCGTTTGATTCAAGGATATCAGAAACAATTCTGATTGTATATGGATTTTCTTCAGGGATTACAGCCTGCAATGCTCTCTGAGCAAGGTTACCGTGTCCTACTTCTCTTCTTGAAGTTCCTCTTAGAGGTCTTGCTTCACCTGTAGAGAATGGTGGGAAGTTATAGTGTAGGAAGAATTTTTCGTCGTGCTGAGAAATAACACTGTCTACCATGTTTGCATCTTTCACAGAACCTAAAGTTACCGCTGTTAAAGACTGAGTTTCACCTCTTGTAAACACTGCAGAACCGTGAGCTCCCGGAAGGTAATCAATTTCTGACCAGATTGGACGGATCGTTTGAGGATCACGGCCATCAAGACGGATATTGTCTTCAAGGATCATCTGACGCATAGCTTCTTTCTCTACATCATGATAATATACTTTTACGAAAGGTGTTACTCTTTCCAATTCTTCAGCATCTTCAGCATATTGTGCTAAAAATTCTTCACGAACTGCTTTGAATTTATCTCCTCTCTCCTCTTTACCAGATGGAGTTCTTGCAACTTCATATACTTTATCGTAAGTCTCCTTCCAAACTTTTGCACGAATTTCTTCGTCGTGGTTTTCGTGAGAATATTCTCTCTTAGGGAAAGCTTTTCCTACTTTTTCTGCTAATCTTTCCTGAGCTTCAATTTGCTTTTTGATTTCAGCATGACCGAAGATAATCGCTTCTAACATTTCCTGCTCAGAAATTTCTTTCATTTCTCCTTCTACCATTACGATGGAGTCTTTAGTAGCTCCAACCATGATATCCAATTCAGAACTTTTTAATTCTTCATAGCTAGGATTAACAGAAAGTTTTCCGTCAAATCTTACCACTCTTACCTCAGACATTGGCCCATTGAAAGGGATATCAGTAATAGCAATAGCTGCAGAAGCTGCCAAACCTGCTAAATCATCAGGAATTGTTTTTCCGTCATAAGAAATTAATGAAATCATTACCTGAACTTCAGCATGGAAATCTTCAGGGAAAAGCGGACGTAAAACTCTGTCTACTAAACGCATCGTTAAGATCTCCTGATCAGAAGGTCTTGCTTCTCTACGGAAGAAGTTTCCAGGAATTCTTCCACCTGCGTAGAATTTTTCTCTGTAATCAACTGTTAATGGTAAAAAATCTACACCAGGATTTGCTTCTTTATTGGCTACAACAGTTGCTAAAAGCATTGTTCCACCCATTTTTACTACCACAGATCCATCAGCCTGCTTAGCCAATTTCCCTGTTTCAATAGTGATTTCTCTGCCATCAGCAAGAGTAATCATCTCTGTAAACGCTTGAGGTATACTCATAAATTTGTCTTCTTAATACTCCGTATTGAGTATGAATTAATATTTAAACTCTTTAAATTTCGTGTGCAAAGGTACTATATAATAATGAAATATTAAATTTTTCACTTGCATAAATAGGCTCTCAAAATACAAAAAATTGGCTATCAGTTGATGAAATATTCAAAATTTATAGCTGTAATCTCAACTTATTCATTATTTGTGAAAATAAAAATGTGTTTTTCTAAAAATAATGCATTGAAAAATCCTGTTGTTTTTGTATTATTGTCTCAAAAAATGAAAATAACATTCTGACTTGAAAAGGAGTATACATTTCATTATAAAAACCATTAAAATTATTGCAAACATATAGGTGGATTCCTATATTTGCCTTACTTCACAAAAATGCAATGCTGTAGGCAAAAAAGAGTTAAGGACCTATCCTTATACAGATAAATAAATGTTTATGATTAATAAAGAAGTACAATCGCAAAGCAGGAATTATACGGTTCCGTTGGTTACCATCACCCTGCTATTTTTTATGTGGGGATTCATCACCTGTATGAATGACATCCTGATCCCCTATCTGAAGCAACTTTTCAATCTTACCTTTTTCGAATCCATGCTGGTGCAGTTCTGTTTTTTCGGGGCTTACTTTATCGGATCGCTGATTTATTTTCTGATCTCTATCACCAAGGGAGATCCTATTAATAAGTTAGGATATAAAAAAGGAATCCTGTTCGGGATTTTTCTGGCGGCTTTTGGCTGCGTGTTGTTTTATCCGGCAGCTACGTTCTCGTATTATCCGTTATTTTTAGGAGCTTTATTTATCTTAGGATTAGGCTTTACGGTACTGCAGATTACTGCCAATGCGTATGTTTCATTACTGGGAAGTGAAGAATCTGCTTCCAGCCGACTGAATATGACACAGGCATTCAATGCATTCGGAACAACGATTGCCCCTGTGCTTGGAGGCCACCTTATTTTTGAATTTTTCTCGTCTCCGGATGGATCATTCAGTGCAGTAGCAACGAGAATTCCGTATCTTATTTTCGCGGGTATTCTTTTGTTGGTAGCCTTATTGATTTCCAGAGTTAAACTTCCTTCATTCCAGATGGGTGAAGAGGAAGTGGTAAAAGGCTGGGGAGCGCTTGAATTCAGTCATCTGAAATTCGGCGTATTTGCCATGTTCTGCTATGTAGGCGGAGAAGTAGCAGTGGGGAGTTTCATCATCAGTTTCCTTGAACAGCCTCAGATCATGGGGTTTAATGAAATCATCAGTAAGAATTACCTTTCCATGTATTGGGGTGGAGCTATGATTGGCCGTTTCCTTGGAGCAATCTCTTTAAACCAATCTTTAAGCCAGAGTAAAAAAGCTCTTTATATGCTTGGGGCAGCAGGAGCTGTTTTCCTTGTGATCTTCAGCATTGTGAACCTTACCTTCTCTCAGATCAGCTTTTTCCTTGTGTTTATCGTTCTGAATTTCATTGCATTTTTTGTTGGTAAAGCGGCTCCGGCTAGGACATTATCAATCTTCGCAGCCATCAATGTCGTATTACTGATTTCAGCCATGGTCAATCATGGGGAAATGGCGATGTACAGCATTTTAGGAATCGGAATTTTCAACTCTATCATGTTCTCTAATATTTATACACTGGCAATTTCAGGACTTGGAAAATATACGAGCCAGGGATCATCCTTAGTCGTAATGGCTATTTTAGGAGGTGCTATTGTTCCTATTTTCCAGGGATATCTTGCAGATCAGTTTGGAGTACAGCACTCGTTTATCATACCTGTGTTCTGCTATCTGGTTATTCTGATCTTTGGAGCGTATTGTACCAAATATCTTGGTCATGTAGAAAGCACTGAAGCCAAGTCAGGGCATTAAAATCAATCATATCAAAATGTATAAGCGGAATATCTCAAAGGTATTCCGCTTTCTTTTTTCGATCTTAAAATGTAACTTTTCATTACCAAAAGCAACTTATCTAACAGATTAACACAATTATTATGAAAATACAATTAAAGCTTGAATACGCAGCATTTCTATTGTTGGGAGCCTATGGTTTTGCCCAAACGGGATATTCCTGGTGGTGGTTCGCGGGACTTTTCTTTGCTCCGGACATCTCCATGTTAGGTTATACCGTTAATACTAAGGTGGGAGCTTTCTTTTACAACCTTTTTCATCACTTAGGAATAGCTATTATCGTTTATTTCGCGGGAACAGCCTTATCTCTCCCTTATTTACAAATGATTGGAGCCATCTTATTTTCTCATTCCGCCTTTGACAGAATACTGGGTTATGGGTTGAAGTATCCGGATAGTTTTCAGAATACACATTTGGGGAAGATTGGGAAGAAAGTGGAATAAAATAGCTACTGTAGAGGGCTAACCACCCCGTCAAAAATTCTTTGAATTTTCGCCACCCTTCCGCAGGAGGGAATTACCACTCCTTCAGTTGGAGTGTTTGCCCTATTTTTAATACATTTTCTATGGATGTTTCTAACTGGATTCCTACGGAATGACAAATTGAATGGATAAAAATACATTTGAATTGTGTCATTCCAGAGGAATCTAAATACTCTTTGTTACAATCAAAGACTTTCAAAACTTAAGTGCTCTTGTCAAACATTTAATAGTTTCTAAAAACTTTTGTGCCTTTGTGGTTAAAGATTCCAAGTACTGCAAAACAAAAAAGCAACCTCTTTCGAAGTTGCTTTTATTTTGAAAATCTTTATAGATTATTTTCTTAAACCTAATGCAGCAATAATAGCTCTGTATCTTGCGATATCTTTCTTTTTAAGGTAATCTAATAAACTTTTTCTCTTACCTACCAATTTCACTAGAGATCTCTCTGTGTTGAAATCGTGACGGTTAGCCTTTAGGTGTTGAGATAAGTGGTTGATTCTGAAAGTGAAAAGAGCAATTTGTCCTTCTGCGCTTCCTGTGTCTTGTGCAGATTTTCCATGTTGTGCGAAAATTTCCTGCTTTTTGTCTGTTGTTAAGTACATTCCAATATTGTTTAATGATTATTATGTAACGGGTGCAAAATTACGACTATTTTTTGATTCTGCAAACATTATTGATTTCATAAATCAAATTTGATAGAAAAAAATGTTAAAGATTTCTTAATAAATTGTATGCAATCCAACGAAAAGGCCGTAATTTTGCATTCGAATTACAAATGAAAAAAATTATATTCTTTACAGCAATTGCTACTTTTTTATTCATCGGCATTACTTCGGTAAAAGCTCAGAAAACGGCTGATGACAAAATAAAAAAAGTTCTTTACTTCAATCCCGAGGTAGAGCCCGATGTTGATGAGATAAAAGATCCTACCAACACGGCATTCTTTGATGCTGTTTCCGATAATTTCAGCAGCAGAAGAAATAAAATGCTCCGGGCAGAAGTTCAGCTTCCTTTTGACAGTATAGATAAACAAACTATTGTAGATTACTGCCTCAATAACGATGCAGATTTTGCAATTGTCTCCAAAGTACGGTATTTCAAAGTAGGTTTTGGAAAATATGTTTTCTCCAATCAGGTAGTTGTCAGCATGAAACTTTTTGGTTCCGATGGAAATCTTGTCACGGAAACAGACCATGATACTTACCGAAAAAACATGCGTCTGCTGGGTTCCACCGTAAATTCTGTTAAAATAGGAACCGAAGGAGCTATAAAGGGAATCATTAAAAAACTGAGAAAGCTGAAACCTACCGAAGCAGAGCTTTGAGTTGAAGTTTCAAAGTTTAAGGTTTAAGGTTTAAGGTTAGAATATAAGATAAGACCTTTGATCATCAATGGTCAATTTTGTGTTGCAAGTCAATTGTGAATTTTTATTCCGCTGTTCAATTAGCTATACCAGAAAAATTCATCATTCATCATTCATCATTCATCATTCATCATTCATCATTTATAATTCATAATTTTCACAAAGTATTTTCCTATTAAATAAAGCACTTGTCCACACTTATGGAACAAGCACTTTTACTTTAAATACATTATAAATAATTGATTAACAATTAAATATTTTCACCAAATGAGGATTTATTAAATATTTTTTACTATTTTAGTCTAATATTAAAACCAAAATATCATGAAAAATCTAAAGAAACTCAGCAGAGAAAAAGCAAAACAAGTTAATGGAGGATCCATGGAAAGATGCAGCGAAACCAATCCTTGCAGTGTTGGATGGTGTTGCTTTGGAATCTGTTCACCTTTCATTTGTATCTAATAAAAAATAAACTAACTCACATAAAATCAAATCTCATGAAAAATCTAAAAAAACTCAGCAGACAAGTTCAAAAGGAAATCAAAGGCAGCGGACCTTTCAAAAAATGTACAGAACATTACGAATGTCCGGGTGGATCATGCTGTCATAACATCTGCGTTGTGAATCCATGTCCTCTGGAATAATATATGATCATTACGGACACCTGCAATTGTAGGTGTTTTTTTATTTAAAAACTAAATAAAATATTGATTTACAGTAAAATATTTTCACCAACAAATGAATAATATGAAAATATTTACTATTTTAGTTTAACATTAAATCTAAACTATATGAAAAACCTAAAGAAACTCAGCAGACAGGCTGCCAAAGAAATCAACGGCGGTATCGGCCCCTTCAGATGCAGCATAACAAGACCATGTTCTGTGGGATATTGCTGCAATGGAGAATGTCTTGATCATGACTGTCCGATAGAGCCTTAACCTTAACTATATTTGATCACCATGAAGAATTCAAATCTTAAGAGGCTGAACAGGCTGGAGCAAAAAAATATTAAAGGCAGCGGAATAAAAAAGTGTGGAGACAATTCAGATTGTGGACCATACCAGTGCTGTACAAATGCAGTTTGTACGTACATCCCTACCTCGGAATGTGAACCAATTTAAAGAATATTGGAATTTAAAATTTAATTTTTATACATCCGTTCCGACGGGTGTTTTTTTTTGCTCTTATACTGAAGCACTAAACTTTAATTAATCCTTAATTTTGCCAGTTTATTGCCTAGTCTTAAAAATTTGAATTATTTTTGCATATCCAAAAAATTTCACGTTTTGAATTCTAGAGACGAACTTATCTTCAACCCTGCCGATATTGCCGAAACTCTCAGCGAACTTCCTGCTGATGAGAGGCTGCTCGCGTTCCTGAAGGTTCCGAAAGAGTATAAAGCAGAAGTTTTTTCACATCTTGATCCTGATTTCCAGGAAGATACCATCAGAAGTATCGGAAGCGATGAGGTTTCTGAGATTCTGAATGCAATGACTCCGGATGACAGGACCGCTCTTTTCGAGGATTTCCCGGACGAGCTTATCAAATATTCTATCAATCATCTTAACCCGCAGGAAAGAAGGATTGCTTTAAAGCTGCTTGGCTACAATTCAGACTCTATTGCCCGTCTGATGACTCCTTATTATATCCAGATCCGTAGGGAATGGACGGTAAAAAGATGTCTTCAGCAGATCAAAAAGGTAGGAAAAAGAGTGGAAACTATGAACTATCTCTATGTGGTGGATGAAAGAAACCGTCTGATTGATGATTTAGCTGTGGGAAGTTTACTGTTGGCCGAAGAAGATACTTTAGTGTCTGATCTTATGGACAACCACTTTGTTGCTATCACTACGATGACTTCCAAAGAAGATGCTGTTACTTATTTTGAAAAATATGACCGTTCAGCGCTTCCTATTATTACAGAATCGGGAGTTCTTGTAGGGATTGTAACTATTGATGATATCCTTGACCAGATTGAACAGCAAAACACCGAAGACATTCAGAAATTCGGGGGTCTTGAAGCCTTAGATTTACCTTATACCCAGACTTCTCTCATCGAAATGGTAAAAAAGAGAGGAATGTGGCTGATTATATTATTCTTTTCCGAAATGCTCACCGCATCAGCCATGGGATATTTCGAAGACGAAATCCAGAAAGCAGTGGTGTTGGCACTATTTGTTCCATTAATTATCTCCAGTGGCGGAAACTCAGGCTCACAGGCCGCAACGCTTATTATCAGAGCAATGGCACTTCAGGAAATCGGTTTAAAAGACTGGTGGTATGTCATGAAAAAAGAAATCTTCACCGGGTTATTTTTAGGAGGAATTTTGGGAATTATCGGCTTCTTAAGAATCATGATCTGGCATGAAGCAGGCTTCTTCAGTTATGGCGCCCACTGGGTTTATGTAGGATTAAGTGTAGCCGTTTCTTTAGTTTTGATCGTACTCTGGGGAACTCTTTCAGGGTCAATGGTTCCATTTATCTTAAAGAAATTAAAGCTAGACCCTGCTACTTCATCTGCTCCTTTTGTAGCAACTCTTGTAGACGTTACGGGACTTATCATTTACTTTTCTGTAGCCGGACTTTTCTTAACGGGAAAACTTTTGTAATTTTAGGCATCATCTAACATGCCAATATGAAAATCGTTTCACTTGTACCCTCTATTACTGAGGCATTATTTGACCTTGGGCTCACCGAAAATGAAGTTATCGGGAGGACAAAATTCTGTATTCATCCTCAGGATAAAATAAAAAATGTAGCCGTAATCGGCGGGACCAAAAATATCAATATTGAGAAAATAAAAGCGCTGCAGCCGGATCTTATTCTTGCCAATAAGGAAGAGAATGTAAAAGATCAGGTGGAAGCTTTGATGACTGATTTTAAGGTAACCGTAACCAATGTTGAAACGATTGAAGACAATTATTATCTGCTTAAAAACCTCGGAAAACTTTTCGGAAAGGAAGAGAGAGCCCAGCTTTTCAATCTTAAAATATACGACATCCTGAATCAATCCAAGCTGGAAACTCCCATCAAAGCAGCTTATCTTATCTGGAAGAATCCTTATATGACCATTGGTTCGGATACGTTTATTCATAGAATTTTATCGGAGATTGGCTTTGAGAATATTTTCAAGGATAAAACCCGTTATCCTCAGATTACCACTGAAGATCTTGCGGATGCTGATGTCATCATGCTGTCCTCTGAACCGTTTCCGTTTAGGGAAAAACATATTGAAGAGCTACAGGTTTTTTACCCCAATAAAAAGATTATGGTCGTAGATGGTGAAGCATTTTCCTGGTATGGAACTCATATTGCAAAATGTGAGAATTATTTTAAAGAATTGCTGGCTGAAATCCACCTGATGCAGCAAAGCTGATTTTTTTTTTTTGATTACCAACTTTAAACTCTAAACATTAAACTTACATGTCTGAAACAGTTATATTATCTGAAGGAAAAGAATTTGATCATGTTATTCAGGAAGTTTCAAAATATATCCATCTTTATGTAATGGCATTTGAAAAGAATGAGCGAACCATCACACAAATGGATAAGCGTGAAAATATGTATGGTGGAAACGGAACTGTATATATGCTGCAGATGTTTGATCAGAAGGAATTAGCCCACAATCGTCTGGCTGCCTATATGGTTTTACTGAATAAAGGTGATGAATCCGGATTTCACACGCACAATCAAAGAAATGAGCAAGAACTGTATGTTGTGGTGCATGGAACCGGAGAGTATCGGGAAAGAACCGGAATTGAAGGAGCGATACGAAAGAAAATTCTTCAGAAAGGAGATATTACAGCCATTAATTCCATAGGTTATCATTCTATTGAAAATACAGGAGATGAGCCTTTAATCATGTTTGTCATTACCACTTATAATCCATAAACTATAAACTATAAATAGTAGGGTTGGAAATATCCAACAATACATTTCATTTTAATGTTTATAAAAAAACTCCGACTAAAAAGTCGGAGTCTGTATTCTATTTGTATTGAAATGCTATTATAAAATCTTAGAAACTTCATTACAAAGCCATTCTAACAATTCACGGTCTTCATTGGTGAAAGGATCTACCGTATGGGAATCAATATCGATCTGACCGATGTTTTTTCCGTCTTTAAAGATAGGAACTACAATCTCGGCTTTTGTATCAATGGAGCAGCTTAAATAATTGCTTTCTTCGTTCACATCAGGAACTACAAATGTTTCATTGGAAACAGCAACCTGGCCGCAAATTCCTTTACCGTAAGGAATAATGGTATGATCTGTTGGAGCACCTACATAAGGGCCTAAAATCAACTCCTCCTTATCTCCGTTTTTGAAATAAAAACCTGTCCAGTTGAAGTAAGAAATCTCCTGATCCAACAAGTGGCAAACTTTTTCAAGTTTTTCTTCTGTATTATGTTTTGGACTTTCAAGAATTGAGGAAAGTCTTTTCTTTAATTCTGACATTGTATATATTTTTTTAAGAGAATTGTTTTAGGGAAAGTTCTTCTTTATATCCGAACATTCCACGCTCTTTAATCATTTCTGCTACGCCTTCAGGAACCTGAGTTTCCCAGCCTTTCACACAACATGCTATTTTTCTCAATATTTCTCTTGAGTATATTTCCAAAAACTCCGGATTATAGTTTGTAATATCTACAATACGATTGTTGTGTTTGAAATATTTATAGAGTTCTTTCAGGTTTTCTTCTACTTTCAGGTTTGAAGAATCCAACAATTGGTGGGTTTCAGGATCTTTGTAAGGATACAGATACACTCTCATCCCGTTTCTGAAAAATTTCCCGAATGCTTCAAGGATACCGCCTGACAGATTTTTGTAATATTTCTCGTCGAATACCATCAACATATTATTTACTCCCATTGCTACTCCAATATCTCCACTGGTATAAGATGCGAAATAATCGATTAGTCTGTAATATTCAGAGAAATTGGAAATAATAACGGTATATCCCAGCTTAGCCAGAATATCAACCCTGTCAAGGAAATCTCTTTCGTCAATATCTCCGTCTGCTCTCAGATTGGAAATAGTGATCTCGATAAGAACTTCTGTTTCTTCATGGGTACAGATGGCATCTTTGAAAAACATATCCATCCCATTTTTAAGCATATCAATGTTTACTTTCGTTACCGGTCTGAAACTTCCTCTAACCGCGAAAATATTTTTCTTGTACAATACATCTGCCGGAAGCATATTACTGCCCTGAGAATTGAAAATCACCGCATCGGTCATTCCATTTTTCACCAGCTGAAGAGACATCAGTCTATTATCAACGTAAGCAAAAGCAGGCCCGCTAAAATCGATCATATCAATTTCCAGGTTGTCTTTCGCAACATCGTCGTACAGAGATTCTACTAAAGTTCTTGGGTTGTCAAAATAATTGAAAGCCCCGAAAATAAGATTTACCCCAAGATTCCCTAAGGTCTCCTGCTGAAGGGTAGCATCATTTTCTTTGAATTTTACGTGAATCACGATTTCATTGTAATCTTCATTTTCTTTGGTCTGAAAACGAATTCCTACCCAGCCGTGGCCTTTTACAGTCTTGTCAAAATTAATGGTTGTTACCGTATTGGCGTAAGAAAAGAATTTTCTGTCAGGATTATTATCTCTTGAAATTCTCTCTTCAATCAAAGCTACTTCATAGCGAAGCATTTTGCGAAGCCTGTTCTGGGTAACGTACCTGTTTTTTACTTCCTTTCCGTAGATGGCATCACTAAAATCTTTGTCATAAGCAGACATCGCCTTAGCAATCGTACCGGAAGCTCCCCCTGCTCTAAAAAAGTGGCGAACAGTCTCCTGCCCTGCTCCAATTTCTGCGAAAGTACCATAAATAGTAGGATCTAGATTAATTGTTAATGCTTTTTGTTTAGGAGTTAGTTTCTGATACATTAGGACATGAAATTTTTCGTAAATTTACCAAAATTAAACCAACCTCAAAAGAAAATGAAGTTGAAATTTTTAGGAACCGGTACTTCTCAAGGTGTACCCGTTATAGGCTGTACATGTGAAGTGTGTACTTCTGAAAATCCCAAAGACAAACGTTTACGTTCTTCTGTGATGGTGACTACGGAAGAAAATAAAAAAATACTGATAGACTGCGGTCCGGATTTCAGGCAGCAAATGCTTACCAACCAAGAACATACCGTAGATATTGCGTTGATAACTCATGAACATAATGACCACGTAATCGGGCTTGATGATATGCGGCCATTGATTTTTAAGAGTGGGCATGATGTTCCTCTCTACTGCTATTCAAGAGTTGCTCATGAAATAAAAAACAGATTTCCTTATGCTTTTGCCGATGTAAGATATCCCGGAGCACCTGCTTTTGAACTTCATGAAATTGAAAATAAGCCTTTCCATGTATTGGATACGGAAATCACTCCCGTAGAAGTGATTCACTATAAAATTACGGTCTTCGGATACAAATTTAAAAACCTTGCTTATATTACAGATGCCGGATTTATTTCTGAAACTGAAAAAGAAAAACTGAAGAATCTGGATGTTTTGATATTAAACTGCATCAGAAAATTTGATCCTCATCCTGCCCATTTTATTCTTCCGGATGTTATCAAACTGTTTGAAGAACTAAAACCAAAGAAATTATTTTTAACACATATCAGCCATCATTTAGGACTGCATGACATTGAAGATAAACAGCTTCCGTCCGGAATGCACCTTGCCTACGATGGTTTGGAACTCAACTTTTAAAAATTTTTATTCAAAAAGCTTTTGAACATTGAAAAAAGTTCCTATATTTGCACACCAATTTGAAACAAACATCACGTTTGAAGTAAACATCAAGCCCAGGTGGCGGAATTGGTAGACGCGCTGGTCTCAAACACCAGTTCTTAGGAGTACCGGTTCGATCCCGGTCCTGGGTACAAAAAACCTCTGAAATCATTTGATTTTCAGAGGTTTTTGATTTTTAGGGTGGTCAAAAGGGTGGCTAATTATTTTATTTAATTCAATTTTTTTTAAACAAAAGAATTCAGGATATTTTGAAATCTTGAACTTTTCCCCTCCCTATACCCTTTTTCTTTAGCTTGCCTCATAATATATTTATTAAAAGGACGTAATTTATTTTGTTCAGATTTTTTACATTCCACTATGTAATTGTCAATGAGGATATCTAATTGTAATATTCCATCAGCAAAGTAATCTTCAAGTTTAATTAGAATTTCAAGAGGTACCATTACAAATTCTTTCACAAAACAATCTTCAGGAATAATTCTACTCCGTTTCAATTTTTCAAACCTGTCATTCAGTAAATACCTGAAACCTTCAATGTCAAAGCAAGGATCTTGATAGACAATTATAGGATAAACATTAAATCTATCCGTTATCTCAAATCTATCCAAATTCTGGAAGATTGTAGTTAAGTAATTCTCTATCACATTTAGTAACTGTGTTATACCTTTATCTTTATGTTTTTGATTTTTCCCACTTTTTTCTATTGTCTTAAGTTCAAAGTTTTGAAGAAACTCACGCTGAATTTTCTCTAAATTACCGCAATGTTTAATCTTAGCATTTAGCATAACATCTTTAAATTCAAATAAAAATATGTTTTTTCCTTTTCTGATATAAAAATCAGGTTCTCCATCTCCTATTTTTTTTCTCAACTCATCTCCTGATATAAGTTTTTTATATGTTTTTGAAAAGCAACCTTGCATTATTTCATAAAACAAATATTTTTCTGTAAAACGTTCTCCTACTAATTGCTTAAGTTGAGGATAATTTTTTATTTTATTCATCCCCTTCTCTTTCAACGTAGAAGCAAGATCAAACAAAAAACTCTGAAACATTTTATCAATAAAAAATTTTGAAAAAATAATACTGTATAAATTATTGCCATGATAATAAATTGGCTTACTTCTTAATCCAGTAAAATCAGATGTCCTTTTAAAACTGTTGATATCAATACTCATCGCATTTAAAAGCTTTTTCTGATAGCATCTCACAGGAACGATTTTCATCAAGTTTGTAGCTCCTTCTTCATTAGTAGCATTTCTGAGATAGATGTGCAAAACAAAGTGTAAATAATCCTCCCATTTTTCAATCTGGTTTTCTTTTAGAAATACTTTTAGATATCCTTTGAATTCTACATCTTGCTCACAAAAAACCATAAAGTGATAAAACCTTATAAATTCTACTCTATAATCTTTAGGATAAATTACATCATTAATTTTTAATTGTACTGGCAAATGATGTAAAACTTGAGAGTCCGCATCTTTAATAGACGCCAAATCCTGAGTTGAATAATGAATCCTTTCATCACAACAAATTAAATAAGCAATAAATAAATTTGAAAAATCATCCTTTGACTCAAGTATATCCTCATTATTCTCATTATGGCTTTCTAAAATATACTCAATTAATATCAATAAAGAAGCTTTATCTATAAACACGTAACTCCCTAATTCATTAGTAATATATTGTAAATAATCAGTGATTTCACGTTGTAATTTTGCATTCATTTTAAACAATAATGGAATAAAAAAATCAAGTTCGCTTTGGTTACTTGTCATTAAACCCTTTTTAAATAGCAAATATGAAAGCCATTCAATAGCACTTTTTGATGGAATATTTTTAAGAATATCCATCAGATTATCTTCACCTGCAGGAAATATACATGAATATGTAATCTGCCTTTTCACCACTAAGCACTCCATTTCTTTACTAATTAATAATTTGAAATATTTTCATTTGATTTGTTAATTCTAAAAGAATAGAATGTGTAATAAAGAGTAAACTTAGCAAGTGAATTTTCAGTTTTCCAAAAATTTCGATAATCCAATTTTATACACATTTTTTAATTGGTATTTAATTTTATAATTTTAGACTCTGGTAATCCTAATTTATATTTTTGCCTGATAACTTCAGTAAAAAGATCAATTCTTGTTGATATCCATATATTTTTCTCACTTGACCATTCGGTTAATATTGAGACGAGCTTTTTATCTACTATATCAGTTTCATTAACTAATTGAGTTGGTACAAACCAAACCCCTCCTCCACTGATTCCATATGGATCTGGCCCAGTAATTTTTCTTTTGGTTTGATTATCAATTACCCTTTTTTTTTCATATGTAAGAATCAAATTTTCATATTCCTTACAATTTAAATCTTTATATTTTTTTTCATCAGCAGGTACAGTATTGTATATAAATGGGCTACTTTTTAATTCACCTTTATACTTATTAAATCGATTCTTAGATGCTGGAAATCCAATTGCAGTATAATAAGGAAGATTTTTAATTTCGTGGTTTATTCCCAACTGATTTTGGTTAATAAAGGAATATTGTCTTTTTATATAATCAACACTTTCATCATCTAATTTCAATATTGCGATGTCAATTTTATCATCTTTCCTTTTCTGGTTTTTATCTAAATTATTAAATGTCCATTCCCCACCAAGTTTCACAGTAAGCTTTTCCTCAATTCCTATCACAATTTCATTTTGTAAATCTTCAGACACATGAGCAGCAGTAAATAGAAAATGACAATCATCTATTTTCACTAAAACCCCTGTTGCATGAGGCTCAGGATTGCCATTTATTATTTTTAAATAATGACAAGTACATTTATAAGCATCTTGACTTGCTCTTAATTGAATTTCTTGATGATATTCCATCGTGGTTTTAATTATTGACATATTTTTTTGATAATTAGTTTTAATCTTTAAAATTATCCTTTAAAAATTAAATTTCTTTACGGTAACCCGTATGATTTGATTGCCTTTGAGACTTTTTAATATTAATAATCTATTCCTATAATATAAGCTAATGAAAAGATAACTCATCTAAAAGATTAAAAAATCATAAAAGCCTTATATATCGAATATAATAAGGCTTTTATGAAATATAATATTGATTATAAAGAATTCTAATTTACATATTAGTCATTACTAAAATACAAACCAATTTGTTGTACTCTTAAAATTTGATTTTCAATATGTTCATAAGAACAATTTTTATTTTCTAAATAATCTCTGTGCATATCTAAGAAATCATTAAAACCAACACCTTCCCTGTTAGCAATCTTTATAGCTTCTAAAGCTCTTTTTCGATCGTATTCATGCCCTGCAAAAATAAGATCCACAACACCATATGAAGTTTTAATTAAATTTTGTAGTTCTTCCATAATTATAGATTAAATATATTTTGTCTAAATTAAATTGTGTAGTGTAAGATTTATATTGTATAATATAGAATTTCTTAACGTTTAATAATTGTATCTTTCCAAATAATTTAAGTAGTCATTTATACGACTAATATAAATATTGGTTGAAATATGCTCGTAGTCAGAAACAATACTAAAAGTCACTGTTCTATTTAAAAATTTAATAGCTTCTTTAATATCCTCATTCTCCAATCGAGTAAAAAAATCTTGATAAACATTATATGGAATTTGATATGAATTATTCCCTAGACTATAGAATGAAAACTCTCTTGGTACTATTTCTATAAATTTTTGAATATCTTCTTTAAAGAAATTTAGTAATTCATAAAATAAAATATCACTAAATTCAAAATGAATCTTAAAACCACTTTCTGTTCTTTCAACAAGATACTTATCGGCATAATTTGCTCCGTAAAATTTAAAAAATTCATTTTCTGGATTAATTACATCTGAAACCTTAATTTGTTCATATTCTGTGAGTATCTCTTGAACAGAATCTAAATCTTCAGTAGAATAAAGTTCATAAAAATGATCATAATCTTTATGTCTAAATGATCTACTTTGTTCGTTGAGTTTTCTATACAGTCTTATCTTTTGACGTGCCTCTTCTAAGTTCATGTTTAAATATTTTTGGTTATTGTTTTTTAAAGATAAAAAAATCAAATTAAAATTCATTAATTACATTTTTTCCAAGTATATTAAATTTAAATCTATGTTCAATTAAAATAAGTATGCATGAGAAATCAATTTTCATAATTTATTCATCTTCTCTAGAATATTCATTCAAAAATCTATCGGAAAAATCCTATGTATCATTTTCGTTTGTTTTTTTAAACATCACTTAGAGGATAAAAAGTATTTCTATAACTTCCAAACATTATAATAAGTATTAAATTTTTCACCACGGTCACTTCATCAATTTTATTATTCATTTTCTATTCAAAATTAAATCTAAATTTGATTGAATATAAATTTAAAATCAATACAACCTTTTAACTTTAATAGTAATAATCATGTAAAACATCTTTCAATCGAACGGTTTTATTTGACACTATATCGTAACCAAAATCATTTTTAAAGTCAGTTATTTTATTTTTCCAAGAAGACACCTCATTATCTACCATATTGACCTGTGCCAGTAAATTATAATAAGATATTTTTTCACTTACAGAATTACTTGATAACAAAAGTTCTTTTATAGCTAAGCTAAAGTTCTTATCTCTTTTAAGCCTCTCAATCATTGGTATAAAAAAGTATCTATGATAAATTTTGGCCTCACTAGTATTCCCAAAAATCCTTTTTAGAAATTCTTTCAAAGTATCTATATCTCGAAATAAAAACTTGAGATTAAAATCTACATAATCATCAACGTAATATTGATTTTGAATTATCTCGTTAAACATATCTCTAAGAATGGGTTCATCCGGCCAACCACTACACAAAGCTATAATTTTGCCAGAACTACCATTTAGTTTTACATCCTTTATCTCTTCATAAACTTGATTGTCATTTTTAAAATTAGTCCCTAACAGTCTACCAGCAAGAATCTCATTATGTCTTTCCTTATTATTAATAAAGCGTAATAAAATACTCTTTAGAATAGGACTTTTAGGAGATGTTCTATTTAGAAAACTAATTATCGAATTGTTTTTGATTGTTTGAGAGTTGTTCGATATGAATTCCATTAAATAACTATAAGTTGGTGAGGACTTTGAAGAATATTTCGCAAAAAAACCCCAGATATCCTCTATATCTTTGTTATATTTTAAATCCCCAACGATTGAACCAAAATCCTTACCGCTATAAGAAATTAGATAATCAAAATTATCAAGTATGGATTTTATCATTATTCCACTTGAAGATTCCTGGTAAGTATATTCGCTAAAGATATCAAGTAATTTTGATTTATATTTACCTTTACCTTCAACATCTTCAATTAATGAATACTCATCTAACTTTTTCGTGATTAAAAAACCTGTAAAAGCAATTCTCCTCTTAACTTCATGATCTATTCCTCTGGCAAAAACTAATGGCTTACTTAGGTTTATTATTTTATTGGTATTAGTTTCCTTAATATGGTTAAATAAACAAATTGCCATATCTGCCATTACTTCTTCTTCGGCTTCTGTTTCAAAATTACTTAAGGCTGTTTCAATATTATTAGGAAATATTGATAAATCAGAAAATGCTTCAATAATCGACAATTTAAACTCCTTTGCTAAAGGAATAGATTTTTTTAGCATTTTATCTTCTGATTTTATTAATGTTGGAAAATAATGAACCGCTAAAACATAAAGAGTGTTATCATTTTCTATATGTTCTAAGAAATACTTCTGAACAATTTCGCTTGAATGAAAATTCTTTACAATTATATCAATTGCAGTGTAATATTGTCCCCAAAATTCTTTAGGAAAAGTTTCAAGTTGATCAATAAGTCTCTTCAAAATATTTGATTCAAAATATTCTTTATCAATTTCAATTAATGCTGATATAGACCTTTCTCTAAAGGTTATTTTTTTATCAAATAGAATTCCTTCTAATATTTTTATTGCTTCTTCTTTTTCATTTCTATCAAATACTCTAGAGATAAAATGTGCAGAGGCAGATGTCTTTTTTGTTTCAACCGTTCTAAAATACTCTTTTAGCTTTTCTTTAACTTGTTTATCATCTTTCCAACCATCTAAAAGTGCCATTACACTCCAATGAGAAGTATAGGAATTTTGCAAATCCTCAAAAAGAGAATTTTTAACTTTTTCCGAATGAACAAAAATACTTGCAAATGCAGTCTCGGGACCAATATGACTAAATTCTTTTAAATATTCACTTAACCAATTCTCAACAACTGGAACTAATTCTTCAATATCTTTAAAATAGTAAACCAAATGTTTAAACATTTCATGTCTGTCGGAAATAAAAGGAAATTTTTCTTTAAATTCAGATTTAATTATATTGATTACGTCTTGCTCTTTGTTAAAACAATGAAAAAGGACTTTCCAAACAATTCCTCTATCAAATACTTTTTCTTGGTCATTATGATAATGTTCTTTTTCTAACGATTTGATTAGTATTTCTTTCAAAAAGTTGTCCGTATTAAATCCATCAATTAATAAATCAACAGCTTCATCTTTTAATTGATAAGGAATCTGATTTATAGTTTTTATTATCAATTTTAAATCATCCTGAGTATGTTTCTTTGCGAAAATTTTATACTTAAATAAATAAAATTGAACAACAGAATCATCAACTTCAATAGAATTTATTAAGTTCTCTCTTTCTACTTCTGATATGTCATTTGTGATAATACTATTAATTGCAAAAGCTAAAATTTCTGGATTTGAGCAGTTTGAAATAATACCTTTTATAAGCTTAAAAACATCTCTATTTTTAATATGTTTATTAAAAGCATAGGAGGCATCATGTCTTTGCTCTATTGTTCCATTAATAAAAGCTTTTTTTAAAAATTCTATTTGTAGTTTATTTAAATTGGGAGTATATCGTAATGCATTAACACGATAATCTCTGTACTTGTATTGATTCGGAAAAAACTGTATCAGGAAAGCCTGGATTTTTTCTTTTAATCTCCCATTTTGTAAAGCATTAAGGATTTGCTTAAGCAATGCTTCTTTATATGTCAGGTCTGTTTCATACTCAAAATCTCTTATAATAGAATCAAATGCTTCATTCATAATGTCACTTGGTGTGTTGTCTAGATTAATAGCAACTTCATATGAAATAAGTGAAAGATAATTTTTTTGAAATTTTTCACAAGTAGCTTCTTTTAAAGCATAAAAATGTTTAGTAAACTTTTTAATCTGTTTTAATGGTATTAATCCAAAAAAACTAATAATTACCTGATGAAAAGTGGGATTAGCAGAATGAGCTTTTATAAATTCACTAGCTAAATCTTCATCAGATTCATACAATTGTTGTGCAGCCAAAAATTCTTGAAATTGTTTATGTCCAAAAGCGATTTCTTCATTTGATTTTTCAATGATAATTCCAAAGTTATTTGCTCCGACTTCTATTAATTTTTGGCTATGGACTTTTGCTTTTGCTTTATCATATTCAGCATAAGTAATAAGATATTGTTCAACTACTTTTTGTGCTTCGCTTTTTAAAATTACACCATCATTACTCTCTTTCTGAATATTGATTGCTAATTCACAAAAAATATCTTTAAAATCAACATCAATTATTTCCTCTTGAACTATTCCCGCATCTGTGCCCCGCTTTACAGGATGTTTTTTTATTAAGTATTGGGTTATTTCCTTAAGTGCTTCCAATTTGTTCTTAGGCAGAACCGAATCTTGCATTTTTTGTATAATTAAAATACTCAATAGCAAAGGTATTTCTGCTAATTTTTTTAAATCGCCTGACTGTCGCAATTCTTTTATAAAATTATCCGTTAGTGTTTTTGAATAATCTTTGTCTCTATTTGTATCTTGTAAGGAAGTCCATTTACTATACCAATTTTGAACAAAACTTCTTTGTTGAGAAATAGAAAAACCTGCAAGATTTAAAACGTATAGGTTCGTGAAAAAGTCTTTTAGTATCTTAAATCCGTATGGTCGACTCGAATAAAGAACTTTACAATCATAAAGTTCTCTTAATGCTTCAACACGTGTTATTGCTTGTTGTGCAGAAGAAATACTGCTCCATTCGTCAATCCCATCAATTATCAAAAATAGTCGTTCGTCATCTATTGCATCTTTTACTACATCAAACAAATAATTTTTGCCAAAACTATTAAACCAAAGATTAAGGATTTCTGAGATGCTTAATGAGTCATTTTGACTAAGGTGTTTTGTTATGAAGGCAAAAGGTAGCCACACAGGTAATGTTTTACCATATTTTTGCGAAATATTTTCTAACTGAGGATCTGAACTTAAAATATCTAATGTAATATATCTAAGCAAAGTACTTTTGCCAGCTCCGGGGTCACCAATAATTATATTTTTATTATTGTTTACTAATGCATCATCTACTTTTATTCGGATATCAATACTGCTTTCTTCGACGTCGTTATGATTATTTAAATTTTTGCGTTTAAATTCATTTTCAGATTGTCCATAATAATCATAAAAATACTGATCATAATTTACGTTTGATATTGAGTCATCTTTAGTAGGTTTAAAACCTTCCTCTTTTACACTTGAGAGAATATCTGGAATAATAAATCTATCCTGTAAAGTGTATGGACTATTTAATTCTTTAATTGGAATTCCAGGATCTTGAATGTTAAAAATTGTTGAATAAAATTCATATAATTCTTTCCTAAATTTTACGACTTGTTGAGCATCGATTTTTTTTGATTTCGAAAGCTGTTGTAAGGCAAGCTCTCCATTAAATTTTTTAACCCATTCCAGACCAAAAAAATCAAATACGATTTGAGGTTGATCTTTAAGAAGCCGTGAAAGTTGAATTTTATCCCATTTCACCAAAGTAATATTTTCATTTTCAAGCTCTGTTTTAAGTTCTTCAAATCTGTCTTGTATTTGGGTTTTATTCCACTCACAAGATGTACATAAATACAATTTATCGCTTTTGCTGTAAAAGTCTTTACCTTTAAAGTAATCAATAGCCTTGTTTATATCATCTAAATCGAATTTTTGATATCTTTTGCATTGATAAGAGTAGTATTTTCCATTTGATTGTCTTGCATAAATATCTATTCCTTGTTGCGCTTGCCCCTTTATACCATATATCTCACAATCGTTTACAGAAAACTCTGTTTGTATTATAGCTAAGCATAGCTTTTCAAAGTCCTCCCATGCTAATTTTTCTAAAGGAAGTTCTTGAATTTTTGAATCAATGGGAAGGTCAGCTATGGAGTTAACTGGTGTATAGAGGTAACTTAAATTCATCTCTTTTTAATTCGTGTAATATTTTCTAGTTATTTATTTTTATTTGCCATTTTCTTTTATTCTTAATTTATGAATTGTCAAGAATTCTGGCATATCAGTAAAATGTTTTCAAGAGCTTCAATTGCAAATTAAAATTTTAATCTTTGGTTGAATCCTGGCACACCCTATTTTCATATTGTTACATTATACTCATAGTATGTAAATTTATGAAACTTTGATTAATGACATAGATTTTGGGAAAACAAAAAATAAGGTGATTGATTTAGATAACTTGTCAAATCTCAAAAAAGCTACAGTTATATTGAGATTATCAATAATCATATTCAAAAATATTAAACCCATATTATAAAAAAAGTAACCTCAGATCGAATCTGAGGTTGCCCTTTTTGTATAAAATTTATTTTATTAACCTACTTTTTTTCCAGTCTCCTCCAATAACAGCCTTATATTTCCTCTTATTATCTTATCATCATTAAATAACTTACAATCAAAACCAAATGATTCATAGAATGGAATCAGCCAATCAAAATTATCAGCATCAACGCTCGATAAGTCTCCTGTTATACATTTGATACCTTTTTTCCTTGCTTCCGCAATGACAAAGTTCATTAATACTCTACCGTATCCTCTATTTTCCGAATCATTCCTTGTTAGAAAATCAACAATCTTAATTTCATTCCCATAGTCTCTAAAGTGCATTACAGAATCCCAAAATTTATCATCTCCATTTTCACCTGACAAGTAAATACTATCAAAAAGATTCTTTTGAGAATAGGTCATAAAGACTATTTCACCATGCTTAGTTAAAGTTGCCTCTGTCGTAGAGTTTTCATTTCTTTCAAGAATATATTTCATCCGTTCTAATCTTTTAGATAACAGTTTATTTTCTTCTATCAAGATTTCATTATTTTTATACAATTCGCTCCTCTTATTCTGGGAAATTTCCAAAAATTTTTGTTTTGATTCAAATTCACTTTTAAGAATCATACGAGCTATTGCCTTAATTCCAATAATTATTAATACGATAATTACTTTCATTAATATAAAAGGAGATAGCAAAACAAATTTTAATCCTTCAATAGTACTTTTCATATTTTATTATTTTTAAAATAAATATAATAATTTTGTATTAAATTCCTGTATTCTATTTACTTTTTAAACGCTTATTATCAGACACTTATACAAACTATCTAATAAATAAGAAAAAAAAACAATAAATCTTTAATAATCAACATCTTAAATAATATTAAATTAATGATTCGACTTTTTGATCTTGTCAACATAACAAAAATCGAACTAACTGCTAATTAAGTAAATGAAACGATTTTTAAACTCAACTTAATTATCGTTTTGTGAGATTTTGCAAAGAAAGTAAAATCTTAACTTAACCAGGTTATGTTTTTTAAATCTATATAATTTTATTTCTTAATA